>NZ_NFHP01000009.1 GCF_002159335.1 Collinsella sp. An7 | reverse complement strand
GGGGCACCCGGGCGGCGCCCCCTCCTGAGGAAAGGCTATTCGGTTGGGGCCGGTACCGCGTGCGCGGAACGCCGGTACTCGGTAGGCGGAACAGCGGTACTATTTACGCGTGCTAGACAACCGAGGTATCCGCCTTCTGGCCGACGTCATAGACGTGGAGGAGGCGGGCGTGCTCGACTGCTTCGTGGAGGCGGGCAGCGAGCTGCAGCGCACGCAGGTGGCGCCGGAGGCCGACGCGTTCACGTTCTCGGAGATCGCCGGCCACGCCGGCGTGACCGTTACGGACGAGGACCTCTCCGCCGCCGAGGCGGAGGACATCCTGGCGTCCCTGCGCACCGTGACGAACGAGATGGACGAGTCGGAGGTCACGACGGGCTCGCGCATCCTGTTCATCACGCCCACGCTGAAGGGCATCTTGGACGACTTCTCCCTCGCGAACCCCAACCGCTCGAACCGCGTGCTCACGCGCTTCAGCCGCATTGTCGAGGTGCCGCAGAGCCGATTCTACACGGAGATCACCCTGAACAGCGGCGAGGGCGACCGGTTCGGCTACTCGAAGGGCGCGGCCGCGAAGGACATCAACTGGATGGTGGTTGAGCGCTCGGCGGTCATCAAGTTCGACAAGCACGTGGCGAGCCGTGCGTTCAGCCCCGACGAGCTGGAGACGCTGGACTCCTACATGATGAAGTGCCGGAAGTACGGCATCGTGGAGCTGCTGGACAACAAGCTGGACGGCGTGCGCGTGAGCGCGGCGCCGGCGGCGTAAGGGGCGCGCGATGGCTGCCGTCTCCTATGGGTTCTACCGGGACGGGTACGGCGGGGAGCTCTTCCCGGCCGCGCTCTCCGAGGCGATGCCGGCGGCGCTGCGGTGCGTCGGCGCGCTCACGGGCGCGCGGGAGGTGCGGCCCGAGTGGGACGCCGATGTCGCCGACGCCTGGCGGCGCGCGGCGTGCGCGGCCGCCGAGGCATTCGCCGAGTACGGCGAGGGGCGCGTGGGCGGCTTCTCCGTCGGGGGAGTTCTCCGTGACGAACTGCCGCGACGACGGCACGACGGGCGCCGAGGTGGCGCGGGCTGCTGCGCTGGCGGAGCTCGCCGGCACGGAGCTCGCCTTCGCGGGGGTGAGGTAGGTGCGCTTTCTGAGGACGATTCCGAGGCGGCTGCTGCCCGACGACATGCTGGTGTGGCCGGCTGCGGGCGACGGGACGTACGGGCCGTCCGCGCTGGTGAGGCACGTGCGCTTCGAGCGTACGGAATCTGCCGTGGACGACGCCCACCGCAGCGCGGACGGCGGCGCGGGGCGGATCTTCGTCGACGCGGCGAGCTCGGGGGGCGCCTTCGAGGTGCCCGCGGGGTCGCGCGTGCTGGTGGGCGCGGGGCCGAGCGCGCACGTGCTCAGGTGCCGGCGCTGCTGCGTGGTGCGCGGGCACGTGCACCACTGGGAACTGGAGGTGGGCTGATGGCTCCTTGCAGCGATGCGGCGGGCGCGGTGGCGTCGATGCTCTGTGCGCTGGGCTTCGCGGGCGTGTTCTGCGCCCCGCCCTCGGCGGGGTTTTGCGCCGAGCCGATCGTGGTGACCCAAGGGGCCTTCGCGCGGGAGGCGCGCCTGGCTGACGGCGGCGAGCGCGGGCGCGTGGACGTCGGCGTGCTGGTGTACCGCGAGGAGGCCGGTGCCGCGGAGGCCGTTTGCCTGGCTGCAGAGCGGGCACTGCGCGGGGCGGCGTGGCCGATCGACGTCGACGGGGTGAGGATCGCCTCGGCGGACTCCGACGGCTCCGGTCCGCGCGGGCGCGACGGGTCCGGGCGGTGGCTGTGGGGTTTCACCTTGATCTGCACGGTGTTGAGGCATGTTGGGTAACGGGCATGGACGCGGGCGCGGTAACCGCGGTCGCGACAATCATATAAAGGGGCCGGCTCGGCGCGATGCGCGGGACGATGGCCGGCTCGGCACCTCCGAGACCGACCGGTTGGGCCGCGAGCAGCAGCGGCGCGCCACCGCGTACGGACGCGCCCGGGGGCGGCTGTGAGCGGGTTCTCTGAATCTGCCCCATTCCCGTTGACACATCGAGTTCCGTTTGGGCATGATGCCGCAAACGGGGAAGGGGGGCATGGGGCGGGACATCCGTCGCCCGAGTACTCGGCAGGGTTCAGGCAGCAGGCGGCGAGGCTGCACAGGGGGCGGGGCGGTGCCTGCGCGGAGACCGCCCGCGAGCCCGGCGTCGACCCGGGGAGCCCGTCGGACCGGGTCGGGAGGGCCGACGCCGCGCAGGCGCCGGCAGGGGACAGCCCCTTCCAGACGGCGGGGGACCTCCGCGGGCCGAGGCGCGGGAACGAGCGGCTGAGGAGGGGGAGCGAGGTACTTTTAAAAGCGGGCGCCCTCTTCGCCGGCAGGCAGCCGTAGGCTCGCGGGCGGAGGGGGCGAAGTCCGCTTCCATCCCGCTCGACGAGGGCGCCTGGAACATATCCGGGATGTGCGCGGCCCTCCATGTCACCAGGCGGGGCCACCGCGCATGGAGAAGGCGGCCGCCGAGCGCGCGCGACCTGCGCGACGCCGAGCCGGCCGCGGCGATCTCCGGGATATACGCCGCCGGCCGCGGCGTCTACGGCGCCCCCAAGGTCCTCGCCGAGCTCGGGCGCTCCGGCGAGCGCACGTCGCGCAGGCGCGCGGCGCGCATCATGCGCGAGGAGGGCCTGTCCGGCACCACCGGGGGCGGCGCCAGGCGCCCGGGGGGGCGCGGCCGAACCGGCCGCCCCGCAGGCCGACACCGCGCCCGACCCGGTGCGCCGGGAATTCCGCGCGGACGGCCCGAACCGCGCGCGGCTCGCCGACATCGCCTATGCGAGGACCCATCGGGGCCGGATCTGCCCGGCGGCCGTCATGGACATACGGTCGCGCGGGATCGTCGGCCGGTTCATGGCGCCGCGCACGGCCGCCGGGCTCGCCGACGACGCGCTCGGGACGGCGATCGCGGGGCGGCGCCCGCCGAGGGGCCGCATCCGCCATCCGGACCGCGGCCCCCAGCACGCGTCGCCCCCGCTCGGGAAGACGATGCGCGCCGCGGGCATCGGGCCCTCCACGGGCCCCGTATCGTCGCCGTGGGACAACGCCGCGACGGGGTCGCCCACGGGGCCCGTCAGGGCCGAGCGCGTGCGCGCCCGCACGTTCGAGACGCGCGAGCAGGCGGCGCCGGAGATCTTCGTGTGCATCGGGCGCTCCTGCAGCAGGGTGCGGATACGCTCCGCGCTGGGGAGCCTCAGCCCCGAGGAGTTCGAGGCGGGGCGCACGGAGGGCGCCGCCCCGAGGGCAGCGCAGGGGTGTAAACGGAATCGGGGTAGATTCAGTCAAGCTGAAGGGCCTGACCCCGGCGGAGTTCCGGGAGCAGGCCCTTCGGGCGGCCGTCTAGCGGCTATCATTTATCGCGTCCAAGTTTTGGGACGCAGTTCAGTACCGGGTGGGGTGCAGCCAGCCGACCTTAACTGATGTGCAGCACGGTCCAGCTCACCGCGGGCAGCAGCACGCGCACCACGCCGGCGGCGGCATCGTAGCCGGCCGACTCGTTGGGCTGCAGCCTCACGCGGTTCTGGTCGTCGAGCGTGTTTGCGGCAAGCGGGTCATCGTTGTGCAGCGTCTGCGCCTCAACAAACGCAGGCTCTGTGCCCTCCGGCAGCTTGATCTCAAACGCGGCGCTCACCTCGAGCGAACGGTTTGCGGCAAAAATGGCGAGCGAGCCGTTGGCGCAGCGCACGGCCACGGCGTTAACGCCGTCGACCGCTCCATAGCGCGGCGTGTCCACGCGGTCCGCGGCGAGTTTGGGCTTCAGCACGGTGCCGCCCTTGGCCAGGCGCGCGGTCGCCGAGAACGGGAAAAACGTGGTCTGGCGCCAAGCCGGACCACTCGGCTCCGTCATGATCGGGGCGATGACGTTAACAAGCTGCGCTAGACTGGCGGCGTGCACGCGGTCGGCGTTCTTGAGCAGGGCGATCAGGAGGTCGCCGACCACCACGGCATCGGCGGCGCTGTAGACGTCCTCGAGCAGGCGCGGCGCCACCGGCCAGTTGCCGATGCCTTCGGGCACCTTGCTCGGCTCCTCGCCCTGATACCAGACATTCCACTCATCAAACGAGATATGCACGTCGTGCGTGCTCTTGAGGCGGGCTTTGGTGGCGTCAATCGTGGCGGCGACGTCTTTGATAAAGCCGTCCATGTCCACGCTGGAGGCGAGGAAACTCGCCATGTCGCGCGTACCGTCCTCGTTTAGATACGGCTGGTAGTAGGCATGGCAGGAGATAAAGTCTACGTTCTCGTAGGTCTTCTCCAGCACGGTCTGCTCCCAGGCGCCAAAGGTCGGCATGCCGTGATTGGAGGAGCCGCACACCACGAGCTCCAAGTCCGGGTCAATCTGGCGCATGCCGGCGGCTACGGACGCGGCGAGCGTGCCGTAGTCTTCGGCGGATTTGTGGCCGAGCTGCCACGGGCCGTCCATCTCGTTGCCGAGGCACCACATGCGGATGTTGAAGGGTTTGTCCGCGCCGTTGGCGCGACGCTGCTCGGAGAGGGCGGTGCCGTCCGGCACGTTGGCGTATTCCAGCAGGTCGAGGGCTTCTTGCAGGCCCCTCGTGCCCAGGTTGACGGCCTCCATCAGCTCGTTGCCACCGGTGACCTCGAGCCACTTGGCCATCTCGTGCAGGCCAAACTCGTTGGTCTCGGTGGAGTGCCAGGCAAGGTCGAGGCGGCGCGGGCGCTGCTCTTTGGGGCCGACGCCGTCCTCCCAGCGGTACCCGGACACAAAGTTGCCGCCGGGGTAGCGGACGGTGGTGACGCCGAGCTCCTTGACGAGCTCGATAACGTCCCCGCGAAAGCCGTGGCTATCGGCGGTGGGGTGCCCGGGCTCGTAGATGCCGGTGTAGACGCAGCGGCCGAGGTGCTCGACAAACGAGCCAAACAGCCGGTCGTTAACAGGGCCCACCTCAAAGTCGTCATCAACAACAAGGCGGGCGGCAAGAAGATTCTTCTGGGCCATAGGGGCTCCCTCCCGAGTAGCGGCTCGCTTGTCAGTGTAGCGCTGCACGAGGATGACTCATATTGGGACGGGGTTGTTTTGAGTCATGGCGACCACATTCGGGCTTGCGCTTCTCGGCGGGGCTTTGGGTAGCGAGCGATGCTTCGATTTGGTGGACAAAAGCGAGAAGGATGGTTGAGTAGGCTCCGCCCTGCGGCGTCAGACTGATGCGCGTTCCAACGCGAGCAGCGCCCGCTTGCGTTCAACACCGCCGGCGTAGCCGGTGAGGCTGCCGTCCGCCCCCAGCACGCGGTGGCAGGGCACGATGAGGGAGACGGGATTGCGTCCGACCGCCGATCCGACGGCGCGCGGAGAAGTGCGCGTTCCGAAACGTTCCTCGTATGCCTGCGCGAGCGCACCGTAGGTCGTCGTGGTGCCGGGCTCGATGTCCAGCAGAAGGTGCCATATGCGCTGTTGGTATGGCGTGCCTTGCAGATGAAGTGGCGGTAGGCTCCCGGGGTTCTCGTCTGCAAAGTAGGCGTCAAGCCATGCGCGCGTTGCGTCAATTGTGTGCTGCGCGGCGGGGTCTTGCGTGTCGACGTTGGTGGCGGTATCAAGACGCCGCTGCGCAGAGCCGAGCTCCCCAAAATGCTGCTGCCCGTCAAACCACAAGCCGGCAAGCCCCCGCTCGTCTGCGGCAAGCGTAATAGTGCCCAGCGGCGAAGCATATGCGCTGGTCATCACATCCATGAAAGCCTGTCTCCCTTGCTGTAGCGAAGATCCGATCGCACCTAGAGCAAAAGCGGCGGGCACGTGGGTGTCCGTCGCTCGGGGTGGGGAAGGGCGCCTGCGCGCGCAATCCGCTAGAACGTGACGGTCCGGGGCTCGGCGGTAAAGGAGCAGAAGGTCGCCGTGGCGTTTTCCAGGGCGAAGACTTCGCAGTTGCCGTCGTCGGCGGCATACATGCGGTGCAGGCCGGGGTACTCGTTAAGCACAGCCTGTCGTGCCTCAACGCGGTCGTCCTCCACGGCGTCGGCGGCAAGGCGCAGCCACGTGCCGCCCTTGCCTACGGCGCAGATCTCGATGCGCGGATGCGCGTGCATCTGGCGCGAGGCGGCCTTCTTCTTGCCGGTTTGGATGTAGAGCCTGCTCTCAAATTTGGCGATGGTGCCAAAGGGCCTGACCCGCGGATTGCCCTCCTCATCCACCGTGGCGAGGTAGTAGGTCTTGGCGGCTTTGAGGAACTCGAGCACGTCGTCCATAGCGGTCCTTTCTCTCGGTGGCTGAGGAAGTTGTACCCGATTCTGTCCCGCTCCCGCACCGTACAGCCCGCAGCGCATACCATGGAGAGGCGCCGCGGCGGGCGAGGGCCCGCGCGGCGGCGGGCAGGCGGACAAGGAGGGCGCATGCAGACGAGTGACGATCTGAGGCGTCGATTGGCGGCGATCGACCGACGGAACTACCCGGCATACAAGGAGCTCCGGGGCGTGTACGACTTCGGCGACTTTGAGTTGTCGATTGATCACGTGCAGGGCGATCCGTTTGCAGCGCCCTCAGAGCTCTCGGTGTTTGTGCCGATGGAGGTGCTCGGCTTGCCGCTCGAGCTTATGGACGTGCCGCACCGGCGCATCGCCGTGGAGGATCTGCTCGTGCGGCGGTTTGCGCGCGAGGCAGCGCGGGTGAGCCGCGTGGTGGGCGGCTCGGGCAAAAGCGGGCTTATCGCCACGAGCTCGCCCGGCCCCGAGGTGCTCGCGCGCTCTGCCTGCGACCTCTACGAGGACGGCGCGGTGTTGCGCTTCGTGGCGGGGTTCCCGGCGCACGGGCGCACCACCGACGCTCGCTCGCTCGCGCGGATGCTCCTTGAGCTCGTGCCGCGCTGCGTGGAGCGAGCGCTTATGGTGCGCGGGTCGCGGGCTACGGGTGCGGGTGCCGCCGTGCGTGCGGAGGCGGCCCGAGGGATGCGCGCTGGGCGTGGCGCGGGGTCCGAGGACTCCGCGGCGGCTTGGGAGGGCGACCTCCTGCATGCGGCCCGCGCCGCGGCCGACCTCACGGACGACCAGGCAGCGGTGCGCGCCGAGCTCGACCGCCGCGGCCTTGTGGCCTTTGTTGCCGACGGCGCGGTGCTGCCGCGTGCGAGCGGCGTCTCGGCGCGTCCCCTTGTGGGCGCCACGCCTTTTCGCTCGCCGGCGAGCCTGCGCGTCACGCTCGATCTGCCGCATCGCGGCCCCACGGCGGGCATGGGCATCCCGCGCGGCGTCACGCTCATCGTGGGCGGTGGCTACCACGGCAAGTCGACCCTGCTCAAGGCCCTGCAGGAGGGCATCTATAACCATGCGGCGTGCGACGGGCGCGAGCTCGTCATCACCGATGCGACCGCCGTCAAGCTCCGCGCCGAGGACGGTCGCGCGGTGCACGACGTTGACATAGCACCCTTCATCTCCAATCTGCCCGACGGCCGAGACACCCGCTCGTTTTCCACGGAGGACGCGAGCGGCAGTACCTCGCAGGCGGCGGGCACCGTGGAGGCGCTGGAGGCCGGCGCGCGGGTGCTGCTCATCGACGAGGACACCTCCGCCACAAACTTCATGGTGCGCGACGAGCTGATGGAGGCGGTCGTTGCGGCGGAGCATGAGCCCATCACGCCCTTCGTGGCGCGCGTGCGCGGGCTCTGGGAGCGCCACGGTGTCTCGACGGTGCTCGTGGTGGGGAGCTCGGGCGCGTTCTTCTCGGTGGCCAATACGGTTTTGCAGATGGACCGCTACGAGTCGAGCGACGTGACCGAGCGGGTGCGCGAGGTCTGCCGCGAGCGGGGCATCCGTACGGTGCCGGACGAGCGCGGCGCGGCACAATCGGAGACTCGTGCCGACACGGTGCCGGTCGATGCACTGGGCGAGCGCCCTAGTCGAAGGCTCGTGCTGCGGACAGGGGCCACGGGTGGCAGTGGTTCGCGCGGCGGAGGGCGCGACGGTTCGCGCGCGGGCACCCGCTCCGGCGGGAACGCGGGCAGAGACCGCCTCATGGTGCGTGTCCGGGGTAGGGACGGGTTTTCGGTCGGCAATGGTTCGGCGGACTTGCGTCTGGTGGAGCAGTTGGTCGATGTCGAGCAGACGGCGGTTCTCGCCCAGCTTGCGAGGCTCGTGCTGGAGCGCCGTCTGCTGGATGGAAGCCGCTCGCTCGCGGAGATGGTCGACGGACTTTTTGACGAGCTCGACCGCGACGGCTGGGAGGCGCTCGCGGGTGGCCGAGCCGTTGCCTGCGGCCTCGCGCTCCCGCGCCGCCAAGAGTTCTTTGCCTGTCTTAACCGCTGGCGCAGTTGACGGGGTCGTTGCCACGTGCCGCGCGTTACTGCGGCCGGCTGTGTCCGATTCCTTCTGTTTCCGCCTGTCCAGTTCCTTCTACTAGAACGAATCCGTCAAAAAAGTCCCAGATTATGACCGAATCTTTCTAGTAGAAGGAATTGGACGCGTCGTGGCGAACGGGATCGGCCGCACGCTGGTAGAAGGAATCGGTCACGTACATGCGTCGGTAGAAGGAATCAGACGCGACTACGCCCCGGCAGAAAGACTCGGCCGCGCCCGCGCCTCAGCAGAAAGAACCCGTCATCCACCGCCCCCAGCCCCTCTCCACGGTTCCTCCGCGCGCGATTCGCTACAATACGTCGGGTTATCGCAACACCGTGCATGCCGCGCCGCCGCGCGGCGGGAGGGGAGACCATGCCAAGCATCGCCGACGAGATCGCCTCGCGCCGAACGTTCGCCATCATCTCGCACCCCGATGCGGGCAAGACCACGCTCACCGAGAAGCTTCTGCTCTACACCGGCACCATCCAGGCCGCCGGTTCGGTCAAGGGCAAGTCGAGCGCCAAGCACGCGGTTTCCGACTGGATGGACATCGAGAAGCAGCGCGGTATCTCCGTCACGAGCTCGGTGTTGCAGTTCACCTACCAGGGCTGCTGCGTCAACATCCTCGATACCCCCGGCCACCAGGACTTCTCGGAGGACACCTACCGCACCCTCATGGCGGCCGACGCCGCCGTCATGGTCATCGACGGCGCCAAGGGCGTCGAGGCGCAGACCGTCAAGCTCTTCAAGGTCTGCGCGCTGCGCGGCATCCCCATCTTTACCTTTATCAACAAGCTCGACCGCGAGACGCGCGACCCCTTTGACCTCGTGGAAGAGATCGAGAACGTGCTCGGCATCGGCACCTACGCCATGAACTGGCCCATCGGTTGCGGCCAGAACTTCCGCGGCGTGTTTGACCGTGCGAGCCGCCACGTGCTGGCCTTTGAGGGCGACGGCCACGCCAACGCCACCAAGAAGGTGGGCGAGATCGAGGCCGAGCTCGGCGACCCAGCGCTCGACGCGCTCATCGGTGAGGAGAACCACAAAAACCTTATGGACGACGTGGAGCTCCTCGACGGCGCGGGCGACGAGTTTGACCTCGAGGCCGTCCGCACCGGCAAGCTCTCTCCCGTGTTCTTTGGCTCGGCGCTCACCAACTTCGGCGTGGAGCCCTTCCTCAAGGACTTCCTGCGCCTTGCCCCGGCGCCCGGCCCGCACACCGATGCGGCGACGGGTGAGCCGGTCGACCCTGTGGAGGCGCCGTTCTCGGGCTTTGTCTTTAAGATTCAGGCCAACATGGACAAGAACCACCGCGACCGCATCGCCTTCGTGCGCATCTGCTCGGGCAAGTTCGAGCGCGGCATGGAGGCGACGCACGTGCAGGGCGGCCGCAAGATCAAGCTCGCCACGGGCACGGCCATGATGGCAGACGACCGCGCGATTGTGGACGAGGCCTATGCGGGCGACATCGTGGGACTTTTTGACCCGGGCATCTTCTCCATCGGCGACACGCTCTGCGCCGGCAAGCGCACCGTGCGCTATGCGGGCATCCCCACCTTTGCGCCGGAGCATTTTGCCCGCGTGAGCCAGGTGGACACCCTCAAGCGCAAACAGTTCGTCAAGGGTATGGAAGAGCTTGCGCAGGAGGGCGCCATCCAGATCTTCCGCGAGCTCGGCGCCGGTATGGAGAGCGTCATCGTGGGTGTGGTCGGCGAGCTGCAGTTTGACGTGCTCGAGCAGCGCCTTAAGAGCGAGTACCGCGTTGAGGTGCGCCGCCAGCCGCTCGGCTACACCGACATCCGCTGGATCGCCAACGAGCCGGGCACGGTCGACGTGGCCAAGCTCGACCTCACGCGCGACACGCTGCGCGTCGAGGACATGCGCGGCGGCAAGCTTCTGCTCTTTACGAGCCCCTGGAACGTCGATTGGGCGCGCGAGCACAACCCCGAGCTCGAGCTCTCCGAGTTCGGCAACGTAACGTTCTAGCGCGGCACCGGCGGGCTCTGCCTCTCCGTGTGGCTGCCCGCTGCTTCCGTCGTGTCCAATTCCATCTAATAGAAAGAACCGGTCGATTGGACTATGCAATCGACCGGTTCATTTTATGAGAAGGGGCAAGGCGGTGCGACGCGCTCTCGCCCTGCTGTCTCGTTCGCCCCGTTGGTGCTACTTGACCGTCATCACCGGCACGCTTACCGAGCGCAGCACGCCGTAGCTCACGCTGCCGATCATGCCCGAGAGCCGCCCGAGGCCGCGCCGGCCCATCACCACAAGGTCGATGTCGTGGCTCTCCACGTACTCGGCGATGCCTTCCACGGGCGATGCCGCCACGATGGCGTTGGTCTCCACCTTGCACACCGCGCCGTCGCGCGCGCCCTCGATCACGCCCGCCATGTCGTCGCGCGTGTGCTGCAGCAGCGATCCGAGAATGGCGTCGTAGTCCAT
Organism: Collinsella sp. An7; assembly: GCF_002159335.1. Taxonomy (GTDB): domain Bacteria; phylum Actinomycetota; class Coriobacteriia; order Coriobacteriales; family Coriobacteriaceae; genus Coprousia. The sequence goes on along the minus strand of NZ_NFHP01000009.1, from coordinate 38,095 downwards.
CTGGCTCGTCACGGCAAACGGGCTCTCGAGCGAGGTGCCGCCAAAGAGCGGATCGGGGAGCGCCCCCACCGAGACGGCGGTCACCACGTGGACCTCGGCCTCGGGGTCGTCGCCCACCATGCCGAAGGCGATGTGGAGCGCGCTCTTGGCGTGGTCCGACTCGTCGTAGGGAACCAGTACCTTTTTGAACAGCATCTCTGTACCTCCCATCGTCCGAACCTGGACACGGTGCCGGGCGGCCCGCCTGCTGTCTCGGACCCGCTGTGCATGGGCGCATGGGGCGTTTCGTTGCGAACGCGCCGCCCGGCGGCGTTCACTGCGGTTATACCCCGTGCGCCACGCTCGCGCTTTTGCGATGGCGGCGGAGCGCCGAGCGTGCCCCGCCGCGCCGCGACCGGTATGATAGGGGGCGTTGGCGGTGCCGGGGGAGCCCGCGCCCGCCGCTCGCGGCCCGCCTTGGCACCTGGGCCGCGCCGCGCCGACGACCCTGCCCGGGAGGAGCCATGGCAAACGCATTTCTCACCGACCTGTCCGCGACGGAGCTCAAGGAGCGCTACGCACGCGTGCGCTACGTGTTCACTGACCTCGACGGTACCATGATGGGGCCCGGCTCGTGCGTGCTCAAAAACGCCGCCGGCGAGCCCAGCGTTGACTTTGCCGCAACGCTCGTGGAGCTTGTGCGCGCCGGCATCGAGGTCATCCCGTGCTCGGGGCGCAACCGCTCGATGCTCCACGAGGACACCCGTGTGCTCGGCCTCAACAGCTACATCGGCGAGATGGGCGGGCTCATCATGCTCGACCGCGAGCATAACGACTGGGAGTACTTCACCGCCGACATGCCCTTTGACCCGGCGGACGGCAAGACCCCGCACGAGGTGATCGAGGCGGCGGGCGTGTGCGACGAGTTCGTGACGCGCTGGCCGGGCATGCTCGAGTATCACAACGACATGGCGAACGGCTACAAGTACCGCGAGGTAACTGTGGGGATTCGCGGCGAGGTGGACGATGCCGTGGCGCAGGGGATCCTCGACGCCTCGGGCCTGCCGCTCGATTGGGTCTCCAACGGCTACCTCAACTACATCTCTGCCCCCACAACGCTCAACCTGCCCGAGGGCGTGCGCGGCCGCGCCTTCAACATCCAGCCGCGCGGCCTTGGCAAGGGGCGCGCGATCGAGCGGTTCTGTGAGCGCCGCGGCATCGACCCGGCGGAGACGCTCTCGATCGGCGACGCCTCGTCGGACTTTCTGATGGCAGACGCCACGGCTCAGTTTGTCCTCGTCGAGAACGGGCTCAAGGACCCTGCGGCCGAGACGTTCCTCGCCGCGCACGACTCCGCGCTGCTGACGCACGGACGCACGATCGACGGCTGGGTTGCGGCGATGCGCACCGTGCTTGCCGCGGTGACGGGCGAGCTGGAGGCGTAGACCATGGCGGGGGATTGCGAGGGCGCGTCGGGGCTGCGTGCGGTGGGGCGCGCGGGCGCCGAGGCGGTGGTGCCTACGCCGGGCGATGCGCGCCCGATCGGCGTCTTTGACTCGGGGCTCGGCGGCCTTACCGTGGCGCGCGCCATCGCCCACGGCCTGCCCGGCGAGTCAATCTGCTACATCGGCGACACCGAGCGCTGTCCCTACGGCACGCGTTCCGAGGCCGAGGTGCGCTCGTTTGTGTTGCAGGTGGGGAGCTGGCTCACGCGGCAGAACGTCAAGGTGATGGTGATCGCCTGCAACACCGCCACCGCGGCGGCGCTCCATCTAGCGCAGCAGACGTTCAGCGTGCCGGTTATCGGCGTGATCGTGCCGGGCGCACGGGCGGCCATCCACAGCACGCGCTCGCGTAAGGTGGGCGTGCTCGCCACCGAGCTCACCATACGGTCGGGTGCGTACGCGCGGGCCATCCAGGACTTTGACGCGGGCGTGGACGTGTTTGGCTGCGCGGCGCCGGAGTTTGTGGAGACGGTCGAGCGCGAGCTCGCAGCCGGGGTGCGCGATGGCGCGCGTTGGCTCGGCGGTGTGGACGTGTTCGACACGCCCGAGGTGCGCGCTCAGGTTGCCGAGCGCGTGGCGCCGCTCACCGGGCACGGCATCGATACCGTGGTGCTCGGGTGCACGCATTTTCCCCTGCTGGTGGGGCCCATCCGGGCTGCGCTGGGCCCGGGGGTGCGCGTGGTGTCGTCGGCCGAGGAGATCACGCGTGAGCTCGCGGAGATGCTTGCCCGCCGCGAAGAGCTCGCTCCGATGGGCACCGTGCCGCGTCACCGCTTTGCCACGACCTCGGGCGACGTGGACGCGTTTGCGGAGGCGGGCTCCTTTGTCTTTGGGCAGCCGCTCGGCAAGGTCGAGCACGTGGCGCCCGTCGTTCTCGAGCGCACGGCGGCGGCACTGCTCTAATGGGTCATTTGGGGACGTGTTCCATCTGACCCATTTGGTTGCGGCGACCCCAGGATTGCTGTCGCGCAAACGGACGGCACGCGTTCCAAATCGTTGATAACTCCAGATTATGAACAGCGTCGAAAAAAGCGCCGCTGCCTTTCAGGCGGGCGCTCCCGCCTCCCACCTACTTCGTTCGCCTTGCTCTCGCGGGGTTCTGTCAGGGTGCGAGAAAGCCCTTCCGTGCGGGCTGCAACGCAGCTTCAAAAAACTCGACCCCCGATGTGAGTGTATCTTTTGCAGGAGGGCGGATAGCTTGGCTGTTTTCCGGGATTCTGCCCCACAAAAGGCCAGTTGAGCGCTTTAGTGCGATAGAGTGCTACTGAACGTTCCCAAAAGATACACGCACATCGGGGGTCGAGTTTTCCGAAGGCTCCGCAGTGCGGTGCCATGATGTTACGGGAGCGGCGGGTGGGTGTCTTCTTCGGGGCGAGTCGCGCAGCGAGGCCGCAGACCGCCGAGCCCGGAGGAGACCCCGCCCACCGCGGCAGGTCGGGCAACGCATCGACCCGCTCGCCGCGGTCAGCACGGTTACTTTGCCAGCTTGTCGATGACCCGCTCAATCTCGGCGAGCTTCTCGGCCTTCTCCTCCGGCGTGCCCGATTCCAGTGCCGTCGTCACGCAGTGCTCGAGGTGCGCTTTGAGCACGTCGGCGTTGATGCGCGCGAGGATGGACTCGGTCGCCATGAGCTGCGTCGAGATGTCGATGCAGTAGCGGTCGGCTTCGACCATGCGGATGATGCCGTCGATCTGCCCGCGCGCGGTGCGCAGCAGGCGGAGCGTTTTCTCGCGGTCGGCCTGCATGCTAGGCCGCGGCGATCGAGACGACGCTGAACCCGTCGCCCGCGGCGGTCACGGCCGCCTCGAGCGCCTCGGCCGCAACCTCACCGTCGCACTCGACCTCAACGGTGTTGGTCTCGTGGTCGGCGTCGGCGTCGGTCACGCCGGCGACCTTCATGAGCTCGGTTTCCACCGATGCGTCGCAGTGTCCGCAGTGGAGGCCCTCGGTCTTGATGGTGTAATGCATACGTACTCCTTTCGTTGGGTTCGGCTTTCTCAGGCGCCGCACCTCGGCGTTCACTCGTTGGTCGCCGCCATAAGGCGCGCTCCCTCCTCGTTCGCGCCGATCTGCGGCACCTGGAAAAGCCGAACGACCTGCCATGTGTCTATATCCGGGCGAGCGATTTTGCTCGCTGGGTAGCAAGTATAAGCCGGGCGTCGGCTGAAGCGGGGACCAGGTGCTTGCCTTGCGGCTTAGGCGCGCCCTTGCTGCACCGCGGCGATTCGGTCGGCCACCTTGGGACGGAACCCCCGCAGGCGCAGTGCGTTGGTGACCACGCACACGCTCGAGAGGCTCATGGCCGCCGCGCCGAACATCGGCGAGAGCTGCCAGCCCAGCAGCGGGAAGAAGACCCCCGCCGCCAGCGGGATGCCGCATGCGTTGTAGAAGAGTGCCCAGAAGAGGTCCTGCTTGATGTTGCGGATGGTGGCGCGCGAGAGCTCGATCGCCCGCGCGACGTCCATAAGATCGCTTCTCATGAGCACCACGTCGGCGCCCTCCTTGGCGATATCCGCGCCGGTGCCGATGGCGAGGCCCACGTCGGCGCGCGCGAGGGCGGGGGAGTCGTTGATGCCGTCGCCCACCATGGCCACGGTCCGGCCCGCGTCCTGCAGCTCGCGCACGTGCCGCTCCTTGTCGGCGGGCATAACGTCGGCGATCACCTTGCCCACGCCCACGCGCCGCGCGATCGCCTCGGCGGTGAGGCGGTTGTCGCCGGTGAGCATGGCGGTCGAGACGCCCAGCTCGCCGAGCGTCCGGATGGCCGCGGCGCTCGTGGGCTTGACCTCGTCGGCCACGGCGATGGTCCCGGCAAGCTCGCCGTTGCGGGCAAAGAAGAGCGGCGTCTTGCCCTCGCGCGCAAACGCCTCCACGTCCTCCGCGGCAACCTCTATGCCAAGCTCTGCCATAAGCGCGGCGTTGCCGGCGGCGATGACGCTCTGCCCCTCGCGTGCGGTCACACCGCGGCCGGGTATCGCCTGAAAATCCTCCACCGTGCGGGCGACGATCCCCCGCTCTTCGGCACGCGCCATGATGGCCTCGGCCAGCGGGTGCTCGCTTTTCTTTTCCAGCGCGGCGGCAAGCTTGAGCAGCGCCTTCTCGCTCATGGCGAGCGAGCCGTCGGCGCGGCGCGCGGGCAGCACGTCGGTAACGGCCGGACGCCCCTCGGTGATGGTGCCCGTCTTGTCGAGCACTACGCAGCTCACCTTGTGGAGCGTCTCGAGCGCCTCGGCGCTCTTAAAGAGCACGCCCATCTCGGCTCCCTTGCCCGTGCCCACCATGATGGCGACGGGCGTGGCGAGTCCGAGCGCGCACGGGCAGCTGATAACCACCACGGCAACGGCCGAGGTGAGCGCCTGGTTGATGCTTCCGCCCGCAACGAGCCAGGCCACAAACGTCACCACGGCAATGCCGAGCACCACGGGCACAAAGACACCGGCGACCTTGTCGGCCAGCCGCGCGATAGGCGCCTTGGTGGCGTTGGCGTCCTCCACAAGGCGGATGATCTTGGCGAGCGCGGTGTCGGCGCCCACGCGCGTGGCTCGGAAGGTAAAGGAGCCGGTGCGGTTGACGGTCGCGGCGTTGACCGTGTCGCCGGGGCGCTTCTCCACGGGGATCGACTCGCCAGTGAGTGCGCTCTCGTCCACGGCGGAGGTGCCCTCCAGCACCACGCCGTCCACGGGAATCGACTCACCCGGGCGCACGATTACGGTCGCACCGAGCGCGATCGACTCTACGGGCACCTCGGCCTCGGTGCCGTCGGCCTCCACGATGCGGGCGCGCTTGGGGGCAAGGTCGATGAGCTTCTCGAGGGCGCCTCCGGTTTTGGACTTGCTGCGCGTCTCGAGGTACTTGCCCACGGTGACGAGGGTGAGGATGGTGCCGGCGCTCTCGAGGTAGAGGTTATCCATCGCCGTCATGTGCGCGGCGTGCACGCCCGCAGCGGTGCCTGCGGCGAGCTGGTCGGCCATGACGAACATTGCGTAGACCGACCACGCCACGCTCGCCGTGGCGCCCACGGCGATGAGCGCGTCCATGGTGGGGGCGCCGTGGACCATCGACTTAAAGCCGTTCTCAAAGTAGGCGCGGTTGACATAGAGAATGGGCAGCGTGAGCACGAGCTCGGTGAGGGCGAGCGTCATGGCGTGCGCGGGGTCGGCAAAGATGCCGGGCACGGGAAGCCCCACCATGTGGCCCATCCCGATGTAGAAGAGCGGGATCCAGAAAACGAACGAGGTGATAAGGCGCGTCTTCATGGCGCGCGCCGTTGCCTCGAGCTTTTTGGTGGGCGACTCGAGCCGCGGGGCGCTGGTGGGGGTGGCGGACGTTCCCGTCGCGCCGGCGGCTCCGCTGGGCGTGCCGCCGACGGGACATGCCGAGTAGCCTGCGCGGTCCACGGCGGCGCAGATCTGCTCGTCGGTGACGGTGGCGTCATCAAAGTCCACGGCCATGGAGCCTGAGAGCAGGTTGACCGCAACGTTTTGGACGCCGTCGAGCTTCTCGACGGCGCGCGTGACATGTGCCTGGCAGGCGGCGCAGGTCATTCCGCCCACATCAAACTGTTCGTGTGCCATAGGGGTCCTTTCTGCGAGGTCCCTCGTTGTTGCTGTGCCCATCCTACACCCCCACCCCCTGGGGGTGTCAAGGGCGAAGCGGGATCGTGTGCTCTCATTGCCGAATCAGCGTGGTAATTGCGTGCAGGGGCGGGGCGTGGCGGCGCTGCGCACGTATACTTAGCTCCGGCGGATACTGCTCCCGTTGCGGCGTTCCCACGCCGATACGATGCCGCTGTTTTTTCTTTAGATCGCTTTGCAGACGCGGTGGGCGCCGAGGGTGCCGCACCGCGCAGAATGGAACCGCATATATGTCTACAACCGAAGAGAATCTGCACGTGACCGCGTCCAAGGCGGACGGGGCGGTGCCGCACGGCGCCGGGGAAGCGGGCTCGCCCGCGCCGGAGGCCGTCGCGCCCGCTGCCGGGGCGGCCGGGCCCCTGTCCGTCGGCCCTGCGGGCAACGCGCCGAGCTTTGACGACCTCGGCCTCTCGCCCGCTGTCCTCGCCGCCGTGCGCGACCTCGGCTATACCGCGCCCACCCCGGTTCAGGAGCGCGCCATCCCCGAGGTGCTCGCCGGCCGCGACCTGCTCGCCGCGGCCCAGACGGGCACCGGCAAGACGGCCGCCTTTCTGCTGCCCGCGCTCAATAACCTCGGGCACGTCGCCGTTGCCCCCAAGAGCGGCGGTAAGAGCCCGGCGGCGCGCGCCCGCGCCCGTCGCGAGGCACAGGGTCGCGGCCCGCTCATGCTCATCATCACGCCCACCCGCGAGCTTGCCCAGCAGATCGACGAGGTGGCAGCAAAGATCTCTCGCCGCACCCACCACACCGCGGTAACGGTGGTGGGCGGCGTGTCGTACAACCCGCAGAAGAGCGCCCTCAAGCGCGGCTGCGACGTGCTGGTGGCCACGCCGGGGCGCCTCGTCGATCTTATCGACCAGGGTGCCGCGAACCTCGGCGAGGTGCGCGTGCTCGTGCTCGACGAGGCCGACCGTATGCTCGACATGGGCTTTCTGCCCGCCGTCCGCAAGATTGTGGGCCAGACGCCCGAGGAGCGCCAGACGCTCCTCTTCTCGGCCACGCTCGACGATAAGGCCGTCGGCGCCATCACCGACCTGGTGGGCGACCCCGCCCGCGTGGAGATCGCGCCGGCCACCTCAACGGCCGAGACCGTCGACCAGTACGTGCTGCCCGTCTCACTCGAGGCCAAAAACGCCCTGCTCGCCGAGGTGCTCAAGCGCGAGGGGGCTGAGCGCGTGATCGTCTTTACGCGCACCAAGCACCGCGCCGACGCCTGCTGCCGGCGCCTCAACCGCGCGGGCATCAAGGCGCTTCCCATCCACGGCAACCGCAGCCAGGGCCAGCGCGAGCGTGCCCTGGCCGACTTCCGCCGCGGCGCGTGCGATGTGCTCGTGGCCACTGACGTGCTCGCGCGCGGCATCGACATCTCCGATGTGCGCTATGTGGTCAACTTTGATGTGCCCGAGGAGCCGACGGACTACATCCACCGCATTGGGCGCACGGGGCGTGCCGGCGAGCTGGGCTGGGCGCTGACCTTTGTGACCGAGAACGACGTGGACGAGTTCTTTGCCATCGAGGCGCTCATGGGCAAGACCGCTGAGCTGTTCGACGCGACAGGTCTCGAGTTGGGCGAGAAGCCGCCCGTCGTGGACCCGGCGCGCGTGCCGGCGCAAAAGCCGGGCAAGAAGAAGACCAAGCGCGGGAAGTCGACCTCCAAGCGCGGCGGGCGCGCATCTGGCGGCGCTGCGGCGCGGAACGGCCGGGGTGCGGGCGATGGCGCCGGCAGCCGCCGCAGGTCCGGTGCCCAGGCGGCTCACAGCGCGGCGCGCGACGGGTCCGCGCGCGGCGCTGCGGCGGGGGAGCGGTCGCCGCGACCGGCCAGGCCCAAGCATGCGGGCAAGGCGCGGGTGCACGCGAGCGACGCGACCGAGGCCGTGGCGTTTGGCCGCGCGGTGCGCGCCGAGTACGAGCCGGCGCCGGTGAAGGGGTCGAGCGATCACGCTGGCTGGTCGCGCTACGATCGCCGTCATGCGCAGGCTGCCTCCGAGGATGGTGTTCGCGCTGGCAAGGAGGACCAGGCGTCTGGGTCCCGCCGCAAGGCGTCTTCCACCTCGCGCGGCGGCGGGCGCGATGCTGCTCGCGGCGGACGTTCCGCGCATGGAGAGCGGTTTGGGCGGGGAGACGCTGCGGACGGCAAGTCCTCGTCCAGGGCGCGTCGCTCGCAGCGCTCGGGCGGGGAGAACCGCAACCCCTCGCTCTCGCCCGCGGCGCACGACTGGCGCAACGCCGACCAGGTGAGCGAGCGCCGCAGCCGCGGGGCGCGCTCCGGCCGCGCGGGCGGCCGCGATAACCGCGCCGGGTACGGTCACGGCGGCAAGTCGCAGGGCATTCCCTACGGTGGTGCCACGGGCCGCCGCCCCGGTGACCGCGGTGGCAAGCGGTAGGCTGGGCCTGCCGCTCACGAATGGGCCGGTGGGCAAGTGACTCATTTTAGGACGGGGCCAAAATGGGTCGCTTGGAGCGGCCCAACCGTCTTATGACTTACTCCTTCTATCCGGCCTCCGCGCCGGCGGGTGCATTTGCGGGTTCACGACCGGGCCTTTTGTCGGGGCACTCCGTGCATTTCGCGCGGCAATGAACCCGCAAATGCGCTACGGGGCGGTTTCCCCGGTGCACAAGCGCATTGCGCGCGAAAGCGCGCGTCCCCTACCAGCGCTTCCTTCACGAGTTCATGCGCGGGTTCACTGTCGGGTTCATTGCCGGGGATTTTGCACGATGCGGCCGGCCGGGGCGAGCTTGACGCTGAATAATGTGCGCCGACCCTCAGCACCCTCAACATCGTTAGCTCCTCAAAACGCCGTCGCACCTTGTGGTGCGGCGGCGTTTCTGGTACTCTTCCTCTTGGGGTATTACTTAGTAAAACAGAGTCATACCAATACACCAAAACGCACCAGGGAGCGGCGCGCAACCATCCATCCGTAGTGCAACAGGCACGCCGTTCCGCAACCGCAGCAACGCCGTAGCACGAGGAACCGCCATGGCAGAACACATGACCCCGGTCGTTGCGAAGGTGCTGCCTTGCGAAAAGGCAGCCTTCGCGGCGGCGACCCAGCGCGTGGGGACCACACCCTCCAACGCCATCCGCATGTTCATAGCGGCGTTCAACCGCTGTGGAACCTTTCCTTTCGACATATCGCCCGCCGGCGCCTTCGGATCTTCTCAGGTCGAGGGCGATGAGGGCTGCGACGGGGGCTCGCGTGTCTGCTAGCGCCTCTCGGCTGCCACCGACATGACGGTGCCGTGTTCCCGGAATACGCTTGCGCGCCCGGGGCCCGCTTGCGCTAGGATAGTGAGCCGGTGCCAAACGGCGTCATGGTCCACGTGAAAGGGCACGGTGGCTCCCATGGAGCGAGCGAAGCAGGTTTCCGAATCGATCGAGCTGGGCGTGATCCTCGCGCTCGCCGGCGGGTTCATGGACGTCTACTCCTATGTGGCGCGCGACGGCGTCTTCGCCAACGCGCAGACGGGTAACATCCTGCTGGTGGGTGTCCACATCTCGGAGGGCGACCCGCTTCTGGCGCTCCGCTACCTCTTCCCCGTGCTGAGCTTCGCCGCGGGCATCATGCTCGCCGACCTGTTCCACGAGAGATTCTCGAGCCGCATCCATTGGCGCCAGGTGACGGTGCTCGCCGAGGCGGTGATACTTCTCGGCGTCAGCTTCCTGCCGTCGGCGCTCAACCTCCCGGCGAACTGCCTCACGTCATTCGCCTGCGGCATGCAGGTCGAGTCGTTCAGGAAGATCCACGGTCACGGTATCGCCACCACCATGTGCATCGGCAACCTGCGCTCGGCGCTCCAGAGCGTCGACGACTACATAGTCACCCGTAAGCGGGGCTTCCTGGAGAACGGCGTGCTGTATTTCGGGGTCATCGTATGCTTCGTGGCGGGCGCGGTCATGGGCAACTGGTTCGTCGAGGCGATCGGCCTGCATGCCATAGCCGTCTGCTCCCTGCTCGATCTCGCCGCGTTCCTCCTCATGTTCATCGACCGGGAGCATGCCCGCGGTCCCCTCGCACGCGGCTAGGCCCGCCCCTGTGCTGTCGGCGGGGCGGCCGCCGCTCTCCCGGTAGCGTCTGCCCGCTCGGAGAAAATCACCCCCGTGGGTGCGATCTTGCGGGTATACAGTAATGCGGGCGCCGGATCTGGGCGCCGGCAGCATTCAACCAAGGAGGCCCTATGTCCAACCGCATCGTGCTCAACACCATCTCGTACCACGGCGCCGGCGCCATCAAGGAGATCCCCGGCGAGATTCAGCGTCGCGGCTACCAGAAGGTCTTTGTCTGCTCCGACCCCGACCTGGTGAAGTTCGGCGTCACCAAAAAGGTCACCGACCTGCTTGACGAGGCGGGCATTGCCTGGAGCCTCTACGACGAGGTCAAGCCCAACCCCACCATCCAGAACGTGCAGGACGGTGTCGAGGCCTTCAAGGCTGCTGAGGCCGACTGCATCGTGACCGTGGGCGGCGGCTCGGCTATGGACACCGCCAAGGCCATCGGCATCATCATCAACAACCCCGAGTTCGCCGATGTGCGCTCCCTCGAGGGCGTCGCCCCCACCACCAAGCACGCCGTCTTCACCATCGCCGTGCCCACCACCGCCGGCACCGCTGCTGAGGTCACCATCAACTACGTCATCACCGACGTGGAGAAGGTCCGCAAGTTCGTGTGCGTCGACACCAACGACGCGCCTGAGGTCGCCGTGGTCGACCCCGAGATGATGGCCACCATGCCGGCCGGCCTCACCGCCTCCACCGGTATGGACGCGCTCACCCACGCTATCGAGGGTTACACCACCAAGGGCGCCTGGGAGCTCACCGACATGTTCCACCTCAAGGCGATCGAGCTCATCTCCAAGAACCTGCGCGACGCCGTGGCCGAGGCCAAGAGCGGCGAGCCGGGCTCGGGCCGCGAGGGCATGGCGCTTGCCCAGTACATCGCCGGCATGGGCTTCTCCAACGTGGGTCTGGGCATCGACCACGCCATGGCGCACACGCTCTCGGCGCACTACGACACCCCGCACGGTGTGGCCTGCGCTATGCTCCTGCCGATCGCCATGGAGTTCAACAAGCCGGTTGTGGTTGAGCGCCTGGCCGACGTCGCCGTTGCCATGGGCGTTGACACCACGGGCATGACCACCGACGAGGCCGCCGATGCCGCCATCGCCGCCGTGCGCCAGCTCTCCGAGGACGTGAACATCCCCAAGGTCTGCGAGGCCATCAAGGCTGACGAGCTCGATCAGATCGCCGACGACGCCCTCGCCGACGCCTGCTATCCGGGCAACCCGCGCGAGGCCGATCACGACACCGTCGTGGAGCTCTTCAAGAAGATCATGGCGTAAGTGAGTTCCGCGGTTCTGCCGAACCGCGGAACGGGCCGCCGTTGCGCGGGCCCCGGGCACGCCGCCTCGCTTCACGGCGATCCGGCGCACCCGGGGTCCGCTCGTTGTCGGGGGCTCCACCTACATGAGTCATTTGGGGACGTGTTCCATTTGACCCATTATTCTGCCCGCCTGCCTTTATCGCACTGATGAAGGCGGACGAGCTTCGTTTTCAATCGAAAAGTTAGGTACCCGGCCATTGCACCAGCGGCAAATCGTGTTCAAAATCACCCATGATTTGCCGCTGGTGCAATGGCCGGGTACCTAACAATCGAGCCATTATCGGAGGACGGTGCCGCCGCCGAGGACGATGTCTCCCCGGTAGATCACGACGGCCTGGCCGGGGGCGATGCCGCGCTGGGGCACCTCAAAGTCGATGCGCATACGGCCGGCCTCGTCACGCATAAGGCGAGCAGTTTGGTCTTCTTGGCGGTAGCGGATCTTGGCGCCCACGGCGAGTCCTTCGGGCCCTGCACTATCGAGCGCCGCCTCCATCTCGTTGGCGGGGGCGGTCCACACCCAGTCGTCCGCGACGAGCGAGCCGGCCATGAGGCTTTCCTCGTTGCCGAGCGTCACCGTATTGGCGACGGCATCGATCGCCGTTACGTAGAGCGGCCGCTCGGCGGCGATACCGAGGCCTTTGCGCTGGCCCACCGTGTAGCGGATGGCGCCGTGGTGGCGCCCGAGCACGTGGCCCGCGGTATCGAGCACCTCGCCCTCGGGGAGTGCGCGCCCGCGCCGCCGCTCGATAAAGGTGGCAAAGTCGTTGCCTGGCACAAAGCAGATGCCCTGGCTGTCGCGCTTCTCCGCATTGGCAAAGCCCTGCCCGCGCGCGATGCGCCGCACATCGCCTTCTTTGGTGAGGTCGCCCAGGGGAAAGAGGGTATGCTCGAGCGCCTCGTGCCCAATCCCATAGAGAAAGTAGCTTTGGTCTTTGCTGAGGTCGCGCGCCTTGGCGAGCGCGGGGACCGTGCGACCGTCTGCGAGCGGGCGGCGTACGATGCGCGCGTAATGACCCGTTGCCATGAAGTCGCAGCCGAGCCTGCGCGCTCGGTCCCACAAGAGGCCAAACTTGATGTGCCGGTTGCAGATGCAGCAGGGGTTGGGGGTAACGCCGCGCTCGTAGGCGGCGACGAACTCCTCCACCACGGCTTGCTCAAACGCGGCGCGGCAGTCGAGCACATGGAAGGGGATACCGAGTCGTTCGGCCACGCCACGCGCCGTCGCAACGTCGGCCGGCTCGCCTGCGGGCGCAGGCGAGCCGCCAAGCTGGGAGCCAGACGCAGCGTCGTGCAGGATCATGGTTGCGCCCACGCAGTCAAAGCCGGCCTCGATAAGACGCCAAGCGGCGACGCTCGAGTCCACGCCCCCGCTCATCGCCACCAGCACGCGCGGCTTCTGCACCATCTGCGCTCCCCTCCGCCGTTTACGCAAAGAGGTCGGTCGAGAGGTAGCGCTCGCCCGTGTCCACGAGCAACACGACGATGGTCTTGCCCGCGTTCTCGGGACGGTGGGCTACCTCGAGCGCCGCCCACGCCGCCGCGCCGGACGAGATGCCCACGAGCACACCGTCCTCGCGACCGAGCGCCCGACCCGTGGCAAAGGCGTCCTCGGTGGTGACGGGGATGATCTCGTCGTAGATATCGGTGTCGAGCGCCTTGGGCACAAACCCTGCGCCGATGCCCTGGATCTTGTGCGGGCCGGGCACGCCGCCCTCGAGCACGGGCGAGTCGGCGGGCTCCACGGCAACGACCTTGAGCTCGGGGTTGCGCTCCTTGAGGTAGCGCCCCGCGCCCGAGATGGTGCCGCCCGTACCCACGCCCGCCACAAGGATGTCGACCGTGCCCTCGGTGTCCTCCCAGATCTCGGGGCCGGTCGTGGCGTAGTGCGCGGCAGGGTTGGCGGGGTTCTCAAACTGGCCGGCGATGATGCTCTTGGACGTCTCGGCCGCAAGCTCCTCGGCCCGGCGGATGGCGCCCGCCATGCCCTCGGAGCCTGGCGTGAGCACGAGCTCCGCGCCGTAGGCGCGCATGAGGCGGCGGCGCTCCTCGCTCATGGTCTCGGGCATGACGATGACGGCGCGATAGCCGCGCGCCGCCGCGATCATCGAGAGGCCGACGCCGGTGTTGCCCGACGTGGGCTCGATGATGGTGTAGCCCTCGTTCGGACGCAGAAGCCCCGCGCGCTCGGCCTCGTCGATCATGTTGCGTGCGATGCGGTCCTTGGCGGAACCGCCGGGGTTGCGCGACTCGAGCTTGGCGAGCACGCGGGCCCGGAGCCCCTCGCGGTGCTCCATGCCGGTGAGCTCAAGAAGCGGGGTCTTGCCGATGATCTGGTCGATGGATGTGTAGATGGCCATGATGCCTCCTTGTGCGGGGCGGTCGCACCACCCCGGTAGCAGTGGTGTGCGGCGCAGGTGCCGCGTGCGGTCGGTGAGCATGCTGCCTTTCGAGGCGGCGGGTGAAGGTCCTGAGCCCCATCGGCGTCGCGGCATGCGCCGGGCATCTGCCCGGGTCTAGTCGCGCGTGATGAAGCCCAGGATGGTACACATGATGCTCACCACGATGGCGCCGGCAAAGGCGGACCCAAAGCTCGCGATCGCGATGCCCGCGCCGAGCAGGTTGAGCGAGAGCCACCCGGCAAGCGAGAGCATGAGCGCGTTGACCACGAGCTGAAAGATGCCAAAGGTCACGATGGTGAGCGGAAGCGAGAGCAGCGATAGCACCGGTTTGATGAGCGAGTCGACGATTCCGAGGAAGAGCCCCGCGAAGGCAAAGGCAAGCCAGGCGTCGACGGGGCCAAAGGGAACAATCCCGGGAACGAGCGCCGCCGCGACGGCGATGGCGATCGAGGCGACGAGCCAGTTGAGCAAAAACCGCATGGACCCTCCTTTCGGGGTGATGGGGTGGCGCACGGTTGCGTGCGGCCGAGCGCGGCGGGTTGTGCCGGGCGAGGCCGGGCCTGGCGGCAGACGCCCGCGGGCCCCACAAAAGCATGCGCCCAAGCCGCAGCCAAGGGGCGCATAGCCGAGCACCCTTGCGCTACCATGGTAGCGGCCCGCGCGGACACGTTCCTTTGCGCGACGCGAGCACGCTGCTGCGCGGCCGGCGGTCGCCGGTTCGCATGATTATGCCCGATTCCGCCTCGGACCAGTACCGACGCGGCCCGTTGGTGGGGAAGGTATGGAAATGGCAGGAAACGATACCCATAACGTATCAATTATTGAGGACGCACGCCCGGGGGCACCTGCGGCCGGCGGCGCGGCGCCGGGCGACGTACCGGGCGGCGGGGACGCCGCCGCCTGCCCCTCCGGCCGATCGGACGAGCCCGCCTGCCGTCTCGCCGATGCTGAGTTGGGCGCGCGCCGAGCAGAGCTCTTTGTCTTTAACACCGACGTGCTCCTCTACGCCTATCCCGCCGACGACGAGGATGCGGATGATCCCGCGGTCCGCGCGCGGCTCGATGCGGCGCTCGTCGCGGCGGCGGAGCGCTGTGCGTTTTTTGAGTGGACACTCTCGCGCACCCGGGCTGACTCCGATATCTCCCGTGCCCACGCCGCCGCGCCCCAGCCGGTGCCCGTGACGCCCGAGACAGCCGAGCTCACCCGGCTCGCCCTTGGCTACGGCGCGGCGAGCGAGGGCCTCTTTGATATCACGATGGGCACGATAACCTCGCTTTGGGACTTCCATACGGGCCGAGTGCCGAGCAAGCTCGAGCTCGCGCGCGCCCTCGAGCACGTGGGCGCCGAGCGTATCCGGGTGAGGGAGGAGCCGGCGGACCCGTCCGCGCCTGCGGGCCGGGCCGCTTCCGCGTCCCGTCCGACCCTCTCGATCACCGATCCCAAGACGGTCCTCGACCTCGGCGGCATCGCTAAGGGCTACATCGCCGACGACCTCGCCCGCATTCTCGTGGAGCACGGAGTGGAGCGCTACGTGCTCAACCTCGGCGGCAACGTGCTTGTGGGCGGGGGGCGCCCCGCCGCGCCCGACGCCCGGCCGCCCCACCGTGCGGGCGACCCGTGGCGCATCGGCATCGTCAACCCCTTCGACGCGGCCCATCATCGGGCGCTTGTTGAGGTGCGGGACGGGTCGGTCGTCACCAGCGGCGTGCACGAGCGGTCGTTTACCCGCGGGGGCGTCACCTACCACCACATCCTGAGCCCGCGCACGGGCATGCCCGCGGCGAGCGACCTTGTGAGCGCGACCATCATCTCCGACCGCTCCATCGATGGCGACGGCTGGTCGACCACGGTCTTTATGATGGGGATGGAGCGCGGGCGCGCCTTTGTGGAGGAGCTCCCCGGTGTGGAGGCCGTGCTCATCGACGAGCGCGACCGCGTGCAGTGGACCTCTGGCCTTGCCGAGCGGCTCTCGCTCATCCCTACGCTGCCCCGGCTGTAGCCCGGCGGCGGAGGCCGTTTGCCGGGGGGGGCGACGTGACAGTCCGGCGGCGGGGGTCGGCGGCGGCCGGGCTTGTCTGAGGGCAGGCGGGGCCGCCCGACGATGGGCGTACCGCCCTGTAGAGAGTGGATTCCCTGTTCTTGTCTAGGGCAGGGGGTTGCGAGCACTTTAGCGTAGTGGTGTGCTACACTGGCTCGGGCGGGCCGCGGCGGCGCCGCCGCACCCGAGAAATCGTCGATGCGGAGGTCACCATGGATCTCGAGAAGCTGTACCAAAATGAGGACGTGCACCAACTCGTGCACGCGTTAACGCTTCTCGGGGATGAGCACGAGGTCGAGGCGTTTCTGGCCGACCTCTGCACCCCGCGCGAGATCTGCGACTTTGCCCAGCGCCTGCAGGTGGCGCGCCTGCTCGACGAGGGAGAGCCCTACGTTGAGGTGCAGACGCGCACGGGTGCGTCGTCCACCACGGTGAGCCGCGTCTCCAAGGCGCTCAACGGCGAGCGCGGCGGCTACCGTCAGATGCTCATCCGCCTGGAGGACGGCGTTTAGACCTGTGGCGATGCGGCTTGGCAGCTGGGTTGCCACCGGGCGGGTTTGGCCGGGCTGCGGTGAGATGCCGCGGCGGCCCATCGACAAAGGGGAGTGCTCATGCAAGATTTGATTGGGCTTACGCCGGTTACTACGCCCGAGAATGAGGAACGTCTCGCCGCCCTCGCGCGCGAGATCTGGGAGGGATACTGGCCACCGCTCATTGGCGAGGACCAGACCCGCTACATGGTCGAGAACTTCCAGTCGCTCGACGCTATCCGGCGCGACATCGCCGAGCACGCCTACGAGTACTGGTTTGTCTGCGCGGCGGACGACGGGCGCATCGTGGGCTACACGGGCGGCCGCGTGGAGCCCGAGACCAACCGGTTCTTTATCTCCAAGATCTACCTCAAGCCCGAGGAGCGCGGCAAGCACTTTGCAAGCGCGATTGTGCGCTTCTATACCGAGCTCTGCCGCTCCCGCGGGCTCGATGCCATGTACCTCACCGTCAACAAGGGAAACGTTTTGGGCATCCGTGCCTACGAGGGCAACGGTTTTTCGACGATCGACGCCGTGGAGACCGATATCGGCAGCGGCTTTGTCATGGACGACTACATCATGGAGAAGCGCGTCGGGTAGCGTCGGCGCCGGCTCGGTCGCACCCGGATCGAGTGCGGCTTGCGGGCGAGATGCTATAGAAGGGCAATAGCGTGAGAGAGGGTCGCCCTCGCGTTGGCGGGGGCGGCCCGTTGCGTACGGGCGTTGTGCGCGGGTTGAAAAGTTCTGTCCGCACGAGCCGCTAGGGTAGTATCTAGAAGACCGAACGGCGGAACGGAGGACGCATGGCGGTTGCTCTCTATAAAACGCGCGGCGGCACAGTACCTGCCTCGGGCGAGATTGCGGTCCTGGCCGAGCTCGTGCGCACGCATGGCCGTGCGACGCTCATCGTGCCGAGCCTTGCCGAGCGCGAGCTCTGCCGCCGGGCGCTCGCCAATGCCGGGTGCGGCCTTGCCGTTGAGGTAACGACGCCCACCGCGTGGATCGCTTCCCTCTGGGAGCTCATGGGAGACGGTCGGGCGCTCGTGGGCACCAAGGCGCGAAAGCTCCTTGCAGCCCAGGTGCTGGCGGATGCCTCCGAGGGTGCGTCGCGCTCGAGCGGCGTGGGGGACGCTTCTGTCGTGGCTTTCGAAGATGAGGACATGGCGCCCCATGCGGAGCGCGGGAGGGCGGGTGCTGCTGCGCACTCGGCCCCGACGCCCCATGCGGGGCGCGAGGAGCTCCGCGAGACGCGCGGTATGGTCGAGATGCTCGCACAGGCGGCGCGCGATCTGCTGCCCGCGCTTCAGGACAAGGCGTCTGGCGCCCAGCTGACCGCCGCAGAGCGCCGGGTGGTCGAGCTCGTTGCCGCCTATGGTGAGTGCCTCGATGCTGCGGGGTACCTCGAGCCGTCGGCGGCGGCGACCCTGCTTGCAACCGGTTTTCTAGCGGAGGGGGCGCCCGCATGTGCCCGGGCGGTCGCCGTGCGGGGCATCGCCGAGTATCCGCGCCACCTATCCTGCCTGCTCACCGCGGTGGCGGGGGAGGGCGAGGTCGCGATCCTCGCTGAGCCCGAGGCCGATGCACTTGCAAGTGAGTTGCGCACGGTGTTGTTGGAGGAAGGCGTTACCGTTAGGTCGTGCGCACTGCCAGCGTGCGATGACGCCGCGTCGGAGGAGGGACCGCACGCCTCGGTGCCCCTCGTCCCGCGTATCGCCGAGGTGGCGGGGCCGACGGCGCGCGCCGCCGCCTACACCCAGCTCATCGACGAGTTGGCGCACGAGGCTGTCTCCAATGTGGCGGCAGGCGGGCAGGACGTCGTCGCGCAGGCGGATTCCCCCGAGTCGGGCGCGACGGCGACCATCGCCGTCGCGGTGCCGCGCCCGCTCGCGGCGCTCCGCGACCTTGCGCCTCGCCTAGCGGCACGCGGCATCGCCGTAGCCGGGGAGGAATCTCTCGCTTTTGAGCGCACGCGCGCCGGCGAGGCCTTCTTTATGCTCGCCGACGTTGTCGAGCGCCTCGAGACGGAGGAGCCGAGTACGTGGTGGCCCGCGCCCGAGCTGCCCGATTGGATGCGCTCGCCCTTCTCGGGACTCGGCCCTGCCGCCTCCCGCGCGGCGCGTACGCTCGACAGTCATCTCCGCAAGACGCGCAAGCTCACCCGCGATACGCTCTGGGCTGAGCTTGATCGGCTCCAGAGCCGCGAGCGCCAGCGGGCTCACGACCGTGCGGCTGCCGCCGAGGCCGAGGGCCTGCCCGCCACCGAGCCGCGCCCCATCGTGGTGCGCGACGTGCTCGATGCCATCCGCCGCGGTGCCTATGCCCGCGCGCTCGCCCTCATGCGCGAGGCTGCCGCCGGCGCGCCTGCCGGTGCGTTTGGTTCCGCGGGTGCGGCCGCACAGCAGGCCGAGCTCGCCGCGCTCGATGCCGCGCTCTCGCTCTTTGAGGAGGCGCGCGCATGGGGCGTGGGGGAGGAGCGGGTCTTTACCGTGCTCCCCGCCCTGCGCGTGCGCGCGGCGTATACCGTTGCCCCGCAAGCCGTGAGCGACCGCCCCGTCCAGGTGACCCTCACCACGATCGATACCCTTGCCGCTGCGGCGCCGATGAGCTACGACGCGGTCCTTCTGGCCGATGCCGACGCCGCATCCTATCCGCTTTCGGTCCGTGCCACGGTGGCAGACCTTCTTGCCGAGAAGCTCGGTGCCGCCCCGTATGCCATGGCCCCCGCCCCGCGTCAGCGCCGCGCGTTTCGCTGTGCGCTCGGGACCGCGCGCACGTCTGCGGCACTCGCTTACGTCGCGCACGATGCCCATGGCGAGGAGCTCTATCCCGCGCTCGCCCTCACCGAGCTTCGCGCCCGCGAGGCGGCGCTCCCCGCGCGTACGCCTGCCGCGCACGCAGAACCGCTCCCCACGGAGGGAGCGCTCTTTGCCAACCTCGACCCGGCGGGTGGCCGCGGTGCCTGCGTCGACCGTGCGCCCCGTCCCGCCGAGCACGCCCTTGCGCCCGAGCTCAACCCCTTCCTCCTCCTGCCCACGCGCGTCGTGGGTGGCGAGCCACGCCCGCGCACGCTCTCGGCCTCCCAGATCGAGAGCTATCTCGCCTGCCCCTACCGGTGGCTCGTCACCAACCGCGTCTCGACCCGCCGGCTCGACGCGGGCTTTGGCCCCATCGAGATGGGCAACTTCGTCCACGATGTTATGCAGCGCTTCCATGAGCGGCTCATCGAGGCGGGCCTTGCGCGCGTGACCCCTGCCAACCTCGACGCGTGTCTTGCCGAGCTCGAAATTGCCTTTGACGAGACGCGCGACGACCACGCCCGCGGCAAGCACACGCATGGGCGCTACAGCAAGGCCACCGGCGGCAAGCCACAGACCATCAAGGGCCCGCTTGTGGCCACCGACGAGCTCGAGCGCAACCAGATCGAGGCCATGCGCCCCAAGCTCCGTGAGGTCGTGCGCCACGAGAGCGATATGCTCAGCATTTTCTCGCCGGCGCTTTTGGAGTACGCCTTCGACAAGGAGGGCGTCTCCTATGCGGGCCGTCCGCTCGGCGGCCGGATTGACCGCATCGACACGGCGCCCGCGGCGGGTGCAGGCGAGCGCTTTGTGATCATCGACTACAAAAACCGTGCCTCGCTCGGGGAGTTTGCCTGCCCCGACCCCACCATGGCGCTCGACGAGGACGAGCAGCTCAGCCCGGTCTGGCTCCCCGGGCGCGAGGCCGACCGCGCACCCAAGGTGCAGACGCTCATCTACGCCACGGCCTACGCGCGGCTCACGGGCGGCTCGCCGCAGGGCGCGGTCTACTTCGGCACGCGCGGTCCCGTCGTTAAAGGCGCTGTTGCCGCGGCGCTTGTGGAGAGCGAGCCGCCGGCCTTCCCGCGCGATAAGGTCTCGGGCTACCCCGGCGTCAAGCCCGCGCGCGGGCGGAGCGCCGCCAAGCACGATGGCGAGCTCGAGTTTGGCGAGCTTTTGGAGCAGGTCGAGCGAGCGATTGCCGTCGAGCTCGACGCGCTCGAGGCCGGCCGTGTGGCACCGTCACCGGCTCAAGATTCCTGCGGGCACTGCCCGCTCACGATGTGCGCGAGGAGGCGCTGAAATGCCGCAGTTGGAGAAAAAGCAGGAGCGCATCGTCCGCACGCTCGAGGGACCGCTCTTCGTTTCTGCGGGAGCCGGCTCGGGCAAGACCTTCACGCTCACCCAGCGGGTGCTCTACGCGCTCCGTCCCGGCTCCAAGCCGCGCGACGAATGGGCAGATCCGGCGGTACCCGAGCCCTTCCTCGACGGAATCGACCAGGTGCTCGCCATCACCTTTACCGAGAAGGCCGCCGCGGAGCTCAAGGAGCGCATCCGCGCGGGGCTCATCGCCGAGGGGATGGAGGCCGAGGCTGAGCGGGTCGACGGCGCCTGGATCTCCACGATCCACGGCATGTGCGCCCGCATCATCCGTGCCCACGCGCTCGATTTGGGCGTGGACCCGGGCTTCTCGGTGGCGGAATACGCCGACGATCTTAAGCGCCGCGCGGCCGAGCACGTGCTCCGCCGCGTGAGCGCCGAGGACGCGCAGGGGTCGGGTGCCTATGACGAGCTCCTTGGTACCTTTAACCTCGAGAGCCCCGCAGCCGGCTCGCACGACCTCGACAGTCTCCTCAAGATCGTGGTGGCGCTTCTCGCACGTGCCTCCGCCTCCACCGAGGGGCTCGCCGCCTTCCACCGGGTGCCGGCAGAGCCCGCCTACCGCGAGCTCATCGAGGCCTACCGCGAGATAGCGGAGGCGCCCTCCTACGCCAACAACGAGGCGGCGCGCACGGCCGTGGAGGCGCTCGGCGCCTGGCAGGCCTCGGCGCACGACGTGGCGGCACTGCGCGTCTGCTTTGCGGCGTGCGGCAAGCTCTCGCTCACGGGTCGCGGCATGGGCAAGGACGAGAAGACGGCCGTGCGCGAGGTGCGCGCGGCACGCGACCGATTCTTTGCCGACGCCTACCTCGCCGCCCGCGACGCCGCGCTCAACGAGCTCATGGCCCTCACCTCCGAGGTCGAGACCGAGTACACGGCGCTCAAGAGCGAGCGTGCGGTGCTCGACAACGACGACCTCCTCACGCTCGCCTACGACGCGCTCAAAAACCACGAGGAGGTCCGCCGGGAGTTTGCCGGGCGCTTCCGCATGGTCATGGTGGACGAGTTCCAGGACACGGCTCAGCAGCAGGTGGAGCTCGTGCGCCTGCTCTGCAGCCCCGACGGGCGCGAGCTCTGCACGGTGGGCGACGCGCAGCAGTCAATCTACCGCTTCCGCGGGGCCGACGTGTCGGTCTTTCGCACCAAGAAGGATGAGACCGAGCGGCTTGGTGGCACCGTGTGCGACCTCGACGCCAACTTCCGCAGCCACGCCGACATCCTCTCGTTTGCCGACCGGATTTTTGAGGGCGGCAGCGCCAACCGGCTCGGGCGCGACTTTCTGCACCTCGTCTCGTGCGGGGAGGACCGGCGCGCCCATGCCCGCGTGCTCCGCGGCACCGAGACCTCGCGGCGCCAGGCCGTGCTCGTGGTGGGCGGGACCTCCGAGGAGCGCGCCCGCACCCGCGCCGAGGCTATCGCCGCGCGCTTCCGGCGCCTGCGCGACGAGGAGGGCTTTACCCCGGGCGAGATGGTGATCATCATGGCGGCGCTCTCGCGCGCAGACGTCTACGCCGAGGCCGTGCGCGCCGCGGGGATGCCCTGCGTTGTCTCGGGTGGCACGTCGGTCTTTCGCCGTGCGCCCGAGGTGGGCACGGTGGGGGCGCTCCTCAACTTTCTGGCTAACCCCGACGATGGCGAGACGGGAATCACCCCGCTGCTCTCCTCGCCGATGTTTGCCCTGGGGGCGACGGAGCTCTTGGCGCTCGCCACGCATGTGGATGCCGAGGCGGGGGTGGTCGACAGCCGGAGCGTTACGGCCGATGTGCTGCTTACGGGCGAGATTATGGAGGAGTTTGGCGAGCTTCCGCTGCTCGCCCGCGCGCGCGAGGTGCTCAGCCGGGCGCTCGCGCGCGTGGGCCGCGAGCCGATGTCGGTCATCGCGCGCGACGCCGTCAACGAGTCGGGCTGGCTCTGGCGGCTCGAGCGGGGTGGCGCGCAGGAGCATGCCGTTGCGGCCAACGTGCTCCGGGCGCTCGCGATCGTGAAGGAGGTCGAGGAGGGCTGCGCGCTTGCGCCGCGGCTCGTGGCGCGCGGCTTTGCCGACCACGTGGCGCATGCCAAGGAGTCGCCGGCGATGCTCTCGGGCGCGGATGGCGACGCGGTGCGCATCATGACGATCCACGCCTCCAAGGGCCTCGAGTTTCCCGTGGTCGCTGTCACGGAGTGCGACGGTATCGCGGCCAGCCGCGACCGCATCCAGATGCTCGACGAGGACGGAGAGACGCTCTGGGCGGCGCGGCCCAACCGCTTTGACCCGGCGTCTGACAAGGAGCTGCTCGGCGATGTCCCCGAGCTCGACGAGGAGGTGCTCGAGCTCGACCGCGTGCCCGCCTCGGCAACGGAGGCCTTTGCCTATATGCGCACCAAAAACGCCACCCTCGACTACGAGGAGGCGGCGCGCAAGCTCTACGTGGCGCTCACCCGTGCGCGCGAGGTGGCGATCCTCGTGATGGGTGCGCGGAGCGCGGGGGAGCTCATGCCCGGGCATGCGACCTCGCTCGTGGGCGAGGTCATGGGGCGTATCCTGCCGGAAGATCCGGAGCTTTCCGGCGCGCCCGACCTAGGGTGCGACCGGCTCGACTTTGAGGGGGCGCACGCGGGCGACTACCAGCTCGTGCTCCTCGATGACCTCGATTTTCCCTATTACCCCTCGCGCGGGGCCAAGGGGCCGCAGGTGCATTTTGCCGCGGAGGACTATCCTCTCGCCCTCTCTGCCGATGCCGCGGCCGACGGGCCGGAGGAAGAGGCCGCCGAGCGCGATGTGCCGCTTGTGTGGCCCGCGCCCGTGGAGGCGAACGTTGCCGCCCCCGTCCGGCCGGAGCGCGACTCGTATAGCTACACTTCGCTTGCCGCGGCGCTTCATGCTGAGGTGGAGGACCGCGCCGACGCCTCCGTCCGCGCGGCCGACGCCGAGGGCGCGGCGGGGGAGGAGGCCGTGGTGCGCGATGCGCCTGCGCGCGCAGACCGGCCTACGCCGGGAGGGGAGGGCGCGGGCGACCCCACGGCGCTCGGCTCCGCCTTCCATGCGCTGGCGCAGTGGCTCGTAGAGACGGGCGCCGACGCCGTGCCCGCGGCGCGCGTGGACGCACAGTGCCGGCAGTGGGGCGTCACCCCGGCCCAATGCGAGCGCCTCGAGACGGCCCTTGCCCGTTGGGAGCGCTCGCGCGTTCGCGCCGAGGTGCTGACCTGGCCCGAGCTCCGCGCCGAGGTGCCGTTCTTCGTCCCCGGGGACCCCGCCTATCGCGACGCCTTCGGCCCCTACGTGGAGGGCGCCATCGATCTTCTCGCCACCGACCCCGCCCGCCCCGGTGAGGCCCTCGTGCTCGACTACAAGACGGGAGGTTCCCCCGCCGAGACGCCCGATGCCTTGCAAGAGAAGCACCGTCTCCAGGCGGAGGTCTACGCCCGCGTTCTCCACGATGCCGGCTACGACCACGTGACCCTCACGTTCGTCCGCGTGGAGATCCCCGATCCAGCAGACCCCGCCGAGCCCGAGACGGTTACTTATCATCTCTAAGCTCGGAATCTGCGGCGCCTATCTGTTCCGGCGACCGTGCTGAACTGTTTGCAGGGAGTGCCAAAGTAGCACCAGGCGGCGCGAAGCCAGCCGCCGAGGGCATGCGGCTGAGCTGCGACAACTATATCGCCTGCGAACCCCCAGTCGCGCTAGGCGGCGCGAAGCCAGCCGCCGGCGGGACACGGCCAACCGACAAGCAAGTGACCCACTCCCGCTCCAGGTTCGGACGAGTGTCGCCCTCCGTTCTCCTTGCACCTCTGTAGCCGCTGCAACATCTTGCCCCCTGCGAGTCAACCCGCCGCGTTCGGGGTGTTGCTGCAGCTGGGGGCGGGCCGGGCGGGGCCGAGGTCCCGGCGAGTTCCGCACGAGCCGGAGGCGCCAGTGGCGCCTCCGTGCGAGCCAGGACTGTCCGAAGCCGGGACCTCGGCCCCGCCCGGCCCGCGCACCCGTGTGCGGCAACCACCCAGCGTCGGCTTTGCGAGCTACCGTTCGCCGAACCTTTCCCCGAGCGGGGACTATCGCCCAAACCCATCGGTCATACTGAAAAAGATGGTGCGTATAGGCCCTCTATCCCAAGGAGTATGTATGACCGAGCCCATGATCGAATCTATCCTGATCAATCTCGGTATCGAGGTCGATCAGGACCGCGTGCACGTCGATTGGTGCCCTGCAAAGCTCATCGAGCATGCCATCTCCCACCACGAGGCGTACCTGACCTCCACCGGGTCGCTCTCGGTCTCGACGGGCGCCTTCACCGGCCGCTCGCCCGAGAACCGCTATATCGTCGACGCCGGTGAGGCCGATAAGAACGTCAACTGGGCGAGCAAGCAGAACAAGCCCATCGACGAGGCCACCTACCGAGTTGTCCGCAAGAACGTCGCGCGCTACATGTCGCAGCGCCGCCACCTCTTCATCGTGCGCGGCTACGCCGGCGCCGACCGCAAGTACGCCCGCAAGGTCATGGTCGTGGCCGAGCGCGCGCATCAGGCGCTCTTCATCCGCCAGATGCTCGTCCGCCCGACGGTCGACGAGCTCGAGCAGTTCGGCCGCCCCGACATCACCGTCTACGCGGCTCCCACCTACGTCTGCTCGCGCGATCGCGACGGCGTTGAGCCCGCGGCTGTCATCCTCGACATGAACCACAAGAAGATCGTCGTGGCCGGCACCGGATACTGCGGAGAGATCAAGAAGGCCATCTTCACGATGATGAACTACCTCCTGCCCATCGAGGACGGCGTGCTGCCGATGCACTGCTCGGCCAACGTCGACCCCAAGACGGGCAAGACTGCGGTGCTCTTCGGTCTGTCCGGCACGGGCAAGACGACCCTCTCGGCCGACCCGGAGCGCCTGCTCATCGGCGACGACGAACACGGCTGGAGCCCGCGCGGCATCTTCAACATCGAGGGCGGCTGCTACGCCAAGACGATCGATTTGACCCACGAGCGCGAGCCCGACATCTTCGATGCCATCCGCTTCGGCAGCGTGTCCGAGAACGTTAAGCTCAACCGCAAGACCCGCGAGCCCATCTACTCCGACAGCTCCATTACCGAGAACGGCCGCGCGGCCTACCCCATCGAGCATATCGACCGCGTCGTGGAGTCCGGCGTGGGCCAAAGCCCGAGCGTGGTGCTCTTCCTCACCGCCGATGCCTACGGCGTGCTGCCGCCCATTTCCAAGCTCTCGCGCGAGGAGGCCATGTTCCACTTCCTCACCGGCTACACCGCCAAGGTCGCCGGGACCGAGATCGGCATCGTGGAGCCGCAGCCCACGTTCTCGGCGCTCTTTGGCGAGCCATTCATGCCACTCGACCACATGGTCTACGCATACCTGCTAGGCGAGAAGATTGTGCGCCACAACACCCGCGTCTACCTCGTCAACACCGGCTGGACGGGCGGCCCCTACGGCATCGGCCACCGCATCGCCCTCTCGCACACCCGCGCCCTCGTGCGCGCCGCGATGGACGGCTCGATCGACGACGCCGGCTACCGCCGCGACGAGATCTTCGGTGTCGATGTGCCGCGCGAGTGCCTGGGCGTTCCCACCACGCTGCTCGACCCGCGCCAGACTTGGGACGACCCGGAGGAATACGACAAGGCCGCTCAGAAGCTCGCCGACATGTTCAACGAGAACTTCAAGAAGCGCTATCCGGGCGTTGAGCTCGAGGACCTCGCGCGTCCCCGCGAGGAGTAGTAACCGGTACTTGCGAGGGCTGGAGCCGGCGAGGTCCGGCGCTTCGGACAGTCCTCGCTCGGCGGGAGGCGCCACTGGCGCCTCCCGTTCGCTGTGGAACTCGCGGCGGACCTCGCCGGCTCCAGCCCTGCACGAGCGGGTTAGGGCTGCGAGAGGGTAAGGATGTTGCTCGGATGCCGCTGCTGTGAGGATGCCTCGGGTGTAGGGCGGCGGTTGGTGGGGTGCTCTCTGGGTAGAATAGAGGCCGTGTGCATGGGGACCGTCCGGGTGGGCGGCGGAATTTGAGGAGTTTCGAGCATGGAGTTCACGCGGGAGCTGGATGTCACGCCGGAGGAGTTCTTCGACCAGATTGAGCGTTCCATCATTGATGACGTGCAGCGCGCGACGGGCAAGCGCGTGAGCCGCAATAAGCTCGCCGGGCTCAAGTACCAGAAGCGCTCCTCGCAGGTCCGCAAGTCCAACGTCACCATGAACGTCAAGATTCGCAAGTATCGCTACCCGGAGGTCTATGAGGTGCACTTTGCCTACGATTCCGGCAGCAATACCATTCGCTATCAGGTAGAACCGCGTGGCGAGGACGGTCTTACGCTCACGTACCGCGAGAAGTTCGTGAACCCCGCGCCCGAGCGCGGGCTCTTTGCCAACTTCCGCCTGCGCCGCTACGAGAAGCGCGCCGAGCGCCGCGCCGACCAGACGCTCAAGGCCATCGTTCGCCAAGCCAAGAAAGATCGCCAGAACCACCATGGCCAAAACCCGCTCCTGGAGCAGCTGGAGAGCGAAGAGGACTAGCCCTTTGGCCAAACATGGCTGTTGCAACAGAGGCCGGGGGCAAGTGGTGCTCCCCGGCCTCTTTGTCTGAATATATACGCGTAAATATGCAAGTTTGTGAATATCACTCTCGAGCAGCGCAGCTGACATTCCCAAACGGTGGCGCCCGTGGTCGAACCCTCTCGGCATCTGCATAGGCCGGCTATCCGTATGTTGCGGGCATTTTTAGCAACCCCTCTTCCTGCGCGAAGCCGCAGCGCGAGAGCGCCAAGCCGGGCAAAGCCCGGCGAGGCGACAGGGCCGCCAAGCCCGCTAGAACCAAGTGCCCCGCACATCACCGGCACCCGTCCAACATCCTTCCCTCCCAGCGCGAAGTCCCGTCCTGCTCGAGTTGCTGCAGCCGTAGGCAACAGCAGCCGACGAGGTCGGGATCGGCCCGCCTGGTCCCAGCGAGTTCCGCACGAACCGGAGGCACCGGTGACGCCTCCGAGCGAGCCCAGGACTGTCCGAAGCTGGGGCCAGGCAGGCCGGCCTTGACCCCGTCGGCGGGTGAGGGCAACCGCCCGCAATCGAACAAGGTGTGGCGGCTTCGCGCGCCCCCATTGGGGTCCGCACCGTGCGGTAGAATCTGGTTCCAAGCAAGAGAAGCGATTTCTGAGCGCATCAGACGAGGAGAGCATCCGTGGCCTTTGTTCACCTGCACAACCACTCCGAATACTCCATGCTCGACGGTGCCACCCGCGTAGACGACATGGTCAAGCGCGCGGTCGAGCTCGGCATGCCGGCCGTTGCCCTTACCGATCACGGCTACATGTACGGCATCCCCGAGCTCGGTCTCGCGTGCGACGCCGTCAACAACGGCGCGCCCGACTTCAAGCAGTGGAAGCACGACCGCACAACCTTTGCCGAGGGCGACTTCGGCGAGGCCCCGTCGGACGAGCGCGCCCGCGCCCAGTGGGAGCGCGACCGCGCGGCATGGGACGAGTGCGGCTCGCTCGACGCCGTCAAGCCCGCTCCGGTTATCAAGCCCATTTTTGGCTGCGAGGTCTACTTCACACCCGACGAGACCCTTGCGCGCGACCGCAAGCCCGAGCTCTACCACCTCATCCTTCTGGCCAAGAACGAAACCGGCTACATCAACCTCATGAAGGTCGTCTCCGACGCGGCCGTCAACGGTTTCTACTACAAGCCGCGCGTCACCCTCCCGAGCCTCCAAAAGCATGCCGAGGGCCTCATCTGCTGCTCGGCGTGCCTGTCGGGCATCATTCCGCGCTGCATCGACCACGGCGACATGGAGGGCGCCCTCAGGTGGGCCGAGACCTTTCGCGACACCTTTGCCCCGGGCGACTTCTACATCGAGATCCAGGAGCACGGCCTTACCACCGACAGCGGCCTCACCGACGAGGAGCTCGACCGCAAGCTCATCGAGATCGCCCGTCAGATCGGCGTCAAGGTCATCGCCACCAACGACTTCCACTACCTCACGCGCGATGACGCCCCGGTGCAGGACATCATGATGTGCATCGGCACCAACTCCAAGGTCGACGACCCCAACCGCATCCGCATGACGGGCTCGGAGTTCTACATGAAGTCCGAGGACGAGATGCGCGCGCTCTTTCCCTACTGTCCCGAGGCCTGCGACAACACGCTCGAGATTGCCGAAAAGTGCAACGTGCAGCTCGAGTGGGGCAAGATCATCCTCCCGCGCTACCCGCTGCTCGATCCCGGCGAGACGCACGAGAGCCAGTTCCGCCGCGAGTGCGAGGAGGGTCTGGCCAAGCGCTACGGGCCCGACTGGGAGACCAAAGAGGTGGGAGGCGTCTCCGTCAAGGAGCGCTTTGAGTTTGAGTATAAGGTCATCTGCGACAAGGGTTTTGCCGCGTACTTCCTCATCGTGGCCGAGTACGTGCGCTGGGCCAAGCAGCACGGCATCGGCGTCGGCCCGGGCCGTGGCTCGGCCGCAGGCGCCATCGTGGCCTACGCCATGGACATCACCACCTTCGACCCGCTCGAGAACGGCCTCATGTTCGAGCGATTCCTCTCGCCCGAGCGTACCGAGATGCCTGATATCGATATGGACTTCGATGATGAGCGGCGGCTCGAGGTAATCGAGCACGTCCGTCAGCTCTACGGTTCCGAGAAGGTCACGCACGTCATCACCTACTCTACCATCAAGGCTAAGCAGGCCATCAACGATGCGGCGCGCGTGCTCGACTACCCGGTTTACGTGGGCCAGCGGCTCTCCAAGATGATCTCGAGCGACCCCAAGGTCAAGCTCCGCCAGGTACTCGAGCGCCAGGAGGGGCACGAGGAGAACTTCAACCCCGACTTTGCCGACGCCTACCGGACCGACGACGACTCCCGTCGCATCATCGACGCGGCGCTCTCCATCGAGGGCCTCACGCGTGGCGAGGGCGTGCACGCCTGCGCCGTCCTCATCTGCCGCGACCCGGTCAACGAGCACGTGCCCACCAAGCTCGACACCAAGGGCGGCGTCGAGATCACCCAGTACGAAGGCCACACGGTGGCCGACATGGGCCTGCTCAAGATGGACTTCCTGGGCCTGCGCACGCTCACCGTCATCTCCAAGGCCAAAGCCAACATCAAGGCGAGCACCGGCATCGACATCGACGTCGACGCCATCCCCTTTGACGACCCGGCGATCTTCAAGCTCATGCAGACCGGCCACACCGCGGGCGTCTTTCAGATCGAGTCCGCCGGCATGACGGCCACGATCAAGAACATGAAGCCCACCGAGTACAAGCACGTGGTCGCTCTTATCGCCCTCTACCGCCCCGGCCCGCTGGGCGCCGGCATGGTCACGAGCTACATCAACCGTATGAACGGCAAGGAGCCCGCCGTCTCGTACGACCCGCGCCTCGACGACATCCTCGGCGAGACCTACGGCACCATGGTCTACCAGGAGCAGGTTATGAACATCTCGGTCGAGATGTGCGGCTTCTCCAAGGGCGAGTCGGACAGCCGTATCCGCAAGCCCGTGGCCAAAAAGAAGATCAAGATGCTCACCGAGCAGGTGTTCAGCTGGGAGGACGGCCGCGAGGAGACCATCTACGACCACTGGATGAACGGCGCCGAGCGCAACGACTACAAGCGCGAGACCGCCCAGCGCATCTGGGACGACGTGCTCGAGTTCGCGTCCTACGCGTTCAACAAGTCGCACTCCGCCGGCTACGCCATCCTCGTTATGCAGACCGCCTGGCTCAAGGCCCATTACCCCAACGAGTACATGGCGGCCGTGCTCACCTCCTATACGGGCAAGACCGATAAGATCGTGCACTACATCTCGGCCTGCCGCCACGACGGCATCGCCGTGCTCCCGCCAGACGTCAACGAGTCGGGTACCGAGTTCACGGCCGTGCCCGAGGGCATCCGCTTTGGTCTCGCGGGCATCCGCGGCGTGGGCGAGGGCGTGGCCGAGGCCATCATCCGCGAGCGCGAGCAGGGCGGCCCCTACAAGAACCTGCACGACTTCGTCGACCGCGTGGACTCGAGCCAGGCCAACCGCCGCGTAATCGAGGCGCTCATCAAGGCAGGCGCCTTCGACTCGTCGGGCTACCCGCGCCGCCAGCTCATGAGCTTTGTAGACAAGGCCAACCCCGAGAACATCGTCGACGCTGCGGCACGCCGCCAGAAGGACCGCGCAAGCGGCCAGGTCTCGTTCTTTGACCTCTTTGGCGATGTGGAGGGCTCCGGCTTTGAGGTCAGCGTACCCGAGCCCGATGGCCAGGAGTGGGACCGCTACGTCAAGCTCTCGGCCGAGCGCGAGGTGCTCGGCATCTACGTCTCCGACCACCCGCTGCGCCCTTACGAGTACGCGCTCGGCAAGGCCCGCGAGTACACGCTCGCCCAGATCGAGACCGGTGTGGAAGTCGCGGCGCCCGGCGGCGGCACCATCAACAAGCCCATCGCCGAGGGCAAGCCCTACTGGTTTGCCGGCATGGTGTCCGAGGTGGGCAAGCGCGTCACCAAGAAGGGCGATCCCATGGCGATCGTGCGCCTGGAGGACATGGAGGGCGAGGCGACCATCGTCATGTTCCCCAAGGTCTACAAGGAGTGCGAGAGCTTCCTTTACGGCGAGACCGACCCCGAGACGGGCGCCGTGCTCTCCGACGCGTTCATCCGCGTGCGCGGCAAGCTTGAGCGAAGCGACCGCGGCGATCAGATCATCGCGCAGGAGGTGCTGCCGCTCGAGCTCAACGACGAGGCCAACAAGCCCAAGGTCTTTGAGGTGATGGTGCCGAGCGCGCGCTTTAGCCAGGGCAACATGTCGCGCCTCGCGGCGCTCTTTGCCACCAACCCCGGCGGCGACCGGGTGGAGCTCTTTATCGAGCAACGCGACGGCCAGACCATGCGTGCCGAGATTCCCGCCCGCGTGAACGCCCGCTCCATCCCGCTCATTGCGGAGGCCAAGGCCATCGTGGGCAACGCCGGCCGCGTGACGGTGGTATAGCGAAGGGTGCGCGGGCTTGCCTGCGGCGGTCCGCGCGCCTCGTTTTGCACGGCTGCCGCAGATGATCGCCTAAGGCGGCTCAAACAGGTCCTTACGCAACAAAGTGCGGCAACAGCGGAGACGTGGTCCCGCCGTTGCCGCACTCTGTTGCGTAAGAACTGCCGGTAAAAGGTCCAGCGGGCGCCCGCTACGCCACGTCCACCGAGACGGTGACCTCCTGCACAGGTACGTCGTAGAACGGGTCCTCGCGCCGGCCGAGGAAGTCGCGCGCCTGCTCGGGAAAGAGCGCGTAGCTGAGCACATCCTCCTCAGAGCGCGCATAGCAGGAAATCTCTTTCCGCAGGGTTCCCAGCTCGGGCAGGATGAGGTCGGCCGGGCGGCAGGTGATGGGCTCCTCCTCGCCGATGATCTGCTCGCGGATCGCGCGGCTGATCTTTACCGGCGGGCGGCCGTACATGCCGCGCACGTAGTCGCGGATCTCGTTCGAGACCACCTTGTAGCGCTCACCCGTCACCACGTTCATGAGGGCCTGCGTGCCCACCATCTGCGAGAGCGGCGTCACGAGCGGCGGGTAGCCAAGCTCGGCGCGCACGCGCGGCACCTCGGCGAGCACCTCGTCGTACTTGTCGTCGAGCCCAAGATCGTGCAGCTGGTTGATGAGGTTGGAGAGCATGCCGCCCGGTACCTTGTAGAGGAGCGCCTTGGGCTCCACGGACAGCACCTTGGGGTTTAGGACGCCCTCGGCGAGGAAGCGGTCGCGCACGGGCACGAAGTGCTCGGCCACGCGTTCCAGCCGGTCGATATCGAGCCCGGTCTCGTAGCCGAGCGCCTCGAGCGCGATTGCCATCGACTCCGTGGCCGGCTGCGAGGTGCCCTCGGCAAAGGGGGAGAGGCAGGTGTCGATGATGTCAGCGCCGGCCTCGACGGCCTTGAGGTAGGTCATCTGGGCGATGCCCGCCGTGCCGTGCGTGTGCACCTGGAGCGGCAGGCTGCAGGCGGCCTTGATCTCGCCCACGAGCTCGGTA
Organism: Collinsella sp. An7; assembly: GCF_002159335.1. GTDB lineage: Bacteria > Actinomycetota > Coriobacteriia > Coriobacteriales > Coriobacteriaceae > Coprousia. Next base: position 5,485 of record NZ_NFHP01000009.1, on the reverse strand, counting down.
GCCACATCGGGCGTGAGGACGCCCGCCATGTCCTTGATGCAGATCGAGTCGGCCCCGGCGCGCTCCATCTCCACGGCGAGCGAGACAAAGTAGCGCACGGTGTGCACGTCACTCGTGGTGTACGAGATGGCAGCCTGCACCTCGCCGCCGGCCTCCTTGGCCGCGCGGATCGAGGTGGTGAGGTTGCGGGTGTCGTTGAGCGCGTCAAAGATGCGCAGCACGTCAATGCCGTTCTCAACCGACTTCTTGACGAAGGCGGCCACCACGTCGTCGGGGTAGTTGTGGTACCCCAAGAGGTTCTGGCCGCGGAGCAGCATCTGGAGCTTGGTGTGCTTCACATGCGCGCGGATGGTGCGCAGCCGCTCCCACGGGTCCTCGTTAAGGTAGCGCAGGCAGGCGTCAAAGGTGGCGCCGCCCCACACCTCGAGCGCATGGTAGCCGGCGGCGTCGAGGTCCTCGAGCACCGGCAGCATGTCCTCGATAGGCATGCGCGTGGCAATCTGGCTCTGCTGGCCATCGCGCAGGATGGTCTCCATAAAGTGGATCTTGCGGGTCATACGGGTCTCACCCCTCTCGGGTCTAACCTATTCGTCCTCGCTCGGCGGGAAGATGCGCCCGAGCGCGAGCGAGACGAGGTAGATGATGAACATCACGATAAAGATGCCGCCCCAGCCGAGTCCGAGGATCTGGACGGCAATCTCGAGGTTTGCGAGGTCAAAAGGCATGAGCGTCGCTCCCTTCTAGAGCAGGAGGCCGAGCACGAGGCCGCCGGCCACCACCGAGGCGATCTGCCCGGCCACGTTGGCGCCCGCCGCCTGCATGAGGATGAAGTTCTGCGGGTCCTCCTCGGTGGCGAGCTTCTGGATCACGCGTGAGCTCATGGGGAAGGCCGAGATGCCCGCCGCACCGATCATGGGGTTGATCTTCTCCTTGCGGAAGAGGTTGAGGAACTTGGCAAAGAGCACGCCGCCCACGGAGTCCATCACAAAGCCGAGGAGGCCGAGCGCCATGATGATGAGCGTGTCGACCTGCAGGAAGTCGTGGTACTCCATCTTTACCGAGACGCAGAGGCCCAGAAGGATCGAGATGAGATTCACGAGCTCGTTCTGTGCGGTGAGCGAGAGGCTCTCGAGCACGCCGCACTCGCGCAGCAGGTTGCCGAACATGAGGAAGCCCACGAGCGGCAGCGAGTCGGGCGCGATGAGGCCGGCGATGATGCAGATGATCACGGGGAAGAGAATCTTGGCCGTCTTGGAGACCGCCCGCGGGTTGTAGGTCATGCGGATGCGGCGCTCGCGCTTGGTGGTCACGGCCTTGACGGCGATGGGCTGGATGATGGGCACGAGTGCCATGTAGGAGTAGGCGGCGACCATGATGGCGCCCATGTACTTCGACCCGAGCGAGTTGGCCACAAAGATCGAGGTCGGGCCGTCGGCTGCGGCGATGATGCCGGCCGAGGCGGCGTCGTTGATGTCAAAGCCGAGCAGGCTCGCCACGATGATCACAAAGAAGATACCAAACTGCGCGGCGGCGCCAAAGAGCAGCAAGAACGGGTTAGAGAGGAGCGGACCGAAGTCGATCATCGCCCCGATGCCGATAAAGAGCAGAAGCGGGAAGAGCTCCGTCTCGATGCCGGCGTCAAAGAGGATCTGGAAGGGTCCGGGCTGGCCGCCGGTGGCGAGCACGCCGGAGCCGGGGATGTTCACGAGGATGGTGCCAAGACCCATGGGCACGAGGAGCGTGGGCTCGTACTGCTTCTTGATGCCGAGGTACATGAGCACCGCGCCGATGAGCATCATGGCGATGCGTCCGGGCTCTGCAACGAGGGCCACGACGCCTTCTATTAATATCTCCACGGTGGAAACCTTTCTGTCGCGCCGCCGGCGGAGGCGTCCGTCGGGCGGTCGAGGGGAGTGCGCAGGTGCGGTGGCTGGGCGCCTTAGGGGCGGTCGGCACGCCGGTGCTCGGCTACGAGAGCGAGAAGAGCGCGTCGCCCGGGTTTACCATGTCGCCCTTAGCGACGTTGATGGAGGCGATGACGCCGTCCTGCTCCGCCACGATCTCGGACTCCATCTTCATGGCCTCGAGGATGAGGACGGGCTGGTTGACCTTAACGGGGTCGCCCACGTTGACCTTGATGTCGACGATCTTGCCGGGCATGGGCGCGGTCTGCACGTGCGCGCCGGCCGGTGCGGGCGCGGGAGCCGGGGCCACAGGGGCGGGCGCGGCGGCGGGTGCCGGAGCGGGTGCCGCGGGAGCGGGGGCAGCCGCGGGAGCGGGAGCAGCGGGCGCCACGGCATCGGCAGGGGTCGCCGCGGGGGCGCCGATCTCCTCCATCTCCACGAGGTAGGACGTGCCGTCGATCGAGATCTTGAACTTGCGCAGCATGGGGTTCCTCCTAAGCTTTCTCACGATAGATGTGCTTGACCACAAAGGAGCTCTCTGGGAGCGCTCCCGCTCCAAGCGCCGTGGCGATGCACGCCACGCGGCGGTACTCGGGGTTCGCGATGGATACGCGCTTGACCGAGAAGGAGCTCTCGGGGCGGTCCGCCGCGGCGATGGCCGTTGCGATGATGACGGCATGCCGATGCTCGACGGGGTCGACCGGGAGGTAGGCGGGAAGCTCCTCCCAATCCGAGGCGGGATAGCCCGGCGCAATCTCGGCCACACGTGGCGCTGCTGGCGCCGAGACCAAGGTGCGGCCCTGTCGGCGCGCTCGGCGGCTACCGCCGGAACGTCCCAAGAGACTCCGAATCATAGAGCGAAGGCCCATAGCGGCCCTCCTTTCCGGCGCGCTGCGACGCGAAGGGTGGTTGAGCGCGCACAAGTTCGTATTCTAAGGGGCGGTTTGAGCCGACCGGACGGGCGGCGGCAAAACTTCGGGGAGCGGTCGGTGAGAAAAGGGGGACGGGTGCGTTTTTCTCACGTTCGCCCGACCGGTATCGTCCGCACCGCTGCAATCCGCAGGCCTCCTCATGATTATCCCGTGAACGACCCGCACCCGCGCGCGCTTGTGCTATCATGCATCCCACACTGCGTATGCGGTGCCTGACGAAGCGGGGTCAAGCGCCCCCACCTTGCGGCGCCCGAGGGTAGCTGTCTGGTTATCACAACATGGTTTGCACGTGTCCTGCCGGCTGGCTTGGCACCGTAGCGTACGACGTGATGCCCGGATGCCCTTTGGTTTCCGGGTTTTTTCGTTAGCGAGCGTACACAAAAGGGAGGTACCAAAAATAGCTAAGCACGATGACACGCGCATCAACGACGAGATCACCGCGACGCGCTGCCGTCTCATCGGTGTAGACGGTTCGCAGCTCGGTCTCTTCGGCATCCGCGATGCGCAGCGTGTCGCCGATGAGCAGGGTCTCGACCTCGTCGAGATCGCGCCCAACGCCGATCCCCCGGTCTGCCGCGTCATGGACTACGGCAAGTTCAAGTACCAGCAGGCCATGAAGGCCAAGCAGGCTCGTAAGAACCAGTCCCGCGTCGAGGTCAAGGAGATGAAGTTCCGTCCCAAGATCGACGTGGGCGATTACGAGACCAAGAAGGGCCACGTGCTGCGCTTCCTCAAGAAGGGCGCGCGCGTCAAGATCACCATCATGTTCCGCGGCCGCGAGATGGCTCATCCCGAGCAGGGCATGAACGTGCTCGATCGCCTGGCGGAGGACCTTAAGCCCTACGCCACCGTCGAGTCGCAGCCCAAGCTCGAGGGCCGCAACATGATCATGACCATCGCCCCCATCAAGGGTGCCTTCGACGAGAAGCCGTCGAAGGAGAAGTCCAAGGATGCATCCGAGCAGAGCGCCTAGCGTCTCATCGGTTTGCCTGTTCTGTCAGCGATAAGGAGTACCCCATGCCTAAGATGAAGTCCCACAGCGGCACCAAGAAGCGCTTCCGCGTCACCGGCTCCGGCAAGATTATGCGCGCCAAGGCGTTCAAGAGCCACATCCTCACCAAGAAGACCACCAAGCGCAAGCGCAACTTCCGCAGCGAGACCGAGCTCTCCGCCGCCGACCGCAAGGTGATTACCTCGCGCCTCGCCTAAGAGCGAACCGTCCGTTTTTCTGTTTTGAGCAATACCTTTTAGGAGTGATTTTTCATGGCACGAGTCAAGCGCGGCGTTATGGCCCGTAAGCACCACCGCACCGTTATGAAGATGGCGAAGGGCTACTACGGTGCCGCTTCGCGTACCTACAAGCACGCCAAGGAGCAGGTCCAGCACTCGCTCCAGTATCAGTATCGCGATCGCCGCACCAAGAAGCGCGAGATCCGCAGCCTCTGGATCCAGCGCATCAACGCTGCCGCGCGTCTGAACGACATCTCCTACAGCCAGTTCATGCACGGCCTTAAGGTTGCCGGCATCGAGCTCGACCGCAAGATGCTCGCCCAGATGGCCTACGAAGACATCGAGTCGTTCAACGAGCTCGCCGCCATTGCCAAGAAGGCGCTCGAGGCGTAAGGCCGCTACGGCTTCATGCATCCCTTTGGGGAACTGCAACGGGGTGTCTTCGGGCACCCCGTTTTGCTATCAAGTGGACGTGGCGCTGCTGGGCACGTTCCCGCGGTCTGTTGTCCGGCGATGTTGCGCCCCCAGAGCTCGCCTTGGGAGTCGGCGGCCGATGCGACTTGCGGACGCTCACCTCGATCCAGCCCGAGCGGCTGCCCCCTGTCAGCCGACGCCGCGGGCGACCCCCGCGCACCCATGGTCGCAACGCAAAGCGCGGTTCGCCCACCCTTCTATTGCGCAGAATCCGGCGCGATTCCGCATAAAAGACGGGCGGATCGCAAAACCGATCTGCACAAAACCCGGGCGAATCTCACATTGCTATGACTACAGAACCTAAGTAAGGCGATGTATCGGTGCGGATCGCGAGGAACCCATCTATATACCTATATAGAACGGCAAACACTGGAACGAGTTGTCGGGCTCTTTTACCACCGCTTTCATATGAAAGAGGGCGCCAAGTGCTGTGGATTAGCTCATGAGGCAACTTATATAGAGGATGATTACCGTTTTGAGTATCTGCGCGCGCATCTAAAGGCTATGAAAGATGCGGTTGAGGAGGACGGCGTCGACCTCATGGGCTATACATGCTGGGGCCCGATCGGCCCGGTGTCGGTGGCAACAGGCCAGATGAGCAAGCGTTACGGCTTTATCTACGTCAACTTGGATGACGAGGGTAATGGCACGCGGAGGCGCTCAAAGAAGAGATCTTTCGATTGATATAGAAGGGTGATCGCTTCAAACGGAGAGGACCTGAGCTAGCAAGATATAAGGATGCGTTTATGGGGTGCATGCATTTTCCCAGTTCAAGAGCTGCATAGATGAATAGGGGAAGAGGGATGCACCCCAAACGCGAGCTCTAAATTGTGTAGGAACTATGGAGCCCCGGATTCCCCCTTGCGCCCCGGGGGGAGGGCTGGCAATATATCTCCTTGCCGCGCGGCCCGGAGCCGAGAGCGAGGGGACGCGGCGGGCACCTTG
>NZ_NFHP01000008.1 GCF_002159335.1 Collinsella sp. An7 | reverse complement strand
CAAGGTGCCCGCCGCGTCCCCTCGCTCTCGGCTCCGGGCCGCGCGGCAAGGAGATATATTGCCAGCCCTCCCCCCGGGGCGCAAGGGGGAATCCGGGGCTCCATAGTTCCTACACAATTCGTCTTCAACTCGACATACTGACCCCTATATCTTGTGGTCGCATCACGCTCACCTACTATTTGCTACCGCTCAGCGACGTCCACGGGTAGATATTTTCTTCTTCGGCTAAGAAAACTTTTTTCTGCGATCCGCCCAACGGCCCACGATGACGCCTTTATATACTGCGATTGCTCCCCGAAAGGCTTTACGGCGCTGTATCTTGTCTTCACCTATCTAGGTAGGACTTCCTTTTTGGCTTGGACAAGCTTCTTGCGCGCGCCCATCTACCTATATAGGTACGGTTTGCCCGCGCCCCGAACAAGAACCGAGCGTCATGCCCATCCCTATCGCGGTATGGACCACTTCACCTCGTCGTTTTGCTACTCCTATATATGTTTGGTTCTTGCCGTGCACCTTACCCCGTAGGCGCTAACCCCTGCACGTACAACATGGAGATCACAATAGGGTCTACGGCGGCGCAAAGCTCGCCGCTACGACGCCTTCTCGCCTTGGTGGGCGTTCCTTCGGCGTTTGCCTTCTTGTCGCTATACCGTTCTGGCACTTCTCTACCTAGCTACCTATACAGGTACTCGCACAGTTTCCAGGCATACAGCGGCCGTTGACTTGAGGGCCCCGTACGTCACGCGGGAGTACGCCTCCAAGCCCCACTCAAACTGACAGCCGCCGGTTGCCCCGTAGCCCCAGCTAGATGCCCAGCTCGCCGCGGGCCAGTTCGCAGCCCTCCTCGAGAAGCTCGTCGCGCGCCTCGACCGTCGTGGCCTCCGCACACACCCGTACCACGGGCTCCGTGCCGCTCGGACGCAGCAAAAGCCAGCTCTCGTCGTCAAACTCAAGGCGCAGGCCGTCCATATGGCTCACCAGCACGGGCGTTTTGCCCGCCACGGTGCGGGGGTTCAGCCCCGGTAGCAGCGTGCGGAAAGTCTCAATGACCTCCGCCTCGAGCCTGAGGTCGCGCTGCCCGTACGACGTGGCGCCAAAGCGCTCATCAAGCTCGGCGGAAAGCTCGCTCAGGGTCTTGCCCGTCACGCCCATCTGCTCGCACAGCAGCAGCAGAGCGGCAATGCCGTCGCGCTCGGGGCCGAACGCCGGGATACCGATGCCGCCCGACTCCTCGCCGCCGATGAGTACGCCGCCCTTGCGGATCTCGTCGCAGATATGGCGGAACCCGACCGGTTTAACGCTCACCCGACAGCCGAGCTCGCGCGCCACACGGCGGGCGATGACCGAGGTGGATTGGTTGATTACCACACGGCCCGTAAGCCCGTGGTGGCGCACCAGATGCTCGATAAGCAGCGCGATGATCTTATGCGAGGGCACGAGCCTCCCATACTCGTCCACCGCGCCCGCGCGGGCCGCATCGCCATCGGTGATGAGCCCCGCCACCGCCCCGTGGGCCACAACGGCCTGCTCGCAGTCATCGATCCAGGGTTCTACGGCATCGGGGTGAATGTTGGGGGTGTCGGCGTCGTCGGACCCATGAATCTCCACCACATCGACCCCGAGGGCACCGAGCATCTGCGGCACTAGGCCGCGCCCTGCGCCGTACAGAGGGTCGTACACCACACGCAACCCTGCGGCGGAGATGGCCTCGGCATCAGCCAGGCTGCAGAGGCGATCGAAATAGGGCGTCACAAAGTCGCTGCGCGATACCGGCCCGCGCTGCGGCGTAGCCTCAGAATCGATGTATGCGGCGATGGTATCGGCCGTGTCTTGCGAAAGCGTACCACCGTCTGCCCCGCGCAGCCTTACGCCAAGGTAATCGGGCGGATAGTGCGACCCGGTGACCTCAAAGCCCCCGCAGGCGCGCGGATCGTTTGCCACGGCCCACGAGAGCGCGGGCATGGGCGAGGGGCGGTCAGAAATCTTGGGCGCAAGCCCGTGGGCGGCAAGGACCTCGGCTGCGAGCAGGGCAAACCGATCGGCGCCGGAGCGCGCATCATATCCCACGTAGACGATGGCCCCCGGCGCGCCCTGCGCCCACACGGCACCGGCCGCATCGGCGATGCGCACCAGGTTCTCTGCCGTAAAGTCACCGTCCAGGCGGGCACGCCACCCGTCCGTCCCGAAGTTGATCATGGTTGCCACTACAACACACCCCGTGCGGTCAGCTTGGTCATACGAGTGAGGTATACCCAGCGAGCCCGCGCAGAAACGCCGACGGCCGGTGATTCCACATCCGCCTGCGCGGGCGGCGTGGGGTGCCGCGGGATATTAGCGAGGCAAGCAACGTTGAGCGCTGAGCGGTGGCGAAGGGAAGTGGGCGCGTGCGCCGGCTACTCCTCAGCAAGCGCATCGGCCTGGGCCGCCGTGGTGCGCGGCGTGGCCCCGCAACAGGCCCCCACGAGGGCCACGCCGGCATCGCGCCAGGTAGCCGCAGCCCGGGCAAACGCCTCGGGATCCTCCGGCCACACCAGATCGCCCTCGGGCGTGCGCTCGGGCAGCCCCGCGTGCGGACGCGCCATAACCGGCGTGCGCGCGGCGCGCACAAGGCGCGGCACCGAGACCTCAGCGGCCGCCAGCGAGCAGCAGTTGATGCCCACCGCCGCAGCGCCATGCTTCTCGGCGTACACGACGGCCCCCTCAATGCCCAGGCCGTCCCCCAAAAGGTTACCCTCATCATCTACCGCAAAGCTCACGAGAACCGGCATGCCGTCGGCCACGTCCAGCAAGCCGGCAAGAGCGGGCTCAAGGTCGCGTATGGAGGTGAAAGTCTCGAGCAAAAGGCCGTCCACCCCAGCTGTTAGTAGCGCTAATGCCTGCTCGCGATAGGCGGCGCGGCAGGCGCGAAACTCCGGCGTATCGCGCTTGAACCACTCCAGGCCGCACGGGCCGATGGAGCCCAACAGCAACTGCGGGCGCGCGGCACGCGCGTCGTCCACCGCCGCGCGGTTGACCTCGGCCACGCTCGGGTCGATCTGGTCGCGCTCGAGGGCGGGCGCGGACGCCTGAAACGTATTGGTGATGAGCACCTCGGCACCGGCGGCAACATAAAGCTCGTGCACGCGCGTGACGGTCTGCGGCTCGGCGAGGTTCCAAAATGCGGGAGGAACATCCGCCGCACCCGGCTCACTCATGAGCACCGTGCCGGTGGGCCCTTGCGCGAGGAGCGTCTCGGACGCCAACCGTGCGCGCAGCTCGTCCGCGCCGGCACGGTTGTAGTAGGCGCTCTCTGGCAGAGCCTCGCGCGGCACCGCCGAGGGCGGATTGCCGTCCGGCACGTCGCCTCGCATTACCGCGTCGGCCTCAGCACCCTCAGCAACACGCTCGCCCTCGTCCGTCATAGCTAGCTACTCCTCCACTACCACGATGTTCTGGCCCTCGAGGTACTTGAGCCATCGGGCCATAGTGTCCTCCGAGACCGCATGCTCCATTTGGCAGGCCTCGGCGTCGGCGCGCTCAAACGGCACGCCGAGCTCCTGAATGAGGAACGTGCGCAATAGGCGGTGGCGATACCACACCGCCTCGCCGATCTGCCGGCCCTGCGGCGTGAGCATGACCTTGCCGTAATGCGCCTGTTCCACGAGGCCCTGGCTCTTAAGGACCGAGACCGCCTTGTTAACCGACGCCTTGGAGACACCCAGGCGGGTGGCGATATCGACGGAGCGCACGCCGCCCTCGTCTCCGCCCTCGTCTCCGCCCTCGTGCTCAATGCGCACCATGCACTCGAGGTAGTCCTCGTTTGCCATCGTGAGGTGCAGCTCGCGCGAGCTCTCGGTGGTGTCCATGGGCCCTCCTTGTAGATTCGCCGGGGTCCGCAGCATGAGCCCCTGACGCGGTACTTGCCGTGGAGCTGATTCTACCCCATCGCGTGCGCCCGCACCGCTTTGCCATAAGCGGCTGAGTGCGGCGCGCAACCGGCCTGGGCCGGAGCGCGCTGAACACGTCCGCAGCCAGCAGATACGCCCGCGCGTGTGCCGCACCGTGCTAGAGTGGTGCCGTCCCAACCCCAACAGAAAGGACCGTTATGTCCGACACCGCCCCCTCCGACGTGCTCGAGCGCTTTATGCGCTATGTGCGTATCGACACCACCTCCTCTGACGAGCACTGCGACCGCGTGCCCTCAACAGAGAAGCAGTTTGACCTCGCCCGGCTGCTCGCCCAGGAGCTCGAGGAGCTTGGCGCGCACGACGTGCAGGTGAGCGAGCACGCCTATGTAACCGCGCGCATCGCCGCGAGCGAAGGTGCCGAGAATCGCCCAGCGCTGGGGCTCATTGCGCACCTCGACACCACCGAGGTCGTAAGCGGCACCAACGTGAACCCGCGCGTTGTGCGCTACGAGGGCGGTCCGCTCGTTGCCGGCGAGGTCGGCGGCGCGCCCGTGCAAATCACCCCTGAGAAGCTCCCTGCCCTGGACGACCTTGTAGGAGAGGACCTGGTGGTGACAGACGGCACCACGCTTCTCGGTGCTGACGACAAGGCCGGCGTGGCCGAGATCATGGCGCTCGTTGCGCGCCTGGCTGCGCATCCTGAGCTGTCGCATCCGGCGCTTAGCATCTGCTTCTGCCCCGACGAGGAGATCGGGCACGGCGCCGAGCTCCTCGACATCGACGCGTTTGGCTGCACGTATGCCTACACCGTGGACGGCGGACCCATCGGCGAGCTGGAGTGGGAGTGCTTTAACGCCGCCGAGGCCACGGTGCGTTTTCGCGGATACTCCATCCACCCGGGCGATGCCAAGGACAAGATGGTCAATGCCGGCAACCTCTTTGCCGCCTTCCACACGCTGCTGCCGGCCCACATGCGGCCCGAGCATACCGAGGGCTACGAGGGCTTTATCCATCTTGAGGGGGTCTCGGCCACCTGTGAGCACGCAACGGCACGCTACATCGTGCGCGACCACAGTGCCGCCAAGTTTGACGAGAAACTCGCCCTCATGGAGCGCGCCGCGGCGTTTGTGAATGCTGAGCTCGGTGAGGAGCGCGTGACGGTTGAGATCAAGCAGCAGTATCGCAACATGGCGGAGATCGTGGCCGACTACCCCGAACTCATCGATGCGGCCAAAGAGGCCTTTAGCGCTGCGGGCGTTGAGCCGCGCGTACTGCCCATCCGCGGCGGCACCGACGGTGCGCAGCTCTCGTTCCGCGGACTCCCCTGCCCCAACCTCTCCACGGGCGGGTACTGCTGCCACGGGGTGAACGAGTTTGTGCCGGTCCGTTCGTTGGAGACGATGGTCAACGTACTGGAGGCGCTCGTCGCTCGGTTTGCCTAGTGCCTGACCTGGCTCGCAGCCCCGCTTGGGTGCCCCTTCGCTCGTGGTCCTCGGCCGTTCCGCGCGCTGCGCGGAACGGCCTGCGGGAAACTCGCTACGGGACACCCAAGCGGGGCGGCGGCACGTGGTTGAGGAGCTCGGCGGCTTCGCCGCCTTGCTGCCCGCACCTTAGGGGCAATCTTGCCGTCGCGGGACCGGTCCGGCTCGTTAGGAAGAAAGAATGGGTCCCGAGGCGATTCGCAGGTCGAAGCGTCTATGCGAATGCGCGGGTTTTAAGCGCCCCTCAGACATCGCGACTCCACACGGGTTGCACCCTAATTTCGGCGTTCCCTATAAGCTCGAGAACCCGGAATTGAGCAGCTCTACCGTTTTATCTTTATTTTTGCATATTTCTACAGTAGTATCCACTATTTAGCATACCGTTTTATCTCACAATGCGTTGCTGCCCCACGCGCCGCTGCCGGTGGTCAAAATCCGGAGAAATCAACGATTCTCGAGGCCCACGCGGGCCCTCGACTGATAATCCAATCGCCCATGGCAGCAAATCCGCAGGTCGCGTTTTATGCATCGCCAGAGCATCCGAAGCAAGTCATTGATTTCTCAAGATTTTGGCCGCCAGAAGCGGCACCAGACCTCAAACGCCCTTCTCACCCACCGCCACAGGCGCCGGAAGCACGTCCCCCGTGCACTCCCGGCACCAGCTCAGCATCTTTTTTTAATTCATACCGGGGGCAAGCGCCCGCCCGCCAACCACGTACCAACAGGCCGGCGGCGGCCCGGTTGTCCCGTAGCGAGTTTCCCGCAGGCCATTCCGCGCAAAGCGCAGAATGGCTGAGGACCTCGAGCGTAGGGACAACCGGGCCGCCGCCGACGGGTCAGGTCAGTCAGATCAGCAAAGGGGCAGGGCTTACTCCGTTGACGTCGACCCCTCGCCTCCCGAGCCCGAGTCTTCCTCAGACTCCGAGCTCGTTGTAGCGTTGCCCGTGACCCAATCCTCGTTGCTGTTGTTGTAGAGGTCGCCCACGGTGCCGCCTTCGCCCTCGCCGCTGGTACCCATGGTCTGCGGGCCCTGTGGGTCCTTGCCGGCGTCGACGCGCGCCATCATCTCCTTGAGGTCATCCTCATACACAAAGACAAAGCTCTGGCCGTTGATGTAGGTATCCTGGCCGGCCCAGCTCGGGAGGTTGGCAGAGTACATCTCGTCCGGGTCCATGCCGCGCATGGCGTTGACGAGCGCTGCGATGTCGGTGGGCGAAAGGTCGGTAACCACCATGTTGGCAAGCGACTCCACCAGCGGAATGACGTTAGAGGGCTCGAGCTCATTCAGAATCTTCTTGGCAAGGGCACCGATCACCATGCGCTGATGGCGCATGCGGGTGTAGTCGCCGTCGGCAAACTGGTGGCGTGCGCGAGAGAAGGTGAGCGCCGCCTCGCCGTCGAGATGCTGCTGACCCTCTTCCACAACCACGGGACCGGCCTCGGGGTCGTCAACGCCGTCGCCCTCGGGGATGTAAAGGTCGATACCGCCCACGGCGTCCACGAGGGCCTTCATGCCCTCAAAGCTCACCTCGGCGTAGTGCGCGATCTCCACGCCGCACAGGTCGTTGACGGCCTTGACCATGTCGTCGGCGCCGCCATAGCTAAAGACCGCGTTGATCTTCACGGTGCTGCCGTTGTACTCGTAGGCGGTGTCGCGCGGAATCGAGATGAGCGTGACCTGCTTCTCGGTGGGATCGATGCGCGCGAGGATGATCGAGTCGGTGCGGTCGACCTCGTCCTCGTTGCGGCCGTCGGTGCCGAGCAGGAGCATGTAAAACGGATCCTGCGTCACGTCGGAATCGACCAGCGTGGCCAGCAGGTCGCCGGTGATGATGTTGCTGTCGTTGAGGCGCGAGACGATGCTCGTGAACCACGAGCCCGCCGCAACGGCGCCCACCACGAGCACGCCCAGCACGCCCAGCAGAATGCCGCGACGGATAGTACGACCCCGGCGGCGCTGACGCGCACGCTCGGCGTAGCGGCCCACATTCTCACGACTATAGATCCTGCTCGCCGCGCCCGTGGAAGGGCGACGCGATTGCTGAACGGGCTTTTTGCGTATGCTCATACAGTACCTAACCTAGTCTTCGGCAAGGTCGGGCACCTGGACGCGCGAGACTGCCGCCCCCATCCCAACCAATTTGTCGCAGAACCGCTCGTAACCGCGGTCGATATGGTGCACAGCGGAGACATCCGTCTCCCCCTCCGCCACCAGTCCGGCGAGCACGAGGGCCGCGCCGCCGCGGAGGTCGGGCGAGACCACCTTTGCGCCCGAGAAGGCCGAGACGCCGTGCACGATGGCATGATGGCTCTCGATCCGAATTTCGGCCCCCATGCGCATAAGCTCGGAGGCAAACATAAAGCGATTCTCAAAGATGTTCTCGGTAATCACGGAGCTGCCGTCGGCGAGCGCCGAGAGCACCATGATCTGCGCCTGCATATCGGTGGGAAAGCCCGGGAAGGGCAGCGTCTGAATATCCACCGGCACGATACGCGGGGCGCGCCAAACACGCACCCAATCCTGGCCGCGCTCGAGGCGGATGCCCATGAGCTCCATCTTTTTGAGAACCATGCCAAGGTGGTGCGGGTTAAAGCCCTCGATGAGCAGACCATCCTCGTCGGCGGCGAGCGCGCCGGCCACAATGAACGTACCGGCCTCGATGCGGTCGCCGATCACGCGGTGCTCCACGGGGTGAAGCTCGTCCACGCCCTCGATGGTCACCACGGGAGTACCGGCGCCCTCAATCTGGGCGCCCATCTCGTTGAGCATGTTGGCGAGGTCCACGATCTCGGGCTCGCGAGCGGCGTTGTCGATAACGGTGGTGCCCTTTGCGCGGACAGCCGCCATGATGAGGTTCTCGGTGGCGCCCACGCTCGCAAACTCGAGCGTGACGGTGGTGCCGGTCATGCCGTGCTCGGCATCGGCAAAGATATAGCCGTGGCTCGTGTCAAACGAGACGCCGAGCGCCTCGAGCCCCAGAATATGCATATCGATCTTGCGCGCGCCGAGATTGCAGCCGCCGGGCATGGCGATCTTAGCCCGCCCAAAGCGCCCGAGCAAGGGGCCCATCACGGCGGTGGAGGCACGCATCTTGGCCACGAGCTCGTAGGGGGCCTCCCACGAGTCGACATCGGAGGTGTCGATGGCCAGGGTGTGCTCGTCGATGACGTCGATGCGGGCACCAATCCCCTTGAGGACCTTGCCCATAACGTGCACGTCGGAGATATTGGGCACATTGGTGAGTGTGGTGGTGCCCGGCGCGAGCAGCGTCGCGGCCATGAGCTTGAGTGCCGAATTCTTGGCACCCGAGACGTGCACGCCACCTGTGAGCGTGCGACCGCCCTGAACACGTATGATGTCCAAGTTCCTACTCCTCAGCGATTGTCTGGTCCCGGCCCGGCCGGGACCGAGCGCTTACGCGGCAAGCAGGAGCTTGCACCACGCCACCTCATTATAGAGATAGGCGCGGCGTGCATCATCTGGCGCTAAATTACTCAACTGGTCTTCAAATACCGCGAGTTTTACGCGGACCTCCTCGGGGTCGACGGCGTCCACGTCGGCGGCGCGCTGCGCCAAGATCACGACCTCGTCGGCCGTGACCTCGGCGTAGCCACCCTCCACCGCAAAGCGGTGGTCAACGGTACCCATCTCGCGATCGCTCACGCGCACGATCCCCGCCTTGACGGTGCAGATCTCGTTGGCGTGGTTGGACAGAACGCCCAGCTCGCCGTCGGTGGAGGGCAGCGCCACAAACACCGCGTCGCCCTCGTAGGCGTTAAACTCCGGGCAGACGATACGGATGCGCATTTACTGGCCCGCTTCCATCTGGGCGGCGCGCTCGCGCACGTCGTCGATGGTGCCGGCGTAGCGGAAGGCCTGCTCAGGCAGGTCGTCGCACTCGCCGTCCACGATGGCGGCAAAGCTGCGGACCGTGTCCTCGATGCGCAGGTACACGCCCTTGTTGCCGGTGAACTTCTCGGCAACGTGGAACGACTGCGACAGGAACTGCTGCAGCTTGCGCGCGCGGTTGACGGTAAGGCGCTGCTCCTCGGAGAGCTCGTCCATGCCCAGGATCGCGATGATGTCCTGGAGGTCGGAGTACTCCTGGAGGATCTCCTGCACCTTGACGGCCACGCGGTAGTGCTCCTCGCCCACGATCGCCGGGTCGAGCGCGTCGGAGCTCGAGGCCAGAGGATCGATGGCCGGGTAGAGGCCGAGCGAGGCGATGTTGCGCGAGAGCACCGTCTGCGCATCGAGATGGGTAAAGGTCGTGGCCGGCGCCGGGTCGGTCAGGTCGTCGGCGGGCACGTAGACGGCCTGCACCGAGGTGATCGAGCCGGTCTTAGTGGAGGTGATGCGCTCCTGGAGGTCGCCCATCTCGGTGGCGAGGGTGGGCTGGTAGCCCACGGCCGACGGCATACGGCCGAGCAGTGCCGAAACCTCAGAGCCCGCCTGCGAGAAGCGGAAGATGTTGTCGATAAACAGCAGCACGTCCTGGCCGCGGTCGCGGAAGTACTCGGCGGCGGTGAGGCCGGCGAGACCCACGCGCAGACGCGCTCCGGGGGGCTCGTTCATCTGACCGTAGACGAGACAGGTCTTGTCGATAACGCCCGACTCGGTCATCTCGAGGTAGAGATCGGTGCCCTCGCGGGTGCGCTCGCCCACGCCGGTAAAGACCGACGTGCCGTTGTGCTCGAGCGCCAGGTTGTTGATGAGCTCCTGGATGAGCACCGTCTTGCCCACGCCGGCGCCGCCAAAGAGGCCGGTCTTGCCGCCGCGGATGTAGGGCTCCAGAAGGTCGATGGCTTTGATGCCCGTCTCAAAAATCTCGGTCTTGGTGGTGAGCTCGTCAAAGGCGGGTGCGGGGTGGTGGATCGGGTAGTAATCCTCAACCTCGGGCATGGGCTTGCCGTCGACCGGCTTGCCGAGCACGTTCCAGATGCGGCCGAGCGTGCCGGGGCCCACGGGCATGGTCATGGGGCCGCCCGTGTCGGTGACCGCGATGCCGCGGATGAGGCCGTCGGTGGAGCTCATGGCCACCGTGCGGACCACGCCGCCGGGGAGCTGGCTCTCGACCTCGAGGATGGTCGACACGTGCCCCATGGGGGTGTCGGCCTCGACAGTGAGGGCGTTGTAGATCGCGGGGACCTGCCCCTCGAACTTAACGTCCACGACGGGGCCCACGATACGGACGATGCGGCCCTCGCCCGCGGTATGGCGCTCGACGGCGTCCTTGATGTCGTTCAAATCGGTGGTGTGAGCCATCTTATTCCTCCAATGCGTTGGCGCCGCCCACGATCTCATTGATCTCGGTCGTGATGGAAGCCTGGCGCACGCGGTTGTAGGTGCGGGTGAGGGTCGCGATGATCGCGGAGGCGTTCTCGGTGGCGGAGTGCATGGCCTTGCGGCGGGCACCCTGCTCGGAGGCCGCGGAGTCTATCAGCGCCTGGTGAATAACGGTGAGCACGTACGACGAGACGAGGCTCGAGAGCACGCTCTCGGCCGACGGCACAAAGCTGAAGCTCGACGAGATGCGCTGCGGCGCCTCGTCCTCGTTTTTGCGCGGCCCGCGCGAGAGGGCGACCATCTCGGTGTCGAGCGGCAGCAGATGCTCCACGCGAAGCACCTGGTCCACACGGTTCTTGGCGTGGTGGTAGATGACCTCCACGCGGTCGATATCGCCGGCGGTGTAGCTGCGGGTGATGTAGCTCGCGATCATGCGCGCCTGCTCGAGGGTGGGCTCGGCGGAGTTGCCCTCAAAGTGCATCACCACGTTGGCGCGGCGCGAGAGGTACTCCGTGGGCTTGCGGCCGCAGGTGATGACCTCGCACTCCGTGCCCGCCTCGGCGCACGCGCGGATGATCTTCTCGCACTCGCGCTCCACGAGCACGTTAAAGCCGCCCGCGAGACCGCGGTCGCTCGCGATGGCGACCACGAGCACGCGGCGCTCGGCGTCGTGGCGCGCGAGGAGCGGCGCGCCGCCGGCAGCCTCGGTATCCTGCGCCACGGTGAGCATGACATCGGTCAGCGCGTCTTTGTACGGCTCGGCCGCGTAGGCGCGCTCGAGCGCGCGACGGATTTTGGCCGTGGAGACCATCTCCATCGTGCGCGTGATCTGCTTCATGCTCGTGGTCGAGCTGATGCGCTTCTTGATCTCGCGAAGGTTCGCCATGGTGCGCTATGCCTCCTGGCTCTCGGCCGGCTCGTCGTCGGTCGCGGCATGCTTGGCCGCGAACTCGCGCTTGTAGTCGGCGATGGCCTGGTCGAGGTCGACCTCGAGGTCACCCGCGATCTTCTCGGTGGAAAGACGCGCCAAGAGCTTGCCGTAGCTGCTCTTGAGGTAGGTCACGAGCCCGTCGCGGAACTCGAGCACCTGGGCGATCGGCAGATCGTCGAGGTAGCCCTGGTTGCCCGCAAAGAGCACCGCCACCTGCTCGGTAACGTCGAGCTGGCGGTAGCGCGCCTGCTTGAGGAGCTCAGTCATGCGCGAACCGTGGGTGAGCTGCTTTTGGGTGGCCGCGTCGAGGTCGGAGCCAAACTGGGCAAAGCCCGCGAGCTCCTGGTACGAGGCAAGGTCGAGACGGAGGTTGCCGGCGACCTGCTTCATCGACTTGACCTGGGCAGCTCCGCCCACGCGCGAGACCGAGATACCCACGTCAACGGCCGGGCGCTGACCCTGCAAGAACAGGTCGCTCTGCAGGTAGATCTGGCCGTCGGTGATCGAAATCACGTTGGTGGGAATGTAGGCCGACACGTCGCCGTCCTGCGTCTCAATGAGCGGAAGTGCCGTCATGGAACCGCTGCCCAGCTCGGGCGAGAGCTTGCACGCGCGCTCCAGCAGGCGGCTGTGCAGGTAGAAGATGTCGCCGGGGTAGGCCTCGCGTCCCGGCGGACGACGCAGCGTAAGCGACATCTGACGATAGGCAACGGCCTGCTTGGAGAGGTCGTCGTAAATGACGAGCACGTGCCCACCCGGGTTCTCGGGGCCGGCGGGGTTGCCGTTCTCGTCGTTATACATAAAGAACTCGCCGATGGCGGCACCGGCCATAGGCGCGATGTATTGCATCGGCGCTGACTCGGCCGCAGTGGCCGAGACGATGACCGTGTAGTCGAGCGCATGGTGCTCCTCGAGCATGGCGCGAATGCCCGCCACCGTAGAGGCCTTCTGGCCGATGGCGACGTAGATGCAGACCATGTTCTTGCCGCGCTGGTTGATGATCGCGTCAACCGCGATGGCGGTCTTGCCCGTCTTGCGGTCGCCGATGATGAGCTCGCGCTGACCGCGGCCGATGGGGATCATGGAGTCGATGGCGAGAATGCCGGTCTGCACCGGCTCGCACACGGGCGTACGGTCGATAACGCCGGGCGCCTTGAACTCGATGGGTCGGGTGTGCGTGGCGTTGATGGGGCCGAGGCCGTCGATGGGTTCGCCGAGCGGGTTGACCACGCGGCCGAGCATCGAGCGCCCAACCGGGATGGACATGATCTGCCCGGTGGTACGGCACTCGTCGCCCTCCTTGATGGCGGCTACGTTGCCAAAGAGCACGGCGCCGACCTCATCGCGCTCGAGGTTCTGCGCGAGGCCGTAGACCTTCTCGCCGGTCTCCTCGCTCTTGAACTCGAGGAGCTCGCCGGCCATGGCGCTCTGCAGACCCGTGACGTGCGCGATGCCGTC
Source organism: Collinsella sp. An7 (assembly GCF_002159335.1). Classification (GTDB taxonomy): domain Bacteria; phylum Actinomycetota; class Coriobacteriia; order Coriobacteriales; family Coriobacteriaceae; genus Coprousia. The sequence goes on along the minus strand of NZ_NFHP01000008.1, from coordinate 70,016 downwards.
GCCGACCTCGTCGACCGTGGAGACCTCATGGGTGTCGACGGTCGCCGTGAGCGAGTCGAGACGCTCGGACAGAATCCGGGCGATGCTTTGGGCGTCGATGATCTCAGACATGGACTGCCTCCCCTCCGATGGTAGTCGTGGTGGAATCGAGGGCCTCGCGCGCGGCGCGGAGCTGCGTGCGCACCGAGACGTCGCGGCGCTCGCCGCGCGCCTCGATGATGAGGCCGCCGATGATGGACGGGTCGACCTGCTCGATGAGGAAGACCTCGCGGTTAAAGTGCTCGCGGACCTTTGCCGCGATCTTGGTGCGCAGCTCGTCGTCGAGCGGGACGGCGGTGGTAACGGTCACGCCCACCACGTCCTCGTCCTCCTCCGTCATGGCGCGGTAGGTCTCGGCCACCTTGGGCAGAAGGTCGAGCTGGCCGCGCTCCACCATGGTGGAGATGACGCCGAGGAGCTCGGGCGAGGCGGCGGCCAGGGCCTCGAGGTCGGCGCGATTCTTAAACACACGCCCCTTGGCCTTGCCCGCCTCGATGAGGGCGCGGGAGTAGGTCTCGAGGACCCGCTCCTCCCTGCGGCTAGTTGGCATTCAGGCTACCCGCTTCCTCGATGTAGCGCTCGATGAGGCGACGCTGCTCGCCGTCCTCGTCGAGCGTGCGCTCGACGATCTTAGAGGCCACCGAGACCGACAGATCGGCGATGGAGGCCGCAGCGCCCGCGTAGATGGAGCGGCGCTCCTCCTCGGCCGAGCTGTGCGCCTTGGCGAGGATGTCCTCGGCCTCGGCGTGGGCGGCGGCGATGATACGGGCGCGCTCCTGCTCGGCGTCCTGACGGGCCTCGAGCACGATCTCGGCCGCCTGACGGCGCGCGTCGGTAACGATCTCGTCGGACGCCTTGCGGTCGGCAATGGCCTTCTGGCGCGTGGCCTCGGCCTCGTCGAGACTCGACGCGATGCGCAGCTCGCGCTCCTCCATGGTGGCGAGCACCTTGGGCCAGGCCACCTTGGCGAGCACGAAGAAGATGATCAGAAAGGCGATGAGCGCCGGGATGAACTCCGCCATCTTGGGGATGAGGATCTCGGCGCCGCCGGCAGACTCCGACGCAAAGACCGGACGGGGTGCGGCAAGCACGCCGGCCACGGCCACAGCGCCGACACCGGCGAGGGCGCCCTTTGCGCAATGGATAAGCTTCATACGGTCAGCTCCTTAACTCAAATACGTTTGCGAGCTGCCCTTAGGAGATGAGCGTCACGACGAAGCCGATGAGGCCGAGCGCCTCGGTAAAGGCGGACGCCAGAATAAAGACCGTAAAGGCGCGACCCTGGATCTCGGGCTGGCGCGCCATGGCGCTCGTCGCACCAAACGCCGCAAGGCCGATAGCGAGGCCTGCACCGATAACACCGAGACCGTAACCGATAACTCCCACGATTCCTCCTTTGTCGTGCGCCCAGGGGCGCGGAGTACCCTCTGATATGTGCACCGGGCTCGGGAGTGAGCCCGCGGTGACCCAAACGTTGCGCGGCGGCGGGGCTAGTGGCCCTCGGCCTCCGCAATCTGAATGTAGACGGCGGCGAGCACCGTAAAGACGTATGCCTGCACAAACGCCACGATGAGCTCGACCACGTAGATGATGAGCAGGATGACGAGCCAGGCGATGCTCGGGAGCGCACCCAGGGCGTTCATAGCGCTGAAGTGCTCGAGCAGCGGCTCAGCAAAGAGCGTGGCCATGATGGCAAACGACCCCATGACGATATGCCCGGCAAACATGTTGCAGAACAGACGGATGGCAAGCGTGATGGGGCGGAGCAGAAGCGAGAAGACCTCGATGATCCACACAAAGACGTTCATGGGGAACGACACGCCCGCGGGGGCCAGGCTCTTGAGGTAGCCGATGACGCCGTGCTTCTTGCACCCGTAGTACACAAAGTAGATAAAGGTGACGAGCGCGAGCGCGGCCGTGCAGCCGATGGCGCCCGTGCCGGGCTTCATGCCGGGGATGAGGCCGATGAAGTTGTTGATGAGGATGAAGAAGAAGATCGTGGCGAGGAACGGGAAGTGCTTGCGCCAGCCCGTGCCCACGACGCCCTTGGCTACATCGTTCTCGACGTACTCGACGAGGTACTCGACCCCGTTAACGAAGAAGCCGTGCGGAACGAGCTTCTGCTTCTTTACAAAGATTGCCATGATGATGCAAAAGACCACCGCGGCCACCAGCAGAAAGAACGAATACTGCGTGAGGCCGAACGTGAGGTTGCCCACCACGGGTGCAGAGGAGAACTCGGAGACCAGCTCCTGAATCTCATCGGAAAGCCTTGCGAACGCGTCCAAGATCCCACCTTTTCTAACAACCGTTACCGCCGGGCCGCTGCTCACCGAACCTCACCACGAGAACCGCGGCAAGAGCGGCGAGCGCCCCGATGAAGGAGGCCGCCTCACCCACCGCGAACGGCGCAAGACCGTCCGGCGTGAGGAGACGGACCGCGAGCACACCGCCCGCGAGCACGGCAAACGACGCGCCCAGGGCGAGCATCCCCGCGACCATGCTCGCCTTGTTGCTCCCCCGAAGCACCGGCGCGAGCGCCGCTACGAGGGGGATGAAGGCGACCAGGCCCACCAGGAACCCAGCGACGACGTGCGGGACGCTGCCTGCCCAATCGATGCTCGGCACCGCTCGCACCTCCCCTGTTCGAAGCACCCCCTTGGGGGCGTTTCGAAACTCGTTCCAGATAGTCTAGCCAGCCGCGCCGAAAAATCAACAGCAAAATGACCGGCTGGGCTCGTTCGTTCGTTTTGCCTGATAATCACCCATATTGTGCCGGTTGAATCGTGACGAAACGGTGCAGATATCACGCTCTCGCGGCCCTCTGCGACGCGGCAAATATGGGCGATGACCCCCTTTTGCCTACGCCTCCTCGGCCTCGGCCTCGATTGCGCAGATCTTGGCGATACGGCCCTCGTGGCGACCGCCCTCAAAGGGGGTCTCGAGGAAGGTCCGCACGATCGCCTTGTTGGTGTCGAGGTCGACGAAGCGGCCGGAGAGGCACACCACGTTGCCGTTGTTGTGCTGGCGGAAGAGCTCGGCAAAGGCGGGTGTGGTGATGGACGAAGCGCGCACGCCCGGCACCTTGTCGGCCGCGATGGCCATGCCGATGCCGGTGCCGCACACGAGCACGCCCGCGTCGGCGCGACCCTCGGCCACGGCGTGGGCCACGGGAGCGGCGTAGTCGGGGTAATCGACGCTCTCGGTCGAGAAGCAGCCCATGTCCTCGACTTCGCAGTTCAACTCGTTGGTAAGGTAGGCGGCAAGCTGCTGCTTCTGCTCGAACCCGCCGTGATCGGCACCGATGGCGATGCGCATGCTGTGTCCTCTCGTTCGGAGTGTAGGTCAACGTTTTCATCTTACCCCACCCGGTGCTGAACCGTACTCGGCCGGGAGCGGGGGCGCAGCGGGGCCATATACCGACCATTCTCTGATTGCAAGCATTAGCGGCAGGCAACGGCGGCTCGCGCGTGCGCTGCTGGGAAGTCTGCAAACAGGCAACGCTCTGACCAGCACTTTTGCCATACTGGTCAGGGCGCCTCATCAGCTACCTTGCCGTGGGCACGCACGCTGCCGATTGCAGACGTCAGCGGCGAGCCCGGGCGACGGCGTCGTGCCAGCCGGCGAGGTTCCGCTCGCGGCGCGCCTCGGCCTCCGGCCCCGTCAGCGGCTCGTAGCGGCCACCGCCAGTACGGTTGGAGAGCAGCTCGTCGCGGTCCTCCCAATATCCCACCGAGAGACCGGCCAGGTAGGCAGCGCCGAGGGCCGTGGTCTCCACCGACTCCGTCGATATCACGGGAATCCCCAGGATATCGGCCTGGAACTGCATGATGAACTCGTTGCGCGAGGCCCCGCCGTCCACGCTCAGCGCCTCAAGCGTGCGGCCCGAGTCGCGCTCCATCGCGCGGAGCACGTCGTAGGTCTGGTAAGCGAGCGACTCGCAGGCCGCGCGCACGATGGTCGAGCGATCTGCCGCCGCGGTGAGCCCGCAGATGATGCCGCGCGCGTCGGAGTCCCACCAGGGAGCTCCGAGCCCGCTGAACGCCGGCACGAGGTAGCAACCCCGGTTGTCAAGCTGGCTCTTGGCAATCGCCGAGGAGTCGGTCACGTCGCCCAAGATGCCCAACCCGTCGCGCAGCCACTGCATAACGGAGCCCGCGTGGAAGATCGACCCCTCGAGCGCGTAGCTCACCCGGCCGCCCTCGGCAATGCCCACCGTCGCGAGCAGCCCCTCGTGCGAATCTACCACGGCATCGCCCGTGTTCATGAGCATAAAGCAGCCGGTGCCGTAGGTGTTCTTGGTGTCGCCGGGGTTAAAGCAGCAATGGCCGAAGAGCGACGCCTGCTGGTCTCCCGCCACGCCGGCGATGGGCGGGGTGTGGGTCATGATCTCGGCCGAGACGCAGCCGTAGTCGTCAGCGCTCCATTTAAGCTCGGGCATCATCGCCCGCGGAATGTCAAAGATCCGCAGCAGCTCGTCGTCCCAATCGAGCGTGTGGATGTTAAAGAGCATCGTGCGGCTCGCGTTGGTGTAGTCCGTGGCCACCACCGTGCCGCCGGTGAGGTTGTAGATGAGCCAGGTGTCGATGGTGCCAAAGACGAGCTTGCCGGCTTCGGCCAGCTCGCGCGCGCCCGAAACGTTATCGAGGATCCACGCGATCTTGGTGGCCGAGAAGTAGGCGTCGGGCGTGAGACCGCAGCGCTCGCGGATGGTGTCGCCCAGGCCCTCATCGATGAGCCGTTGCGCCTCGCGTGCCGTGCGCCGGCACTGCCAGCCGATAGCGTTGTAGACGGGCTGTCCGCTCTCGCGGTCCCACACCACGCAGGTCTCGCGCTGGTTGGAGATACCCACCGCCGCGATGCTGTCGGAGTGGATGCCGCTTCTAAACTGCACCTCAACGATGGCCGAGATCATCGAGGCGAGAATCTCGGTCGGGTCCTGCTCGACCCAGCCGGGCTCGGGATAGTACATGGTGAGCGGACGCGACGCCTGCGCCACCACCCCGCCAAACTCGTCAAAGATAACCGCCCTGACCGAGGTGGTGCCGGCGTCGAGCGACATGATGTAGGAGCCGCCAAAGGCGTAGGCGGGGTCGGCCAGACCAAGGTCTTTGAGCGTGAGCGGCATGGTATCACCTTCCCCGCGCCGAGCCGGCTCCCGCAGGGGCGGAAACGCCGGTGAGCGCGCGGTCGATTGCAGAGGTTGGGAGTGCGCCCTGGCGCACGATCTTGAGCGTGCCCGAGGGGAACGACACGATGGTCGAGGCGTCTTGGCAGGGCGTGGCGCCTGCATCGAGCGCAATGTCGACGCCCGCGAGGATGCGCGGCTCGACCGCGTCGAAGGACGCCGGCGCAGGAACGCCGTGCGTGTTGGCGCTCGTGCAGGCAAGCGGGCAGCCGCACGCGCGCACGAGCGCGGCGACCACCGGGGAGGCCGAGGCGCGAAGAGCTACCGTCCCATCCGCGGCGCACATGAACTTGGGCACGCTGGGAGCTGCAGGCACGATGAGCGTCAACGCTCCCGGCCAGAGCGACTGCGCAAGCGCGCGAGTGCGCACATCGATGTTGCGGCCATAGACGTCGAGGTCGGACGCACCGCCCACAAGCCAGGGAACCGTTTGCGTGAGGTCGCGCCGCTTGAGGTCGAAGATGCGCCGGTAGCCGCTGCCCTCGGCGGGCACGGGGCAACCGTTGACGAGCGGGGCGGGAGCGTCATCGGAGGTAGAGAGGGTAGCTGCGGGCGTACCGGAGAAGGCTGAGACCGCAACGGCGAGCCCGTACACGGTCTCGGTGGGGATGAGCGCGAGACCGCCCTCCCTGAGCACCCGCGCCGCGACCTCGATGGCCGGCGAGCCATCGAGCGTGCAGCCGTCCTCGACCCGATACACCTTCTGCATGCGCGTCTGTCGTCCTTCCATCCCGCCGAGAGCGCCCTAGAGGTTCACCCCGCAACGCTGCGGTGGCGGTTCTTCCAGGCACCGCAGCGGCAGACTTCCCAAGCGCCGCGACATCGACCCATCCCGGCGCCACGGCGCCTAACGATGAGCAAAGCCCTCTGTTGCTGACATTTTCCGGTGTATTGTCTCACGCCCCGGCCCTGCAAGGCGACACGTTGTCAATACGGTGCGTAAACGGGGCCAGATGCTCGGCAAATGGGGCAAAATGCGGCAGAAATGTGATGCGGTTTTTGCAGACGGTCCGTTTTTTACCGCGGACGGCGTGCCACCACAAAGCGCGGGCGCGTTGCCAGGTCGGGGACAACCCGTACCTCCACCAGCCCCGCCGCGCGGCAGAACTCAGCCGCCGGCTCCGTCGCGGTCTCAAAGAGCTCGCAGGCAAAAAGACCGCCCGGACGGAGCATACGCGGCACCTCGTCGAGCAAGCGGCGGAAGATATCGAGTCCGTCGGTACCGCCATCGAGCGCGAGCCGCGGCTCAAAGGCACGCACTTCGCGCGTGAGCGTATCCACCACGCTCGACGGCACATAGGGCGGGTTTGAGACGAGCACGTCAAAAGTTCCGTACTCCTCGGGGCGCACGGGGGCAACCAGATCGCCCTCGCGGATGTCGACCGCCGCGGCATCTACCTGCGCCCGGGTGCGGTTGCGCTGGGCGAGCGCCACGGCCCGAGGCTCGATATCCGTTGCCACGCAGGTCACAAGCCCCGCGCGCTCGGTGGCAAGCGAGAGAGAGATGCAGCCCGTGCCGCACCCAACCTCGAGGACGCGTGCGCGGTGCGGCGTGGGCACGGCGGCAGCCTCACCGGTCGCATCAGGCGTCGAAGCGGCACCCAGCGCATCGGCATCGCGTTGCACGCCGACCGCTTCGACCCCCAGAGCAGCCTCGGCTGGTGCACTCTCGAGCGCAGCCTCCGCCGCAACGTCTTCCAAGTCCGCCGCCTCGCCCGCTGTGTCCGCACCATTCGCCGCACGCTCGCGCTGCGCGGCGCGCTCGGCCTCGCGTGCCCGCTCCACCTCGGCATTCCACGGCAGCTCGGTGCGCGTCCGGCGGGCCGCAAGCGCAGCCGGGCCACCCAGCACCTCATGGTCCAGATACGAGAGCACCACCTCTACGAGGAGCTCCGTCTCAGGCCGCGGAATAAGCACGCCGGGCTCGCAGAACAGCTCGAGCGTACGGAACGAGGTCTCACCGATGATGTACTGGAGCGGCTCGCCTTTGCGACGACGCTGAAGCCCGCTGCGTACGTAGGCGCGCTCCTCCTCGCTCATCGGGCGATCGAGATTGAGATACAAATCGATACGCTTCATGTCCATCGCCGCGCAGAGCAGCCATTCGGCCGCCAGGCGCGGGCGCTCCTCGCCGTTGCGCTCGAGAAAGCCGATCGTCCAGTCCATGCAGCGCTTAACGGTCCAGATGTCTTCTTCTTGTGCCATGGTGACCCCTCGTGTTCCCGTACCGGTGGCGATTCTACCGCAAGCGCACCCCACCGCCGACGCGTTTGCGCTCAGGCTATCGTGGGCATCTAACCAGTCTCTGACTGTTTCTGGCACAGGTCTGACCAATATCTGACCAGAATTCTGCGTTTTCTAACCGCGCAGCTCGCAGGCCCCGTTTTTCGACGTCCCACACCGCTCGCCATGTGCAGCGCCCCACGCGTCTCCATAATAGGTACACGGCCCAGCCCTCGGCGCGCACCACCGCCCCGCTCACCCTGCGCAGCAAAAGGCCGCCGGCCCGTGGGGAACACCCAACGAGCCGGCAGCCAACAAGGACAACTTCGCCCGCAAGCGAAGGCGCTTACACCGCCTGGGCGAGCTTCTCCGCGCGATCGGCGGCAGCGAGCGCGTCGATGACCGTGGCCAGCTGATCGCCCAAAAGCACCCCGTTGTACGTGGAGTTAAAGCCGATGCGGTGATCGGTCACGCGGTCCTGCGGCTGGTTGTACGTGCGGATCTTCTCAGAGCGGTTGCCGTGCCCGATCTGGCTCTGGCGCTCGGCGCCCAGCTCGGCCTGCTGCTTCTGCAGCTCCATCTCGTAGAGGCGCGCACGGAGCATCTGCATGCAGACCTCGCGGTTCTGAATCTGGCTGCGCTGCTCCTGGCTCTGCACCACGGTGTTGGTGGGCAGGTGGGTAATGCGCACCGCCGAGTAGGTGGTGTTAACGCACTGACCGCCGGGGCCGGAGGCGCAGTAGGTGTCGACACGCAGGTCGGAGGGGTCGATCTTGATGTCGATCTCGTCTGCCTCGGGGAGCACCGCCACGGTGGCCGTGGAGGTCTGGATGCGGCCCTGGCTCTCGGTCTTGGGCACGCGCTGCACGCGGTGCACGCCGCTCTCGTACTTCATCACGGAGTAGACTTTGTCGCCCGAGACCTTGAACTCGATGGACTTAAAGCCGCCCGCCTCGGAGGGGCTGGCGTCGAGCACCTCGAGCTTCCACTTGTGCTCCTCGCAGAAGCGCTGGTACATCTTAAAGAGGTCGCCCGCAAAGATGGCCGCCTCGTCGCCGCCGGCAGCGGAGCGGATCTCTACGATGGTGTTCTTCTCGTCGTTGGGGTCGCCCGGGATGAGCATGAACTTGATGTCTTCCTCGAGCTGGGGGAGCTTGGCCTCGTTCTCGGCGATGTCCTCCTGGAGCATGGCCTTCTCGTCTGCATCGGAGGTATCGTGCAGCATCTCCTTGGCAGCCTCGATGTCGTCGAGCGCCGAGAGGTACTCGCGGGCTGCGGCAACGAGCGGAGTCTGGTGCGCGTACTCCTTGTTAAGGCGGGTGTACTCTTTGATGTCGGAGGCCACGGAGGGGTCGGCGAGCTTCTTCTCGAGCTCCTCGTAGGCGGCGATGAGTTTTTCGAGCTTGTCGCGCATGGTGCGTCCTTTACGGTTGGGCCGGCTGTGCCGGCGTATGCTCGGCATGGATGGTGCGGTGTGGCCGCGCGGATGGAGCCGCGGCTGCGGCAAGGGCTGAGCCCAGCTAGAACATGTCGAACCTGAGATACATGGCACACCTTTCTTTCGCCCACCTATCATACCCAGCCCGGGCAAAAGGGCAAGCTGCACCCGACGCTACCGGCAAAATCCACGAGCGCGCGGCCCATGAGCGACCCTGTCAGCCTCAGTGCGGAGAGGGCCGAAGCGCGCAGGCCATGGCAAATGATCTCGCTGAACGCAACCGGGGCAAGGCGTCGGCATGCCCTTTGCCAGCAACCGGTCTCCGCATGCGTCGCGCCCCAAAAGCCGCTGCGACCTCTCCCTCGCAAAAAAACAATGCGATCCTGTGGCCAAAAGCAGCGTCGAAAAAGTAATCTCGTCTGCTTTGGAAGGCATCGCGCGCGCCGTCGACTGCGAGAACCGGGCACTGGAACCCTCTTCGAGACTCTTCGAGACGCTGCGGGCAGCCCGGGGCCCGATCATGTCCGAGCAGATTACTTTTTCGGCACCCTTTTTGGCCACTGCCCGTCGTTTTTTCTTCCTCGATTGCACCCCAACGGCCTCAACCGACCCCCATGTCCAAACAGTTAGGTACCCGGCCATTACCTGAGCGGCAAATCATGGTCAAAATACACCATGATTTGCCGCTCAGGTAATGGCCGGGTACCTAACCAACGTGGCGGAGAACCCTCGCAAAACAGCCGCGGCGTCTCAATTGACGATCTGCGACGTACTGTGCCGCGGGGCGCGAGCATTGCGCCGCAGGTTGTCAAACAAGCGGGCAAAACGGGCCTGAGAATTGACCATCTGCAGCACAACGCACCGGGCAGGGCGAGTTCTACTGCAGATGGTCAATCAACACGTCGCAGCCGGCGCTCGCACCGCCTACAGCAGCGTGATGGTGAAGGTGCGCTCATCCACTGCACCGGGCTCGAGGATAGTGATGTTCTCCTTGTGCTCGAGCACGTCGTCTTCCGTAGTGAGCGTGGTGTGGCCGGTCCACGGCTCGAGCGCCACAAACGGCGCGCCCGGAGCCGACCAAACGCCCAGGTAGTCAAACCCGGGGAAGTCGACACGAATCCCGTGGCCCGAACGCTTGCCCACGAGCGACAGCGTGTCGCCGGGCACGTGGTCCAGGATCATCGTGTCGTAGCGGAAGAGCTCGCGCGAAAGCGGCAGCGTATCCGAGCCGTCCACGGTGCGGAAGGTGTCCTCGTAGGTGGCAAGGCCGCCTTCGACCAGCTTGGGGCAGTCGGCCGTCCAGGGCTCGGCAAAGCGGAACTCGTAGTCCTCGTACGCCTCGTCCGTACCCTCAACAGGAATGTTGAACGCCGGGTGTCCGCCCACCGAGAACGGCAGCGGCACCGCGCCGGTGTTCTCCACTCGGAAGGTTTGGGCGAGCGTAGCCTCGCCCACGATGGTGTAGGTCATGTTGAGTTTGAAGTCGTAGGGGTAAGCGGCACGGGTCTCGGGCGTGCTCACAAACTCGTAGGTGACGGAGGTGCCGTCGTCGGAAACGCTCACCAGCTCATGCTCGTTGATGCGCGCAAGGCCGTGGCGGTCCATTGTGCAGGGGCCCTCGGCGGAATCAGCTCGGCCGTTGCGGATGGAGCCCACAATGGGAAAGAGCACCGGCGCGTGCTTGCCCCACAGGGCAGGGTCCGCCTGCCAGAGGTATTCGACGCCGTTGAGCTTGAGGCTCTGGAGCTCGGCTCCTTTGGAGTTGATGGAAGCGCTCAGGGCGCCCTTGCCGATGGTGGTGATGGTGGACATGCGAGCCCCTTTCTTGATGACAGTCGCCACTGTGGCGCGGCGCTACCCAGGCGGTGCGCCAGGCAGCCACGACCATCTTACCCGTTGGGCACAGGGGGTGCAGGACGCGGCGGGCGAACGGCGCGGCAGCGGGGGCGGAGGGCCCGAAGGGTTACGGGCGGGCCTGTCCGATTCCTTCTGCCCGCGCGCCGCCGCGTGTACGGTTCATTCTGCGAGCGCGGGGCCGTGCGCCCAATTCCTCCTATTAGATAGCTTCGGACGTTTTTAGGGCAGAAGCGACTGATTCTTTCTAGTAGAAGGAATCAGTCGGCGGGCGGGACCAGAACCGGCCAACCGGGAAAGGCGAGATGGGCGGCAGGGAAGTATCGCGAACATGCACAACGTGAAAACAGAACGCTAATGAAAGGCCGAGCAGGCAGTCGTCCCGCCGCTGCGTGCTACACTCAGGCTCATATGGCGATGGGAGGCAACTATGGACGCCAAATCGCAGGACCCGCGGGCGCGCAGCGGGGCAGCTCGCCCAACGCCGCGCCGTGCTTCGGCGGAGCGCACCTCCCAGTCCCTCGGCAACTCCCCCGCCGACCGGCCCACAACGCGCCGCGCATCCGCCGGGCAGGCCGGTCAGCCTCGCAACGGCTCATCCGCGCCGCGCGGGCGCTACGCTGGCGGCGGCGCCTCGCGCACCCGGTGCGCAGGCTCTAACGGCCCCGCAACGCAACGGCCTTCCCGCCGCGCACGCCAAGCCTCCCCCACCCCCACGCGACGGAGCTCAACACGCCGCCCGGCAGCTCAGCAGCCACGTATCCCCGCCCGGCTCATCGTTATGGTCCTTGCCGTCCTCGTCATCGGGGTCGGCATCGTTAACGGAGTCGGCGCGCTCATCGGCCTCTTCTCACCCGCGCCCGAAGAACCTGCGGCCACCTCCACCACCACAGCCACCCAAGCAAGCGACACCGCTCAAAAAGACTCGGACGGGCCCACTTCAACGCCCAAGAGCAAATGGAAGAAGGGCACGGTGCCCGAGCTCTTTCAGACCGACCCCGCCTGGGCAGACGACCCATACGCCGGCGGCACCATCGGCGAGAACGGCTGCGGCGTGACCTGCATGTCGATGGTCTACATCGCGCTCACCGGAAAGACCGATATGGGGCCCGTCGAGATGGCGGAGTTTAGCGAAGAAAACGACTACGTCGAGGCCAACAGCACCTCGTGGCGCTTTATGACCGACGGTGGCGCGCAGCTCGGCCTCACCGTGGAGACGCTCCCCGACGTGGCCTCGCGCATCAGCGCGGAGGTCGAAGCCGGCCACCCCGTGATCGTAAACGTGGGCCCGGGGGCATTTACCAAGGTCGGGCACTACATCGTGCTCGTGGGCGTGGACGACGACGGGCGCATCCGCATCCACAACCCCAACGCGCCCGAGGACAACGAGACCTCGTGGGACCTCGACACCATCATGCACGACGCACGCAACTACTGGGCGTTCTCGGCGTAACGACGGAGCCGGGACGAGACGTAGCCCGCAACAGCCGCCCCGCCCCGCGCTACATATCGATCGTGAACTCCTCGCCAATCACCTGCTTGGTGAGGTCCTGCATCCAGGTGTACGGGTCGTCGAGCCCGGCGAGCAGCTCGTTGGCGCGCGCCTGCTCCTCGGTGTAGTCCGAGAGCAGGTAGACCGTGTCGGTGTTGCCCTCCCAGTGCTCGATGAGCGGGTGCCAGACCACGTTCTCAATCGAGACCTTGCGGCCCGCCTCTTTGGCCTCGTCTGCACTGAGCTTTACAAACTCGCAGCTCATCATGCCCGAGAAGATGCACTCGGGGTAATCGTGGTAGCCGCTCCACACGTCACCGAGCCCGTAGACCACAAGCGTCTTGCCGCCATTTGCCCCGTTGACCCAGGCCATCGGCTGGATCACGTGCGCATGGCTGCCAATCACCAGGTCCACGCCCGCATCGGCCAGCTCCTGAGCGCGGGTGAGCTGCGTCTCGTCGGGGTCGTGCGTGTACTCGGTGCCCCAGTGCATGTAGACCACCACAGCGTCGGCCACCTCGCGGGCGCGCGCCACATCGGCCTGCATGCCCTCGGTGGTGTACGGCACGGCATAGTAGTCGTTGGGCAGCTCGGACTGGTCGTAGCCATTCTGACCGTAGCAGTACGAGAGAAACGCGATGCGCACCCCGTTGCACTCCACCATGCGCACGCGCGAGCGGTCCTCCTCGCTGGCAAAGCTGCCCAGGGTGAGCACGTCGTCCGACTTGCCGCTCCACACCTCGAGCGAGTGCTGGATGGCCTCGACGCCCGTGTCGTAGGTGTGGTTGGAGTCGAGCGAAACCACGTCCCAGCCCGCGGCAACCACGGCATCGGCGAGCGAGTCGGGCGTGTTGTAGCTGGGATACCCGTTGTATCCATAGCGGTCGGGGCCGCCCAGCGTGGTCTCTTGGTTGATGAACGAGATGTCGTAGGACTGCACCGCATCGCGAATGCCGTCGTAGAACGCGTTGAAGTCGTACTGGTCGTCGCTGGTCTCGCCCGCAGCGGCATCGGCAAGCTCGAGCAGATTCTCGTTAGCGATGTTATCGCCCACGGCCGAGAACGTTACGCGCCCGGTGCCCGAGTCGGTCACGCGGCCCGGCGTGAGCACCACCGCGCCCGGCGAATCTGCCTGAAGCTTTGCCTGCGCAGGCGGGGTGGCAAAGCCGTCCGCAAACGCGTGGCTGAGCGTGCCGAGCCGCGAGGCGTCGCCCGAGGCCGCCGAGCCCGCAAACGGGTTAAAGCCGCCCTGCACGAGCGACCCCACACCCCAGAGCACGAGCACGATGGCGAGCACACCGAGAGCATAGGGCAACACATGAAGGAGGCTCGCCCGGGCGGCGCGCCGCTGGGCATTGCCCCGGAAGGGGCCGCGGCGGATGTAGCCGAGCGACCCGTTGTGCTGAACCGTGGTCCCGATGACGGGGCGACGTCCCGGGCCGGTGCGGCGCGTCGTTTTGGCGAGACGCTCGCCCACCGTGGGGTATCCGTAGCGGGTACGGTTGACGCGCTGCCCCTGCTGACGGCGGGGCGAGGGCCGCTGGCTGGAGCCTGATGCGTGCCCGGCAGGCCCCGAGCCGAGCGGACGGCGCTGAGTGGGATGCTGGCTTGCGGGGACGCCCTGCGTGGCGGGCGAGGCTCCCCGGCCGCGGGCAGAGGCGCGGTCGGAAGCTCCCGCGGGGCGCGATGAGGGCGCCGCTGCACGGGACCGGCCGCCCTTGGGCGACGAGGCCCCGGCGGAGGGACGGGATTGGCGAGCTCCGGGCGCTGCGCTGCGCGAGACGCTGCCGTGGGCGGATGCGCCGGCCGATCCCGACGCGCTGGATGCTCCGGCAGCGCCCGAGCCATGTGCTCCGGCGCCTGCCTGCGTGCCCGCCAGACGCAGCGGGCGGCGGGGCGAACGACCCGCGTTGCCCGACTGCCGGCTGTCTCCCGATCCCGCGGTACCCATAGCTCCCCCATCCACGCGCCCGACCTGCGCAAGCGCGGAAAACGACTCATATAGAAATAACAGTACCGCATTTGCCGAGATTCGGCCCCCGCACGTCGGCCAGACGACCGGCCGGGTCCGTCAAGCGCGCAGGGCGGGAGGATGGCGAGGTCAGAACAGGTGACGAGGACGATCCAGGGGGGCGGGGCCGGGCCGACAGGCGGGCGGGGCGGTCGCGCTGATCCGCGGTGCCGGCCCGAGCCCGCTCAAGGTGTTGATGCGGACCGTCGCACAAGGGGACCCATCGGGCACCGTTAGGAGCCAACATGCGGCAGGCGTGTGCTACGGCTCCGCCGTTGCCGCAGATTGTCACGCAAGACGGCTAAATCGACCGCTTATGTGACAACGTGCGGCAACAGCGACGTGCAGCGCCCGCCGTTGCCGCAGACTGTCAATTAGGAGAGCCCGCATGGGCCACCGTTTGACAAGCCGCAATGGAACTGTGCAGCCATTCGCAGTTGCACCGCAGATTGTCAAAGGGGGTCGTCCACTCGGCGCTTTGTTTGACGATCTGCAAGATTACTCCGCGCACGCCATCGGTTCGGTTGCGCTTTGTCAAACAAGAGAAGCTGGACGGACCTTAGCTTGACAATCTGCGAGGTTACTCCGGCCGAGCTCACACTTCGGCTGCGGCTTGTCAAACAAAGGGACCTGAATGGGCCTTGTTTTGGCAACCCGCCACGGAACTACGCCGCAGCCCTCACCAGTGCCGCAGTTTGCCATGTAAAGAGAACAGGACGATCCTGATTGAGAAACTACCACCGAATCGCGCAACAACTTGTCAAACAGGGGCGCGTCCGCCTCGCCCGGCACAGAAAGCGCCATCCGGGGCGAGCGTCTCCACCACAGCCCGCAGAAAACTTCCGCGAGCCGTGTCAGATCAGCTCGCCCCAGATGGCGCTCGCAACACCGCTGTGGCAGCTTGAGTCGGCCAATCCAGCAGCTCAACCTAGCCGATCAGGCCCTCGATTTGCTTAAAGATGTTGGGGCAGTTGCCCAGACCGTAGTCCTGCGGAGCCATGACCGCCACGGGGATCTCCACGTCCTTGGCGATATCGGCCTTGCGGTACCCCACCTGCGGCCCGAGTAGGATGCAGTCGTAGTTCTGCCAGATATCCTTGTACGCCGCCACGCCCACAGCCGCGATCTCAAAATCCGCGATGCCCTGGTCGGCTGCATACTTCTCCATCTTCTTCATGAGGATCGAGGTGGACATACCACCAGCGCACACAAGAAGAACCTTCATGGGAACCTCCTACTTATCGGCGCGGAGCCCTCTGCCCCGCGCATGGAAACCTAAGGCGTACACGCCACCGCGGCGTTAACGTCGCCGCAGCGACATCACTAGAACGGCAGCATCCCCTGATAGAGGGCGAGCCAGCAGATGAGCAGGGTAGCCGCAAAGGTGATGCCAAACGTTGCCACAAACGCGCGCGAAAACCCGCGGTCGGTATCGATAAAGCAGCGCGTAAAGGCGAGCGCGAGCGCGAGCAACAGCGGAAACGCCACCAAGACCGACACGTTTGCGGGTACGCCACCAAGCGAGGCGATATAGGGAATGACGAGCACGCCGAGCACGGTCGCCGCACCCAAAATGAGCGCGCTCCTAAACGTGAAGGGGGCCACACCCGATCGCCCGGCAATCTCCTCCGCCATGGTCTGAGGCACCGTCCCGACCAGCTTAGCGTCGCTGCCGAGCCGCTTGCCGCCCGCCATCGCCATGCGCGCGGGGTCTGCGGCGGTGCCACGCGCCGCTGCACGCGCTCGGTTCTTCTGCTTCTTTCCCATCGTCGCTCCCTCGTCTCTCTATCTCACCGTTCAACCGCCGAGTTACCCCGGCCGCCGGATGGGCGCCCGTCTGCACGCGCTGCCTGCCCGCGCGCGGCCGCTCCTTAGCCCTGTGGCCGAGGCGGATACGTTATGCTCCCCAGCACCACCGGCTCGCGGGCTCCGGTGGCAGCGGGCACGTTTGCCGGACGCCCCGCGACTGTCTGGTTGCCCAGGATCGCAAAGGCCACCGCCTCCTTGGCATCGGAAGAATACCCGAGCTCCTCCTGCGTGCAAACCCTCGTGCCAGGCAGCCGCCGCGCAATCCGGCCAACCAGATCAGCGTTATGCGCGCCGCCTCCGCCCACGACGAGCTCACCGAGTCCGCCTTCGAGCCGCGGCACCACCCAGCGCACGCAGGCGTCGGCCACGCTTGCAGCCGTGAGCTCGGTGAGGGTGGCAACGGCATCGGCTGGGGTGAGCTGCGGGTGCCTTGCAAGAAACGCCTCGACCGCACCCGCGCCAAAGAGCTCGCGCCCCGTAGACTTGGGCGGCTCGGCGGCAAAGTAGGGATTGGCGAGGAGCTCAGCAAGCGCAGAGCCGTCCACCTGCCCGGCAGCGGCGATACGGCCTTCCTCGTCGTACGGCACGCCAAAGAGCCGCCGGCAAGCCTCATCGATCATCATGTTGCCCGGGCCGGTGTCAAAGGCAAAAACGCCCTCGGCACCCCGGCCGCGCGGAAGCACCGTCACGTTGCCGATGCCGCCAAGGTTGAGCAGCGCGCGGTTGCGCGATGCCGAACCATAGAGCACCACCTCGGAAAATGGCACGAGGGGCGCCCCCTGCCCGCCAGCCACAAGGTCCATCGCCCTGAAGTTGGACACCACCCGCACGTCACACGTATAAGCAATGACAGCGGGTTCGCCCAGCTGGAACGTGCCCGCGTGGTAGCGCGCGCCGTCCACGTAGTCGCGCGAGGCATCCGGCTCGTGCCAGACCGTCTGGCCGTGGCACGCCACAAAACCAAGGCTTGCCGGCTCCACACCCGCCTCTTGGCAGATGGCTTGCACGGCCTGCGCGTAAAGGTGGCCGAGCTCCATGTTGAGCGAGCACAGCAACCGCGCGTCGGCACCATCCGGACGGCACGCCTCGAGGATGCGCGCGCGGGTTGCCTCGGGCAGAGGGTACGTCTCAAACGCCACGAGCTCGACCGTCGTGGCAGCGTCCACCCCATCGATGCGCACGAGCGCCGCATCCACCCCGTCGAGGCTCGTGCCGCTCATAAGGCCAACGGCTAGCACGAGGCATCTGCCCCTTCCGCCCTGTCCGCCGGCCCCGAGACGCCAAGGCGGCAGCGCAGCATAAGGCATGGCCCCGCGGCCGGCTCATAGGCCGGGGCAACAAGCGCGCACCCGGCAGGTAGCGCCTGTGCAAGCGGCTCGAGCAAAAACTCGCCTGCACCCTCAAACACCCCGCCGACGTACCCGACGGGAATCTTGGTATCGGCGGCGCCATCGCCAACCGCCAAGCCGCCCGCAACCGCATCGCGCCCGTAGAGCGCCTCGACCACAGCGCGTACGATGTCGGCCAGCTCCGCGGCAACGCGCTGGTAGCACGCGAGTGCCGCCGGATCGCCCGCGTCGGCCGCGGCGCGCAGAACGCGCGTGAGGGAGGCTATCCGCGTGCGGTCGCCCGCAAGCACATCGCGCGCATAGGTGATCACGTCGTAAGGTGCCGAGAACTCAAGCTCGCGCATCACCGTGTCAAAGAGCGCACCGCGCGGGTCGCGCCCATCGGCCTGCCGGCTAAAGAGGCGCAGCACCTCGTGGCCAATCCAGTAGCCGCTGCCCTCATCGCCCACCTGGTAACCCCAACCGCCGGCGCGCGTGGTCTCGTCGCCCCGGCGCCCAAAGGCGATAGAACCCGTGCCGCAGATCACCACGGCGCCGTCGCGCAACCCCAGGGTCGATGCCCACGCCGCCTCAACGTCGCTCATGAGCTCGGTCGGCACGTCGCCCACCGCGGCGCGCACCGCCTCGGCCATGCGCGCGCGGATTGCCGGGTCCTGCCCATAGCCGGCAAGCCCGAGCCCCACGCCGCAGATTGTGTCTCCGGCAGCGCCGGCGGCGGCAGAGGCCAAGCCCACGCCCTCGCCGAGCACGGCGGTCATGCCGTCGTAGCCCACCTGACCGGGATGGCACGTGCCCAGGCGGAAGCGCTCCCGCGGGCGCATCTCCTCGTCAAAGAGCACAAACTCCGTCTTGGTCCCGCCGCCGTCGACCCCGAGCCACATCATAGAAGTCCCCTCACCTGCATCTGCCGAATCGTCCTCCGGGCGCCCGCACGCCGTCGCGCTTACCACGCCTCATGGAAGCGGAACTTCTGCCACGGGCGCACCTCATCCAACAAGAAGTGCTCCACCTCAGGGATATGCCCCACCACGTTGCTCTTGCCGGAGTTGCGCATGTCAGAGAGCGCAATCTGCAGCTCACCGGCGTAGTGGCCGTACTCGCTGCTCTCGATCACCACGTCGCCGCGACGGATGGTCTCGGGCGCGTGGAAGAGCGCGAACTCGTGACCTTTATACTTCACACGGCTCTGCGTGGAGCGCAGGAAGTTCTCCGAAACATCGCCGCGGTTAAAGTGCAGCTCATCGAGGATGATGGAACGCTCGACCTCGGGCAGCCCCTCCACGAGCTCCACCGAGAAGCTCACGAGGTTCCACGGCAGCGCCGCCACCTGGGCGAGCTCCTCATCGGTGGGGTAGCAATTGGAGATGATGACGTCATCGATCGTGCCCATCGAGATAAAGTGCTCAACCTGCACGTAAAGCGGCAGGTGGCGGTGCATCTCGAGCGTGGGCAGGCCGTCGGTGACGGGCCAGTTGGCAAAGGTATCCGGCGCCTGCGACGTGGCAAAGGCGGCGGTGCGCAGCCCGTAGCGGCGGAAGTGCTCCGTGCAGCGGTTGAAGTAGTCGAGCCCGAGCCCCGAGTACCCGTGCGGATAGAAGTTGTGACACCCGATGAGATGCGTCGGGTCGGGACAGTAATCCATGATGGTATCGATGTAGTGCGTGTTGTTGCTCATGTTGACCTCAACGAGGAGCCCCTCGGGGTTAAAGGTCATGAGCGATTCCTCACTGCCGGTAAAACCCATGTCGAGGCGGATGCCGTCGGCGCCGATCTCGCGGAAGAACGAGAGGTCTTGGTACGAGACCCCAAGCTCCGAGAAGACGCGCGGGTTGCAGTCGAGCACAACCTCAAAGCCGAGCTCGTGGGCGCGGGCGTTGATCTCGCTAAAGTCGCGGCGCACCTGCTCGCGGCCCGCCTCGACGGAGAGCAGGCAGCTGAAGACGCGCGTGGCGCCCGCGGCGGCCGCGCGCTCCAGGTAGGCGAGAGTCTCCTCGTGCGGAGCCTTCTCGGGGTAGATGGAGATGCCGAGTCGTTGCATGTCGGTCCTTTCCAACGCGTACCAAAACACACGGGCGGCGGAGAGGCCGCCCCGAGAGCACCGTCATCAACCAGCGCCCCCTCCGCAACGGGGCGCCCGCACGCATGCGAGCGCCCCGCCTCTTACCGAGTTGCGGCTAGGCAGCCTCCACCGCCGCGGAGTCCTCGGACTCCTGAGCGAGGTACTGCTTGTCCCAGATCTTGACGAACGGGTAGTAAATCACGAGTGCGATCAGGATGCAGACGATGCACAGCACCGCACCGCGCCAGTCACCGCCGGTGGCGAGGAAGGCACCGATCGGTCCGGGAAGCGTCCACGGAGCGCTCACGATCACGCGGTTGACGAGCCCGAGCGAAGTCACGATGTAGGCAAACACGCCGAGGATCATCGGGGTCAGCACAAACGGGATGGCGAGCGTGAGGTTCAGCATGATGGGCGTGCCAAAGATCAGCGGCTCATTGATGTTAAAGATGCACGGCAGGAAGGCAATGCGGCCGAGGTCCTTGGCATACTTAGACTTGCACACGGTCACGAGCATGATGCCGAGGCCGATGGTGCAGCCGGCGCCACCGATGAACACGAACCACTGGAAGAACGGCTCAGCGGCGATAGCAGGCAGCTCGGTGCCGGGAACACCTGCGGCGGCAGCGGTGGCGTTGGCCTCGAGGAGGGTGAGCCACAGCGGACGGGCAACGGAGCCCACGATGGAGGCGCCGTGGATGCCAAAGAACCAGAAGAAGCCGTAGAGGAAGGTGATCACGAGCACGCCGGGGATGGAGTCGGTGGCAACGACGAGCGGCGAGATGATGGCCGTAATGGTGCCGTTCCAGTCAAAGCCGATCCAGTAGGTGATGGCGCCGATGACGAGCATCACGATGAGCGTCGGGGTGAGGGCCTCAAACGACTTGGTCACCGCCGGCGGAACCTGATCGGGCATGGTGATCTTGAACTTAGAGTGCTGGGTAAAGCGATAGACGTTCACCGAGAAGAAGGTCACCACGATGCCCACAAAGAGGCCACCCGAGCCGAGGCTCGCCATGGGGAGCACAAAGCCCGAAGCACCCGCGACCTCGGCAGCCTCCGCCGGGATGTTCACCGGGTTGATGGTGAGCAGGAAGGCCATGGCTGAGAGAACGCCGCCCTGCAGCGCGTCGAGGTCAAACGAGCGCGCGAGGCTGTGGCCCATGCCAAAGACCGCATAGAGCGCCATGATGTACATGGTCATGCGGTACGGCAGCAGGATCACGGCCGCGTTCTCGACGAGCCACTGGTACACGCCCCAGTCGGAGGGCAGTGGCGGGTTGGCCAGAATCATAAAGAACGAGCCGACGATGATCAGCGGCAGAGCGCCGACCACGCCGTCGCGCACGGCGAGCAGGTAGCGGTTGCTGCCGAGCACGGACATAACGGGCCCGAGGACCCGCTCGAGAAACTGCTGGAACTTCTCCATGCTTCTCCCTTTCCTTTTCCTCGAGGCGCGCCCTCCCGCGCAGGCCTACTTCTGCTTGAGGATCTGATTGCGCTCCAGAATCTCCGAGTAGCGCTCGTAATCGCGATTGACAAACGACTTGAAGAGGATGTCGATAACGCCGAGCTGTCCGATGCGCGAGGCGGTTGCCGCCGATCGCATCAGAGGCTCCGTAGAGGCCACGAGCAGCACCTCATCCGAGTTGCGGGCGAGCTCGGAATCGAACCCGCTCCCCGTGATGGAGATGACCTTGGCCCCACGCTCTCTCGCCTTGCGCACGCAGGTGTTGACCTCGCGGGTCGAGCCCGAGTAGCTAATGGCGATGGCCACGTCCCCGGGCATGCTGTTCGATGCGTAGAGCAGCTGCCCGTGCCAGTCGTCAATCAGATTACAGACCACCCCGATCCTCAGGAGCTTGTAGTGCAGATCCCGCGCAGAGAGCAGCGACGCCCCCATGCCAAACAGGTTGATGGTCCGTGCAGCAGTCATTAGGTCCACGCAAGCGTCGAAGACCGCAGGGTCGTTGAGCTTCTCGGTGAGGGTAAGGGCGGCTATGTTGCCTCCAATGACCTTGGTGGCCGTTTGGGCCGTCGTGTCGGTGGGGTGCAGGTCGCCGATGATCGCGCGCTCGGACTCGCGCAAGATCGCGAGATCGTAGATGAGCTGCCGCTGAAAATCGCGGTACCCGCTGAGCCCGAGCTTGCGGCACAGACGGCTCACCGTGGACGGTGAGGCGAACGTGCGCTCGGAGAGCTCGTGGATGCTCAACCCCGAAAGCCTCGCGGGATCCTCGAGAATCTGTCTGACCAGCCCGCGTTCGGCCGGGCTTGCGCTTTCCCTATACTGCTGTAAACGTGCCAAGAGACTTGCCATGGGCTTGTCCTCCAACCTGCGACCCACTCTAGAGAGCAGCAAATATTTTGTCATTGTTTTATGGCGAGTTTGAAATTTAATTTCATATTATGACACGACGCGTCGGTAAACGGTCGAAAACATCCGCTCGCGGCACTGCGGAATGAAACGCAACGCGCCCCAGCGGATGCGGCCGCGCGGTCCGAAACGATGAGGGCGGGCGGTGCGGTGCACGAACATGTTGCCGTTGACCTGCAGATTTTCACACTTTAATGGCTGCTTGCACCGGCGATGCGTCCGCAAAAGGGGCGC
This sequence comes from Collinsella sp. An7, assembly GCF_002159335.1. Lineage (GTDB taxonomy): Bacteria > Actinomycetota > Coriobacteriia > Coriobacteriales > Coriobacteriaceae > Coprousia. Next base: position 47,943 of record NZ_NFHP01000008.1, on the reverse strand, counting down.
GGCGGCACCGGCGCTGCGGGCGGAGTCGCGCTTTCTTGTTCGGCCCGGGGAGTTGCTCTATCTTTCGGTTGGCAGCGCGCCCACGTTTCTTTCGGGGGCGCGCACCATACACACCGCGACCCGCCCCCGTGGCGAACACCCGACATCGCACCCGATTTTGATAAGGAACAGCAATGGTCGACCTCTCCCGTCTTACCACCGAGCAGCGCAACCCACGCACCATGAATCTCGACACCATGACTCCGCTTCAGATTGCCGAGGCCATGAACGCCGAGGACGCAAACGCCGTGACAGCGGTGCAGCGCGTCTTGCCGCAGGTTGCGGCCGCCATCGAGTGGGCGGCGGACGCGCTCGCGGCCGGCGGACGCATGGTGTACCTCGGCGCCGGCACAAGTGGACGCCTCGGCGTGCTCGACGCGGTGGAGTGCCCGCCGACCTTCGGGGTCTCCGAGAGCACCGTGGTGGGGCTCATCGCCGGCGGCAAGGACGCATTTACTGTGGCGCGTGAGGGCGTTGAAGACGACCCCGCGGAGGGCGCGAGCGACCTCGAACGCATCGGACTCGAGCCGCGCGACCTGGTTATCGGGCTTGCCGCGAGTGGGCGCACCCCCTATGTGATCGGCGGACTTACCTACGCGCGCAAACTCGGCTGCAAGACCGCGGCCATCGCGTGCGTACCCGAGTCGCAGGTCGGGCGGGTGGCCGAGCTCGCCATCGAGCCGGTAACGGGCCCCGAGGTACTGACCGGATCCACGCGACTCAAGGCGGGCACCGCGCAGAAGCTCGTGCTCAACATGATCTCGACCGGGGCCATGACCCGCTCGGGCAAGGTCTACCAAAACCTGATGGTCGATGTTAAGCAGACCAACGAGAAGCTGCGCGCCCGAGCGCTCCGCATCGTGACGACCGCGTGCGAGTGCACCGAGGGCGAGGCCCACGCCGCGCTCGACGCCGCGGACGGCAGCGTAAAGCTCGCTATCGCCTCGATTTTGCTCGGGGTCTCCCCCGCTGAAGCCAAAGACGCGCTGGAGGCGGCGGGCGGCAAGGTCCGCACGGCGCTTGCGCAAGCTGGAAACTAGGAAAAACGAGAGCGGATGGCCAAAACTGGCGCCGAAAAAGTATGTACCGCCGACTTGGCTGCGCGAAAAGGGGCCTTGGCGCGGGCTGTTGACGCGATCGGGTGCCTTAATATGCTTGCTGAACGCCCCGGATTGCCCGGATGACGCGCCTGTGCCCGCTAGGAACGTCTGCGCCGCACTGCAATGTACTTTTTCGAGACGACTTTTGGCCACGGCCGCGTTTCGTTACAGCGCGACACTCCGCCTAACCCCTCACGCTCCAACGAAAGGACATCATGGCGCTGCTTACGATCAACGTTGCGAGCCGCGTGCTTGCCCGGCAGGCCGATGTGGTCGTGTTGCTTCCCGAGCGCGACGAGCAATTCGGCCCTCGCGGCGGCGCATCGGAGGCAATGCGACCGTACCGCGTGCTCTACCTGCTGCACGGGCTGGGCGGTGACCGCACCAGTTGGCTGCGCAACACCACGATCGAGGACCTTGCGCGCACCACCGACGTTGCCGTGGTGATGCCGCAGGTCGAGCACGGGTTCTACACCGATATGGCACACGGGCAGCCCTACTTCTCGTTTGTGGCCGACGAGCTGCCCCGCTACCTTGCAAGCATTCTGCCGCTCTCCACCCGGCGCGAGGACACTATGGTCTGCGGTGCATCCATGGGAGGCTACGGCGCCTTTAAGCTCGCCCTCACCTATCCGGAGCGCTTCTGCCGGGCCGCCGCGCTCTCGGGGGCACTCGACATCCAGCGCTTTGTTACCACGTTTACGCAGGAGGGGTTTGACCCGCGCCTTGCGTTTGGCGACGACCTCGGTGTTGCCGGCACCGCAAACGACCTCTTCTACCTGCTCGACCGCGACCTTGACGCGGGATATGCACTACCGGGGCTCTACAGCTTCTGCGGAACGGAAGACATTCTCCTCGAGGAATCGCGCCGCTTTGCCCAATACGCGCAGAGCCGTGCAATCGGCTACGAGTACGTCGAGGGTCCGGGCGAACATCGCTGGACCACCTGGGCGCAGGCGATTTTGCCGGCCTTTACCTGGCTTACCGCTCGGTGATTGAAGCCGGGCGCCATGGGGTCGGGCGCACGCCAGCCGGCGCGCCGGGCTGCCAAGCGGGCATCACTCTCCGCCCGGCACCCCGCCGCGGCCGGCCCTCTCCCGCGCTTCTTCCTCGGTGAGACGCAGGACCTCGAGCTCCCACTGGCGATGGGCATTCTTGGCCGAGGTGTCCAAGATGGCCCCCGTTGCCAGCGCCAGCGCGCCGCAGAACACCAACCCCACCGCGAGCACGGCAGAAGGCAGCTTGGTTACCAGGCCCGTCGCGGCAAACTCCGCGATCACCGGCACGCCGGCCACGAGCCCCAAGAGCATCAGCACCGCCGCGACCAGCATGAAGAACTTGAGCGGTCGGTAATCTTTGAAGAGCCCCGTGATTGCCGAGACCACGCGCACCCCGTCGTGCACCGTCGAGAGCTTGGACTCCGAGCCCGCGGGCCGGTCGCGGTAGACGATCGGCACCTCTACGATGCGCCAGCGCTTGTCGACCGCATGGATCGACAGCTCGCACTCGATCTGAAACCCGGGTGAGAGCACGGGCATCGTCTTGACGAACAGACGCGACATCGCCCGGTAGCCGGTCATGACATCGTTGAAGGTGTAGCCGTAAATGATGCGGATGAGCCCGCGCACGAGGTTGTTTCCGAACCCGTGGAAGGCGCGCTGGTTCTCGGCCGCGTAGGTGCCGTTGGAGAGGCGGTCGCCCACCGTCATGTCGGCCGCGCCCTCGAGGATGGGCCGGCAGAGCTCGAGCGCCTGCTCGGCGGGGTAGGTGTCGTCGCCGTCGACCATGAGGTAGCAGTCGGCCTCGATGTCGCGAAACATCGAGCGCACCACATTGCCCTTGCCCTGACGCGGCTCAAAGCGCACCACGGCGCCGTGCTCCCGGGCGATGGCGGCGGTATCGTCGGTCGAGTTGTTGTCGTACACGTAGATGGTCGCCCCGGGGAGCGCCGCGCGAAAAACGTCGATGACCTTGCCCACCGTGAGTGCCTCGTTGTAGCACGGGATGAGCACCGCCACGCGCGCGAGGCCCGCCGTGTCGGCCGGCGCCTCCCGCCCCATCGCTTGCTCCATGGATTGCCTTGCCGTCATCGAGCACCACCCGTCTTTCTTGATTGAATCGTTCTCATCGCAGGTCAGACCGCCTTTGCGTCAGGCTTTGGAGCCTGCCTGCGGCCGCGGCGCCCCGCGGCGCGCGGCGTTTGGCGCACCCAGCACGAGCGCGCAGATAAACGGCAGGCAGACCGCGATGGGATACACATAGCGGAAGTACGTCGTCGCGTTGCACGGGCCGACGAGCGCCATGCCGAACACGAGCCAAAGCGGCATGAGCAGCGGCGCCGCGCCCGCCCGGACGCGCGCGGCGTACACCGTGGCAACCGCAAGCAGCCAGCACCACAGCGCCGCCTGCATGCACAGCGTGAGCCCCGGGAGCCGCTGCCAGACCGCCCGGTACATGCTGACGAGCGTGTCGCATATGCGGACGAGCGGGTAGTCCGGCTGCGCGATCTGCAGGTGCACGGTGCTGCCGGGCTCCGAGGTGACCTCGTCGATGTTCTCCATGACCTTTTGGCTGAAGTCCGAGGTGTACGACCACCGCACGGTGTGCGGCGGATAAAGGTACCCGTAGTAGTTGGCCGCCGTGGCCGTGACGGCGCTCTCGGGGTCGCGCGCCACGATGTCTGCCCACGCCTGGAAGAACCGCGCGAGGTCGGCGGACGACGCGTTGTTGTTGAACGTGTTCTTGACCGGGTCGGACTTGCTGGGCTTGTAGAGCTCCCCGAGCTGATCGACGTCCAAAACGGCGCCGATGGCCCGACGCTCCTCGGCCGTGATGCCATCGGGGTTGTCACGCAGGTAGCGGGCCACCTGCTGCGCCGGGATGGAGAGCATCTCGCGCGTGCTCGAGGGCAAAACGCCGAGCGCGGGGTAAATTACCGAGCCGAGCGCGATGGTGAGCGCAAGGACGGCAGCGAGCGTACCCGCGAGCAGGGGAAGCGACGAGCGCCCGAGGGCGGATGCCGTGGAGCGCGCCTGCGCCCGCTCCTTCGCCCGCGCCGCGCGCCGGTGCCACGCCGCACCGCACGCAACGGCGAGCGCCGCCGCGACCACCACTGCCGCCGCACTCCGCAGCTGGCTCGCCGCGAGCGCGCTCAGCACCAGGAGCGCCCGGTCGTGGTGCGCGGCCGCCCCGCGCAGCACGCGCACGAGCGCCATGAGCAGCGCGAGCAGCGCCGCGGCAAATGGCACGTCCTTGCTCATCAGCACCGCGTAGCCCGAGAACACCGGAACGAACGCGATCACGGCAAAGGCCGCGTGCCGCGCGCCGGGGCGCACACCGAGGCGCCGCAGCGTAGAGAACGCGTAGCCGAGCGACGCCACGACCACCACGTACTGCAGCACGGAATAGAGCATGGCGCCGGCCGTCGCGCTGTGCGCAAGGTAGAGCCCCGCCTGCATGCACAGGCCGAGCAGCGCGGTATGCAGCGGCGGGTGATGCTGGGTGACCATGGTCTGCGCCGTCGCCGGGTCGAGCCCCATCGAGGCGCTCACGTGGTTCTCCATTCCAAACCACTGTAGAAGCTGCGTCTTGGTGTCCCACATCACCAGGCCGGGGGCGTACCCGATGAGCGTCGGCAGCCAGAGAAGGCCGAGGGCGAGCGCCGGCGCGGCAAACGGATGGCGCGCGCACCACGCACCCAGCCGACGGCGCACCCGGCGCAGGCACACAGCGGCCACGTAGCGCCGCGGGAGCGAGACCGTCCGCGCCGACGCCTCGCGCGTGGCGGTGGCATGCCCCTCGTCGTCCGCGTACGCGCAGGCGTCCGCCGTACGCGCGGCCTCTCCGGGCTGAGCCCCGCGTACCCCAGAGGCATCCTCCGCCGGTCGCGGCGGGCATGCCCCGCCCGCGGTCTCGCGCTCCCCCGCCCGGCCACGCACCCGGTCGAGCGCGGCAAAGAGGTACGTCAGGCCCATCCGTGCGAGCCCAAACCAGCCCAAACCCAAGAGCAGCCCCTTGACGCCCTGCGAGATGCCGTCGGTGATCCACTCGGCCGAGCCGCAGCCGTCAAAGCTCTGCCCAAAGGCCATCGTCGCGGCAAACAGCATGGGCAGCACCCATGCCGCGGCGAAACCCGGCGACGGCATGGCTGTCCGCCGATGGCGCCCGTGCGCCAGAAACACCCGGTAGCACGGCCGCGCCAACAGGGCGCCCAGCGCCACGGGCACGAGGCACGCATCGCGCGCCGGGAGGCCGCACAGCACCTCGAGCACGATATAGCCCGCACCGGTGGCGTCTTTTACGAGAGCGAACACATCGCTCGAGTCAACCGGCGCCAAGCTCATCGACGCGCAGCACGCAAGCACCACGCCCAGCACGGCACCTGCCGCAAGCTGCCGTGCGCCGAGCGCACGCAAGTGCATATCGTCTGTCTCATAGGGGGTTATATCTAAAGTCGACTCGCTCTTTGAACGCATGCGCATGGCCGCACGACACCCGTCCTGTTGTTTTGACATGCCCCCCCCCGACGCATCTTGCATCGGAAAGAAAACAATCGGTCCAGCTTGGAGCCACTATTGTCCAGATTGACGGGATTATAGCAAAGCACCGTGCCGGATTCTTTTGCAGCCGCCCTCAGCGGGAAAACGTCAGGATATCTTAGGGTTTATTTAGTAACTGAGGAGTTTTTAAGGGGTTATCGCGCAGCGGCAGAGACCTATCCGGACATCACGCCCGGCATCCCCATGGGGCAGCCCGCGAGGACCTTGCACGCGCCTTGCACCCGGACCACCCGGCATGGGGCGCCCCTACTCCTCGCTCAGGGATATCCGCCGTTCGTCCACCACCGATACCGACAGGCCCGTAAGGCCCACCTCGCTGCCCTCGAGCGAACGCGCCAGCTTGCTCAGAGGCGGCTTTGCCCCCGTTCCCGCAATCTGAATGTAGAGCTCCCCCTCATCGAGCGTAAGGTCCACCACGCGGTAGTCGGTCCCCTCCAGCCAGGCCACGGCGGCATCCTGCGCGGCGCGCTCCTGCATCGACGTCCTCAGCACGCCCACGCTCTCGTTAAACAGGAGCGAAACGAGCACCACGGCGCAGACGGCCACGATCGTGTACCAGAGCTTGCGCGCCTTATCACTCACCACCGAGAAGCTCTTGGCGCCCAAGCCCATCAGAAGGTACACCGCCCCGCCCATCACCTAGATCGCCACGTAGTTGGCAAGAAAGAGCACGAAGGCACCGAGCGCCTGCACGGGAGCGCCCTCGTACAGGGCGGAGCCCACCACGCATAGCGGCGGCACGATCGACGCGGCGATAGCCACACCCGGGACCGCATCGGGGATGTCGCGGCGCATGGAGGCGAGCGCGGCCATGAACCCCGACGCGAGCGCGATGATCAGGTCGACGAGGCGCGGCGAGGTGCGCGCCAGAACCTGGGAGTTGGTCTCCATGTTGGCGGCCACGGGAATGATGGCCGTCACGAGGGCGGATGCGCCCACCACGAGTGCCACGCCCAGCACCGTGATGGCGAGCGTGCGCACCGCCTCGCGCGGGCGTCCCAGCGCCGTCGCCAGCGCCGTGCCGAGCATAGGCGACATGAGCGGGGCGATGAGCATGCCGCCGATGATGGTCGTCGCGGAGTCGGCGGCAACGCCAGCCGTGGCCACCACCGTTGCGGCCAAGAGGCGCAACACAAACGACGAGTACTGGCGCAGCGGCTCGTCAACCAGCATGAGCATCGAGCGCTCGGCATTACGCAGCACCGCCTCGTCGAGCGAGCCGCCCAGCAGCACCTGTGAGATTCTCTTCATCGCAGCCACCCCTCACGCGCCTCTTCTCTCGATAGTATCCCTATCCCACAGGCCCGTGTGCGAGGTGTTACCAGCCCACCGCGCCACCGTGTCGAACCACCGCAGCCGCTGCTTGCCACCACACCGCCGCAGTCGTCGCGATGCCACTCCACGCCGCCGGGCCGCCGCCTCGCTGCAGCCATCGCGCCACGCCGCGGCCGCCCCATCGCGCCCGCCGTGCCGCACCAGAGCCCCCACATACAAAGGGACCCCAAAGCCCGGATGAGCTTTGGGGTCCCCCGCACGACTAACGTCGCATTAGGCCCGAAGCATTAGACCTCTGCGTAGACGTCCTTGAGCTTCAGCAGGTGCTGATAACGAGCCATAGCGGCCTCCTCGTTCTCCTTGAAGAGCACCTCAGCGCGCTCAGGGAAGGAGCGAGTCAGCGAAGCGTAACGGGCCTCGTTCATCAGGAACTCCTGGTACCCGCCCTTCGGCTCCTTGGAGTCGAGGGTGAACTTCTTGCCCACCTCGGCGGCGGGGTTGAAGCGGAAGAGGTTCCAGTAACCGCAGTCCACGGCCTTCTTCATCTCGGCCTGGCAGTTCTGCATACCGCCCTTCTTGATGGAGTGCATCTCGCAGGGGCTGTAGCCGATGATGATGGACGGGCCGTCGTAGGCCTCGGCCTCCTGAATGGCCTTGAGGGTCTGAGCCGGGTTGGCGCCCATGGCGACCTGCGCCACGTACACGTAGCCGTAGCTCATCGCGATCTCGGCGAGGCTCTTCTTCTTGGTGGTCTTGCCGGCAGCGTCGAACTGAGCGACCTGGCCGAGGTTAGAGGCCTTGGAGGCCTGACCACCGGTGTTGGAGTAGACCTCGGTGTCGAAGACGAAGACGTTGACGTCGTGGCCGGAGGCGAGGACGTGATCCAGGCCGCCGAAGCCGATGTCGTACGCCCAGCCGTCGCCACCGAAGATCCAGAAGCTCTTCTTGGTGAGGTACGCCTTGTCGGCAAGAATCTGCTCGGCAGCGGGCACGTCCTTGACCTTCTCGAGCTCGGCCACGAGCGCGGCCGCGGTGGTCTTGGAGGCCTCGGCGTCCTTACGGGCGTCGATCCAGGCCTTGGCGGCAGCCTTGCACTCGTCGCTCACCGCGTCGCTCTCGCAGAGCACCTGGCAGTCCTCGACGAGCTTGTTCTGGACGGCCTCGTAACCGAGGGCCATGCCCAGACCATGCTCAGCGTTGTCCTCAAAGAGGCTGTTGTTCCACGCCGGGCCGTGACCGTCCTTGTTGACGGTGTAGGGCGAACGGGCGGCGGGGTTGCCCCAGATCGAGGAGCAGCCGGTGGCGTTGGAGATGAACATGCGGTCGCCGCAGACCTGCGTGACGAGACGCGCGTACGCGGTCTCGGCGCAGCCGGCGCAGGAGCCGGAGAACTCAAGCAGCGGCTGCTTGAACTGGCTGCCCTTGACGTTGCCGGACTCGAGCACGGGCTTGGGAGCGACCTTCTCGACGCAGTAGTCGAAGGTCTTCTGCTCCTCGAGCTCCTGCTCCTGCGGCACCATGGTGAGGGCGCCCTTGGGGCAGACCTTGGCGCAGTTGGTGCAGCCCATGCAGTCGAGCGGGGAGATGGCCATGGTGAACTTCAGGCCGGTGTCCTTCGGGATCTTGATGTCGAGCGTGCGCATACCCTCGGGCGCCGCGGCGACCTCCTCCTCGGTGAGGCCGAACGGACGGATCGTGGCGTGCGGGCAGACGTAGGAGCACTGGTTGCACTGGATGCACTTGTCGGCGTCCCAATGCGGCACCATAACGGCAACGCCGCGCTTCTCGTAGGCAGAGGCGCCCTGCTCAAACTGGCCGTCGGCGTGGTCCATAAACGCGGACACAGGGAGCTCGTCGCCCTCCATGCGGTTGATGGGCTCCATGATCTCCTTGACCTGCTTGACGAGCATCTCGGGGCCCTTGAGGGCGGCAGCCGGGGCGTCGTCGGCGCAGTCGGCCCACTCGGCCGGGACCTCATGCTTGACGAAGGCGGTGGCACCGGCGTCGATGGCCTTCCAGTTGGCCTCGACGATATCCTGGCCCTTCTTGGCGTAGGACTTCTCGGCGGCCTTCTTCATGTAGCGGATAGCATCCTCCTGCGGCAGCACGCCGGCGAGCGTAAAGAACGCGGACTGGAGGATGGTGTTGGTGCGCTTGCCCATGCCCACCTGAACGGCCAGGTCGATGGCGTTGATGGTGTAAAGCTGGATGTCGTTCTTGGCGATGTAGCGCTTCTCGGCCGCGGAAAGGTGCTCGGCGAGCTCGTCGAAGTTCCACTGGCAGTTGATCATGAGCGTGCCGCCGGGCTTGACACCCTGGGCGATCTTGAAGTGCTTGGTGATGTAGCTCGGGTTGTGGCACGCCACAAAGTCGGCCTTGGTGATGTAGTACGGGCTCTTGATGGGCTGGTCGCCAAAGCGCAGGTGCGAGATGGTCACGCCGCCCGTCTTCTTGGAGTCGTACTGGAAGTAGGCCTGGACGTACTTGTCGGTGTGGTCGCCGATGATCTTGATCGAGTTCTTGTTGGCGCCAACGGTGCCGTCGCCACCGAGACCCCAGAACTTGCACTCGATGGTGCCCTCGGCCGCGGTGTTGGGCGCGTCGGCGTCCATCGGGAGCGAGAGGTTGGTAACGTCGTCCACGATGCCGATGGTGAACTCCTGCTTGGGCTCGTCAGCCTCGAGCTCCTTGTAGACGGCGAAGGCAGCCGCGGGCGGCTCGTCCTTCGAACCGAGGCCGTAACGGCCGCCGACAACCTTGATGTTGGTGAGGCCGGTCTCGTAGAGCGTGGCGACGACGTCCTCGTAGAGCGGCTCGCCGAGGGAGCCCGGCTCCTTGGTGCGGTCGAGCACGGCGATCTTCTTCACGGTCTCGGGGAGCACCGCGATGAAGTGCTTGATGGACCACGGACGATACAGACGGACCTTGATGAGGCCGACCTTCTGGCCGTGAGCGTTGAGGTAGTCGATGACCTCCTCGAGGGTGTCGACGAACGAGCCCATGCAGACCACGATGTTCTCGGCCTCGGGGTCACCGTAGTAGTCGAACAGGTGATAGTTGGTGCCGAGCTTGGCGTTCACCTGGTTCATGTAGTCCTCGACCACAGCGGGGAGCTCGTTGTAGGCGGTGTTGCACGCCTCGCGGTGCTGGAAGAAGACGTCGCCGTCCTCGTGGGTACCGCGGTTGTGCGGATGCTCGGGGTTGAGCGCGTGATCGCGGAAGGCCTGGACCGAAGCCATGTCGACCATGTCGGCGAGGTCATCATAATCCCAGGTGGCAACCTTCTGGATCTCGTGCGAGGTGCGGAAGCCGTCGAAGAAGTTGAGGAACGGCACCTTGCCCTTGATGGCAGAGAGGTGTGCAACGGCCGAGAGGTCCATGACCTCCTGGACGTTGGTCTCGGCGAGCATGGCAAAGCCGGTCTGACGGCAAGCCATGACGTCGGAGTGATCGCCGAAGATGTTGAGCGCGTGGCTGGCGACCGTACGGGCCGAGACGTGGAAGACGCCCGGCAGGCCCTCGCCCGCGATCTTGTACATGTTCGGGATCATGAGCAGAAGACCCTGCGAGGCGGTGTAGGTGGTGGTCAGCGCACCCGCGCAGAGCGAGCCGTGGACGGTGCCCGCGGCGCCAGCCTCGGACTCCATCTCGATGACGTTCACCTTCGTGCCAAAGATGTTCTTCTTGCCCTGAGCTGCCCACTGGTCGACATGGTCGGCCATAGGGCTGGACGGCGTAATCGGGTAGATACCCGCAACCTCGGTGAACGCATACGATACGTATGCGGCCGCCTCGTTGCCGTCCATGGACTTGAACGAACGCGCCATATACCCCTCTCCTCTCGTGTAGGTATACAGTCCCCCGGCGCGCACGGTACGCGCCGAGCAGTCAACGGCGCTTGCGGGGTTTCTGCTGGTGAGCGCCCCTGCGGGCGGGTCCGTGCGCGACTCAGGCGACAAGGTCGAGCGTGACGGCCGGCAGAAATCCGCATGCAGGGTTATTGTACCGCGACGGCGCCGGAATAATTCGCTCGCGTCACAACGTTTTAGACAAGCGGGGCCCGGCCACGGAACTGCCGCGAATCGTTTGCTGCGGCAAACGATTCGGGTGACATAGGAGCCGCCCCTGTCACCCGGGCCATTCGCCCTATCCCGCTACGGCAGGATGCGGATACCGCCGCTCACGGTGTTGATGGTGATGCGCGACGAGCCGTCGCCGTAGACGTAGGTGTCGCCCGACTGCGCACTCGCAGGCCGGTTGCTCGAAAAACCGCCCGAGATACTCGAAACCTCGACCGTGGCGCCAGCGTCCGCCGGCATCTGAAGCGAGATATCGCCGCTCACGGTGTCGCAGGACGCCTGCGGCGGCAGGGCGCCCGCAAGCGTGAGGTCCTGCGCGCCCGAAACGGTATCGACGGCAAGATCGGCCGACACGCTGCCCGACAGTTTGATGTTGCCGCTCACACTTGAGAGCTCGGCCCGCTCGGCAACAAGGTCTGCGACTGAAAGATCGGAGCTCACCGCGTCAACATCGAGCACCGTGCAGGAAAGGCTGCTGAAGTCGAGCGCCGAGGAGGTGCTCCTGATGCTCACATGGTGGAGCCGCCAGCCCTCGCGCACCGGCACCTCGATAGTAAGGCGCATGTCCGGATAGTCGTAGCCGTTGTCCGACTCGGGCAGGCCATCTGCGATGGCGAGCGTACCGCCGTTGAGCTCAAAGGTGGCCTGCGTGGGGTCCATCTGATAGTCGCCCGCAGCGACCTCCTCGCGCACCACGAGCTCCGCGCCCTCGGTGGGCACGATGCGCACCGTGCCGCCGCGCCATGTTACGCGCAGGTCGGTCACCTCGTCGGTGCTATATGCGTTCGTGGTATCGATGGGCTCGGAGAGGGTCGTGGGGTTACCCGGATTGAGGCTCCACGAACCGAGGTTGAACGATACGCCGGGAATGACGCGGAGCGCACCTCCGAGCACAGTTGAAGTGCACGAGGGCGCAGCCGCGCCGAGCGCGAGCACCGCGATGAGGACAACACCGATGCCGACCTTGACGGCCTCGCCGCGGGTGAAGCTGAAGCGGCGCCCGCTCCGCGCCGTGCCGGCAGTTGCCGGGGTCTGCGGTACCTCGGGGCGCTGGTTGTTCTTGGTCGCCATGGCCCTTACCTCCCCTCTTCGTCGGCACGGTTGATGGCGCCGAGATGCGGCGGAGCCGGCGTCGGCCCCCGGTCATCGGCCACACGCTCACCGCGGGCGCGCGCCGCGGCACCGTCCAAGATGCTCGCCACCCAGCGGTAAATCGGCACGGTGAGGAAGATGAGCCACGCCGTCGCCCACGCGTGGAAGAAGAATCCGAACACAAAGAAGAGGATGACGGTGAACGTCGCATACGGGAACGACCGCCACGCGCCGCGCCGGTGCGCCTCTGCCGCCGACTCGCTCACCCGCGTCGCCTGACTGCTCGCGCGCGTCGCAGCCTCCGCCGCCTGCGCCGCAGCCCGACTCGCCTGGGCCGCTGCAGCCGCTGCCTGCGCCGCGGTCTCGCGGTCTGCCGCGCGGGCCGCATCATCTGCGGCGGTCTTGTCGGCGCGCTCGGCGTTCTCAAACGCGATGTCGTCCGCTATGTCGGCGTCGACGCTCAACAGCTCGTCCAGGCTCACCCCGTAGAGGCGCGCGAGTGCGATGAGGTTCTCGGTATCGGGCGAGCTCTCTGCCCGCTCCCATTTGCTCACCGCCTGCCGCGAGAGCCCCAGCTCCCGCGCAAGCGACTCTTGGCTGTATCCCTTGGCGCGCCGGAGCTCGGCCAAGCGCTGAGCTATCTGCACGTTCATGCTGCATCCCTTCCGCTGTTCTACGACTGGTGCACACGCGGATCCGTTAGCCTCAATCTACGGAAACAGCGCAAGAGAGGCCACCTACTCTGGTAAGAATTTCCGCAACCATCGGTTGCGGGGGCCCTGATGAGGCCTTTTGCGGTGTCGGACAGACGCTTGCCGCCAAAATGGAAGGGGCGCGCCCTCGCGCGGGCGCGCTAGGCGCGGGCCGCCTCGATCTCGTTGGCCAGCCATGCGCACCACGCGTCCATCCCCTCGCCGGTGCGCGCGCTCACGGCGAAGCGCGGTGCGGTGGGATTGAGGTCGTCGAGCACCGCATGGTAGGCCGCCATGTCGAAATCGAACGCCGGTGCCACGTCCACCTTATTGAGCAGCTGCGCGCCCGCATGCTGGAAGATGCCCGGATACTTGACGGGCTTGTCGTCGCCCTCGGGCACCGAGAGAATCATGACGGAGAGGTTCTCGCCCAGATCGAAGTCCACGGGGCACACGAGGTTCCCCACGTTCTCGATAAAGATGACGTCGATGTTGGCGAGCCCCACGCCTTGGTCGAGCGCATCGACCGCCTGCCCGATCATGTTGCCCTCGAGGTGGCAGAGACCGCCCGTGTTGATCTGCACCGCGGGGATGCCCGCCTCCTTCATGGTCTGGGCGTCCACGTCCGAGGCGATGTCGCCCTCGATCACCGCCGAGCGCAGGCCATGCTCGCGCAGGCGCGCGTCGGTCGCGAGAATCGTGGAGGTCTTGCCGGAACCCGGGCTCGAGAGCACATTGATCACGTAGACGCCCGCCGCACGGAAGCGCTCGCGCAGCTCGGCGGCCAAGCGCTCGTTGCGGTTCAAGATGGGGCTTTCGATGGTAAGGGTCTCGGAGGACATCGGTCATACTCCTTTACGGTTGCAGCTGGCTGGACGGGGTGATGCCCGCCTGTTGGAGAGGGCGATGCGGCGCCGTTACGGTTGGCTGGGCTCGTCGGGATGCTCGACCTCGATGGAGATGATATCGAGCTCGCGACCGTGGATGAGGCGCGTATCGGCGCTCCCGCACACGGGGCAGCGCAGGTGGAAGCGGTCGTGGGTGAATCGCTCGCCGCACGCGTTGCACACGCTCTCGGGATACACGTCCTCCACCGTGAGCTTGCAGCCGTCCGTGAGCGGGTCCTCCTCGCAGAGGACCTCCCATGCGAGGTCCATGGCCTCGGGCACCACCTCGCGCATGACACCGATGCGAAGGTTTACCTGGCAGAGGCGCGAGGCGCCGGCGCGGCGCGCGACCTCGGTCACACTCTCCAAAATGCCGCTCACGATACTCATCTCGTGCACGGAAGCCGTCCTCTCTCCCCTGCAGCGGGGACGGGAGATCTTGTCCGCCGCCCTTGCGGGGTAATGCGATTCGCCCCCATATCTTACCCGTTCGCCGCAGGTGCGTCGTGCGCGCAGGGCCGCCCCGTCACCGTGCGCCGCCGCGTTCCATCGTGCATTTCCGGGTTCATGGCGGCGTGTTTTGTCCCGCCTGGGTGTACATTTCTCGCGGCAATGAACCCGTCGGTGAACCCGCAAATGCGCGACCGGGGAAAGCGCAGGTAGCTGCCTGTACATTTTCCGTGCTATGCACCTGGCGGTAGGATTATGCCCCTACAGCGCATTTCCGGGTTCATGGCGCGGAATTATGTACAGAGGGGTTCGGCAAAATGCCTTGCAATGTACGCACCAAGATCCCCGTAACGCAAAAGCGCCCCGAAGGGCGCTTGCAAGGTCGCGTTATGTCCTCGTCGTCGAGGAGCGCGCGCTATTCGTCGTCGTCTGCAAACAGGCTCACGCGGCGGGCCTTGAGGCCGTCCTTGCCCTCACGCGCCACAATCACGAAGCGCGTGATGAAGAGGGCGAGCTCGTAGAGGGTCACGAGCACCGCAAACATGAGGAGCATGGTAACGGGGCTCGCGTCGGGCGTGATGCAGGCCGCGACCACGGCGAGCACCACGTAGATCACGCGCCATGCGGAGCGGAACGAAGCGTAGGGCACAATGTGGAAGACAGCCAGGTAAAACACGATAAGCGGCAGCTCAAAGGCCACGCCAAAGCCAATCATGAGGAGCATCTCGGTGCCGATGTAATCATCGAGCATGGCCCAGGCACTTGCCACGGCCTCGACCTCGCCGGTGAGCCACTCAAACGCCGGCGGCACGATAAAGAAGTAGCAAAAGATCATGCCCACAAAGAAGAGGCAGGTGGCGGCGAGGACCGTCGGCACGACCCACTTGCGCTCGTTGGGCTTGAGCGCCGGCAAAAAGAACGCCAGCACCTGCCATACGATCATGGGCGAGCACATCACAAGCGCTGTGCGGAAGCCGATGGAGAAGCGCGTGGTAAAGCCGCCGAGCGCCGAGCCAATGTAGAACTTGCCATCGGGCACGAAGGGCTTGATGGGGTCGGTGAGCAGGTCGATCACCGTGGGTGCGGCAAAGTACATAATGAGCGTGAAGGCGATGAGCGTAACGACCACGATCGTGAGGCGGCGGCGCAGCTCACCAAGATGGTCCAGAAGCGGCATGCGTCCAGGTCCGATGGGCATTAGCGCTCACCCCCTTCCGCGGGCGCGGCGGGCGTGGCCGTGTCAGCGGCCTCGGCGGGAGCGGCGGCGTCCGCAGCGGGCGCGGCCTCCTCAGCGGCCTCCTCGGCAGCGCGGCTGCGGCGCGGACGGCGAGCGTAGAGGTCGGCAGTGGTCTTGACGGCGGGCTCCTCCTCCGGCTCGGCCGGCGCGGCGGCCTTCTGCTCCTCGGCAGCAGGAGCGCTCGCGGGCGCCGCGACATCGGCAGCAGCGGCAGGCTCCGCAGACGCGGCGGCCTTGTCGTCGTCCGCCATAGCGGGCGCGGCGTCCCCGGCAGGCACATCGGCCGCAGCCTCGGCTCCCTCACCAGCAGCCCCGGCCTCGCGGGCGGCCTTCTCGGCGGCCAGACGGGCACGGCGCTCGGCAAAGGTCTCCTTCTTGGCGGGCGCGGCACCCTCAGCTGGGGCGTCGGTGCCATCCTCGGCATCGGCGTCGTCGGCACGCGCGGCGGTGGCGGCCGGCGAGGCCGGACCGTTAACCACGGCAGCCATAGGGTCGATGACCTCGGACTGCACCATCGACGTCATACGCTGCTGCGTCTCGCGGAACTGCCTGAGCGCGCGGCCAATCGTGCGACCCATCTGGGGCAGCTTGTCTGGACCAAAAAGCAAAAAGCCAAAGATCACGATGATCAGCAGCTCGGTACCACCGATGCTCACGTGAAACCTCCTGAATCGTACCTGCCCGCCGCGCTGACGCCGCGGGACCTTGCACCGCGTAAAGCGCGGTAGGTGCAACCGAAACAGTATAGCGCCCGCGACCGCACGCACAGCCACGGGCGCTCAACCTTACTGAGCCCTGATGGAAATCTCCTGATCAACACCCAACAGCTGAGCCACGCGCATCACGCCGGGCTGAGCGTTAACAACCGAGAAGCCCTTGCCGTGCTCGGCCGCATGGTGCGCCGCGCCCACAAGCACGCCGATCCCCGTGGAGTCGATGTAGGCGACCTGCGCCAGGTCGAGCTGAATCTCCTCGGTGGGCTGCTCGAGCGCAAAGTTGATGGCCTCGCGCAGACGGTCGGCGTTAGAGATGTCAACCTCGCCCGTCACGGTGATGGTGTAGAGCTCGGGGGTGGGGTTGGTGGTGATGCTGAGTTCCATAGGTCTCCAATCGTTAAGCACGCGCTCGGGTGTTCGAGCGCGGAGAGGTGGCGCGCCGGGCGCTCTGGGCCGCGGGCGCAGGCGGATCGGGTGCTTCTACGAGGCGCCATTGAGCGCGGCCAGGCGGCTCTCGGCGTAGTCGCGCACGCCGTAGGCGTCCTCGTCGCCCGCCGCGTCGATAGCGGTCTGGTAGGCATTCGAGGCCTCCTCGGCGCGGCCCTCGGCCTCGTAGAACATGCCGAGGTTGGCCCACGCGGGGGCAAAGCCGGCGTCGAGATTGGTTACGAGGTCCTCGAGCGCGGCAATGGCCGAAGCGTGGTCGCCGGTGTAGAAGACGCAAATGGCGCGGTCGACGATGGCCGACTTGGCGCCCGCGTTATCGGCGAGGTAACTATCGTAATAGCCGATGGCCTCGTTGAGAAGCTCGGTCGCATGGGCCTCGTCGTCATCGTCTGCAGCGTGGTTGAGCGCCGCCACGCCCCAGTCAAAGTAGCCGTTGGCCAGGTTGAGCAGGGTCGTGGGGTTGGTGGGGTCGGCCTCGTGCTGAGCGCGGAGCGACTGCGCGGCAGTGCCGTACTGGGCGTCGACCGTCTCCATGGCGTCGGCGTCGCTATCCGCAGCGTCGGAGGAGGTGCCGTCGGTTGAGGCCTGGCCCGCCGTGGTGCCAGCCGAGGTGTCCGCACCCTGCGCGGCCTGCGATGCCGGGTTGAGCCCGCCCGCGATCACGGCCACGGCGATCGCCACAACCACCACGAGCGCCGCGATGAGCACGATGGCGCGGGCGCGCGTTGTCTGCTGGGAGTTGAACGCCATGGTGCCCCCTACTCCGTACCCGCGGCGTCAGTGGCTGCGGAGCTGTCGCTTGCGCTGTTGGCGCTGCCGTCGGAAGCGTCCGACCCGTCGGCCACATGGGCTGTGCCGTCGGTATCGACCTCGAGCTGCGGGTGCCCCTCGGGGAGCTCGTAAGCCGAGCTGTCGGCGGCATCGGTCGCCTGCTCAGCCTGCGCCTGCGACTGCATCGACTCGAGCGAAGCGAGCGCCGCCGACGAGCCGAGCAGGTAGCCGATGATGACACCCAGCACAAGGGCAATCGCCGTGATGACGAGCACCATCCAGAAGGGCGGCGGCGTGGGGCCCGCGGCGGCGGGCTCCGGCGCGGGCTCGGAGCTGGCAGCAGGGTCCGTGCCCGCGGGCTCGCTCGGCGCGTCGGCCGCGCCGGCATCGGACCCGCCCGCAGAAGCAGCCGCCGTGTCCTCGCCCGTCGACTGCTCGGCCGCCCCGGCGCTCACCTTGGCCGCAGACTGCTCGGCCGCCGCCTCGAGTTCAAGCTCGTCGTCAAAGAAGTCGTCCATCGTGTCGTTTTGCGGCTCCGTCATGCGGCACGCTCCTCTTGCGCCAGCTCGGCCGCCGTGAGCTTAACGGCTAGCACGAGCACGTCGAGCGCCTGCTCGAGCTCGTCAACCGTGGGGTACGTCGGCGCGATGCGGATGTTGGTGTCGTCGGGGTCGTTGCCATACGGCCAGGTAGCACCCGCCGTGGTGAGCGTAACGCCCATCTCGCGGCAGAGCTTCCACACCCGCTTGGCCGAACCCTTGGGCCCGTCAAACGAGACAAAGTACCCGCCGCGCGGGTGCGTCCAGCGCGCCACGCCCGTGCCGGCCAGACCCTCGGTGAGCTTGCGCTCCACCGCCGCAAAGCGCGGGCGGAGGAACTCGGCGTGCTTGCGCATGTGCGCCCGGACGGCGTCCATATCGGGCAAGAAGCGCACGTGCATGAGCTGGTTAAGCTTGTTGGCGCTGATGAGCCCCACCTGGAGCGTCGCGGCAACCTCCTCAACGTTGGCCGGCGACGACCCAAAGAAGGCAATGCCCGCGCCCGGGAAGGTGATCTTGGAGGTCGAGGCCACTGCGAGGATGCGGTCCTCGTTGCCCACCTCGCGCGCCACGTCGTGGATGTTCAGCAGCTTGTCGCCCTCGTCAAAGAGGTCATGCACCACGTAGGCGTTGTCCCACACGATGCGAAAATCGGGAGCGGCCTTCATCACCGCAAGGCGGCGGACCGTCTCGTCGGAATAGGTGATGCCCGTAGGGTTGGAGTACTTGGGCACGCAGAACATACCCTTGATGGAGCTGTCGGTGGCGCAGAGGTACTCAACCTGGTCCATATCGGGGCCGGTCTCGGTCATGCGAACGGGGATGTTCTCGATCCCCAGGTCCTCGGTGAGGCCAAAGTGCCGGTCGTAGCCGGGGCTCGGGCAGAGGAACTTGACGTGGTCGAGCTTGTTCCACGGGGTGTAGCCGGGCACACCCTTCTCCCAGTAATGGATGAGGACGGACTGCATGATGTTGAGGCTCGAGGAGCCCAGCACGATCGTCTGCTCGGGCGGCACCCCGAGAAACTCGCCCGCGAGGCGGCGGGCCGAGGGAATACCGTCAAAGCAACCGTAATTGGAGCAGTCCACCCCACCGTCGGTAAGGTCGGCGCTGGACGTGAGAATGTCGAGCATGGGACGCGAGATGTCCACCTGCGCCGGGCTCGGCTTGCCGCGGGCCATGTCGAGCTTAAGGCCGCGGGCCTTGACCTCGGCGACCTCGGCGCGCAGTTCCTCAACGGTGCGCGCGAGCTCGTCGTCGGGCATCTTCTCGTATATCGTGCGGGTGAGTTCTTCCTCGGCTTTCTCGTACGCCGTCTGCATGCGAATACCCCCTTGAAGGCGCGCGGGCGATGAACTCGCCACCGCTGCGCCGATAGTCATTCTTCAAAAGTATACCGGCAACGCCGCGGGGTCGGCTGCGGCGGGCGCGCGTTCAAACGGGGGAAACACAAGTTGCGCGGCAGGCCGACGCGCGGCGCCGCGTGGCATCGGCATCTTGCGCCGCGCGCGGCAAACGGGCAGAATGGGCCAACCGGGTTGCGGGCCACGGCGGCAGACAGTCGCCAGCGGCGCACGCCGTAGCGACAGTGGGCGCCCGCCGACAGCACGCGGACCGCAGCATCGACCCCGAGGGAGGAGCGCATATGGACTTCGCGTCGTTTCAATCCGAGGCGTTTGGCGACCTGCAGCGTCTGGTAGACGCGCTCTACCTGGGGCGCAACGAGGTCGACCGGCTCGATGTGGTGGTCCAAGCCGAGCTGCAGGATCTCGACCGCGACCTAATCGAGATCGTGGATCTGCTGCCACCCGGCCGCTACAGCCGCCAACGGCTCTGCGACCAGCTCAACTCCGCCCTCGCCGCGCACGGCTGGGGCGGCACCTACGGCACCGTGGAGTAAATTCGGTCGCCAGGCAGCAACGTCATCGCGGCAAAAACAAAGCCGCCCGACCCGCTCACGCCTGCACAGGGCAGGTTGCGAGCGAGCCGGGCGGCTCATACGTAGCGCAGGAGTGCGTCCGGGCTATGACTGCTGCTTTGCCGGCTTAGTTCGGCAGGCAAAGTGCATAAAGACGAGCCCAATCACCGCGGCCGAGACCGAGCCGGCAAGAATCGCCGTCTTGGCAGCCAGAAGCTCGGCGGGAATCTCGGTAAACGCGAGCCCCGAGATGAGGATCGACATGGTAAAGCCGATGCCGCCAAGGATACCGATGCCCACGATGTGGCGCATCCCCACGCCCGTGGGCAGCTCAGCCAGACGCGCCTTGACCATCAGGAACGTCACGCCCGCAATGCCGAGCGGCTTGCCGAGCAGCATGCCCACGTACACGCCGATGGCCACCGGGTCGAGCACGAGCGCGAGCGGTTCCACACCCACCAGGCGCACCTGCGCGTTTACAAAGGCAAAGATCGGCAGGATGAGGAAGTTCACCGGCGTGGAAATGTAGTGCTCAAGGCGCTCCAGCGGCGGCGTGACGCGGTGCATCACGCGCTCGACCCCGCGCGTGGCGTGCGTAAAGTCATGCTGACCCAAGATGTGCGCCTCGTTGTCGAAGCGCTCCTCGAGCACCGGCAGCTTAGAGCCGAGCCAGCTCACCAGCTCGCCCGCGTTGATGTCGGAGCGCGCCGGAATGGTAAAGGCCAAGATCACGCCGGCAAGCGTGGCGTGTACGCCGCTCTGGAAGAGGCAGAACCAAAGCGCCAGGCCCAGCACCAGATACGGGGCGAGCCGGTAGCGCTTGCTCACGTTGAGGAACACCAAGAGGATCGTCACCACCGCGGCGGCGGCGAGCCACAGAAGACTCGGCGCGTGGCCGTAGAAGATCGCGATGGCAGCGATGGCGAGCAGGTCGTCCGCGATGGCGAGGGTGGAGAAGAACACCTTGAGCGCCGGCGGCACGCGGCTGCCAAGGAGCGACAGCACACCGAGCGCAAAGGCGATGTCGGTTGCCATGGGGATGGCCCAGCCGTACACCGCGCCGCCCCGGTTGACGATGCCGTAGATGCACGCCGGCACCACCACGCCGCCCACCGCGGCAAGCATGGGCAGCAGCGCCTGGCGCGGGCGGCGGAGCTCGCCGACCGTCATCTCGTATTTGAGCTCGATGCCCACCAGCAAGAAGAAGATCGCCATGAGGAAGTCGTTGACAAAGAGCTCGACCGAGAGCGAGAAGCTCCAGGGGCCGAGCGCGACGGTGATGGGCTCCAGCAGCGCCGCGTGGATGGTCTCGTAGGCGTCGGTGTTGGCGCAGATGACGGCCGCCACGGCGGCGGCGATCATCACGAGCGCCGAGATGGTGCCGTTGCTGGTGATGCGCTCGAGCGTGCTCTTGCGCTCGAGACGGCGACGCGCGCGATCGTCAACGAGCGCAGCCATGCCCTGCGAACTGGTCGTGTTGGTGGACATCGGTTCCTCTCAAAAAAGCGGCGGAGGGCCCGCTGGACTCTCCGCCGCATCTACGATATATGCCACATCTTTTGTACCACATGGTCGCGCCCGCTAAACCCATTCCAACGGGAATTCACAACCGCATGTGGGAAAAGGCCCAGAAAGATCGCCATGGAACAAAATGGGTCAAATGGAACACGTCCCCAACTGACCAATCGACAACGGAAACGGCCTCCTGTAGTGCCCGAGATTAACCTGAAAGAGGAGGGGGGGCGCCTCAGGGCGCCGACCAACGATTGAAGGCCAAGATCGGGTGCTACAGAAGGTCGCGCAGGTCAGGCAATGCCTACTTGACTGCCATGATGGGGGCCGCCACCTGCTTCTTGCGGGAGAGCACGCCGGGCATCCAAACGCCCTCGGCCACGTCCTCGATGCCGAGGCCCTTCTGCGCCACCGCGGTCTCGCCCTCGAGGAGCACCTGCGAGCCCTCCTCCATGATGTCGGTCACACACAGCACGATGCCGTCGGCACCCTTCTTCTTCATATACGCCTTCATGGCCTCGCGAATCTCGGGCACCATGCCGAGCGCGCGCGACTTGTCCACGGTCTCGTACTGGCCGATGAGCAGCTTGGTGCCGCCCACCTCAAAGAGCTTGATGTCGTTGCCGACCATCTCCTCGGGCGTAAACGAGCCGGAGGGACGGCTGAGGAAGACCTCCATGCCAAACTTGATGGGGTCGACGCCAAGCTGCTCGCCGAGCTGCGCGGCAAAGATGCGGTCGAACTCGGTGGTGGTGGGGCTCTTGAGCATAAGCGTGTCGGTCATCATGGCCGAGAGCAGGAGCTTTGCCTGAGCATCGGTCGGGCGCTGGCCGAGGATGCCAAAGAGCCAGGCCACGATGGTGCAGCTGGAGCCCCAGGGCAGACCGATGTAGTGGAGCGGCGCCGCCGTGGTGAAGTTGCCGATGCGGTGATGGTCCACCACGCCGATGATCTGCGCAAACTCAAGACCCTCAACGGACTGGCCGGCCTCGTTGTGGTCGGTGAGCACGACCTGCTGCGGGTTGGCCTTCTCCTTGATGGCGTTGAGCATGCGCGGCTTGGGCGTATCGGTCTCGGCGAGGAGCTTCTCGGCCTCGGCGGGCAGTGGGCCCAGGCGGCGCGCCTCGTAGGTGTCGCCGTTGTAGTTGACCTGGTTGAGAAGCTGGCTGAGGACGACCGACGACATGATGGCGTCGTTATCGGGGTTGAGGTGTCCGAAGACGAGAACGTTGCTCATGAGTTGAGCCCCTTTCGCTGGGTGTTCGTAACGCTCTTATCTTAGCCCATCGAGCGCCGCGGTGGCAGATGGCGGCGCGGTGCAGCCCAACGAAACACGCCGGACCCCTGCGGCGAGCGCGGGGACCCGGCATGTGGAGAGGCGCGTTATGCGCAAAGCGGCGACGGCCCGCATGGCGCAACCCGTCGCGCCCTTGGGTTTACGCCTCGCGAGCGGCCTGGAGCGACACGTACGCGGCGCCGATGATGCCCGCGTCGTTGCCGAGAGAGGCGATCTCGATCGGCGTGGTGGTGCTCACCGAGAGCGCGCGCTCGGCAAACTTGCGGCGCAGGTCGTCGAGGTAGACGTCGCTCGAGGCGGAGGCGCCGCCGCCGAGGACGTAGATCTCGGGGTCGACCACGGCCGAAATGATGGCGAGCCCGTGGGCGAGGTAATCGGTAAAGACGCCCTCGGCCTCGAGCGCAATGGGATCGCCCTCGCGGCAGAGCTGGAAGACCGTGCGCGAATCGCTCGGACCCGAGAGCTCGTGCGGCGTGGCGCCGTGGGCCTCGCAGGCGCGCAGATAGTCGTTGACCATGCCCGTGGCGGAGGCGTACTGCTCGAGGCAGCCGTGACGGCCGCAGCCGCACTCGCGCTCCTCGGCGGGGTTGACGGTGATGTGGCCAATCTCGCCGCCCGCACCGAACGCGCCGTCGATGACCTTGCCGTCAACGACCACGCCGCCGCCGAGACCGGTGCCGATGGTCACCATGACCATGCTGCGGCGACCGGCCGCCGCGCCGCGCCAGAGCTCGCCCATGGCCGCCGCGTTGGCGTCGTTAACGTAGCGGACCGCAGCCTCGGTGCAGTGCGCCGCGACGGCGTCCTTGAGACCCGCGCCGTCGACCGTGATGTTGGCGGCAAGGGTGATCTCGCCCGAGGCCGGCACGGGGCACGGCAGGGCAAAGCCCACGCCAAGCACGTCGGTGATCTGGCGGCCCGTATCGGCGAGAAGCTGGTCGATGCCGCCCGTAACGGCCGCATAGCCCGTCTCGTCGACGAGCGGGGGCGTGGGCACGCTCACCTTGCCGAGCAGATTGCCCTCACTGTCAAAGAGCCCCTCCTTGACGGAGGTGCCGCCCACATCGATACCCACGTACACCTTGGTGTCCTCACCCATGGCGAGCCCCTTTCGCAACGAGCCGTGCCGCGGCGCCCCCGTGGCCCGCATCCGCTCCGGCTCAGCTGAACATACCGCATCGATTGTGGCACAGGCGCCCGGCGGCCGCGCCGTCTTTTAGGCGAACGTCAGCACAGCCGGGCAGGCGGCGAGACAGAGTCGGGCAATACAGACATCACGAACCCCGTTGCAGAAATTGCAGAAATTGCAGAAATTGCAGAAATTGCAGAAATTGCAGAACGGGCGCAATGACCGGCATCGCGCCCGTTCTGCAATGATCCGATGACGAGCAGGTTCTACCGTGCGCCTCTCTTTGAGGTACCGTGACCACCTGCCGCCCGCGAGAGCACGGCGCCTATCACCAGCCCCACCACCGCAAGCACGACCCACCCAAGACCTACGCTGGCAAAGGGCAGCTCATCAAACGGCAACCACATCCCCGGCGCCAAGGTATCGCGCAGGCTCGTAACCACGCTCGCCACACCCACAAGACCCACCGTTACCGGCCAGGTGAGCGGCGCGGCGTCGCACGCGCGGTGCGCCATACCCATCAGCACCAGCACGATCGCCATGGGGTAGAGCGCATTGAGGAGCGGCACCGAGAACGCCAGGATCGCGTCGAGCCCGATGTTAGAGACGGCGCACGAGAACACCGCAAACGTCACGGCCCATACGCGATACGGCACGCGCGGCACCTCCTCGGCAAAGTAGCTGCCGCAGCAGCTGATGAGCCCCGTGCAGACGTTCAGGCAGGCAAGCAGAAAGATCGCCGCGACCACAATCGTGCCCGCCATGCCAAAGTGCAGCGTGGCCGAGGCGGTGATGATCACGGCCCCGTTGGCCGCTCCCGCAAGCTCTTCGCAGAGCTCAAAGCCCAC
Source organism: Collinsella sp. An7 (assembly GCF_002159335.1). Taxonomy (GTDB): domain Bacteria; phylum Actinomycetota; class Coriobacteriia; order Coriobacteriales; family Coriobacteriaceae; genus Coprousia. The sequence goes on along the minus strand of NZ_NFHP01000008.1, from coordinate 23,356 downwards.
GGCGCAAAGCCCGCCGTAGAGCGCCATCATAAGCACGCCCGCCACCACTCCGGCGCGGCAGACCTCACACATGACGCCGCGCGGCTCGCGCACACCGAGCGAGCGGATGTTGGTGGCAATCACCAGCCCAAAGGTGAGCGACGCCAGAAGGTCCATGGTCTGATAGCCCGTGAGAAAACCCTGCACCGCCGCACCCGTGTTATATGGCGCCTCGGCGGCGCGCGCGGGCAGCTCAGGAGCGGTGACAAGCGAGAATATCGAAGCCCCCACAACCGCCACCACAAGCGCAATGAGCGCCGGGCCCGTTACGCGGCCCAAGAAACGCGTGAGGCGACCCGGATGCATGGCGAGCAGGTACGCTACGGCAAAGAACACCACCGAGAACCCCAAGCGTACGGCGTCGAGCGACACCCCGGCGGGCAGCAACGGGGCGAGCATCTCAAAGGCCGTGGACGACGTGCGCGGGATGGCAAGGCACGGCCCAATGGCCAGGTAGACCGCTGCCACAAAGACGCGTGAGAACATCGGATGGACGCGGTCGGCGAGCTCGCGCACCGTGCCGGCAAGTGCCACCGCCACGATACCGAGCACGGGCAGCCCCACGCCCGCAACAAAGAAGCCGATGATGGCGGGCACCGACTCAGACGCCGCCTGCACGCCCAGAAGCGGCGGCAAGATGAGATTCCCCGCGCCAAAGAACATCGAGAACAGCGTCGCCCCCACCAGGAGGCTCGCCCGCCCGCTCAGGCGCTCCGTTCGACTCTCCACGCGCTCCATCCCCCATTCAAAATAACCCCGTCCCAAAATGAGTAATAGGCCTTCGCGCCATGCCCGAACGCCTGAAAGGAAAGGTGGCGTGCCCAGGGCGGCCGGCTAGGAGATTTTGACGATGGGGGCAAACCCCTTCATCAGCTTCTTGGTCTGGCCGCTCTTCTCAAACGCGACCTCGAGCATGTCGCCCGACACCGAGATGACAGTACCCGTGCCAAAGGTCTTGTGACTCACCATATCACCAGGCGCAAAGGTCTCGGCACGTTTGGCGGCGTCGGGCCGACGCTGCTCCACCGTGTGCCCACCGGCGGCACCGGAGCCCGCCCCGGCTCGCGCGCGGGGCGCACCGCTACCAAACGTTGCCGGCTTGCGGCCGGCGTCGGGGCTGATGCCCGTATGGCGCGAGACGCTCCCACCGGTCGAGCGGGTGTACGACCCAAAGACCCGGCCGCCGTACATATCCTCGCCCACGCCCGAGCCGTACGTGCCGCGGCGGTCGCCGCGCTTCTCCCAGCCCGTACCCTCAAAGCCGGCAGAGCCCACACCCGTAAACTCAATGTCGGCATCGGGAATCTCGTTCAAAAAGCGGCTACGCGGGTTGGCCTGCGTGGAGCCGTAGGTGCGGCGCGTCGCGGCGTAGGTGAGAAAGAGCCGCTGCCGTGCGCGCGTGATGGCCACGTAGGCAAGGCGGCGCTCCTCCTCGAGCTTGGCCGGGTCGTCCGCCGCGGCAAAGCCCGCCACGTGCGGGAAGATCCCCTCCTCAAGGCCCGCCACAAAAACCGCCGGAAACTCAAGGCCCTTGGCCGAGTGCACGGTCATCATGGTGATGGCGTGCGTCTCACCAGCAAGGGAGTCGAGGTCGCTGCGCAGGGCGAGCCACTCGAGGAGCGCCGGCAGTGCCCGACAGGCGAGCGCTCCGTAGGTCCGATCGATCTCGGCCTCGGTCTGGGCGGCGGGCACCGCGCGGGCGGGCGCCGCCGCCATGGTGTTGCCGGCGATGAGCGCGGCGAGCTGGGCTTGCGCGCCGGTGGGTGCCGCAGCGGTGGCAGATGCGCTTGCCGGCGCCACAGCTGCCGGACCGGCCTCGTCCGCAGGCGCCGCAGTGCCGGGCACACCCGCCCCCGCTCCGACCAGGTCATCCGCTGCCGGCACATCCGAGACACCCGCCGCGCGCAGCTCCTCCAGGCTCTCGAGCGTCCCCTCGATATCGTCGTGCGTCTCCTCAAACTCGGCCGCCACACCCAGGAATTCCTGGATGTTCTCTACGCGTCCCTCGGACTCGACCGTCCCCTCGGCACGGAGCGCCTGCATAAGGCCCGAGCGCTCCACAATCGCCTCGACCACGTTCTGCAGCTCGCCGTCCATACGCCGGCCCTCGCGCACCAGCGCCACAAAGTCGCCGAGCGCCGAGCGCACCTTGGCCGAGAATCGACCCGTCTCGGCCGTGGCGATCTCGCACGCCTGGAAGAAGCTGCAGCGGTTCTCGCGCGCAAGCTCCTCGATCTTGGCGATGGACGTGGAGCCGATGCCGCGGCGCGGCGTGTTGATGACGCGCTTGACGCTCATCTCGTCGGCCGGGTTCACGACCATCTTGAGGTAGGCCATCACGTCGCGAATCTCGGCGCGGTCAAAGAAGCGCGTGCCGCCCACAATCTTGTAGGGCACGCCCGCGCGCAGGAACATATCTTCCAAGATGCGCGACTGCGCGTTGGTGCGGTAGAAGACGGCGATATCGTCGTAGCTCGTGCCGCCGGCGTGCAGCTTCTCAATCTCGCCGGCGATCCAGCGGCCCTCGTCGCGCTCGTCCGAGGCCTGGTAGGCCTGGATCTTCTCGCCATCGCCCGCCGCGGTAAAGAGGCGCTTCTCCTTGCGCTGCGAGTTATGGCGCACCACGGCGTTGGCGGCGTTGAGAATGTGGCCCGTCGAGCGGTAGTTCTGCTCGAGCTTGACCACCTTGGCCGCGGGGAAATCCTTCTCAAAGTCGAGGATATTGGAGATATCCGCACCGCGCCAGGAGTAGATAGACTGGTCGTCGTCGCCCACGACCATGAGGTTCTGGTACTTGGCCGCGAGCAGGTTGGCAATTTCGTACTGCACGTGGTTGGTGTCCTGGTACTCGTCCACCGAGATATAGCGAAAGCGCTCCTGGTAGCGCTCGAGCACCTCGGGGCGGGTGCGCAAGAGCTCGAGCGCGCGCACGAGCAGGTCGTCAAAGTCCATGGCGTTGGCCGCGCGCAGACGGCGCTCGAGCTCCTGATAGACCTGGGCAGCCTTCTGCTCTTGGGGCGAGCTCGCGCGCGCCTGAAACTCGTCCGGCCCCACCATGGCGTTCTTGGCGGCGCTGATCTTAGAGCGAATCATGTTGAGCGGGTAGCTCTTCTGCTCGATCCCGAGCGCCTGCATGATGTCGCGCACCATGCGGCGCGAATCGTCGTCGTCATAGATGGTGAACTGCCCCGTGTAGCCCAGAAGGTCAGCGTCCTCGCGGAGCATGCGCACGCACATGGCGTGGAACGTGCACACCCACATGCCGCGCGTGCCGTCGGGCAACAGGGCGCCCAGACGCTCGCGCATCTCAGCCGCGGCCTTGTTGGTAAAGGTGATGGCGAGGATCTGCCACGGACGGACACCGAGGTCGGCGATCATGTGGGCGATGCGATAGGTGAGCACGCGCGTCTTGCCCGAGCCGGCGCCCGCGAGCACCAGGAGCGGCCCCTCAGTGGTGAGGACGGCCTCGCGCTGGGCGGGGTTGAGCGAGTCGATGTCGACGGCCGGCGTGCGCCGCGCGGGAGCGGGCGCCGGGGCGTCGTAGACGTCGAGCGGGACCTGTTCGTAGGCCGGGGCGGTGGCTGCCGGGGCGGCGTCCGATGCGCCCGCAGGTGCGGCCGCGGAGGTGGAGCCCGGCGTGCCGTTATGTGGTGTTTCCCAAGGTAGAGGCTGCGAAACCGACATGGTCGTCTCCCGTCAGGATGATACGAAGGCCCGCTGCGGCGAGCCGTGGTCTTGAGCCTACCCAGTATACCGGGCCGCGCGGACACAGGCGACGCGCTGTGGAGGAAGGGTGCACGCGCGCGGCGCGGGGCACAACGGGCACCACGGCGGCGCGGGGCGGGTGCCGGTGACAGCGACGGCCTCAGCAGCGCTGCCCCGACGCCAGCGCCGCAGCCCGCACGCAAAAAGCACCCGCCCCAGCCGCTACGGGCGGGGACGGGTGCGAACGAGCACGCGCGTGCAAGCGCAGCCGCAAGCGCTACGCCAGCAGCAAGAAGTACGCAATCACCACCACGCCGAGCACGATGCGGTACACGCCAAAGGCAATGAAGGTATGCTTGCGCACAAAGTTCATAAGCCACTTGATGGTCAGAAGCGACACCACAAAGGCCACGAGGCACCCCACGCCCATGATGGCGAGCTCGTTGGTGCCAAACGTACCGCCGTCGAGCACCACGTACTTCACCAGCTTGAGCGCGCTGGCGCCAAACATGACGGGAATCGCCAGGAAAAACGTGAACTTAGAGGCCACTGAGCGCGTGCAGCCAAGCAGAAGGCCGCCGATGATGGTCGAGCCGGAGCGCGACGTACCCGGGATGAGCGATAGCACCTGGAAGCACCCGATGCCAAAGGCGGTCTTGAGCGGCAGGTCCTCCACGCGGGTGATCGCGCCAAAGTCGCCGCCCTCGGTGGGCTCGACCGCTTCGGCGGGGCGAGCAAAGTGCGTGCCGGCCGGACGGCTGCCCGGGACCACGCCCTCCTCCTCGACGCGGCGCGCGAGCACCCGCTTGCGCCACATCTCGATCACGATAAACGCGATGCCGTAGACGATGAGCGCCGCGGCCACCACCACGCTGTTGTAGAGGTGCTCCTCCATAAAGTCGTCGAGCGGGATGCCGATGATCGCCGCCGGCAGGCACGCGAGCACGATCTTGCCCCAGAGAGACCACGTGGCGCGCCGGCCCTCGCGACCCTTGCTCGGGCTAAACGGGTTGAGCTCGTGGAAGAACAGCACGCACACCGCAAGGATGGCGCCCAGCTGGATCACCACGAGGAACATGTTCATGAATTCCTCGCTGACGTTCAGCTTAATGAACTCGTCCACCAAGATCATGTGGCCCGTGCTCGAGATGGGCAGCCACTCGGTGATGCCCTCGACCAGACCGAGAAATGCCGATTTGAGCAGTTCGATGGGATTCAACAGAGCCTCCCCTATCGCGATTGCCGGCGCTCGACCGCGCGGGGCGGCGCCTCAGTTGCAAGCCATTATCGACCAGCGCAAAGACCCCCGGCGGGTCGATGGGCTACGTTCACGGAAACATAAGAACGATTGGGGCGGACGCGGGTATAACGTCCGCAAGTAGGCTGCTGGCGGCGGCTCGCCGTCGCACGAAAAGGAGGCTCTCATGAACGAAGGCTATTCCAAGGTATTCGTGGCGCTCGACGGGACCGAGCAGCAGGACTTCGTCCTGGCGCGCGCCATCAAGGTCGCGGCAAACAACGGCGCCAAACTCATCATCGGGCACGTCATCGACTCCACGGCACTCGAGTCTGCAGGCGCCTATCCGGCCGACCTGGTCAGCGGGCTCGAGGAGGCGTTCCGCACCTCCATTGAGGCACAGGTTGAAGAAGCCCGCGAGAACCCCGACATCCCCGAGGTGGAGATCATGATCCGCGCCGGGCGTATTCGCGAGACGCTCAAAGACGAGATGCTCGACGTGGTGCAGCCCGACCTTGTGATGTGCGGCGCGCGCGGCCTCTCGTCGATCAAGTACGCGCTCCTGGGCTCCATCTCGACCTTCCTGCTGCGGAGCTCGGAGTGCGACATTTTGGTCGTGAAGTAGGCTCGCTTCCGTACCCGATGCCGAGAGGGCTGACGGCCGGGCTTCCCTCTGAACTCCAAACAGTCCTCGGAAAGGGCGCTTCGGCGCCCTTTCCTGTGGAACTCGTTCAGAGGGAAGCCCGGCCGTCAGCCCTCGCGGCACCGTTGCGCTTGCCTGCTTCTCCGAGGTGAATGGGAGGGGCGTTGAAGGATGTGGGTAGCTTTGACCTGATGGGGGTGCGGGAAGGGCGGCTGGAAACGTGGGGCGCAACGCGGTTTAGCCGCCGTAGACGCACGGTCAGCCCCCCATGGACGCATGAATTCCCGTGCGTCCGAGCAAAGGAGATCGCTGGCCGAACCTCTCGCTAGCGGCGCGGGTCCCCACACGCCCGGGTGCGAGGGCACCGGCAGGTATCTGCACGTGGCGACAGAGCCTACTCAAAATATTGGAACTTGTTGGTGGAGAACCTCAAACGGATGGTGAAGCCCTCACCTGGCCTTGAGCTTGCCTCGAGCTGGACACCCATCTTGTCACAAAGGCGTTTTACCAGGTAAAGGCCTATGCCTGTGGAACGCTTGCCCGTGCGACCGTTGTCGCCGGTAAAGCCCTTCTCAAACACGCGCGGCAAATCCGCCTCAGAGACGCCGCAGCCGTTGTCTGCCACAGAGAGCTCCACCGCCTCCGTGGCGAGCCCCTCGTCTACGAGCCGGCCCGTAAAGCTGATGGTCGGCCGGTCGGCATGCGCGTACTTGACGCTGTTCTGGATGATCTGCCCGAGGATAAACTCGATCCACTTCTCGTCGGTAAAGACCTCGAGGTCGAGCCCCTCGACCACTGGCGCCACCCGCGCCGCAATGAGAGCCGGCGCGTTGGCCCTAATCGCCGCGTTTACCAGGTCGCCGAGGCGGTACGCGCGAATGAGGTAGTCGCGGTCGAGCGCCTCGGAGCGCGCATAGAAGAGCGCCTGCTCGATGTAGCCCTCCACACGGCGGAGCTCGTCGCCCACCGCATCGAGCTTTTCGTAGCCGAGCACGTCCCCCGCCGTCTCGCCGAGGTTCTCAAGCATGAGATGCGCTGCCGCCAGGGGTGACTTTGCCTCGTGGACCCACGTCTCGATGTACTCGCGGTACTCCACAAGCTGACGCTCGGCCGCCGCCGTCTCGTCGCTCGCACCCTTGGCAATGGCGCGAATCGCGTCGTAGGTGAGCTCCCCCTCGGCAAAGTCGGGCCGCTCGATAAACTCGGCCAGCCACTGGGGCCGCACATCATCGGCCAAAACCTCGGCAAGGTCGCTGTAGAACGAGCGTTTGCGCAGGTAATCTATGCTAAACGCGGCAACGGCACCGGCGAGCGCGATGATGCCGGCAAGCGCCGTGATGTAGCGGTTGACGCCCGCTACCTCCAGAACAAAAACGATGAGCAGCGCAGCGGCCAGCAAGATCCCCAGGATCGGCAGGTTGCTCTTAAGGTAGGCGCGCGGCGACATGGGACACCTAGACCGAGTAGCCACGGCCGCGGTGCGTGGTGAGGTAGCCCATAACGCCGATCTTCTCGAGCGTACCGCGCAGGCGGTTGATGTTGACGGTGAGCGTGTTGTCGTCCACAAAGGCATCGGAATCCCAGAGGTCGCGCATGAGCGCCTCGCGCGAGACGATCGTGCCCGCGCGGCGCATGAGCAGTGCAAGGATCCGCAGCTCGTTTTTGGTGAGCTCAACCTGCTTGCCGTTGGCCTGCGCCACCGAGCGCGACAGGTCGAGCGCGAGGCCGTTGTGCTCGAGCACGCTCTTGCCCTCGCCGCCCGACGTCCGCCGCAGCAGTGCCTGGATGCGCGCCACGAGCACGCGGGCGCTGTAGGGCTTGGGCACAAAGTCGTCGGCGCCCATCGTCATGCTCATGACCTCGTCGATCTCGGTTACGCGGCTCGTGAGGACGATAATGGGCACGTCGGAGACGGCGCGGAGCTCACGGCAGATAAATTGCCCGTCGGTATCGGGGAGGGTGAGGTCGAGCAGCACGAGGTCGGGGCTCGCCTCCTGGATGCTCTCGACCACATGGGAGAAGTCCGTGGCCGCAGCCGTGGTAAAGCCGTTGCGCTCGAGCACCTGCACGAGTTCGCCGCGGATAGCGGCATCGTCTTCTACCACGTAGATGAGGGCCATGGCTGCTCCCTTGCATGCACTTGGGGCGGAGCCGCCGCGGGGATGAGGCGTGCGACTGCAGCTCGCCGAACGGTCGATGGGTCTATTATGCCCCAGCAAATTACCGCCCCCTCGCTTAAGAAATGCTAAGGAAGAGAGGGGTTGGGAGGGTGTCCCGCCGATCCGCTGAGGCTTGCAGCGCGCCGGCCTGACGCCCCTAGCAGCGGAGAAGCTTCTCGTAGCCCTCGGTCAGCAGTATGGCGAGGTCGGCCGCCGCGGGAGCGAGCTCGTCGGCGTCGCTCGCCAAGACCGCACCGTGTTCGTCCGAGAGCAGGAGCGCTCCCTGCGCCGCCTCTCCCATGCCCGCGAGCGCGCGAAACGGAAGCGCCGGGTCGCGCGTCACCGCGCATCCACGCGCCCGGGCCAGCTGCTCGGCAAGCGATGCCGCGCCGCAAAGCGTCGCCTCCTCGGCAACGCCCAAGGTCAGGGCTCCATCGGCCACGCAGGCTAGCACCTCGGGCGCCACATCCGTCTCTTGCGCCTCGCGCTGCGCGTTGATGGCCCGCTGTGCAAGCGCCTCGGCAGACGTGTCGGGCAGAGGCTCGTAAGCGCCCGTGCTCATAGCCGCCTGACCGGTCTCGTCCACCACGAGCATGAGCACGCCGTCCTCGGGTACGGGGACGGTCGTGTCGTCTGCGAGCGACCACTCTACGTGCTGCTTTGCCCACGAGAGGAGCCCCCGGCTGAGAGGCTCGCCCGCAACGCGACGCGCTGCAAGCGCCCGGATATGCCGGTTGAGCAGCGGGATCTTGCGCGCATGCAGGCGCCAGCGGCACACCAGCACCGGCTCCCCCAGCTGAAAGGCGCCGTTCTCCACCGGCTGCTCCGCGGTCTCGGACATCTTGGCCTCCTCAACAACGCGTCCTAAATCGGCCCCATTATGGTCTCTCACCCGCCAGAAAACAAATGGGTCAGTTGGGAACGTGCCCCGTTTGACCCATTTTCCAGCAATGGGTTGGAGCGAACACATCCCCAACCGGCCCGTGCCCCCGACAAGCCCGCCCTCAGCCAACCCAGAAAGTTAGGTACCCGGCCATTACATGAGCGGCAAATCGTGAGTGTTTTTGGACACGATTTGACGCTGGTGTAATGGGCGGGTACCTAACTATCGGGACAACAAAACAGCCCGCCCGCCTGTATCAAGCCGATACAAGCGGGCGAGCTGAAAATGGGGCAGATGGAACACGTCCCCAAATAACCCAAAACAACCCCGTCCCCAAATGATTAAAGACAGCGAGCGACGGCTTGGCGAGGCAGATTGCCGCGAAGCGAGAGGGCATAGGGCTTACGCCCATGCCCTCGAAGCTGAACGGCAAGGTGCCCGCCAGGCCGGCGCACAGCGTCGACCCGCTAGTGGCGGAAATGCCTGGTCCCCGTAAACACCATGGCGATGTTGTGCTCGTTGCAAGCCTCGATGGACTCGTCGTCGCGGACCGAGCCACCCGGCTGGATGATCGCCGTCACGCCGTGCGCCGCGAGCACGTCAACGTTGTCGCGGAACGGGAAGAACGCATCGCTCGCGCAGGCAAACTCGCTCGCCTCGATGCCCATGCGCTTGCAGGCGTCCTCGGCGCGCTCGCAGGCCAAAAGCGCAGAGTCCACGCGGTTGGGCTGCCCCGGCCCCATGCCGATACCGGCCTCGTTCTTGGCGATGAGGATGGCGTTGGACTTGACGGTCTTTACCACGCGCCACGCAAAGAGCAGGTCGCGCATCTCGGCGTCGGTGGGCTTGCGCTCGGTGGGATAGGTAAAGTTGGCCGGGTCCTCCTCAACGGTGTCGACGCACTGCACGAGCATGCCGCCGTCGACGGAGCGCAGCTCAAGGCGCGCGTGGCCCGCGGCGCCGCCCGTGGCGAGCACGCGCAGGTTGGAACGCTTGGAGAGGCGCTCGAGGGCCTCGGGGGTGTAGCTCGGCGCGATAATGACCTCGACGAACTGCTTGTTCTGGTCGGCAAAATGCTCGACGAGCGAGAGCGGCACTTCGCGATTGACGGCGATGATGCCACCAAAGGCGCTCTTGGGGTCGCACGCAAAGGCGCGGTCGTAAGCGGTGGTGACGTCCTCGGCCACGGCCGAGCCGCAGGGGTTCTGGTGCTTGAGGATCACCACAGCCGGCTCGTCAAACTCGCGCACGGCGTTCCACGCGGCGTCGGCGTCGAGGAAGTTGTTGTAGCTGAGCGGCTTGCCCTGAATCTGCTCGGCGCCCACCAGCGGGTTGGCGGAGCTGCCGTAGCGCGAGAACTCGTCGGCAAAGCGGTAGACCGCGGCGGACTGGTGCGGGTTCTCGCCGTAGCGCAGCTCCTGCGTCTTGGCGAGGTTGAGGGTGAGGGCCGCAGGCGGCTGGAAGCCCTCCTCGCCGGCAGCGGCGGCAACCGCAGGCTCCTCGGCGGCGAGGTAATCGTTGAGCCAGGTGGAGATCGCCGAGTCGTAGGCGGCGGTGCGGGTAAAGACCTTGGCGGCGAGGCGACGACGCGTGGAGCGCAGCGTGGCACCCTCGTGCAGGCGCATCTCCTCGAGAATGGCGTCGTAGTCGGCCGGGTCGCAGACCACGGTCACGGCGTCGTTGTTCTTGGCGGCGGAACGGAGCATGGAGGGGCCGCCGATGTCGATGTGCTCAATGGCGTCGGCAAAGGTCACAGCCGGGTCGGCCACGGTCTTCTCAAACTCGTAGAGGTTCACCACCACGAGGTCGATGAGCTCGATGCCGTGCTCGGCGGCCTGACTCATGTGCTCGGGCAAATCGCGGCGGGCGAGGAGCGCGCCGTGGACCTTGGGATGGAGCGTCTTAACGCGCCCGTCCATCATCTCGGGGTACCCGGTGAAGTCCTCGATCGGGGTCACGGGCACGCCCGCCTCCTCGATGACCTTGGCCGTGCCGCCCGTCGAGATGATCTGAACCCCGAATTCGTCGACCAGAGCGCGGGCGAAGTCGACCACGCCCGTCTTGTCGGTCACCGAGATCAGCGCACGCGCGATCTTTCGCTCAGCTCCCATACGCCCTCCTTGCGCAACAGGCGCCGGCGCGTGCGGCGCCGGCAAACACTAGGAACCTATAATGTAGCGCAACGCGGCGCGCTTGGTGCGCAGGACGCGCGGGGGTCGGACACGGGGCCGCACCCCCGGCGCGGCAGGTGCGCAACACCCCACCCCGATGCGGCGGCTCGCCGCGGCCGCCGCTAGAACGTTCCGCCGCCGCCTCCGCCAACGCCGCCCCCGCCGCCGCCAGAGAACCCACCGCCACTGCCACCGGCCGAGGCGCTCAGGCTCGAGGCAATGCTCGAAGCCGCACTCTCGTATGCCGAGTCCACGCTCTCGTGTGGGCTGTGACGATGCCCGTACCAGGGGAAATACCACCAGAAGAGCGGGTATGGGTAGTAGAGGCCACCGTAACCGTACGCAAAGGTTTCCGCCTCGAAGGCCGCCTGCTCCGCTTGCTCGGCAACATCCGCCGCTGCCGAACGAGGCCCGGCAAATGCAGCGATGACCTCGTCGCTCACCCCCACGGCGGTTGCCATCACGAGCATGCACCGGCCCTCGGGGCGGTCCACATCGATGCTCTCGCCCAAACTCGAGCAATCCTCGACCCACCGGCGAAACGCCTCGCACCGCGCCCGGAGCTCGGCCATCTCTGGCGTGATCCTGCGGCACCGAGCCGCAACGATGAGGGCCACCAACGTGAGCGTAAACCCAATGCCGAGCGCAAGCAGGGTCGCACCATCGGTGAAGGCGGCCAGGATAAACGACGCCGCAAGAAGTGCCACCCCGGCCACCGTCACCGCCGTGGGGAAGCCACCGCGCGGGGTGCTGAGCCCGCGGCTCGCCAGCTCCGCCGCAACCTCCGCCGCAAAGTCGTCCATAAACTCGTTGAGCGTGTCGGGCGAAGACTCGGCATACGAGCGGAGCTCCTCAAAGCTCGACTCGGTGCGCCCGCCCCGGAAGAACACGCGGAGCACCGCGGCGTCGATACCCTCCCCGTCGTGCGCGTGCGGCTTGAGCAAACGCAAACGATACGCCGGCGATTTGCCGCGGCCGGAACCATCGCCATCCGTCACGATGCCCACCACGCCCTCGTCGGTGAGCTTCATGAGCGTGACGGCAAATGCGCGCTCACCCGCCTCGCCGCCCTCCATAAAGGCGGCGATGACGGCCGGATGGTCGTTGGAAGGCAGCTCGCGCAGGTACTTTTGGTCAAACGAGGCCTGGGGCGCCCGACCGTGCGTGAGGCGAAACGCCACCGCAGCCACCAAAAGGGCGGCTGGCAGCGCAATCTGCAGCACGCTGCCCACCCCGATGACCGTCTGCAACTGCTCGCGGCGCGCGTTGGCCTCGGCTGCCCATGCCGCCTCCTCCTCTAGGATCTGCGGCAGGCGCTCGGTGGAGCTGCCGCTCGCAGCAACGAGCCCCGGCACCCACGACGCTGGGAAGACGGTCCGCGCCTCGGCAAACTCCCCGTCGCGCACGGTCGGGACGCTGTAGTGCACCGTCGCCGTCTGCACGTCAGGTTCGACGCTGCCCTCCAAGGGGCCATGGCCCCACGCGCGGAAGGTCTCGTCCGTCGCCGCCTGCGCACCCGGCGCCGTGGCGCCCGCAAACGAGACGGTGAGCGACACGTCGCCCGAGGGCTCGTCCCAGCCGGGCCCCACAAACTGCCAGTAGAGCTCGGCCGTGTCGGCCCAGGCCATGACCGCGCCCGTTAAGCGGTACGACAGGCGGAAGGTGGCCTCCTCGCCGTCGGCGTGCGGCGAGAAGAGCTGGATGCGCAGGGCGTCGCCGTCTTCCTCGACGGTAAAGACGCCGTTCTCGCCGGGCTCGGCCGAGCCCACGCGCTCGAGCGGCTCGTCGGCGCCGCGCACGACGAGCGCAGCCTCGAGCGAGGCGACATCGGGCCACGAGCGACCGCCCTGCTCGTTTTGGGTGATGGGGATGGTCCAGAAGACACCGTTGACGTCGTCGTCAAAGGCAAAGGTGCGCTCCTCCTCGACCTGCAGGCTGCCGTCCTCCTCCACCACAGCGTCGATCCGCACGCGCGGCATGTCGTAGGCGAGGGCTGGGCGCGGCGCGGCAAAGAGCAGGGCGAGCGCCACCGTCGCGAACACGATGACGAGACGCACGAGGCGAGGCCTCGCGGCCGACAACGCCAAACCGCAGTTCGGGGCCGGACGGGCAGCTGACGAACGGCGGCCCGGCGCTTGCCGCAGTGGCCCGCAGCCCGCCGCATCTCGATCTGCCGCGGTCGACGCTCCCACCGTATACGAGCCCAATCGCATCATGGCAACCATCCCTTCGTAGGCGTCGGGTGCCTCCCCTATGGGCGCCATTGTACCGGGCGGCGCGGACAGCTCCCGGCCGCCCCATGGAAGATTCGGCCAATGGGTCGGTTGGGGACGTGTTCGTTTTGCCCCATCCCGCCGCGCAGCGGCCCGCGCGCTCCGCACCGAACGAATTAAGGCGAAACGTTGAAGTCCGCGTGAGGGAATTGTGGATGCGTTTGAACCGGCAAAGGCGGGTATACGTTGAGTGCGACTCGAAACGCACGTAGCCGGTAATGGTGAGGAAGGAACGTCCCATGGCACTCGACAGCAAGGTCACAAAGATTCTCAACGATCAGATCAACGCGGAGTTCTATTCGGCGTATCTCTACCTCACCTTTGCCGACTACTACGAGGACCGCGGCCTCAAGGGCTTTGCCAACTGGTACATGATCCAGGCGCGCGAGGAGTCCGACCACGCGCTCGCCATCCGCCGCTACCTCCTCGACAACGACTTTACCCCCACTATGGAGGCCATCGCCAAGCCCGACAAGACCTTTAGCTCGGACATCGAGCCGCTCGAGGCCGGCCTGGCGCACGAGGAGTACGTCACGGGTCTCATCCACCGCTGCTATGAGGTGGCGCACGAGGTGCACGACGTCCGCACGATGAAGTTCCTCGATTGGTTTGTGAGCGAGCAGGGCGAGGAGGAGACCAACGCCCGCGACATGATCACCAACATGAAGCTCTTTGGCTGCGACCCCAAGGGCCTCTACGACCTCGACCGCGAGTATCAGGCGCGCGTCTACACGCAGCTCACGGCGCTTCCGCTCTAGCCTCCCTTTCCGCGCGGGGCGGCTCCCCCCTAGCCGCCCCGCGCACCCATAGTCCCCCCTTTTCCAGGAGCCCTCGGGTATGCAGACCCGGGGGCTCCGGCCGTTTTGGGTCATTTGGGGACATGTTCCAAGTGACCCATTTTGGCTCGGACACATGCCAAGCCGGGGCTTTACAAACGCGCCACCCGTTGCCCATACTGTGCGCATGGATACCTCACGCGCCACCGCAACCCACACCGCCGCCGAGCGTCCCGTCGTCGGGCGATTTGCGCCCACACCTTCGGGGCGCATGCACCTGGGCAACATCTTTGCCGCGCTCGTGGCGTGGCTCTCGGCCCGCAGCGCGGGCGGCCGCGTGATCCTGCGCATCGAGGACCTCGACCCGCGCACGCAAAGCGGGCCGTGGGCCGACCTTTTGCTTAGCGACCTGCACTGGCTTGGCCTCGACTGGGACGAAGGCCCCTATTACCAGCGCGACCGCATCGATCGCTACCAGGCGGCGCTCAACGCGCTCAAAGAGGCGGCCACGGTCTATCCGTGCTTTTGCACGCGCGCCGAGCTGCATGCGGCGTCGGCACCGCACGCGAGCGACGGAACCCCCATCTATGCCGGCACCTGCCGCGGGCTCTCCCCCGCCGAGGTTGCCGAGCGGTCCCGGCGGCGACCCCCGGCGCAACGGCTTGCCGTGCCCACGGCGGACGACCCGACCGGGACCATCGCGTTTGTCGACCGCGTTTATGGGCCGCAGCGCGAGGTGCTCGCGCGCGAATGCGGGGACTTTTTGGTGCAGCGCAGCGACGGGGTCTTTGCCTACCAGCTTGCCGTGGTGGTAGACGACGCCGAGATGGGCGTGACCGAGGTCGTGCGCGGCCACGACCTGCTGAGCTCGACCGCGAGGCAGATTCACCTGCAGCGTCTGCTCGGCTATAGGCAACCCGCATACGCCCATGTTCCGCTGTTGATGGCACCCGACGGGCGGCGCCTCTCCAAGCGCGACCGTGACCTCGACATGGAAGGGCTGCGCGAGCAGTTTGGCACGCCCGAACGCCTGCTGGGCTGGCTCGCCGGCAGCACGGGCCTCGCGCCCGATCGCGCGCCGCGGAGTGCCTCCGAGCTGGTTGGGCTCTTTAGCTGGGATACCGTGCGGGCGCACCGCGACGACCTGGTGATTGGCTAGGGCAAGCGCCCCTGCTCGCCGCCCCGGCCCCACGAGGCGCCGCTGCGCCACGCCGCACGCGCCACCGGGCCTGCGCCCGCGCGTCGAGGGCCGTCGCGCGCTCATAGGGGGTCAGAATCAAAACCTCGCGCCAATGTAAGGATGGAATTGCGGTTTATCGAGTAGAGAGCAAAATTCGATGAACAAAACCGCTGGTAGAGACGTTGGGCAAAATCGGTCTACATTGCGCGTGCCGATTTCATCCTTACATTGGCGCGAGGTTTTGGTATTGACCCCCTGTAAAACGGCGATTCGACCGTATGACCCCTTGTAAACCGGCGTTTCGACGGCATGGAAGAACGGCGACGGCGCGCACGTCCAAGCGCCAGCAACGCGCCGGGCGCGATCGGGCGGCGGAGACGCCCCGCAACAGCAAAAGCCCGGCACCGCTGGGGCACCGGGCTTGCATAATCGGCTGGCGGAGAGCTGGGGATTCGAACCCCAGATTCCCTTTAGGGGAATACTCGCTTAGCAGGCGAGCACCTTCGGCCTCTCGGTCAGCTCTCCGTGAGCAGTGCTATATATTAGCGTATGAGCAGGCCGTCGCACAAGAAGCGCACCCAACTTTCCAAAAGACCGGCGCACGCCGCGCTCGTCCCGACCCCGCTCCGGGAGTCACACGCGCGGCCCCCTGTAGAACAACGCCCCGCCACATCAGTTGCGGTACCATCTCGGTACGCACTTACCCGCGCAGGCGGCACCCGCCAGCCCTGCCCGCGCCCCACATAGGAGCCACCATGTCACACACCTCGCAAACCACCAGACCGCTCCAGGAATACCTGGACGCACTCCATCGGGAGGGCATCCTCCTCTCGAGCCCCGACGCCACCAGCGCGTCCCTCACCATTGCCAACGCAACCGACGACTCCCGCGACGTCCGCCCGCAGACGCTCTTTGTTTGCAAGGGAGCGACCTTCCGGCGCGAGTACCTGCTCGATGCAATCGAGGCGGGTGCCGTTGCCTATGTCGCCGAGCAGGACTTTGGCGTTTCCATCCCCGCGATCATCGTCTCGGACATCCGCCGCGCGCTCGGCATAACGGCAGACCTTGCCTGGAACCACCCCTCGGAGCATATCGACATCTGCGCGATCACGGGCACCAGGGGCAAAACGACCACGGCCTACTGCCTCCGCGCCATCCTGCAGGCGCGCGCCGAGCGGCTCGGCCTGCCGCGGTGTCCCCTCTTCTCTACCATCACGCTCGACGACGGCATTGAGGTAGAGACCTCCACCCTCACCACCCCCGAGCCCTTTGACCTGCAGCGTCATATCGCCAACGCGATGGCGTCCGGCTCGTCCGCACTTGTTATGGAGGCCTCGAGCCAGGCGCTCAAATACGGGCGCATGCGGGGGGTCAAGCTCGCGGTCGGCGCGTTTACCAACATCTCTGAGGACCACATCTCGCCCATCGAACACCCCACGTTTGAGGACTACTTTGCAAGCAAGCTGCGGCTGTTTGAGAAAGCGCGCACCGCGGTCGTCAACCTCGACATGAAACCGGAGTGCCGGGAGCGCGTCCTCAGCGCAGCGAGCGCCTGTGAGCGAACCATCACATGCTCCACGACCGAGGCCGAGGCAGACCTCCGTGCCGCGAACATCCGGCATGAGCGGGGCGGAATCGCCTTTGAGCTGACCGCCGGACCGAATGTGCCCGAGCTGAACGAGCCCCTTGCCGTGCGGCTCCCCATGCTCGGCCTCTACAACGCAGAGAACGCGCTCATCGCCGCGGCGTGCGCGCTCGCCGTTGGCGCCACCGCCGCCGATATCCGCGCGGGGCTGGAGGCGGTGCATGTTCCCGGGCGCATGGAAATTGCCCATCAGGAGGACGGGCTCACCGTTATCGTGGACTACGCGCACAACGGCTCGAGCCTCGAGGCGCTGCTCACCGACGTGCGCGACGCCTATCCCAACCACGAGGTGACCTGCGTGTTTGGTGCCACGGGAACCAAGGGCGTCGAGCGGAGGTACGGTATGGGCGAGGCCGCCGGCCGCCTCGCCGACCGGATCATCGTTACCGAGGACGACCCGGGCAAGGAGGACCCCGCGCTCATCGCGCAGGAGATTGAGCAGGCTGCGCGCGAGGCGGGGGCAACGAACATCACGACCATCCTCGACCGCAGGGAGGCCGCGCGGCATGCCATCGAGGGCGCGCGGCGTCCGGCGGTCGTGATCTTGGCCGGCAAGGGCCATGAGACGTTTGTGGTCCGCGGCACGGAGCGCCTCCCCTACGAGGGGGACGCCGCCGTGATCAGGTCGATCGTCGGTTAGGCGGAGTAAGCCGCGCAGAGCAAGCGGGGCGGATCGGAGCCGGCGCCGGCCCACCGGGCCTACCGCTCCGCAACCCCCAGCATCTCCCGCGCGAGCTCGAGATCGCTCGTTACCTCGGGATACGAGTCGCCCCGGTGCTGACGCGTCTCGTCACCCTTACCCAGCAGCAGCACGACCGCCTCGCCAGCCTGCTGCGCCCATGCAAACGCCTGGCGTATCGCCTCGGTGCGGTCACAGACGATGCGGTGCTCCACCGAATCCGGCGTGTGCGCGGCAAGCTCCGCGCAGATCTGCTCGACGCTCTCGTGCGCCGGATCCTCCTCGGTATAAATCAGCAGGTCGGCATAGCGCGACGCCACGCGCGGCAGCACCTCGCGGCGCTCGAGCGCCTTGTCGCCCGGCGCGCCAAACACCGCAACCACCTTGCGTTTGGGATACTCCGCCTTGACCGAGTGGAAGAGCGTCTCGTACGACAGCTCGTTGTGCGCGTAGTCAACGAGCGCGAGGATCTTGCCGTCCGGAGACACCACGGGCTCCATGCGCCCCGGAACGCGCACGTGCGCGAGCCCGGCGGCGATCGCGTCGTAGCCGATGCCCAGCTGCCGCGCGCACGCAATGGCGACCAGGGCGTTCTCGACGTTAAAGAGTCCGGGAATTCCCAAGCGGATACGGTGCCGTTCCGACCCTTCCGCCACCTCAAAGTCAACGCCACCGGCAGATGCCGCGATATGGTCGGCCCCCAGGCTAGCCGGGAGGTGAGCGGTGCGGTCTTTGGCCAGCCCGTCCTCGTGCCCCGGCATCTCGGCGAGCGTGGTTACGCACCGGCGAGCGTGCGCGGCAGCCGCCATAACGCGTTCGAGCTCTTTGGTCGCAAGGTTCACGACGGCCGTCTGGGCGTGGTCGAATATCCTCAGCTTGCTCGCGAAGTAATCCTCAAACGTGGGGTGCTCGATGGGCGAGATGTGGTCGCGCCCGATGTTGAGAAAGCACGCGATGTCGAGCGGCAGGCCGAGCACGCGGTCGTATTTGAGCCCCTGGCTCGAGACCTCCATGACCATGCACGTGCGACCCGCCTGCACCGTGTGAAACAGGTGGCGCCACAGGTCGGGCGCCTCGGGAGTCGTGTTATGGCTCTCAAAGCGCTCCGCGCCGTCGTCCGTCTCGATGGAACCCAAGATTGACGGCTCCTGCCCGGCCGCGCGCAAGATCGAGCGCAGCATGTAGGCCGTGGTCGACTTGCCCTTGGTACCCGTGATGCCGATGATGGTCAGCTTGCGCTCGGGGTGGCCGAAGATCAGCGGAGAGACCCGGGCCATGGCCTTTCGGATGCCGCGGACGGCAAGGTAGGGAGCGCCCGGGGCTGCGTCGCGCAGCTCTTGGGGCGGCCTGAGAGGCTCGCCGTCGTGAGCCGCGACGGCCTCGCACATATATGCCGCCGCGCCGGCGCCGAGCGCCCCGGAGAGAAACTGCGGCCTAAAGCCGGCACCCTTGCAAACGAACAGGCAGCCCGCATCCACCGCGCGCGAATCGATGGACGCCCCGTGGACCGCCGCAGAAGGGTCCGAGGCAACCGCCGCGATACCCCACCTTGCCAGCTCCTGCACAAGATCGCCCAGGGAGATGTCTGGCAGCTCGGCCGCAACTGGCGGCTCGGCCGCAGGCCCCTCGAGCCTCGCCGTACCAACCCCGTTCATGGTATCCACCTTGTCACCATCTCCTGCGTCCGGGAACTCACCAGATGCGGCTGTAACCGCTGCCTAGACATCATATTATCGGCAAAGGCTGGCGTAAACCTAAAACGGGGGCGACGCGGCGCCCGGAATGGGCACCGGACGCCCCGCGTCCTCGCGGGCTCGCCTCCGCGGCGCCGAGCTGCCGCGGACTCGCTACCCCACCGCCACGGTGAGGTTCTCGCGCACCCGCACGCGGCCCTCGGCAAGGAGCTGCACCACGTCGGGGTAGAGGCGATGCTCGACCTCGTGAATGTGCTCCTCGAGCTCGTCGACCGTCCAGCCCTCCTCAACGTGGACGGGCTCCTGCGCGATGATCGGACCCTGGTCGTACGCCGCGTTGGCAAAGTGCACCGTCACGCCGGTGACCTTGACGCCGCGCTCGTAGGCGTCGGCGATGCCGTGTGCCCCCTGAAAGCTCGGCAGCAGCGCCGGGTGCAGGTTGACCACACGGTTGGGCCAAAGCGCGAGCAGCGGCTCGTGCACCATGCGCATGTAGCCCGCCATGATGATGTACTCGGCGCCCGCACGTTTGAGTTCGGTGGCAATGACCTCGTCGGCGTCCCACGGGTCGGCGTAGATCTCTTTGGAGAGCGCAAGCGTCTGGATGCCCGCGGCCGCCGCGCGCTTGAGGCCCGCGGCCGAGGGACGGCTCGAGATAACGAGCACGATCTCGGCGTTGAGCGTACCTGCGGCGATGCGGTCGATGAGCGCCTGGAGGTTGGTGCCGGAGCCCGAGATGAGCACGCCGATCTTGAGGGGCGGGAGCTCCTTGCCGGCCTCGCGCGCTGCGGCGCGACGGGCCTCGAGGTCGTTGCCGTCCTCAACGCCGGCAAAGGCCTCACGCAGGCGGGCGAGCCGGCGCTCGGCGTCGGCCAAGGCGGCCTCGTAGAGCGAGCCGGTCGGCTGGGGAGCGGACTCGGCAGCGGCGGGCTCGGCGGCAGGCGCGTTGCCCGTGCCGGCAGAGGCCCCCGCCGCACCCGCAAGCGCCGACGCGCGGGCGGCCGCCACCGCGGCGGCGCGGGCCAGGTCGACCTCCTGCTCCGCCGTGGCGGTAAAGAACTCGCCGCTCGGCAGCGCCTCGGGCGGCAGCTCGGCAGCCTCTACCAGCTCGCGGTAGGTATCGGCCGAGGTACCCGTCTCGTCTGCCCGGGCGGCCGCGGCGGCAATGTCCTCGGTGGCCGCCGGCACGCGGCGCTCGTCGTTAGCGCTCATCGGCGTACACCACCTTGCCGGAACCCTCCACGCACGCACCCACGCGGAACGGCCGCTCGCCGGCAGCCTCGAGCGCGGTGCGCACCGTGGCCTCGTCCTCGGGCGCGCAGGTGAGGCAGAGCCCCACGCCCATGTTGAAGGTCTTGCAGGCCTCGTTGGGCGTGAGCCCGGCCTCGCGGCAGATGTAGGAGATAACGGGCGGAACGTCCCAGCCAAAGCTCCCGTCGACCTGACGGTCGACTACGGCGTCCACGTCCCCGGCCAGCGCGCGGTTGAGGTTCTCGGTAATGCCGCCGCCCGTGATGTGCGCGATGGCGTGCACCTTGCCGGCCGCCGCGCCGCGCAGCACCTCGAGCACGGGCTTGACGTAGATGCGGGTGGGAGCCAGCAGCGCATCGGCCAGGCTCATGCCGGCGAGCTCGTCCCGCGGCGCCTCCAGCTCAGCGCGCTTGGCCTCGGCCTCGGGCGTGCCCGGCACGATGCCGTCGACCCCGATGACCTTGCGCACGAGCGAGTAGCCGTTGGAGTGCACGCCCGAGCTCGGCAGGCCCAGGATCACGTCGCCGGGGCGGACGTTTGCCGGGTCGAGCATCTTGGGCCGGTCGACCACGCCCACGGTAAAGCCGGCGAGGTCGTAGTCGTCCGGACGCATGACGCCGGGGTGCTCGGCCATCTCGCCGCCCACGAGCGCGCAGCCCGCAAGCTTGCAGCCGTCGGCCACGCCCTTGACGATCTTGGCCATGTGCCCGGCCTCGATGTGGCCGATGGCCACGTAGTCGAGAAAGAAGAGCGGCTCGGCACCCGAGGCGAGAATGTCGTTGACGCACATGGCCACGAGGTCCTGGCCCACGGTCTCGTGGCGGTCGAGCAGCTGGGCGAGTACGAGCTTGGTGCCCACGCCGTCGGTGCCGCTGATGAGAATCGGGTCTTCCATGTCTTTGAGCGCCGCGGCCGAGAACAGCCCGCCAAAGCCGCCGATGCCGCCGATGACCTCGGGGCGGTTGGTGGCGGCGACCATCTGCTTGATCGCGTCGACCGCGCGGCCGCCCTCGGCCGTATCGACGCCGGCGTCCTCGTAGGTCACATGCTTGGGTGTATCGCTCATCGGCGGTCCTTTCTGAAGATGCTCTCAGATAGCCAAATCATAGCAGGTACGCCGGGCCAGCACGCGCCCGCCGAGCAAGCCGGCACGCATAGCTCATTCTGGGGCGGGGTCAAAATGGGTCATTTGGGGACGCGTTCCAAGTGACCCATCGGCGCCTTAGAGGTGCTCGGACTCCCAGGTGCGGTCGCGGTCCTTCTGCTCCACCACGTCGCGGGGCAGCACCGTCGGCTGCGTGAGGTTGCAGGGGTCGTAGCCGGGCATAAACTTGTCGCGGCCAAAGCTCTCGGGAATGGCCACCGGGTACACGCCGGTAAAGCAGGCGGTGCAGTAGCCGCGCACGCCGCCCTCGGGGGTCGCCCCGCACGGCGGCATGCACGCAAGCAGCCCCTTAACCGAGAGAAACGCCAACGAGTCGGCACCGATATAGTCGCGGATCTCTTCCACGCGCCGGTTGGCGCTGATGAGCTGCGCCTGAACGTCGGTATCGATGCCATAGAAGCACGGCCACACGACCTCCGGCGAGTTGATGCGCACGTGAACCTCGGCCGCTCCCGCCTGACGCAGCATCCGCACGAGCTGCACCATGGTGGTGCCGCGCACGATGGAGTCATCGATCACCACCAGGCGCTTGCCGGCGATGTTATCGCGCAGCGGATTGAGCTTCATGCGCACGCCCATCGCGCGGAGCTCCTGCGTGGGCTGGATAAAAGTGCGCGCCACGTAGCGGTTCTTGATGAGCCCCTCGCCAAAGGGAATGCCGCTCTCGTGCGCAAAGCCCTCCGCCGGCGGCAGGCCGCTATCGGGCACGCCGATGACCATATCGGCCTCGACGGGCGCCTCGCGGGCGAGTTGGCGACCCATGTCGTAGCGGCACGCGTAGACCGACTTGCCCGCCATGATGGAGTCGGGCCGCGCAAAGTAGACCTGCTCAAAGATGCACTCGGCCGTCTCGCGCGCGGCAGGCACGCCCTGCTCGGAGACGAGGCCCTCGGCGCTGATGCGCAGGATCTCGCCGGGGCGGATGTCGCGCACGTAGACGGCGCCCACGATGTCGAGCGCGCAGGTCTCGGAGGCAACGACCCAGCCGGCCACGTTGGTGGACGTATCGGAGGCGTCCGAATGGGTCAGATGGAACACGTCCCCAACTGCACCATCGTCGGCGGGCAGGTAGCCAAGGACGAGCGGACGAATGCCAAAGGGGTCGCGGAAGGCGTAGAGCGCCTGCTCGTTGATGAGCGCCATGGCGTAGCCGCCGCGCACGAGCTCCATCGTCTTGCGGATGCCCTCACGCAGATGGCGCGTGCGCTGGGTGAAGTACCCGATGAGCTTGGCCGCGACCTCCGAGTCGGAGTTGGAGAGAAAGTGCACGCCGAGGTCGATCAGCTGGCGGCGCAGCTCGTCGGTGTTAACGAGGGTGCCGTTGTGAGCAAGCGCGATGATGACGTCGTTGATGGTCGAGAGGTGCGGCTGCGCGGCCTCCCAGCTCTTGGCGCCCGCAGTGCCGTAGCGCACGTGTCCGATGGCGAGCTGGCCGGGGAGCGCGGCAAGGTCGGCGTCGGTAAAGACCTGGCTCACGAGGCCAAGCTCCTTGCGGACCATAACCGTGCCGCCGTCGCCCACGGCGATGCCGGCCGACTCCTGGCCGCGGTGCTGGAGCGACATGAGGCCAAAGTAGGTAAGGCGCGCCACGTCGCGGCTGGGTGCCCACACGCCAAAAACGCCGCACTCCTCGTGGAGGGCGTCGTCGGGCGCGGGGTCGGTCGCGGCGGGCACAGGGTTGCAGACGGTTCGACAGCTCCGCTCGGGCATGGCGCTCCTTTGGTTGGTGAAATGGACCCGCATATTCTATGCCAGCGAGCGGGAGCAGGGGCGGTCGTGCGCGGTTTTTCACACGAGAGGGGCGGGTTGCCGAGGGACGCGGCGGCTGCGGGGGCGGAGCGGGCGAGGCCGCTGGG
>NZ_NFHP01000007.1 GCF_002159335.1 Collinsella sp. An7 | reverse complement strand
CGCGGACAGGGAGACACCGGGTGCCGGTACCGGGGCGGGCACGGACGCGGACAGGGAGACACCGGGCGTCGGTGCCAGCGCAACGCGCGGCCGCCAAGGCAGCGCCCGAGCCTGCGTCGCAGCCCAACCCCGCCCGCCAAGGCAGCGCCCGAGCCTGCGTCGCAGCCCAACCCCGCCCGCCACCTATCGCCCCGGCGCAAAGCCGACAGGGTCGCGGGCACAGGCGTCGGCAAGGCGCCGACGCAGGGCTCGCTCGAGGTCCTCCGCGCCGATCACGCGTTCGCGGCTGTGACGCGCGACCTCGATGAGCGCATCCTGCAGGAGGTTCCGCACGCTCCGCGCCTCGGCAAAGCCGTCTTGCCGGCGGAGCCTCGCCATCGTGCCCGCAAGCGCTTCGTCCGCCTCGGCAGAGAGCTCAAAGCGCTTGGCGCGGGCAAGCGAGCGAAAGATCTCCGCCAGCTCGCCGTCGGTGTAGCCGGGGAACTCGATGCGGTAGGGCACGCGCTCGCGCAGGCCCTCGTTGGAGGCGAGCATGCGCTCGATGCCGGCGCGGTACCCGGCAAAGACGCACACGAGTTCCGTGCGGTGGGTATCGAGCAGATCGACAAGGGTCGTGATGCACTCGCGGCCAAAGGCGTTGTCGATGAGCCCGTACGCCTCGTCGATGTAGAGCACGCCGCCGAGGGCGCGCTCCACCACCTCCTTGGTCTGCGGCGCGGTGTGCCCCACGTACTTGCCGATGAGCTCGGCCGCATCGGCCTTGACGAGGTTGCCCGTACCGTCGGTTACGCCAAGCTTGTCAAAGCGCAGCACGAGGTCGCGCGCGAGTGCCGTCTTGCCCGTTCCCGGCCCGCCCATAAAGGCAAAGTGGCAGACCTCGACGGCGTCGCGTCCAAAGGTGCCCACCACGAGCCCCACGTCGGCGATCGAGCGTTGCTGCTCCTCGAGCCCCACAAGCTCGTGGTCGGTTGCAGGTGCCGGGGCAAGGGCGGCGGGGCTGATGGCGCGTGCCTGCGAGACGTCCGAGGCCTCCACGAGGTAGGGGAGGATCTCGTCGCCTGCGGTGTTGGGTTCGATGCGGCCAAACCGCTCGATCGGCGCGTCAACAAACCGCGCGAGTTCGGTGCGGAGGTGCTCCGGGCGCTCGTCGAGCGCGTCGATGGGGGAGTCATGGCACAAAAAGATGCCGAGCGCGTAACCCTCGCCCTGCGGCGCGCGCCGCGCCCGGGTGGGCACGACGCGCAGGTTGCGGTGGGCATCGACGAGTGAGAGCTGCCGCGCGACGCGCTCCCACGGTGCCTGCTCGGGCAGGCGCAGAATGCCGGCAAAGAAGGTCCGGCTCATCTAGGCGTCCCGTCGAGCCTGGTCGATGTGCTCGTGCACGTAGGCGCGGATCGCCTCCACGGCCTCGGGGAGGGCGTCGAGGGCCTCCTCGATGGCGGATTTGGCGCTCTCCGGGCTCTCGGAGATTCTGAACGCGACGTAGACCTCCCCGTCGTCCGTGTCCTGGTAGGCGTCGCCGAGCAGGCGTGCGGGGCACTCGTAGCAGAAGCGGCGGAAGTTCCGGCGCGCGTCCCCAATCTGGGGAATGCGGGCGTTGGGGCTGATGTAGACGATGGCGCCCTCCGTCCCTTCTGCGATGCGCACGGCGGCGCGCAAGTTGTCGCGGGCGAGGAGCGTGCTCGCGCTCGATTTGCTAAAGGAGTATGTGGGCTCCTCGAGCAGGTTGCGGAGGTCTTGGGGTACGGTGCAGCTGTCTTGTGCAATGAGCATGGGTCCTCCTTGTGGCTGGCGGGATTAGTGGAGCAGGCGCGAGATGAGGGTTGCGATGTCCTCGTCGTCCGCGTCGCCAGGGTCACCATCGTCGTCCAGCGCCTCGTCGCCGACCTGCGTGGGGTCGCTTGGTTCGGCAAGGTGCGCGTCGGGCTCAAACGTCTTGCCCTCGAGCTCCCAGGCGTGTGCGCCTGCGGTGAGGGCGTACAGGTCGTTGATCATGACGGCCGAGCGCAGGAGTGCCTCGCGGACCGCGCCGGCGACATCGGAGCCGAGCAGCGGCTTGAGCTGCCCTTCGCCCACAAACCGTACCCAGCCGTCGTCGCCCAGCTCAAAGCCGCGGCGGGGGAGCGCCCGGTTGATCTTGTGCAGAAAGCGCGCGGCCTCGCGGTGCCGGTCTTGGGGAATGCGCAGGTTGAGGTCGACCACAAAGGAGCAGCTCTCGGATGCCTCGTCTAAGGTGAGCGTCGCCTGCGCAAACTCCATGCCCATCGGCACGCCGCTGGAGATGAAGGTGGTGGGGGCGAGCTCGACCCAGGGCTCTTTGGCGCTCTCGAGCTGCTCGCGCACGGCCTCGACAAGCGGGCTCGTTGCGGCGCGCGGCTCTGTGCTGTGCGGGGAATCGGTGCTCATGGCTGCGGTCCTTTCCTCGAGGGGACGTGACAGCTCAGAGCATACGCGGCCGCTTTGAGCGGCGCTGTGCAGCTACTTGTATAAAAAGGAGCAAATGAGGTTATGCGGCCGCGTGGGGGGCGAGGCGACGGCCTCACCCCCCCCTGCCCGCGCGCCCTACCGGTCGAGCTCGATGCTGCGGTAGCCCAGCTCATCGGCGAGGCGCGCCGTCTCGTGTAGGACGCCGGCGTTAGCGGGGTGCACCTCAAAGCCGCCCGCTTCGTCCATTGGCTGAACGGTGCTCCAGGGGATCTCCGAGCCGGCGCTCCTCCAAGCGGAGCAGAAGACGATGCGCGGAACGTGCAGCTCCTGCTCGTTGCTCGCGTCCGACGCGGTCACTGAGAAGAGCATCCGGGCGCACCGCGCGTCAAAGACGGTCCGCCCCGCCCCGGGCCCGCCGTGGGAGGCGTGGTTGCGCAGGCTGCGCACGCACGTGAGGCCGGCGAAGTAGCGCGCGAGCTCCCGGTAGCGTACCGCCGCGCCGTCTGCCGCGGTGCTGTCCGCGTTTGCCGCGACGAGAGCGCGTGCGAGCACGTCGAGGTTGTTCACGCGTCGGATGGTGCCGTTCAGCCGCTCGCTCTCCTCGTAGAACGCGCCGTCGTACGAGCTCCAGACCTCATGGGAGGCCTCGGGCGCGATCTCCTTCAGCGTGCTCTCTCTGAGCTCCGCGTACGCCGGGGCGAGCCGGTACGGCGTCCCAAAGGCGAGCGGTGCGGGGAACTCGCGGTCCCACGGGCTCTGGCCGCCCTGCTTGGGGCCAAACGATCCGAGTCGACAGAAGCGCCCCAGCTCGGAGCGGTCGATAACCTCCCGGCCGCCGTCGGTGGCGCGCTGCGCCCACAGGTTGAGCGGGATGCCGCTGCCACCCGTAAAGTCGCCTCCCTCGTCCCAGTTGACGAGCAGGCCGCCCGCAACCGGGTTGCCGGCGAGTGTGCCCATGAGACGGGCCTTCCACAGGTGCTCGGCCTCTTGGGCGAGGAGCGCTGCCACAGGCGAGTGGTTCTCAAATTGCGCCGTGTCGAGGAGGCAGTTGATCATGGCCGCTACGCAGACGCTCCGGCATGTGGCAACGAGGTCGTCGTCGTGCGTGCGGAACGCTCGGGCAAAGAGGGGGTTGTTGCCGTTCTGGCCCTCGCCGTTCCACGTGATGCCCACGGCGGAGAGGATCTTCCGGTTGCCGGCATCCTCGAGCCAGGCGGCAAGGCCTGCGGCGTCCGAGCCGAGCATGAGTTTGGCGGCATCGGCAAAGTGCGCGGCGTAGGCGTCGTCGGCGAGGGCCTGGCGACGGAGGTCGGGGGTGTCGAGGCCCTCGTCCGCAGTCGCGATATCGAGCTCCGGGGCCGGGGAGTTCGGCTCGGGCGTGCTGGCGCCCGGGGTGGCGTACCCGGCGAGTCGCGCCGCATCGGCAGATCCGCCTGCGACCGTCTGTCCGCCGGGCTGTGGCGAGAACGCAAGCCCCGGTTGCCCGCTCCTCTCGGCGCGCTCCTGCGCCGCCGCAAGCGCCTTGGCGATGCGGGAGTCGGCAGCCTGCATAAAGCGGTGGTCACTCGGCCAGGGCAGCTGGGCCGTCAGCTCCGAGGCGTCCTCTGGCGCAGTGTCGCCCTCAAGCGCCGCCGCAACGGTGGCGTTGATGTGCTGCAGCGTCTGCGCGGTGTAGTTGACGGTCAGCTGGCCGATGGTCACGGTGGAGACGTTACCGTGCACGTGCTCGCCGCCGGCGGTTGCGACATCCCCTTGGGCGAGGTTGAGGCTGCTGTGCTCAAGCTGCGGGTTCACGACCACGGTCTGCGGGCGGTCAGCGCGCCTGCGCTCCTCCTCCGCCCGCGCCTCGGCACGCTTGCGGGCCTGGAGCTCCATCTCGGCGCGAGTTTCCTGTCTAATGCCAAACTCGCGCGCTTCCTGCAGCTTGGCGCTCGTCTCCTGCAGCGCAGCGCTCGCCTGCTCGGCCTTCGCGCGCTCTTTTTGCAGCTCGGCGCTTGCCAGCTCGGCCTTTGCGAGCGCCTCCTCATAGAGCTTCTGCAAGCCCTCTTCGCGGAGCTCGGCCTCGCGGGCGCGCGTCTCGTCGCTTACGTGTCCGCGTGCGGCCATGTCGACCAAACGGGCGGCCACCACGTCGCGATAACCAAACCGCGCAAAGCGCTCGTACATCACCGAGGCAAAGGTGTAGCGCTCCTCGGTGCCGCCTTCGGGGGTTTTGGCCGCTTGACGATCTACAAAGCCGCGCGAGACGAGGGTTCCCATGCCACGCCCCAGCGTGGCGGACAGACCGTCGGCGTCTGCGGCCTTCTCGTCATCGAGCTCTTGTGCGGCGGCCACGAGCTGGGCGAGCGAAGGCTCGCGCTCGCCGTCGCCCTCGAGCTTGAGCAACGCGCGTAGCGCCATCTCAACGCCCGAGCGCTGCTCGATTTCTCTAAAGTCGCTGCGCACGCTGTCGTAGGCGATGCTGTCGTCGGCGCGCACGCCGCCGCCCCTGAGCACCCACTGGATGTCGGCTGCGTAGATGTAGCGCTTGGTCTCGCGGGCAAAGGGCGAGTCCGACCCAGGGCCGCGCCGTGCGGCCGTGAGCACCGCGTTGGCGATCTTGAGGGTCGAGCGTGCGTGGCCGCCGGTGTATTCGGCCAGGTAGGCAATGGCGTCTGGGGTAAAGCGCATGCCCGCGTCCGCTGCGCCGAGCACGTTGGGGTCGTCGAGCATATGGGCGATGATCTCTGCGCGCCGGTCGGGCGGGAAGTGCGCCACCGCGACGGTTGCCGCCTCCATGAGCCGGGCAAAGGCGGTTTCGCGGTCGACGGTGCGGTGGTCGATATCCACCAGGTCTCCCGTGCCCACAAAGAGCCAGGCGCACACGCCGCCCGTGTCTGCAACGATGCTCCGCAGGCGGTCGAGGTCCTCGTTGTCGCAGCGGGCAAGTTCCTGCGCCTCGTCTACGATAAAGGTCACGGCAAAGCCGAGCTTGCGCAGGCCGGCGAGGGCGGTGGAGATGTCGCTGCACACAAAGGCGCCGAGTTCGGAGAGCTTGGGCCGCTGCGCCGTGCCCTGCTCCTCCCTGACCTCCGCGATCGTGTCGCGGATGGCCGCTGCCGCCTCTGCAGCGCGCTCGGGGCGCGTGCTGCGCGCGGTGCCCGCGGTGCTTGAGGTTGCGGGCACATTGTTGACGGCGGGCACCTCGCCGGTACCGTCCGCCAGAGCAGCGAGGGAGCTGGCAAGCCCCTGCAAGAGGTTGTAGAGAAGAAGCGCCGGGTTGGCATCAAGGTCGAGTGTGACGGGCACAAAGACGTTCTCGAGCGTGCCGTCGACGGTGAGCGGCCTCGCGGCAACCTCGCGGGCAAGGGCCGTCTTGCCCACACCCTTGGCGCCCACGATCTTTACGCCGCGTTTGCGGCTGTCGATACTGCGGAGCTTGTCGGTCACATCGTCGAGGCCGGCGTCGCCCCGCGTCACAAAGCGGCCGCGTGAGCCGTCGAGATGTGCCTCAACGCGGTAGCTTTCCTGTCCGAGCGCGCGCGTTATGCGGGCTGCGGGGAGCGGCTGCTCGCTGCGCACACACCAGTGGTTGCCGGCGCCGGAGCGCAGGTGCACGGCTACCGTTGCCGACTCGATGCGCGCCGGGATATCCATGTCGATGCCGAGAGGCGTCTCGGCGGGGCCGGCTCCGCGACAGGGGAGGGCAACGTGCGCCTCCGCCGCGTCGGCGCCCACGAGGTTCTTGTGCACGGACTCGCCAACCGGCGGAATGAGGTCGATGGCCGTTACCGTGAGCTCAGCAGGGACGCGTGAGGAGTCGTTGTGGGCGATGAGCGCGATGCGTCCGTCGAGCTCGACGTTCTCAATCTGCACGGCGATGCGCGAGGCGCTGTGGGCGCGGATGTTGTCGAGGTGGTTCGCAAGACGGGCGAGCTCGGCTTCCGGCGCGGGGAGAGCCCGGAGGAGCGCGATGATCGTCTCAGTGCCCGCATGGGCGTTACCCTGGCGCACCTCATGTGCGGCGTTGCAGAGGGCAGAGAGCCGCAGGGTTGTGCCGGGTGCGGTGTGCGGCCCGGTGTGCCCGGCGTCGGCTGCCCCCGTGCCGCCGAGATAGCGAAGCGTTTCTGCGGCGGCACGCTCGCGGTCCGTGGGCGCAAGGCCAGCCTCGGCGAGGAGGGCCGCCGCCGCGGCAAGGTCGCCGCAGGCGCTGGCGAGCGCGGCGGTAGCAGGGTCTGTTGCGAGGTCTGCCGCCGTATCGGGTGCAGGTTTGTTGCCTTGGTCGCTCTCGGGCGGCATGGCCTGGGCGAGCGCATCGTTGGCGGTGGCGAGGGCGCGGTCGGCGAGGGCGTTGAGCGCGCGGCCCAGAGCGCGGGCAAGTGGGGCCCGCAGACGCCGGAGTGCGGCTCGGGCGGAATCCTCGGCGGTGTCGTCCGCTAAGGTCCGCGCGGGGTCCAGCAGGTCGGCGAGCGCCTCAAGGCGCGGGTCGGGCGTTTGGGCACACGCGGCCTCGAGGTCCGCAAAGGGGGTTTCGGCCAGGCAGGAGCGCAAGAGCGCGGCAGCGCGGGCAAGCAGGTGCGGGCCCATCCCGCAGATCAGCTGCCCGTCGGTGCCTCCGCTTCCCAGCGCCAAGAGGCTCGCGGCAACCACAAGGTAAAGCCGCTGCAGAGGGTCCGCCTCTTCGGCGGCGTCTGAGGTGTCGTCGAGCATGGCGCTTATCAGACCGAGCGCCTCGCTTGCCTTCTCGTGCATACCGGCATCGGGCGTGGCGTCCTCGGTGCCTGCGGTGCCCTGCTGGGGCCCCTGGTCCACCGCGTTCCGTGCCGACGCTGCGACGGCGAGCTCGGCGGCCTGGGCGCGCACAATCTCGGCAAGGGCACGCTCCGCGTCGGCATCACGCTGGGCACTCGCAAACCCCTCAAATCGGCCGTTCAGGGCGTAGCGAGCCCGGAGCGGAGCGGGGTTTGCCGCGGTGCGCGCGAGCGTGCGCGCGGCCGGGCGGAACGCCCGGGGAAGCGTGGCGATGCCTGCAGGCGTCAGCTCCGCGGCGGTAGCGGCGAGGGCGTCGCTCGGGGCGAGGTGCGCTGCGGTGAGCCCGTTCACAAGGACGATGTACGCCACGGCGGGGCCTGCCAAGATGCCGCCCATGGCCTTCTGCAGCGTGTCACCCCGGTGCTGGAGGGCGAGCTGCTGAAACGCGTCGATGAGGCAGACGGGCGGGAGCGTCTGGCGGGCGACGCGCCGTGCAAGCTTCTCGAACGAGATGGCGGGCGTCGCGCCGGCGGCAGGGACGCCGGAGGGGCTATCCGCTTCGTCGGATTCAGCTGTGCTACCAAGGGTGTCCGTGTTAGCCGGGGTGGTGCCTGCGCTATCGGCGCGAGCACGGTCGGCGCGCTCTGCTGCCGCAAGCGTGCTCACCAGAACGTTAGCGAGGTTCGGGCCGCCGCCCTGCACGAGCATGATGAGCGGGCTCAGCGCGCCAAGGGCCGACGCCTCGCCAGCGCCGGCAATCTGCGCAAGCGCATCGATAAGTTCCACAAGCTCGGGCGCATCGAGCTCCTCGGCAAAGGCGCGGAGCTCCTCAATGCCGGGCAGGCCTTCCTCGTCCTGCTCACAAGCGGAGAGCGCCGATTTGAGGACGGTGCGGCTCAGATACCAGGGGCGCTTGGAGAAGAGCGGGCGCACCACCCGCGCCACGCGGCGTGCGGCCGCTTGGTCCCCGCAGGTCGCCACATGGGTCACGAGCGGGCCCATATGCCGGTAGAGCGCGCCCACCGTCACCGCGTGTGCCAGCTCCGGCGCATCGGCGTCGGCGCGCTCCAGCGCCTCGCGCGCGGCGGCGCCGTAGCTCTCGGGGGTGGCTGCATCGGGCGCGGCGAGCGCGCGGGCAACCTCGGCGGTTTCGAGCAGGATAGTGCCGCGCGAGACCGATGACGCCTCTTCGGCGGCAGCGCGTGCCATGCGGGCCACGTCATTGAGGAGCTCGGCGGGCACGCCCTGCGCGGTGCGGTCGATGAGCTGCTGGGCGGTGACTGTGCACCAGGTGGCGTCGGTGCCAAAGATGCGGTGGTAGCGGCAGATGAGCCGCACGAGAGCAACGTTTGCCTGGGCGCTTGTTCCTCGGGCGGTCTCGAGGGCGTCGGCGGCAGGTCGGAGCGCCTGCTGTCCGCCGCCGCGCACACCGGCGCGCACAAGCTCGAGGGCGCAGCGGGTCATGGCGGAGAGTGCCGCTCCGTTGCCGCGAGCGGCACCGTCCGACTGGGCAAGCTCGTCGCACCAGGCAGCGAGGGTGCGCACGCGGGCGTTTGCCTGCGCGGCGTCCGCGCGCCGCTGGAGTTCGGCCAGCACGAGCTCGCGGTGCTCGGCGTTGGCGGTGCTGGCCCCGTCCTCAACAATTTGGCAGAGTACCTCAACAAGTGCGGCGTCCGACAGGTCCGTCACACTGCCGTCCAGATTGGCGCACTCGGGGAAGGTTCTGGCAACGGCATCGCTCAGGGCCGTGGCCGCTGCGGCAATGGGCGCCGCGTCGAGGCGCGGGTCCATGGCAAGGCGGGCGGCAGCCTGCTCAAGGGCGCGGGCGAGGTTTGCCACCGGCTGCTCTTGGTGGTAGCCGCGCGCCAAGATGCCCTGTTCGCATATCGTCTGGATCACGTCGACGAGCGCGCTTCCCAGATGGGCGAGACCCTGCTGCGCCTCGTCGTGGGGGCGGAGGCTCTGTTCGGCGGCAAGCATGAGCGGGCCGAGCACATACTCGCGCATGAGGCTCGCGCAAACCGGGAGCTCGCGCGCGAGGGCAATCGGGTCGCGGTTGACGTCCTCCAGATAGACCCACCGCAGGGAGTCGGTCAGGCTGTCGAGCTGCCAGGCGTCCACATACGAGAACATGAGGGCGCTGGCGGCGCGGCGGTACTGGTGGGCGTTGAGCGCGCGCTTGAGGTCTTTACCCGGGTTGGTGCGGCCCACATGCAGGTCGGGGTCCTCCATAAAGAGCGCCACGAGGTCGACGAGCGGCATGCGGTAGAGTGCGCGGGTCCGTTGGAGTTCGCGCATGCGCTCCTCGGTGCGCGAGAGCGTGGCCGTGCCCATCGCGCCGGCGGGCGCGGGCGCCGCGGGTGCGTTGAGCTTGCGCTTGTTCTCGGGAATGGCGCGAACAAAGCCGCAGAACATGCGGCAGCGCGCGCGGAAGGCGGCCATGGTGCCGGCGTTTAGGATGCACGGGGCAAGAACGTTTGCGACGTCGTGGTACCCCGAGAGCGCGAGCGCCCGGTTGATCGCCTCCCGCACCTGGCCGTTGAGCACCAGTACGCGCCGGGCGTAATGGCCAACGAGCGCGCTCTCGGCCCGGAAGGTCGAGCTGCGCGCGCCCGCGGCTACGAGTGTGCAGAGAATATCGGTGCCGCGCTCGGCCGCCAGGCCGGTCTCGGCAGCACGCTCGGCAGCGTACGAGACGAGGAGGTCAAAGGGGGCGGGATCAATGCTGGGGGTGGGGGCGAGGCATCCGGGCTGCCGCTGGAAGCACTGGGCCATGAGTGCGATAACGCGCATGCCGATTGCCCGGTTGAGCTCGGGGTCGAGGGCCGGCGTCTCCGCGTTTGGCGCGTCTGCTGTGCGTGCGTCCGCCGCGCCGGCGAGGGGTGTCTCTGGTTGGTGTGTGCCCGCTCTAGCAGACTTGATCGCCGTAAGGGTGCGGATGAGTGCCGCGCGCAGCAGCTCCTCATCGGGGGCGGTGGAGTGTGCGGTAACGCGGGCTGCCGCGCTCTCGATATCCTCAAGCCCGGCGAGCGCATCGCGGCACGGGCGCGCCTCGGGGTCTACGACCTCGGCAAGCTCTGCGGCGGCGAAACGCGCGCGGCCCGCCTCGAGGGCGCGCAGGGCATAGGCGGCGCAGGGCTCTTCAGGGTGCCGTGCGCGCCATACGGTATAGAAGCCCTCGAGCACGTCGAACGCCGGGGCGTCGGGGCCGGGGTACGGGCTGGCGGCGGTCGCGCCCGCGGCGGACGAGGTCGGCCTATCCTCGGCTGCGCGCGTTACCGAGGCCTGGAGCCACGTGGGCGCGGCGCCGGCGATGTAGGCGAGGAGCGCGGCCGCGGGGAGTACCGTGGGGGCGTCGACAGTTGCGGGGTTGCCGGCCCCGTTTACGAGGTCTGCCGCAGCGTCCTCGCAAGCAGGCTCCCCGACCTCGGTCGGCGTGCCGCCGGCGACGGACTCGGTGCAGAAGGCTTCCAGCTCAGCGAGAGCTTCCGCCGCAAAGCCGCGCGGACTGTCCTCGTCCGAGCTGTCTGCAGCGTTCGCTCCCACCATGCCGGGGACCGTCTGCGCCGTGGCCAAAAACACACGGCTCATGCTCTCGCTATGTGCGATGCGGGAGAGGATGCGCACGGCACCGGGGGCTGGTACGTGCTTGACGAGCTGCTTGGCGATGCCACCAAATCCGAGCGACATGCCGAGCCCCCGGTCGGCCCGCTTGCTGGGCGCCGGCAGCGTGGCGTCGCCTCCTTCGAGCGCCTGGCAGAGCGCAAGCCCCATCTCAACGAGGTCGTCCGTCACGCCACAGTCGCGCAGCGCCTCGAGGTAGGCTGCCGCGTCGTGCGGGCGGTAGTCGTTTGCCATGGTGTAGGCGGTGAGGAGCATGCCCCCGCTGGGAGCAAGCCCTCCGCCCGTGGTGGCGGCCCGACGTACGGCGTCGCGGTGGCGGCGCAGCCAGGAGACAACGCGGGCACCGCCCTCGCGCTCTGCGATATCGCGCAGGCAATATTGGAGCCACGATTGGCGGGCGCCTTTGCCGCCGATGGTGGTATAGATGCCCAGGAGTACGAGGGCGCGCGTGATGCCAAGAAAGCGCATGGGGTTCATGTTCAGGTTCATGAGCCTTGCGAGCGCGTGCCACGAGTAGCCGCGCACGGCAGGTGCGCTCTCCCAGGTACTCGCGAGCGCCGCGGCATCGGCTGTGCCCATGCCATAGGCGTCGCTGGTGAGTTCAGAGATGCTGGGGAGAGGGTCGCCGGCAAGGATGGTGCGCATCACGGCGCGCTCAGCACGCGTCAGCTCAATGTCGTCGAGGCGCGCCGCGGCATCGATTGCTCGGAGGATAACGCCAACATAGCTCGCCCGCAGCTCCGGGGAGGTGGGGTGCTGGAGGCAGTCGTTGGCGTCGGAGAGGTTCTTGCGCAGGTTGTCGTTAGAAAGATAGCGCTTGAGGGCCTCCTCGTCGGCGGCGCTGAGAGCTCGCTCGCTGTGCACGATTTGCTCGACCTCGGCCTCCTCGGGGACGGTGCGCGGCGGGGTTTGGCGCTTTGCCTTGGTCGCTTCGGATTCGATTGTGTTGCGTCGCTTGAGTGTGGTGGTAACACTCGGTGCCGGCTTGGGGTCAAAGAGAAAAAGCATGATGGTAAACGCCGGGTCGCCCTCTTGCCGCGGGCGGTACCTGGGCTTGTACGGCGCGATGACGACCTCGATGCCCGGGGCGGTGCTCTTGGACGAGCCCGCGATCTCGCGGCGGACGGTGCAGAGCGGGAAGGCGATGCGCAGCGATGACGTCTTCCAATCGCTGGTCGAGCGCAGGGCCCAGAGGGGCGGATCGCCCATGCCGCGCGGAGCGGCGGGGTCGGAGTCCAGGTCGGGGTCGGACGCGATGCGCCAGCTGCGCGCGACCTCCTCGAGCAGCTCCTCTGTCTCTATGCCGGCGGCGGCGTCGACCAACAGGCCGGTTATGGTGCGAAACGACTTCACCGCCGACCAGTAATAGACGGGCGGCTCGCCCGCGTTGCGCTTGCCACGGGCTTGGCGCCGCGCGTAGGCCGCGGTCTGCACAAAGTCGTCGACGGTCGGCAGGGGCCAATGGCGCTCGGGAACGGGGCTTTCGCGAACGTCGTCCCTTTTGCGGTAGACCCGCGCCGCACGTCGCGCCTCGGTGTCGTCGAGGATGGTGAGGGTCTCTGCTGCCTGCACGTGTGCCATGGCGTCTCCAGCTCGTCGGGGGTGTGTTCTCATTATATCGACCGAGTGCCGACTGGTGCCGTGAGCTGCGAGAAGGGTATCCGTATAAAAAGGAGCATGGGCTGATTGGAGCAGCCCATCGGTTTTGGAGCGGGGCTGTTTTGAGCCATTGGCACCAGGCCCCGTCCCCGCCCGTCACCAAAACAGCCCCGGCCTCTCGCGGAGAAGCCGGGGCCGTCCATCGCCACAGACACGCGCCGCGCGCGCCCTTACTGCTGCGGTGGCCGAAGGCTCGTGAGCGCCGTGTAGTCGCCGCCCGCCGAAGAGGGGCGCATCTCGCCGGGCGCGTACCAGTCAAGCGCGCAGTCGATCCACGCGTTCCAGAACGGCCATTCGTGCCCGCCAATGCCCGGCTCCCAGTATGTCACGTCAAAGCCGGCGTCGCCCAGAAGGTTCATGACCTCGCGGTTGGCGCCGCACAGGTTGTCCGACTTGCCGCAGGCGCCGTAGAAGCGGGGTTTGGGCAGGCTCGGGTCATTACGGAACCGGTCGACCAGCGCCACGTAGTCCTTCTCGGAACCGATGACCGTATCGAGGTCACCAAAGAACCGCTCGTAGTACTTGCGTTTGCGCGGCGAGTGCGATTCGACGGCGTCAAGCACGCGGTCGCGCATGAACGCGCCCGAGAGCATGATGATCGAGCCAAAGCGCTCCGGCCGCAGCAGCCCGTTGATGAGCGCGGTGTACGCGCCGATGGAGATGCCGGCGAGCGCGGTGTCCTCGCGCTTCCGTGAAAGCGGGAAGAGCCGGCGGGTTACCTCCACCAGCTCCTCCGAGATGAACTTACCATGCCACTCGTTGATCTCGGGCTTGTTGAGGTACAGGCCGTCCTCGCCCGAGGGCATGATGACCGCGACGTCGCGCGCCTCGGCCGTCTCGACCACATGGGTCTTGTCGATCCAGTCGTAATCGCGGCCAAAGAGGCCGTGCAAGAGGTACATCGTGCGGTACGGCCCCTGGCGACGCTTGGCGAGCTTATCGCCATCCATCTTGTCAACCGGGATGACGGCAGTCAGCACCACGTTGCGCTCGAGATAGCGTGAGTAGAAGTCAACTCTGAGAAGGGCCATGCGGATCCTCCCATCGGTTGCAGTGTGATCCCGCGCGGGCGACGCTCGCGCCGCGAGGCGCCGGCGGGGTTAGCGGGGCAGCCAGTCCATCGCCATGGGGAGCGCTTGGTTCCAGAGGTTCCAGTCGTGCCCACCCTGTAGCTCATGATAGGTCACATCGAGCCCGGTGCCGCGCATCCTATCGGCGAGTACGCGGTTGGCCGGGGTCAGCGGGTCGTCGGTGCCGCACGCCATAAAGATTCGCGGGCGCGGGCGGTCGCAGTAGACGAGGTCGGCGGCAAGGCGCGCCGGGTCCTTGTCGGAGTTGGCGACCTTGTCGAGGTCGCCAAAGGTGGATTCCAAAAACGGACGGCTCAAGAAGAAGAGCCCGTCGGAGATGATCTGCTCAAACCCGTCGATGACCATGGCGCTCGAGAGCGCGATGATCGATCCAAAGTTCTCGCAGTACTTGAGGCCGTTGCGGAGCGCGCCGTAGGCACCCATCGAGACGCCGCCGATAAACGTGTCCTCGCGGCGGTTGGAGAGCGGGAACATCCGACGCGTCACGTCGAGCAGCTCCTCGCCCACAAAGTGGCCGTAGTAGTTGTGCGTCTCGGGGTGGTCGAGGTAGAAGGCGTTGTAGCCCGACGGCATGACCACGGCGATCTGCCGGTCCTCGGCCCAGGCACGGATGCGCGTCTCAGAGATGAGGTCGGTGTGGTTGCCCGTGATGCCGTGCAGCAGGTAGAGCGTCTTAAACGGCGGCTTGGGGCTGGGATAGTCGCGGCGGTCCCAGGTGCTCGGATCCTGACGGCGCGTATGGTCGACGCCCATGGCCTCGCCGGGGTTATCGACCGGGAGGATGACGTCGAGGGTGGTGGTGCGCATGAGCGCGGCAGAGAAGTAATCAACGGAGAGGCGTGCCATACGGCTCCTTTGGTTGCGGGAACGGTACCGCATAAGTATACGCGCCGGCGGGGCGCGGCGCGGCCGGCGCGCGGGTGCGGTGGAGTTGTAATGCGGCGCGGGCACGGGTCCGTCTGGGGGCGAAGGCGCGCCCGGGGCGCAAAGCCGTCTGGGGCGCAGGCCTGCCTGGGGGCGCAAGCTCGACTAACTCACCTTGACCTCGGTGAGCTTGGCGATGAGCTCGTTGAGCTGCTCCACCTGCTCCTCGAGCTGGCGGATACGGCAGACGTTCTCGTTGATCTTCTCGCGGTTCCACGCGTGCGCCTCGCGCACCGGGTCGGGCAGGCTCTCGCGGTGGCTGCGCGCGTCGTAGCGCTCCTCCATCACGCGGCAGCCATTGCGCCGCACCACGCGTCCTGGAATGCCCACCACCGTGGAGTTGGAGGGCACGTCCTTAACCACCACAGAGTTGCCGCCGATGCGCACGTTGTCGCCCACTCGGATGTTGCCGAGCACTTTGGCCCCCGTGCCCACGACCACGTGGTTGCCGAGCGTGGGGTGGCGCTTGCCGTCCTCGTTGCCCGTGCCGCCCAGGGTAACTCCCTGGTAGAGGGTGCAGTCGTCGCCCACGACGGTGGTCTCGCCAATAACGACGCCCATGGCATGGTCGATAAAGAGCCGGCGGCCGAGCTGCGCGCCGGGGTGAATCTCGACCCCGGTAAAGAACCGCGTGATCTGGCTGAGCACGCGCGCGGGTCCGCGCAGGCCGTGCGTCCAGAGCCAGTGCTCGGGGGTGTGCATCCACTTAGCGTGGAGGCCGGGGTAGGAGATAAAGATGGTAAAGGCGCTCTGCGCGGCGGGGTCGTTGGCCTTAACGTTGGCGATGTCCTCGCGGATGGTGGTGATGAAGCTCATGGCGGCTCCTACTCGGGTGCGTTTGCGCGGCGCCGGGCGCCAGCGGGTGCTATGTATGGTAGGCCGCCGGCAGACAAATGTCTATAGAATTACTAGGATTAAGATGGGTCAGTTGGGGACGTGTTCCATTTGATCCGTTTTGTGTGAGGCGAAGCAGCCTCGTCCCCACACGACCACCGCCGCACGGGCAGGCGAGGCCGCACTGCCGAATGGGTCAAATGGAACACGTCCCCAACTGACCCACGCGTCCTTGGGAGTGCCGTGCGGGGCCGAAAGGGTCCATTTGGCGGGCTGATCCGTCCGATTGCGGTGGGGCGTGGGGCCCAAAGGCTCTGCTATGCAGCCATATCCAATTAATATGCATAGTCTCTATGACATATGCGTAATTATGGATACCCTTCACACGGCGGATCAAACGGCTGCGCCGCGGTGGACAAAATCCGGAGAAATCAACGATTCCTCAAGCCCGTGAGAGCCTGCAGCGGGCACCAAGGCCTTCCCGCCGCAACAGATGCGCAGGATTTTCCTTGCGCACGGCCATGCGCCTGAGTGAAATCGTTGATTTCTCCGGATTTTGGCCAAACGGAGCGGGCGTGGGCTGGCGGGGGCACATCGGGCCACGGTTCAGATGTGGCCTGGCGTGGCTCGGCGGGGCCCGACGGGGGGGCGATTCTGGCCGCGGGCCAAGTGCGGTCCGGCAGGATAACCTGGTCAGGAGCGCCCAGCGGGCGACTCGGGCCGCGGAGCGGGCGAGGGCCCGCCCAAACCTACAGGCTGGAAGGGGCCTCTCCCCGCCGGGCACCATTGCGACTTGCGATGCTACCGATACGCGTCCCGCGCCGCGCTCTCGTCGTACACGGTGAGCTCCAGGGTGCTGGAGCTCGAGGCCGAGACCGAGGAAACGCCGCACAGCGCGGTGAGCTCACTACCGTCGGTGCTCGCGAGGTGCTCGAGCGGGAGCGCCTTGCAGGTGTAGAAGGGGTCGTCGTCCGCAGGGCCGTAGCCCACGTAGTAGCCGCGCGGCGCCTCATCTGTCAGGCCAATGCGCGCAAGCGCCTCGGCGTAGCTCTCGCGATGGTTCGTAAAGCGCGCGTCCTCGGGTGCCGGGTCGCTGTCGTCCCACGTAACGCGCGAGAGCTCTCGCCAGCCATCTACAGTCGCAGAGCTTCCAGAGCTCGAAAGCTCAAGCAGCGTGCGCAGGGCCTGCCCATCGGCTGCCTCGCAACAGAGTGTCGAGTTGTAGTGCTCGGACATCGCTGCGCCACCCTGGCACGCAATCTCGCCGTCATCGTAGCTCAGGCCGACGGTGCTAAACCACAGGTGGTTAAAGTCGCAGGCCATGTCCACGTACAGCATCGGCGCCCCATCGTGCTCGCCGCGAAAAACGTGGAGCGAGGCCAGGGGGTAGTAGTCGGGCAGGCCCTCAACCGTCGCCGTTTCGGTGGCGGCAAGCTTGGCCTCGCCATCCTCTTCCTCGTACATCTCGATAACGAGCGACACGGGTGTCCACTCGCCGGTGCCCGACACCTCCCAGCCGCTGGCGGGGTCCAGACACAGGGCAAGCAACTCGTCGGAGCCGTCGTCGTCGTAGTCAAACACATCGGCACAGAGCAGGCCGCTGAGACGCTCGGCGCTCACGGGCGTGCCCCGGCTGTTGTGCACAGCGTACTGCTCGGTCCCGGTGGCTACCACGCCGTAGGTATCGGCGAGCCGGTCAATGGTTTCGGCAAATACACCCTGTGCGTCCGTCCCGGCGCTCGGGTGCAGGCGCACGACGTTGGTGTGCGCCTCGTCGCTCGCGTCGTCGAGCGCGTCCGTGTCAAAGCGGTAGAGGTCGTTGGTCTCGTAGCCCTCGGCGACAACCACCAGGTCGTACAAGTGCTTCTCGGTGTCGTCCAGGCTCACGATCCCGTCGCTGTCTGTGGTGAGCGTGGTTGGATCGCTCTCGTCCGTGTCGTCATCCGCCGGCGTAAAGGTAACCTCTGCATCGGCGACGGGCTCGTTGGTGTCGCTGTCAACCACCTGCACTTGCAGACGATACGCGTCCGCGTGGTACAGCAGCAAGTCGCGCACCGCCTGCCCCACGTCGAGCAGGGGGTAGGTCTCAACGTCATACGGGCCGGAGCCGGTCGTGCGCTCCGCCACGTGGTCGGTGCTCGTGCAGAGCAGCTCGCGCACCTCGGCGGCGCTCAGATCGGGGTTGATGCTCCAGAGCAGCGCCGCCGCCCCGGAGACGATGGGCGCTGCCGCGGAGGTGTCGCCAAACGGCGCGTAACCACCGCCCGCGTCGGCGGCGTAGATGTCTTTGTGCGGACCCGGTGCGCAGATGTCCACCCATTCCGTGCCATAGCACGAGTCTTCGCTCAGGGGGACGCGGTCCAGGCTGCCGTAGACGGGGCGCCCGGCGGCGCCTACTGTGAGCAGGCGCTCTTCCACATCCTCATAGGTAACGCTCCCGCAGCTCCCCTCGGGAAAACGCTCGAGAAACCGCTTCTCGCCAATGCCGGCAAAGTATCCGTTGCGCCATGCCTCGGTGGGCTCTCCGTCAACCAAATCGTTGCCAGCCGACTGCACGATCAAAAACTCCAGCTCCGCCGTATCGTCATCGTTGAGCATGCTCGCAAGCGCGCTGAGGCACATGTCGGAGGTGGCGCGCGCCATGCGATTCTGCATCGCAACCGAGTACTTGTGCATGATGAGGTCTGCGAGGGCGTCGGCACCGTCAAAGGGGTTTTGGACGAGCTCCTCCAGGGCCTGGAGCCACGATACCGAGTTGATGCCAAACGAGCAGTTGATGACCTTTGCGCCGCCGCTAAAGAGCTGGTCTGAGAGCACAAAGGCGTTGAGCAGGCCGAGGAGGTCTCCCGTGCTCGAGAACACGCCGTTGTTAGCCGTGTAGTCCACGGCGAGGATGTGCGCACCTCCGTCGTCCGACGAGCCCGCCACGCCGCGCAGGCCGCTGTCGTTGTCGCGCGCGGCGATGAGCGAGGCCACCGCCGTTCCGTGCGTGTCCGGGGAGGAGGTCGTGTAGTCGCTCAGCTGCTCGCCTGCGTCCTCAAGGTCTTCGTGGCCAAAGTTCACGCCGCTGTCGAGCACGCCCACGGTTACGGGGTAGCTGATATCGGCGAGCTCCCATGCGGTATAGGCACCGATGGTCTCGGCCCACCAGTTGTTGCCCGACGGGCTCTCGTCCACGGTGCCGCCGTCTCCCCAGCCGTTGGCGTCCTTGGTGACGGTGCTTTGGGCGCTAGCGCCCCCATCGCCGCTCTCGGTTGCCCCCGAGAGCACCGGCACCTCCGGGCTCGCAAAGAACACGCCCTCGCGTTCCATCAGCGTGTCGGCAAGCGCCTGCAGGCTGGGCAGGTCGGCGGGGGCGTCGAGGATGATCTGGACGATGTTCGCGCCTTTGGTGAGGTTGCCCACGATGGTGCCGTGCACCTCTTGCGCGAGCGTGCGGCGCTCGGCGTTGTCCACGGTGGGGTCGAGTATGGCGAGCAGGGTGTCGCTCGCATAGAGCATCTCCGTGTCCGCATCGAACGCAAGCGAGCTGGCGGGATAGGTGTAGGTAAATTCGCCCTCCTCGTGCACGGTGATGCGGTCGGCGTACGCCTCGGGTACCTCGATGGTCGCGTTTTGGGTGGTGCCGCAGGAGTGGGGGAGCACGCCTGTCAGCACAAGGACGGCGCCTACCGCAAGGCATCCGATGAGGGCGAGCAGAGGGGTGCGCTTGGCCATGGGGCATCCTTTGGTTAGAGGGTGGGTCATACGGCTCCACCCTACGAGAGAACCTGCGTCCTCCACAAGGCGTGACAGAAGGTGTGACGGGTTTGGCGCGAGGTGCCGCACGGCTTGGCCCACGCCGAGCGTCGCTGCAGGGGGTTCGACATGGTGTAATGAGTCCATGGGCAGTGCGGTATCGACGGCGGAGGAGGGCGCGGTGTCCCAGTTCTCGACCTATCTCAAGCTGTTGCTCGACGAATGTGGCGAGCCCGTCGCGCGGGTCGCGCGCGGGGCGGGCGTGGAGCGCACCTCGATCCACAAGGCGCTCAAAGACGAGCGGACGCTGCCGTATACCGCGGTTCGGAGCTTGGCGCGCTACCTGCAGCTCGATCTTGTGCAGACGCGCGAGCTCAACCGCTGCTACGAGATGCTCCTCTACGGCGACGACGCCTATGGCGAGCAGCGGGTCATCCTCGATTTGCTGCTTAACCTTTCACGCTTGGAGTCTATGGCGGGCCGCGGCGCGACGCCAAGCGCCGCGGCGCGCGCTGCTGGCAGTGCGGCCACCGCGTCGGGTGCCGCCGGCCCGGGCGCACGTCCTCAGGAGCCCGCGCCGCTGCCGGCAAGCGGCGTGGTTTCGGGCGCCCCGGCAGTGCACGAGGCGCTGCGCGCGATGTTGCGCGCCGAGACTGCCCAGCCCGGGACGGTGCTCTACCTCTACGCCCCGCTCGACGATACTCTGGTCGACGAGGTCATGGCGCTGTGGGGCGACGAGCGGCGTGACTTTACGCTGCACCAACTCGTTGCCTTTGTCCCCGATCGCCAAGGGTCCGAGGCGCGCCGCCGAAACCTCGGGCTGCTCAAGTGGCTGCTGCCCCTGTCGCTCGCATCGCGCGGGCGCTATTTTGCGCACGGCTTCTTTGAGGGCGAGCCGGGGTCTGTTGGCGTAGACCCGCTGCCGTTCTTTTTGGCGACGCCGCGCGCGGTGCTGCGGCTCGACCAGCGGGGCACCTTGGCGCATGTGGTTGCCGACGAGGCTCTCGCGCGCGTGTACCGCGATCGCGTTGAGGCCACGGCGGCGCTCTGCCCGCCGCTCAACTCCTATACCAGCGAGCCCGCCGCCGTCTTGGACTCCTACATGGACGGCACCGGCACCGACGGGTACTTCACCATCATGTCGCAGCCGTGCCCCGGTCGGTATTACACG
The DNA here is from genome assembly GCF_002159335.1 of Collinsella sp. An7. Taxonomy (GTDB): domain Bacteria; phylum Actinomycetota; class Coriobacteriia; order Coriobacteriales; family Coriobacteriaceae; genus Coprousia. The sequence continues at coordinate 117,689 of NZ_NFHP01000007.1, read as the reverse complement.
CGCGAGCTGGTGGAACGCTACCTCGTGCCCGATGCGCCGCATCGCGCCGAGCTTGTTGAGCTCTGCGACCGGCGCTTTGGGCGATTGCGCGAGCTCTCGGGGCCCTACTGCACGATCTTTACCGAGGAGGGGCTGCGTGCGTTGGCGCATACCGGCGTGCTGGCCGACCTGCCTGCCGATATGGTGCCGCCCATCGATGTGGATACCCGGCTCGCCTTTCTCTCGGCTCTGCGCGCAGATATTGCGGCCGACGTTGTGACGGGTTGCATGGCAGATCCCGGCGAGCTCTCCATTCCGCCGTATCTCACCTTTACCGCAGATGCGGCGTACGGCCTACACGTGTACGCGACGCAGTGGTTTGAGGGCGGTGCCTACGTCTGCAACGTGCACATCGCGGAGCCGGGGATCGGTCGGGCGTTCCGCGACTTTATCCAGCTGCTGCCCATGAGTCGCTGCGTATATGCCAAGGAGCGGACGCTCGCGATGTTTGACGAGTTGATAGCCGAGCTTGCAGCGGGCGGCGCCGCATCGCAGTAGCAGGGCGGGGCGGCGCACGGCCAGCGGGGCCTGCAGCTGCCGACGGCGGGGCGCGCCCAGAGACAAGGGGGGATTGTCATGGAGAAAAAGATGCGCAAGCGCAGCCGCAGGAGGTTTGAGAACAGTGAGTTTGTGCGCAACAAGTTCTACGTGTTCTGCGTGGGCTGGATGCTGATACTTGTTGCGATGCTGTATGAGGAGCTGAGCAAGCTCGACCCGTATTCCGAGGTTGTGCGGAGCTACCAGATGCCGGGCATCTACGTCATGCTCATCTTGCTGGGCATCCATGCGGCGGTATGGCTGGTGGGAAACCGGATCAAGTTTGCCCCCGAGTCGTTGCGCGCGCTGGGCGTGCAGCTGGGGGCGCTGGTGCTCGCTGCGGTGCTCGCCGGTGTTGGCTATCTGGTGGTCATGTTCGTCCTCAACGTGATCGCGCCGGCGGTCAGGACCTTTGTCGTCGAGATTGCGACCTTTATATTCATGTTGATCATCCTGCCGATAATCCTGCTCGGCCTCACGGCGCGCGACATCTATGACGCCGCGGCGCTCTACAAGGTGCTGTTCAAAGACGACGACTAGGCCATGGGTCAGTTGGGGGCCACTTGGGGACGTGTTCCGTCTGACCCATTTTGCGTGTGTTGAGGGGAGCGCGCCCCCATTTGCTCACTTGTTTGGCGCGTCGAGCGGGGCTCAAGTGGCCTGCTGTGTGGACCAATGCTCGTTCCCATCCATGGGCGCGTCAGGTGACACGCAGCACCCCGGATCGACTATGCGCTGAGTGCATAGTGGCATGTCGAATCGCTGTCTGTACGGGGTCCGCGCCTGGCGGGACCATGGTCTTGGCAAACGGGAGGGGCGCCGCGCTCCGCCAAGTCAGAAAGCGAGGAGACCATGGAGTATCTAAAGCTCAACAACGACGTAGAGATGCCCATCGAGGGTTTGGGCACCTTCCTCATGACCCCGGCCGAGGCGGAGGCCGCCGCGACAGCGGCGCTCGCGGCGGGCTACGAGCACATCGACACCGCCAACGCCTACATGAACGAGCGAGCGGTGGGCCGCGCCATCGCCAAGAGCGGCATCGCGCGCGACAAGATCTTTGTCTCCACCAAGCTCTGGCCGAGCATCTACGACGCGGGCATGCCGGCGGTGGACGCCACGCTCCAACGTTTGGGGCTCGACTACGTCGACATGCTCATCCTGCACCAGCCGGTGGGCGACTACCTTGCCGCATGGCGCACGATGGAGGAAGCGTACCGCGCGGGCAAGGTGCGCGCCCTCGGCCTTTCCAACTTCCCGCAGGACAAGATCGCCGAGATCATCGAGGCCGCCGACATCAAGCCGCAGCTCGTGACCGTGGAGTGCCACCCCTACCACGCCCAGCGCGACCTGCGCGCCTACCTCACGCCGTACGGCACGGTCATCGAGGCGTGGTACCCGCTCGGCCACGGCGACAGGGGCCTTCAGGAGGAGCCCGTCTTCGCCGCTCTCGCCGAGAAGTACGGCAAGACCCCGGCCCAGGTGATCCTGCGCTGGCATGTGCAGATGGGCACCTCCATCATCCCGGGCTCCAAGAACCCGGCGCACATCGCCGACAACGCGGACATCTTCGACTTCGCGCTCACTGACGACGAGATGACTCAGATCGCCCGCCTCGACGGCACTAAGACCTACTACACCGCCACCGAGGAGGCGCTTGCGGGCTACCTGGCCATGCGCCCCGACTTTGATGCGCAGGAGTAGGGAGAACCGCGACCGATAGCGAAACTGGGACGCATCAAGAGAAAGGAAGCCAGCATGAACGAGAGCGAGAACAACCGTCTGAGCGCCGTGCGGGAGACATCCGGGCGTTTCTGGGACGCCATGCGTCGGTCCGATGTGTCCGCGATGCACGCCATCGCCGATCCAGCGTGCCGCTTTGTGCACATCGGGGTGACGTGCGGGCTCGAGGAGGAGGCAGCGGCATTTGCGGACGGCGTCTTTCGGCCCACGGATATCACCATCAACAACCAGGAGGCGCGTCTGTGCGGACCGGCGGATTCCACGGTGGTCATCATCACCGACTGCAACTACACCCTGCTCCTCAACGGCGAGGAGACCACCCATCACTTCGCCGTGACGGAGGTCTATGTGCCGGGCGACGGCGAAGCTTGGAAGCTCGTGCAGTTCAGCTTCTGTGCGCTCGTGTACTAGGGAAGCACTGATTAAAGGCGTTCGCGCGCCCGTTCCGAGTGACTCATTTTGACCCCGTCCCAAAATGAGTCAAAACCGCAGCATGCCGCCCGCCCCGGCGGCCCGGCTCTATCCGAGCGCTCCTATCGGGTACCCATGATGTCGATGATGTCGAGAGCGGTGCGCGGGGCATCACTCAAGGCAACCGCGTAGAAGGTCGCGTGTGCCTCTGCGTCTTCGATGGGGATGCTCACGCGCGCCGCGTCCTCCGCGCCGCTGCGCTCGGCCTGCGTGATGTCGGTCACAAAGCCGAGGATATCGGTGGTGCGGACGAGGTCGCCCAGCACACGTCCGTCGCGCTGCTCGATGAAGCGTGCGTTTGGCATGGCGGCGCGCACCACCTCGCCCCAAAACCCCACGGCGGCGTTCATTAAAAAGGTGCTGCCGTCGAGCTCGGAGAAGCTCACGCTGTGGCGCCCGGCGAGGGGACTTGTGCGCGGCGCGTAGACGGAGAGGCTCTCCGTCATAAAGGGCACGCAGCGCACGGTGGGCAGGGTGATGGGTCGGCGGGTGATCACGAGGTCGGCAGAGCGATCGAGGAGGCGGCGCTCCACCTCCTCCTCGTGCTGCTCGACCTCCGAGGTGAGAATGGTGCCGGGCAAGAGGGCCACAACGCGCTCAGTGAGCCGCCACACGGGCGCCGGTGCGACCGAGACCACGGTGAGGGTGCGGCTGGTGCGGGCGAGCTCGGCAAAGGCGTCGCGCATGTGTCGCTCCTCGGCGAGGATGGCGCGCGCGTGGCGCACCGCGAGCGTGCCCGCCTCGTTGAGCTCGGCTTTGTTGCGCGACCGGGAAAAGAGCTCGCACTCCAGCTCGTGCTCGAGGGCGCGCATGGAGCGGCTCACGGCGGGCTGCGAGGTGTGGAGCTCCGCTGCCGCAGCGGAGAACGAGCCGGTGCGGGCGATGGCGTCGAGCTGACGCAGCTGCTCGAATTCCATGGCTGCCTCCTTTGCTTGATGCGCCCCGAGACGGTCCGGGGTGAGTCGTCCTCACCCGATGATAGCGTTAGAACTGCATGGTAACGTGCTACCGGAAAGGACCAGTATGCTGCTGTATTTTACCGGGACGGGCAACTGCCTCTACGCGGCCTGCGAGCTCGCCGCCGCTGGATCGAGCCGGTAACCGACGAGAACCCTGCGGCGCGGTTCCGCAACGAGCACGTGACCCTCGCCGACATCCAGCGCGCAAACGGCGCTCGTGATCTGCCGCCTGCTCGGCCTCGTCTTTGCGCACGAGGTGACGCACGAAAGCCTTCTCGTCACGGCTGCCGTCGCGCTCGTGGCCGTTGCCGTGCGCGCGCTGTGCGCAAGCGGCGCGGCATGGGCGAGCCACCGCGCCTCCCGCGCGGCCAAGCGCCGCCTGCGTCCCCTCATCTTCTTCAGTTCCATGATGTTCGCCCCCCTGCATTCCGATCTCGTTCATTTTTCTTAGATAACCGCATTATCCCTGTCGGCCGCGGCCTCCGGCCGGACGTCCGGAGGCCGCGGCAGCCTTATTGAAGGTCAGCGCCGTTTGTGGCAATGACCTTGCGGTACCAGTCGAAACTTTTCTTTTTTGAGCGCGCAAGGGTGCCCATCCCCAGGTTGTCGCGGTCTACATAGATAAAGCCGTAGCGCTTCTCCATCTCTCCCGAGCCCGCGGAGACCAGGTCGATCGGACCCCACGTGGTGTAGCCGAGCATCTCCACACCGTCCTCCTCAATGGCGTCGCGCATGGCCCCGATGTGCTCGCGGAGATAGTCGATGCGATAGTCGTCGTCGATGGTGCCGTCGGATTTGACCTCATCGTGGGCTCCCAGCCCGTTCTCTACTACAAAGAGTGGCTTTTGATAGCGGTCCCAGAGGTCGTTGATGGTGATACGAAAGCCGAGTGGGTCGATGATCCAGCCCCAGTCGCTTTGGCGCACATAGGGGTTCTCCACTCCTGCAAAGGCGTTGCCCTCGGCAATGCCCCCTGCCGTTGCGGGGTCGGCGGCGATGCAGCGGCTCGAGTAGTAGCTGAACGAGATAAAGTCCACGGTATTTTCGGCAAGGACGCGGCGATCCTCCTCGGTCATGCCCACGTCGATTCCCTCGCGCTCCAGCATCTTCAGCGCGTAGCCGGGATAGGCCCCGCGCGCCTGAACGTCCACGAAAAAGTAGTTCTCTTGGTTCTTTACCTGAGCGGCGCGCACGTCCTCCGGGCGACAGCTGTAGGGGTAGTAACTGCCTGCGGCGAGCATGCAACCCACCTTGTTTTCCGGATCGATCTCGTGGGCGATCTTGGTGGCCCAGGCACTCGCCACAAGCTCGTTGTGGGCGGCGCGGTATTCCGCTTCAAGCGGGTTCTCGCCTTCCTCGAGCACGATGCCCGCCCCCATGAACGGCCGATGCAGAATCATGTTCATCTCGTTAAACGTGATCCACCAGCGCACAAGTCCCTTGTAGCGCGTAAAGAGCACGGTAACGAGCCGTCGATAGAAGTCGATGAGCTTGCGGTTGCGCCAAGCCCCGTACGGTTTGACCAGATGAATGGGACAGTCAAAATGCGTGATGGTCACAAGGGGCTCGATACCGTGTGCGCGGCAACAACGAAACACGCGCTCGTAAAACGCAAGGCCCGCCTCGTTGGGCTCGGTTTCGTCCCCTTGGGGAAAGATGCGAGACCACGCGATCGAGAGCCGAAACACCGTAAAGCCCATCTCGGCAAAGAGCGCGATGTCCTCCTCGTAGTGATGGTAGAAATCGATACCCGTCTGAGCTGGGTAATAGTATCCCGGCTCAAAGTCGAGCATGCGTCTGATGCCGCGGCTCACATCATTGCGTTCAGGGCCGTGCGGGATAACGTCTACGTTGGCAAGGCCGCGGCCGTCAACGTCATACGCTCCTTCGCACTGGTTTGCGGCGGTTGCCCCGCCCCATAAGAATCCTTTGGGAAATGGCATGGTCTCTCCTTCTTATCGGGCACCGCCCCTGATGGATGGCGCTTGGACATGTGGCGGACGGCACGGTGCGAGACGACCCTATAGCCATGAGGGGGCTTCGGGCTCGGCCTTGCCGGCTATACCGTCGGTCTCTGTGAGCGGACCCCTCTCAGCGTGGGCACTTGCGCAAGGCACACGCCGGCGAGGATAACGACCACGCCCAGCCATTCGATGACGCCGAGGGGCTCGCCGAGCACGATCATGGCGATAAAGAGACCGGCGGGGAGCTCGGCGGCCGCCATGACGGTGGAGAGGCCGGCGGGCAGGTGCGGGGAGCCCAGGCCGAAGAGCAGCACCGGGCACATGAGGCCGAAGAATCCCGCTACGGCGGCGAAGGGCAGAATGCCCTGGAAGACGACGCCGGAGACGAGGTAGTCGGGACACACGGTGAGCGACATGATGCCCGCGCCGAGGCACACGATGACGCCTCGCTGCTCGTTGGAGCAGCCCACCTCGACCTTGCCGGAAAACGTGACGAACAGCGAGCAGGTCACGGCTGCGCCGAGGGCGCAAGCAAGGGCAACGGGGTCGTAGCCGGCGAGTCCTGTCTTGTAGACGCCGCTTGCGAACACGGTGCCAAACACGATGACCGCCGCCGAGGCGATCTCGAGGGGCTTGGGTGCGCGGCGCGTCATGATGGTCTGCCAGACGAGCCCCATCCAGGTGAACTGGAACAGCAGCGTGAGCGCCACGGGCGCGGGAAGCACGCTCATGGCGTAGCAGTACAGGATCGAGGTGGTGCAGGTGAGGGCGCCGAGCCCCATGAGCTTGAGCACCTGCGTGCCCGTAAGACGGACCAAACGTCCGCCGCGTGTCAGCTTTACGGCCGTTGCAAGCACAAAGAACAGGCAGCCGAACCACGCTTGGCTTGCCACCACCTGCGCAGAGGTAAAGCCCGCCGCGTAGGCGAGCTTGTACGTGGTGGCCATCGCGCCATAGCAGGCGCCGCCGGCGAAGACCTGCAGCGCCGCAATCATTTGCCGCTGTCCCGAGGACGGGGCGCTCGTGAGGGGAGCCTGTGGGTCAATCGCGTTTCTCATATCCTCTCCTTCCTCTGCCCGCTTTGCGCGGGATCGGTTTCACACGGTTCGAGCCGTCGGAAAGGAGGTCATGCTGTCGGATATTGCCGGCAAACAAAAACCACGCAACCGAAGCTCGGTTGCGTGGCAAAAAGGTGACTTGCGCCCAGAAAAGTCCACACGATTTTTAAACCGTTTAACTGTATGGAGTCTCTTTGGGAATGTCAAGCAAGGAGGGCCAGATCGTCACCGGCTCTTGACAGCGTTGGCTTCGAGGCCATAATGGGTCTCGAAAATCACAGCGGATTTTTCCGGATACCGTCATCTTTTCGCCGCTCGCCTGCCATTGGCAGACGGGCGGCTTTTCTGTATAGACGGTACCGGTGGGAGAAAGGGCACGACATCATGGCAAATAACCTCATCGACCTCATCAAAACGCGTCGCAGCGTGCGCTCGTACACGGCGGAGCCTGTGCCGGAGGAACTGCTCGATCAGGTGCTCGAGGCGGGCACCTTCGCGCCCACCGGCGGCGGCCACCAGTCTCCGGTGATCGTGGCGGTGGCCGACCCCGGTGCCCGCGAGCGCCTGCGTCGGCTCAACGCTGCCGTCATGGGAAAGGACACCGACCCGTACTATGGCGCCCCGGTCATCGTGGTCGTGCTCGCCGACGGCGGGCGCGGCACCTTCGTGGAGGACGGTTCCTGCGTGCTGGAGAACCTCATGCTCGCGGCGCACGCCCTGGGGCTCTCCAGCTGCTGGATCCACCGCGAGCGCGAGATCTTCGACGGCGCTGAGGGCAAGGCGCTCCTCAGGGAGTGGGGCCTGCCCGAGACGCTGCGCGGCGTGGGCGCCATCGCCTTGGGATACGCCGCGGGACCCGAGGGCTCGGCCGCTCCGCGCAAGGACGGTTATGTTATGCGCATCTAGCGGGCATTGGTCTTGCCAGAGGCACTTGTCCTTTTTGGGGAATGCGGCCTGGTCGGAAGCCCCCGACCGATCAATCGGCGTTGAGTTCAATTCAGGCTCAACTCGGGTGATTGGAAATTGCTAGATTTCTGTAACTAGGGGGGCGCCGGAATGGGTCAAATGGAACACGTCCCCAAGTGCACCTTGCCCGGAAAAAACGGGCACGGTATACTATCGCCTGCGCCGGTTTGCCCGGCAAAGACATATGCGGGTGTCGCCAAGTGGTAAGGCCCCAGCTTCCCAAGCTGGTATCCGCGGGTTCGAATCCCGTCACCCGCTCCATTTGAGTTGCAAGCCCGGCACCCCTGCGGTGCCGGGCTTTTTGCTGTCGAGTGCCGGACAATGCCCGCCCGGTACACGGCCATGTGAAGATTGCGTGGCGCTTTGCGCGGGCCTCGCAGCTGGTAGAGCCACTGGCCTAGACCAGTTCACGTGCCCTGCGACCTGCGGCGGTCAGAAAACGGCTGGAACATGGTCAGACCGTGGTTAGATTCCGCAGGATTCTGGTCAGAAAGTGGTTAGATGCGCAGGGGACCCTAAGAACACGCGGCGGACGGCGCAGCGAGCGGCACAACAAGATGTGGAGGTCATGGGGGCAGTGAAGCGCATCCTTGAGAAAACGGCAGCAAGCGGCTATAGTAGCGAAGTCCTTTCCTGCTTCGGGCGCACCTTCACGACCCGGAGCCTTATGCCCAGAGGAGGTGACCACATGAAGGCTTATGAACTGCTGTTTTTTGTCAATCCCGCACTCGACCCCGAGACCCGTCTCGCGGTGATGAAGCGTATCGACACCACGATCGCTGAGGGCAACGGCACGGTTGACAAGGTTGACGAGTGGGGCAAGCGCAAGCTCGCCTACGAGATCAACAACCTCACCGAAGGTGATTACACCCTCATCAACTTCCATGCAGACCCGACTCAGATCGCTGAGCTCGACCGCGTTCTCCGCATCACCGATGCGGTGGAGCGTCACATGATCGTCCGCCGCGACGACATGGAGTAAGTCTGCGCGAGAAGGGCCGTCCGGCGCTGCCGGTGCGGCCATGGGCTGGCACCACGCGTGCGGCCCGACACTGAGAGGTAGTGAGCACGCATGAGCATCAACCGAGTTAACATCTCCGGCAACCTGACCCGTGACCCCGAGCTCCGCATGACGGCCGGTGGCACGCAGGTGCTGTCGTTCGGCGTTGCGGTCAACGACCGGAGGCGCAACCCGCAGACCGGCGAGTGGGAGGACTACCCCAACTTCGTCGACTGCACCATGTTTGGCTCCCGCGCGGAGGCCGTGAGCCGCTATCTCTCCAAGGGCTCCAAGGTCGCCATCGAGGGCAAGCTCCGCTACAGCAGCTGGGAGCGCGACGGCCAGCGCCGCAGCAAGCTCGAGGTCATCGTCGATGAGATCGAGTTCATGAGCCGCGGCCAGCAGGGTCAGGGCGGGTACGCCCCGGCTCCCGCGCAGTCCGGCGGCTATGCGGCCCCGCAGGCCCAGGCGCCGCAGCCCCAGGCACCCGTGCAGGTTCCGCCTGCGGCGGATGTCTACGATGAGGACATCCCGTTCTAGCGAGCGCTTGCGCACGATAGAGCCGGACAGGGGCGCTAGCGCACCCCGCCCGTGCGGATGTTTAAGGTAGAGCGGCTGGCCACACGCCACGCCGCGGGTGGAGGGCTCCGGCCCCCTGCCAGAAGAAAGGTATTTTGACATGGCTAAGGCTAATGATTTTGCAGCACGTCAGCCGCGTCGTAAGTACTGCCAGTTCTGCAAGGAGGGCACTGAGTACATCGACTACAAGGATACTCAGCTCCTCCGTAAGTACATGACCGACCGCGGCAAGATCAAGCCGCGTCGCGTCACCGGCGCTTGCACGCAGCATCAGCATGACATCGCGAACGCCATCAAGCGCGCCCGCGAGATGGCCCTGCTGCCGTACACCGTTCCCGTGGTTTCCTCCCGCGGTGAGCGTCGTCGCGGCTAGTAGCGCACACGTAAAGGAGATCTCATGAAAGTCATTCTTCTTGGTGAGATCAAGGGCAAGGGTGGCGAAGGCGACGTCGTGGACGTGGCCCAGGGTTACGCCGAGAACTACCTCTTCCCCAAGAAGCTCGCCGTTGCGGCTACCAAGGGCAATCTCAAGCAGCTCGATGAGCGCCGCAACAACATCGCCAAGCGCGAGGCCGTCCGTCTGGCGGACGCCAACGCGCTCAAGGAGACCCTCGAGGGCAAGCAGGTTACCGTCGACGCCAAGGTTGGCGACGAGGGCATCCTGTTTGGCTCGGTGACCGCTGCCATGATCGCCGACGCGATCAAGGACCAGCTGGGCGTTGAGGTCGACCGCAAGCGCGTCGAGCTCGGCAAGCCCATCAAGGTTGCCGGTGTCCACCAGGTCGACATCTCGCTCTACCGCGAGATTCGCGCCACGGTGACGGTCCTCGTCGGCGTTGACGCCGCCGAGGCCGAGGCTGAGGAGGAGGCCGCTGAGGCCGACGCCGAGGCTGTCGAGGTCGTCGAGGCTGAGGTGACCGAGGAGGTCGCCGAGTAGCCTGGAGGCGCTCAGCACATCGTGCATCAGACGGGGTCGTGGCCGTGCGCCGCGGCCCCGTTTTTGAGAATAGGGGGACGGGTGCGTTTTTCTCACTCTGGGCCGTGGCGGCAGACGCCACGGCCCAGAGTGAGAAAAACGCACCCGTCCCCCTATTCTCAAAAATGGGTACCATGATGCACATCTGACTCTACGGGGCGCGTTACGGACGCAGTGCCGCCCGCCGTGCATAGAAAGGCACTTCCGTGCTCGAACTCAAAGGCATCACCAAGGACTATCCCTCCGGCGACACCGTCGTCCACGCGCTCAAGGGCATCTCGGTCGCCTTCCGCGGCCGCGAGTTCGTGAGCATCCTCGGTCAGTCCGGCTGCGGCAAGACCACGCTCCTCAACATCATCGGCGGGCTCGACCAGTACACCAAGGGCGATCTCGTCATCAACGGCCGCTCGACCAAAAGCTACCTCGACCGCGACTGGGACACCTACCGCAACCACAGCGTGGGCTTCGTCTTTCAGAGCTACAACCTCATCCCGCACCAGACGGTGATCGCCAACGTGGAGATGGCGCTCGTGCTCTCGGGCACGCCCGCCGCCGAGCGCCACCGCCGTGCGGAGGAGGCGCTGCGCCGCGTGGGCCTGGGCGACCACCTCAAAAAGAAACCCAACCAGCTCTCGGGCGGACAGATGCAGCGCGTCGCCATCGCCCGTGCCATCGTCAACGACCCCGAGATCATCCTTGCTGACGAGCCCACCGGCGCGCTCGACACCGACACCTCCGTGGAGGTTATGGAGATCTTGAAGGAGCTCTCGCGCGACCGCCTGGTGATCATGGTCACGCACAACCCCGAGCTGGCCGAGCGCTACTCCGACCGCATCGTGCGCATCCAGGACGGCCTCATCACGAGCGACACCGCACCGGTCGACGCCGCGCGCGAGCGCCTCACGCCCGAGCAGGTGCAGGCCCACGCCGTGGCCGACGCGCGCAAGGGCAAGCGCTCGATGAGCTTTCGCCAGGCGCTCAGTCTCTCGTTCACCAACCTCATGACCAAGAAGGGACGGACCTTCCTCACGGCCTTTGCCGGATCGATCGGCATCATCGGCATCGCGCTGATTCTCTCGCTCTCCGACGGCGCGCAGAACTACATCGCCGAGACCGAGCAGTCCACCATGGGCAGCTACCCGCTCACCATCAACGCCACAAGCATGGACATGGCGAGCATGATGAGCTCGATGATGGGCACCGCCGCGAACGCCGCCACCGAGGCGGCCGACGGCGAGGTGCTCTCGCGCGACCTGGTGACCAACATGATCTCGAGCGCGGCGGCCGGCGCCAACGAGAACGACATGGTGGCCATCAAGGAGTGGCTCGACTCCAACCCCGGCGACATCGACGAGCTCACCACCTCCATCAAGTACAGCTACTCTACGCCCATCAACCTCTATGCCTCCGATACTTCTGACGGCCCGGTGCAGGTCAACCCTGCCACCGTGATGGACGCGCTCGGCATCTCGATGGGCGAGACCCAGACCGAGATGGTCTCGAGCATGGGGTCCTCGTACGACGTCTTTAACGAGCTCATGCCCAACGAGGACGCGTGGTCGCGCGACTTTACCCTCGAGGCGGGCGAGCTGCCGCGCGCCTGGAACGAGATGCTGATACTGACCGACGAGAACGGGCGCATCTCGGACTACACGCTCTACGCGCTCGGCCTTATGGACCAAAGCGAGCTGCGCGGCATGATGGCCGACGTGCTGGCTGGCGAGACGGTGGAGTCGAGCCCGCAGACGAGCTACAGCTACGACGATCTTCTGGGCCTCACCTTTAAGCTCGTGCCCGAGAGCGCCAAGTACGCCGAGCGGGCGGATGGAACGTGGGCCGACATGAGCGACGACGACGCCTACATGACCAACGTGATCGACGGTGCCGAGGAGGTCAAGATCGTCGGCATCGCGCGGCAGACCGAGGACTCGAGCCTGTCCAACTGGGGCATGGTGCTCTACACCCCGGCGCTCACCGAGCACGTGATCGAGGAAGTCGACGTGAGCCCGGCGGTGGAGGCACAGGAGGCCGACCCCACGACGGACATCTTTACGGGCCTGCCCTTCTCGGACGACGTGGGGGTCTCGCTCACCATGGACGAAATCGAGGCCATGATCGGTCAGATGCCGAGCGACCAGGCCGATCAGCTGCAGAGCTATATCGACGGCCTGCGCGACGAGGGCCTGAGCGACGAGGATATCGCCGAGGCGTTCTCTGAGCGGATGAGCGAGCAGACCGACAACGCCACCTACGAGGGCAACCTCGAGATCTTGGGCAAAGATAGTCTCTCCGACCCCTCGACCATCAGCATCTACCCCGTCGACTTTGAGGCCAAGGAGAAGATCGACCAGCTCATCGACGACTATAACGACCAGGTTGCGGCCGACGGCGAGGGGACCGAGATCCAGTACACCGATATCGTGGGCATGCTCATGTCGAGCGTGACTGACATCGTGAACGCGATCACCTACATCCTCATCGCGTTTGTGGCCATCTCGCTCGTGGTGAGCTCGATCATGATCGGCATCATCACCTACATCTCGGTGCTCGAACGCACCAAAGAGATCGGCATCCTGCGCGCCATCGGCGCGAGCAAGCGCGACGTGAGTCGGATCTTCACGGCCGAGACGTTCATCATCGGCCTGGTGAGCGGCCTGCTGGGAATTGGGGTGACGGTGCTGCTCGACATTCCCGCCAACGCCATCATCTACGCGGTTGCCGGCGTGGAGAACCTGGCGGCGGTGCCGCCGGTTGCCGGCGTGGCGCTCGTGGTGATTTCGGTCGTGCTCTCGTGGGTGGCCGGCTTGGCGCCGAGCCGCATGGCGGCGAAGAAGGATCCGGTTACGGCCCTGCGCACGGAGTAGCCCGCGGCCGGCTTCCTCAGGAACCCGATCTTGCCGTTCAATCGTCGGTCGCCGCCCTAAGGCGCGCTTCCTCCTTTTTCGGGCCAACCTGCGGTACCTGGAAAACTCGGCCCAACCAGGGTGGGGGCTGCGTCGACTCGACGAGCTCGACAACTCGACAAACAAAAACGTCGAGAACTCGACAAAACTGCTGTCGAGTTCTCGACGTTTTGCTCTAAGGCGGCGCTAGGAAAGCTGTTTGCGTCGCCTACAGGTCGCGGTAGTCGATGAGCTTGAGGTCGGGCTGTGCCTCGAGCCAGGTGCGGAGCTCGGGCGAGATAAGCGCATCGACCTCCTTGGTACGGTCGGTGGTGAGCGACGAGTTCTCGAGAATGAACTGGTCGAGATAGCCGGGATGCGCCACAAAGACGACGGTCTCGCCGTCCGCCATGGTCTCGACGGTCTCCTTGATGCAAGCGGCCGGGTCGTAGCCGGGGGTCATGGAACGCAGGACCATCCGCACAGGAGTCGACCCGCAAACAACCGTGGCGGTGGGGTCAAACGAGGCGGGCTGGTTCTTGTAGCCGTGCCGCTCGGCCACGTAGGCGATGGCACGGTTGAGGTTGTCGCTCATCACGGCGTGCGCCTCAAAGTAGTCGGGGTCGCGCCCCACGACCTCGAGGAAGCGCGCAAGTTGCGCCTCGATCTCGGTCACGGCCTCGTCAAAGTCTACGAAGTCCTCGCCCTCCTGGTACTTGGCGCGGTACTCGCGGCTGCTCTTAAAGCAGCCATCCGGCCCGAGCAGGCTGGGAATCTTGGCAGGGTCGGCGCATGGGCGCCCCAGGCAGACGTTGGTGTGCTGGCCGATGGCAATATCGGAGTCGCGCACCCACTCGACGCCCCGGGCCGTCTCGGGCATGTTGGGCATAACGCCCACCGACCGCACGAGACCCTCGTGCACGGTGCGGGCGATGCCGACGTTGACGGCGTAGGAATAGCCGATATCGTCGGCGCGGATGAGCAGCTGCTTCATGGGTACCTCCTTAAACGCGATGTGACCATAGTGACAGGTTTATCCGCTGCGTGACAAATCAATCTGCCCCCACGGCCATAAACAGCCTCCCTCTGCCGTGCGCCGTTGACAAAGTGCCAGTTAACGCGGAGTTATGTAGGCCGCGAGGAGATGCGGCAACCTTGCCCGCGCCGCCATTATCTCAAATCTTTTAACTAAAATACTTTAACTAAGTTTTGGGAGGGTGTGTCGTCGCGAGGCGCCGCACGCGACAAAGGGGTGCCCGGCGCGCCCGGAAAGGACTGATCATGGATTTCGAGAAGATGTGCGAGGTTATCTCCGAGACCGTCGGTTGCGACCTTGAGAAGGTCACCCGCGAGGCCAAGCTCGAGGAGGATCTCGGCGCCGATTCGCTGGCCGCCATGGAGCTCGTCATGGCCCTCGAGGAGGCCTTTGAGGTCGAGATCGACGACACCGAGCTCGACCAGTTCAAGACTGTGGGCGACCTCGCCGACTACATCGAGAACAAGCTCGCCTAATTGAGCTTTGCCGCGCCGCACGTCTAAGCGGCGCAGCTACGCACGGGCGCGGGCATGGCCACAAGGGCCATCGCCGGCGCCCGTCGTCTAACAGGGGGCAGAGCGTCTGCCCCGGCGCCAAACGCAGAGTCGCGGGCGGCAGGGCCGAGGGGCCCGGAAGAAGGGGAAGAGAGACCAAAGGGGGATTCCCGTGGGCGTAAAGGTTCAAGACATCTACGACCTGATGGATCGATTCGAAGCGGGGAGCGCCACGCGCCTCAAGGTTTCGTGGGAAGGCCTCGAGCTCGAGCTCGAGCGCGGTGAGGCTGCCGCATCAGCCGCACCGGCGCCCGTGGTCGTGCAGCTCGCCGGCCCCGCCGCCCCGGTGGCCGCCCCGGCGCCGCTCGCACCGGTAGCCGCGCCCGCCGTGCCCGCCGAGGCTCCGGCGACCGCCGACGCGCCCGCAGCCGCCGCAGACGAGGGCACCTGCATCACCGCGCCGCTCGTGGGCGTCTTCTACGCCGCCCCGGCGCCCGACAAGGACCCGTACGTGCAGCCCGGCGACCACGTTAAGAAGGGCGATACCGTCTGCCTGCTCGAGGCCATGAAGATGATGAGCGAGGTGCCGGCCCCCTGCGACTGCATCATCGAGGAGGTCCTCGTGGCCGACGGCGAGCTCGTGGAGTTCGGCGCGCCCATCATCCGCTATCGCGCGGACTAGGCGGGGCTGCCATGTTCAAACGCATCCTTATCGCCAACCGCGGAGAGATCGCCGTTCGCATCTTCCGCGCGTGCCGCGAGCTCGACATCGAGCCCGTGGTGGTCTATTCCGAGGCCGACCGCGAGGCGTTGCACGTGCAGCTCGCCGAGCACGCCTACTGCATCGGCCCGGCGCCGTCGGCCAAGAGCTACCTCGACGTCGACGCCATCCTCACCGTGGCCAAGGCCACGGGCTGCGACGCCATCCACCCCGGCTACGGCTTCCTCTCCGAGAACGCCGACTTCGCGCGCCGCTGCGCCGCCGAGGGCATCGTCTTCATCGGCCCGTCGGCCGAGGTCATCGAGCGCATGGGCAACAAGGCAGCCGCACGCGAGCTCATGAAGAGCGCGGGCGTGCCGGTCGTGCCCGGCTCGGACGGCGACGTACCCGACGCCAAGACGGGCGCCAAGATCGCCGAGAAGATCGGCTACCCTGTGCTCATCAAGGCCGCTGCGGGCGGCGGTGGGCGCGGCATGCGCAAGGTCTTTCATCCGGAGGACTTTGAGACGCTCTTTGAGGAGGCCCGCGCCGAGTCGCGCGCGTGCTTTAACGACGACGAGATGTACCTCGAGAAGCTCGTTCTCAACCCGCACCACATCGAGTTTCAGATCATGGCCGACTCCCACGGCAACGTGGTGCAGCTGGGCGAGCGCGACTGCTCCATCCAGCGCCGCGGCCAGAAGATGATCGAGGAGACCCCGGCCCGCGTGCTCTCGCCCGAGCTCCGCGCCCGCATGGGCGAGGCGGCCGTGGCGGCTGCGCGCGCCGCGAACTATGTCAACGCCGGCACCATCGAGTTCGTCCTCGACCCCTCCGGTGAGTTCTACTTCATCGAGATGAACACGCGCATCCAGGTCGAGCACCCCATCACCGAGATCGTGACGGCTACCGACCTCGTGCGCGAGCAGATCCGCGTGGCGGCCGGGCTCTCGCTCAGCTTTACACAGGACGACATTCGTTCCAACGGCCACGCTATCGAATGCCGCATCAACGCCGAGGACCCGACGAAGAACTTCCTCCCGGCGCCCGGGCACGTGGACTTTCTGCACCTGCCCGGTGGCGCGGGCGTGCGCGTCGACACCGGCCTCTACGCCGGTTGCGAGCTGCCGCCCTACTACGACTCGCTCATCGCCAAGCTCATCTGCTGGGCGCCGACGCGTCTCGAGGCCATCAAGCGCATGCGCCGCGCGCTCGAAGAGACCATCGTGGCCGGCCCCGTAACCAACGTGGACCTGCTGCACCAGATCATGTACCATCCGCAGTTTGTGCGCGGGGCGTATGACACCTCGTTCATCGACCAGAACCTCGACACGCTCGTGGCATGGAGCGCGGGCGTTGAGCCCGAGGAGGCCGAGGCCGCTGTCGGTTCTACCGCCGAGCCCGCGGAAAAGGCCGCGGTGGCCGACGAGGCGCCCGCCGCGGCCGGCGACGGCACGGCGGCCGAGCCCGCTGCCCCCGCCACCCCCGTGGCGACGGAAAAGGAGGCGTAAATGGCCGGAATTCTGGCTGAGCGCCGGCAACGGCTGCTCGCCCTCAAGAAGCTCCGCGGCGGGGCCGCCACCGAGAGCCGGCGCACCGCGGCGACGACGTGCCCCTCGTGCGGGCGCGACCTCCCCGAGGAGGAGCTCGACGCCAACCAGCGCGTGTGCCCCTATTGCGGGCACCACTTCCCGCTGCCGGCGCGCGAGCGTCTGCACATCATCCTCGACGAGGGCTCCTTTAAGGAACTCGACCCCAACCTCGTCTCGCGCGACCCGCTCGACTTTCCGGGCTACCCCGAGAAGCTCAAGGGTCTCAACGCCAAGACCCATCTCGGCGACGCTGTGGTAACGGGTCTCGGCAAGATCGGCGGCGTGCGCGTGGCCGTGGCGGCGCTCGATACGGGCTTCCTCATGGCGAGCATGGGTGCCGTGGTGGGCGAGAAGCTCGCACGGCTCATCGAGCGTGCGGGCAAGAGCCACCTGCCGCTCATCATCTTCTCCGCCTCGGGCGGCGCACGCATGCAGGAGGGCATCGTCTCGCTCATGCAGATGGCCAAGACCTCCGCGGCCATCCAGCGCTTCTCCGACAAGGGTGGCCTCTACATCTCGGTGCTCACGCACCCCACCACGGGCGGCGTCACCGCGAGCTTTGCGAGCCTGGGCGACATCATGCTCGCCGAGCCGGGCGCGCTCATCGGCTTTGCCGGCCCGCGCGTGATCGAGCAGACTATCGGCGAGAAGCTCCCCGAGGGCTTCCAGAGCGCCGAGTTCCAGCTTGAGCACGGCTTCCTCGACGCCGTCGTTCCGCGCGCGCGGATGCGCTCGATGCTCATCCGCGTGCTCGCCCTGCATGGAAAGGGAGGTGTCAACCGTGACCGAACCCACGACCGATAAGCTCGCCAACACCGAGGCACTCGCCGAGCGCGTCACGGCGGCGGCCGGCATGACGGCCACCGACGGCGCGCCGGCCGAGGTCGCCCGCCCCGCGGCGGATGCCGCCCCGACGGACGTGCTCACCGCGGCCCAGCGCGTGGCCCTCGCCCGGCAGCCGGGCCGACCGGGCGTGGCCGAGTTCATCAAGGCGCTCTTCGGCGACTTCTTTGAGCAGCGCGGCGACCGCTCCCAGACCGACGACCCGAGCATCATGGGCGGTATCGCCCGCTTCCACGGGCGTCCCGTCACTGTGATCGGCAACCGCAAGGGCGCCACGATCGAGGAGCGCATCGCCTGCAACTTTGGCATGGCCTCGCCCGAGGGGTACCGCAAGGCGCAGCGTATCATGCGCGCCGCTGAGAAGTTCGGCCGCCCCATCATCACCTTCGTGGACACGTCGGGCGCCTATCCGGGCCTCGAGGCCGAGGAGCACGGGCAGGGCGAGGCCATCGCCCGCTCGATCGAGCTCATGAGCTCGCTCACCGTGCCCGTGGTCTCGGTCATCACCGGCGAGGGAGGCTCGGGCGGTGCGCTTGCGCTCGCCGTGGGCAACCGCGTGCTTATGCTCGAGAACGCCGTGTACTCGGTGCTCTCGCCCGAGGGCTTTGCCTCGATTCTGTGGAAGGACGCGAGCCGCGCCGACGAGGCCTGCGAGGTTATGAAGCTCACCGCCGATGACCTGCTCGAGCTTGGCGTGATCGACGGGATCATCCCCGAGCCCGCCGGCGGCGCGCACGAGAACTCGCAGGCGCTCTTCCAGGTGGTAGACACTGCCATCTCGCGCGAGCTCGCCGAGCTGGAGAAGATGAGCCGGCCGGCGCTCCTCGAGGACCGCTACCGCAAGTTCCGCGCCATGGGCGCGACGGCCGTGAGGCGAGGGCGCGTATGAGTGCGACTGAGGCCATGAACACCAACGCCGCGGCCGCGCCCGAGTCCACACCGCAGGTCGGCCGCGTGCCGGGCGTGCGCATCGTGGGCACGGGCTCGGCGCTCCCGAGCCGCACCGTCACCAACGACGACCTCGCGCAGATCGTCGACACCTCCGACGAGTGGATCTCTACGCGCACGGGCATCCGCTCGCGGCGCTATTGCGACCGCGAGCAGGGCGAGTCCGAGCTCACGCTCGCCCGCGACGCCGCCCGCCGCGCCCTCGAGGCGAGCGGGCACACAGCCGACGAGGTGGGCATCTGCCTCGTGGCGAGCTTTACCCCCGCGGCGGCCACGCCCTCCACGGCGTGCCTGCTCCAGCGCGAGCTCGGCCTTGCCGAGGACACGCTCTGCCTCGACGTCAACGCCGCGTGCGCGGGCTTTGTCTACGCGCTCTACGTGGCGGCGAGCCTGCTCGAGCACACGCCCCAGCCGCTTGCCCTCGTGGTGGGCGCCGAGGAGCTCAGCCGCGTGATGGACTTCTCCGACCGCTCCACCTGCGTGCTCTTTGGCGATGGCGCGGGCGCCGCGGTGCTCGAGCGCGCCGCCGACGCACCGGCGCTCACGGCAACCTGGGGTTCGCGCGGCAACGACGAGGCGCTCTTTGCCCCGGGCGTGGGTAGCGTGGACGAGGCCGGCGAGCCGCGCCCGAGCTACCTCACCATGGACGGGCGCGCGGTCTTTCGCTTTGCCACGGAGGTTCTGCCCAAGTGCACCTCCGAGGTGCTCCAGGCGGCGGGCGTGGACGCGTCCGACGTCGACCGCTTTGTCTTTCACCAGGCCAACAAGCGCATCGTCGACGTGGCGGTGCGCAAGCTGGGGCTCGACCCGGCGCGCTGCGCCGGCAACATCGACCACACGGGCAACACGAGTGCGGCAAGCGTGCCGATCCTCCTCGACGAGCTCGTGCGCACGGGCGCGCTCGTCACGCCGGCGCGCGTGGTCATGGCGGGCTTTGGCGCTGGCCTCACCTGGGCAAGCTGCCTGGTCGAGGTCGCCTCGTCGTAAATGCGTCATTTTGGGACGGGGTTATTGTGAGTCACCCGACGCACATGACTCAAAACAACCCCGTCCCAAAATGAGTCACAGAAAGGAACCGATAGCCAGATGAAGAAGCTGAACGAGATCCTTGGGACGGAGTTCCCCATCATCCAGGGCGGCATGGCAAATATCGCCACCGGCGAGTTTGCGGCGGCCTGCTCCAACGCCGGTGCGCTCGGCCTCGTGGCGGGCGGCGGCCTCGACGGCGAGTCGCTGCGCGCCCAGATCCGTCGCGCCAAGGAGCTCACCGACAAACCTTTCGGCGTGAACCTCATGCTCATGAACCCGCACATCGACGACTGCGCGCGCGTGGTTGCGGAGGAGGGCGTCAAGGTCGTGACCACCGGCGCCGGTAACCCGGCCAAGTACGTGGCCGACTGGAAGGCCGCCGGCATCAAGATCTTCCCCGTGGTGGCCGCGCCGATCCTTGCCAAGCGCCTTGCGCGCCTCGACATCGATGGCATTATCGCCGAGGGCACCGAGTCTGGCGGGCACGTGGGCGAGGCCACCACGATGGCGCTCGTACCGGCCGTGGTGGATACCGTCGACCTGCCCGTGATTGCCGCCGGCGGCATTGCCGACGGTCGCGGCATGGCCGCCGCCTTTGCGCTCGGCGCATGCGGTGTGCAGGTGGGCACCTGCCTGCTCGCGAGCGAGGAGTGCCCCATCCACGCCAACTACAAGGAGAAGGTCGTCAAGGCGGGCGTCAACGACACCGTGGTGACCGGCCGCCCGGCTGGCGCGCCCGTCCGCTGCCTCAAGAACAAGATGACCAAGAAGTACCTGGAGCTCGAGCGCACCGACACCAAGCGCGACGAGCTCGAGGCGCTCACGCTCGGGTCGCTCCGCCGCGCCGTGTTTGACGGCGACGTCGACACCGGCAGCTTTATGTGCGGCCAGGTGGCCGGCCTCGTAACCGAGGTGCGCCCCGTCCGCGCGATCTTTGAGGACCTGATGAGCGGCTGCAAGGCCACAATTGAGAGCCTGGAGGCGTAACAGCCATGACCGAGAACACCCCGAGTACCACCGAGCAGCTGGCGCCCGCCTTTCTCTTTGCGGGACAGGGCTCGCAGCACGCCGGCATGGGCGCCGACCTCTACGAGGCGTTTCCCACCTTTGCCCGCGTGATCGACGCGGCGGACGACGCCGTCGATTTTGATCTTAAGGCCCTTATGTTCGAGGGCCCGGACGCCGAACTCTCGCTCACCGCCAACACCCAGCCGGCGATGGTGGCCTTTGCGGCCGGCCTTGCCGCGGTGCTGGCCGAGCGCGGCATCGTACCGTCCTACGCGGCGGGCCTCTCCCTCGGCGAGTACTCCGCCCTCGCTTGCGCGGGAGTGTTTGAGCCGGTGCAGGCTGTGCGCCTCGCGCGCTTCCGCGGGCAGGCCATGACCGAGGCCGCTGCTGGGCGCGACACCGCCATGATCTCTATCCTCGGGCTCGACCACACGGGCGTTGAGGAGGCCGTGGCCGCCGCCATGGCCGAGGACCTCGGCACCGTCGAGGTCTCCAACTACAACTGCCCCGGTCAGACGGTTATCGCGGGCGACGCCCCGGCCGTCGAGCGCGCCGCGGCGCTTGCCAAGGAGGCCGGCGCGCGCCGCTGCATCCCCCTCAAGGTGAGCGGCCCCTTCCACACCTCGCTGCTCGCCCCGGCGGGCGATGCCCTGCGCGAGCGCTTTGCGACCGAGACGTTCGGCGCCATGGAGGTGCCCGTGCTCTTTAACACGCTCGGCCGCGAGGCCGGCGAGGACGACCGCATCCCCGGCCTGCTCGAGCGCCAGGTGCAGAGCTCGGTGCGCATGGAGGAGACCATCCACCGTCTAGCCGAGCTCGGTGTGACCCGCGTGGTAGAGATCGGGCCCGGCAAGGTGCTCTCGGGCCTCGTGCGCAAGACGGAGCCCGGTATCACCTGCGTGCCGGTGGAGACGGTCGCCGACGTGGAGGGTCTCGCCGAGAAGCTCGCCGCCTGCTAGGCGAGCGTCGCGCGGCGCCCGCCCCGGGTCGGCGCGCAGGCGTCGCCCGTCCATTGCCTGACATGAGCCAGGAACCCAAGAAGGAGAACCATGGAAACCCCAGCTATGCAACAGAACCTCGCCGGTAAGGTGGCCATCGTCACCGGCGGCAGCCGCGGGATCGGCCGGGCCATCGTGCTCGAGCTCGCCGCCCGCGGTGCCAACGTCGTCTTCTCGTATGCGGGCAACGCCGCGGCCGCCGAGGAGACCCGTGCCGCCGCCGAGGCGCTTGGTGTTGCGGCCCGCGCCATCCAGGCCGATGTGGCGAGCGCCGACGCCGCAGCCACCCTCGTGGACGCCGCCAAGGAGCTCGGCGGGGTGGACATCCTCGTCAACAACGCCGGCATCACGCGCGACAAGCTCGCCGCGCGCATGAGCGCCGAGGACTTTGAGGCGGTCATCGCCACCAACCTCACCGGCGCGTTCTATATGGCCAAGGCGGTGCTTCGCCCCATGATGCGCGCTCGCTCGGGTGCCATCGTCAATATGAGCTCCGTCGTGGGCATTCACGGCAACGCCGGGCAGGTCAACTACGCTGCGAGCAAGGCGGGGCTCATCGGCCTCACTAAGTCGCTCGCGCGCGAGGTGGCCGGTGCCGGCATCCGCGTTAACGCCGTGGCCCCCGGTTTTATCGCCACCGATATGACCGACGCCATGCCCGAGGCCGCCCGCGAGGCCACGCTCGCCCAGATTCCGGCGCGCGCCCTCGGCGAGCCCGAGGACGTGGCCCACGCCGTCGCCTTCCTCGTCTCCGACGACGCCCGCTACATCACAGGGCAGGTGCTCGGCGTAGACGGCGGCATGGGCATGTAGCGGGCTCCCCAGGCACGCCGCCTCGCTTCGGGGTGATCCGGCGCACCTGGGAAGCCCGCTCGGCCTGCTGAGGTACTGCATCTAGCCCCTCAAGCCGTCGCTTGCGTGCCTTAAGCACGCGGCGCTCCCCTTTCGGGGCACCTCGGCTCACCAACTGGCCGCTCGCCGTCATGCGCCAAACCTGGTGGGTGGCAGACTTGGGTTAGCTCCTAAGTCCGGGCCCTAGGAAAAGGCGTCCTTCTCGTTCTCACCTCTACCACGCTTGGTTATGAACCCGTCCCCGGCGGGGGACGTCCGAAAGGAGCAACGCATGGAAACCTCAACAAAGCGCCGTGTCGTCATCACGGGCATGGGCGCCGTGACCCCGCTCGGCAACACCGTTGCCCAGAGCTGGGACGCCGTTCGCGCCGGAACCTGCGGCATCGGGCCCATCACGCGCTACGATGCCACCGGCCGCAAGGTCACCCTGGCCGCCGAGGTCAAGGACTGGGATGCCGCCGAGCTGCTCGGCCGTCAGCGCGCCAAACACCTCGCGCGCTTCGCCCAGTTTGCGCTCATCGCCGCCCGCGAGGCCGTTGAGCAGGCCGGGCTCGACACCACCGCCATCGACGCCACGCGCGCCGGCGTGATCGTCTCCTCCGGCATCGGCGGCGTGGAGGAGACCGAGAAGCAGACCGAGAGCTGCCTCAAGCGCGGCTTCGACCGCTGCTCGCCGTTCTATATCCCCTCGGGCATCTCCAATATGGCGGCCGGCGAGGTGGCCATCGAGATGGGCTTCAAGGGCATGTGCACCTGCCCCGTCACCGCGTGCGCCGGCGGCTCCAACGCCGTGGGCGACGCCTTCCGCCACATCCGCGACGGCTATGCCGAGGTCATGCTCGCCGGCGGCACCGAGGCGGCCATCACCCCGCTCTCCATCGGCGGCTTTACCACCATGCGCGCGCTCCACACGGGTGACGACCCCGCGGCTGCGTCCATTCCCTTCGACGCCCGCCGCTCGGGCTTCGTGATGGGCGAGGGCGCCGGCATGCTGCTCCTCGAGGAGCTCGAGCACGCCAAGGCGCGCGGCGCTCAGATTATCGCCGAGGTCGTGGGCTACGGCGTCACCTGCGACGCGCACCACATCACCGCACCCGCGCCGAACGGCGAGGGCGGCGCCCGCGCCATGCAGCAGGCGCTCGACGATGCCGGCGGCGTGGCGCCCGAGGCCGTTGACTACATCAACGCGCACGGCACCTCCACCCAGCTCAACGACCGCTGCGAGACTCAGGCCATCAAGGCCGTCTTTGGCAATCACGCCTACGAGCTCGCGGTCTCGTCCACCAAGTCCATGACCGGCCACATGCTCGGCGCCGCCGGTGCCGTCGAGGCCATCTTTACCGCGCTCGCGGTGCGCGACGGCTACCTGCCGGCGACCATCGGCTATGTGGAGCCCGACCCCGAGTGCGACCTCGACTGCGTGCCCAACGAGGGCCGCGAGGCGAGCGTCACCTACGCGCTCTCCAACTCGCTCGGCTTTGGCGGGCACAACGCGTGCCTGCTCATGAAGAAGTACTAAGTTCCGCGGTTCTACGAACCGCGGACCGGGCCGACGCTGCGGACGCCCTCGCTGACGCGGGCTTAACCTGCTGGTCGCCCCTGCCAGCGCTCCACCCCGACTCCTCTCACGAAAGGAAGGTTCTCATGGCTGATTCCGAGCGCCTAGTGCTCGACTCCAACCAGATCGCGCAGATCCTGCCGCACCGCTATCCCTTTGCGCTCGTCGACCGCATCACCGATGGCGAGGTGGGCTCGTGGGCGCGCGGCCAGCTCTGCGTGAGCGTGATGAGCCCCGTGTTCTGCGGGCACTTCCCCCAGTACCACGTGCTCCCCGGCGTGCTCACCGTCGAGGCCCTCGCCCAGACGGCCGCCGTGGCGGTGCTCGCCGCGCCCGAGAACCGCGGCAAGCTCGGCTTCTTCGCCCAGATCAAGGACGCGCGCTTTAAACGCCAGGTCCGCCCCGGCGACGTGCTCGAGCTCGAGGCGCGCATCGTGCGCACGCGCGGCTCCTTTGCCTTTGTGGAGGGCACGGCGCGCGTGGACGGCAAGGTTGCCACCACGGCCGAGCTCACGCTTGCGCTCGGCTCGGGAGAGAACGGCCAGTAAGGGCCCGGCGAGGTGAAAGAGTTGCTCGAGGAACGGTTCAACGACGTGTACCGCAAGTTCAAACTGCACTTTTATATGGAGACGTTCGCCCGCTTCCAAGATCGCGAGGCGAGCCTCACCACGGTGGAGTCCTTTGCCATGGAGGCCATCGCGGCGCTCGGCTCGCCCACGGTGCATGAGTTTGCCACCTTTATGCGCATCTCGTCGTCCAACGCCGCTTACAAGATCGGCAGCCTCATCAAGAAGGGCTACGTTGAGAAGGTGCAGTCGGAGAGCGACGGGCGCGAGTATCATCTGCGCCCTACGCAGAAGTACCTCGATTACTACAACGTGAGCGCGTCGTACGTGCACGAGGTGATCGAGCGCATCAAGCAGCGCTTCTCGCCCGAAGACCTCGCCAAGCTCGAGGAGATGCTCCAAGTGATGTCTGAGGAGCTCATGCCGGAAGTACCGGCAAGCGCATAACGGGCGCAACCAAAACAGGCGGGCCGGACGTAAGAGACGCGTCCGGTCCGCCTGCTTTTTGTATAGTGCTCTGCGTGCGGTTGAAGGTTCACTCGACGTCTCCTGAGTCGCTTGACATCTCTTGAGAACCCAGGGGTAAAGTCGGGGCTCAGCCTTCCCATGGCCCATGTCTCACGTGCGACATGACATGTCAGCATGCCTCCCGAATCGAACGCGCACGTCTACGTCGCAAGATTGGCGCGTCGGGGCGGACTTGACCCCTCTCAGGGCGAGTCGCGAAGCGAGGCCGAAGGCCGTCGAGCCCAGAGGGGAGCTGGGGAGCGCTCCGACGTCCGGGACACGTAGCCGCCAAGTAGGGCCAACTGCTGCAAATACCCCCCGGTTGCCATTATCCCAGCGTAGGGGTCATCGCGCTGCATCCGCGAGGACGCTCTCACCAGCCCCATTTGTGCGCGAAGTGTGTGCGCCGTTCAGGTACAATACGGAAGATATTGGCTCGGGCGCCTGTATGCGTCCGAATCTCAGGTCAAGAGGGGAAAAGCTATGGGTCTCATCGCATTTCTCGTCGTCGCGCCCTTGGTGGCAGCCGTCGCGCTGATGCTCTTTAGGAGTGAGAGTCAGCGTGGCGTCATCACCATCGCGGCAGCGGGCGTCACGGGCGTCGCGTCCGTGATCTTCGCGGTCCAGCACCTGCTCGGCGGATACACCACATTCGCCCTGCCGCAGGAGGCGAGCTACGTCATCACCTGGGTGATGACGATCGTCGACATCGTGCTCTGCGCGGTGATCCTCTGGTTCGCGATTCGCTACAAGAATAAGCTCGCGCTCGTGCTTGGGCTCGTGCAGACGGTCGGCGTCATCTACTTCGCCAACCTCACGCTGCCCGAGGGTGCCGAGCACATGCTCACCGAGCCGGTCTACCTCGACCAGCTCTCGGTCATCATGGTGCTCATCGTGGGCCTCGTAGGCAGCGCCATCTGCGTGTACGCCCTGGGCTACATGAAGGACTTCCAGCATCATGAGCCCGCCGGCGCGCCCGACCGCCGCCACTTCTTCGCGGCGCTCATGTTCCTGTTCCTCTCGGCGATGTTCGTGATCGTGCTTTCGGACAATCTCGAGTGGATGTTCACCGGCTGGGAGATCACCACCGTGTGCTCGTTCCTCATGATCGGCTACACCCGCACGCCCGAGGCCATCAAGAACTCCTTCCGCCAGATTATCCTCAACATGATCGGCGGCATTGCCTTCTTGGCGGCGCTCTTTATCATCCATCTGTGGGGCCTGCCGCTTTCGCTCGCCTCGCTCACCGTCGTGGCCAACTCCGTCTTTGCCCCGACGCTCATCCTGCCCATCATGCTGCTCTCGGTCGCCGGCCTCACCAAGGCCGCGCAGATGCCGTTCCACAGCTGGCTGCTCGGCGCCATGGTGGCCCCGACCCCCACGAGCGCCCTGCTCCACTCCTCCACGATGGTCAAGGCCGGCGTCTTTTTGCTCGTTAAGCTCGCGCCGCTCTACCTCATCTACCCGGCCGCCTCGGCCATGGTCGTGGGTATTGGTGGCGTGACCTTCGTGCTCTGCTCGTTCATGGCCATCACCCAGAGCAACGCCAAGCGCGTGCTCGCGTACTCCACCATCGCCAACCTCGGCCTCATCTCCGCCTGCGCGGGCGTGGGCACCGCCGAGGCCGTCTGGGCGGCGATCTTCCTCATCATCTTCCACACCGTGTCCAAGTCCACGCTCTTCCTGTGCGTGGGCACGGTCGAGCACCGCATCGGCTCGCGCAACATCGAGGACATGGACGGCCTCTTCAGCCGTCTGCCGCGCCTCACCCGCTTCATGATGCTCGGCATCATGGGTATGTTCGTAGCGCCCTTCGGCATGCTCATCTCCAAGTGGGCCACGCTCGTCTCGTTTGCCGAGACCGGCAACGTGGTCTTCCTCATCCTGCTCGCCTTTGGCTCGGCCGCGACCTTCTTCTTCTGGGCCAAGTGGCTCGGCAAGCTCGCCGGCGTGGCGCAGAAGGCCGAGAACGTCGAGGGCGGCGTGCACAAGAGCGAGTGGGCGGCCATCGGGTTCATCTCGTGCCTGCTCATCGCCTGCTGCGTGCTCCTGCCGGTGATCTCGCAGGCGGTCGTCGGCCCCTATCTCGAGGGCGTCTACCACGTCATGCCGCAGCTCATCGGCGTCGACAACATGCTCATCATGGCCGCCATCGTGGTCTTTATCGCCATCGTGCTCCTCACGCCGTGGGGCCGCGCCACCGATAAGCGCCGCGTTGCCGTGTACCTCGGCGGCCAGTGCACCGACCCCGACGGCCGTCAGTATCACGGCTCGATGGGTCGCACCATGACGAGTGTCAAGCGCAACTGGTACATGACGGGCGTCTTCCCCGAGGACAAGCTCACCCTTGTGGGCGTCATCCTGGGCACCTGCATCATCCTCATGGCCTTTGCAGCGTGCTTCATCTTTGCCATCCCCGCGCTCGTGGGCGGCTCGTTCTTTGTCGACCGTCAGGTGCTCCTGGTTGGTCCGGGCCTCGGCGGCGTGCTCGTGGGCATCGTGGTCTTTGCCATTGCGGCGCCTATCCTGGGATGCCTGCTCGACGGCCTCGACCGCAAGATCTCGGCCCACATGCAGGGGCGCGTTGGTCCTCGCCTGCTCCAGCCCTACTACGACGTCCGCAAGCTCCTCTCTAAGGAGGACGCGAGCGTCAACGCTGTGGACGAGGCCTACGTCACCTGCGCGCTCATCTTTGCGCTGCTCGCCGGTGGCATGTTCATCTCGGGCTCCAACCTGCTCATGTGCGTGTTCCTGGTTACGCTCGCCACGCTCTTCATGATCATCGCAGCCTACTCCGCGCGCAGCCCCTACGCCGATACCGGCGCCGACCGCGAGTGCCTGCAGGTCATGAGCTATGAGCCCATGCTCCTCATCATGACGGTCGGGTTCTTCACCGCCACCCAGTCCTTCGACGTGGCGCAGCTCTTCAACCTCAACGCACCGATCATCGTGTCGCTCGTCCCGATCTTCCTGGGCCTGCTCTTTGTGCTCACCATCAAGCTCCGCAAGAGCCCGTTCGATCTCTCCTACAGCCACCATGCGCACCAGGAGATCGTCAAGGGCATCACCACCGAGATGAGCGGCCGCACGCTCGCCAAGGTCGAGATCATGCACTGGTGCGAGAGCATCCTCTTCCTCATGTGGGTGGGCATGTTCTTTATCTGGGACAATCCGGCCTCGATCGTGCTCGCCGTGGTCGTGGCGCTGGCGGCGTGGTTCTTCGAGGTTGTGATCGACAACAACTTCGCGCGCATGAAGTGGCAGAATTGCCTCTCCGGTGCCTGGCTCGTGGCGCTCGTGATGGGCGTCGTGAACCTCTTCTACGTCCTCATCACCCCGTTCATCTAAGGGAGCATACGCTATGAGCTACTCTTCTAAGTCACCCTGGCTCATCCATTACGATGGCTCGAGCTGCAACGGGTGCGACATCGAGGTTCTCGACTCGATGATGCCGCTCTACGACATCGAGCGCTTTGGCATCATCAACACGGGCAACCCCAAGCACGCCGACATCTTCCTCATCACCGGCGCCATCAACCACCAGAACGTCAACGTGGTCAAGCATATCTACGAGCAGATGCTCGAGCCTAAGGTCGTGGTGGCGTGCGGTATCTGTGCCTGCACGGGCGGCGTCTTTAAGGATGCCTACAACGTCATCGGCGGCGCCGACAAGGCCATCCCCGTCGACGTGTACGCCCCCGGTTGCGCGGTGCGCCCCGAGACGATCATCGACGCCGTGCTCAAAGCCGTGAAGATCTTGGACGAGAAGGCCGCCAAGCTCCAGGCCGCCGAGAAGACCCGCTAAGGAGGCGCGGATGTACACCACCGAATTCGTCGACGTGCCGCTGGGCGAGCTGCTCACGCGCGTCCAGACGCTCAAGCACGAAGGCTTCCGCTTTATCCAGATGTTTGCCGAGACCACGGCCGCGGGTATGGACCTCGTCTACACCTTCTACGACGAGACCTGCGACAACGCCCTCAACCTCGTGGTCTACGGTATCGACGAGACGAGCGAGGTGCCCTCGATCCAGGGACTCTACTTTGCCGCGTTTAGCTACGAGAACGAGACCCACGACCTGTTTGGCGTGCACTTCGTCAACATGGTGCTCGACTTTGGCGGTCACTTCTTCAACGTGGCCGAGGAAGCGCCCATGACGGTTATCACCCCCGAGATGAAGGCCGAGCGCGAGAAGCTCGCCAAGCAGAAGGCCGCCGCGGCCGCCAAGGCGCGCAAGGCCGCCGAGGCCGCACAGGCCGCCAAGGCCGAGGCTGCGGCCGACGCCAAGGAGGCTGCCGTTGCCGCCGGCAAGAGCGCAGGCTCCGTGGGCGATGAGCCCGACCCGGCTGCCGCTGCCGCTCCCAAGGCCGCGCCCGCTGAGGACGCCGCCGCCAAGGAGGCAGAGCGCGCCGCCAAGATGGAGGCCAAGCTCGCCGCCATGGACCCCGAGAAAGCCGCAAAGGTGCGCGCCGCGCTTGCCGCCAAGGCTGCCAAGGCCGCCGCAAAGGATGGTGAGTAGATTGGCAACCCGTTCCGTCATTCCGTTCGGGCCGCAGCACCCGGTGCTGCCGGAGCCCATCCACCTCGACCTCGTCGTCGAGGACGAGAAGGTCATCGAGGCCATCCCGCAGATCGGCTACGTGCACCGCGGCCTGGAGAAGCTCACCCAGAAGCGCGACTTCAACCAGTTTGTCTACATCGCCGAGCGCACCTGCGGCATCTGCAGCCACGGCCACGGCTACGGCTACGTGAGCGCCACCGAGAAGCTCCTCAACATCGAGGTGCCTCGCCGCGTGGTCTACCTGCGCGACATCCTCGAGGAGCTCTCGCGTATCCACTCGCACCTGCTGTGGCTGGGCCTTCTGGCCGACGCCTTTGGCTTTGAGGCCCTCTTCAACCATTGCTGGCGCCTGCGCGAGAACATCCTCGACATCTTCCAGCGCACCTGCGGCGGCCGCATCATCCTCTCCATCCTCATCGTGGGCGGTCTCGCGCACGACATCGAGGACTCCGAGCTGCACGCCATCTGCGAGAAGCTCGACAGCATGCGCGCCGAGTACCAGGTGATCCTCGACACCATGATGAACGACCTCTCCGTCAAGAGCCGCCTGTGCGGCGTGGGCACCATCTCCTACGAGGACGCCACGGAGCTCTCGATGGTCGGCCCGTTTGCAAAGGGTTCGGGCGTGGAGCACGACATGCGCTCCACCGGCTACGGCGCCTACGGCGATCTCGACCACTTTGCGCCGATCATCTCCACCGAGTGCGACTGCTACGCGCGCTGCAAGGTGCGTGCGGAGGAGGTCCTGCAGTCGATGGACATCATCAAGGAGCTCGTCGCCAAGATTCCGCACGACGGCATCGGCGGCAAGCCCAAGGCCAAGGTCGTGCCCGAGGGTCAGAGCCACGTGCTCATCGAGCAGCCCCGCGGCGAGGCGTTCTACTACGTGCGCGGCAACGGCACCAAGTACCTCGACCGCTTCCGCCTGCGCACGCCCACCTCGCAGAACCTGGGCGGCCTTGTCAAGGCGCTCCAGGGCGTGGACCTTGCGGATGTCCCGATGATCATCCTTACGATCGACCCGTGCATCTCCTGCACGGAAAGGTAGGCCGGCATGGGAACTTTCAAACTGGCAAAGATGACGCTGCGCTCGCTGTTCTCTAAGCCGGCGACCGTGCGGTATCCGTACGAGAAGCGTGACATCGAGCACCTCTTCCCGCAGATGCGCGGGCATCTTGAGTGCGATATCGACACCTGCATCCTCTGCGGCATGTGCCAGCGCGCCTGCCCGGTGGGCGCCATTACGGTCGACCGCAAGGCGGGCGACTGGAAGCTCGACCCGTACATGTGCATCTCGTGCGCGAGCTGCACCCACGAGTGCCCCAAGAACTGCCTCTCGATGGGCGTGCTGCCCACCGAGCCCACGGAGACTCTGACCACCATCACCCTGCACAAGGACGTGCCGGCCAAGCCCGCTGCGGGCGCCAAGGCCGGTGCCGCCGCAAGTGCTGCCAAACCCAAGCGCGAGCTGACGCCCGAGCAACAGGCCCGCGTGGAGGCGGCCAAGAAGGCTGCCGCCGCCAAGAAGGCCGCCAAGGCGGCTGAGGGCGCTGAGGGGGAGGCCGCCAAGCCGGCTGCGGCTGAGGCCACCGCGTCCAAGGGTGCGGACGCCGCTCCGGCGGAGGACCCGGCCGAGGCCGAGCGCAAGGCCAAGATGGAGGCCAAGCTCGCCGCCATGGACCCCGAGAAGGCCGCCAAGGTGCGCGCCGCCCTCGAGGCCCGCGAGGCCAAGAAGGCCGCCGAGTAAGCCCTTTGGGTACGCAATTCGCATCGCAACAGGGTACCGCCAGCTCCAAGCGAGCCGGCGGTACCCTTTTTGTTTATCGCGGTAGTACGGCGGAGGCACCTCCCCCGCGGTCCGGCACCCCGCCCGCACTCCAGCGCCCTCCACAAAACGTGGTTCACTCATGCTTTGAGCATTTTCAGGCCAAATAACGCCGTTTACGTGAGTGAACCGCGATTTGCAAAAGGGGCGTCAAGCGGGACCGCCAGTGGGTGAACGGCATTTTGCAAAGCAGGGGCGCCAGACGGGTCCGCCAAGCGGAACCCCCAAGCAGGGCCGTTGCGCAACCGCCTGTCAGGAGGACGGCTGCGAAGAAACGGGCGACAAGCAGTCAGTCGGCCTCAACCCGCGTTGCCAAACCGTTGCCAAACCGGGGCCGGCCCGTTTCCGCGCCACGGAGATTGCATGCACCTTTGGGCAGCTCCAGGCGGGCGTGGTACCCTTTCACGGGTATACGAGACGCGGGCGCGGCGCCGGATGGGCCGTAAGCCCCCTGGAGGGATGTCTATGTGCGGATTCGTCGGTTTTACCGGCCAGATCGATAACAGGCAGCAGGCGCTCGACGCCATGATGGACCGTATCGTCCACCGCGGCCCCGACATGGGCGGCTCGCACCTCACCGACGAGGTGGCGCTCGGCTTCCGCCGCCTGTCCATCCTCGACCTCACCGAGGCGGGCGCCCAGCCCATGGGCAACGAGGACGGCAGCGTCTTCGTGGTCTTCAACGGCGAGATCTACAACTTCATGGAGCTTCGCTCCGAGCTCGAGCAGGCCGGCTACACCTTCCACTGCAACGCCGACACCGAGGTTCTCGTCCACGGCTACGAGGCGTGGGGGGAGCGGCTGGTCGACCGCCTGCGCGGCATGTACGCCTTCGTGGTCTACGACGCGCGCAACCACCGGCTCTTCGGCGCGCGTGACATCTTTGGCATCAAGCCGTTCTACTACTATCGGGCCGACGGCTGCGATGGCCGCCCGGCAACCGGGGACTTCCTCTTTGGCAGCGAGATCAAGAGCTTCCTCGAGCACCCGAGCTTTGTTAAGGCGGTCAACCACCAGGCGCTTCGCCCATACCTCACCATGCAGTTCCCGGCTACGGACGAGACCTTCTTTGCCGGTGTCTACAAGCTGCCGCCCGCGCACTGCTTTACCTACGACATCGCCACGGGCGCGCTCAACATCCGTCGCTACTGGGAGTGCGACTTCTCGGACGACAACTCCAAGACCTTCGACCAGTACGTGGACGAGTGCGACCGCGTGGTGCACGAGAGCGTCGATGCGCACCGCATCGCCGACGTCAAGGTAGGATCGTTCCTCTCGGGCGGTGTTGATTCGAGCTACATCGCCGCATGCCTCATGCCCGACGAGACCTTCTCGGTGGGCTTTGACTACAAGGACTTTAACGAGACTAACTACGCGGCTGAGCTGTCCGAGAAGCTTGGGGTCGAGAACATCCGCAAGATGATCACGGCCGACGATTTCTTCAACGCGCTGCCCGACATCCAGTACCACATGGACGAGCCGCAGTCCAACCTCTCGAGCGTGCCGCTCTGGTACCTCGCCAAGCTCGCGGCCGAGCACGTAACGGTGGTGCTCTCGGGAGAGGGCGCCGACGAGCTCTTTGCGGGCTACTCTTGGTACGAGGACACGCGCGAGATGAAGACGTTCAAGCGCTGGGTGCCTCGTCCGGTGCGCCGCGTTCTCGGGCGCATCGCCGAGCACATGCCGTTCATCAAGGGGCGCAACTTCCTGCTCAAGTGCGCCGAGAAGCCCGAGACCTGGTACGTGGGCCAGGCGTCGGTATTCCGCCCGGACGAGGCCGACGCGGTACTCAAGCCGGCCTACGACAAGGGTCCGGACGCCTTTGAGCTCTGCGCGCCGGTCTACGCACGCGTGCCGGGCTTCTGCGAGCTGTCCAAAAAGCAGTACCTCGATATGAACATGTGGCTGCCGGGCGACATCCTGCTCAAGGCCGACAAGATGTGCATGGCACACTCGCTGGAGCTGCGCGTGCCCTTCCTCGACAAGAAGGTCATGGAGTTCGCCGAGCACGTGCCGGCGCGCTTCCGCATCAACGAGAACGGCAACAAGCAGGTGCTCCGTCACGCGGCCAACCGCTGCCTGCCCGACGAGTGGGCCACGCGCCCCAAGAAGGGCTTCCCCGTGCCGCTCAAGTTCTGGCTGCGCGAGCAGAAGTACTACGACTACGTTAAGGAATACTTCACCGCGCCGTGGGCCGAGGAGTTCTTTGACACCAAGCAGCTCATGCAGATGCTCAACGACCACTTTGCCGGCAAGGCGCTCAACCAGCGCAAGATCTACACGTCGCTGACGTTCCTTGTCTGGTACAAGCGCTACTTCATCGACGAGTAGGCTGCACTGCGCGCCAAGGCGTGGCTCATTTGGGGACGGGGTTGTTTTGCACCATTTTCAAAAATGGTGCAAAACAACCCCGTCCCCAAATGAGCCATTTGCTGCCCTAACCCTCGTACTCGGCGAGATAGTCCAGAATCTCTTGGCGGGAGTGCAGATCGGTCTTGTCGTAGATGCGCTTGATATGCGTGTGCACGGTGTTCTGCGAGAGGTGGAGTTCCTCGCTCACGCGGGCCTGGGTGTGGCCGAGCGCATAGAGCGTGAGGACCTCGATCTCGCGCCCTGTGAGGCCGAAGCGCTGGCCCATGGAAATGACGGAGGTGGCGATATGCACCTCCGGGCTGGCGACAGGGGCCGGCGTGGGGGCTGCGGAGGTATTGCTGCCGTCCGTGGCGATATCGACGGGGGTGGGGGAAGCCGAAGGCTCAGCGCCCACAGCCTCGGAGGACGCGTCGCCTGCCGACCCGTCCGCCTCGAGCAGCGCCTGCTCAATCGAGGCGGCGATCACGATGGTGCTCGGGGTGATGCGCTCGGGCAGATTGCCCTCCTCGAGGTCGGAGAGCACCACGGTGCGCTCAGGGTCGCGCATGAGCTGCGAGAAGACGACCTGGGTGGACGCAAGGGCGCAGAGGCCCATTACGGCGATGGCGGGCGCGAGGTTGCCCGGCGCGGCAGCCGCCACCAGATAGCCGAGGTCGGTACCCACCACCTGGCAGGCATTGAGGGCGACCCACGAAACCGCAGCGTAGACGTAGGGGTCGCGCGCGCCAAAGCTCGCAAAGGCAACCGAGAGGTACGAGACCATCGCCTGCAGCAAAAGCGCAGCCGCGGTGGCGACCGAGCCGCCCGCAAACGCCGCCTCGCCGCCAAGCGAGAGCAGCACGGTTCCGACCCCCACAAAGAGCCCGAGGGCGATCCAGAGCTCGGGGGCGAGCGGCCGCTCGGAGTGTGAGCGGGCGTGCCGGAGGGCGCAGAAGGCGGCCGCGCCGGCGCAGACGAGCGAAACGAGGCGGCGCAGCACCTCTGCAAGCGGGTCCCCCGCGGTGGGCGGGGTGAGCGCCTCGGCCACGCCGGCGGCAAGCGCCATGCCGCACACGCCGATGAGCGCGGTGGCGAGATAGCCGCGGTCGGAGTAGCGGGCCTCGCCGGTGCCAAAGTAGGCGCCGGGCTGCGC
Organism: Collinsella sp. An7; assembly: GCF_002159335.1. Lineage (GTDB taxonomy): Bacteria > Actinomycetota > Coriobacteriia > Coriobacteriales > Coriobacteriaceae > Coprousia. Next base: position 82,498 of record NZ_NFHP01000007.1, on the reverse strand, counting down.
GGGCCGCACCTCGCCGGGGGCGTCGTGCCGGCGCGAGGCGCGTGTGATCGCAAACTGGGCAAACGAGAGCGCAAAGGCAGCGAGGTGTCGCACGGCGGGCCCCAAGATGCCGAGCACGGCAACGAGCACGGCGCTCACCATAAGGGCAGAGAACGCCACGAGTGCGGTGGCGTCTGCCGTGGCGGCGCGCAGCTTGCGTAGCCAGTAGAACGCAAGAAGGACGCTTCCCGTGCCGCTCAGCGCCTCGAGCGCGCCGGTAAGAAAAGCGGGGGCGTCGCCCCCGGCAACATCAAGAAAGGTGAGTCCGAGCGCCCCGATGCCCGCGATGTGGATGGCGATAAACGTGATGAGAAACACGGCCCGCTTGGCAAGGCGGCCGACGCGCATGCTGATGAGGGCCAGAGCAGCAGCGGCAAGGCACACCACAAGGGTAACAAGGCCATTGGCTGCGGGCGAGGCCCCGGTAAGGCGCCCCTGCTGCACCACGAGGGCAAACGATACGGCGGAGCAGGCCAGGCCCGCAATCACGGGGACGAGCGTGCGGTCGGTGCCGCGCGGCTCCTCACTCGGTACGTTCAACCTGGTCGCCCCTTCCTCTAGCAGCTGGTAAACCAACCAGTCACCTGTTTTAGGTGATACCGAGTATACCTTGTATTACACTGGTTCGCAGCAAACTCGCGCAGAGGAGGGGCCATGCAGCAGCAAGACAAGAACGCGCCTGTGGAGGACATCGCGCCCGATCCGCCCGCAGCGCCGGGTGCGTCAGTCGGTGCCCGGGCGGCAGCGGCGGGTGTTGCAGGGACGGTCGAGACAGCGGGCCAAACGGTGCCGGCTGACACAGAAGGGGAGCCCGGTGCCCCCGAAGGGGCGGCAGAAGAAGCCGCCGAGTCCGAGCTCACGCCCGAGGAACGAGAGGCTATCCACGCCCGCAACGCTTTGATCCGGGCGCTCGACGCAGCCTTCACCGACGTGCGTCAGCGCTCGTACGAGGGCAAGCTCACCACTACGGCGCGGTGGCGCAAGCGCCCCGTGGCACCCGAGGGCATGACGGCCAAGGAGTTTGAGGCGGTGCTCCTTGAGTACCTCGCCGCGCACGAGCACGCCGAGGCCAAGCCCGTGATGGGCCGTGTGGCAGCGCCCAAGCCACTCGACGTGGAGCTCGAGGGGCAGGAGCTTACCGAGGACGATCCGCTTCCTGAGCCTGTGGTTACCGACATTGCCCTCATACAGGGCAAAAAGGCCACCTATCTCTACTCGGTGGCCCTGCTCTCGCACAGCTTTGCCAAGGCGCTCTATCACACCGCCGAGGATAACGACGTCGCGACCTTTGTGGACGTGATCCGCACCGAGTCGAGCACCTACCCGCGCCCCGTGGGCATCGACAGCCTCATGAACCCGCCGTATCTCTGGTCGCGCGCCCACACGCGCGAGGTCTTTGGCAAAGTGCAGGAGGCGGGCTCGTTCAACGACATCCACGAGGTCCATGCAAGCAACGGGGTCGCCTTCTACTACTCCGATCTCTACCTAAGCGAAGCGCAGGCAAAATCGCTGGCAGAATGGGCCGCCGTAGAGCGCCAACGCAACCCCTAGCAAGCCGCGGGGACCCGAGGTCCAGCCGTACGTTTAGAATAGAGAACGCCGCCCATCAGCAGACCAAGGAGAACCATGCCCAAAAACCACCTGACCGAGGACACGCCCTTCCTCCGTACGCCCGACATGTACCAGATCGAGCGCGACGCCCCCATCTCGGAGTACGACAAGCGCACCATCGATCTCATTGCTGACGCCGCCAACGGCGGAATCCCCGAGGGCGCTAACGTGTTTGCGAGCGTGGGCAAGGAGAAGCGCGGCACGGTCCAAATGCAGCTCTTTGCCGTTGCCGATCCCCAGACGGGCGCCTTTGGCGAGGTGGGCTTCCGCAGCCACGGGTGCCTTGCAGCCATCGCCTGCGCCACGGCCGTGGCAACGCTTCTGCGCGGTAAGACCATAGAGGAGGCCCTCGCCATCACCGAGGATGACATCACCGCCCTCACCGGGCCGCTGCCTGCGAGCCGCTGCTATACGCTCATCTTTGCGCTCGAGGCAGTGCGCGCCCTGGTGGGCGATTACTACCTCCGGGTGCGCAACTTCAAGCTGGCCGAACTCGACGAGGTGCTGCCGTGCGTGCGCCTGAGCGTGCCCTGCATGCTCACCGAGAACTGCTCGCTGCGCGACAGCCGCGTGGACCAAGAGCTCCGCGAGGCCGGCGAGATCTAGGAATCGGACGGCGGCCGCGAGCTGCTCCGCTTTTGCGCGCGCTCGACGGGCCCTGTCGTCACCAACTGCCTCCACCGCAGGTCAGGGCATCACCTCACCCAAAACAGGTGACACACGCGTCTAGGCAAATCGCCACAAAGTGTGCAAATTACCCGGAAGCAGGTGAGGTCTGCGCGCGCGGCGAGGCGACAATGATACGCGGCGTAATGCGCGCTTTCGCCAGTGCGCACGTCATATCATCACACGGTGGTGCCTGCCACCGTAACCAGTAGGGGAGGGAACTATGAAAGAGAACACCACCACAGAGCTGGTGGGCTCGGGCGCGGACCGCCTCGAATCCTTCTTCACCCGTCGCGGGTTCGTGAAGGTTTCCGGCGCGTTCGTGGCGAGCATGGTGGCGCTCGGCCTGCTCCCGGAGGAGGCGGCGGCCACGCCGACGAGCTCGATGGGCGATGTGGACTACTACGCCACGCCGTCTCACGTGCTCAAGGTCAACCGCTCCCGCTGCACGGGCTGCCAGCGTTGCGAAATGTCCTGCACGCTCGCGCTCGACGGCGTGTCCCAGCCGGCCGCAGCGCGCATCCACGTGCACGACGGCTACAACTACGGCAAGGAGCTCGGCTCGGGCGACGGTATCTACTACTCCATGGAGTGGAACGTCCGCACCTGCTACATGTGCAAGACCGCGCTTTGCCAGACGGCCTGCCCGCACGGCGCCATCGAGACCAACGACAACGGCGTGCGCGTCGTCAACACCGACAAGTGCGTCGGCTGTGGTGCCTGCGTGACGGCCTGCCCCTACGACATGCCGCGCGTCAACACCGTTACCGGCAAGTCCGCCAAGTGCGTCGCCTGCGGTCGCTGCGCCGCGCAGTGCCCCAACGGCGCCATCGAGCTCATCGAGTGGGAGGATGTGAGCCACTCGTCTGGCCCCACCCGTCAGGAGAATCCGTACCCGCTCGTGAGCGAGCAGCAGGACTACGTCGGCGGCGGGCACGTCGCGTAGAGATTGGAGATACGCAATGGCTGATACTGCCATCTTCGGTTCTTACGGTTGGGCGGGCTACATCGCGCGCGTCAACCTTTCGACGGGCGATATCTCCGTCGAGTCCGACGAGGCCATGCAGGCCGACTACATCGGCGGCATGGGCTTTGCCAACAAGATCATGTACGACGAGGTGCCGGCCGGCACCGAGTGGTCCGACCCCGAGAACAAGGCCGTTCTCGCCGTCGGCCCGCTGACGGGCTCGGGCGTGCCGCTGGGCGGCCGCTCCACCTGGGCCACGCTCTCCACGTTCACCACGGATCACCTCGTGGTCGACGCGCACTGCGGCGGTCAGCTCGGCGCCATGCTTAAGTACTCCGGTCACGACGGCCTCATCATCGAGGGCGCCTCTGACAAGCCGGTCTACATCCTCATCGACGACGACAACATCTCGATCGAGGACGCCTCCGCCCTCTGGGGCAAGGGCACCCGCGAGGTCACCGAGGCCCTGTGCGAGAAGCACGGCCTTGAGGCCTGCGTCGCCGCCATCGGCCCGGCGGGCGAGAACCTGCTGCCCTACGCCTGCGTCATGAACACCCGCAGCCACTCCGCGGGCGCTGGCCTCGGTGCGGTGCTCGGCTCCAAGAAGTGCAAGGCCGTTGTGGTCAAGGGCTCCAAGGCTGTTAACGTGGCCGACCCGCAGATGGTCGCCGACCTCTCCGATTACATGATCGCCCAGGTCCTCGGCTCCAACAACAACCACGTGGTTCCCTCCACCCAGCAGTCCTGGGCCGAGTACTACGACTCCGGCTCGCGCTGGACGGCGCGCAAGGGCCTCTACTGGGCGGCTGCCGAGGGCGGCCCCATCGAGACCGGCGAGCCCAAGCCCTTCGAGCCCAACACCATGGGCTACCGCTGCATGAAGTCCACCAAGGACATGGGCCCCGCGGCCGAGAAGTACACCGTCAAGATGGCCGGTTGCCACGGCTGCCCGGTGCGCTGCTACTCGCAGGTCCAGGTCCCGGAGGTCTACGACGCCACCGGCTACCAGTCCTCGGGCAACACCTGCGTGCCCAACTTCCCGGTCACCTCGTACTTCCTGACCATCCAGGACATCGACGGTATGAAGACCGAGGACGGTACGCTCACCAACCAGTCCGTCATCTACAACCAGGTCGTGTCCGCCACGGTTGACGACCTCGGTCTGTGGTGCAACTACGCACAGCTCTACCGCGACCTCGCCCACACCTATAAGGAGGGCATCCTCCAGCGCGAGCTCGGCGACGAGTTTGCCACCTACGACTGGGAGGGCCTGCTTGCGGGCACCAACCCGGCTGAGTGGGTGCACATCTTGGTTGATATCTCCTCCAACGAGAAGAAGATCTCCAAGCTCGGCCACGGCCCCATCGTGTGGTGCAAGGACTGGAACGACATGGAGTGGTTCGACACCGCCAAGTCGTGCCTCATCAACTACCGCGGTTGGCCCGTCCACCACGCCATCGAGTGCTTCGGCCAGGTCGGCGGCCTCTACAACATGGTCTTCAACCGCGACGACATGATCCACTCCGCGGTGAACTTCCAGGGCTGCGGCCTGCCCATCGACCTCAAGAAGCAGATGGCTGCCGAGATGTGGGGTTCCGAGGAGGCCATCGACGCCGACAAGAACTATACGCCGATGAACGAGTACAAGGCGGAGTTCGCGTGGTGGAGCATCGTCACCGACGTCCTGCACGACTCGCTCACGCTCTGCAACTGGGTGTGGCCGATGGCCATGGCGCCCGCTAAGGAGCGCAGCTACCGCGGCGACCTCGACCTCGAGGCGCAGTTCTACACCGCCGTTACCGGCCAGGAGGTCACCATCGACGACCTCTACAAGGCCGCCGAGCGCATCATGACGCTCCAGCGCGCCAACACCGCCCGCGGCATGAAGAACGCCGACGGTGAGATGGGCTGCAACGACTTCCGCAACGTCCACGACACCATCACCGAGTGGGTCTTTACCAAGGACCCCGAGATCGAGGCCTTTACCGCCGGCACCGACAAGATGGATCGCGACGACTGGCAGACCGCTCTTACCATGATGTACGAGCGCTTTGGTTGGGACTCCGAGCTCGGCTGCCCCACCAAGGAGTGCCTCACCGACCTCGGCCTCGACGACGTTGCCGCCGACCTCGAGGAGCTCGGGCTCCTTACCGAGGGCGGGAAGTCCTACGACGAGCGCACCCGCACCTACGCCGGTGTCCTGTCCGAGTACTGCGGCGACAACCCGGCGCTCGCCTAAGCCGCCTGAGAGGAGAGACCAATGGCTGAAGAGAAGAAGGAGGGTACGGAGGCCCAGGCCACCGCAACCGCTCCCAAGAAGAAGGGCAGCTGGAAGGCTAAGCGCCTGCCCATCGTGATCGCCGCCGTCGTGGTTGTCACGGTGCTCGGCGTCGCAGGCTGGGCGTGGCGCGCCACCCCGGAGTTCTGCTCGAGCCTCTGCCACAACACCATGGGCAAGTACTACGACTCGTTTGAGAACGACACCACGTCGCTCGCCTACGCCCACAAGGGCGTGGTGGACAACCAGTGCCTCGGTTGCCACGAGCAGACGCTCGGCCAGATGGCGTCGCAGATCCAGGCCCAGCTTTCGGGTAGCTACAGCACCCCGCTGGCCAAGGAGAGCTTCTCCAACGAGTTCTGCCTGCAGAGCGGCTGCCACGCCGGTGGCGGCATGCTCCCCGGCGCTACCGAGAGCTCCACGGCCGACCTCAGCTTCGACCCGCACAGCACCTACCACGGCGTGCAGCAGTGCAACTCCTGCCACCGTATGCACGACCAGAGCGTCTTTACCTGCGCGACCTGCCACCAGGTAGGCGCCTGGGAGGGCGAGGGCGGCGTGCCCGAGGGCTGGACGGTCCAGGACCTCGGCTACGACGGAAAGACCGGCGCGGTGCCCGACGGTTGGACCACCCCCGACCTGTTTGAGGCCACCACGACCCAGAACTAACGGCTCTGCCCCGTTAGCGTGTGCGTGAGAGCGGCGCCCCGTCTCCTGTGGGAGGCGGGGCGCCGTTGTGTGTAGACCTGATTTCATCGGAGTCGGAGAGGATGGCGACGATTGTCTCGGCACCGGTGAGGATGCGCGGGGTGATAGCGGTTGGCAGGAGACGGCGTGCGCCGCCCTCCTTGCGTGTATATCGTGTGCGGCGCGCGTGGGCACCTCGCCAAACGGGGATAATGGCAGGCGAACATACCTAACGGGGAGGAACAACCGTGATTTCGATCGATTACACGCCGCAGGGCGTCTGCTCGCGCAACATCCACGTCGACCTGTCGGACGATGGTCAGACCATCGAGGGCTGCTCGTTTGTGGGCGGCTGCAACGGCAACCTCAAGGCCGTCTCTAAGCTCGTGACCGGTCGCACCGTGAGCGAGGTGACGGGCATCCTCCGCGGCAACACCTGCGGGGTCCGGCCCACCTCCTGCGCCGACCAGCTCTGCCACGCGCTCGACGCCGCGCAGGCCGAGGCCCGCGCCTAACCATGGGCTTCTTCTCGCGCATACGAAACGCGGGCCGCGGGTCAACTCGTCCGCGGCGGGAGGGGGAGCGTGTCGCTGCCCAGGGTGCTGCCGGTCAGGGCACGGGCGGGCACGGCCTCTTTGGCCGCGGGGTGACGCGCCGGAGCTTTGCGCTCGGTAGCGCCGCCGCCATCGGCGCGGGCATGGCGGTCATCTCGCTCTCGTCGTGCTCGTCGGGCGAGGTCAAAGAGACCACAGGCGACCCGCAGGTGGTCGACGACTCGCAGGTTGTGGCCGTGCTCGACGGCGACTACGAGGCTGCCGACTGTCCCTACACCGCGAGTCAGACCTTTACCCTGCCGCTCGGCACGCTGCTCTTTCATACGGGCGGCACCTGGGCGGCGGCGCTGCTTACGCCGGAATCGTCGCAGCATGTGAATACCCTCGGCGCCCTGAGCCTCTCGAGCGGCAACCTCAGCACCGTGCTCGACGCGCCTACGCAAGGGCAGACCTGGCAGTTTTATGACGTGCGCTGCACCGACAGCGTTTACGCTTGGGTAGAGATCGACTACGCCACGCGTGATTGGGTGCTCGTGGGCCAGGCGTTCTCGGGTGGTGACCTTGCAGGCGAGCCTGTACAGCTCGACTCGGGCAGCATCGACTGGGAGCCGCCGCGCTTTACCACGTGGAACACGAGCGTGATCTGGCAGAAGATGCCGCTTGCCACGGGCAACGCCAGCTCGGAGGATTCACACTGCTACCAGTGGTCGGTGGGCGAGACGGAGGGCACCGAGCTCATGGTCTCGCATGGGCGCTTTGCCACCGCCCCGCGGGTGGCTGACGGCATCCTCACTATCGCCCCGCGCGTCAAAGAAGACGAGGGCACCTATTACGGGCTTACCGCGCTCGACCTTACCGACGGCAACAACACCAAGCGCGATCAACTGGTACTGCCGAGCGGTGTGGCCCCCTTTGAGGCCGTCTATATGAACGAGCAGTTTGCCTTCTCCATTGAGGCGAGTTACGACGGCCGCGGCAGCCTCGGCAACATGGGGACTTTCATCGGTCGCGAGGGCGGGCCGTACGTCTACGTGCGCCGCGAGCCGCTCGCCTGCGTGGCGGGGAAGGGCTCGCGTTACCTCGTTAAGGCGCAGACCTCACACTTTGTGGTCGATATCGAGGCCCAGACCTACGCGACCCTGGGCGCGCCCGACCGCAGCGTCGACTACGGCGACTGGCCCGCGAGCGAGGGTATCGTCGACCGCTTTCTCTCGTTTGCGACCATCCGCAACGCCCAGGGCATCCCCGAGAGCGTAACAGCGCGCGTCTTTGACCTGTAAGTGAGAATAGGGGGACGGGTGCGTTTTTCTCAGTTTTGGGAATATGGGGCCTGGCCCCATATTCCCAAAACTGAGAAAAACGCACCCGTCCCCCTATTCTCACCCGTCCGAAACAAATTGCGCACGAGTGGGCATAATAAGCCGAGTGGAGCGCGCCCGGCGCGGCAACAGTGCCGCTACGCGGCGCAAATGCTCCCGGCCGGCAAGCGGCCGGCCCGTGTATCGCTCCGTGCGGTACAATGTGTGAGGCTCATTTGACGGTAGGACAGGAGGCCGACCATGGCTTCAGATGCAAAGCGCATTCTTTTGGTTGAAGACGAGAAGGCTATCCGCGACGCCGTGGCGGCGTATCTCGACCGCGAGGGGTATTGGGTCGTGGGCGTGGGCGACGGCAAGGCCGCCGTTGACGAGTTCGAGAAGCACAAGTTCGATCTTGTAATCCTCGACCTTATGCTCCCCAAGCTCTCGGGCGAGCGCGTCTGCAAGATTATCCGCGACAAGGGTTCGGCGGTGCCCATCATCATGCTAACCGCCAAGGGCGAGGTCGAGGACCGCATCATCGGCCTCGAGCTCGGTGCCGACGACTACATCGTCAAGCCGTTCTCGCCGCGCGAACTCGTGGCCCGCGTGCGCGCCATCTTCCGCCGTGCCCATGCCGAGCCCGAGGTCGACGTGCTCGACTTTGGCGAGCTCGTGATCGATATCTCGGGCCACAAGATTCTGGTGGACGGCAAGGACGTCGACCTCACCGCCTCGGAGTTTAAGCTTCTCGCCACGCTCGCCCGGCACCCGGGCCGCGTCTACAACCGCATGGAGCTCGTTGAGAAGGTGCTCGGCTACGACTTTGAGGGCTACGAGCGCACCATCGACTCGCATGTAAAGAACCTCCGCGCCAAGCTGGGCGATGACCCCAAGCATCCCAAGTGGCTCTACACCGTGCACGGGGTGGGCTATCGCTTTGAGGCACCCGCGCAGACCCAGGAGAACAAGGCCGACGAGGCGTAAGGAGAGGCCCGCTCATGCCCTCCGAGCGCTTTGAGACCGGCAAGAAGCATCGCAACGCATCCGGGGTGAGCTCCTCGCGCGCAAGCTGGAACACGCCGCGCAAGGATGTTCGCCCCGGCATCAGCTACGCCACGCGCATGGCGTTTGCCTTTGCGGCGGCGTCCATCATCACCGTGCTGATTCTCGTCGGCGTGGTGAGCGTGGTGTGGAGCGGCGTCTTTAGCGACTACACGCGCACCAACATGGAGGATATCGCCACCGCCACGGCGCAGCGCCTTGCGAGCGCTTACGAGCAGAGCGGCGACTGGTCGAGCGACTATCTCTCGGCGGTGGCCGAGACCACCCTCTCAGATGACATCGGCATTCAGGTGATGGACGCCACGGGCACCGTGGTCTACGACGACACGTGGCCAACGACCCCGGCGTTGCGCGGCCACAGCCTCACCTCCACAGCGCCCACCGAGGACAGCGCCTCGGTAACGGAGCCCATTGTCACGGCGGACGGCGCCACGGTGGGGCAGGTGCGCATCTGGGTGCTGGGGAGCGATGTGCTGCTCAGCAAGGCCGATAACGCCTTCCGCGACCGCACCTTCAACGCGATGGCCTTGGCGGCGCTCATCGCCGTGTGCATCTCCATCATCATCGGCTTCCTTGTGTCGCACATGCTCACCTCGCCGCTCAGGCGCATCACCTCCACAGCCAAGCAGGTGCGTGACGGCGACCTCTCGGCCCGTACGGGCATGCGGGGCGACGACGAGATAGACCGTCTCGGCGAGACCTTTGACGAGATGGCCACCTCGCTTGAGCGCGACCTCAAGCACGAGCGGCGCATCACCTCCGACGTGGCGCACGAGCTGCGCACGCCGCTCATGGGCATGCTCGCCACCGTGGAGGCCATGCAAGACGGCGTTATGCCGGCCGACGACGAGCATCTGGAGACGGTGGCCTCCGAGACCCGCCGCCTCGCGCGCCTGGTGCAGCAGATGCTTGACCTCTCGCGCATGGAGGCCAAGTCCACCCCGCTCAACATCGAGAAGGTCGAGATGGTGCCCTTTGTGCGTCAGATCGTGACGGGGCAGGAGCAGCTCTTCCGCGACCATGACCTGCGCCTGCGCTTTAACGACGAGACCCAGGGGCGCGACGCCTCCATCGAGGCCGACCCCGACCTCATCACGCAGGCCATCATCAACATCATGAGCAACGCCATGCGCTACACGCCCGAGGGCGGCTGGGTTGTGGTGTCGGTTAAGACGGAGCGCCGCGGCGTGCAGGTCATTGTGTCCGACACGGGCATCGGCATTGCCAAGGAGGACCTGCCGCGGATCTTCAGCCGGTTCTGGCGCGCCGACGCGAGCCGTGCCCGTGAGGCGGGCGGTCTGGGCGTGGGCCTCTCGCTCACCCAGCAGATCGTGGAGCGCCACCACGGCTACATCTCGGTCGACTCCGAGCTCGAAAAGGGTACGACTTTTACGATTCATCTGCCCCGCGAGCACACGCCCGAGACGCCATCCACTACAATAGAGAGTTAGCCCCGCGTCGTCGCACCTCGCTTGGCTCCGGCCCTGCCGGTGCGCCCGCGCCGCTCCGCGCGCCCTGTGGCGCGCCGTCTGCCGTATGTACCGATCTGTAAGGAGTTTCACGTGACGTCTCTGGAGCGCCGTCCCGATTCGCGCGGCAAGGTCCGCGATATCTACCAGGCGGGCGACAACCTGCTCATGGTGGCGACCGACCGCATCTCGGCCTATGACTTCATCCTGCCCGACGAGATTCCCTTTAAGGGCGAGGTCCTCAACCGCATCTCGGCTTTCTGGTTTAACAAGTTTGCCGAGCTCGTGCCCAACCACCTCGTGTCGATCAACGTGGACGACTTCCCGGCGGAGTTTGCCGAGTACCGCGACTACCTGGCGGGCCGCTCCATGCTCGTGCGCCGCGCCGAGACCCTGCCCATTGAGTGCATCGTCCGCGGCTATCTCACCGGGTCGGGCAAGAAGACCTACGACGAGGACGGCACCGTCTGCGGCATCAAGCTGCCAGCTGGTCTCACCGAGGCCTCGCAGCTCCCCGAGCCGATCTTTACCCCGTCCACCAAGGCCGCCATCGGCGACCACGACGAGAACATCTCGTTTGATCGCACGGTCGAGATCGTGGGTGCCGACATCGCCGAGCAGCTGCGCGACCTCTCGCTCAAGATCTATTCCGCCGCGGCCGAGTACGCCGCCACGCGCGGGATCATCATCGCCGACACCAAGTTTGAGTTCGGTATCATCGACGGCCGCGTGACGCTCATCGACGAGTGCCTCACCCCCGACTCGAGCCGCTTCTGGCCTGCCGCCAGCTACGAGGAGGGCAGCGTTCAGCCGAGCTACGACAAGCAGTACGTCCGTGACTGGCTGCGCGCCAACTGGGATATGACCGGCGAGCCGCCGCACCTGCCCGCCGAGGTCATCGAGGGTACCTCCAAGCGCTACACCGAGGCGTTTGAGATCATCACCGGTCAGAAGTTCGTCAGCATGAAGGAGAACCAGTAAATGAGCATGCGCAGCGCCAACAACCCGCGCACGCAGAACCGCGAGTACGCGGGCGCGACCCGCAAGGGCGCTTCGTCCGCCAAGCCGGCCCGCGCGGCCGCGAGCTCCGTTCGCGTGGTCCCCGCGTCGGCTAAGGCCCGCCGCAAGCAGGCCGAGCGCGGCGAGTCGCTCGAGGGCCTTTCCAAGGAGGAGAAGCGTGAGCGCAAGCGCGAGGCCCGCGCGCGCGAGGACCGCATGTACGACGCCTCCAACGTCATGCTCAAGGCCGATGAGGACTACAAGAAGCTCCGTCGCGTCTTTTGGGTGATCCTAGGCCTGGGTGTGGTCTTTATCGTGCTCACATGGGTCTCGCTCATGCTGACCCAAGCGGAGCAGGCTGGCACGACGAGCGTGCTGCAGATCGTCCTCGTAGTGCTGAGCTACATCGCGATTATCGGCGCGTTTGTGTTTGACCTCGTCAAGATCCGCCCGATCCGCAACTACTACCGCTCGGTTGCCGAGGGCATGTCCGAGAAGAAGATCGTGGAGCTGCTCGAGACCGCTGCGGCCGAGAAGGACGGCAAGGGCTCCTCGTCCGCCAAGGGCGTCGCTAAGGGCTCAGGCTCGTCGGGCACCACGGTCGAGCCGGTTAAGAAGAAGCCCAAGAAGAACCAGCGCTCGCGTCACTAACCGTTTGCGCGCATATGCCAAGGGGGACAGGTTCGTTTGTCACGTGACAAACGAACCTGTCCCCTTTGTCATGGCACGGCGGGGTTGCCTTGTGGCATGTTGGGTAGAAGGAAGCTGTTTGTGGTTTGACCCCGCTCCATGTGCTGGAGCGGGCTCGATTTGAAGGGACCTCCTATGATCCGTGCCGCCCTCACGATTGACGACGCCCGTGCCGGCATGCGCCAGCTCGAGCCCAAGATTCGCCGCTATGCTAAGCTCATCGTGCGCAAGGGTGTCAACGTTACCCCCGGTCAGGAGGTCGTGGTACAGGCGCCGGTCGAGACGTGCGACTATGTGCGGGTGCTCGTTGCGGAGGCCTACGCGGCGGGCGCGGGGCACGTGACGGTGATTTGGGGAGACGACGAGGTTACCCGCCTTACCTACGAGCACGTTGACGCCGCCTATTTTGAGAAGACGCCCGCTTGGCAGATCGAGCAGCTCGACTCGCTCGCGCGTGACGGGGCGTGCTTTATCTTTGTAGAGGGCGCCGACCCCGAGGCACTGCGCGGCGTCGACCCGGCCAAGCCCGCTGCGGCTTCGCGCGCGCGGAACAGCCAGTGCAAGATCTTCCGCCGCGGGCTCGACTTCAACATCAACCCGTGGTGCATCGCCGGCGCGCCGGTGGCGGCGTGGGCGCGCCACGTCTTCCCCGGCTTGGAGGACGAGGTCGCGGTCTACAAGTTGTGGTGCGCCATCCTCTCGGCGGCGCGCGCAGACGGTGAGGACCCCGAGAGCGCATGGGAGCTGCACGACGCGACCTTTGAGAAGAACCTGCGCTTCTTGAACGAGCACCACTTTGACGCGCTGCGCTATCACGCCGACAACGGCACCGACTTCACGGTGGGGCTCACCGACCGCCACGTGTGGGCGGGCGGCCGCAGCGAAACGCCCGAGGGACATCCGTTCTTTCCCAATATCCCCACCGAGGAGGTCTTTACCTCGCCCGATCGCATGCGCGCCGACGGCATCGTGTACTCTGCGCTGCCGCTCATCCACCATGGCACCAAGATCGATCGGTTCTGGCTGCGGTTTGAAGGCGGCCGGGTGGTGGATTACGGCGCTGAGCAGGGCTACGACGCGCTCCGCTCGATCATCGAGACCGACGAGGGCGCGCGCCGGCTCGGCGAGGTGGCGCTCATCTCCAAGAACACGCCCATCCGCGAGAGCGGGACGCTCTTCTTTGACACGCTCTACGACGAGAACGCGAGCTGCCATCTGGCGCTGGGAATTGGCTTCCCTGAGTGCTACGAGGGCGGCTACGACATGGATGCCGAGGCGCTGCGTGCTGCCGGCGTCAACACCTCGGCAACGCACGTCGACTTTATGATCGGGACCGATGACCTCGACATCACGGGCATCATGGTCGACGGCACCGAGGTCCCGGTCTTTGTCAACGGCCAGTGGAGCTGGGAGTAGCGAGGGCCGGCGGGGCCGCCGTGCGGTAGGACCCGCCCCGGTGCTGGACCCAAACAAGAAACGCCTCCGCGGTTGGAGGCGTTGTTTTACCGATGGTGGGCCGTTAGGGGTTCGAACCCTAGACCTTGGGATTAAAAGTCCCCTGCTCTGCCAGCTGAGCTAACGGCCCGCAGATGGCATTGTAACACGTACCGCCCGCGCGGTGGCATACGGCGCACGGTGGTGCTTGTCGGGATAGGACATGCCCGTCACATGTGCGCCCGCCCGCGCGGGGTGGCATTTCGTCCACCTTGCATTACCGCACGCTTACCGGAGCGTCACCGCCGCCCGCGCGCCCATGCTCTATGATGCAAGTATCTGCCTGCCGCGGCCGCGCGACGGGCGGTACTCTGACGGCTTGAAAGGAAGGCACCCCCATGGCAGATGTACATGAGCTCCTTGACACATGGATCGCCAACGTCAAGGACGAAGAGCTTCTGGCGGAACTCACCGCTATGAAGGAGGCGGGCGACGAGGACGCCATCACCGACGCGTTCTTCCAGGACCTCGCATTTGGCACGGCTGGCCTGCGCGGCACCATCGGCGCCGGCACCAACCGCATGAACATCTACACGGTCGGGCGCGCCACCCAGGGCTTTGCCGACTACCTCAACAAGAACTTCGAGAATCCCACCGTCGCCATCGCGCGCGACAGTCGCAACAAGGGCGAGCTCTTCGTTAAGACCACCGCGGCCATCCTGGCTGCCAACGGCGTTGTGGCCTACGTGTATCCCAAGATCTCGCCGGTGCCGACGCTCTCGTGGGCCACGCGCTACCTGCACTGCTCGGGCGGCATCTGCATGACGGCCTCGCACAACCCCGCGCCCTACAACGGCTACAAGGCCTACGGCCCGGATGGTTGCCAGATTACCTCGGAGGCGGCGGACGCCATCTCGGCAGCCATGGAGGCTACCAACCCCTTCACCGACGTCAAGATCATGGACTTTGACGAGGCGGTTGAGCAGGGGCTCATCAAGTGGATCGACGACGAGGTGCTCGACGCCTACTACGACGCCGTCCTCAAGTGCTCCGTCTGCAACCTCACTCCCGAGGAGCAGGCCGAGCTGCCGCTCAAGCTCGTCTACACCCCGCTCAACGGCACGGGCCTCATCCCGGTGACGACCGTTCTCAACAAGGCCGGTATCACCGACATCACCATCGTGCCCGAGCAGAAGGACCCCAACGGCGACTTCCCCACCTGCCCGTATCCCAACCCCGAGATTCGCGAGGCCATGCAGAAGGGCATCGACCTGTGCCGCGAGGTGCAGCCCGACCTTCTGCTCGCGACCGACCCCGACGCCGACCGCGTGGGCGTTGCCTGCGCCGACGGCGACGACTACACCCTCATCACCGGCAACGAGATGGGCGTGCTGCTGCTCGACTACATCTGCAAGATGCGCGCCGCCCGCGGCGAGGACCTCTCCAATAAGGTTGCGGTAACGACCATCGTGTCCTCCGCCATGGTGGACGCGCTCGCCGAGGAGTACGGCTTTGAGCTGCGCCGCTGCCTCACCGGCTTTAAGTACATCGGCGACATTATCACCGGGCTTTCCGACGCCGGCGAGGTCGACCGCTTTATCTTTGGCTTTGAGGAGAGCTACGGCTACCTCTCGGGCGACCACGTGCGCGACAAGGACGCCGTCAACGCGAGCCTGCTCATCTGCCAGATGGCGCAGTACTACAAGCGCGAGGGCAAGAACCTCGTCCAGGCCATGCGCGACCTCTACGAGAAATACGGCTACTACCACAACAAGACCATCTCGCTGAGCTACCCGGGTGCCGACGGTGCCGCCAAGATGGCCGGCATCATGGCGGGGCTTCGCGAGAATCCGCCGACCGAGATTGCCGGCTCGCCGGTGGAGGTCGTGGTGGACTACGCGACGGGCGTAAACGGCCTGCCCAAGGCCAACGTCATCGAGTTTGACCTCGAGGGTGGCAACAAGGCCATCGTGCGCCCCTCCGGCACCGAGCCCAAGATCAAGCTCTACATCTTTGCCAAGGGCGAGGACGCCGCCGCGGCCGACGCGCTCATGGACAAGATCGAGGAAGATGGCCGCAAGCTGCTCTCGTAGCGCGCGGTTTGTGGAGCGCTGCTGACGTCGCGACGGCCAGGCTGACGCGGCGGACTGGATAGGCGCTGCCGGTATTGGCGACTCAGGCGGGCATCCTGCGGGGTGCCCGCCTTTTTTGCGTCGCGGGCGGGGGAGGGTCGGCAAGGGCGTAGGTCGACTCCGGCAGGCTACACCATGGCGCTGAGGCTGCGGGTGCGGGCGATGGCCGCGCTCACGCGTTCGGCGAGCTCGGCGATGTCGGCCTCGGTCGCGTCATCGGCGAGCGAGAGTCGCAACGATCCGTGCGTCCAGCGCGGGCCGGAGATGCCGAGCGCGGTGATAACGTGCGAGGGTCCGGTCTCGCCCGTGGAGCAGGCCGAGCCCGTGGCGGCAGCCACGCCTGCGCGATCAAGAAGCACCACAAGGAGCTCGCCGTCAACATCACGGCAGATAAACGATGCGATGCCCGGCAGGCGGCGCGCGGGGTCGGGGTCGCCGGTGAGCCTAACGTCAGTTGTGGCACCGAGGATGCGTCCCACAAGCTCGTCGCGGAGGGCGCCGAGGCGCTCCATCTTGGTCCTGAGGTCCCGACAGGCCTCCTCGAGCGCGGCGGCGAGCCCCACGATGCCAGCAACGTTCTCGGTACCGGCACGTTCGCCGCGTTCCTGCGCCCCGCCGCGGATGAGCGGCGGGATAGAGAAGCCTTCGCGCAGGTAGAGCGCCCCCACGCCGCGGGGCCCATGGAACTTGTGGCCCGAGAGCGAGAGCGCGTCGACCCCAAGCTCGGCTACGTCGACCGGAATATGCCCCACGGCCTGCACCGCGTCAGTGTGGAAGGGCACGTGGTGCGCATGCGCGACGCGTGCGAGCTCGTACACATCTTGGATGGTGCCGACCTCGTTGTTGGCGAGCATGATGGAGACGAGCGCTGCAGGCGGTGCGTCGATTCCGCGGGCACGGTTCTCCTCCGCGGCACGGCAGAGCGTGTCCTCAAGGTCGCTCGGCCGCACGTGCCCCAGCGTGTCGACGGGAAGGTAGGTGACGCGCACCCCTTCGCGCTCAAGCGCCTCGCAGGTATGCAGGATGGCGTGGTGCTCAATGGCGCTCGTGACGATGCGCGCGGGGGTGTCGGCACCATGGAGGTCGCGGAAGCGCTGGACGGCGCCGCGGAGCACCCAGGTGTCGGATTCTGAACCGCCGCTGGTGAAGTAGGTTTCGCTCGGATGGGCGGCGCCAAGCTCGTGCGCCACGCGGGCACGCGCGTCGTCGAGGGCAAGCGCAGCCTCGCGCGCGATGCGGTGGATGCCGCTCGGGTTGCCAAACGCGCTGGTGAGATAGGGCATCATGGCTTCGAGTGCCCGGGGCGAGAGCGGCGTGGTGGCAGCGTTGTCGGCGTAGAGGTAACGATGCACATCAGGCGCAGCAGCACCGGGGCCGGCTGGGTTGGAGGCCGCGCCGACTGCGCCGGGCGCGCCGCCGTTTGAGACGGCGGAGGCGCCGGGCGCGGGTGGGTTTTCTGCAGAAGGGGAGAGCGGACAGGTCATGGCGGGTCCTACCTCAGCACAAAGAACCACACCAGGGCGATCGCGATGGCAACGAGCAGCACCGCGATGATAAAGGCGCGGGTGCGCCGCCGCACGCGCTCGTGGCGCGACGAGAAGATCGTCTTGCCTGGTTTGGGCGTCTGGAGATAACGGTCGTAGTGGAGCGGCGCTCGCTTGCCTGAGGCGGGGTGCGCCGGCCCCGGCACATCGCCGTTGGCGCCGGGCTGGGCGCCGCGACCAGGTTCGGTCACAGGAAGGTACTGCGGGTCAGACGTGGCGACCCCCATATGCCGGCGCGGACGCGTTTGCTCAAGCGTGGCATAACGCTCGCGCGTGACGTAGCGGGTGGGGTCGTCGGCGATGGGCTCTTGGGTGATATGCGGCCGCGTGCGCTGGTAGGGGATAGCGTCTACGGGCTGCCCGGGCATCGGGGCGTTCGCGCTCGCCGCCGGCCGCGCGGCGGTCTGGCGCGAGTCTTCAGGCCCCGTGGGCATGCTGGGCTGGGAGGTGCTTCCGCGTGTGGGGCGCGGCGGGCGCACGGGCGCGGTGCCGGGAGTGCCCTCTACCTGGTCGCGCGGCGCGCTGCCGTCTGTGTTGACCCGGTTCTCCATGGTGGCTCGCCCTCCTGCGCGATGGCCTGCATCAGGCCTATTGTACGGTGGCCGTGCGGGGCTGGATGGGTTTTCACCAAAATGTAAGCGAGTTCCACGCGGGTTTCACGCTGAGTTAAGGCAGGGCCGCGTGCCCGCAAAGCTCTTCTGCATAAATCTAAGTCTTCTAAACTTAGATTTGATGATACTGTGACGCTCAAGAAATCTGAATCAAAGCGATTAGAACCTGCGAAGCCGGGCATAACAGAAGCGGTCAAAGAAATCCCACCGCCACAGTAGTCGGCGGAGGGTCGTCACAAAGGAGTGATCGATTATGGCAAGCATGGTTCCGTATCGTTCGGTTTTTGGTATCCGTCCGTTCAACAACTCGTTGCTCGATGCGTTTGACGACATGATGGACTTCGCTCAGGCCCCGCTCTCCAAGGCGTTCCCCATGGACGTTGAGGACACGGGCGACGGCTACGAGGTCAAGGCGTACCTCACTGGCGTGAGCAAGGACGACATCGACGTTGAGCTTAACGAGGGCCGCCTCTCCATCTCGGTGAACGTTGAGGAGAAGGAGGAGGACAAGGGTAAGAACTACCTGCAGAAGGAGTTCAGCGCCTACAGCGCGACCCGCGGCGTCTACCTCAAGGACGCAGCGAGCGAGGGCCTCTCGGCCAAGTACGCCGACGGCGTGCTGACCGTCACCGTTCCCAAGATCGTCGAGAAGAAGAACGTAACCAAGATCGCGATCGACTAACGCTCCCGGCGGGGGAGGCCGGCGGTTCCCACGCGAACGTCCTCGGCGCTGTGCGCCTGCGGAATGTTCGCTTAGGGAAGCCGTCGGCCTCCCCCTGCGCGTACGGCGTCGAGCTGAGGAAAAACAAAGATGGTGCAAGACGGAGGCCCCACCGGGGCCTCCTTTGTGTGCGGAACTGCGCGCGGAGCGCTGCGCCCATCCCGTGCGGTGTTGAGCTGCGCGCACGTTGTCGAGATGGGAAAAGCGGGTAGGTGCACGTCGGAGTGTCGCAGCCGGCGAGTTGGGCGCCCCGCGGCGGGCTGGATCGCGCGACGTCCGGTCATCACGAGTCGACTGCTGCTACCAGATGCTGATGGGTCGGTTCTGGCCGGCGGAGCGGATATGTAGCGTCGGGCCGTCCGGGCGTTCAAGCGTGGCGGAGCTGCCGAGCTCGTTGTCGAGCGTGGCGCCGAGCGCCTCGGCGAGTGCCCGCACGGCGAGGCTCGGGCGGTTGTTCTCCTGCGAGATGTGCATGGCAATGAGCTCCTCGGTCCGCTCGGTCACCAGCTCGCGCACGGCCTCGGCGGCCTGCGCGTTGGAGAGGTGGCCGCGCTCGCTCAAGATGCGATCCTGCAGGTAGCGCGGATAGGAGCCGGTGCGCAGCATCGGCACGTCGTGGTTGCTCTCGAGCGCGAGGATGCGCGCCCCCGCGAGCGCGCGCATCGCCCCGGGCGTGAGGATGCCCGTGTCGGTGGCGTAGCCGATGGCGTCACCCTCCCGTGCGCCGCCGACCGAGAAGCGAAAGCCCACCGGGTTCACCACATCGTGCGAAGTGGGGAAGGTCGTAACGCAGATGCCGGCGATATGCAGCGTGTCGCCGGGCATGAACTCCTCAAACGGCAGGCAGGCGAGGTAGTGCCGCGCGTCGGCGGTGCCGCGGCTCGCAAAGAGCTCGCCCTCAAAGCGCCGGCACCACACCGAGACCCCGCTCACGTGGTCGGAGTGCTCGTGGGTGAGGATGAGCGCGCGTACGCGGCCCTCGTCGAGGTCGAGCTCGTGCATGCGGGAGATGGTCTCGCGCCGTGAGAAGCCGTCATCGATCATGATGAGCCCCTCGGGGCCCTCTACGAGGGCGCAGTTGCCCTTGGAGCCGCTGCCGAGGATGTGCAGGTGGAGCCGCTGACTCGGGGCGCCGCCGGTGGCGGCGCCGTCCACACCGCCTGACGCGGCGAGCGGGGTATGGGGCTCGAGAGTATCGGGTATCATCTGGGCCTTCCGACGAGGGGTATGATGGTGCCGGGGTTAGGAGGGCACGTGCCAACGGTATCACAGCATTTTGGCAAGCGCGGGGGAGCCGCGACGCAGGTGGACGGCGCTGGCTCGGCTCCGGTGGTCCTCATGGTATCAGGTGGTGCGGACTCAACCGCGCTGCTCGTTATGGCCTGCACCGGTACTCTCGACATTGCCGACGGCCGCGGACCGGCGCGAATCGCCCGCGAACGTCTGCACGTGCTCCATGTTAATCATCACCTGCGTGGCGACGCCTCCGATGGCGACGAGGCGTTTGTGCGCAGCCTATGCGAGCGCTATGGCTTGCCGCTCTGCGTGGAGCATGCGAGCTTTACCGAGCTGGGCGGCCAGAACCTCGAGGCGGCGGCGCGCGAGGTGCGCTATCGTGCCGCCCGCCGCTACGTGCACGAGCTCTGCCGCGAGGCGGGCTGTCCGCGCTCGGCCGCGCGCATCCTCACGGCGCATACGGCGAGCGACCGGGCCGAGACCTTCTTTATGAACGCGATCCGCGGGGCGGGGCCGGCCGGCCTCTCGAGCATCCCGCGGCGGCGAAACATCATCGTCCGCCCGCTCATCGACGCCACACACGACGAGCTCTGCCGCTACCTTGCGGTGGCGGGCATCTCCTGGCGCGAGGACGAGAGCAACCGCGATACCTCCTACCTGCGCAACTTTGTGCGGCATGAGGTTATGCCGCTCGCGGCCGAGCGCAACGGCAACCTTGCACGGACGGTGGGCGCCACCTGCGACATATTGGGCGACGAGGACGCGTTTCTCACCCACCTGGCGGCAACGGCCCTGCGCGCCTGCACCCGGCGCGAGGAGGAGGGGCTCGTAGTGCTCGACGGTGCGCGGCTCGCGGCGGCGGAGGTTGCCATCGCGCGGCGCATGGTGCGCCTGGCCGTGCGCGCGCTCGACGCTGGCGCGCGACTCGAGATGCGCCACGTCGAGGCCGTGCTCGCCTGCGTGGCGGCGGGGGAGGGATCGCTCACCCTCCCGGACGGCATCGATGCACGCATGGAGTTTGGCACGCTCACGCTGAGGACGGCGGGCGGCCGCGAGGCGCTTGCGGCCGGATGGCTCGTGGTGCCCGGGCGCATGGCGCTTGCCAACGAGATGGTGCTCGCCGCCGAGGTGGTGCGCGTGCCGGCCGGCACGGACGCCGTGGCGCTGGCGCGCGAGGCGGCCTTGGCGCCCGGGGCGCCCGAGGCACCCGGGCAGAGCGGCTCTGCAGCCGAAGGAGGGCACAGCCCGGCGCGGCGGTCGGTGGCGCTCATCGACGCAGCGGCGCTCGGCTATGCGGAGCGCGATCTCATCCGCCTTAAAGAAGCAGGCCAGGGGCTCCCCGCCGAGGTCCGGGGCGCGCGCCTGTGGGTGGACGCGCCCGCCCCCGGCGATCTCATGTGCCCCCTCGGCATGCAGGGGCGCAGCAAGAAACTCTCCGACCTGCTGGGCGAGGAGCGCGTGCCCGTGGCGGAGCGGCCACTCGTGCCCGTGGTGCGCACGGCGCCCGGCGGCGCGATCGTGTGGGCGGCGGGCGTGCGGCTCGACGACCGCTTTAAGTGCACGGCCTCTACGCGAATCGCCGTCAAGCTCACGCTCGAGCGCGCGTGGTAGCGGTCGCCGGCGAGGTTGCTTGTGGAGTCGCCGGCGGCGTTGCCCGCGGGGCCGCCGACGGGGTTGTCCGGGGCGGCCGCATCGCCCGCGCGGCCGCCTTGCCCGGGGCGGCAGAAGACGTGTCCCGGCCCAGGCGGTGATTTCCGACTCGCTGGTTTTGCCGCCACGCGGTGCACGCGCCCGACAGGGCTGCTAAGATAAGCACACGGCCGATTGCAGCAGAAAGGAAGCCCTATGAGCGCGCTTCATCCCGACGTCGAATCCGTTCTCTTTAGCGAGGAGGACATCGCCCAGATCGTGAAGCGCCTCGGTGCCCAGATCTCGGCTGACTATGCGGGCAAGGACCTCGTCCTCATTGCGGTGCTCCGCGGCGCCGTGGTGTTTATGGGCGACCTCATGCGCGCCATCGACTGCCCGCTTGCCATCGATTTCATGGCGGTCTCGAGCTACGGCGCCAACGCCAAGAGCTCGGGCATCGTGCGTATCGTCAAGGACCTTGATATGGACATCAAGGGCCGCGACGTGCTCATCGTCGAGGACATCCTCGACTCGGGCCTCACGCTCAAGTACCTCATGCAGAACCTGTCCAACCGCGGGCCGGCGTCGCTCGAGGTCGCGACCTTCCTTTGGAAGGACGTTGAGGGCAAGCAGGCCGCCATCAACCCCAAGTACGTGGGCACCCATTGCCCGGACGCCTTTGTGGTGGGCTACGGTCTCGACTACGCCGAGCACTACCGCAACCTGCCCTACGTGGGCATTCTCAAACCGGAGGTTTACGCGTAAGTGAAGCTGAACACTGTAGCAGAGAACGAACTGCGGCCGTTTGCCCTGGCAAGCGGCC
Organism: Collinsella sp. An7; assembly: GCF_002159335.1. Taxonomy (GTDB): domain Bacteria; phylum Actinomycetota; class Coriobacteriia; order Coriobacteriales; family Coriobacteriaceae; genus Coprousia. Next base: position 60,045 of record NZ_NFHP01000007.1, on the reverse strand, counting down.
GCAGCGCCGATAACCATACCGAGGACGCCAGCCGCCCGTCGGGCGCGCCTTCGGGCGCCGACGGCGCCGCTGCGCCCACAAGCGACGCCGGCCACGATCGCGGCGAGCCCCGCGAGAACGGCGGCCGCGACGGTCGCGACGCCGGCCGTCCCGCCGGCGGCGACGAGCGCCCTGGTCGCTCCGCCGACCGTCCAGGCAGCTCGGCCGACGACTTCTTCGATCGGCTCTTCCCCGACGAGACGAACGGCGACTCGGGCGGCGATGACGGCAGCGGCCGCAAGCGCGGCGGCGGCCCCCGCCCCAACATCATCTACGGACTCGTGGCCGTGGCGCTCGTGGTCTACCTGCTCTTTACCATGTTCAACCAGGGCGGCGGCAAGCCGCAGGCCCAGACCATCCCCACGAGCGAGCTGGTGGCGGCGGTCAACGACGGCCGCGTGCACGAGCTCGCCTACACCGTGGTGGCCGGCACCGTGGACGGCACCTACTGGGAGGACAAGGAGAGCGTGGGCGATACCGACAAGCTCGAGCGCTACAGCTCGACCTACGTCGGCTCCGACTCGCTCGACGAGCTCATGGCGGCGCACCCGGAGGTCACCTACACCATCGACACGACCGACCCCAACGCGTGGTCGGACTTCTTGGTGCAGGTGGTGCCCACGATTCTACTCGTGGCGCTCATGTTCTACTTTATGCGGCAGATGATCGGCGCCAACGGTCGCGCCATGCAGTTTGGCAAGACCGACGCCAAGACCAACGAGGCCACGCGGCCCAAGGTCACCTTCAAGGACGTGGCGGGTATCGACGAGGCGGTCGAGGAGCTTGAGGAGGTCCGCGATTTTCTGGCCGAGCCCGAGCGCTACCGCAAGCTCGGCGCTAAGATCCCGCGCGGCGTGCTGCTGGTGGGCCCGCCGGGCACGGGCAAGACGCTCCTTGCCAAGGCGGTTGCCGGCGAGGCGGGCGTGCCGTTCTTCTCTATCTCGGGCTCGGACTTTGTGGAGATGTTTGTGGGTGTGGGCGCTTCCCGCGTGCGCGACCTCTTTAAGAAGGCCAAGGAGCAGGCGCCCTCGATCATCTTCATCGACGAGATCGACGCGGTGGGTCGCCAGCGCGGCGCCGGCCTGGGCGGCGGGCACGACGAGCGCGAGCAGACGCTCAACCAGCTACTCGTCGAGATGGACGGCTTTGAGGAGAGCGAGAGCGTGATCCTCATCGCGGCCACCAACCGCCCCGACATCCTCGATCCGGCCCTGCTGCGCCCCGGCCGCTTTGACCGCCAGGTGACGGTCGACCGGCCCGACGTAAAGGGCCGCGAGCAGATCCTGCGCGTGCACGGTGCCAACAAGCCGCTCACCGATGACGTGAGCTTTGAGAAGCTTGCCCAGCTCACGGTGGGCTTTACGGGCGCGGACCTCGCCAACCTCATGAACGAGGCGGCACTCTTGGCGGCGCGCCGGCAGAAGCGCCGCATCTCGATGGACGAGATCGAGGAGTCGATGGAGCGCGTGATCGCCGGACCGGCCAAGAAGGCCCGCGTGATGAGCGAGCGCGAGCGCACCACCATCGCCTACCACGAGAGCGGGCACGCGCTCGTGGGGCATATCCTCGAGCACTCCGACCCGGTGCACAAGATCTCGATCATCTCGCGCGGGCAGGCGCTCGGCTACACCATGCAGCTGCCCACGGAGGACCATTTCCTCAAGACGCGCAACGAGATGCTCGACGAGCTTGCCGTGTTCTTGGGCGGGCGCGTGGCCGAGGAGCTCATGTGCGACGACATTACGTCTGGCGCGTCCAACGACCTCGAGCGCGCGACCAAGATGGCGCGCGAGATGGTGACGCGTCTGGGCATGAGCGAGGAGCTGGGGACGCAGGTCTTTGGCGAGGCGCAGCACCAGGTCTTTTTGGGACGCGACTACGCCGACCATCAGGATTACTCAGAGGAGACGGCGCGCCGGATTGACGCGGAGGTGCAGCGCATCATGCGCGAGGCGCATCGTCGGGCTGAGGCCATCCTCTCCGCGCGGCGCGACCAGCTCGACCTCATGGCGGAGGTGCTGCTGGAGCGCGAGACCGTGGAGGGCGAGGCCGTGGAGGCCCTGCTCGACAACGAGTGGGATACGTACCTGCAGCGCGAGGCCGCGGGCTCCAAGAAGCAGTCGCGCATGACCCAGGAGGAGCTTGAGGACGACGCGGCGCGCTATGCCGAGGCTGCCATTGCTGCCGAGGCAGCGGAGCTGCGCGAACAGGCAGAAGAGGGCAGCGAGGCTGACGGGACCGGCGGCGCCGGGCCGGATGCGGCCGAGGGCGGCGACGCCAGCGCGGACGGCGCGTCGGACTGACGGCCTGTGCGCCTCTGAGATTGTGATGGGACGGCCCTGCGTTCTGCGCGGGGCCGTTTTGGTACGGGGCACCGCGTTGCGCCCCCCGTCCCGCCTCAGTCCCATTCTCCCGCGTTCCATCCCGGTCCCACGAATTGGATGGATGCAAATTGGTCCATCATGGGGCCGAATTCAGCCTCATCATGGACCAATTTGCATCCAATTCGGCAAGCCATCCGCCCCGTCGCTGCGGGGCGCGAAAGCCCTTAATCGGCATCTCTTTGGGGGCCATAGAAAACTCGACCCTTAAGTGAGAGCCTGTTTTTGAGCCTGTCGAGTACACTGTATCATACTAAAGTGCTCAACTGGCCTTTTGCTGAGGTTTTGGGGCTGATTTCGGCGGTCTACTCGCCATTTCCAAAATAAGGCTCTCACTTAGGGGTCGAGTTTTCAATCTGGTGCGGGAAACCCACGGGCTGGGCCCCCGACGGCCTCCCGCGACGGGCCGGCGTGCAGCCGCCGTATTCACGCGGTCTCTACCACGGCCTCATATCGCGTTGAGCCCTTGTGTCGAAGGTGTCGGGTTGCCGTGGAGGTGCGACGGGTTGGGTACGATGGAGACCTTGCCAGGCCCGAGCAGCGACGGAAAGGAGGGGCCATGGCGCAGCGGGAGTATAACGACCCCTCGTATAACAACGCGCAGTGGGAACCCCTCTCCGACGATGCGTGGCGAGCCCAGAATGACCCGGCTGGTGTGGGGGACGTGGCAGCACAGGCTGGTGGGCAGCATGCGGCACCGGCGTATGCCGCGCCCCGCGCGGCACGGCCGGATGCCCGACGCTCCGGTGTGCCGGCGGGGTATGTCCCTGCGGCAGGACCGCAGGATGGCGCGCCGGCGGGCGGTCGGGCAGCGCAGCCGCACGATCCCTTTGCGGGGTCTGCCGCTCCCGAACCGCCGGCGTACCGGCCGGTAACCGACCGTGCGGCATCCGATCAGACGGTCATGCGCCCTATGGCGTGGGCCGGCTCTGCCCGAAGTGCCGAGCGTGCTCGCACTCCCGCAGGCTCCACGGTGCCCAGCTATGGCGTCACCGCCGCCCGGCAGTCGCGCGGGAGCGCGTTTAGGCGCTCCGGCGCGCGGGGAGCGGCAACTTCGGCAGTCCCGTCAACCGCTTCCGCCGGCGGCGGAGACGGCACGCCGCCGCGTTCCCGGCGCGAGCGCGCCCCGCGTGCGCCAAAGCCTGCCAAGCACGGCTGCCTCAGCATGTTCCTGTGGCTTGCGCTCATCGTGTGCGCCGGGTTCATGGCGCTCCGCTGCCTGCCGGCGAGCCTCGCCAACGGGCGCGCGGTGCCCGAGCTCGTCTCCTTTGTGCCGCTGCTCTTTATCCCGCTGGTTGTGTGCCTGGTGCTCGCCTTCCTATGGCGCCGCCGGGTGCTGCTCGTGTTCACCGTTGCCGCACTCGGTCTTATGGGTTGGTGGCACGCGGGGTATTTCTTGCCCACCGCCGGGGTCTCCGCCGCGGCCCAGACGGCCGTTGCCACCGCCTCCGTCGATGACGGGGCGGCGCGCATCATGACGCTCAACACGCTCGCCGGCCGCGCCTCTGCGGCTGAGATCGTGCAGCTTGTGCGCGAGCAGCACGTGGAGGTGCTCTGCCTGCAGGAGCTCTCGGACAGCTTTGCCTCGGAGCTCTCGGCGGCGGGTATCGATGAACTGTTGCCCTACCACGTGATCTCCGACCGGGCCTCGGGCGTCAACAACGGCGGCCGCAACGGCATCTGGACGCTCGCCCCCATGAGCAACATCTCGCAGAATCTGTTGCCCATCGAGACGAGCTCCATGCCCGCCGCGACCATCCAGGTGGGCAGCGCGACCGTCCGCGTAGTGAGCGTTCACCCCAACTCGCCGGTGCGCGGCGCGCAAGACCTGTGGGAGGAGGGGCTCTCGACCATCGGGTCGCTCTCGGGCTACGACCATACCTACCTCATCATGGGCGACTTTAACTCCACGTGGGACCATGCGCGCTTCCGCGAGCTGCTGGGCTCGGCGTTTGTGGACGCCGGTGCCACGGCGGGCGAGGGCTTTCACATGACCTATCCGTCCAACACCGTGATTCCGCCGCTGGTCGAGATCGATCATATCGTCTACGCCAAGGACTCGGGCATCGTGGTGAGCGAGCTCGCCACGGCGACCATCTCGGGCACCGACCACCAGGCGCTTTTGGCAACGCTCGAGGCAGTGGGGTAGGGCGTAGGCCCCAGCAAGTAGCGGCGATCGTTCCGGTGGCGCCGGCCCTCTGGCCCGGCACCGTTGCTCGAGTATGTCGCCTTTCGGCGACTCCGGGCTCGCCACCGTCGCCCAAGCATGCGGCCGCGCGGCAGGCCACGCCCCACCGTCGCCCAGCCACGACGCAAGCCTACCCTCGCCCGCCCACAAAACGTTACGCTGCGGTTACATTGCCCCGGTCTTTGCCGCCCGGGGGTACAATCGGACGCAGGTTATACGCGCACCCCGCGGGGTACGGCCCCGGACGGCGTGCAACGTGTGTTTTCGGCTTGCAAAGGAGCACGTCATGGCAGTGGAGAAGAAGGATATCGATTGGGGCAACCTCGGGTTTGCCTATCAGCCGACCGATTACAGCTACGTCTGCAACTACAAGAACGGCGCTTGGGAGGAGGGCGGCCTCACGACCGACCACACCCTCACGCTCTCCGAGTGCGCCGGCATCTTCCATTACTGCCAGGAGGTCTTTGAGGGCCTCAAGGCCTACACCACCGAGTCGGGCGACATTGTCTGCTTCCGCCCCGACCTCAACGCCAGCCGCATGGCCGACTCCGCGCGCCGCATCGTGATGCCGCCCTTCCCTGAGGACAAGTTCATCGAGGCCGTTAAGATGGTCGTCAAGGCCAACGAGGCCTGGGTGCCGCCGTTTGGCTCGGGCGCCACGCTCTACGTGCGCCCCTTTATGGTGGCAACCGGCGAGGTCATCGGCGTTGCCCCGGCCGACGAGTACCAGTTCCGCATCCTCGTGACGCCTGTGGGCCCGTACTACTCGGGCGGCGTTAAGCCCGTGGCGGTGAAGGTTCCCGAGTTCGACCGTGCTGCACCGCACGGCACTGGCAACATCAAGGCCGGCCTCAACTACGCCATGAGCCTCTACCCGAGCGTGCAGGCGCACGCCGAGGGCTTTGCCGACAACATGTTTCTCGACCCCGAGACCCACACCTACGTTGAGGAGTCCGGCGGGGCGAACTTCCTGTTTGTCGACCACGAGGGCACGCTCGTGGTGCCCAAGTCGCACACCGACTCCATCCTGCCGTCGATCACGCGCCGCAGCCTGGTGTACGTGGCCGAGCACATGCTCGGCATGAAGGTCGTGGAGCGCCCCGTGCCGTTCTCGGAGGTCGAGATGCACGAGTTTGTCGAGTGCGGCATGTGCGGCACCGCGGCGGTTATCAGCCCGGTGGGCAAGGTCGTCAAGGGCGACGAGGAGATCGTCTTTGGCAAGGGCGGCATGGAGCACGTCGGCCCCGTGATGCAGAAGCTCCGTGAGACCCTGACCGGCATCCAGTCCGGCGAGATCGAGGGCCCGGAGGGCTGGGTCGTCAAGATTTGCTAGGTTTGGCGTTTGGACAAGCTGATTGGTTGATGAGCGGGACGTGCTGCGCAGGCGCGTCCCGCTTTTTGCGTACAACGCGCTGCGGGGTGCGGCGGGCTCGACCCCTCCCTGCCTGCTCCTCTCTTTTGGCGGACGGGGAAGGGGAAAGAGCGGTGGCGAGCGTTCGCGGGATGACGAGCGGGCGCTTGGTCGTGACGCAAACGGCAGATTGCTGCGGAGGTCGGGTACGGTGGGCCGTTGCGGCAATGGCGTGGCCCTCATTTATCGGGCTGGGCAGCTTGCTGAAAGCCCGGGGCTGACGCCGAAGGAAAAAAAGAAGGCGTCTGTGGCCAAAAACGGCCTCGAAAAAGTAAAATGCGCCTGTAAGATCGGCGGCTGACCGGTCGTTAGCGCCTTGGGGAGGCGCTGGGTCCTCGTTTAGATGGTCGATGGCATGCGGTGGGGCCCTGTAGGATGACCAAAATACTTTTTCGACGCCGTTTTTGGCCACAGAGTCAATTCGTTTTGCCCAAAGGCCTTGCGGATGCCAGGGCAGCGGGCTCTCCCGGGCTGTTTGGCGGTGGTTCTTGTTGGGCACGCCGGCGCAGCCTTGTCGCGAGTGGGATATGGCTCGGTTGGGCCGCGGGCGACGGGGACAGCGTGCTGGCGTGCCGCAGGGGTGCCGGCCGGCTCGCGGCATGCGGTGTGGGGGCGGCACCGTTCAAGTGGGACTTATGCCCCAGGCTATTGCGTTGCGATAAGAAACGGGCGGAGAGAGAGGGATTCGAACCCTCGAGACGCTCACGCGCCTAACGGTTTTCAAGACCGCCGCATTCAACCGCTCTGCCATCTCTCCGTAACGCGTAATGATAGCATCGAATGAACGAATGCGGCGAGGCGAGGAGCACCTGTGGGCGAGTCGTGGACGGATAAAGCGGCATCGGCCGGTGGAGATGGGCGAATGCCGACGGCGGGTGCTGCGGAGGAGCCCCGCGCGGCAGCGACGGTCCGTCTGCCTGTGTCGAGGTCCGCTCTGGCGGAACATGCGCCGGCTCCCGGGCAGTCCGTGCAGGGGTCGACGCTCGTCCCGGCGACAGATGGCGCGCAGGGGCCGGCGGACGCTCCAACGGGGGGCCGGCGGGAGCCGGGGTCAACGCCAGAGGACACGCCGACGGGGGACCGGCCGGAGCCGGGGCCAACGCCGGTGGACGACGAGCGCTTTATGCGCGAGGCGCTGGCCGAGGCGCGTGCTGCGGCGGCGGAGGGCGAGGTGCCCATTGGCGCCGTGGTGGTGTACGAAGGACAGATCATTGCACGGGCGCACAACCGTCGCGAGCAGGACGAGAATCCCTCGGCGCATGCCGAGTTCTCGGCCATGCTCGCCGCGGCGCGCGCACTCGGCTGCTGGCGCCTTACGGGCTGCACCGTCTACGTTACGCTCGAACCCTGCGCCATGTGCGCGGGCCTTATGGTCAACGCGCGGGTGAGCCGCTGCGTGTACGGCGCCGCCGACCCCAAGGGCGGGGCGCTCGGCACCCTGTACCAGCTCAATGACGACAGCCGGCTTAATCATGCCTTTTCGGTTACGGCGGGCGTACTGGAGGACGAGTGCGCCGAGGTGCTGCAGTCGTTTTTTGCCGAGCTGCGGGCCGCGCGCCGCTCAGAGGCTCAGCCTAAGGAGGCTTGCACTCAGTGCGCCGGCCGCGCAGAGGCGGCTGGCGGCGCGGGCGCGGAAAACTCGCAGGCAAAAGGCGAGGGCGATGCTCGGGAAGCCGCTGGCTGCGCACAGCAGGGCGGCAAGCCGCGGGTTGCGCTGACGGGGATCCGCGCGCCCCGGGTGCTCGTTGCTATCGACTCCTTCAAGGGTTCGGCTACGAGTGGGCAGGCAGAGCGGTGGGTCGCCGAGGGTATCCGCCACGCTGCGCCGGAGGCACAGGTGAGCTGCATCCCCGTTGCCGACGGCGGCGAGGGCACCGTGGAGGCGGTGCGCGCGGCTTGCGGCGGTACGCTGCAGGAGCTTGAGGTGACCGGGCCCTTTGGCCGTACGGTGCGTGCGCATTACCTGCAAGGGGAGTCCGAGCTGGCGGATGGCGATGCAACGGGTGCCTGGGCGGTTATCGAGATGGCCGAGGCGGCGGGCATCGGCTACTCGCCCTGCACCGCTCAGGCGGCGCTCGCAGCCTCTACGCGAGGCGTTGGCGAGTTGGTGCGCGACGCTGTGGCGCAGGGCACGCGCCGCATCTACCTGGGCCTGGGAGGAAGTGCTACAAGCGACGGCGGCGCGGGCTTTCTGCAAGCCCTTGGTGCGCGCGTAGCCGATGCGGCGGGCGATGACGTGGCGCCGGGGCTCTTTGGTCTGCGCGACGTGGTGCGCATCGACCTTGCGCCGGCTCTGCGAACGCTTGCCGGCGTCGAGCTCGTGGTGCTGGCCGATGTGCGCAACCCGCTGGTGGGCCCGCGCGGTGCGGTCCGCGTGTTCGGTCCGCAAAAGGGGCTCGCAGAGCTTGACGGGGAGGAGCTTGCCGAGGCCGATGGCTGGACGGCTGCCTACGCGGCGCGGCTCACGGAGGCGCGCGACGCCCTCGACGGCACCGATATGCAGGTGGGGGCGCCGGGCAAACGGCCGCGTTCCTTGGCGGGTGTGCCGGGTGCGGGTGCCGCCGGCGGGCTTGCGGCTGCCGCGCTCGCGTTGGGTGCGCGCCTCTCCTCAGGCGTCGACGCCGTGCTCGATCTTGCGGGCTTTGATGCGGCAGTGCGTACGGCGGACCTGGTCATCACCGGCGAGGGCACGCTCGACGCGCAGACGGCGGCGGGCAAGGCTCCCGTGGGTATTGCGCGCCGAGCCAAAGCGGTCAACCCCCGCGTGCCGGTCATTGCGGTCTGCGGCGGTCGGACAGACGATCTTGATGCGGTTTACCAGGCGGGCATCGACCTCGTGCTCCCCATCGTGCGCCGCCCGATGCCGCTTGAGCAGGCACTCAGCCCGGAGGAAACGCGCGCGAATCTTCGTACCGCCGGCGAGGCTGCGCTCCGCGCCTACCTTCTACGCGCCGGACGCTAACGGGAGATTCCGGGGCGAGGCTTGCCCCGTCGCTGCCGAGCGGGTAAGATAACTGCACGCGCCCTGCGCGTTCGATGGGTTCGGGTGACGATATGTTCCGAACCTGGTCAGGTCCGGGAGGAAGCAGCCATAAGGAGCCTCTGCCGGGCACCCGTTCCCATCGAGCGCACGGGGCGTTTTGCGTTCTGCGCCCGCCGCCCGGCAATGCCGCCGCCCGCGCCTCAGCTTTCTGTTACGGCGCTGCGGAATAACGAGCTGCGCCCCGCCGATGCCGTATCATTAGACAGGTCGTGCGGCCCGCGGCGCGGCCGTGCCCCATCGTTCCCAGGCGCGCCGCCAGGAGATGCCTATGCTCCAGATCGCCCGGCGCTTCTTTGGCCGGTTTCGCGTCAACCTTATCGTAGGGCCCCTCTGCAAGTTCATCGAGGTCGTCTTTGACGTGCTCACGCCGCTTGTGGTGGCGGCGATGATCGACGAGGGCGTTACCCACCGGGACCTCTCGGCAGTGTTGTACTACGGCGGCATGCTGGGCGTCTTTGCGCTCGTGGGCATTGCCTTTGCGCTCGTCTGCCAAAAGATGGCGAGCCGCGCGTCGCAGGGCATCGGCACCGATATCCGCACCGCGCTCTACCATCACATCAACGAGTTCTCGTACGCCGAGCTCGACCGTTTTGGCACGCCCTCGCTCATCACGCGCATCACCAACGACGTCAACCAGGTGCAGCTTGCCGTGGCGCTGGCCATCCGTCAGCTCATCCGCTGGCCGTTTTTGGCGGTGGGCTCCATGATCGCCGCGTTGCTGATCAACGTGCAGCTTGGGCTCATCTTCCTCATCTCGACGCCCATCATCGCCGCGGTGTTCTGGTGGGTCATGTCCCGCAGCGTCCCGTTCTTTCGCGAGGTGCAGGCCCGGCTCGACCGCATCGGCCTCCTCACGCGCGAAGGGCTCTCGGGCGTGCGCGTGATCCGCGCCTTCTCCCGCGAGGCGCACGAGCGAAAGCGCTTCCGCAAGGCAGCGGACGACCAGGCGGCCGTGGCGATCGCCGTGGGCAAGCTCTCGGCGGTGCTCAACCCCGTGACCTTTTTGGTGATGAACCTCGCGGTGTGCGCCATCCTCTGGCAGGGTGGCCAGCTCGTAAGCGTGGGCAGTCTTTCGCAGGGCGAGGTCATGGCCTTTGTAAACTACATGACCCAGACGCTGCTTTCCATTGTGTACGTGGCGAATCTCGTGGTCGTCTTTACCAAGGCGAGCGCGAGCGCCTGGCGTATCAACGAGGTGTTTGACTGTACGCCGAGCATCATCGATACGGGCAACACAAAGGTGGAACTGCCCAATGCCGCAAATGCGGTGGCGGAGGAAGCAGCGAACTTGAAGGCCGCTCTTGCGGCCGAAACCGCTGGCGGTGTGAGCGCTCTTGCAGCCGAGGACGCCGCGGACCCCGTAGGATCCGCCCCCGCCATCCGCCTCCGCGACGTCTCCTTCACGTACCCCGGTGCCTCCGCACCGGCGCTCGACGCAGTGGATCTCTCGCTCATGCCCGGCCAGACGCTCGGCGTGATCGGCGGCACGGGTTCGGGCAAGTCGACCCTCGTCAACCTCATCCCGCGTCTCTACGATGCGAGCGAGGGCGCGGTCGAGCTCTTTGGCACCGACGTGCGCAGCTGGCCGTTGGCGCAGCTCAGACACGAGGTTGCGGTGGTGCCGCAGACGGCGAGCCTCGTCTCGGGGACCATCCGCTCCAACCTCTGCTGGCGCTGGCCTGACGCCTCCGACGAGGAGCTGTGGCGCGCGCTTGAGGTCGCGCAGGCGGCCGACGTGGTCCGTGCACTCGAACAGGGCCTCGACGCACCGGTTGAGGCCGGCGGCAAGAACTTCTCGGGCGGGCAGCGCCAGCGCCTCACCATCGCCCGTGCGCTGGTGGGCGAGCCGTCGGTGCTCATCTTGGACGACTCCGCCTCGGCGCTCGACTTTAAGACCGATGCGGCGCTCCGCCGGGCACTCCGCGAGCTCTCGGCTGCACGCGCTGCGGAGGGCGGACTGCCGTTCACCACGGTCATCGTGAGCCAGCGCGTCTCGTCGGTGCGCGAGGCCAGCCTGATCTGCGTGATGCGCCGCGGGCGCGTCGTGGGGCTTGGCACGCACGCCGAGCTCGTGCGGAGCTGCACCATTTACCAGGAGATTTGTACCTCCCAGGGCGAGGAGGTGCCGGGTGCGGAGGAGCGGCTGCGCGCGCAGGGCGGCATGGGACCGGCCGCCGTCCAGCCCGGCGAGGTCGTGCCGGGCAATGCCGAGTCGGCGCCGGGCGCCACGTCCGCGCCGGAAGCCCCCGCCTCGTCCGTGCTTCCCACCGAGGAGGTGACCGACCGTGCCTAATCCCTACGCATCGACCGGATCGGTGGCAACCGTCACCTCGAGCATCGCCGGCGGCTCCTCCTCCGGCCCCAACGCACCTGGCGGTCCGGGTTCGCTCGCGGGCGGTCCCGTACTTTCTCCGGCAACGGTTGTCCGCCGGCTCGCCCGCTACGTTCGTCCGCATGCGGGACTCTTTGTGGTGTCGTTCGTCACCGCGGCGGTGTCCGTTATCCTCCAGCTCTACGTGCCCATTCAGGTCGGCCAGGCCATCGACTGCATCATCGGGACGGGCAACGTCGATTTTGCACGGCTCGGCGCGATTGCGGTGCAGCTTGCCGTTGTGGTTACGATTGCCGCGGTGACCCAGTGGGTCCAGGGCTACTGCATCAACCGGCTCTCGTTCCGTGCCATTCGCGACCTGCGCGTCGATGCGTCCGAGAAGATCGGTCGCATGCCGCTTTCGTTTATCGACGCGCACCCGCACGGCGACCTCATCAGCCGCGTGGTCAACGACGTTGAGCAGATCGGCGACGGCCTGCTCCAGGGCTTCACGAATCTCTTTACCGGCGTCGTCACCATTGTGGGCACGCTTGTCTTTATGCTCTCGGTGTCGGTTCCCATGGCCATCGTGGTAGTGCTCGTCACACCGCTCTCCATCCTTGCGGCCTGGCTCATCGCCAAGCTCTCCAACCGCAGTTTTGCCACGCAGCAGCGCATCCAGGGCAATCTCGGTGCGCACGTGGAGGAGTACGTGGGCCAGCAGAAGCTCGTGGACGCGTTTGCCTTTGGGCCGCGCGCCGAGGAGCGCTTTGAGGGGCTTAACAGCGAGCTGTACGTGGCGGGCGAGCGCGCACAGTTTTTGAGCTCGCTCTCTAACCCCGGGACGCGCTTTATCAACAACATCATCTACGCCGTGGTGGGCGTGCTCGGCTGCGTGTGCGTTATCACCGGCTGGCCCGCGCCGCTCACCGTGGGCGGGGTACAGACGTTCTTGAGCTACGCCAACCAGTACACCAAGCCGTTTAACGAGGTCACGAGCGTAATCACGCAGATTCAGATCGCGTTTGCCTCGGCCCGGCGCATATTCGCCCTGCTCGACGCAACCGAGGAGGCCCCCGACGCGCCCGATGCCGTGGAGCTTGTCGATCCCCGCGGCGATGTGGCGATCGAGCACGTGGATTTCTCGTATGTGCCCGAGCGCCCGCTGTTGCGCGACATCTGCGTGCACGCGCGGCCCGGCATGCGGTTTGCGCTGGTGGGACCGACCGGCTGCGGTAAGACCACGCTCATCAACCTGCTGCTGCGCTTTTACGACGTAAACGCGGGGCGCATCGCGCTCGACGGGGTGGACATCCGGCAGCTCACGCGGCGGAGCCTGCGCGCAGCGTTTGGCATGGTGCTGCAGGACACATGGCTTTTTGAGGGCACGGTGGCTGAGAACATCGCCTACGGGCGGCCTGATGCCACGCGCGAGGAGATTGTGGCGGCGGCCGAGCGGGCGCACGCCGACTCGTTTATCCGGGCGCTGCCCGCGGGGTATGACACGGTGATCGGTGAGGACGGCGGGACGTTCTCTCAGGGGCAGCGGCAACTGCTCTGCATCGCCCGTGTGATGCTCACCGACCCAGCGATTCTTTTGCTCGACGAGGCTACGAGCTCGATCGACACCCGCACGGAGCTGCAGGTTCAGGCGGCTTTTGACCAGCTCATGGCTGGGCGGACGAGCTTTGTGGTGGCGCACCGCCTGAGCACGATTCGCGAGGCGGATTGCATCCTCATGATGCGCGACGGCCGGATTATCGAGCGCGGCACGCACGACGAGCTCATCGCCGCGGGCGGTGCCTACGCGGAGCTGTACCGCGCGCAGTTTGCCTGATCTGCGAATCTCACCATTGCCGCCTATTGTCGTCTAAGGGCAGGCAAACGACCCGTTACGTGAACGACTGGTAGAGGCGCCGGTAAAGCTCGAGGGCCCGTGCGGTGCTGTGCGCGGGGTCGTGCTCGATGAGGCCGCGGTCTTTGATGAAGACGATGCGGTCCGCAATGGCGTCGATGTTGTCCAGGATATGCGAGCTCATGACCACGGCGGCCCCACGCCGCGCGATGCCGCGCAGAATCTGCGAGTGCAGCTGCACGTTGGTGGGGTCGAGGGCGTTCATGGGTTCGTCGAGCAGGAGGTAGCGCGCGCAGGTGAGATAGGCGATGGCGAGTGTGAGCTGCTGCTTCATGCCCTGCGAGAGCGCGCGGACGCGCTTGTGCGCAAACGCGTCCGTGCCGGTGCGCCGGGCGACGACGTCTGGGTCGAGTGGGCTTGCCCACAGCCGCGCCGCCATGCGCAGGTGGTCGCGCGCCGTAAGGTTAGGGTAGAGGAGCGTAGCGTCGCCCGGAGCGTAGAAGACGAGGCGGCGCAGGGCGCTCCCATCGCGCGGGCCTGTGCCATCGACGTCGAGCGCGCCGCGCGCCCGCGCCCCGTCGATGCCCGCAAGGGCGCGCAGCAGCGTGGTCTTGCCAAAGCCGTTGGGTGCAACGAGCCCGGTGACGGTTCCCGGCTCGAGCGTGAGCGAGACGTCCTCCAAAAGTACGGTCCTGCCGTATCCAAGGCTGAGATGGGTTGCGATGAGCATGAGGCCTCCTTACCGATGGCGTGATGAAGGGATGCGGTGCAGGGTGCGGCGCGTATCGCGGGAGAGCGCGGCGCCGGCGACGCCTGCGATAAGCGCGATGCCGAGGATGACGAGGGAGACGGAGAGCGCTTGCCGGGCGATCACGTCGCTTGCGGGGGCGAACGCCGCCGCGGAGACGAGGGACGGCGTTTGCGGGTCTCCCCAGCCGTTGCGCGCGCATGCGAGCGCCATGGCGCCGGCGAGTGTGATCGCGCAGGCGATGACTCCCGCGATAAGCGCCACGAGGCATGCCACGGCACCGCGCCCGCGCGCGGGGACGGGCGCCTGCCGCATGATGCCGCAGCGTACGCGCGCCACCGTCACAGCGCCTGTCGCGAGGGAGGGCATACCCCAGAGCGGGACGGGTGCGAGACGGGCGAGGTGGGCGAGGTACGCAACAGCGGGGAGCTCGGAGCTCAGCGTGATGACGCGTGGGTCGGGGAGGCCTGCGAGGGCGGTGTAGAGCTCGGCGCGGCGCGCGGCGTCCGCGGATGCGCCGGGATCGCTCGGCACGAGCTCGCCCGAGGCGATGAGCTCGCAGCGCCAGGTTTCGTAGGTGGCGGCTGCCTCGGCAAACGCTCGGTCTCCGTCGGCGTAGGCGGCGTTGTGCACAAGGCGTTGCTCCTCGGTGGCGAGCGCGGCGTCAAATGTGGCTGCCTGGGGGTCCTGGGTCTGCCGATGCTGCCGGATCCGCTCGCGATAATGCTCTTGGGTGAACGGGTCCATGCCGGTGCGCAGCGGCAGCGCGGCGGGCGCCGTAGCGACGATGACGAGCGCTGCTACGGCGACGGCGATCACAGGCGCGTGTGCGACGGTGAGGGCAAGGCTCGCAAGGAGGTGTCGCGTCGTACGCGCGGCTGGCCGGCTGTCATCCGCCGTGCGCGCGCTGCGGTGACGCTCGGTCCCGCGCGCATCCGGGCCGCTCTCGTCGTTGTGATGGCGGTTTGTCACGTTCTTATGGCCGGGCGCGGGCAGGCTGCCGGGGGCGGTGCCCTCGCTGCCGGATGTGGGCAAATCGCCGTGCGCGGCGCCCTCACTGCTGGGCGCGGGCAGATCACCGGGGGCGGTGCCCTCGCTGCCAGGCGCGGTGCCCCCACCGCCGGTTCGGTCCGCTCTCGCGCCGTGCCGCAAGCCGCCGGTGCTCCAGCGGAGCGCCTCGATTCCCGCACTGAGCGCGAGCGCTGCCAAGGCGGTGGCGCCAAGCACTGCCCGTCCGCGCGCTACGCTCACCCCGGGCAGGCTCATGATGGCGCTGGTAAGCGAGGGGATGCTCTCCGCCGCTCCTATGGTCTCGGGTATGCAGAGGTATGTGCTGGGGAGCCAGGGGACGATGTCGGCGAGGGGCCCCAGATGGTCGAAGTATTGCGGTGCGAGGGGGAGCGCGGCGAGCGCACCCAGAACGATTGCACCGGGCAGCACGCGGTGCGAGATCGTGGCCGCGGAAAGGGCCAGGGCGGACACGCAGAGCGCTACGAGCAGGATGCGACAGACGAGGGCACAAAGGGCGAGCCCCGCTGTCGTGAGCACGGGCTCGGTGCCAAAGTAGTACGCCACGGGGTAGGCAGCGTCGCCCATGCCGTTGCGTAGCAGCACAAACGTGGCGGTCGGCAGCATGATCGCGCCGAGCATAGCCGTGGTGAGCACGGTGGAGACGACGAGCGTCGCCGCGAGCGCGCCTGCGCGCGGAACGGGCGCCTGCGCGGCGAGGCGGCGGTGGGTCTGCCAGCGCGTCGCTACGAGCGCCACGGCAACGAGCGGTATCGTAAAGAGCGCATGCGCCGCATAGCCGATGGGCGGCTGCAGAGCGGGGTCGTCGGCCGCACCGCTGGCGAGCACGAGCGCGTCGGTGAGCGCGCTGATGAACGGGATGCGTCCCAGTCTCTGCCAGTGCGCGGTGAGAAGGGTCAGAAGGGGCATATCGGCGGTCCGCTCAAAGACGCGCGGATCGTCGAGTGTGACGAGTTGCTCCAGAAAGGCAGCCTCGAGCGCGTAGTCGCCCGCGTTGCCGCCCAAGAGGTTGCCCGCGCGCGTCTGCTGCTCAAACCATCGGAGCTGTCGCGCGAGGGCGGTGTAGAACGCGCGGTCGCCCTCGGCGGCGAGCAGGTCCTCGGCTAGGGCGGCGCTTGTGCGTGCGTCCTCGAGCGCTCGGTGGTCGGCGGCGCTGAGGGGGCGCCCTGCCTCGATCATGCGGGCAAATACCCCTTCTGTCGTCTGCGCGCCCTCAAGGGCGAGGCGGGCGCCCGCCGTCGCATCGGCGCGGTTGAACGGAGTGGGGATCAGCTGCCCCGGTGGTAGGGCGAGGGTGAGGCACAAGAGCAGCGCCTCGGCCGCGGCGAGGGCCCACAGCAGGCGGTTCTTGACGGTGGTGCGGGTGAGTTCTCGCGCGTAGCGCACGGTGAGGCCGAGCGCTCCCGGAGTAGCACGGGTGCCTTGTCGGCGATGCGCGCCATGGACTTTCAGCATGTGAATCATCTCTCTTTCGCTCTCGTGATCATTTGCTCCTTGGGCTATGGGGGAGGAATGCGCGAGTGCGTAAGGGAGACGAGTCGACACCACGCGACGTACGGGGACGCATTGAGCTGTGCCGGTACCGGCTTTGGCGGGCCGTGGGCAAGAGGATCGCCGGGTGCGCGAGCAGCGCAAGCGCGTGGGGCGTCGCCGATGCGAAAGAGTACGCGCCGGGAGGGCAGCGGCAGACGCACGGCCGCGCCCCTCCGCCCGTTGCGGCCGAGCCATCGCGCGACCGAGCGCGCGAGAAGGCCCGCGGCAAGGGTGCAAGCGAAAAGAAACGCTGCGCCGCCTGCGATGACCGCGATCCCGGTTTGTGCGTCGATGCCTCCGAACCCGGCCGCTGGCAGGCCGCTCATGTCGGCCTGGGCGCTTCCCGTCGCACGGCTGGGGTCGAGGTACGTTGTGGGGAGCAGCGGAGCGACCCCGCGCAGAGGGCTGAGCGGGGCGAAGTACCAGGATTGCGCCGCGAGGACGATACTGCCCGCAATGAGCGCCGCTGCGGGGATGCGCGAGCGGGTGAGCGTGCGAAGCGCCACCGCGACGGCGGACGCAAGCGCCGCGATGCCGAGCATGAGGGTGCCGCGCTCCACAAGGACGGCGCCCACCGTGGTGGAGACGGTGGCGTTTCCGCCGGTGAGGTAGACGATCGGGTAGGAGGGGTCGCCGACCCCGTTGCGCAGCGCCGCCGCCATCGCCCCGGAGAGCGTTACTGCAAGCGCGGCACCGGCGCCCCACGCCGTACCCCGCACCCACGCGTGCCCAAGGCTGCGCGCCCAGGTTCCGTTGCGCATCCGTGTACCTGCGGCGCAGGCGCCGCCGCGGGTGCTGCCCCGACGGACGACGCCGCTTTCCACCCCGGCGAGCACGCCCGCTGCGAGGGGGATCATCCAAACCGCAAAGTCGAGCGACCCATCGTAGCCCGGCACGTCGTCTGGGAGCAGCCACGCGCCCCAAGGGCTGAGCGCGAGCGGTGCGAGCACATAGAGATCGGAAGTGAGGTACACGAGCGCGGGCATGGTTTGGGGAAGCCGGTACACCACGGGCGTCGCGAGCTCGGAAAGGGCGCGCTCAAATGACGCCCGTGCGCTCCAGTAGGTGCGCATGCTGTTGGTATCCTCGGCATTCAGCTCATGGAGTTCGGCATAGGCGCCCCAGTACGCTGAGGCGTCGGGTGCTTCAACGATGCGCGCAAGAATCGCCACGGAGCGCTCCAGCTGGTCTTGCATGCGCTCAAGCGCGGGGTCGGGACCTTTTTGTGCGAGCAGGCGCTCTCCCATCTCAATCAGCTCGCGATAGGACGCAAGAGCATCGCGCGCCTCGGTGAAGGTGGGGTCAGAGCGAAAGGCCTGCTGCTGCGCGGAGGGGTCGTTCGACCAGCCGACAACCGGTCTGAGCGCGGGCAAGGCGGCGAGTGCGGCCGCAAGGAGGGTCACCGCGACGAGTGCGCGGTGTCGCGCGATTGCCCGCTGCAAGCTCAGAAGCACCCGACGCACGAGCCCTCCCTCTCCGTGCCGATGTTTCCATCGTACCCAAAAAAGAACTTGCACTGTGTATATGAGTGTATATACTGTACTTATCGAGTATATACAGTGTACCCGATGCGGAGACGGTCGAAGACGTCGGGCCGTCGCCGCGCCGCGCTGTGGGGACGCCCGCCGCGCGGCATCCCGGCAAGGGACGCCCCGCCGGGCGCACAGAAAGGATATCGATTACGTGGAACTCATCATCTCAAATTCCAGCTCGGCCCCCATCTACGAGCAGATTACAAGTCAGATCAAGGGCCTCATCCTCACCGGCGAACTCACCCAGGGCGAGCAGCTGCCGAGCATCCGTGCACTGGCTAACAGCCTGCGCGTGAGCGCCATCACCACCAAGCGCGCCTACGCCGACCTCGAGGCCGCCGGCTTCATCGAGACGGTTCAGGGAAAGGGCAGCTTCGTGGCGGGCGGCAACGCCGAACTCATCCGCGAGGAGCAGCTCCGCCATGTCGAGGGCTATCTGGGGCAGGCGATCGATGCCGGGCGCTCGCTCGGGCTCACCGACGCCGAGCTCACCGAGATGTTCGAATTTGCGCTCGAAGAGGGGGCGCAGCCGTGAGGGGATGGAATGAACCCGTCCCCATCCATCCCCATCCAGGGGATGAAATGAACCTGTCCCCATCCATCTCCATCCGACCGAAAGAGTGATTCGCATGGCGATTATCGTCGATGATACAAAGGACTCCCTCGCCACGAGGGGCCTTGCCGAAACCTCGGGCCGATCCCGCTTTACCCTCAGCGATCGTGGGCACATCATCGAGGCGCGCGGCATCACCAAGCACTACGACGGCTTCTCGCTCCAAGACGTGAGCTTCGCCGTCGACGAGGGCGAGATCGTGGGTTTCGTCGGCCAGAACGGTGCCGGCAAGTCCACCACGATCAAGGCGCTGCTCGGACTCATCGCGCTCGACGGGGGCGAAGCCCGCGTGCTGGGCATGCCGTCCCATGCGCTCTCGCGCCCGGAGCGCGCGGAGGTCAAGGAGCGGGTTGGCGTGGTCTTCGACACGGTCTCGATGCCCGGACATCTGCGTGTGGTCGACGTGGGACGGGTCTTTGCGCACGCCTACCGCACGTGGGACCAGCGCGGTTTCGAGCGCCTGACGCACGAGTTCGAGCTCGCGGGGTCAAAGCAGGTCAAGGACCTCTCCCGTGGCATGGGTATGAAGCTCTCGCTCGCCTGCGCCCTCTCGCACGATGCCCGGGTGCTCATTTTGGACGAAGCCACCGCTGGCCTCGACCCCATGGCGCGCGACGAGCTGCTGGACCGCCTGCGCGACTTCGTGGCCGAGCCGGGCCGCGCCATCTTCATGTCGAGCCACATAACCTCGGACCTCGAGCGCATCGCCGACCGCGTGCTCTGCATCGACGCGGGGCGTATCGTCTTTGACCTCGCCAAAGACGAGATCACTGACGAGATGGGTATCGCCCGCTGCCGCGTGGCAGATTTTGAGCGCGTGGCGGCCTCGGGGCTCATTCCCGAGCGCGAGCTGCGCTACCGCAAGCACGACTACGGCATCGACGTGCTCGTGCCCGACCGCTTTACGTTTGCCGAGCGCTTTCCGGAGATCCCTGTCGACCGTATGGCCATCGACGACTACCTTACCCTCACCCTGAAAGGCGGTGTGCGATAGATGAAGCGCGCATACCTTATGGAGCTGACGATCTTTCGCGACTACATCAGGCAGCTCATGGGCGTCGGCTTTTTTGTGGCGATCTTTGTGAGCGCCGGCATGGGCTCCATCGTGGCTGCGCCCGCCATCCTCACCATGATGTTCTTTATGATGGGTACCATGGCGGCGGCTGCGTACGACGAGCAGAACGGCTGGGGGCGCTTTAGGCTTACCATGCCGGTGAGCCGCCGCGACATCGTGCTTGGGCGCTACGGCGTTATCGTGACGCTCGGTCTGGTGGGGCTTGTGGCAGGGTGGGCCGCCTGCGCGGTGCTGCTTGCGCTCTCGGGCGTTGTCGACCTGCCGTTTGGCCTTTCGCAAGCTATCGCCTTTGACCAGGAGATGCTGCAGGGGGCGGTCTTTGCCACGGCGTTCTGCCTGGCGCTGGGCGCGCTCATCGCCGCAATCGAGACACCCATCTACTTCAGGTTTGGCCAGAACAAGACTACTCAGTGGCTGCCCATGATCACGGTGCTCCTCTTTGTAGGGCCCATGCTCATCGTCAACGGCACGGGCATCCTCGATAGCGGCGCCGTCCACATGGAGACGATCACCCGGCTCCTCGGCTTCATCGAGACGCCGATGGGTGTGGCGGTGTGCTTCGGTATCGCCGTGGCCTTTGCCGTCGTGGTGCTCGGCATTTCGGCCGCCGTCTCGCTCAAGCTCTACGAGCGCCGCGAGCTGTAATGGGTCAGTTGGGGACGTGTTCCATCTGATCCATGTTGCGCGGCATGACTCAAAACAACCCCGTCCCGAAATGCATGGGGGCAAGTTGGGTACAAGACGGGGGATACCAATGGCAGGAGGCAGAGATGACGTGCTTGATCGTGGTGAGCAGCAAGAGTGGTAACACACGGCTCGTGGCAGATGCGTTGGCGAGCGAGCTGGCCGGTGCCGGCGTGGCAGCGGCCGGCCCGTTTGCGCCCGAGGAGGTTGCCGAGACGGAGCTCGGCGGGGCGGACACCGTGCTCGCCGGGTTCTGGACCGACAAGGGCGACTGTGCGCCCGACCTTGCCGCGGTGCTCGAGCGGCTCGGCGGTAAGCGTGTCTTTCTCTTTGGCACGGCGGGCTTTGGCGGGAGCGAGGCGTACTTTGCCCAGATTCTCGACCGCGTGCGCGCCCACCTGCCCGAGGACGCAACCTACCTGGGCGGCGCGATGTGCCAAGGCAAGATGGGCGCCGGCGTGCGCGCCCGCTACGAGGCGATGCTCGCGGAGCATCCAGGCGATGAGCGCATCCGGGGTATGATCGACAACTTCGACGCGGCGCTCGCGCACCCCGACGAGGCCGATCTGGCGCGTATCGTCGCAGCTGCCCGCGAGGCCCTGGCGTAAGGGCCGCTGCCGAGCCCGCACGTAGGGTAGCGGCCGATGCGTCCGAGTGCATCCCATGTTGCATGTGGGCGTCGAGCCCGCGGGCCGCGTCCGTGCACTGGCCCGCGGGCTCTCCATGGCCGGGCGGGGCTGTGTGGGGGCGTCCCGCAGTATGGCGATCGGCCTCGCTGTAGCGCCCTGCTGCCAGCGGGATCTCGGTGACGTCCGGCCGCGGCGCCCTGCGCGCATGTCCAGCCGCGGCGCCTTGCGGCCAACGGGCCCCACCCGGCGATGTCCAACTGCGGCGCCCCGCTCATGTATTGCGTAAGCGTTCGGTCAGCATTCGGCAAGACGGACGGCGTATCGGGTAAGGTACATCATATGGTTACCCTGACTTCCCCCGCCGGAGGGGTCCGCATCATGCCCGCGCCCAAGCCCTATACGTCCCAGCCGCTGCCGCTCGTCGGCGTGCGCAACACGCGCGACCTGGGCGGCTTTCCCTTTATGGACGAGCAGGGGCGGAGCGGCACCACCGCGCGCGGCGTCTTTCTCCGGTCCGGTTCGCTCACCCGCCTCACCCTGCGCGACCGCGATGAGCTTGAGGCGTACGGTCTCGTGCGGGTGGTCGATGTGCGAAGCAACTTTGAGCTGCGCTTTTTGTCCGACCCGTACGCCCGCCGCCCGCACCCCGGAGTGTCGTACGCGCACATCCCCCTTATGGACCAGCTCAACTCCAACGGCTTTGCGGGGCTCTTGCCCGAGAGCATGTTCGCAAGCTATCGCGACCTCCTCGACGGCGACGCCCCAAACGTGGGCCGCGTCATGGCGGCGCTCGACGTGCCGGAGGGCTGCGTGCTCTTTCATTGCCGCGTGGGCAAGGACCGCACCGGCGTGATCTGCATGCTGCTGCTCGAGCTTGCCGGCGTGCCGCGCGCCAACATCGTTGCCGACTACGCCGTCACCCAAAACTATATGGGCGGCTTCTTGCGGCTGCAGCGCGCAGCCGTGTCGGTGGCGCTGCGCCGTCGCGTGCCCCGTTGCCTCTTTGAGGCGAATCCCCGCGAGATGGAGCGCACCATCGACCACCTGCACGGGCGCTACGGCGGCGCGCGCCGCTACCTTGTGGAGCAGGCGGGCTGCGACCCGGCTCTCCTTGACCGACTTGCTGCGCGACTTCGGGGCCGGGCGTAGCCACGGAGTCGCGCCTAGCGCAAAAACTCGACCCCCGATGTGAGTGCATCTTTTGGAATCCCCGAGTAGACCGGGTAAATCCGCGCGAAATTCTCGGCAAAAGACCAGTTGAGCACTTTATCTCAATGGAGTACTACCGAGCCATTCTAAAAGATGCGCTCACATCGGGGGTCGAGTTTATCCAGCGACCCTCGTGGCCGGGCGCCCCCACCGCGAGGGGCGCCCGGACAGGCTGTCTTACTTGATCTTCGTCGTTCCCGGGGCGAGGTTGGGGTCGGTCTCGTTGGCGGCGTCTTGCTGGTGCTTGGTAAAGATGCCGCCTCCGTGTCCAAAGAGCTCAAAGTACTGGATCATCGAGAGGTCGTAGCGCGTGGTCGCTGCGCGCTCCGCGGCGGAGCCCTCGGGCGCATCGATCTTCTCGCCCGTGAGGAACCACGTGCCGTCGGCGTCGCAGTAGCCGGTCGTGTTGATGGCCGGCATCTCCGTGCGTGCCGCAATCTGCGCCTTCTGGTAGTCGGTGAGCGGCGCCCCGATGAGCTCGAGCAGCATCGAGCCGAGGTAATTGGTGGAGGTGTCGACCTGCTCGCTCGTCTGGCTCGAGCCCGCCACGTCGTAGTTTGCCCAGATCACGTAGTCGGTCTGCCACAGGCGCTCGGCGTGCACGGCCTCGTCCTCGTTGGTAAACCAGGCGTCGTTGTACGTGTCGGGGAAGAACGGCTGGTGGTCGCCAAAGAACACCAGCACAACCTTGCGGTCAAGCTTCTCAAGCTTGCTCAGGAACTCCTCGAGCGCGCGGTCGGATTCCTGGATGAGCGCAAGGTACTCGTTGACCTCGGGGTCGGACACGCCGTCGACGAGATAGTTGACCTGCTTGTCGTACGGCAGAAGCCCCGTCTCGTAGCCGGAGTGGTTCTGCATCGTCACGTCAAAGATAAACTGCGGATCGCTGTTCTCGTTCAGCAGGTCGAGGATTTTGTCGTAGGTCGCCTCGTCGGTCACCATGCCGCGCAGACGGTCGGCATCGGCAAAGTCGTTGATGGTGAGGAAGTTGTCAAACCCAAAGTCGCGGTAGACGTTCTCGCGGTTCCAGTTGGTGCCGTGGTTGGGGTGCATGGCCGTGGTGGCGTAGCCCAGGTCGCTGAACTGCTGGGCGAGGTTCTTGGTCTGCGTGAGGTTGTAGGTGGAGTAGGGGTACACGCCGTTGCCGAGGTAGGCCATGGAGTTGCCGGTGAGGAACTCAAACTCGGTATTGCACGTGCCGCCGCCGTACGCCGAGACGTAGAGCGTGCCGCGCGCCACGGCGTCGGAGATGCTCTTAAAGAACGTGGGGCCCTCGTAGCCGGCGTGGAGGTTCTGGTAGATGGAGAGGTCGGAGAAGGTCTCGTTCATGATGGCGATGACCGTGGGCTTTTCCTCGTCAAACTGCGCGGTGGCCTGGGTGCGCGCCTCGTTGGCGGCATCCTGCTCGTCGTAGGTGGCAACGTACTCGTCGAGCAGCTTTTCGGCGGTGCCGGTGGAGTAGTTTTTGGGCTTGGGCGGGATGATGGTCTGCGCGCTCGAGATAAACGAGGGCAGGTAGCCCTGGCGGTAGTAGCTCTCGAGCGGGCGCCAGGTGTAGATCTGGATGCCGAGGGTGTTGTAGTAGTCGATGAGCGTGACGTGCGCGGTGATCCCCGCAAGGCAGAGCACGCCCACGATGAGGTTGATTACCAGGCCGCGGCGGCTGCGCTGGGCGCGCTCGGGGCGCCACGCGCCGGCGGCGAGGCAGAGGAGCGCGGCCACGGCGGCGAGCGCGATGCCGTAGAGGCAGTAGGCCGAGAGCGTGTAGGTGTAGCCGGCGCTTACCGCGGCGGCCGTGCTGAGGGCAAAGAGGTCGCCGGGCTGGATGGGCATCGACTTGAAGAGGATCACGAAGTACTCGGCGATGCCGAGCATGCAGAGCGCGAGCGCGAGGAAGGCGCTCGCGCCGCCGCGGCGCTGCGAGATAAAGAAGAGCCCGGCCATCGCGACGGTGATGAGCGCAAACTCGAGCAGCAGGCAGAGTGGGTACATCCAGGTGATGTCGTGGTTGCTGGGAATCTCGAGCCCAAACGTGGCAAAGACGCCCGCGAGCACGAGGGCGATGATGCTGGCTGCGAGCGGATGGGGGAAGCGTCCGCCCTCCGCAGTGAGGGCGCGCAGGCGCGCGGTGAGGTGGGGGCGGGTAAAGCAGGCCACGGCGCAGGCGGTGATCACGAGGTTCATGATGAGCGACGAGAGGACGTCGTTCTGCACAAGGCCGAGTGCCGCCCACACACCGATAAAGACCTGGAGGGCGGTAAAGACGACGCCCCAGACGATGCCGCTCGTGCGGAAGGGGAGCGCCTTGGTGCGATTGGCAGGCGCGTCAGCATTGCCCGCGGGTGCTCCGGCCTCCTCGGCAGGCAGGGCGGCAAAGCGCCGGTTGGCGAACACGCCGAGCGCGATGCTCGCTACGGCGGCGATGAACGATATGATGGCGACGACCATAGAGGACCCTCCATCTCGGTGGCGCGCGCCTTGCGTTGCCTTGACACGCACCTCACGAAACCCTGATATGCAACAACCCACTATCGTAGCCGCAGATTGTCTAGAATCTGCCGACGACCTGCAGCTTGTATGGAAAAGCTATAAGGTCGTAAGGGTTTGATAAGGATGATGGATTTCGGGCGAAGTGGAGGCCTTGTTACGGCGGGTATGGCGGCTCCGGTGCGCTCGGGGAGGGCCGGCGACCCGCGCAACCGCTACAAAAGGGCGGGGCTTTGTGGCGGGGATGCCCGCGACACCCAGGGAGGGCCGCGACCCCGTCCTCTCGGTTCCTTTGGTTGTCCGTACATTTCTCGGCCGCGCCCGCGCGCTGGGCGGCTAAGATGATGCGCGGCAAGATATTGCACGTGCGCAGGAGGACTACATGCCCAAATTCGACCTCATTGCCTTCGACCTGGACGGCACCGTCTACGTCGACCACGCCAAGTACATTCGCCCCCGCGTGATCCGCGCGTTTGAGACCGCCCACGAGGCGGGTGTGATGCTCTCCGTGGCCAGCGGCCGGCCCGTCGGCATGCTCGGGGCAAGTTTGGTCGATGCGCCGTGGCTCGACTGGAACATCACGGTCAACGGGGCCTGCGTGAGCAGCGCGCGCGACGGCCGGGTGCTGAGCGCCCGCATGATGCCGGTCTCGCAGGTGCGCGCCGTGGTGGAGGCGGTGCGCTCGCTCGGCGGTACGGCGGGGCGCGGCGGCTGGAGCCTCTTTGCGCCCAACATCAGCGGTTTTGACCGCGAGCTCAACCGCGAGAAGTTCGCCAGCCGCGGCACGGGCGACGGCGACCGCACCAACTTCAGCTTTGTGGAGAACGCTCTCGCCGGCGGTCAGGACGTGGCGGAGATCCCCAGCATCGACGAGGCGCTCGACGAGCTCGATACCGATGTGTACAAGGTGGGCTGCATGCTCGACACGGTCGAGCAGACCCAGGCGGCCATCGACCTGCTGAGCGCGAGCGATGCCGTCGGTGGGCTCGAACTCGCCTGTGTGGGTCCCACCGAGCTCGAGATCACGCGCGCCGGCGTGAGCAAGGGCTCGGCCCTCTCCATTCTGTGCGAGCGGCTCGGGATCGACGAGGGCCGCGTGGTGGCCTTTGGCGACTCGGGCAACGACGTCACGTTTGGCGAGAGCGCCTGCACCTTTGTGGCCATGGGCAACGCCACGCCCGAGATCAAGGCCATCGCCGATGACATCTGCCCGCCCGACACCGAGGACGGCGTGGCGGTCTGGCTCGAGCAGAACCTGCTGTAAAGAAAAACCCTGGCGATCCCCGGCGCGGGTGCCGGTGGAAGTCGCCCGGAGCGTGCAGCCCGTCAGCGCCGGAAACCCTGCCGGTCAACGGCGGCCGCGCGGCGAGCGCACCGTGCGAAGGGCGCGGCGCCCGCCGGAACGCGTCGCTCACCCAAGCATAGCCCTCAACACAAAAAGCGCCCTCCCTCGGCATAGCTACCGAGGGAGGGCGCTCAACACTCGCGCAGGCAACGCGCGGCGCGGCGCAGCGCCAAGCCAAACCGGGCCGGTCACCCCGCCAAGCTGCGCCGCTACGGCTGGTCGTTCACGCCGATGCGCTTCATGCGGCCGACCGAGCGGAACTTCGTGAACATCGGCACGTACTCAACCGAGACGCTCGAGTTCTCGAGGCCGTACCACCGCGCCGGCGACCCCGCCCAGCGGCGGATCGCGTACTTGAGCGCGATGGCGGTGCGCTCGTGATGGTCCACGTCGCTCTCGGGCGAAAGGGTCTTGCGCAGCATGTAGAACTGGAACGACCCCACGGGGCTCGGCTTTTTGTAGACCGAGTACTCGTGCACCTGCGCCGGCAGCTCGCCCGTGGCCGAGAGGTCCTGCACCACCTGGCGCAGGTACGCGTTCACGCGCTGCGGCACCTTGTAACCCAGGTAGAGGTGCACGCGGTAGACGTAGTCGGTCCCAAAGTTCTCGACCGAGTAGGCAAAGGTGTGCGGCTCGTCCATCGTCTGGATGTTGATGAACCACCACGCCTTGGCGCGCTTGGGGTGCTTATCGAGGATCGAGTAGAGAATGTCGCGGTCGAGGAAGTTGGTGTTGGTGCCGTTGGTGAGGTAGACGAGGTTGTCGCTCACGAGGTCGTAGGTGGTGTCGTGGCGCAGACGGTCGAGCTGGCCCAGGTAGTTTTTAATGGGCAGCAGCGTGGCCTGGCGGCGCTCCACCGCGGTGCCGGCGTACCAGCAGAGCATGATGGCCATAATGAGCGCGGCCATGAGCAGCGTAAAGTAGCCGCCGTGGAAGAACTTGGTGAGCGACGACACGAGGAACGACCCCTCGAGCAGCGCAAAGAACGTCACAAAGATCCAGGGCGCCACGCGCAGGCCGCGAATCTTATGCAGATAGAAGAAGAGCAGAAGCGTTGTGCAGAGCATAGTGATGGTGATGGCCAGGCCGTACGCCGCCTCCATGTGCGCCGAGCTCTGGAAGAGGAGCACCACCACGACGCAGCCAATCCACAGCACGTAGTTGACCATGGGGATATAGAGCTGGCCCTTGGTCTCGGCCGGGTAGAACGTCTGCATGTGGGGCATGAGGTCGAGGCGGATGGCCTCCGAGACCAGGCTGAACGCGCCGGTAATGAGTGCCTGCGAGGCGATGATCGCCGCGGCGGTAGAGAGCAGCACCGCAAACGGGCGGATCCCCGGATCGAGCATCTGGAAGAAGGGGTTGAGGTCGTCGACGGCGAGCAGCTCGGCATTGCCGGCGTTGGCGAGCAGCCACGCGCCCTGGCCAAGGTACGAGAAGAGCAAGCAGACCTTAACAAACGGCCAGGTGGCGTAGATGTTGCCGCGGCCCACATGGCCCATGTCTGAGTAGAGGGCCTCGGCGCCCGTCGTGGCGAGGAAGCAGCTGCCGAGGATCATAAAGCCCGCGTGGTTGTTGGGCGAGAGCAGAAACTGGATGCCGTAGACGGGGTTGATGGCCAGAAAGACCACGGGGTTGTCGAGCACGTGCAGAAGGCCCATGACGCCCAGAAAGACAAACCAGAGCGTCATGACCGGGCCAAAGGCGCGGCCGATCTTGCTCGTGCCGGCACGCTGCACCACAAAGAGCAGACAGATGATGGCAAGGGTGATGGCCACGACGTTCATCTGGTTATCGCCGATGACGCCGTAGACTTCGGGGATGGTGCGCAGACCCTCGATGGCGGTGGTCACCGTAACGGCGGGGGTGAGGATGCCGTCGGCGAGCAGCGCCGAGCCGCCGAGCATGGCGGGGATGATGAGCCATTTGCCAAAGCGCCGCACGATGCTGTAGAGGGCGAAGATGCCGCCCTCGCCGTGGTTGTCGGCCTTGAGCGAGATGAGGACGTACTTGACCGTGGTGAGGAGCGTGACCGTCCAGATGACGAGCGACAGCGCGCCGAGCACGAACTCCTGCGTGACGCTCATGATGCCACCGTTGCCGGCCACGAGCGCCTTGGTGACGTACATGGGCGAGGTTCCGATGTCTCCGTAGACAACGCCCAGGGTGACGAGCATCGCGCCGATGCTCACCGGGATGGCGGGGTGCGTCCCGCCGGCGGCTTTATCGCCCGGTTTAGCCGAGGTCGATAGCTCGCCATTCTGGTGTGTGCTCATGGAAGAAACTCCTTGTAGCAGCCGATACGCGCTGCGCCGGCGCGGCGGGCGGGCGCGCGGCCCGCGCAGCGCCTCCGTACGCAGGAGGCCGCATGCGCCCAAACGGGAACACCCGGCCTAGTAGCATCGCATCATAGCTATAGACCTACCGGTATGCAAGGGGTTCTACCTTGGGGTTTATAGCCTGGTTATGGGTTTGGCGCCCGGCTCGGGCCGCCCGCCCCGCAGGAGGCATCTGCCGGGTGCGCCCAGGGCCCGCTGTGGCGCGTCAGGGAAACTCAACCCCCGATGTGAGTGGATCTTTTGGAGAGGGCGAGTAGCACTTTGGCTAGATAAAGCGCTCAACTGGGGATTCGATGTCCAGAATCGCGTTTTGGAGTCGGTGTGCTCGCGAGTTCTAAAAGATACACTCACATCGGGGGCCGAAATGTTTTAGCAGGCCCCTGTCGGCGATGCGGCAGGGCCATCGCGTGCGGGGAGTGCGCTGCGCCGCGGCCCGCGCTAGCGGCGGCGCACCAGGTAGCACTGGTGGATGCGCGGGTTTCGGGCAAAGTCCTCGGGGATGGTTTTGGCCGTGATGTTCTCGAGCTCCACGCCGGCGCGGCCGAGCGCGCGCAGGTCGGGGCGGAACGAGCGTAAATTGCACGAGAAGATGGCCTCGCCCTCGGGAGTGAGGAGGTCTGCCACGCCCGAGATGAGCTCCACGTGGTCGCGCTGCACGTCAAAGCTCGCGCGCGACATGCGCGACGAGTTGGAGAACGTGGGCGGGTCGCAGAAGATGAGGTCCCAGCGGTTGGCCGGCCGCCGCTTCTGCTGACGGATCCAGGCCATCACGTCCGCGCGCACAAAATGGTGGTCGGGCCCGGTAAAGCCGTTGCGCGCCATATTGCGCTCGGCCCAGTCGAGGTAGGTGTTTGAGAGGTCCACGGTTACAGTCTCCTCCACGCCGGCGTCGGCGGCGTAGCAGGTAGCGGTGCCGGTGTAGGCAAAGAGGTTGAGAAACCAGCGCCGACCGCGCGCCCGCTCGCGCACCATGCCGCGCGTGACCCGGTGGTCGAGAAAGATGCCGGTATCGAGGTAATCGTCAAAGTTGACCTCAAAGGTGAGGCCGCCCTCTTGGATGAGCGGGTTGCCGGAGATGTCGCCGCGCGTCGCCCCGGCGCGCTCGCCGGTGCCGCCCTGGCGCGGATCGGCGCCGGCGGCCTGGAGGGCGTACTGCGAGCCGCCGCGGGCGCGCAGCCGCTCGCGCGCGTGGACGTGCTCGGCCGGCACGTCGAGCACGGCGGGGGCGAGGGCGAGGATGTCGGCCATGCGGGCGCGCGCGAGCAGGGGGTCGATGGTTTTGGGCGCAGCGTACTCGGCGATAACGAGCCAGCGGCCCGGGGTCTCGCCCGCGCCCTGATAGAGGTCGATGGCGGCGGCGTAGTCGGGGAGGTCGGCGTCGTAGACGCGGTAGCAGCTGACTCCCTCGCGCGCGGCCCACTTGCGGCGCAGGCGCGCGACCTTCTTGAGCCGGTTGGCAAACTGTTGGGATTCTTCCAGGTACACGGGCACCGCCACGTTATCGCCCACGATGGCCGTGGCGTGCGGTGCGCTGAGGTCGGGGTCGATGCTGGTGTCCATGGAGCCTCCCCTTACTAATTACTGTGGTCGCGTGCGGGTTAGGGTCCATTCTGCACTGATGGGCGTCAGGTGCCAAGCGGTGGGGGAGTAAAAAGCTGGGGCGCAGAAGACGTGCGCGGCGCGGAGGGCGGGGGTGGTGCGGAGCGGACTGGAAGGCGCGGTGGAGCGGTGCTCGCCGGGCTGGCGCGGCGCGGGCGGAGGGTTGATGCGGAGAGTACGGGAAGGCGAGACGGGGGCACCGGAGGGTGCGGAAGACGGGCGCGGCGCCCGTGGCAGAACGATGCCCAGCGCATTGTTTGACGGGTCAATTGTTATGAACCCATATAATCTTAAAACCTAATGATTTGGTACCTTGCGATTTGTTCTCAAGGGGAGTAGACTGCTTTCGCTCAAGAGAAACGGGAGGAGAGAGAGGAGTGAAACGAATGCAGGAATCCCATGCTGATCAGCCGGAAACGTCGCAGGTAGCGGGCGCTTCTGATGCCGCAGCTGACGCCAGCGCCGCGCCCGAGGCTGCCCCCGCCAGCGACGCCGTCCTCACTGCGGACGATCTCGCCAAGGAGCTGCTGCACGGCCTCGGCTTCTGCGGACACTACATGCACTTCCACGGCGGAGGCATGTCCGGGCGAGCGCCTATCATCTGCTTCATCGCCAAGCGCGGTGGGGACGTGTCGCAGCAGGAGCTCGGTGCGAGCTTTGAGCTCAAGCCCGGGTCGCTGTCGGAGGTGCTCAACAAGATGGAGGTCGCTGGCCTCATCGAACGCGAGCGCAATCCGGAGGATCGCCGGCAGCTTACCATCCGCCTGACCGAGGCGGGGGTGGAGCAGGCGCGCTTAGAGCAGGAGAGCCGTACGCGCTTTAGGAGCGAGGCGTTCACCTGCCTGACCGATGCCGAGAAGCTCGAGTTGCTCGGTATGCTCCGCCGCATTCGTACCAGATGGGAGGAACTAGATGCTTAAAACTCTCATGGCAAGCATCCGTGAGTATAAGAAGGCGGCTATCGCCACGCCGCTCATCGTGTCGGGCGAGGTCGTCATGGAGGTGGCGATCCCGTTCGTGACCGCCCAGCTCATCAACGCCATTCAGGCGGGCGCGACGGTGGCCGATATGCTTCCGTACGCGGGGATCCTCGTCGCGATGGCGCTCGCGTCGCTCGCCTTTGGCATCGGCGCCGGCCTGACCTGCTCCGAGGCCAGCTGCGGCTTTGCCAAGAACCTGCGCCACGACGTGTTCGCCGCCGTCCAGCGCTTCAGCTTCGCCAACATCGACCAGTTCTCGAGCTCTTCGCTCGTGACGCGCCTCACAACCGACATCATGAACGTGCAGCTCGCCTACATGATGATTATCCGCACCGCTATCCGCTGCCCCATGCTGCTGCTCGCCGGCATCATCATGGGCTTTGTGATGGGCGGCCCCATGGCAATCGTGTACGTCATCGTGGTCCCGATCCTGGGCTTTGGCCTCTATAAGGTCGTGCGCACCGTGCACCCGATCTTCCGCGCCGTCTTCCACAAGTACGACGCGCTGAACGAGTCGATCGAGGAGAACGTCACCGGCATGCGTGACGTCAAGAGCTACGTGCGCCAAGATTTTGAGAAAGAGAAGTTCGGCCGTGCGGCGCAGGACGTCTGCCGCGACTTCACCAAGGCAGAGAAGATCCTCGCTCTCAACACGCCCATGATGAACCTCGCCGTGTTCACCGTATTCGCCGTGGTGATCCAGTTCGGCAGCTACCTCATCGTCTCCACGCACGGCGTGGCCCTAAACGTCGGTCAGTTCTCGGCGCTCACCACCTACGGCTTCATGATTCTCATGGCCCTTATGATGGTGTCGATGGTCTTTGCCATGATCACCATGGCGCAGGAGTCCGCCGAGCGCATCGTTGAGGTCATCGAGACCGTGCCCACCATCAAGAACCCGGAGAACCCGGTCACCGAGATGGCGGACGGCGCCATTGACTTCAACGGCGTGACCTTCAAGTATTCCGAGAAGGCCGAGAACGCGGCCCTGACCGACATCGACCTGCATATCGCAAGCGGTGAGACCATCGGCATCATGGGCGGAACCGGTTCGGCAAAGACCTCGCTCGTGAACCTCATCAGCCGCCTCTACGATGTGACCGAGGGCTCGGTCAAAGTGGGCGGCGTGGACGTGCGCGACTACGACCTCGAGTTCCTGCGCAACAACGTGGCTGTCGTGCTGCAGAAAAACGTACTGTTCTCGGGCACCATTAAGGAAAACCTGCGCTGGGGCGACCCGGATGCCTCCTACGACGAGCTCGTCGAGGTCTGCAAGCTCGCGCAGGCAGACGAGTTCATTCAGGGCTTCCCGCAGAAGTACGACACCTACATCGAGCAGGGCGGCACCAACGTCTCCGGCGGTCAGAAGCAGCGCCTCTGCATCGCGCGTGCCCTGCTCAAGCACCCCAAGGTCCTCATCCTGGACGACTCGACGTCTGCCGTCGATACCAAGACCGATGCGCTCATTCGCGAGGGTTTGGCGCAGTACCTGCCCGAGACCACCAAGATCATCATCGCGCAGCGCACGAGCTCCGTGGAGCACGCCGACCGCATCCTCGTGCTCGACAATGGCCGCATCGCCGGTCTCGGCACGCACGACGAGCTGATGGAGAGCTGTGATATCTACCGCGAGACCTACATCTCGCAGAACCGCACCAGCGAGGATATCGAGGGCACCGAGGCGCCCGCCTTGGATGTCCCGGCAACGGAAGGGGGTGTCGCCGATGAGCGGTAAGAGGAAGGATGCCGGGCTCACGCCCGAGGAGCGCGCCGCGCTTGAGCCGATGGGAAGCAAAGCCTCCGGCGGCGATGACAACTCCTACCCCGCGCCGCAGAAGCGCGACCCGCGCGTTATTGATGAGAACGATACACGTCAAAACGTCGCAGGCCGCCGCGCCATGCCCAAAAAGAAGGGCGCGGGTGTGCGGCTAAAGACGCTTGTGCGCACCATCAAGACGCTCTTCTCGTTCTATCCCAAGATGCTGCCGCTCGTGCTCGTGTGCATCGTGATCTCGGGTATTCTGGGGACGCTCCCCGCCACGTTTATGCAGCGTGCGCTTGAGATCGTGACCGCGGTGTGGCAGACGGGCGATTGGGCGAGCGTGTCTGGGCAGATTACTACGCTCACGCTCACGCTTATCGGCATGTACTGCGTGATTCTCGTGCTCAACTTCAGCTACACCCGTATGATGGCCATCATCACGCAGGGCTCGCTCGAGAAGTTCCGCGAGCGGCTCTTCGACCATATGCAGGACCTGCCCATCAGCTACTTCGATACGCACCAGCGCGGCGATATCATGAGCCACTACACCAACGATATCGATACGCTGCGTCAGATGATCGGGCAGTCGCTACCCAACATCACGCTCACCATCGTCACCATCTGCTCGGTGACCTGCGTTATGGTCTACTACAGCCTATGGCTCTTCTTGGTGGTGTTTGCCGGCGTGCTCTTCATGGCCTACATGACCAAGGTGCTCGGCGGTCGCTCTGCGCGCAACTTTGTGGCGCAGCAGAAGGAGATCGGTGTCGTCGAGGGCCACGTCGAGGAGATCATGAACGGCCAGCGCGTCGTGAAGGTCTTCTGCCACGAGCAGGCGGCGCAGGAGGACTTTGACGTGCGCAACGAGGCACTCTTCCGCGCGTCGCGCGCCGCAAACATGTACACCAACACGCTCGGCCCCATCCTTATGAACCTCGGCAACCTGCTCTATGTGGTGGTGGCGCTCATGGGCGGCGTGTTTATCGCCTACCAGGTGCCTAACGTCTCGCTTTCGGGCCTGCCGCTCACCATCGCCGTGGCGGTGCCGTTCCTTAACATGACCAAGCAGTTTGCCGGCCAGATCGGTCAGATCTCGCAACAGATCAACGCCGTGGTCATGGGCCTCGCGGGTGCCGAGCGCCTGTTTGAGCTTATGGACGAGGAGCCCGAGCACGATGAGGGCTACGTTACGCTCGTCAACACCAAGATGCAGAACGGCGAGCTCGTGGAGACCACGAAGCGCACCGGCCGTTGGGCGTGGAAGTGGCCGCATCACGACGGCACCGTCGAACTCGTGCCGCTTGAGGGCGACGTGCGCCTCTACGACGTGGACTTTGGCTACAAGCCGGGCCACACGGTGCTGCACGACATCTCGGTCTGGGCGAAGCCGGGCCAGAAGATCGCCTTCGTGGGCGCGACGGGCGCCGGCAAGACCACGATCACGAACCTCATCAACCGCTTCTACGACATTCAGGACGGCAAGATCCGCTACGACGGCATCAACGTCAACAAGATCCGCAAGGATGACCTCCGCCGTTCGCTCGGTATGGTGCTGCAGGACGTGAACCTCTTTACCGGCACCGTGATGGACAACATCCGCTACGGCCGTCTCGACGCTACGGACGAGGAGTGCATCGCCGCCGCCAAGCTCGCGGGCGCGCACGGCTTCATCGAGCGCCTGCCCGAGGGGTACCAGACGATGCTCACCGACAACGGCTCCAACCTCTCCCAGGGCCAGCGCCAGCTGCTGTCGATCAGCCGCGCCGCGGTGGCCGACCCGCCGGTCATGATCCTCGACGAGGCGACGTCTTCCATCGACACGCGCACCGAGGCCATCGTGCAGCGCGGTATGGACGCCCTCATGAACGGCCGCACGACTTTTGTGATTGCGCACCGACTCTCGACCGTCCGCAACTCTGACGCGATCATCGTGCTCGACCACGGTCGCATTATCGAGCGCGGCAGCCATGACGAGCTGATCGCCAAGCGCGGTACGTACTACCAGCTCTACACCGGAGCGTTTGAGCTGGAGTAACCGCTTGCTACATGCTGCTGGGCTGCGGTCTGGCGGGGTGGACGGGGGCGCTGCACGGTTGTGCGGCGCCTCCTTTTCTTGTGTCGCGGTGTTCGTTCCCGGACGTAGGGGAGGCCCCGGGCGTCTCTCGGCGCTCGGCGGCCTGCGGCCTCGCTTCGCGACTCGCACCGCGAGACGCCCGAGGCTTCCCCTGCGCGCCGTGGGTTGGAGGGGCGGCAGAGCGTGCGGGGCCGGCTGGGCCGTTCCCGGGCGCCGCGCTTTCCCGCTAGACCGAGAATGCCCAGAGGTTGTTGCATTGGCTGAGTACGCGCTCGATGTCCCAGGTTTGGGCGCTCCGCTCGGGGCTGTTGGGGTCGTGGACGATGAGCTCGCCGTTCTTGGCCAGGCCGGCGAGCACGATAAAGTGGCCCGTGGTCGTAAAGTCGCCGGGGCGCACGCTCGCGATGACGGGGTGGCCCGCCTCGAGCTCGGCGCGCAGGCGGTCGGCGTCGGCAGGGACCTCGGAGGAGGAGAGGCCGAGCTCGGCGGCGCCTTCGGTCATAAAGGCCCAGGCTGTCATGCCGTCCACGGTGTAGCCGCCCCGCTCGCTCAGTGCGGCCATCTCGGCCGGGCCGTGGTCGGTCTTACCCGTGAGGTCCACGTAGACCATGGCGAGGCACGTAGGGCCGCAGCCGTTCTCGCGGATGGTGCCGCCCGCATACGGCTCATTCGCCCATGTGGGGTCGGTCTGGTAGAGAAACGGCACCTCACCGCGCCGCCAGTCGGAGACCGGGGTCGATGCTGCACCGCCCGAGTCCGCCCCGGTGGCAGCGCCCGCAGCTCCGGCACTCAGCAGTCGTCCGAGCGAGGCGATTGCCGGTGCTCCGAGCGCCACAACGAGCGCGATGCCGAGCGCTGCCACCGCCAGCACAGCGGGGAACCGCCTCCGCCTCGGCGCGGCAAAGATCATCGTAGTGTCGGGTCGGGTTGCGCACCGCCTCGGTGTCGTCCGTCCCTTCCGCCAGATGCGCGTGCCGTAGCTGCTCGTCTCGTAGGTGCTCATGTCCGCCCCCGTCGTATCGTTGCCGTACAGGGCCACGATACGGGTGCTCGCCATAACGGCGCTTGAACGGGTTCCTAAGATTTCGCTAACCGGGGTCTGGCCAGCTGGCGCGCATCGGGGTGACACGCGCCGGGATGCCACGCGCCGCAATCAGACGACCCGGATGCGGTACTCTGCCGTCAATAGCTGTGTCGATTGCTCCCGATGGGGAATAATGGGTGTCAAGCACGAACGACCCGGGGCCGCCGCCCGGCACCTGGAGCGAAAGGACCGCTATGCCTGCGCTGATTACCCATCACCTCTTTGGCGAGGAGAGCATCGATCGCCTACCGCTCGACACCATCACCTCCGAGGACGAGCGCGCCGCGTTTCTCATTGCCAACCAGGGCCCCGACCCGTTCTTCTTCCACGTGCGCTCGCTCAACGCCAAGAACTGCATGGAGCTCGGTCGGAGCATGCACCGCTGCCGCACGACCCGGCAGTTCCAGGCGCTGCACGACGGCGTCCGTCATCTGCACCATCACGATGCGGGCGTTGGGCGCGCCTTTGCGCTGGGCCTTCTCTCGCACTACGCGCTCGACCGCGTGGCGCACCCCTTTGTGTACGCGCAGCAGTGGGGCATCCAGGAGGTCGACCCCTCGCTCGACGCGGCGGGCTCGCAGATCCACGGCATCATCGAGGCCGATCTCGACGTGCTGATGCTCCAGCTCAAGCGCGACGGCGCCACCACGGCCGACTATCCGCCCGAGAGCGAGCTCGTTACCACGGCGCGCATCAACAAGGTGGCCGGCGCGCTCATGAGCTACGTGGCCACGAGCGTCTACGGCCTCCACGTGGGCGCGGCCGAGTACGGCGGTGCCGTGGCCGACATGAAGCTCGCCTATCGCCTGATTGAGCCCGCGGGCTCGCCGCTCTCGTTTACGCTGGGCACCCTCGAGGGGCTCGTCAAGGACTACTCGCTCGTGGCGTCGCTCGCGCACCGCGTAACGACCGAGCCGCCCGCCGGTGCGGGCAACCTGGCGCACCGGGCATGGGAGAATCCCTTTACGCGCGAGGCGTCCAACGAGAGCTTCCCGGAGGTCTTTGAGCGTGCGCTGGTCGATTACGCCGAGCTTGCCGCGCGCTTTATCGACGGCACGGAGCTCGCCGAGCTGACTGGCCACATCAACTACTCAGGTCGTGTGCTCGACGCAAGCGAGGAGTTCGACCGCGAGGAGTAACGGTTCGTTCTGGGACGGGGTTGTTTTGAGCCACGGCGGGCGCCCGCGGCGCCGTCCATGGCTCAAAACAACCCCGTCCCAGAATGAGCCGCGCCCTCCCTGACCAAAACCTGATGCGCGCTTTACCTCTGTTGACGTACCATGAACCGGTATGTACCAACGAGAGGGGACGCGATGAAGTACACCAAGCTCGAACGGAACTGGGTTATGTACGACGTGGGCAACTCGGCCCTCGTGCTGCTCAACACCTCGGTTGTTCCGATCTACTTCGATGCCATCAACACCGCCGCCAACTCGGCCGAGCTCGTCACGGCGTGGGCAAACGCCCAGACCATCGCCTCGCTCGTGGTGGCGCTCCTCATGCCCATTCTGGGGTCCCTCGCCGACTTTGCCGGCAACAAGATCAAGTTCTTCCTTGGGTTCTTCCTTACGGGGCTCGTGCTCTGCTTTGCGCAGGCCATCCCCATGAGCGCCATGCCGTTTCTGGTGCTCTACGTGCTCTGCACCATCGGCCTCAACAGCTCCATGACCTTCTACGACGCCATGCTCCCCGATGTCACCACCGACGAGCGCATGGATGCGGTCTCGAGCTCGGGGTACGCCTGGGGCTACGTGGGCTCGTGCGTGCCGTTTATCGTGTGCATCGCGCTCATCATGCTCGGGCCCTCGGTTTTGGGGCTCAACATGATGCTCGCCACGCGTCTCTCGTTTGTGGTCACGGGCGTCTGGTGGCTCGCCTTTACCATCCCGCTCGTGCGCACCTATCGCCAGCGCTACGGCAAGGAGCTCAAGCCGGGCGAGACCTTTGGCGGCGAGGTTGCCAAGACCTTCCGTGGCCTTGCCGAGACCATGCGCCGCATCGCGCGCAACCGGGCGCTCCTCGTTTACATGGTGGCGTTCTTCTTCTACATCGACGGCGTGCATACGGTCATCTCGATGGCCACCACCTATGGCACCTCGCTCGGCATCGACTCCACGCAGCTCATCTTGGCGCTGCTCGTCACGCAGTTCGTGGCGTTTCCCTCGGCGATTGCCTACGGCAGGCTCGCCGGCCGCTTCGGTACGCTCCGCATGATCATCGTGGCCGTGGTGGCGTACGTGGCGATCGTGCTCTTTGCAGCGTTCTTCCTCCAGACGGCGGTTGAGTTCTGGATCCTCGCCGTCTTGGTGGGCATGTTCCAGGGCGGCATCCAGGCGCTCAGCCGCAGCTACTTTGGCAAACTCATCCCCAAAGTCCACGCTAACGAGTACTACGGGTTCTTTGACATCTTTGGCCGCTACGCCTCTGTTATGGGAACTCTGCTAGTATCTGTCGTGACAGCGCTCACGGGCGATCCTTCTTTAGGAGTGCTTTCCATCGGGATCCTGCTGGTCGTGGGCCTTGTCATGCTCATGAGGCTTGCCCACATCAAGGGTGTCGCCTAAGCGCCATGGGTCATTTGGGGACGTGTTCCATCTGACTCATTGCCGCAAAATGGGTCAGATGGAACACGTCCCCAAATGACCCATGGGCGATGCGCGCTCACCGGCGGTGGGGAGGGCTTATGGGCATCAGTAAAGCCCTCCACAGAACAGAAGGTGAACGCTCAGCATGAAATCCAATCGTATCGCCCAAACGGGCATGATCGCGGCCGTCTACGCCGCGTGCACGCTCATGACCATGCTCTTCTTGGGCAACCTCGCCTGGGGCCCGGTGCAGTTCCGCGTGTCCGAGGCCCTGTGCGCGCTTGCGCTCTTTACACCCAACGCCATCCCCGGGCTCACGCTCGGCTGCGCCATCGCCAACCTCGCTAACATCGCGCTCTCGGGCACGGGGGCCTTGGGGCTCCTCGACGTGGTCTTCGGCTCGGCCGCCACGTGCGCGGGCGCGTTTATCACCTGGAAGCTCCGCCGCCATCCGGTTGTGGCGCTCCTGGGCCCGGTTGTGGCCAACGCCGTCATCGTTCCGGCGTATCTGCCCATCCTCCTCACGGCAACGGGCTTTTACACCATTCCCTTTACGAGCATCTCGCTCGACGGGGCCTATCCCCTCATGTACCTCTTTGGCCTTGTGACCACCGGCGCCGGCGAAGCGGTTATCATGTATGTGCTAGGGTACCCCCTCGCGCGCTCGCTGGCCCGCGCCCCGTACTTTAAGGACGCGTCGCCCTTTGGCGCGGGTGCCGGTCGCGCGGCATAACGGAGCCGCGCCTCTAGACGCCCCGCCCCGGCTCGCCGGCTCGTGCGAGACACCCGCGATACGGTAGGGCAGACGGTGCAGGCGCGGCACCGCCAGACCGGGGCAGGGGAGCGTGAGCACGATGGCACTAAGAGCCGCGATCGTCATCCCGACATACTGGGCGAGTGGGAGCGAGAACCTGCAGTCGCCCGGAGCATACGATCACACCACCGAGCTCGGTGCCGCACGGCCCGAGCTCGAGCGCTGCCTAGCGTCGCTCGAGCAGGTGCGCGATCTGCCGCGCATCATCCTGCTCGTGGTCTGTCCCAAGTCCGCCACCGTGGAGGTGGCGCGCCGCGTGGCCGAGATCGTTCGCAACCATCCGCGCCTTACCATAACGACCGTCACTAACGTCGAGGCGGCCCGCATCGCCGACCGCGTGGGCGACCTCGCCCCCACGGGCACGGGGGAGTGCGTGTCGCTGCGCGGCTACGGTGCCATCCGCAACATGGGCCTCGCCGTTGCTTCGATCTTTGCGCACGACGCGGTGATCTTTCTGGACGACGACGAGGTTGTGCTCGGCCCCGACTTCATGCGCCGCGCGCTCTACGCCCTCGGCCACGAGACCCGCCAAGGGCTCCCCATCCTTGCCAAGTCGGGGTACTTCTTCGACCGGTCGGGCTCGCCCTATGCCGACTCCACCAAGGCCGGGATCACCCATCGCTGGTGGACCAAGCGCTCGGAGTTCAACGCCTGGATGAAACGTGCCCTCTCCGGCACGCGCATCTCGCGCTCCAATTACGTCTGCGGCGGCTGCCTCGCCATTCACGCGCGGGCCTTTGCCCGGGTGGCCTTCGATCCGTTCATTACGCGCGGCGAGGACCTCGACTACCTCTTTAACCTGCGCCTTATGGGGCTCGACATGTGGTTTGACAACGAGTGGGTCGTGCGCCACCTGCCGCCCGAAAGCACCCAGCGCGCGCCGCGCTTTATGCAGGACGTCTATCGCTGGTACTATGAACGGGCGAAGCTCGCCTATGCGAGCCGGCAGAACGACCTCACCGCCGTCACGCCCGCCTCGCTCATGCCCTATCCGGGGCCGTGGGTCTCGGCGGAGCTGGACGACCGGGTGCGCAAGACGGCGCTCGTGCGCGCGCTCTTTACGCGCGAACACCTGGGCTACCTGCGTATCTGGCGCCGTGGCCGCCACGAGGCCGAGCGCTATGCCGCCGCCTACCAAGACGCCTACCTGCGTTTTGCGAGCTTCTGGCCAGGAATCATCGAGGGGCTGTGGAACAACCGCGAGCTCGCCAAGCTGTGGGAGGATGCGTAAGAGATGGCTTCAACCTATCGGGGGCGGCACGCCGCCGACGTGGCGCTCTGGGCGGGGACGGTCGTCTGCGCGCTCATCGTGGCCGTGACGCTGCTCTATCTGCTGGTGGCGCGCGTGGAGTTTACCCTCACCGGCATCGCCACCGTGGCCTTTGCGGTGTTCTTCGTGCTGTTTGTGAGACTTTGCCGCAACCCCGACACCCTGCGCTCGCGCTATACCGAAGAGACGCTCTCGGTTGCCTCCGAGATGCTCGAGAACCTCAAGGACGGCCTCACCGCCGAGGCCGCGACGGCCATTTGCGAGCGCCTCATGCCGCAGACGCGCGCGAGCACCATCGCCATCACCGATACCGAGCGTGTGCTGGCCTGCGTGGGCGACATGGTGGAGGACTTTCCGCCGGGCTCGCCCATCCACACGCGCGCTACGCACTACGTGATCGAGCACGGGCTCGCGCAGTCGTTTATGCACGGGGCGGTGGCCCGGAGCGAGGACGGCAAGCCTCGGCAGATTCCGGCGGGGATCATCGCCCCGCTCAAGGTGGGGGAGCGCACCGAGGGAGCGCTCAAGTTCTACTTCTCGTCGCCGCGGCTCGTCAACCGCACGCAGTACGCGCTGGTCACGGGCTTTGCCGAGCTGCTCTCTACGCAGCTCGCCATCCACGAGCTCGAGCTGCAGGAGGAGCTCACGGCCCGCGCCGAGGTCCGCGCGCTGCAGGCGCAGATCAACCCGCACTTTCTCTTTAACACGCTCAACACCATCGCGTCGTTTACCCGCACCGATCCCATGCGTGCCCGCGAGCTTCTGCGCGAGTTCTCGGCGTTCTACCGTTCCACGCTCGACAACTCCGGATCGCTCATCCCCGTGGAGCGCGAGGTGGCGCAGACCCGGCGCTACCTCACCTTTGAGCAGGCCCGCTTTGGCGAAGACCGCATCCAGGCCACGTTTGAGGTCGACGACGACGTGGCCGACACGCTCGTGCCCGCGTTTTTGATCCAGCCGCTGGTAGAGAACGCCGTGCGGCATGCGCTTTCCGACGAAGGGCCGCTCCACATCGCCGTGCGGGTGCGCGCCGATGCCCCGGAGGACGAGGGCGGGCGAGCCGCGGAGGGCGGCGATGCGACGGGCGTGGACCGGGCTGCCGCGGCGGGCGCGGCCGTCGATGACGCCGATGCGGCCGCCCCGGTGAACGCCGTCGTCATCGAGGTTTCCGACGACGGCGTGGGCATGGACGAGGAGACGGCGGCGCGGCTCTTTGATGCGTCGCTCCCCAAGCCCGACGTGCACGCGCCCCAGGGTAGCGGCGCGGGCGTGGCCATGCACAACATCTCCGAGCGCATCCGCCGCTTCTACGGTCCGCACTCGTTTGCGCGCGTACAGTCGGCCCCCGGCGAGGGCACAACGGTCACGTTGCACCTCAATTTGGTCGACAGCATCTTCGCGCGCGAGGATGGAGTAAAATAACTAATCGTTGCGCACGTGCGCGGTGCACGTTGCCGCTATGACCCCGTGTTCGATGAGGAATCTCGCCTCCGGCGCTAGGGGAACAAGAGACAGGTTCGAAGGGATTTGCGTCTATGCTGCGTGCCATGATTGTCGACGATGAGGCCCCTGCTCGCTCCGAGCTGCGTTTTCTGCTGGAGCAGACGGGCAAGGTTGCCTCTATCATCGAGGCGTCGAGCGTGCGCTCTGCCATCGAGAAGCTCATGGAGAATCGAGTCGACGTCGTCTTCTTGGATATTTCGATGCCGAGTGCCTCGGGTTTGCAGCTGGCCGAGGCGCTGCACAAGCTCAAGAACCCGCCCGCGGTGGTCTTTGTGACCGCCTATAGCGATCACGCCGTGGAGGCGTTTGACGTCGACGCCGTCGATTATCTGCTCAAGCCGGTGGAGGAGGAGCGTCTCGAGCGCGCGCTTGCCAAGGTGGCGGCGCATGTTAAGCCGCAGGCCGAGACCAAGTCGAGCATCGAGCGGATTCCCGTGGAGAAGGGCGGCCGCAAGGTGCTCATCCCCGTCGATCAGATTCGCTACATCATGGCCAAGGACGACTACTCTTGCATCTACACCGACGACGACCGCTTCCTCTCCACCACCTCGCTCGCGCAGTTTGAGGCAAAGCTCGGCGACTTCGGGTTCTTCCGGGTGCATCGCCGTTATATCGTCAACCTCGCCTGCGTGGAGGACGTGGAGACCGTGCCCTCCGGCGCCATCCAGCTGGGCATCACCGGCACCGACGAGCGCGTGCCCGTGAGCCGCCGTCGCGTGGTGCCGCTCAAGAAGGCGCTGAGCCTGTAGGGGCGCTCCCGCGGTTGCCGCCGCCACTTGGCGCCGGCGTTTTGCCGCGGTTTTACCGGGCACGAGCAACCCCCTCCCCATACAACCTCTATTTTGGCCTGCGAGCTGCGGAGATTCTGCGGGCGACCGGCCGATGTGCTACACTGCCTGCTCGGATACCGAGCAAAAGGACACGTGCCCATGAAGCGCATCGACATCATCTCCGACACGCACGGCCGCCTCTCGCGCTCCCTCCTTACGGAGCTTGCCGGCGCCGACCTCATCATCCACGCGGGCGACCTCACCTCAGAGGCCGACTGGGAGAAGCTCCAGACCATCGCACCGGTTGAGGGCGTGCTGGGCAACAACGATACCTACTACTACAACTACGAGCCGCCGCTGGAGCGCCTTAACACCTTTGTGTATGAGGGGCTGACGTTTGCGGTGTCGCACTACCGCGAGGACCTGCCGGTGGGCGCGGTCGACGTGGGCGTCTGCGGCCACACGCATCGCGCGCGGATCGCCGAGCAGGGGCGCTGCCTTGTGGTAAACCCGGGCTCTGCCACGAGCCCGCGCGGGACGGCGATCCCCAGCATGGCGCGGATGTTCGTGGAGGACGGCAAGGTCGTCTCGGTCGATCTGGTTAAGCTGGAGAGCGCTTGGGTGTAGTTTTGCGCGCGCCGTGCCGCCGGTGTGCGTGCGGGCTGCTTGTTGTGGGCCCGTGACCTGCGTAAACCTTCTTTTTTGGCCTGTTTTTAAAAAATGCTGAAAAAGGGCTTGCGCATACGGAGCGGTTCTGTGTATACTTACCACCGCAGCATTTGCTGAGGGGAGTTAGCTCAGTTTGGTTAGAGCGCCGGCCTGTCACGTCGGAGGTCGCGGGTTCGAGCCCCGTACTTCCCGCCATTGCAAAACAGCAGCTCATCCGGTAAATCCGGGTGAGCTGTTTTGCTTTTGAAGACTTCTGCTGCCCTTTCCGATGGTCAATAATGCTCGTGGTTGTGCGGGTTAAAGGGTGGAACGTGCGCCCGATGCACTCCTATCAGAGCAGCTAGACGTCGGAAAACCATGTCACTGCATCCCCAATTTCTCAGAAGCTCGAGGCGGCTCTTCCGAGAGTGGACAGTATGCCGAAATTTCCATTTTTGGCGGGACTAAGCCCTCGCTTAACACGCTTCGCATAAAACTTCGCGTCAATGTAAGGATGGAATTGGGCTTTGCCAAGTAGCCCAAAAATGGATAACGCATCTACCAGCAGGTTTTCTGCATGTCTTGTTGGCTCTACTCTGCAGGACGCGATTCCATCCTTACATTGACGCGAAGTTTTTCGAGCATGGTGTTAAGCTGCCGTTTGCATCGGGATTTTAGGGTGTGACGAGACCCTGCTCTTTACCATGGGGTTGGTGCACTT
Source organism: Collinsella sp. An7 (assembly GCF_002159335.1). GTDB lineage: Bacteria > Actinomycetota > Coriobacteriia > Coriobacteriales > Coriobacteriaceae > Coprousia. The sequence goes on along the minus strand of NZ_NFHP01000007.1, from coordinate 15,784 downwards.
TATAAGCCTTCTGGGGGAGATGCTGGCTAAGGCACTTCGAGCGTCGAGCATCGGTGCACGTCCCGTCTTCGTTCCGATTCGCCTCGTCGCTCCCATCCGGGGCGCAACGGCTCTAGTCGGCGCCTCCCTGACCCTAGGGTCCCGGGCTGCGCCGGGCCTCCCTATCGCGCGTTGTTGTAAAACCGTGCAGACGGCGGGCGCCCATGCAGTCGATGGTATAGTACCTGCTGTGTAACAATTTACCGATATCATGCAATGGCTACCACCGCGCAAGTTCGTCTCTTGCCGGGAGCATGCCGCGAGGGGACGGAATGGATATCTCGAGAAAGACTGACTACGCGCTGCGCATTCTCTCTATGCTCGTGGAGGGCGGCGACGGCCTGCTCTCTGTGCGTACGGCTGCCGACCAGGTAAACGTTCCGTATTCGTTTGCGCGTTCCATCCAGCACGGTTTGGTGCAGGCTGGGATCATCGAGAGCCTGCGCGGTGTTCACGGCGGCATGCGCCTCAAGGTCGACCCGGCCGAGGTTACGATTCGCCAGGTGGTCGAGGCGGTGCAGGGGCCGCTCTACTTTAACGACTGCACGGCGCCCGATGGCGCGTGCGACCGCATGGATACGTGCTGCTTTCATCCGCTGTGGAACGGCCTCACGGCGCTCGTGGCCGACTACCTCGATTCGGTGACGCTCGAGGACGTGGTGCTCCGTCGCAAGTTCCCCGCGGTGAGCGGACAGTTTGCCGACCGAGACTCGTTCTGCTCGTATGCGGGCTGCGGCCCTTCGTGGCAGCTCGATGCCGAGCCGAGCGCCTAACCTCGCGAGCATTCATGGAACTCGACTCCTTCCGCAGCCTGATGCGCGCCGAGGGGCGGCGCCTCTATCGCGATTTGCCCTGGCGCCGCACGCGCGACCCGTATCAGATCTGGCTCTCTGAGGTTATGCTCCAGCAGACGCAGGTGCCGCGCGTTGAGCAGCGCATGCCTGCGTGGCTTGAACGTTTTCCGAGCGTGGAGGCGCTTGCCGCTGCCTCTGCGGCCGATGTACTCGAGGCGTGGCAGGGGATGGGCTACAATCGGCGGGCGCTCGCCCTGCACGAGGCGGCGCGTCAAATTGTGGACCGCTACGACGGCGTGTTTCCGCACGATGCTGCCGAGCTCCGGGCGCTGCCGGGCATCGGCCCCGCCACGGCGCAGGGAATCCGCGCCTTTGCCTTTGATCTGCCGGGCGTGTATCTCGAGACCAACGTGCGCACCGTCTTTTTGCATCACTTCTTTCCCGATGTGCCGGGCGTGCCCGACCGCGAGCTCATCCCGCTTATCGAGGCCGCCTGCCCGGCGGCTCCCGCGGGCTCGGCCGATGCTGGGGACGCGGACGATGATTCCGCCGGCCGCTATGCCGTTCCGCAGGATGCGGAGGATACGCCGCGCAACTGGTACTACGCGCTCCTCGACTGCGGGGCGTACCTCAAAAAGACCGTGCCCAACCCGTCGCGTCGCTCGGCCGGGCACGTACGCCAGTCGCGCTTTGAGGGGTCGCGTCGCCAAAAGCGCGCCGAGGTCGTGCGGATGCTCCTCGCCGCGCGCGGTGCCGAGCCGGCGGGCCTCTCGTTTGATGAGGTGCTGGCGGGCCTGGATGCGTTTGAGCATCAGGCGGGGCGTGAACCTGTGGAGCGCAGCCTGGTAGAGGAGCTGCTCGGGGCGCTCACTCGCGAGGGATTCTGCGCGGAGCGGGATGGTCGCTGGCTCATCGCCTAACCTCGCGCACGCATGCAAAATTGCAATCAAATACGTAGCAATGATGATGGGTGATTCTTCCGCGGTACGTTGGGGGAATTGCCAAGCGGATTGGGTATAAGCAAAAACAAGCGCACAACGGTGCGGAATCGTTCTCACAGAGGGAAAGGAACACCCATGGACTTTGAGAACTCCCAGACTAAGAAGAACCTCGAGACCGCGTTTGCCGGCGAGTCGCAGGCGCACACCAAGTATCGCTATTATGCCTCCCAGGCCAAGAAGGACGGCTACGTTCAGATCCAGAACATCTTTATGGAGACCGCTCTGAACGAGTCCGAGCACGCCAAGCTCTGGTTCAAGTACCTGCACGGCGGTGCGGTGCCGGGCACCCTCGACAACCTCAAGGATGCCGCCGCGGGCGAGAACTACGAGTGGACCACGATGTACGCCGAGTTTGCCGAGACCGCCGAGGCCGAGGGCTTCAAGGAGATCGCGGCTAAGTTCCGCGGCGTGGGCGCCGTTGAGAAGGCTCACGAGGAGCGCTACCTCAAGCTCGCCGAGCGCGTGGAGAAGGGCGAGGTCTTCGATCGCGAGGGCGTCAAGGTGTGGAAGTGCCTCAACTGCGGTCACCTGCATGTTGGCCCGACCGCTCCGCAGATGTGCCCGGTCTGCAACCATCCGCAGAGCTACTTTGAGGAGCAGGTCGTCAACTACTAGGCGACTCTAGGCTATCCGCCACACGGTACGAGACGGGGGCGCTGCCTGCGGGCGGCGCCCCCGTTGCATATGAAGGGGCCGAGGACAAGCCGTCCGTTTTGCGCGCGTCGGTTTGCCCTCGGCCTTTTTCGTGCCGTTTGACAAGCGCCGGGCAAGCGGTCATGCTAAAGACCCGTCTCCGCACTCCCCGATCAGGGGAGGTTTTGTCATGAACCTTTTTGTCGAGACGGCGGAGATGCGCGCGCGGCGGACGGCGGCAGGGGAGGGCGGCTCTTCCGCAGCCCTGTGGCAACCGAGTGCGCCAGAAGCGGATTCCCAGCAGCAACAAGCGAATCGCGAGCATGAGGCGGCGCGCCGTGAGCGCGTGGTAGCGCGAGAGGATGCGCCGGATGAGGTGCGCCCCGATGGCTCCTACTCGCTCGAGCAGGAGAGCTACCAGACCGAGCTTGCCTTCGATCGGGCGCGGACACGCCGGCGCAAGCTTGCCGCGGTGGTACGGACAATCGCGGCAATCGTGCTTGTCCCCGCGGTGCTTGCCGTAGTCTTTGTGGCGAGCTACACCCTCACCTGCATCCTCAACGGCGCCACGCCCCAAGAGGTGGTCGAGCTGCTGGGCGACCTTGCGCACAACGTCATCGAGCTCATCCAGTCCATCGTATAAGGCAAGCAGACAGCGGGCTGCTTCTTTGGGAAACGCGGATGTGTGGCCGGGCGCCCCGCTGCACGTCGATGGAGTCCGTAAGGCCCTATGGGCACCCGCCGATTCCCTGAATGACTGTCTGCGGCAATGACGGGGCTGCGAGCGATTTCCGCACTTTGTCACCTAAGGTCGTGCTGGGAGTGTTTTACGTGACATTCTGCGGTAACCGTGAGAGGGGCTGGTCGCCGTTGCCGCAGATTGTTACCTAAGCCCGTACCGCAGCCTTCTTAGATGACGATCTGCGGCAACGGCGAGACGTGGAGCCACGGTTACCGCACTGTGTCACATAGGACTGTTCTGGAGATGCCTTAGGTGACATTTTGCGGCAACGGCGACACTGCCTCTTCGCCGTTGCCGCGGATCGTACTTTACCTTAGTGCCCGGGGCGGATGGCCGTCTCGTGGTAGGCAAAGAACCCCGGGCATTGGCGCGACTCGGTGTACTCGATCATCACGCCGTCGGCGTCAAAGGTGTGCGAGCGCATCACGCCCACAGCGTTAAAGTCGCCGAGGTCCATGTAGCGCCGGTCCGCCTCGGTGGCCGGCTCTACGGTGATGGTGCGCTTGCTCGTTACGATCTTCATGCCGAGTGTGCCCTCGAGGTAGGCGTAGACCGAGTTGCGCACGGCCTCGGGGGTGAGCCCGGGAACCTCGCTTGCCAGATAAAAGCTCTCGTCGGTAGAGATGCGCAGGCCGTCGGCCGAGCGTGAGCGCAAAATGTGGGCAAGGCGGCTGCCCGGCGCAAAGCCGGTGATCTCGGCGAGCTTCTCGTCGGCCTCCACCTCGTCGAGGGTGATGAGATGGGTGTGCGGGGTAAAGCCGCAGCGCGCCGCGAGCTCGTTGAAGGTCTCGAGGCCGTTGTAGCCCGCTTGGTCGATGAGCTGCGGGTTGCGGATCACGCGCACGCCCTTGCCCTGCTGCGACTGCACGTAGCCGTCAGCCGCAAGGGCGCCGAGGGCACGCCTCACCGAGCTCCGCGAGCAGGCGTACGCCTCGGTGAGTTCCGCCTCGGAGGGAAGAAATGCCTGATAGGGATAGTCACCGCGCTCGATACGCTCTTTAAGGTCGCGGTAGATGTCCCGAAAGACCGCTTTGGGCATGGGATACCTCATTCTTGTTCGTACAACTATTAACTAGTGTAGCGCATCTTGGCACACGGTACGTGCCGCAGGGTGTCGCGTGGCACAATGGGGACGGGTACATGTTGTGCCATTTTTCACGGCGTTCCGCCGGATGGCACAACATGTACCCGTCCCCATTGTGACGCGATAAGAGGGGGAGGACCCATGATTCGCACCGACCGCGAGATTACCGACCGCGAGCAGCAGCTCGCCATCCTGCGCGATTGCGACGTCTGCCGCATTGCACTCAACGATCCCGATACGGGCGCGCCCTACATCGTGCCGCTCAACTTTGGCGTGGACGTTGAGGAAGACGGGACGGTCTACCTCTACTTCCACAGTGCGCGCCGGGGCGAGAAGCTCGAGCTCATCGCCCGGGACCCGCGGGCGAGCTTTGAGGTGGACTGCGATCATCGCTTTATCTTCTACGACGAGCGCATGACCTGCACGATGGGGTACCGGAGCGTCATCGGCCGCGGGGTGATTGAGGTTCTGCCCGACGAGGAGCGCGCCGTGGGCCTCGACATTCTGATGCGCCACTACCACGAAGAGGACTTTCCCTACAACCCCAAGTCGGTTCTCGCTACGACGGTCTACCGCCTCAAGGTGGAGCACATGACGGGGAAGTTCCGCGATAACGAGCGCCCCGGCGAGCACCGGCTGCCGCTGCCCGAGACGGGTCCCGCGGCGCCGTGCGCGTGAGGGAGCTGCTGAGAAACCAGACGGCTTGGACGTACCGCGTCCTTTGGGCAAGTGCCGACACGCGGATGCGCCCGCGGTCGAGCAAGGAGGATACGATGGGCAAGCGCAAGAAGCACATGACCCCGGCCGAGCGCGCGGCGGCCCGCCGCACGTCAGGGGTGGCAGAGGAGCAGAGCGAGGCGCCCGGGCGCGAGGTCCTGCGCCGCGACCGGGTGGCTCGCAACCTCGAGAGTGCGCGCGAGACGCTTACCCGCCGCATCGTTACCACCGTTGAGGTGGTGCTCGTCATCTTTCCTTTTGCGGTGTGGGGCTACGTTGGCCTGGGAGGCGTGAGCCTCGAGGAGGCGTTTGCCGGCGACCCGGGTTTTGTGGTGAGCTTTCTCGCCGCAGTGGCGCAGCCGTTCGTTGCGTGGCTCATCCGAATCGCGTACCACCACTACACCGAGGGCGACGGAGGGTATGCCCTCGGCAACCTCATCGGTCTCATCTGCGCCGAGCTGATGCTGCAGAACGTAGTGGGCCTCGCGGGGTGCGCGGTGCTGTTGTGGCGGCTGTGGCGCCCGGCGGCCGGGGAGCTCACCGAGTGGCGCGAGCGCCGCGGCGTGGGCGGCGTGGTGGTGGACATCTCGGGCGCGCTGGTCGTGATCGTGATCTGCGCCGTGTGCGCCTTTGCCTCCTGGAGGCTTGGACTGGCATAGCGGCGGCAAAGAAGGCGCGCGAGGCCCGGTTTGGCGAGGCACTGTCAACTCAGGACGGAAAACTGTGTAAGATTCGGGACCCGTTGCGTAGACGCCCCGACCTGTGCAAAAAAGCGCAGGTCGGGGCGTTGTCGTATTTTAGGCTACTCGGTCCGGCGCGATTCTTGCACAGTTTTCCGGCCCGAGTTGACAGAACTTGTCGGTGCGGTCTGCCACGGCGGGCGATGATGCCGGCCCCACGCAAGCAGCGGTCCCACGTGAGCGCGACTCCCGTGAGCGGAGGCCAACCATCGTCAGCCCCAAGGCCGGCTCGTTACACCCGCACGTTCGGGCAGATGTCGGCGAGAGGGCACTCGCCGCAGCGGGGCTTGCGGGCATCGCAGATCTCGCGCCCAAAGCTGATCCACTGGTGGTTGACCTGGCTCCAATACTCGCGCGGGATGATTTTGAGCAGGTCCTGCTCGGTTTTGAGCGGCTCTTTGGCGTGCGTCTTGGGCGAGAGCATGAGCCGGTGCGCGATGCGGTTGACGTGCGTGTCCACCGCAATGCCCTCCACAATGCCAAAGCCCACGTTGAGCACGATGTTTGCGGTCTTGCGCCCCACGCCGGGGAGTTTGACGAGCTCCGCCATGTCGGCCGGCACCTCGCCGCCGTAGTCGGCCACGATCATCTGGGCGCACGCCACGGCGTGCTTGGCCTTGGTCTTGTAAAAGCCGAGCGACTTGATGACCTCGCCCACCTCGGTGGGGGTGGCGCCAGCGAGCGCCTCGGGGGTGGGCCAGCGGCGGAAGAGCTCGGGCGTGACCTTGTTGACCTGCGCGTCGGTGGTCTGCGCCGAGAGCAGCACCGAGATAACGAGCCGGAAGGGGTTGGCGTGGTCGAGGAAGCACTCGACGGGGCCGTAGCGGGCGTTCAGGCGCTCGCAGACCTCAATCGCGCGCTCGCGCTTAACGGCGTTGGACTCGCGGGGCATGGCTGACCTCCTTGTGTGCCGGGCGCTGCGGGCCCGGCGGTGCATACGCTCTCATCATGGCACATCGCTGAGGGACGCGCTGCGCGGTTTTACCTAAAACGCCCGCAGCGAGGGGAGGCGCTGCGGGCGTTTGCGGGTGCACTTGGGGCGGGGTCGGTGCTGTTTGAGCTTGCTTATTGAGCGGTATCGCCGGCGTCGGCATCTTCTGCGCCAGTTGCCTCGATCTCGTCCGCCGCGTCGTCAGCGGTGTCGTCCTCCAGCAGCTCGTCCTCGGGCAGCCCCTCAATCTCCAGAATCCGCGCGGCCTCGGCAGGGTCGTCCAGCTCGGTGATGCTTCGGAGCTTGCGCTCCATGGCGCGCGAGCGCGTGCCCACGAGTGTGTCGACCGTGCGGCTCACCGTGCCGAGCTGCTTTTGAGCGCGGCGCAGCAGCTTTTGATAGGTGCCAAACTCTGTCTTTACCGCGGCGAGCACCGTTTGGATCTCGCTCGCGCGCTGCTGGATGGCAACGGTCTGAAACCCCATCTGCAGGCTGTTCAGCAGCGCGGCCATGGTGCTCGGCCCCGCCACGGTCACGCGGTAGGTGCGCGAGAGTTCCTCGAGGAGTCCCGGCCGGCCCGCCACCTCGGCGTAAAGTCCCTCAAAGGGCAAAAAGAGGATGCCAAAGGTCGTGGTCACGGGCGGCTCGAGGTACTTGTCGCGGATGTCCTTGGCCTCCTCCTTAAGGCGGCGCTCGAGAATCTTCCACGCGGCGTCGACGGCGGCTGCGTCGCCTCGGTCTGCTGCGTCGCGCAGGTGCTCGTAGGCGTCGCCGGGAAATTTGGCGTCGATGGGCAGGTAGACGGTGCCGCCGGAGTCGCCCGGCAGCTTGATGGCAAACTCTACGCGCCGGTCGGAGCCCGGGACGGTTGCCACATCGCGGTCGTATTGCCCCGGCGCGAGCATCTCGGCCAAGATAGCGCCGAGCTGCACCTCGCCGAGCATGCCGCGCGTCTTGACCCCCGAGAGCACCCGCTTGAGTCCGCCCACGTCGGCGGCGAGGCTCTGCATCTCGCCCAGACCCCGGCCCACCTTGTCGAGGCTTTCATTTACCAGCGCAAACGACTGCGTGATGCGGTCGTTGAGGGTCTTCTGCAGCTTCTCGTCCACTGTGGCGCGCATGCGGTCGAGCTGGGTGTTGGTGTCGCTGCGGATGTCGGTGAGCTGGCGCTCCATGCTGCCGCGCACCTCGGTGAGCTGCGTGCCCATGCGCTCCGTCATCTGCGAGAGGCGCGTGTCGAGCGTTTGCCGGCTGGCATCGAGCCGCTCGGTTACCTCGCGGCGCTCGGTGCCGGCGCGCTCGTCGGACTCGGCAAGGCGCTGCACCAGGGCGTCGTGGCGCTGGCGGTCGAGCGCCGACTCGGTGGCGGCGTGCTGGGCGAGTACGGTGAGGTTGCCGCGCATGCCCTCGAGCTCGCCGAGCTTGTCGCCAATCTCGCGGAAGGCGCGGTCGATCTCGGCGCGCTGCGTCTCTACGTCGCGTTCGATTGGGCGGCGGCGGATGATGCTCACGGCAAGCAGCACCCACGAGAGGCAGATAACGATAACGAGAAAGATCTCAAACGGGTCCATAGGGTCCTTTCGGTGGGGCGGGGCTGCGCGGGCCGGGATGTGGTTGCGTGGGGCCGGGCTGTTTGCGCGGGCCGGCCGGTCGTTTTGCTCGGAGGCGCGAGCTATCTGGCTGCGTCGGCGCTAGCCCTGATAGTCGTACGCGCCCACATCGCCGGCAAGCTGGTCCAGCCAGGCGCCGCGGTCGAGCTCGGGGCCGGAGGTAACCGTACCCTCCGCATCCGCCGTGGCCGTAAACTTCATGTATTCGTAGTGTTCGGTTGTCTCGAGCTTGTCCAGCTCGCTGGCAACAAAGGCGCTGAGCTCGGAGCGGTCGTCTTCTGAGAGGTCGCCGATGCGCATCGATCCGGACGTGAGGTCGGAGAGGTAGTCGGCCGCGTCGTAGCCCAGGTCGCGGAGGTCGGGCGCGTAGGTATAAAAGTACGAGCTGCACTCAAAGGCAAAACCGTCGGCCGTGGCGTCGCCATAGGCGTAGATGCTCTCAACGTTGTAGGTCATCTTGGTGAGCGCCTGACGGGCGAGCTCGTTTGCGTCGATGCCCACCTCGGAGGGGTCGATTCCGGTGGAGATAGAGAACGCGTCGCTAAAGGCAAAGGCCATCCGTGCGACGTAATCCTCCTCGCCGGCAATGGCGCGGTCGAGTTCCTCGGTCGTGGCGTTGCGAACATTCTCCTTGAGCGAGGTCTGCGCAAGGTCGTAGGCGTCGTAGCTGTAGTCGTAGGTGGGACCGTCGTCGACGTCGCCCAAGGGAGGATCGACGAGCTCGCTGAAGGCATCGCCTGCAACCTCGGCAATGCTGCCGACGCAGCCCACAAGGAGCGCTCCCACGTTGCTGAGAAGCGTAATGCCGATGATGGCCAGGATGATGCAACCAAGGGTCGAGCGCTTTCGCTGGAGGCGGCCGGTGCTGCCCGAGTTGCGGGTGCCGCTGGCTTGCTGCGTCCAGCTGTGCCGTGGGCCCGCGGGGTGCGATGGGCTGCTGCCACGCCCCGCCGTACCGTTGTTCTCGCTGTTGACGGTCTGGCTGTCGCGCTCAGCGAGCGGTTCTTCGTCCTGGATGGGGGAGACAGGTTCCTCGTCGGGCTCATTGGCATCACCGATCGCAGGACCTGCCGTGAGGGCGCTGGGACCCGACCTTGAGCCTCGCCCCGTGCCGCCGGGTATTCCCAGCGTATCGGAGAGGTCGCTCGCCCGGCTCGAACGCTGCGGACGATGCGCACCGTGGCCGGGCTCCTTGCGCTTGTTTCGGCGGATCATCCGCTCAATGCCGTCGCTGCGGTCGCGTGCGGCCTCGGGCTCCTCGGCCTGCTGGTCGTCTAGGCTCGTGACCTCGGGCTCGCCGCCCGGCATAACGGGGTCGGGCGCGTTAAAGGGGTCGATGTTGGGCTCGGTGCTGCGGGAGCGCGGTTTCCAGGCCATGGGGTCACCTTCTTACGAGCGGGTGCGGATGAGCGGAGTCAGCGGGGGTGGGGTGGGGTTGGCGCGGAAGGCCTCAGTCGCCTATGGCTGGGCGATCGGCCTGGCTGCCGTTCCGCTCCGGCCAACGCTGCTAGGGAAAAGCCGGTCAGAGCATTTCGCGCCCGGTGCTGCGGTGACGGGCGCTTGCGGTCTCAGGCTGAGTCGGCGTCGGCGCAGCTCCACTGCGCTCGCCTTGCCTTTGGTCTGCCCGCCTCATCACGACGGCGTGCTGCGCGAAAGCCCCAAATCGGTGGTTCCCTAGAGCGTCCAGCCGTCCTCGTCCTCGCTGGTGGGGCCGCGGTCGACGTAGATCTGGTGCGTGCGGCGCTCGGTCACTGCGGCAATGATCGCAATGACGGCGATGCCTCCAAAAAAGAGCACCGCAAGCCCCGCGCGCGTGCTAAACAGAAAAGTAAAAAACGCTTCCATACCGGTGGCTTCTCGCCTTCTTCATCGGGGTCAGGATGCAATAAGTATATACTTGCCAGAGCACGGGGCGCGTACGGTCCGTACCGGCACCGCCCGTAGGAGCATATGACCGGGAGGAATCATGCTCGATATTAAATTTGTTCGCGAGAACCCCGACGCCGTCGACACGGCCATGGCAAACCGCCAGACCTCGTGGGACCGCGACCGCTTCTTTGCGCTCGACGAGGAGCGCCGTTCTGTGATCACCGAGGTCGAGGAATTGCAGGCCACGCGCAACGCCGAGTCTAAGAAGATCGGCGCGCTCATGCGCGAGGGCAAACGCGACGAGGCCGAGGCCGCCAAGGAGGCCGTGCGCGAGGTTAACGAGAAGATCGAGGGTCTGGCCGAGCGCCGCAGCGCGCTCGAGGCCGAGCTCAACGACTTTATGGCGCACCTGCCCAACATCCCGTGCGCGGCCACGCCGGTGGGCAAGGACGAGACCGAGAACCCCGAGCGTCGCCGCTGGGGCACCCCGCGCGATTTTGCCGCCGAGGGCTTTGAGCCCAAGGCGCACTGGGATTTGGGTACCGACCTGGGCATTCTCGACTTCGATCGCGGCGCAAAGCTCTCCGGCGCGCGCTTTACCGTGCTCGCCGGCGCTGGCGCCGCGCTCGACCGCGCGCTCCAGAATTTCTTCCTCAACACGCACATCTCCCGCGGGTTTAAGGAGTTCATCCCGCCGGTGATCGTCAACCGCGAGATCATGTACGGCACGGGCCAGCTGCCCAAGTTTGAGGACGACGCCTATCACACGGGCGAGGACCAGTTCCTCATCCCCACCGCCGAGGTGGCGCTCACCAACCTGCATGCCGGTGAGGTGCTCGACGCCGCCGACCTGCCGCTGCGCTACACCGCGGGCACGCCGTGCTTCCGCGAGGAGGCGGGCTCGGCCGGTCGCGACACGCGCGGCATCATCCGCCAGCACCAGTTCACCAAGGTCGAGATGGTCAAGTTTGCGCGCCCGGAGGAGTCGGACGACGAGCTCGAGAGCATGACGGCCGAGGCCGAGTACCTGCTCCAGCAGCTGGGGTTGCCGTACCGCGTGATCAGCCTCTGCACCGGCGACCTTGGCTTCTCGGCGCGTCAGACCTACGACGTTGAGGTCTGGCTGCCGAGCTACAACGCCTACAAGGAGATCTCGAGCTGCTCCAACTGCGGCGATTTTCAGGCGCGGCGCGCCAACATCAAGTACCGCGACCCGGCGGCGTTCAAGGGCAGCCGTTACGTGCACACGCTCAACGGCTCCGGTCTGCCCACGGGCCGCACGATGGCCGCCATCATGGAGAATTACCAAAACGCCGATGGTACCATCACCGTCCCCGAGGTGCTGCGTCCCTACATGGGCGGACTCGAGGTGATCGAGTAGGCGAGAATATGGGGACGGGTGCGTTTTTCTCAGTGCTCCGGGCGAGTTCCGCTGCTGATCGTCAAACAAAGGGCACGGCGTCACGCCCCGATTGACAAACTGCGTTGCAATCCACCGGCTCATCCGTATTGAGCTGCAGATTGTCAAGGCGAGGGGACGATTCTCCTCTCCGTTTGACCATCCGCGGCACAACTTGCCGCGCTGCCCTGGTTTCCTTGCAGTTTGTCAATCGGTGGCGGGTACCTTTGACCCCGTCCCAAAATGAGTCACTTGGAATGGCTCCAGGGGACCCATCCCCCCGTGACACGAGTCGCGGTCGTCCGTGTTATCCTCAACAGAGAATAATGTCGGGAGACGGGGAGGGCCGCCGTATGCTGGACCGCGCGCCGCACGAGCTGCACGACGGCTATGGCCGCGGCATCTCCTATCTGCGGATTGCCGTGACGGACAAATGCAACTTCCGCTGCATCTACTGCATGCCCGCCGAGGGTGTTCCGCCGCGCGCGCACGACGAGCTGCTCTCGGCAGAGGAGATCTCTCATTTTGTTCGCCTCGTGGCGGGCGAGGGCATCCGCCGCGTCCGGCTGACGGGTGGCGAGCCGCTCGTCTCGCATCGGATCGTACCGCTCATTCGCGAGCTGCGGGCCATTCCCGGTATCGAGGACATCTCGCTTACTACCAACGGTGCGCTGCTGCCCAAACTGGCCCCGGAGCTTAAGAAGGCCGGGCTCGACCGCGTTAACATTTCGCTCGACACGCTCGACCCTGGGCAGTTTTCGCAGATCACGCGACTCGGCCGCTTGGAGCAGACGCTCCGCGGCATCGACGCGGCGCTTGCCTGGGGGTTCGATCCCGTCAAGGTCAACTGTGTGGTGGTGCGCCGGCTTAATCAGGATGTTTTTGGGCTGGCGAAGCTCTCGGTTGAGCGGCCTGTGCACGTGCGCTTTATCGAGTACATGCCCATCGGCGACGAGCAGACTGGCACCGATCGCGCGCACGATGCGGCCCAGGATGCGCCCACAGCCGCCGCGTTCGAAGCCGACGCGCCGGCGGTGCTCGAGGAGGGCGGCCCCGCCACGGTGGCCGGCATTTGTCCCGGTGGGCCGCAGCCGGACAAAAACTCAGCTCCCGATCCGCATTGCCTCGGCGGCAATCTCAATGCGAGCGCGTGGGACGCGAGCGACACCGTCCCCTCGGCAGAGCTCTGCGAGCGCATCTCGCATGCGGGTGTGGCGGCGGGGCTGGGCGGGCTCGAGCCGGTTGCCGACGGCGGTCCCTCCGGTGCGGGCCCGGCGGCCTACTGGCGGTTTTCCGGGGCGGCGGGCACGGTCGGTTTCATCTCGGCCATGTCCAACCATTTTTGCAGCTCCTGCAACCGCATGCGCCTTACGGCGGACGGCTCCATCCGCCCGTGCCTCTTCTCCGACGCGGAGTATCCCGTGCGCGAGGCGCTCCGTGCGGGCGATGACGCCCGGGTGCTCGCCATCTGGCGCGACGCGGTTGTCCACAAGCCGCAGGAGCACGAGGTCATTGAGGGGACCGAACGGTTCATGTCCCAGATAGGCGGCTAGTGCGGGAGCATTTTGGCGGGCATGACGGGCGGCTCGGTGCGCCACAATTCCGCACCACGACCATGCCCCTCCGCGCGCGATCCCACCCGGACGCAGCTTCGTTCGCAACGGCAAGAAAGGTCGATACCATGGATCACCAGGCAAAACGCGACGCCTATCGCGATGAGCTCACGCATGTGGACGAGCGCGGCGACGTGCGGATGGTCGACGTCTCGGAAAAGGCGGAGACCAAGCGCATCGCCCTCGCTGAGGGGTCTATCCTCATGCACCCCGAGACGCAGGCGATGGTTCTCGAGGATCGCGCCAAAAAGGGCGACGTGCTCGCCTGCGCGCGCGTGGCCGGCATCATGGCCGCCAAGCGGACGAGCGAGCTTATCCCCATGTGCCATCCGCTCATGATTACCAAGGCAAAGGTCGAGATTGAGCCCATCGCTGCGCCGGGCGAGAGCCTCGCCGAGGGCTGGGCTTCGGCGCGGGCGGACGGGCGCGTGGGGTTCCGCGTGCGGACGACCTGCGGCGTGACGGGCGTGACGGGCATCGAGATGGAGGCGCTTACGGCGGCGAGTGTCGCGTGCCTCACCATCTACGACATGTGCAAGGCCGTCGACCGCGGCATGGAGATCGTCGACGTGCGTCTGCTCCGCAAGGAGGGCGGCCGGTCCGGGCTTTGGGAGCGGGGCGCTGCCGAGGTGGGCGAGGCGCCCGAGGAGGCCGGGGGCGAGCGCGAGGGCATATCGCTGAGCGGCGCCGCCGATGCGGCGGGTGCCGTCGACGAGGGCGCTGTCATTGCGGCTTCCGCGGTCGGCACCGCGCCCGCGACCGACGCGCCGCGGCCCGCGCCCGCGAGCCCCGACGCCGCCTGCCCCGTGCCCGTCGTGGCCTTTGTGGGCTACCAGAACTCCGGCAAGACCACGCTCGTGGAGAAGGTCATCGCCGAGCTCACCCGTCGCGGCATCCGCGTGGGCACCATCAAGCACCACGGCCACGCGGGCTTTGATATCGACGTGCCGGGCAAGGACTCGTGGCGCCATGCGCACGCGGGGAGCCGCCACGTGGGCATCGTCTCGGCCGAACGCTATGCCGAGTACGCCGACACCGACTCTGAGTTGCCGCTCGAGCATATGCTCGCACGCTACACAGACGTGGACGTGGTGCTTGTTGAGGGGTACAAGGCGGCTGGGCTCGCCAATATCGTGGTCGCCCGCTCCGGGGTTGACCGCATGCGTGGCGCCAGCTCGCTCGAGCTCGTTGATGACCGCACCCTCGCCCTCGCTTGCAACGACGCACTCGCGATGCACATTCGGGTGGATGTGCCCACAATCGACATCAACGACGAGCTCGCCGTGGCCGACGCGGTGGAGCGCTACCTTTCGCGCTAGCCTGGCAGAGCACTCCGGCGGAGGGCCTAGGGCGGGTCCGCCTCTCTTGCATGTAGGGGGCGGGCCCGTCCTTCACACCTTGGAGGCTACGAGAGCGTGAAGAGGGGGACGTCTCCGTGCAAGAAGGCGTCGAGTGGTGTGTTCCGGCCGCCAACGATGATGGGCAGCGCTTCGCTATGTCGTTGGCAGAACGCGCCGATTCCGCTCTTCTTAATACGTCCGCTTTTGACTTCGATGGCGCTGAGGTCATCTCCCCGTTTGATGACAAAATCGACCTCGAGCGATCCATCGCGCCACCAATAGAGATCGAACCCCTCCGTCTTGCTCCGCGCGAGCAGCGTAGCACCGACAGCGGATTCAACCAGATGTCCTCGCAGGTCTGGTTGTTCCAGCAGACTGCCCGTTCCGTGCCAGCTGGCGGTCATAAGGGATGGGTCGTGTACCAGGAGACGCGGAGAGCTCGCACGGCTTCTCAGCTGCTTGTCGTCATATTTCTGCAGGCCAGATAGCATGCCTGCCCCATCAAGCAACGTGAGGTAGTGCTTGAGGGTGTCGGTGTTGCCTCGCTCGTCAAGCTGACCAAGTATCTTTCGATATGAGAGTTCCTGTCCGGAATACTGAGCTCCCAGTTCAAAGAGTGCGCGCATTAGTGCCGGCTTGCGAATCTCCTCCATCTGCAGGATATCGCGCGAGATGGTCGCCTCGATGATGGAGTCGCGCATGTAGGCTGTCCAGCGCGGTTTGTCGTGGCGCAGAGCGGCGGCACCGGGATAGCCTCCGAACTGCAGGTACTCATCGAGCGTGTAGCCAAATGCGGCTTGCATCTCGGCAAAGGCCCAATGCGTGGAGCGCAGTAGCTCAAAGCGCCCGGCCAGCGAATCGGAGATGCCGGCTTTGAGCAAAAGCGATGACGAGCCAGAAAGCACCACGTGAAGGGGCGTCTCCTCCCATGTGTCCTCGTCCCAGAGGCGTTTTACGGTTTCGGACCACTCCGGCACCTTTTGGATTTCGTCGAGAATGAGGGCGGCAACGCCGTGTTGTTTGGCGAGCTGGCGCGCCTGGCGCCATGCAACGTCTATCCAGGCGCTCCCCAAGTCTTGCTTTCCATCTGCTGCCTCGGCTTGATACGGGATGCCAGTTGCCTTGATGGCCTGGTTGATGGCCGTGGTTTTGCCTGTCTAGCACGCGTTTTTAGTACCGGCGTTCCTCGGGGGCGGTACCGACCCTCCGGGGAGACGGTACCGCCCTTCCGCCTATCGGGTACCGGGCGTCAGTCCCAGTAGCCCTTCTCCG
>NZ_NFHP01000006.1 GCF_002159335.1 Collinsella sp. An7 | reverse complement strand
TACCCCGCCAACACCCGCGCTCGCCCCCACCCAGAAAGGAGCCCACCATGAGCAACCGTTTGCCCGCGCTCAGGCCCGCCACCCCCTACGCCCTCGTCTACGAGGACACCTCGTCCGCCGAGGCGCTGCGGTGCAGCGTCCGGCTGCTCGAGCGCGCCGGGTGGCGCGACATCCTGCTCGCCACCTTTACCTCCCCGCAAGAACGCGACCTTCCGCGCCAACTCGGCGCCCTTACGCTCGAGCGCTTTGAGGGCGTCGTGCTGGTGCAGGTGGCAATCGACGCCCCCGGCGAGGGGCAGGCCATCGCACTTGCAGGGCGCCTGCACGACTGCATCGCCGGCTTCGAGGTTCGCTGCGTTGCGGTGGCCTCGGCACCGCGCGCCATCGACCTTTCGAGCGCCTTTGCCCTCAACGGCTTTGTCGAGCTGCCGGGACGCACGCTCGGCACGCTCAAGGAGGCCGCCGCATGAACGAGAAAGCGCGTATCAGGAGCATCGGCTCCGAGCTCGCCCATCGCCTGGTGACCACCTCGCCGCGCAAGGCGGGGCTCAAGACGCACAGTGCGGCGGACGTCATGAGCGGCCGGGCCCGCGGCATCGTGTGCGGCGGCGGCCCGCAGAGCGGCGAGATCCTCGCGCTCCCGCGCGGGGTGCACGCATTCGTTATCGGGCGCACCGGCTCGGGCAAGACGCGTCAGGTGCTCGAGACCACCTGCGTGCTCAACGCGCTGCCGGGCAAGGCCGTGCAGCCTCACATCATCTGCCTCGACTGCAAGGGCACCATCCTGCGTGAGACCGCCCGGGCGGTGCGCGAGGCGGGGTATCGCGTGGTGCCCTTCGACCTTGCCGCGCCCCGCTCGGCGGGTCGGTGGAACCCGCTCTCGGCTATGCACCGCGCCCTGATGGAAGACCGGCCGGGCGACGCCGACCTCGAGCTCTCGCGCCTCTCGGGCACCTTTAAGGGCATCGTGCGCGACGACACCGACCGCTACTGGCAGGAGTCCGCCTGGAACACCATCGCCGGGGTTGCCAAAGGGCTCTCCCTCAACTTTGGCAAGGAGCCGTCGCTCGGCGACGTGTACGACGTCATCGCCAACGACGCGATCCTCAGCGCGCTCGACCGCGAGCTCGGCGCCCGCTCGCCGGCGGCCCTCCACGCGGCCGTTCAGCTCACCAACGTCGAACGCACCTGGAACTGCGTGCGGAGCACCTGCGCCTCGATGCTCGCCTTCTTTACCACCGCCGCGGGACGGGCCATCGCGGGTAGCTCGACCGTCGACTTTGCGCGCGACCTCGTGGGCTCGCGCAAGCCACGGGCGTTCTACATCGTGATCCCCGA
Organism: Collinsella sp. An7; assembly: GCF_002159335.1. GTDB lineage: Bacteria > Actinomycetota > Coriobacteriia > Coriobacteriales > Coriobacteriaceae > Coprousia. The sequence goes on along the minus strand of NZ_NFHP01000006.1, from coordinate 190,659 downwards.
CACCTCGAGCGCGGCGGACGACTACGCGGCCCTGCTGGTAAACACCCTCTACCAGGCCTTTTGCGCCGAGCACGACCGGCTCGGACTCGAGGACACCGACAAGGCGCGTCCGGTGCTCTTTATCCTCGACGAGTTTGCGCGGCTCCCGCGCATGGAGATCTCGGCCGTCATGAGCGCGGGGCGCAGCCGCGACATCTCGGTGCTCGCGGCGCTGCAGAGCGTCTCGCAGCTCACGGAGCGCGGCATCTACCGCGAGGAGGAGGCGCGCGTGATGCTCGAGCAGGCGGCGGCGACCATCTACCTGCCCTCCACAAGCCCCGAGGCCGGGCAAGACGCCGAGCTTAAGTCGAGCGGAGCGGTTGGCCTAACCGACCTCATGCTCCTCGAGCGGGGCGAGGCCTACGTGGCGCTCGCCGGCAAGCCCATGATCAAGACCGCTTGCGAACCCTTTACCACCTGGGCCCCGATGCTGGGCCGCAAGAAGAAAGGATGACTACCATGGACGACAAGCTGCATACCGAGGATGCCGGGCGCGCTGCCGAGGCGCCGGCGGCTGGCGGGAACGACGCGAGCGCCGCGTGTGGTGCGATGAAGAGCGCGGGCGAAGCTCCGCGGGCGGCTGCGGGCGAGGCGGCGCACGCGGATGCGGGCGAAACGCCGCACGCGGACGCGGCGCGCACCGCTGCCAGCGGGGGCGGTGGCGCCGCCGAGGAGCCGGACGCGCGGCGCGAAGTGCGGCGCCGACGTGCACGGCGGGAGCTGCTCGCCCGTCTCTGGCTCATGGACGACGATGGCCTCGACGCGCCCGACGACCTCGACGACGAGGACGATGATGAAGACGAAGACGATGAGGACGACTTCCTCTGGATCGGAGGGCCGGACGCCAAATCCACCAAACTCGACGCGGCCGGCGGCGCCACCATGGCGCTCATCTGCGGGCTGCCCACCGTGATGCTCAGCACGTGGCTCATCGAACGAAGCGAGTCCCTTGCCGTCGCATGGCTCTTTGGCATCGGAGCGGTGGCGCTCTTCCTTACCGGGGCGCATGCCCACGAGCGGGGCGATGGCGCCGTCGCCGCAGCGCTCGGCAGCGTCGGCTTGGGCATCATGCTTCCCCTTGCGCACGCGTTTGGCGCACCCCTGTTTGAACTGCTCCTCTTTAGCCTCGCGGTCTACGTCGTGTACTGCATGGGCGCGTGGAGCTACAAGGATGACCTCGTGGCCATCATGGCCGAGCATCTGCCCCTGTGCGCCGTCGCCCTGTTCACGACGATGACGGGGATCGTGCTCTACGGCCTGCTGCCCTAGGGAGATGCCGATCGGAGTCGCTCCGCGCCACGGTGGGTTGGGTGCGGAGCGGCCCGATCGGCGCCTGCCCCGCATTACAACGTGCGGCAACGACGATACGGGCATCCGCGGCCGCCGCAGACTGTCATATAAAACGGCAGCAAAACACGGCCACGCATGACACAGCTCGGCAAACGTGCTTCTGTGCGCTTCCCCCGCGCGCCTCGCTACTCCCCGCGCTCCGCGCCCTTGCGCTGTTGCACGGCCGGGATGCGCTCGGCAAAGCGCGCCACACGCTCGAGGGCGCCCACAAGGTGCCGTTCGCGGAGTTCAACGGGGCAATCAACAAGAATGCTCGCCCCAAAGCGCAGCACAAAGCGCCAGAACTCCGCAAAACCCACGAGCTGCAGCGGCGCAGGTGAGACCCAGACCGAGCCCTCCTCGGCGCCGGTCGCAGTCGGAAGCGCCTCCTCGCGCCAGCCGTGCTCAGCAAGGACGGCAATCTTGTTAAGAACATTCCCCGCCTCGCCGCTGGCGCGCCGGACCTCGGTGACGTGTAAGCGTATGCCCTCGGCAAAGCGTCGCACGTCGGCCACGCTCGGCTCCGCACCCGGTACGTCCCAGCAGTCTACTGGCGTGGCCAGGGCGTCGCGATCGGGGGCGCGCCGCTCCCGGGCGGATGCGAGCGGCGTTGCCTCGCAGCGCGCGAGAGCGGGTTCGGCCAGATCAACTACGCAGAGTGTGCCATCGGACGCTACAGCAAGGAGCGGCCAGCGGTTGGCCGACGAACGGGGAAAGAGCGCAACGGGCCAGAGTGCATCGGCCGAGAACGTCGCGCCGCCTTCGAGCGCGCGGCATGGCCAGACCGCGGCGCGATGCCCCAAGCGGTCGTAGAGCCCCAGCCCCCGCTTTGCCGTGGCCGCCACACGGACGGCATCGGCGAGGGCGAGCTGCTCGTCCGTGGCGGGGAGGGTGCCGTACGCCCGCAGTTGCACCGTGCGCTCGGTGGCCGGCGAAGCAACAAGCGCCTCTGGCGCAGCGCCGGCGTGAGCGACACTCCCCGCCACGGGCACAAGCCACGACTCGCCGGCAAAGAGCCCCTCCATGCCGGGCGCGGGAATCTCCGCAAGGGATTCTACGGGACGGCAGGGCGCTTGCCGAGCGCCGGCGCCTCTGCTTGGTTTGCGCCTTGCGGGCGAGGAGGCGGCCCCGTCGGCATCCGCGCACTCGGCGGCGCCGGCGGTCCCAGCAGCCTCCGCCTCCGCGCGCGCCGCCGCAAACCCCAGCTCGAGGTAGAGAAACACATCGTCCGCATCAAGCCGGGCTACACAGTGCTCCAGCGGCTCGGGCGAGGCCGCGGGATCGTCCACCGGGCGCCAACGGGCCGGGCGTGCCGGCTCGGTCGAAGGCTCCGCAAGGCACAGCACCAGCGGTTCGTCCGCCGCTTCATAGGTTGAGCGTGGTCCGTCGAGCGCCTCGCCCGGAACGTTTTCAACTTCCGCGGTGAACACCGGCGTGAGCACGACTGTCCCGGGAGCATACGACCCACAGGCGGCCGGCGTGTCGGGCGCATTGACGGCAGCCGGCGTCGAGCGGCCAACGGCGCGCCGGGCCAACAGGTCCACGACCATAAACAACAGACGGGCCCGCGCGGCAAGCTCCGCGAGCGGCCCCTCCGCCTCCATTCCGCCTTCGCCCATCGGCCCGGGAATGTTCAACACCCCTATCGCCGCGGAGAGCAGGCAGCCCGCAAAGGGACCAGCCGCGGAGCGCTCGCCCCCTACGAGCGCGGTCAGCGCCACGAGCCAATCCTCACCCCAGCGGGAGCGGCCTCCACTCGCGGATGCCGGCATCGGCGCCTGCCTCACCGGGTGTGACGCGGGCGCCCCTGTTGCCTCTCGATCCGCAGACAAATTCGCCATCGTCCGCGGCGTGGCCAACCTCTCCGCCGCTCCACGCGGCGTGGTCGCCTCCGCCGTCCCACGCGAATCGAGCTTCTCAGCCGCACAACCGCGCGGCTCCGCCTGCGACATGCCCTGCTCCCTATCGCTCATACGCACCTTCCCGCCCCTCGCGCTGCCGAGCCACGCGATACGCACGCACAGGCGCTGCAAGCGGCACCACGACACGCACCTCGCCTGCCACGCGCCCCACCCCTTCATCGGGCGCGCCTGTCGTGCGCACGAGCTTCACCTCGAGCTCTTCCCCCGGGCTGCCCGCAGCCCGCACCAGCCGCTCAACCCGAACGGACGGCAGCTCGTCGCACGCTGCAGCCCGAGCCGCGTACGCCTCCGCGATCGACACTGCCGACCCGCCGAGCCCCATGAGCCGCCGGCCATCCCACGCCCAGAGGTAGTCGTAGCCCGCCCCCGCAAGCGTCTGCTCGGGGTCGCTTGGCCCCACCAGATAGCGCGCCTCTACATCCACCACGGAGTCGGCGAGCGAGCGGAACTCAGCAAGAACGTCATTTCGCCCCACCACCACGTCACGGTAGCGCCAGAGCACCTCGCCGCCTCCGCCGCGCACCCGGTCCAAGCGCGCCGCAGGCGCAGAGGACACGTACTTCGCAAGCGCCGACGCGAGCGAGCCCTCACCGGCCACGGAGGTTGGCTGGCCCTCCCAAGAGCCCCAGGCAGCATCTCCCCCAGCGCCGCCGCTTGCCGCCAAGTCGCGCGTCACGGTCTGCGCCTGCTTGCGGCGTGCCGAAACGAGCCGCTCAAGATAGTCGCGGAGCCCGGCGTCGGCCTTAAAGAGCACGTTCACCTCCAGCGGCACGTCGGTCACCGCAGCGCATGCGGCGGGCAGGCGTGCGTCAATCACCTTAAAAAGCTCGCAGATTCGCCCAATGTCCGCACGGCTCGCGAGCGGCCCTGCTACGCCCTCCCAACACAGGGCGCCGTCGCGCACCGGCGCGCACCACAGGCGCGGAGCAGAAGGCCGGCGCCCGCCGGGCGGCGCGTCGAGCCGCGCGCCAACAAAGAACATGCCGCGGTACTCATTTTCTACCACGCGGTGCACCGCCATGGTCACGCGCTCCCACGTACCGTGGATGAGCTGCCGAAACACCACTTCGCGCCCAAAGAGGTCATGGTCGCGCGCAAGGCGGAAGGCCTGTGCGTCGCGCACCGCGTCGCGCGCGCTCGCCGGCAGCACGAGCCGGCGCGGCAGGGCCCGAACTGCGGCGCGGCGCTCGGCAGCCACCCCCGCGGTAAACGGCCCGGCTGTGGGCACGTCCTCAGAGGGAAAGAGCAGGGCGTCGGCACGCGCAAGCGCCGGTAATGCCGACGCTTCGGTTATCGCAAACGAGACGGTGCGGCCGTCTCCGCCTGCCTCGGCAGCGGCACTGGTGGGCGCCTCGGCCACGATACCCGGCTTATCCGGCCCGCCGGTCCAGCGCTCGCGCACGCGGGCGGCAAAGTTGTCGATACCCCGCCGCGGAAAGAGCCCCGCATCCGAGGCGGCGTCGATATCCGCCAGATGCACCCGCCCCGGCTCGCCCCGGCGCAGCGCGAGCGAAGAGAGATAGAGCCTCAGCCCCAGGTCGGAGAGGCCGCCCTCAGACACGTCAACCGCTACCGCCTGAGCCGCCACCGCCTCCACAAACGCTGCCGGCAGCTCGCGCTTTGCCGGCGAGCGGCCCGCATCGCGCCAGAGCGCGTCGATAATGGGGTTGAGTTTGCGGAGCGAGCCGAGGTACTTGTTGCAGGTCTTGTACGAGTAGGCGCCGACGCCCGTCTCGCCGCCGTTTACCTTGCTCAGGCGGGCGCGCAGCTCCAGGTAGCGGCAGCGCTCTACCACCTCACCCGTCTCGTTGCGATACACGCCCTTGGTGCGGGCAAAGAGCGCCATGACCTCATCGGCCGAGGCGCACGCGTTGAGCTCGCGCACCACGGACACGTGGAACGGCCCCGTCACAAACACGGGAAACGGTCGCGTTGGGTCAAACCCTGCAAAGCGCGTTGGCAACACGCGTCTCACGCTCCTCAATTTGCTCCTTTTTATAAGGATAGCACGGAGCGTCGGAGGCGAGCATAGGGTAAGCTGGTACCATAGCGGTAACCCGCTGGGCGGACGCCGTATTTTTTCGATTTTTTCGATCTTGTCGCCCGTCCAGCGGGTCCCATCTTTAGCAAAGCAGCCGCGTCGGCCGCCTCCCGGGGCAAAGGGACAAGGAATTTGTCAGGGCTTTGTTCCAAAATGACTCAACCCAACCCCGTCCCAAAACCAATGGGTTGCCGCGCTTAGGCGCCGTGGACGAGCTTGAGGCCGATCACGCAGCCTACAAGCCCGGCGAGCAGCGCGACCTTGAACCAGCTGAACGGCTCGATACCCGTCACCATGCTGTAGACAACCGTAAGCGTGGCGCCGATGCCCACCCAAACGGCATACGCCGTACCGAGCGGGATGCTCCGCACCGCATGGCTGAGCCCGAACATGCTCGCCGCGAGAGCCACGATAAAGATGATGCTGGGGATGAGCTTGGTGAATCCTTCGGCTCGCTCGAGCGCCACGGCCCACACGGCCTCCATCGCGCCCGACACGATCAAGATGGCCCAGTTCATGGGGCCTCCCTTCCGTCGATGCGCCGTCTTATCGATCCTGGTACGGCTGCCCTCGTCAGGAGCCCCATAGGGCTACGGGCAATCTTAGCACGGAGGGCACACAGAGCATAAATGGGTCAAATGGAACACGTCCCCAAATGACCCATTTGCCCGTCCGCGACAACGGAGCCGGCCCGTCGTAGTGCGCCAGATTGCCGCGAAAGCCGAGGGCATAGGCCTTTGCGCCATGCCCGAAGGCTTGAGCGGCAAGGTGGCGTGCCCTCGACCGCGGAGACGGCCTCCTGTAGTGCCCGAGATCGCCGCGAAGCGAGGCGGCATAGGCCTTCGCGCCATGCCGCCGAAGCTGAACGGCGAGGTCGGGTGCTACGGGAGGCCGCCCTGGTCAGTAACGCCTACGCGAACTGGGAGTTGTATAGCTCCGCATACGCGCCGCCGACGGCGAGCAACTCCTCGTGGTTGCCCTGCTCGATGATGTTGCCGTGGTCCATCACGAGGATGAGGTCGGCATCCACGATGGTGCTCAGCCGGTGCGCGATCACAAAGCTCGTACGACCCTGCGTGAGCGCCTCCATCGCCTGCACGATGGCGCGCTCGGTGCGGGTGTCAACGCTCGAGGTCGCCTCGTCCAAGATCAAGATCGAGGGGTTCGCCAAAAGCACGCGCGCGATGGTGAGGAGCTGGCGCTGGCCCTGGCTGATGTTCTCGGCATCGTTCTCGAGCTTGGTGTCGTAGCCCTGGGGCATCGTCCGCACAAAGAAGTCCACCTGCGCGGTCTTGGCCGCCTGGATGATCTCGTCGCGCGTGGCGTCGGGGCAGCCGTAGGCGATGTTCTCGGCGATGGTGCCCTCGCGCAGCCACGCGTCCTGCAGCACCATGCCAAAGCGGCTGCGCAGGTCGGCGCGCGCCATGGCATGCGTGTCCACCCCGTCGAGCGTGATGCGTCCGCCGTCGATCTCGTAGAAGCGCATGAGCAGGTTGATGAGCGTCGTCTTGCCAGCGCCCGTGGCGCCCACGATGGCGACCTTCTGCCCCGGCTCGGCCACAAAGTTGACGTCGTGCATGAGCGGACGGTCGGCGTCGTAGCCAAAGCGCACGTGCTCAAAGGCCACGCGTCCGCGCACCGGCTCGGCCACGCGGGCGGGATGCTCGGGGTCGGACTCGATCTCGGGCTCGTCGAGCACGCCAAAGACGCGCTCCACGGCCGCCAGCGCGCTCTGCAGCTGGTTGACGGTGAGCGAGAACTGCGTGAGCGGCTCAGAGGCGGTGTTGACGTACTGGAAGAACGCCTGCAGCGTACCGATGGTGAGCTCACCGCGCATGAGGATGCCCGTGCCCATGAGCGCGAGCACCACCTGCGAGAGGCGCACGAGGCAGCGCACCATGGGCGCCACCACGTTGGTGATGAAGTCGGTGCGGCGCATGGTATCGGCAAGCTGCTGGGTCGCCTCGTGGATGCGCGCCGAGCTCGCCTGCTCCTGGTTGAACGCCTTGATGACGATGCGCCCGGAGTAGGCCTCCTCGACGTGCCCGTTTAAGACGCCCACGGCGCGCTGCTGCTCGGCCGCCAAGATGAGCGTGCGCTTAGCCACCAGGCGCGTGCCCGTAACGGCAATCGCCGCAAAGCAGAAGAACACGAGCGCGAGCGTGAGGTTGAGGCGCACCATCATGATGGCGGCGCCCGTGACCGAGCCCACCGCCATGAGCATCGAGAGCAGACCGCGCTGCAGCACCTCCGAGACCTTATCGAGGTCGTTGGTGGCGCGACTCATCACGTCGCCCGGCTTGTGAGCGTCGTAGAACTTGAGCGGCAGGACGTTGAGCTTCTCGGCGATGCGATGGCGGAGCTTGAGGTTGAGACGCTCGGCAAAGCTCGCCATCGTGAAGCTCTGCACGGTGTAGAACGCCCAGGCCACGGTCCAAATGCCCACAAAGGTGAGGAGCTCGCGACCGCCCGTGTCCCACCCGATGGTAAAAATCTGCCCCTTGGCGTGCGCCGCCTGGATGTTTGCCCAGAGCAGGTCGATGAGGTGCGCGCTGTAGGCCGGGGCAGAAATCTGCGCGATGGTGTAGCAGATGACGCACACCACCACCACGGCAAAACGCCAGTGCTCCCCGCGCGAGACCTCCCAGAGGCGGCGAGTTACGGCGACCGGGTCCTTGGGGACCTCGAGCTCCTCCTCGGCCTCGGGCTCCGGAGCGCCCGAAGGCTCGGGCTCGTGCGGGTCGGCGTAGCGCGCGGGCGCAGCATCGCCGGCAGCCGCTATGCTTCCGGTCGTGCCCTCGGCCAGCCCCTCGACTTCCTCAATGGCGGTGTCCTCGGAAAAAATCCTCTCGTTTGCCATGGCTACTCGCCTCCCTTCTGCGAGCTGTCTTGGGTTGAGGTGGCGTCCCCCTCTGGTGCGGTATCGGCAGGTGCGGACGGAATGTCGGCGGCCTCGGCCGGGGCGCTGGCCTCATCGGCCGCTGCGTCGACCGCGGTTACAGTCTCGTCGGCATCGGCCGCGGCATCGTCAGCCACAACCTCGGCCGCGGCCACAGCGTCCCCCATCAGCGCCTCGAGCTCCTCGGCGCGCAGCTGCGAGCGGGCGATCTCGCGATACGCCTCGCAGGTGCGCATGAGCTCCTCGTGCGTGCCCAGGCCCTGGATGCAGCCGTCTTTGAGCACCACGATCTGGTCGGCCGAGAGGATGGTGTTGATACGCTGCGCGATGATGAGCACCGCCGCGTCTTTGACCTCCTTGGCGAGCGCGTGGCGCAGGGCCGCGTCGGTCTTAAAGTCGAGTGCGCTGAACGAGTCGTCAAAGATGTAGAGGTCGGCCTTCTTGACGAGCGCGCGGGCGATGGAAAGCCGCTGGCGCTGCCCGCCCGAGAAGTTGGTGCCGCCCTGAGCCACCCGGTGCGCCAGCCCCTCGGGGAGCTCGCGCACAAAGCCCGACTGCGCCACGTCGATGGCGTGCCAGAGCTCGGCGTCGGTGGCGTCGGGCGCGCCGTAGCGTAGGTTGTCGGCGATGGTCCCGCTAAAGAGCCAGGCCTTCTGCGGCACGTACGAGATGTGCTCGCGCAGGGCCTCCTGGGTGAGCTCGCGCACGTCGGTGCCGCAGAGACGCACCGAGCCGTCCGTTACGTCGTGGAGACGCAGTGCGAGCTTGGCAATCGTGGACTTGCCCGAGCCGGTGGGTCCGATGATCGCCGTGGTGGTGCCGCGGCGGCAGACAAAGTTGATGTGGTGGAGCGTGTCCTCGTCGGCGTCGGCAAAGCGGAAGGACGCGTTGCCAAAGTGCGCCACGACCTCGCCGGAAACGCCCGCCCCCTCGGGGAGCTCCGTGAGCTCGCCGTCGGCGATGCTCGGCTTGAGGTCGATCACCTCGCGGCAGCGCTCGAGGCACACGAGGGCGCGCGGCAGCATGAGCGCGCCGATCTGCGCCATCATGATCGAGAAGAGGATCATCATCGCGTACTCCACGCAGGCCGAGATGGAGGCGATCTCCATCGCCCACGCGCCCACGCGGTTGCCGCCGAGCCAGATAATGGCCACCTCGGCGATGTTCATGATAAAGAACGCCGAGCAATCGAAGGTCGCAAAGATCCAGTTGACCTTGATGGCATTGGTGGCGTAGTCGCTAAACGCCTCGTCGAGGCTCTTGCGCTCGGAAGCCTCCTTGCCAAAGGCGCGGATCACGCGCACGCCCGTGATGCTCTCGCGCAGGCGGACGTTCATGCGGTCGATAAAACGCTGGAGCCGCTGGAAAATCTTGGCGGCGCGCAGCACTACGATGACGGCGATCACGGTCACCACGGCGGTAAAGGCCGTGAGCATGATGCCGATCTGCATGTCGATGGAGCAGGCGAGCGCGATGCCGATCGCCATGGAGAAGGGCACCGGCAGCATCATCTGGATGGTGATCGAGATGGCCATCTGGATCACGTTCACGTCGTTTAAGGTGCGGGTAATCATGGAGCCCGTGCCGAACTTCTCAAAGTCGCTGCCTGAGAACGCGAGCGATGCGTCGTAGACGGCGTTGCGGATATCGCGCCCCACCTTGGTGGCGAGGTCGGCGCAGAAGTAGTTGCACGCAAAGGCGCCCGCGCCCGAGACCACGGCGGCCACGAGCATAAACCCGCCCTGCGAGAGGATGTAGTCAAAGTCGCGGCTCGAGACGCCGATGTTGATCATGTTGGCGAGGATCGTGGGCACGAGCAGCACGCCGGCAAGGTTGACGCCGAGCGCCACGAGCACGCCGAACGTCTGCAGCTTGTAGGGTTTGAGGAAGCGCAAGAGCATCTTCATGGAGCAAACTCCTAGCGTTGCGGTGTGGTGCGGATAGATGGTGGATGGGATGGGGCGGCGAGGGGCAAGGCGGCATTGGCACCGGGTTGCGGTGGGGCGAACGCGGCGACCTTGGCGCTAGCGCGTGGGCTGTCGGCAACACCGCCGCGAACAAGCCCGGGCACCGCACGCCTCGGCGCGCCGGCCTGCAAACACCGAGCTAGATGGGGGCAGCCTCGCCTTGGTCGAGAACCGGGTCCTCGGGAGCGACATCCCCCGCGGTGGGCCGCTCGAACGCATCGTCGCCCGTCTCAACCGCAGCGAGCTGCGCATCGAGCGCGTCAACGTAACGGCGCACAAGCCGCACGAGCTCCTCCTGCTCGGCCGCGCTCAGGTACGAGAACGCCCGGTCTTCGGCGCGGATCGCCGGGACGATGTGTCGGCTCGAGAACACCCGACCATCCTCGGTAAGGGTGGCGCGCTTGCTCTTGCGGCTGCCCTCCATAAAAGAGAGCTCCACCAGACCGCGGTCGCGCAGCGTCTTGAGCGCCGAGTTGATGGTCTGCTTGCTGTACGACCACGACGCCGTGAGCTCCGAGAGCGGCAGCTCCCCGCCCGCGACCTCGAGGTCGTAGAGCATCCAGTAGGCGCAGTCCGAGACCCCGCAGCCGCGCGCGTAGACGTGGTAGAGCTTGTCCACCTCGTTGTAAAGGTAGTCGAGCTGGCGCGCCGCCGCACCGCCCGACGTTGCGGGGCAGGCCGAGGCCGTCCGCTCAAGCTCGGCAGCGTTGTCCACGGGCACTCCCCTCTCTCACGAGCGGCCGACCCATACGAGCCGGCTGGAAGCCTATCTGCGAACTGTCGCCATGGTAGTCCGATTTCGGATAACCGTCAACGACCGCCGAGCATCATTCCACGCCTTCCGCATGCGCGCGCCACGGCGCAAAACGGCCGCCAGCGCACAGGGCGCCGGCGGCCGCCAAAGGGGGCATCAATCAACCAGACGTACCCGCGCTACTACTCCCAGCCCTCTTGATCGGACTCGTAGAACGTCGCCTCGTCAAACAGGTCGTGGATGCTCTTACCGTCGCGGAACGGAAGCTCAATAACCTCGGGCATCGTAGAGACCAGCTCGGAGCAATCCGTAAAGCGGCCCTTGTCGTTGAGCTTGGAGCAATCCTGCACGCGCCAGTACCCGTCGGTGTGGGTGACGTAGTACTCGTCGCCGTCGACATCCATAAAGACGCGCGTCTTGGAGCGCAGGTACGTCTGGAACCCTTCGAAGTCGATCTCGAGCGGCTCCTCTGCTTTGCGGCCCATAGTTCCTCCTTGCGACGGGCGCCCACGGGCGCCAGCGGACAAATACCGATACCACTAGTAAACCCACCCAAGACGCGGTCCATACCGTCAGTCTGGTGAGCGGTTGGGGTTACAGGGTGGGCGGGCGCCTCGGGGAGCGAGACGGCTGTCGGGCAGACGGCAAACGGCCCGGCACCCCTTGCAGAGGGCACCGGGCCGCTACATTGCCACTAACGGGCGCAGATAGAGCTGCGCTTAGTCAAAGTCGAGCTCCTCGAGGCGGTCGAAGACGCGATCGATGCGCGTGAGGAAATCCCACGGATCGAAGATCTTGTCGAGCTCCTCGGCCGGCACGGTGCAACGCGGGTCGGCCTCGAGCTTCTCGCGGAACGTGGTGCCCGGCTGGCACTGCTGCACCTCGCGCCATGTGGCCATGGCGTTCTCCTGCACGATGGCGTAGGCCTCCTCGCGCGTGATGCCCGTCTCTACCAGCGCAAGCAACACCTTGGACGAGAAGATGAGGCCGCGGGTCTTGTTGAGGTTGGCCTTCATCTGCTCGGGGTAGAGGATGAGCCCGTCCACCACGCGGATGAGGCACTGGAACATGTGATCGAGCGCGATGAAGCTGTCAGCCTGCGCCACGCGCTCTGCCGAGCTGTGCGAGATGTCGCGCTCGTGCCAGAGGGCCACGTTATCAAAGGCGACCTGCGCGTTGGCCTTGACCACGCGGGAGAGGCCGCAGACCTTCTCCATGGTGATGGGGTTGCGCTTGTGCGGCATGGCGCTGGAGCCCTTCTGGCCCTTCTTGAACGGCTCCTCGGCCTCGAGGGTGTCGGTCTTCTGGAGGTTGCGGATCTCGGTGGCGATGCGCTCGCAGGTGGCCGCCGTGGTGGCCAGCACGCCGGCAAGGTAGGCGTGGTGGTCGCGGCTGATGACCTGCGTGGAGAGCGGATCGTGCACCAAGCCCAGGTGCTCGCAGACGTACTCCTCCACAAACGGGTCAATGGAGCTGTAGGTGCCCACCGCGCCCGAGATGGCGCCAAAGGCCACGTTGGCGCGGGCATCGCGCAGGCGGTCGAGGTCGCGCTTGAGCTCCCAGGCCCAGCTGCCGAACTTCATGCCAAAAGTCATGGGCTCAGCGTGGATACCGTGCGTGCGGCCGGCGCAGAGGGTGTTGCGTTCCTCAAAGGCGCGACGCTTGCAGATCTCGCCGAGCTTCTTGACGTCCTCGATGATGATGTCGGTGGCCTGAACGAGCTGGTAGCAGAGGGCGGTGTCGCCGAGGTCGGAGCTCGTCATACCAAAGTGCACCCAGCGGCTGGGCTTGGGCTCGCCCTCCGGCACGTCGCGATCGATGTACTCGCCCATGTTGGTAAGGAAGGCGATGACATCGTGGTTGGTGACCGCCTCGATGGCGTCGACCTCCTCCTTGTTAAAGGTGGCGTGGTCGCGGATCCACGCGGCCTCCTCCTTGGTGATGCCGATCTGCCCGAGCTCGGCCTGAGCCTCGCAGGCGAGCACCTCGATCTCCTGCCAGATGGCGTACTTGTTCTCCAGCGAGAAGATGTGGCCCATCTCCGGACGGGTGTAGCGATCGATCATGCGGGCTCCTTTGCGTGGCGTGCGGGCCGCGCGGCGCGGGGCGGGGCGGCCTGCCTGGTGCGGGCCGCGCGGGCGGCCCTCGTCTGACGGCCCTATTGTACGGCATGAACGGGGGCGCGCCGGGCGCCGGGGCACGGTCGGCGCAGGTTCTCCAGGGGTGAGGGCTGTGTGGCGGGGCGGGTCGGGCGAGAGTGCAGGCCGGCTGCAAACGCGTGCAGCCCGCTCTTGGTGGGAGCGGGCTGCGGTCTGCAAAACTTTATGCTGCCGAGCGCTGTCGCCGGCGCCTCTTGCGCTGAGTGGCGCGAGCGGGACCAGGAGCCTACTCGGTCGAAATGGGTCCGAGTGGAATCGGGCCGTCCTCCTGATTGTCGTCAGCCTGGTCGGCTTCCTCGTCCGCCGCCATGATGGGGCTCTCTTCAACCTCGATGGCGGTGACATCCTCCGCCACGATCGGCTCGTCAGCTGCCGCCGCCGCGACAGGGGCCACAGGCGGCACGGAATCGTCGTTATCCCAGTAAGAACCAGCATCGGTCGCACCCGCACCAGAGCCGGCGCCGCTAGCCGGACGCGTCGGTGCGCCGCCGTTAGGGCTCCACGTGTTGCCACCATCCGGACGAACGGGCACGCCATCGGGCAGCGGGGCGGCCGAGACGCCCCAGCGGCTCACCTCAAAGCGGCAGAACCATTGGCCCATTGCGTTTACGGCCACGAGCTGCATCGCCACCGAGATCACGCCGTACACAAAGATCGCGGCGATCACCAGAAGCACGAGTAGCATAAACGGGCCGGCGCCCCATGCCAGGAGCTGCTGCAGAGCGTACTCCGCGTGGCCGTAGTGGTAGGCGTAGCCCGTGGACACCACGGCCGCGATGCCGCCGAGCGCAATGACGCTCCCCACCATAGCCATCAGCACGGTATACGCCACGCACACCGCGCCGCCGATAAACGACACGAACCATGCCTTAAGAAAACCGAGCGGGTCGCGCCCGATCATCTGGAACAGCCGGTCGACTCGCCAGCCGGCGCCAAAGCTGTCGTAGAGCGTAGTGCGCATCATCGCCGCGGTGAGGAAGGTCCCCAGTACAAGCGACACGGCTGTGCCCAGAATGCCCCAGACCGAGAGGGCCGTAACGCCCTCGAGCAGCGAGCTAACCGAGATTCCCATCCCCATTACGAGGAAGCTCCCAAAGAACGCCCAGCCGCCAAAGCCAAAGATGGCGAGCACCGCGCGGACGATGAGCCCCATGAGCACCAGCACCAAGAAGGCGCGGCCGCCCGTGGCGAGGATCTTACCGATATCGATGTTGTGCCGTCTGGGGGCGGTATCGATGCCCCATGCGGTAAAGCGCGCCCACTCGAGCGCGTAGCCGAGCACGGCGATCTGCCCCAAGATAGGGATCCAACCGATTAGCGCCAAGATGCACAGCGGCTTGTACCAGCCGTGCTCCTGCGCGAGCATCTTCCATGATGCGCCAAAGCCAAGTTCTCGCGAAAGCATGGGGCATCCTTTCTCTTGCGGTCGTGCATGCGCCCGGCTGCGGCCGAGGCGTTGGTTTTCTCCAGTGTAACCGGCGGTTGCGGTGCAGGGCGCGGACGAGCGGCAGTCTTAAGCGCCGCTTTTGCGGAGGATAAGTGTTCATTAAGTAACTGCGGGCGTAGTGCGGGCGCCGCGGGCGGCGTGCGGCCGGAGGCGCGGGGCAGGCGGAAGCCTCGGCCCTCCCGGCACGCCTGGCTCGCGCTGCAGCTGGCTTCTAGCACCGTTGAGCGCGCCGTACCTCCGGCGCCACGCCCGACTCGCACCGCGCCCAAGCCTCCAGCCGTCGCGCCCGGGCCCTCCCTTTGTTGCGGCAATTCCCTTTAGCAGAATCTTTGCGACATTTTTGGAGCCCGAATCGACCGATTCGTTCTATTAGGGCGAATCACGCAGCGGAGGGGTAGCATGGGGCTGCGGGGCAACCCGGCACCCAGCCGCCGTGGCACCCGACGCCCCGCTCCGCACGCGCCCGGCCGGAAGGACCATCATGCCCTCCAAAGCACGCCTCATCGCCCCGCGAGACGCCATCCTTCTGTTGGTCGCGCTTGCGCTCTGCCTTGCCGCGGGTGCCTGGTGCGACCTGCCGCTTTCGCAGGCGCTCTACCACCCGGCCAGCCCCTTTGGCCGGGTACTCGCCGCCTATGGCCAATCTCCCGGCGCGCTCACGCTCTCCGCCGCAGGAACGCTCTGCCTCCTCTCCTGCGGGCAAGGGAGCGGGCGAGAGCACGGGCGCACGGCAACCTCCCGCCTTTTTGCGGCGTTGGGCATCGTCGCGCACGTCGCGTCGCTGGCCTACCTCATCATCGCGCCCGTCCGCTATGTCGATCTTGGCCTTGCCGCCCGCGGCCTCATCGCCCTTCTGCTCGCGGGGGCTGTGAGTGCCGCCATGGCTCGACTCGTCCGCGAAGTGCCGGCACGCGCGCTCCGGCGACTCGCCTGCTACCTGATCTTTATCGTTGTCGCCGAGAACCTGCTGGTCGCCGGGCTCAAGGAGCTCTGGGGCCGGCCGCGCATGCGCATGCTCGCCGCCACACCCGAGGCAACCTTCCAGCCCTGGTGGAGCATCGCCTCGGGTCAGCGCGAAGCCCTTGTGGCAACGGGCATCCCCGCGGAGGAGTTTCGCTCCTTCCCCAGCGGGCACACCGCGAGCGCCGCCTGCGCCATGGCGATCGTCGCCCTACCCGCCGTGCGGCCCAGCCTCGCACGTTGGCGCAGCCGCATCTTTTGGCTGAGCGCCCTCGTGCCCGCCACGGTCGCATGCTCGCGCATCATCATGGGAGCGCATTTCTTGAGCGACGTCACTGGCGGCTTTACCGTGACCTTCTTGGTGATTCTCGCAGGTTGCTGGCTCTTCTGGCGCAATCAAATTCCTGCTGGTGATGAGGTGACGCCAGCACAGGGTGCATCGACCGCATAGGCCTGCAATCAAAGCGGAGCCGCCAAATCGCACCTCGGGCCCGACGCCCTCCGCCCCGGTGCGCGCGTCTCCATAGAAAATCGCGTTTGCAACGCCGGCGATATACGGTACAATTGCCTGTGCTTGAACGGAGAGTTGTCCGAGTGGCCGAAGGAGCACGATTGGAAATCGTGTAGGCGGCAAAACCGTCTCCAGGGTTCAAATCCCTGACTCTCCGCCAGTTGCTTTTCTCGCGGGCGCTTCGGCGCCCGTTCACCCCATGCGGAGGGGTGGCAGAGTGGTTGAATGCGGCGGTCTCGAAAACCGTTTGGCCTGTATAAGGTCACGAGGGTTCGAATCCCTCCTCCTCCGCCATTTTTCTTTTCTACAATCTGAAATACCCAGGTGAACGCTTTTTCCTGCCCCGTGCAGGAGGGATTCGAACCCTGCAAAGGTGCGAAGCTGCGGAAACGCGTATGCGTTTTCCAGCGCAGCACGCAAGGGCGCGAAGCGCCCGCAGCGGTCGCGGGCGGCGCAGCTTCACGCGGAATCCCGTGCATCG
Source organism: Collinsella sp. An7 (assembly GCF_002159335.1). Taxonomy (GTDB): domain Bacteria; phylum Actinomycetota; class Coriobacteriia; order Coriobacteriales; family Coriobacteriaceae; genus Coprousia. The sequence continues at coordinate 174,150 of NZ_NFHP01000006.1, read as the reverse complement.
CCACACCCACGGCAACCATGCGAGGGGACCGCCCGGCCGTGACGAACAAACCTGTCCCCAATGTCACACGGCGGCGGGGCGCGGCGCGGGCAAACACGCTAAGATAGCAACGGCCCGCAACGGGCCGCGTGCAACCCCAACCGATAGGAGCGTCGCCGTGCCCGCCGAGCTCGCCGCCATACCCGCCGTCGCCTCCGTGCCCGTTACCGCGCACGCCGTTGCCGCGCAGGTCGCGGTGCCCGTTTGGCTCGAGCTCATCGCCATCGTGGTCTCGTCGGTCTCGGGCGCGCTCACCGCCCGCGAGAAGAACCTCGACCTCGTGGGCGCCGTCTGCCTCGCCGCGCTCTGCAGCCTCGGCGGCGGCCTGCTGCGCGACGCTACGCTCCAGGTCGGCAACGTCTACATCCTCAACCAACCCGCCGCGCTGCCCGCCGCAATCATCACCGCGGCGGTGGTGTTTGCCATCCCCACGGTCATCGCCAAGCAAGACCGGCTCATTGCTGTGTTTGACATCTTCGCCGTGGGCCTCTACGCCGCCACCGGCGCAGACAAGGCGCTCGTCTACGGATTCAGCCCCATCATCTGCGTCACCATGGGATTCTTTACCGGCGTTGGTGGCGGCATGCTGCGCGACGTCTTTTTGGGGCAGGTCCCGCACATCTTTAGACGCAGCAACTTTTACGCCGTTGCCGCCATCGCGGGTGCGAGCGCCTACGTTGCCCTCGCGAGCGCCGGTATCTCGCACGTTATCGCCGTGATCGCGTGCGTGGTGGTGACGATGGGCCTGCGCTGGCTCTCGCTGCGCTTTAACATCATGAGCCCCACCGAGGTCGACCTCACGCGGGTGGTCCCCCGCCGCCACCGCGCTCGCCGCGCCGCCGAGCTGGCCGATGACGCCTCCCGCGAGGCACCCGCCACCAAACCGCGGCTCAACCGACCGGACCGTTCCACCGCCGAGCTGGCCGAGCGCCGCCGGCGCACCCTTGCCGATATCGACCGCCGTCGCGAACAGGAGCGCCGCACGGCCGCGCTCGACCGCCTCAAGCGAGCTCGCCGCAAGCGCAACCAGCGCAAACTCGACATCTAATTCATTCTGGCACGCAAAGCCGATCCCGGGACATCTTGCGGATCGCGGAGGACCCTCCACCCGCCGTCATAGCCGCCGCCCACATGTCGTTCCGCCACGTGCGCCATACGCAAAAGGGCCTGCCGACGGGCATCTTCCCCCGCCGACAGGCCCCAGCTCGCACACTCAAAGGCAATTACTTGTTCTTTACCTGCCCAGCGCGCACGGCAGCCTTCTTGCGGTCCGTCGCGTTGAGGATGCGCTTGCGCAGGCGGATGTTCTTGGGCGTAACCTCCACCAGCTCGTCATCGGTAATGTACTCGAGCGCCTCCTCGAGCGTGAAAGTGCGCGGCGGCGTGAGCTGCACGGCAATGTCGGCCGTGGAGCTGCGCTGGTTGCCGAGGTTCTTGGTGCGCGCGATGTTAACCACCATGTCGCCCGGCTTGTTGCGCTCGCCCACGAGCATGCCCTCGTAGCACTCGGTGCCCGGCTCCACAAAGAGCTGGCCGCGCTCCTGCAGCGTGCCGAGCGCGTAGGCAACGGCCTTCTCGGTGGTCATCGAAATCATGGCGCCGTTGTTGCGCCCGCCGAGCTCGCCCGCGTAGGGTCCGTACTCCAGGAAGGTGTGGTAGAACACGCCCTCGCCGTGGCTGACGTTGAGGATGCGATTCTTGAGGCCCATGATGCCGCGCGTGGGGATGCGGAACTCGATGTGCGTGACCGTGCTGCCCGCGTTCATGCTGGTCATGGTGCCGCCGGCGTTGCCAAAGACCTCGATGACCTTGCCCGCGTACTCGTCGGGGCACTCCACCACGGCCTGCTCGATGGGCTCGAGCTTGTTGCCGTGCTCGTCGGTGTGGAAGAGCACACGCGGGCGACCGACCTGGAACTCGTAGCCCTCGCGGCGCATGGTCTCCATCAGAACGGAGAGGTGCAGGATGCCGCGGCCCGAGACCTCCACGCCGCTCTTGTCCTCGAGCTCCTCGATCTTCATGGTCACGTTATTCTCGGCCTCCTGGGCAAGGCGCTCCTTGAGCTGACGCGCGCCCACGATGTCGCCGTCGCGGCCAACAAGCGGCGAGGTCGACGCCTCAAACACAACGGAGAGCGTCGGCGGATCGATCTCGATCGGGTCGAGATGCACGGGGTTCTCGGGGTCGGTGTAGACGTCGCCGATGTCGGTGTGGTCGATGCCCACCACCGCGGCGATATCGCCGGCGCCGACCTCGTCGCACTCGGTGCGGCCGAGGTAGTCGAAGGTGTAGAGCTGCTTGACCGTGGCCGTGGAGCTCGAGCCGTCGTTCTTGACCACGAGAATCTGGTCGCCGTCGTGGATGGTGCCGGAGTACACGCGGCCGATGCCGATGCGACCCACGTAGCTCGAGTGGTCGATGGTGACGCACTGCATGGCAAGCGGCGCGTTCTCGTCGACCTCGGGAGCGGGCATCTCGCGCACGATCATATCGAGCAGCGGGTACATGTCGTCGCCATCGGCCAGCGGGTCGAGACGCGCGTAGCCGTTAACGGCACTCGCGTAGACCACATGCTCCATGGCAAACTCGAGCTGCTCGTCGGTGGCGCCGAGGTCGGCCATGAGGTCGAGGCAGTCGTTGTAGGCGCGCTCGGGCTCGGCGCCGGGGCGGTCAATCTTGTTGATGACGATCATGATCTGGAGGCCGCAGGCGATGGCGTGCGAGAGCACGAAGCGCGTCTGCGGCATGGGGCCCTCAAAGGCGTCGACAAGCAGGAGAGCGCCGTCGGCCATCTTGAGCACGCGCTCGACCTCGCCGCCAAAATCGGCGTGGCCGGGGGTATCGATGATGTTGATCTTGACGCCCTTGTACTCGATCGAGCAGTTCTTGGCGAGGATGGTGATGCCGCGCTCGCGCTCCTGATCGTTAGAATCGAGTACGCGCTCCTCGACCTGCTGGTTGGCGCGGAAGGCGTCGGTGGCGCGCAGCAGCTTGTCCACCAGCGTGGTCTTGCCATGGTCGACGTGGGCGATGATAGCGATGTTCCTCAGGTTCTCGACGCGCATGTAGTCTCCCGTTTCTTGATCCGTTTATCCCACCGGGCGGGGTCGTCCCCCTCGCTTTGCCCTCAGCTTCGTTCCTCAGAAATCGGGCAAAGCGAGGGGGGACGACCCCGCCCTGCAATATTGCGGGTTCATATCGTTCAGCTCGCGCCGAGAAGCCTTCGGATGGGCAAAGATGGAAAGGAGGCCTTCCTCGTAAAGCCCCTAGCGCAAGCGAATGAAATTGTAAACGATTTCTAGATGAGCGGTGACTCTTCTCCCGCGGGCGCGGGCTCGCTCCATATAAATTCATCGCCGGCGCCGGCGTTTTGGTAGGCCACGTAGGCAGAGTACCCCGTTGGGGCGCCGTCGGCCGTAGAGAGCCCGCGCTCGTAGAAGCTCACGAGCACCGCGTCCTGATAGGCTCCGTCAAGCTCCACCGCGCCCGTACAGGCGATGGCATAGCGCTCGATGGGCCCGAGCTGCTCGGCGGAGTTGCCGCGCGCGTTCTGGGTAACAAACACCTGCGCAGCCTCAAGACAGGCCTCCTCGCCGTCGTCGGTAAAGACCGCCTCGATGCGCCCCGTGCCCGCGTCTTCTGCACAGGCCGCCGTACCCGGATCGCGCCCCTCGGCGAGCTCGTCGAGCATATAGCCGATGAGGTCGCAGACCATCTCGTCGAGCTCGGGCGACACGGCACCGGGATTCTGCTGCTGGCGGCTCATGGCGAGCTCCTTTCTGGGCGGTAGGGATTAGCGAGCGACAACGCACATGGCGCATGACCGTTGGGGTATACTGGTGCTTGGCGGAGGCCTACGCCTGGAAACCTAGGCAGCGCCGTTTAGAGCATCGGGCCGTTAGCGCTTGCGCTTACGGCCCTTCCGCTTTTTACATTGCAACCTACGCACCTTGGGAATGGCCGACACCGCCGCCACGAGCCCCACCACTGCGGTAAGAAACTCAATGACCTTGGTCGCTACGTCCACTGACAACTCACCTCCTTTCGCAAGGAGTGGCGCTGCCGGGCACGCGGTCCCACCGTCAAGCACGGTCATTCTAGCACGCCGCCGGGACGCGGCATTGCTGGGGACGATGGAGTACGCCGGGGCGGCGCCGCAGGCGCGCCGGGCGAGCACGGGCTGCTGCGCGATCGGTGCAAAGGGGTAGGGGCTTTGTGCCGGGGATGCCCGCGGCACCCGGGGAAGGCCGACACCTCGCCTCCGCGCGGGCCCTGAATAAACTCGACGCCGGATGTGAGTGCATCTTTTGGAATGTCTCAGTAGCGCTCCACTAGGCTAAAGCGCTCAACTGGCCTTTTACTGGTAATTCATCGCCGATTTGAACGGTCTGCCCGAGGGGTCCCAAAAGATGCGCTCACTTCAGGGGTCGAGTTTCCGTGCGGGGCGCGAAAGCCGGCAATCAGAGTTTCCCTGGGCCGCGTTGCTACAGCTCGCGGGCGCGACGGGCGATGTCGCGGGCTGCGTCGCGCTGACGCAGCAGGTCGCGGGCTCGGCGATCGAGCACCCGGACCTGGTTGGAATACATGGCAACGTCCACGATGCCCCACACGAGCAGCATCGACGAGACGGAGAAGATGAGGGTGCCGAGCGCCCCGGCCATGCGCACAGTAACGAGCGCCACGAGCCCGGCGACAACCGTGAGCGAAAACATGCCACCGCGCCGTTCGCGCAGCGTGCGGGCTTGCGAGACAACGGTGAGCCGTGCCGTCTCGGCCGCATGGGCGCGTGCCTCGGCCTCAAAGGCGATCTGGTCGGGGGTGCGCGGCGCCGACGAGGGACGGGCGGCGGACGAGCCGTGCGCGGAGCTTGCGCGGGAGCGGCTTCCCGAGCCCTTAAGGAGCACGTCGCGGGCCTCGTTGATGGAGCGCATCTGCTGCTCGGCGCGCTCGCGGAGGCGCTTGTTGCCGGCGAACTTATCGGGATGGAGCATCTGCGCGAGCTCGCGATAAGCCACTTGGACCTCGTCGCGCGTGGCGTCGGACTTGAGCCCGAGCACGCTGAGCGCCTCGTCGCGCGTCATGGCCGCCTCCCCTCGTCTGGAACGTGATGCTGCGTTGCCATTTGGCCTTGCCGGCCTGGTTGACGCTTGCCGGCCGGTCGCACTGCCGACTATTGTCGCACAGGGTTGGGTGCTGCCCGTCGGGGCTTTGCCGTCGCGGAGGCTTTATAGACGGACGAGCTGCCGCGCTGCCGCCCCGTCCCGTGCACGTCGATTGCTGCCGCAGATGACCCCGAGACATGAAAAAACCTCGCCGTGGCGAGGCTCTTAAGGTCGTGGTGGAGGTTAGGGGGAGTCCGCAGTCGCTTCGCGACCGCGACCGCTGCGGGCGCTCGCGCGCCCTTGCACGCTACGCGGCCAACGGCTCACGCCGTTGGCTCCGCTTCGCGCCCCGAACGGGGTTCGACCCCCGTGCATCTGCCCCAATGCAAAAAAGGGCCCACACGTGTGAGGCCCTTGATTTCCCTGGTGGAGGTTAGGGGGATCGAACCCCTGGCCTCAGGCTTGCAAAGCCCGCGCTCTCCCAGCTGAGCTAAACCCCCGGTAGTAATAAACACCCCAGCGGCGACTCGGCTCTCGCTGGGGTGTTTATTGCGAAAGGATGGTGGACCTGACAAGATTCGAACTTGTGACCTCCCGGTTATCAGCCGGACGCTCTAACCAACTGAGCTACAGGTCCAACGCACTTGGGTATATTACTCCGGCCTCCGCGGCTGAGTCAACACCCAATTTTTCTTTCCTTTTGAGATGCCTCCAAATCTGGAATCCGCGTGGAGACACATCGGACGGCAGCACGCCTCCCCGCCGCAGCTCACCCGCCAAACAGGTCAAAACACCCCATCTGACCTGCGCGGTTAGAAAACGCAGAATCCTGGTTAGATATTGGTCAGGTTCGTGCAAGAAACAGCAGGAAAACGGTCAGATGGGCGCCGATACCCTTGCCTCCCGTTCTCTGGAGGGAAGGAGTGCCCATGAGCCATGAACCGTCCCACGTACCGCGCGCGCAGCGTCCGCGCCCCCGACCAGCCGTTTCCCCGCAAGACGGGAAGCGAGCGGGTAGCCAAGACGCAGCCTCAAACGTCTCCGCAGGCATGCCCCCTTGCGGGGCGCATCGGGCACGCCCCCAACGCACCTGTGGGGCGCGTCAAACGCGTCTCCAACATGCTTTCCGGCGATTGCGCTCCTGGCACGCCCCGCGGCGCCTGCGCCTCCGCCTCCCACGGCGGCGGCCTCGCCTCCCCGGCTGCGCCCACGCCCAGCCCCAGCAGCAACATCCCCATCGCCTACCCCGGCGCCTCCACACAGCCGGGCGTGCGCTCGCGCTCGTCGCTCTGGCAGCAGTCTCAACGCTCACCCTGTTAGCCGTCCAGACCGCCCACGCCGCACCGCGCGCTGGGCAGACTATCGACCAGGCGCTCGGCTGCACACGGAGCATCGAATCGGTCCTAGAAAGCCACCGCAACGACGGGTACTACCTCGGCACGCCCTACGGCAACTCCGCACCGGGCGTGTACGGCGACATCACCAACTCAGACGCCTGGTGGCCCAACGGCAACCCCAAGCCCGGCGTGGGCGCCTACATGAACTGCGCCGGGTTTGTCACGGCGGTAATCCGCGAGGCGGGAGGCGACACCTCCGCGGTGGGCAGTCACGTGGCCTCGAGCGGCTACCACCGGGGCAATGAGTCCAATGCCTCGCTCTGGAAGTGGTTTGCCATCGACAACGGCTTTGCAAACTACCAGTTTGACACCAAGGAGGCCATGCTCGCCTCGGGCGTGCTCGAGCGCGGCGACATCATCTACATCCAACCGGTCAACTTTGACTACCCCAACGACACGCACCTCATGTTCTTCTGGGGCAGCAACCCGCATGAGGACCTTGCGTGGCACTCGGGCCTCTACGGCGACGGCGTGGTGGCCGGCGCGGCGGACCACGGCAACATGATCAGCCGCATCACTCCCAAGGGCACGGCGCAGTATTACCAGGTCTACAAGGTGCAGCACACGGCCGACGTGACGTTTCAGAAGGTGAGCTCGCTCCCCGAGGTCGACATCTCCCTTGAGGGCTACAGCCTTGCCGGCGCGGTGTACGAGATCCACCGCGCAAGCGACGACGCGCTGGCAGCAACCGTGACCACCGATGCAGACGGCCGCGCCACCGCCACGCTCGACGCGAGCACCGCCTACTACGCCGTGGAGACGGTCGCGCCCGAGGGCTTTACCCTCAACCCCGAGCGCATCAGCTTTAACACGGGGAGCGGCACCACCGTCAACCTGCCCGATGCGCCCAAGGTAACGGTGACGTTCTCTAAGGTCTCGGCCGAGGCGTCGGTGAGCGACGGAAACGCCGAGTACGCCTACGCCGGCGCCACCTACGAGATCTATCGGGCAAGCGATGACACCCTGGCAGCCACACTCACCACCAACGACGCGGGGCAGGCGAGCTGCAAGCTCGACGCCTCGACCGCCTACTATGCCGTGGAGACGCACGCGCCGCAGGGCTTTGTAGAGAACCCGGAGCGCATTGCGTTTACGACCGGGGCCAACGCGAGCACGGTCGAGCTCCCCGACGAGCCGGGCACCGTAACGATCCGCATTGAGAAGACCGACGCCGCCACCGGAGGCGAGCCGCAGCCCGGCGCCACGCTCAAGGGGGCCGTCTACCGCCTGACCGACGCCAACGGGGTAGACCACACGGCCACAACCGCAGCAGACGGAACCGCCTGCTTTGAGGGCCTGCCGCTCGGCACCAGCCGCATGGTGGAGATCGCCGCGCCTGAGGGCTACCGGCTCGACGACACCGTGCGCAGCTACACCGTGCACGCAGGCGAGCTCACCGATGCCGGCGTGGTAGAGCTTGCACCGGCCAGCGACTTTGTCGAGTTGCCCTGCGCCTTTGACCTCGAGCTTGTAAAGTACCGAGACACCGGCGAGGACGGCTCAGGACTGCAGCAGGCCGCCGAGGGCGTGCGGTTTCAGATTGTCAGCAACACCACGCACGAGGTGGTCGGCACCATAGAAACCGATACGACGGGCCGAGCCTCGACCGAGGGGCAATGGTTTGGCGCGGGCAAGCGGGCAGAGGGGATCTCGGGCGCCCTCCCCTACGACGCCGCCGGCTACACCGTGCACGAGGTGCCCGAGACCACGCCCGAGGGGTATCAGCCGGCGCCGGACTGGCAGATCACGCCCGAGCAGATGCTCGACGGCGCAACGCTCTCGTACATCGTGGATAACGACTTTGTGGCGACGCGCATCCAGATTGTAAAGGTGGACGCCGAGACGGGACGCACCGTGCCGGCGGCGGGCTTTACCTTCCAGCTGCTCGACGCGGACGGGCAACCCATCTCGCAAGAAGCGTGGTACCCCAACCATCAGGAGCTGAGCGCCTTTACCACCGACGAGACGGGCATGGTGACCCTGCCCGAGGCGCTCAGGCCCGGCACCTACTATGTGCATGAGGTGGCAACGGGCGCGGCACCCTACCTGCTCAACGGTGAGGATGTTGCGGTTGAGGTGCCCGATGACGACGACCTCGCACCCGTAACGGTGGTCGCGCTCGCCGACGAGCAGGCCATGGGGCAGGCGACCTTGGTAAAGCGCTGTGCTCTGGCGGATGGCGCCGAGGAGAGCGGACGCGGCGACGATGCCGAGAACGCTGCCGCTGGTGACGCCACGGGCAATGAGGCGTCGGACGGCGACGCGACGGGGCAGCCGGCTGATTCCGATGGGGCCGAGGCGGGCGGCACGGACAACACGGGCGCTGCAGACAGCGCCGGGTCCGGCACCTACGACCCCGGATGCTCGGGGCTGCTCGCCGGCGCGGAGTACGACGTGGTGGCGCAGGAGGATATCGTCTCGCCCGATGGAACGGTGCGCGCCGTAGCCGGGGAGATCGTGGACCACGTGACCACCGACGATACCGGCAGCGCCACCACCAAGCCCCTCTACCTGGGCGGGGGCTCAGCCACATACGCCTTTGTGGAAACGGCGGCGCCCGCGGGCCATGTGCTCGACGCAACGCCGCACCCCTTTACCCTGGAGTACCGCGACCACACGACCCCGGTCGTTTCCACGCGCGTTGAGGTATCTGACGCACCGACCGAGACCGTCCTCACCAAGACGGTACTTGGGCACGACGACACGCTCCCCGGCGCAACCTTTGAGCTGTGGAGCTCCACCGACGAGGTTACTGTTGTCCCCGACGAGGGCATGGCGGCACTCGCCGTTGATGCCCCCGAAGGCACCACGGTCGAGCTTAGGGCCCCGGCGGCGTATGCCGAGGTTGTGCCCGCGCTGCCCGAAGGGTGGACCGCCACCCTCACCGCAGACGACGGCTCGGCCTATGTGCTAGGTACCGAGGTTGCGGCGCTCGAACCCGGGAGCTACACGCTCTCCGTTGCGGACGAGGCAGGTGCAGAGGCCTCATTCGCCGGCGAGCAGGATATCGAGCTTGCAGCCGACGGCTCCTATCAGCTCACGGTACACAGCGGATTCTTTACCGGCGTTTCGGCCGAACTCGCCCGTAAGGGCACGGTCTCCGAGGCCCTACCCCTTCCCTACGACGCGGACCGCGGCGCCCATGCTGCCACCGACCTTTCTGCAGGCACCTACCGCGTTGAGGTGGACAGCAGCGCCGTGGACACCGTTGAGCTTGCCGCCGGCGAGACCCGCATCCTGGCGTACGAACCCGCGGACGACCCCGAGGCAACGGGCTCGCTCACCGAGCTCCCGGCGCTCCTTGCCGACGATGCCGAGCCCCAGCAGCTCACCACCGGCGCCGACGGTACGCTGACGATCCGCCACCTTGCCGAGGGGAGCTACCGCCTCTGCGAGACGAACGCACCCGACGGTTTTCTGACCGAGCGAAGCGTGCGCTATTTCACCGTTGACCGCAACGGGCTCACCGAGGGCATGCCGAGCTTTGGGATTGATGTTGCAAACGACTACACAAAGGTCGACCTCTCCAAGCGCGACGTTACCGACGAGGCGGAGATCCCCGGCGCGCACCTTGCCATTCTCGACCATGAGGGCAACGTGGTGGAGGAATGGGTGTCGGGCGAGGAGGATCATCGCATCGAGGCGCTGGCGCCCGGCTCGTACACTCTGGTGGAGCAGATGACGCCGCACGGCTATGACGAGGCCACGGCGGTTGAGTTCACGGTCGAGGCCACCGGCGAGGCCCAGTGTGTGGTGATGTACGACGAGCCCATTCAGGTTACGGGCGAGGTCGACAAGAGGCAGCAGATTGCCGACCCCGTGCGGGCCTACACCGAGGCCGATGCCGTGGCGAGCGAGGACGGGAGCAACAACGCGCCGGCAACGCCGAGCGACGACGGGAGCTTTGCCTACACCGTCGACTTCCGCTCGACCTCGAGCACGTGGGTGGACGAGTTTACCGTCACCGACGAGCTCGATGGCGCGAGTGCAGGCCTGGCTGAGCTTACGGGTATCACCACGCCCGTTGCCAGCGAAGACTATGACGGGCTGCTCAACGTGTGGTATCGGACCAACCAGACGCCCGCGGACTATGTGGATCCCAGCGGCGCCAATGGCACCCTCGGTGATGGCCACGAGAACCCGTGGCTTGCGCACGAGACCACCGCGAAACGCTTGGGCGACGACGGGCGCGCCCTCGACTACACCGGTTGGCGCCTCTGGGCGGCGAACGTGAGCGCCACCGAGCCGACCGAGCTTGCCGTGGCCGACCTCGACCTTGCCGAGGGTGAGTTCGTAACCGCCGTGCGCCTTGAGTATGGCCGCGTGGAGCAGGGGTTCTCCTCGCGTTCTAACGGATGGGACCGCGAGCTACTCAAAGATGCGCACGATGACATCGAGAGCATCGCGGCGGCTGATGACGCGGCGCCACTCGTCGTCCACATGCGGGCAACCGACGCGTACCGGGCGGACACGACCCTAGAGAACAACGCGGCCGTCAGTCTCTTCCGTAACGGCGGCAACGTTGAGGAGCATGAGCGTCTGGAGGATCAAGACCACGACCGCGTGGAGCAAGTGCCCGTTGAGCGCACGCCGCACATCGGCACCACGCTGACCGATCGGGCCGACGGCGACCACGAGGTAGAAGCGGGCACCGTCACGCTCATCGATACCGTCTCGTACGAGGGGCTCGAGCCCGGCATCGCGCACACGCTGACCGGAACGCTCCATGACCGCGAAACCGGCGAGACCCTGCAAGGGGCGGACGGCAGCGCGCTGACAACGAGTGTGACCTTTACGCCCAGCGAGCCAAACGGCGAGGCGGAGGTTGCCTTCACACTCGACACCTCAGACCTTGACGGCGGCGACGTGGTGGCGTTTGAGCAGCTCTCGTACCGTGCCCAAAAGGCGCCCGAAGGAGCGGAGGACGAAACCGGCGAACAGGAGCGCGGGTTGTTGATAGCCGAGCACGCAGACCTCGATGACGAGGGGCAGACCGTGCACGTGCGGGGCTCGGGCACGCCCGTCGGAATCCTCGCGCAGACGGGTACCGCTCCGTTTGCGATTGCCCTAGCGTTGACCGGTCTCATTGCCGCCGGGCTTTGGCTGGCAGCACGCCGGAGCGGGGCATTCCCGGTTGGACCCGTGCCGCACAAGCGGACGAGGATGACCCGCCGAGCCGCGTTACCGCAAGGGCGTCGCGAGCAAATGCCGAGCGGAACACGGTCGGGACGGAGGTTGCACAGGTAGAGCCGTAGGTAAGACCGGAGCACGCACGGGAGCTGCGGCGGTACAAATTGCCGCCGCAGCTCCCGAGCAGAGTGGAGCATGGTGAGTTGCCGCGCCATGAGGGCTATGTTTCGCGTGGCGCACGAACACGCGCAGAGGGTACGGCATTGGAACAGGGTGTTGCCGCAGGTCGTCGCGTGGGACGGACGTATGGACAGCGATGTCGGAGCTCGTCGACACAGGGGAGGGGTGATTGATATGCGTGAGGACCGGCGGTCTGGCAGATCTCGGCTCCACGCGATTGTCCGCACGCTCATTGCGCTTGTCTGCATCGGATGCCTTGCCGCCGCGGGCTCGCTCGCTGCCCACGGCGCCCTGGAGGAACACGCCTATCGCGCGGCAGGCGATGGGGAGTCAGCCGACGATAGCTGGCAAGCCGTGTTCCCTGGGGCGATCGCCTGGCTCACCGTTGAGAGAACCGATATCTCCTACCCTGTCATGCAGCCCGCAACGACTGAGCCGGCCGACTTCTACCTCACCCACAACGCATGGGGCGAGCCCTCGGCAGCGGGATGTCCTTACCTCGACCCACGTTGCTTGCAAACGGGCGCGCACCTGCTCGTCTATGGGCATGCCACCGGCTTTCCGAGCCGAATGTTCGAGCCACTCCGCGAGGCGTATCGACCCGAAGTGTTCGCGCAGCTCGGTGCCGCCCACTGGCAGAGCGCAACGTCCTCTGGCGACGCTCGGCAACTCGGCGCCGCAGCCTCGAGCGTTGTCCGGTGGAGTGGCTTCGCAAGCTCGGGTGCCGCCCGAGCGGCGGGCGCTTCTCACCCGGCGCCTCCGCGGCGCGCCGACACGCTGACGCCCATCGCGAGCACAACTACCGAGGAGCTTGTCTTCCAACCGCTCTGCGCCCTCAGGGTCGACCAATCCTTTGCCGATATTCAGCGCTTCTCGCTAAACGCGGGCGCCGATGTAGCAGCGTTTGCCCGGACGCTCGCAGCTCGGGCACAAGCTCGCGCACCCTCGTGGGAGGAGCAGACTCAACGTGCCAAGCGCGTTCTCACGCTCATCACCTGCACGAGCCCTTTGCCCGGCACACGCGAGCGCACGCTCGTTGTCTTTACGCTTTCGTAGGAGAGGGGGTGGGTCAGGCGGGCCCTAGTAAACAGAGCTGCTGGAAAGGGGGGGGGTTCATAGGTGGGATCGGGCCATGTAGACCCACGTAAACAGGATTGCGGAAGTATGGGGTCATAGATGGGATCGGGTCAGGCGGATCCGCGTAAACAGGGCCGTGAGGGCCATAGAGTCGCAAGGGCGTACAGAGCACCGCGCGGGAAAGAGCCAGGCGCATCCTAATGGCCGGACGGCGCCCTTCCACCGGGGCAAGCGCGCACCGACCCTACACGCCTTGCAAAAATGCCAGGCCAAGCGGCGCCATCCCCTCGTAGACGTGTTCGCGCCAATCGTGCTATTCGCTCGTAGACGTATCCGCGTCGCTCGCGGCATCGGCCGAGCCATCAGCCGCTCCGTCGGTGCCGGCATCGGTGGTAGCGGCATCGTCCGTCGTAGCATCCGAGCCGTCGCTGCTGAGCGCATTAAGGTCCTCGTCGATGCTGTTCATCTGGTCCTCGCGCTCCTCCTCGCTCTCGATGCGCTCCTCGCGCACCGAGCTCGGCGTGGAGCCCACAACGCCCACCACGTAGGCGGCACCCAGACCAATGGCCACGGCCACCACGAGCCCGATGAGGTAGACCAGCCAATGCTCCCTGATGTATCTAAACACCGTGCCTCCTTTTGCGCGCGTATGCACCCATGCTACCAGCACCTCGCGCTCGCGTGCGCCGCGCGTCGAATCTTTTGCGAGCAAGCGACGCGCCTTCCCGCGAGCCTGTGCACCCCGCCACCTAGCCTCGATATGCGGGGACCCGCCACACGCTATGCAGGTGGCGGGTCCCCAAGGTTCAGTCTTGCAGCCGCGCGCTACGAGCGGCGGATGACCTCGGTCACCACGTCGGCGACCTCGTTGATGTTGTTGACATCCACGCTGAGCGGCAGATCCTCCTCGCTGTGCGAGCACGCGAGGCACGGCCCGTCTACACCGGCAATGGTGAGCGAGCGCAGGCTCATGTTCATCGCTGCGTAGGCATCGGTGGAGAGGTAGGGCATGTCGATCGCGCCAAACTCATGGTGGAAGGCGCCCGAGACCTTGCGGACAAGGTTCATGATGCGCTTGTCGCCCTTGAGCACGCGACGCTCGCCCTCGGTGGAGAGCATGGCGAGCTGGCCGGCGCCCACGCACTCGAGGTTGATGAGAAAGACGCCGCGCAGCTTGTCGCGGTGCGTGGCCAAGAACGCCTTGATGCCCGCGTTGCCGTACTCCGAGGCACCCGTCGCTACAAACCAGATGTCGTGGCCAAGCAGCTCGTCGTCGCCAAGGGAAGTCACGGCGTCGCGGAGCTCGTCCTCGCTCACACCGGGCACGCCGGTGGCACCGCCCTTCCAGTCATCATCGTCCTCAAAGTTGTCCCACGAGCCGATGTCGCGCCCGGAGCTCTTGGCGTCAAAGTCGTCACCAAGGCCCAGGTACTCGCCCATGGAGGGCTCTTCCTTCTTCTTGCGGTGGAAGAGACCACCCAGACCGCGGCGCTTCTCCTCCTGCGGATGGGCAACCGGCGTCTGTGCCGAGATGACCTCAAAGGCGCTCTCGGACGCCTGAGCAGGCTGCGGGTCCGCCGCGGGCGCGCTCGGCGCTGCCGGAGCGGCGGGATCGAGCACCGTGAAGTTGCGGGAACGAGCGGGCGCCGGAGCGGCAACCTGCGGAGTGGCGTTCTGGGCCGGCATGGACGGCAGGGAACCCGTGGCGCTCTGCGGCGCAAATGGATCGACCTGCGGGGCCGACGGATCGGGAAGATCGAAGAGCGACGTGCGGCTCACCGAGACGGGCTGGTTGAGCGAAGGCTGGCCGGGGTCGGGCACCACGATGGGCGTGCGACGCGGGGCAGCCGCCGGACGCGGCGCGGCGCTCTGGCGCGGCGGGTTGATCTGCGCCATGAGCGAGTCGACCGTCTCCACCGGGCGCGGTGCCGGAGCGGGTGCAGGGGCAGATGCGGCGGAGTTGGCACCACTCGGCGCCGCAGCAGTGGACGCCTGCTGCGGGGTAAAGGCAACGGTCGCCCCAAGCGGTGCGGCGGGCGTCGGCGCGGGTTCGGCGGCAGGCGCGGGGGCAGGCTCGCCGGCCGGTGCCCCATCGGTCACAACCTCGTCAGCCTCGTCATCCAGCACCTCGCCGGCAGGCTCACCGTCCGCAGGCGTTACGTCAGCCGGCAGCTCAACCGCGAGCTCCTCGGCCTCGGCAACCGCCGCAGCCTCGGCGTCATCGGCCTCGAGCGGGGCAAAGATCCCCGTCTCGCCATCGCCTGCAACGGCGATGTCCTCAGCCGCGGCAACGGCCGTGCCGTCAGCCTCGGAGGCAGCAATCTCAACCGACACGGTCCCCTCGAGGTCCTCGTCGCTGAGCGCCTCGTAGGCCATGGTCGGCTCGTCAACCACCTCGGCAGCGGCGTCATCGGCGGCGTCAGCAGCCTCGGCATCCTCATGGGCCGCGGCAGACGCAGCCGCAACCTCGGCGCCGGCAGCCGCATCGAGCGCAGCCTCGTCCTCGGCAAGCTCGTCGAGCGCCTCGTCAGAGCCGCTCAGACGATCGGCCACACCATGCGCGGCCTCCTCGATGTTCTGGATGGCGCTCTTACCACGGTCGAGCACGCTGCCAAAGAAGCGCGACGCACTGGCGCCAAAGCCCGAGAGCTTCTCGGCAATGCCGCCGCGCCCGGTCAGGCGCGAGAGCCCGGTGCTGCCGTACTCAGACGGCTGATAGGCGTAGCCGCTCTCGTCGTAGCCCTCGTAGGCATCCTCGTCGTACGCGCCCTCGTCGTAGGCGTCGTCCTCCGCATAGGCGCCGTCGTAGTCGTCCTCGGCGTAATCGTCGTACGCCTCGTCTTCGGTGTAGCCATCGTAGTCGGCATCGTCGCCGGCGACCTCGGGCTCCATGGTTTCGTCCGCCTCGACAACCAGCTCGGCCGCAACCGGCTCCGCCGCCGGGGCAGCAGGCTCCGCGGGCGCGGGCGGCTCGGGCTCGTCGTACTCAAGCACGCACGACTCGGGCAGCATGCCCAGCGCGCGAATCGCGTCGGCACCGTAGCGGTAGTTGCCCTCGGCGTTTACATGCGCGGGCTCGGGCCCCTCGGTGGCAGCAGGCTCAACCTCGGCCGCAGCGGCCTCGGAGCCGGTCAGCTCGGAGGTAAAGAACGCGTCGCCGAAGTCGCCGGAGTCGCTAGCGTCGCCGGCCTCCTCGGCGTCAGCCTCAACAATGCCCTCGTCCGCCTCGGCAACTTCCTCAACCTCGGCCTCAGTCTCATCGTAGGCAGCGGACTCGTCGCCCGGCTCGGCAGCCTCGGCGGCGGCAGTTGCAACAACCTCTGCGCCCGCGGCAACGCCTGCGGCGGCAGCGGCGGCAAGTTCCTCGGCAGACATCGCCATCGTGGAGCCGGCGTTTGCCGCGTCCGCACCGGCGGCCGCAGGGGCATCGGCGCTGTAGGCAGCCGTGCCGCCCAGGTCGTCGCTCTCGGCCTCAAGCGTTGCATCGGCGGCCTCAGCACCGGCAACCTCGGCAGCGGCCTCAACGGCCTCGGCGGTCTCGGCAGCGGCATCGGCAGCCAGCATCTCGGCGGCCTCCGGCTCGGCAGTGCCCGCAGCAGCCTCGGCGTCTTCCACCGGCACGCCGCGCTTGGCAGCCTTGGCCGCAGCCGCGGCGGCAGCCTGCTCGGCAGCGGCGCGGGCGGCGGCCTCGGCTGCACGGCGCTGGCCGTGCATGTAGCGCTCAAAGGGCATGTCGCCGGGGAACTCGCGCTCGCCGCGGAACGGCGCCACGGCGTTCATCACACCGAGCATCGCCGCCACCGACGACTTGTTGCATACCGAGCCCGAGGTGTAGGGCAGCACAAACCGGTTGAGGATGGTCGCCACCGCGTTGGCCAGCGGCACGAGTGCGGCGAGGATGGCCACGATCCATAGGATCACCTTGGCGGCGCCCGGCAGCGGCAGCAGCCGCACGATGGCAATCACCGCCGGGGCAAGCATGGCATACGGCAGAAGCTTTACGATAGCCGGGCGATACGAGGCGTACGGCATCTGCGAGAGCAGGTCGGCGCGCGGCGAGTCGTAATGCGCCACAACCACCACGGGGCGGTTGCGCGGCGAGGCCAGCGGGCCAGACGCCTTGTGATAGGCGATGACGTTTTGCGAAAGACCGGCGCCGCCCAAGCTCGAGAGCGAGGTCTTGCCCATGCGCTCGAGCGTGTAGAGCACACCGCCCGCGAGCGCGAGCAAAAGACCCACCACGCCCACGATCCCGCCGATGCCCATGAGCAGCGCGCCCAGAAAGACGGCGATGCCGAGCACCGCCGTTACGACCTTCTGCGACCCCGAGGCGCTGAACTCCTGCATCTCGGGCTCAAACCCGTGACGGCGGAAAATCTGCGCGAGGTCTTCGGCCGCAAGGCGCTCCTCCTCGCTGCACGCAGGGGTGATGCCGCTGTTCTGGAGCAAGTGGTTGATATAAGGGCGGACGTTTGCCATGGGGACTCCGCATCGCTGGATGGTGGGCGACCTGCCCGGTTGGGCAGGGGTCGTGCTCGTAGTTAGTCGAAAGTATACCGCGAGTTATTCGTTTCTGCAGTTACGCCCGGCAAGCGTCAAGAGATGCGCAGGATACGGGGAGGGGGCGCTTTTATGGTCCGAGCCGCGTGCGCCAAACGGCGCAGAGCCCGGCTTTTGTATATCGACTAGAATGGTCCAGACGAGGGCGAATCGGCCGGTCGAGCGGGCCCGCGTGGACACCACGGCGAGCCGGCGCGCCGCCCGCTCAACCGTACGTTGCAGGAGAGGAGGGGGCATGGGCAGATACGACGCAGCGCGGCGAGATCTCGCCGGAGGCGGGTGGACCGCGAGCACGGACGCAGGCGTGGACACCACGGCGGCGAGCCCCGACGCAACCGCCGAGCCCGCCATCGACGAGACCGCCCAGCGCCTCCTCAACCTGTTCTTTGTGCTCAACGCTGTACCTCGGCCGCTCACCACTGACGAGATCATCCGCGACTCCGACCTGGGCTACGGCTCCCCCAACCGTGCCTCCGACCTGCGTAAGTTCCGCCGCGACCGCGAGAAGCTCGCCGCGCGCGGCGTCTTTGTGGCCGAGGTCCGCACGCCCGGCGCCTCCGAGACCGAGGAGAGCTCCTGGACCATCGACCGCGCGCAGACCTTTGCCGCGGGCGGCATCGTGCGCGCAGACGACGCGAGGCAGCTCATCGGCGCCATCGACGCCTACCTGCGCATCCCCGGCTCGCCCTTTGGCACGCCGCTGCACACCATCCGCGGCAAGGCCGTCGAGGCGCTCGTCGCCCTAGAGGGCGTGCTACCCGAGGAGCTTGAGGCGGACGAGAGCGAGCAGCCGCGTACCTCCGCCGGCTCCGCGCGGGCCAACGCGCGCGGCACCACCTCGTCCGCCGCCCCCGACCCGGCGCGTGCCGCTATCACGGACGCCCTCTGGACCGCCTTCTCGCTGCGACGCGCCATCCCCATCCGCTACGTCAACGCCGGCGGTACCGCGTCGCGGCGCGCCGTCTGCATCTACGGCATCTTCTCGCGCGCGGGCGCGGGCTACATCGCCGCGCTCGACGACGCCTCCGGCGAGGTCAGGACCTTCCGCATCGACCGCATTGCGCGGGTGGGCGCCCTCCGCGGCAGCTATCGCATTCCCGCAGGCTTTGATGTGCGCAACCGGCTCTTTTTGCCGTTTGACCTTGCCGATGCCGACACGCCGGAGGTGTTGGCGGCCTTCTCCTTCCCCGCCGAGCGAACGGCGGCCGAACTTGCGGCGATCACCCTCGGTCGTGGCGAGCTCACGCAGCAGGCGGAGCCCGCACCGGGCTGGACCTGGCACATCGGCGTGCGCAACGTAGACGCCGCGGCGTCGTTTGCCCTCGCCCACGCGCGCGACGGCATGCGCCCGGTGGCCCCGCAAGAACTCGTGAGCGCCTGGCGCGCCCGGGTAGCGCAGGTGGTGAGCGCCCATGGCAACTAGCCGCCGCCGCACCCGCCGAAACGTCGCTCTAACCGGCTCTGACGAGCGGGTCTCGCGCGCCATCGGGCTGCTGGAGCTGCTCTCGTCCGTTGAGGACGGCATTGTTTCTGCCGAGGAGTCCGCGCGCCACCTTGACTGCACCAACGCCGACCTCGACACCGCCATAGAGCTCATTGCCACCCTGGCCGACCGCGAGACCGGTGCGCGCGCCGTGATCTTCCGCGACCACGGAGACATCGTGCTCGGGGGCGACGGGGCGTACCTCATGCCGCTCCGGCTGAGCTTGGGTGAGGGAGCCGTTCTTGCCCATGTGATGAACGCGCTCTCGCTCGCGCCCGAGGTGCGCGACCGCCTTTCGCGCGCGCTGCTGCCGACGGGCATCTCCGCCGCGGGTGCGCCGCTGGTAGCAAGCGCCACCGTTTACGGAGATGCCTACCCCCAGCTCGCGCGCGCCATTGAGCAGCACGAGCGCGTGCGCATTGCCTACCGCGCGCACGGCGAGGAGCAGCCGAGCGAGCGCGTGGTGGAGTCGCTTGGCATTGAATCGGGTGACGACACCGCCTATCTGCTGGCCCGCAACGTGACCAAAAACGCGCTGCGCCGCTACCGCATGGAGCGTATCAGCGCCGTTGTCCCCACCGGGGAGCACTTTGAGGTGGAGCCCGAAAGCCCGCGCGACGGCTGGGACGAGGAGGTTGCCGAGCTTGAGGTGGCGCCCGGTGCCGACCTGCCCACTTGGCAGGGCATTGCCGAGACATACCCCTCGCCCACCGTGGCTGGCGCCACGCGCGTGCGCGTGCACGTAAGCTCGCCCGCCTGGCTCTTTGACCAGGTGCTCGCCGCCGGGGGCGACCTGCGTATTGTGGGGCCCCAACACTTGGTGGACGACCTGCGCGCCTATGCACGCGCGCTTATTGAGGACTCTGCCCGCGCGTAGCTCCGCCGGAACGGCAGCCAAAATGGGTCAGATGGGACACGTCCCCAACTGCCCCAGGGGGGGTTAATAGCAAAACTTCGCGCCAATGTAAGGATGAAATGGCGTTCCGCCGAGTAGACCGCTTTTGACCCAAGCACTGTACCTGCGCTTTTGATTTTTGAGAGCGGCTGTCTACTCGAGAAGTCGCGATTCCATCCTTACATTGGCGCGAAGTTTTTATTCTGACCCCCTATTTTCTGGGGTCGGAGGCGTCAGGGGCGCCGTCGGGGCCGGCGTCGGGGTCGCCGTGGGCGCCGCCGGGGCCGTCCTGCCGCGCCGCGTCCGCCCACGCCGCGCGCTGCGCCCGCCAGTGGTAGTAGCCGCCCTCGGACACGCCAAGGACACCGCAGGCGGCCGCGAGCGAGAAGTCATCCACGCGCTCCCGCAGCTCCTCGATAAGCTCAAACCGACGCGCCTTGCGCACCGCGCGGTTCTCGCGGGCGTGCGCGAGCTCGACCAGCCCTTCAAGGGCGGCGACCTGGCTCCGCAACATGCGGTTCTCCACCAGCAGGTCGCGCTTGGCCGGCGGCGTGGGCGTGTCGCGCGGCGGTATCGAGTGGCGCCAACGCGATACACAGCGCTCGATGCGCTTGCCCCCGATCAGCGCCGGATCGAGCCCCTCCGACCGAAAGATCTCGGTCGGGGACTCGCCCGCGTAGTAGCGGTCCATGCACGTCGCTCTAAACTCAGGCGCGTAGGTGATAGTGCTCTCGCTCACCGACTGAACGGCGGGCAGCGAAGCCAGATAGGCCTGCTCCTCCGGCGTAAACGCGCACGACACCTAGCTCATCCTCCCATCTATGCGGAGAGGGCCCCGGGCGGTGCACCCGGGGCCCTCTCTCAGCGTTCAAACGCTACTGGCGCTTGCGGCGCTGGATGACGGTTCCGGCCGCCACCGCGCCCACGCCCACGAGCGCGGCGAGCCCCGTCGCGGCGAGCTTGTCGCCGTTACCGCCGTTGTCGTTGTTACCGGTACCGGTACCCTCGCCGGTGCCCTCCCCGGTGTCGGGGATGTTGGCCTTGGTGTTCACGTTGACAAAGTGCGACCCGTCCGCGCCGAAGGTCACGTATGCCGTGAGGTAGCCCTCACCGCTGTCGGTCACGCTCACGTGGATGGTGCGCGTGGCGTCCTCGTCGTAGGTGATGCCGTCCTGGCCGTCGTTAACCTCAGTGATGGTGTAGTCGTACTCGCCCACCTGGTCAATCGTCACGGTGCCAAAGCTCACCGAGCCGTCAGCCAGGTTGGTGACCTTGGTGGTTTTGGGCATCGGCGCGCCCTCGGAGCCCGTGAGCTCAAAGGTGAACTGCCCGTCGGCGAGCGTGCCGTTCTTGAGCTCCTTGCTCGCGCCAAGCACGATCGTGGCGCCCGTGGCCTTATAGGTGTTGGTGAACATCATGGCATCCGCCGGCTTGGAGATGTCGGCCGGATCCGTGTAGCTCACCGTGGCCTCGAGCGCGTGCGTATCGGGGTTCTCGGTCACCTTGACCGTCACGGCGTAGACCGTGCTGTCGTAGGTGATGCCGCCCAGGCCGGTGTTGATCTCGCTCACCGCGTAGGTATACGTGCCCGCCTTGTCGAAGGTGATGTCGTCGAAGACGAAGTTGCCGTTCTCATCGTTGGTGGTGCGGCTGACCTCCTGGTCATCCTTCAGCAGCAGGAACTCGAACTCGCCGGCCTTCATGGTGCGGCTGCTGCCGTCGGCCACGTTGAGCACCTTGGTGCCCTCAATCTTGGCGGAGCCGCTGGGGCCGACCACCACGGGCGTGGGCTCGTAGGTGTTGGTGAAGGTGATGTCGGCGTTCTGCACGTCGGCCGAGGCGGCGAGCCCGCGGCCGTCGTTGGACTCCGTCACGGTCACCGTCACGGTGTAGACCGCGTCGGAGTGCGTCACGCGTGCGTCATCCGTGCCGCCCGTGCCCGGCTGGCCGTCGGCACCGAGCTCGTACACCTTATAGGTGTGCATGCCGGCCTCGGTGTAGGTGATCGGGTCGAACTGGAACGTCGCGGTGTTGCCCGTGGCCGCACCGTTGGTCACGCGGCCGACCTCGTCGCCGTTCTCGTCCACGAGCACGAAGGTGTAGGCGCCCTGGGTGAGCGACGCGCCCTTGTAGCCATTGGTCTCCAGCACCTTGGTGCCGCCGATGGTGTACTCGGTCTGGCCGTCGTTGTAGATGTTCTCAAAGTTCAGAGCGGTGCCGTCAACTTTCTTGCCGTCGGCGTTGGTGATGGACGAATCCGCCACCGTCAGCTTGCCGTCCTGGTCCTCAATCGTGTAGGAGAGCGTGTAGACCTCGCTGCTGTAGGTGACGCCCTCCTTGTTGCCGGTCACCTCGCGCACCTCATAGGTGTACGTGCCGGGCTCGGAGAAGGTCAGCGTGCCAAAGTCGAAGTTGCCGTCAGCCTTCACGTCCACCGTGGAGCCGTTGCTCGGCTCGGGCGCGGTCACGCCGGCGGGAGCAACGACGCTCTTCATCGTGAACTGGAAGTCACCGGCCTCAAGCGTGCCATAGTCGCCATGCTCGTTCGTCACGGTCTTGGTGCCCGAGAAGCCCGTCGTCGCATCGTCAGGAGTCGGGTCGACCGTCACGTCCTCGGGGTCGTACGTGTTAGCGAACACCACGTCCTCGGCGCCGATGGCATTCCCCGCCACCGCCTTGCCGCCACGGTAATAGGTGGCGTTGGCAAGCAGCTCACCCGTCTCGGGGTGATCGGCCACATCATACTTGACCGTAAACGTATTGGTGTCATACCTAACACCGGCCTGGTCGCCCGCAACTTCACTCACGGTGTAGATATAAGTACCCGGCTTGGTGAAGCGGAAGGTGCCGAAGTTGATGGCGCCGTCCACGTCGTTGGTGACGGTGTAGGTGCCGTCGCCATCCTCGTCCTGCGCGTTGCTCGGCATGGGAGCCGTCACGTCGGCGGGGGCAGAAACCGCCTTGACCTGGAAGGTGAACAATCCCGCCTCAAGACCCTTGGTCTTGCCATTGAGCGTCTTAGTCGCCGTCAGGCCAGCGAGCGCGGCGTCCGGGTTGTAGTTGTTCACGAACGCGCTGGAACCGGTCTGGCCGATCACGGAGGGCTCGCCCACCTCGAGCTTGCCGTCCTGCGTGGTGTCGTCCACCACGACGCGGTAGGTCACCGAAGTGCCGCTCGTGTTGGACACGTGCTCCTCGTCGATGGCGCCCTCGGTCACCGTGAACTCATAGGTGCCCGTCTGGGTGAAGGTGATGTTGTCGAAGCCGAACGGCACCGCGACGCCCTCGGTGGCGTTGCCCTCGCCTGCGGCCGCAACGGCGTCAGCGTAGCCAACCGTTGCCTCGGTGGCCGCAGGGAGCTCGAAGCCCGCCGCCTCGTCGGCGCCCGGGGTCACGTTCTTGCCCGTGAGCGTGAACGTGAACGTGTCGCCGTCGATCCAGTCGCGGCCGGTGAGCGCCTTGGTCAGCTTGATGGTGCCCGAACCGTCGACCGGCAGGTCGCCGCTGGCGCCGTAGGTGTTCGTGAAGGAAACCGCGGCGTCCACGGGGTCGACCGTCGCGTTCATGTCGTTGTCGACCTTGACCGTGATGGTCTTCGTGCTGCTGTCGTAGGTCCAGCCGTCACCGGTGCCGGTCGTCGCTTCCTTCACGTTGAAGGTGTAGGTACCCGGCTTAGTGAAGGTGATCTTGCCGAAGCTCGCGGTCTGCGTGAGCTCGTTGTCGGCGTTGAAGGCGCCGTCGACCGTGGCGGTCATGCCGTTGAAGGCGGTCAGCGCGTCATCGTCGCCAGTCTCGAACACGGCGTCCGTGATGTCGTTGTTCTCGCCATCCTTGGCGCTCGCCAGCGTGAGGTCAAACGAGAAGTCCTTGTCGGTCGCCACGTTCACGGTCTTCTGAACCTTGAGCGCGGTGTCCGTGCCGTCGCCGCCGATCGTGGCGACCTTGATGGAATTGTCGAAGGTGACCGTGGGCGTAACGCCTGCGGCAACCGGGTCGCCGCCATCGATGCACATCTCGACCGAGAGCGCGGCCGTGGCGTCATCGCTCACGGTGTAGGTGACGGTATGCGTGGCGGTGTCGTACACGTAGCCGTCCGCGCCATCGGTGGGCACGACCTCGGAGACCTCATAGGTGAAGGTCTTGCCGCGATCGGCCGCCGTAAAGGTGAGGTCGCTCGTGAGCGGGTTGGAGCTGCCCGACCACACGTAGGCGTTGTCGCCCGAGCCCTGCGTGAGCGCGGCGCTCCCGGCCGTGAGCTCGGTCGTGTCGCCGGTCAGGCCCAGCTTGGCGGCCGCGTCGGCGGCGGTGGGCTGGTTGTCGCCCTCGGTGTCGATGGCCTTGATAGTGAACTGGTGGGCACCCTTCTCGGCGTTCACCAGGCCGGCGGTGTCGGCGCTCGCGCGCAGGTTCTTGGTGATCTGCAGCGCGTCGGCGGCGGAAACGGTCAGGTCGGCCGTGTTGGTGAAGGTGAGCTCGTCGGACTCCTCGGTCACCACGCTCGCCCTGAGCGTGCCGTTCTCGTCGGTCACCGAGACGGTCACGTGCTTCGTAGACGCATCCTTGGACACGCCAGCCACCGTGCTGTCGTTCTCGGTGATGATGAACTTGTAGGTGCCCTCGCTCTTGAAGGTGATGTCACCGAAGGCGGCGGTCTTAGGGTTGGTCTTGTTGCTCACCACAACGGTACCGTCGTCGGCGTTCTCGGGCAGCACCACGGTGCCGTCCTTAACGGCGTCCAGCGTAGTCGTGTCGTCCGGGTCGGCCGCCAGCGTAAAGTTGAACGAGTCGCCGTCCTGCCAATCGCGGCCCACGAGGTTCTTGGTCACCACGAGGTTCTTGGCACCGTCGAGGGTGGTGTCCTCGGGGATGACCTTGCCCGTCACATGAATGGTCACGTTACCGGTGAAGAGCGCGCTGAGGTTGGTGTCGCCCAGATCCTGCTTGTCCATGTTGGTGATGACATCGTGCTCGTAGCACTGCGTCACGTCCAAGCTTGACCAGCCTGCCTGAGCGGTGTAGCTGTCGACGCCGTCCGTCGTGCCAACATAGATGAGCTCGTTATCGCCCTCGTCGTTGTAGTGATAGTGGATGGAATCTGCGCCGTCGATGTTCTGCCAAACGGCATTTGCGGGGTAGCTCGCAGTGGTCTGGGGCTGTGCCTGGACATCGTGCAGCGTCGCGTCGACCTTATCGCCCGCAGCGAAGCCCTTCATGCTGTATACGAGGCGCCCGATGCCCGTTTCCACGGTTACGTTGTCGTCGGCGGTGCCGGCATTGACGTGCACGCCCTCGTCGTCCACGACAATTTCGATCGGGGTCTTCTCTACGACGTACCCCTCTGGAGCGCCAGTCTCCACAAGCAGATAGTGACCGGCGGTCAGCAGCCCATCGTCCGTCGAAGTCACGTTGATGGCACCGCTCCCGTCCGTCATGAGCGTCTGAAGGGCGTCGCCAGGGTTATCAACGTTGAAGTTGTCACTGTACTCATACAGCGCGAATGTCGCGCCCTCAATTGGCGCATTGTCATTGTCGGCATCGGTCTTGACCAGCGAGAGCTCGTTCTTGATGTTGGGGATGTTCAGCATCACCGAGAAGACGCGGTCGAAGCTCGTACCCGCAGCTCCCGTGCCGCTCGGATTGAGCTCGTCGATCGTGCTCGCGCCGGTGAGCGCATCCAGCGAATCTGCGTTCGTCCAGTAGTACTTCACCGAGTACTTGGCGGGGTCGTTGTTATCGTTCGGGCCGTACGTATCGATGACGTACTGGTACGTCGTGATGTCGCCCAGCAGGTTATCGATCTCGACCTGATACGCGCCGCCGGAGCCCACGGTGAACGCGTTCTGGTTCGCCTTGGCGGCTGCGATGATCGCGGCGTTGTCGTTGGTCGTAGCAACGCTCCAGCCCGTGAACGCATTGCCCGAGACCGGGTACCAATTGCCGTCAGCGCCCTTCTGCATCACCACGGCGAAGACGGTTCCATTGTCAACGTTATGGGTTCCGCCATCGGTGGTGGTAAGCGTGTCCGGCGCGGTGACGGTCACCCGCGCCTGGGAGTACGCGCCCGTCACCCACTGGTTGCTGGCGAGCAGCATGCCCGCCCCCTTGGTGGGGTCGCCCTTCTGCGCATGTGAGAAGCGCATCTCGACGGTACCGGCGTTGCGGTATCCCGTCGGGACGATGTCCGCGTCCTCTTGCAGGATCCACCAGCGGCTGATGTTGTCCAGCTCTTCCAGCGTGTAGGGGCGATCCTGACCAGAGGCCTCATCCGTGTAGGAGAAGACGAGCTCTCCCGTCGCCCAGTCGGTCGTCGCGTTGATCGTCTGGGCGTCCGCAAGGGGCTGATAGCTCTCATTGGTCGGTGTGAGGACGAACTGCACGTCGCCGAGAGGATCGTTGTTTTGCGAGATCTTCTTGACGCCCGACTCGGGGATGGTCTCGAGATTGTACTTGAGCGACATGTTAGAAGCGGAGTTTCCGCGCTCGAGGTAGAAGAAGTTCAGCGTGTGGTAGGAGCCGTCGGTGAAGATGTCGCCGGTGAAGCCGGTGGGGTTCTGCGTGTTGTCTGCATTGAGGGGATGCCCCCTCGCGACCTTTGGCTTATCGTAATTGTTTGCTCACAGAAAGAACACATTTGTTGACATCTGCCCACGCCTTGCAGCGCGTCCGCGCGCGTTGTGCGGACCCCGTGCATGCGCTTGGCCCGCAGCCGGCGGGCTTTCCCATGCCGGCGGGGCATGAGACAATCGGGGGCATGCAGGCGATAGAACGGGGCGAGCACCATGGCGAACCATCGCAAGACCAATACCAGCGGACGCGGAGACGCAGGTGGGCGCCGCGGCGAGAACGGGCGCCGCGGGGCTGGCGCGGGGCGCAGGCAGGGCGACCACCGCGGCCACGCTGCTCGCTTTGGCAAGCCCTCGCGGGCGGGCAGCTCGCAGCGCTCCCGTGTTCAGCCCTCGGGAAAGCGGCGCAACACCCCGCAAACCGGCTCCCCTGCGCAACCCGCACCCGCCGCGCCGCTCTCCAACAAGGCGCGCAAGGCGGCGGCCGGCCCGTGCCCGCTCATGCACGCCTGCGGCGGCTGCTCGTGGATCGGCATGCCCTACCGCAAACAGCTCGCCCGCAAACAGCAGATGGTCGAGGAGCTCTTTGGGCCGGTCATAGCCGAGTTTGGGTGGGGCATCGCCCCGGATGCGGTGCTCGGCATGCGCATGCTCGACGCGCCCGGGGCAAACGGGGACGGGGCCGACACCGCAGGCGACGTCTCCGCCTCCCCCGCCCTCGCCAGCGACCCGCTCCGCACGGCCACCGTCACCATCGCCGACGGCAAGCTGGCTGCGCCGCGCGGCTTTAGGCACAAGGCGGCGACCCCCTTTGCGCCCGGCCCCGAGGGCACGGTGCGCGGCGGGTTTTACGCGCGCGGCACGCACGACATCATCGAGGTGCCCGCCTGCCCCGTGGAGGCGCCCGGCGCGCGCCAGATCCTCAACGACGTCGCCCGCCTGGCCGGCAAGCTCGGCATACCCGCCTACGACGAGGACCGCGGCCAGGGCATCCTGCGCTACGCGGTGCTTCGCCTCGGCTGGCGCCGGCCCGAGGGCATGCTCACCCTCGTGACCGCCCGGCGCAACGTCCCCGAGCTGGACGAGCTCGCCCGGCAGCTCGCCGCGGCGCACCCGCAGCTCACCTGCATCGCCCAAAACATCAACGGTCGCCCCGGCAACGCCATCCTCGGACACGAGACGCGCCCCCTTTGGGGCAGCGCCTGCATGCGCGACGAGCTGCTGGGATGCACGTTTGAGATCTCGCCCACGGCGTTCTACCAAACCAACCCGCAGCAGACCGAGGTGCTCTACCGGCTGGCGATCGAGGGGATGGGCCTGCGCAGCGGCGACGTGCTTATGGACGCATACTGCGGCAGCGGGACCATTGGCATTACCGCCGTGCACGCGGCGCGCGCGGCCGGGCGCGACGTGCGGCTGCTCGGCGTGGAGCGCAATCCGGCGGGCATCGCCGACGCGCGGCGCAACGCCGAGCTCAACGGCCTTGCGGGCTCGTGCGAGTTTGTGGCGGAGGACGCGACCTCCTACCTGCGGCGCGCCGCCAACACGGGGGCGCATGTGGACGTTTTGGTTATGGATCCGCCGCGTGCCGGCTCCACTCCCGAGTTTTTGGCAGCGGGTGACGCCATGGGCCCGCGGCGCATCGTGTATGTGAGTTGTAACCCCGCAACGCTCGCGCGCGACCTGGCCGACCTCGGCCGCGCCGGCTACCGCCTGGTGCGCCTAACCCCGGTGGACATGTTTCCGCACACGGAGCACATAGAGATGGTCGCCGTGCTGGAGCGGTAGCGCGAAGGACTGCCGGGGCGGTGCGGCCGCAAGGCGAGCGCCACCCGCGTCGACGAAGCGCCCCACCCCGGAGAAGTGCCCGCTACGCCACCTCGGCGCTCGCCTCGGCGTAGAGCCACGCGATGTAGACGCTCGGGTAGTGCGCGTAGAGGAGCTCCATGGGGTTAACGCGGAGCGCGCAGGTAGAGACCACCGTGGCCACGCCAGCGGGCGTGAGGAGCGCCTCGGCGGAGTCGACCTGCGTGCCGATGTCCGTCAGAAGGCTGCCGATCAGCTGCTCGTCCTCGGGGCGGTAGGGCGACTCGGCATTCATGATCTGCAAAAACGTTGATTCCATCTTGGCGTGGCTCGCGGAGAAATCGGCCTCGGCCACGCTCGGCAGCGCCACGTCCACGCCGTAGCGCGCGTAACCCCAGCTTTGGAGCGGCAGGTAGGTCATGATGTCCGCCGGGTTGACGATGTTGAAGATGTTGCCGTAGCGTGCGGCCGCCGCCTCGGGCGCCGTGGTGGTCGCCGGGCTCGCAAAGGTGTAGGCACGTACGCCGTCCGCGCTGGTCAGGCCGAGCTGCGCGGTTGCACTCGCGCCGGCATCGCCGTCGCCGACCTGACTCATTGTAACCCCGTCCCCAAATGAGTCATCGGCGCGCGAGGCCACCAGATTGGCAATGGCGCCGCCGCGGCTGTGCCCCACGAGCAGCAGCTCCACCGCACGGCCCTCCGCGTGGGCACGCGCGATGCGCGGGGCCAGCTCGCCGCAGATCTCGTCGGCTGCGGCCACATAGCCGGGATGGTCCTCGCCGCCGAGCACCTGCAGGTTGCTCAGCCACTCCGAGCCGTAGCTGCCGCGCACCGTTACGGCGATGAGCTGGCGTTCCTCGCCGTCGGCCGAGGTCACGAGCTTCTCGGCAATGCCGTATGCCGCGGCGTCGGACTCGTCGGTCACCAGGCTCAGCACCTCGTCGGTCACCTCGCTGCGGTAGCGATACGAGGCCGTGGAGATATCGGTAAAGCCGAGCGCGCCGAGACCGATCTCTATGTAGGGCAGGCAATCGGTCGCCGCCTGGTAGTAGCCCGACTCCGCGTACGCGAGCGCCGCGATTACGGCCGCCGCGGACGCGAGCTCGGGGTTGTAGGCGGAGGCGTCGGCAAAGAACCACGCATCGTCCCAGGTTACGGGCACCGTGGCCTCGCCCGTGGGGGCAGCGAAGTCGGTAAAGGCAACGTCGGCCGTAAAGCGGCCGGTGCGCGCGAGGTCGTCGCCCCAGACAACGGTTGCGGGCGGCGTGGGTTCCTCGACCGCGCCGACGCCGAGCTGGCGCTGGCAGTGCCGCGTGTAGAGGGTGAGCCCGCCCAGAAGCGACGCCACGAGGCAGATCATAAGCATCGCAAGGAGGACGCGCTTGACCCCGCGGCGAACGGGGTGCGCTTTAGCGTGTTGGGTGGCGAGCTGGGTGTCGCGTGAGGGTTGAGGCTCGGGGAGCAGACGACGCACGGGCTCACCTCCTGGCGATCGGGTACGTGGGGCGGCGGGGCTGGAGCGGGTCGGCACGGGCTGGCGTGCGCGGGCGCGCGGGCGGTGCTCGACTGCCGAGCCGCGGAGTGGCCGCGGCACTGCGGGCACTGCGCCGCAGGCACGGTGCAGAATCGCCGCCGGGGCCCAGCGACGGACCCCGGCAACCGAAGATACCAAGCACCTGTGAAGTGCTGATGGTGATGCGCCTTACATTTTTGTCCTATAAGGTAAGCGGTCGTTCTGCGTGGGCGAACGGTTGGAGGGTGGCGGGATCGGCCGGGCCTGTCGGGCTGCTGGTGTCGCCCCCGGGGGGCGAAGCCGCGGCCGGGCTGACAGGACCGTCGGGGCAGGGCCTGACGGGGCCACGCGCGCCTCTCTCGCCCGCCTGCGCGCCGGCACCGCTAGATGCCCGCGGCCACCTCGTCGGCCGTGAGCTCGCGTCCCTCAACGTAGTAGACGTGCTCGCCCGCGCACCGGCGACAGAACACGTGCCCGTCGCACTCGATGCCGCGGCCGTCGTGGATGCGCTCGCCGCAGCGCTCGCAGATCTGCGTCTGACGCGGCTTGCCCGGCAGGTCAAACTCCTCAAAATCGGGCAGCTCAACCTCGTGGACGGCAAAGAGCTCGTCGTCCGAGAGCTCGGCAAAGAACGCCCGCGCATCAGCCCCGTGCGGGCAGTGCGGTGCCGTGGGGCGCTGCGAGATGCGGATGGCCCGCCCGCTCGCCAGGTCGTAAAAACTCGCCGACATAATGCCGTAGTCGTACCACTTGAGGCGGCGTTTGCCCAGGTGGCAGTTGGCAACCGAGATCACCGCGTCGGCCAGGCAGCGGTCGCACTCCACAAAAGCGATGAGGTCGCGGTAGGTGTCGGGGTCGTCGATGTGAAAGTACGCGAGGGCGAGGCGCGCCATGCGCGTGCCAATCACCTGGCCGCCGCAGAGGTGACCGTGAAAGGCAACGGCACGGTCGAGGTCTTCGTCAAAGGTGCGCTTGAGCATGAGGGGTCCTTTCGTGGCGAGACGGAGCGGTTGTCGGGGCGACGGCGCGGGCGGTGGTTACGCCACGGCGTCGCCCTTGAGCGTACGCAAATCGCACACCCCTGCGGTGGCCATGGTGTCGAGCAGCACGTCGCGGCTGCGGTTTTTGATGAGCTCCTCGGGAAAGTGCACCTCCTCGAGCAGTCCCTCCGCGAAGGGGAACCGTCCGATGGCCGGAGCAATGTGTGCATCACTCGAGACCGTGATGCCCACGCCAAGCTCGGCGCAGCGCTCGGCGATGTGCCGGCACGCCTCGTGATGGCCCTGCCCCTCGAGGCTGTGGTTGTTGATCTCTATCAGCTTGCCGCGCTCCTTGGCCGCGGTGAGCACCTCGTCCACATCAAACACCACGCCTGAGCGGCCCGTGTGTCCCAGCACCAACACTTTGGGGTTCTCGAGCGCCGCCAGATACATCTGCGTGGTCTCGGCCACCGAGGCGCCGCGGGCAAAGGCGGCGTTGTGCACGCTCGCCACCAGGTAGTCGAGGTCGCCCGTTACGTGCTCAAACAGGCTCTTCTCTTGCCGGTAGGGGTGCCCGACGATGCTCTGGGGGCACGCGATGTCTTGCCCAAAGAACGCGCCCGAGGTAGAGACAATGTCCACCTCGGCGCCACGCAAGAGCGTCACACCGTCCCAGGTGCGGGGCCAGATGCCCTGGTTGAGGAAAAACTGAAAGTTACGGATATGCTGCTCGGGGAAAAGCATCTCGCTAAAGTGATCGGCCGAGCCGAGCAGCTCAAGGCCGGCGGCGCGAGCGGCGGCGACGTTCTCAGCGATGGTGGAGTAGGCGTGGCGCGAGAACAGCGTGTGGGTGTGAATGTCGGTGGCGATGCGGTAAGGCATGCGGGCCTCCTTGGCGGTTGGTAGTGTACCGGCACCATCATAGGGCTTCTTGCGCGGTGGACGCGACGTCTACGCAGGAAGAACGCGCCTTGGGCCGCAGCGCTTGGAACCTCTCCGCGCCGCCATCCGGCACCGCGCCGCTAGCACCCGCAGACGCCGTAGTCCTCGGCCAACTTGCGCCACGCAGGGAGCGACCGCTCGATGACCTCCGGCGCCACGCAATACCCCACTCGGACCCAGCCCTCCACGCCAAAGCTGTTGGACGGCACCGGCAGCAGCTCGTAGGCGCGCGCCCGCTCGCAAAACGCCTCCGCGTCGGGCTCAAGCGCACGAACCCACAGGTAAAAGGCTCCGTCGGGCTCCACATACTCGTAGCCATACGCACTGAGCGCACTCGTGAGCAGCTCGCGGTTGCGCGCATAGGCCGCCACGTCGGGGGGCACGTCCACGCAGTCGGCCACCACCCGCTGAAAGAGCGCCGGTGCACACACAAACCCGAGCGCCCGGGCCGCGCCCGCAACCGCCGCCATCACGCGACGCGCGCCCTCGCTCACCTGCGGCACCAAGATCCAACCCACGCGCTCGCCGGGGAGCGAGAGCGACTTGCTGTACGAGTAGCACACCACCGTGTGCTCGTAGATGCTGGGCACCCAGGGAACCTCCGCGCCGTAGGTGATTTCGCGGTAGGGCTCGTCGGAGATGAGGATGATCGGCTGCGGGTGGCCAAGCTCGGCCTCGCGCGCAGCGTTGGCACGCTCGAGCACCGCGGCCAGGCGCTCGATCGTCTCGCGCGTGTAGACGGCGCCGGTGGGGTTGTTGGGCGAATCCACGATCACCGCCGCGGTGCGCGAGGTGATGGCCGCCTCCACCGCAGCCGGGTCTACCTGGAAGGTCTCGGGGTCGGCCGGCACCTCAACGCAGGTGGCGCCCGCGACCTCGATCCACACGCGGTACTCCGGGAAGTACGGCGCGATGACGATGACCTCATCGCCCGGGCAAGCGACCGCATGGAGCGTGCACGAGACGGACGCCGCCGCGCCCACCGTCATAAAGACGTCAGCCGCGGTGTAAGCCGTGCCAAAACGCCTGTTGAGCGAGGCCGCCACCGCCTCGCGCGCCGCCGGGAGCCCCGGCGCAGGCGTGTAGCCGTGGAGCTCGGCGGCGGGCACCTCGGCAAGCGAGCGCTCGATGCTCGCGCGCACCTCCTCCGGCGCGGGGATGCTCGGGTTGCCCAGGCTAAAGTCAAAGACGTTCTCTGCGCCGATCTCTTCTTTGCGCGCGCAGGCGTAAGAAAAGATCTCGCGAATCTTGGAGCTCTCCGCCCCGTAGGCGTACATCTGCCCGTTGATCATGCCGACCTCCTCAACGCTGGGGCGGCCGCGCGGCCGCCCCGTATCCCTAAACTCCATTGTCACAAAAACGGGGTGGCCGTAGCCACCCCGCTCAAGAACGTAACGTGCAGGCGCCCGCAGCGCCCCGGCAAGCCTGCTTACTTGCGCGCGTCTTCGATGATCTTGGTCACCGTCTCCTGCAGGTTGGTGAGGTTCTCCTCGCTCGGGATCCACTGCTGGGCGATCACCGGCACGGGCATCTCAAACTTGGCCTTCTCCATCTCCTCAAAGACCTGCTTGGGGCCAAGCGGCGCCCAGCCGTAGCTGCCGAACGCAATGCCGATGCGCTGGCTGTTGTTGGGCGAGAGGCCGCGCAGGTAGGTGAGGAAGCTCGCCATGGTGGGCATCATGTTGGAGTTGAGCGTCGGCGAGCCGCACGCCACGTAGCGCGCGTCGCAGAGGTAGAGCATGATGTCCGAGATGTGGGTGTGCTTGACGTCGATGAGCTTGGCCGGCACGCCCTCCTTGATAAAGGCATCGGTGATCTCGCGCGCCATGAGCTCGGTGGAGTGCCACATGGAGTCATAGACCACCACGGCCTTCTCCTCGGTCTGGTAGGTGCTCCAGGCCTGGTACTTCTCCAGGATCTCGGGGATGTGGCTGCGCCAGATCACGCCGTGCGAGGGCGCGATGAGCTTGATGTCGAGCCCGCCGAGCGCGGCCATGGCCTTCTGCACCTGCGCACCGTAGGGCCACACGATGTTGGCGTAGTACTTCTTGGCCTGCTTCATGACCTCGCAGAGGTCGTTGTCGTCGTCAAAGCGCTTGGTGGTGGCAAAGTGCTGGCCAAAGGCGTCGTTGGAGAAGAGGATGCCGTCCTCCGGGCACCAGGTGACCATGTTGTCCGGCCAGTGGACCATGGGGGTCTGCACGAAGTGGAGCGTGCGCGCGCCGATAGAGATGGAGTCGCCGGTCTTAACGCCCTCGACCTCGATGCCGTAGTGGGCGCGAATCTCGTTTACGCCGGCCGGGCCGCTCGCCACGATGCGCGCGTTGGGCGCAAGGCGGTGGATGGCAGGCAGGCTGCCGGAGTGGTCCATCTCAACGTGGTTGGTAACCACGAGCTCAATCTTGGAGGGGTCGACCACCTGGCTGATGCGCTGGATAAACTCATCGGTAAAGGTGGCCTTGGCGGTGTCGATGAGGGTGACCGTCTCGTCCATGATGAGGTAGGCGTTGTAGGTGATGCCCTGCTCGGTGGTGTAGCCGTGGAACGAGCGCTCGTTCCAGTCGATACCGCCGACCCACCAGACCTTGGGGGAGATCTCGATTGCGTTGAGCATAACGCGTCCTTTCTGCCGCCACAGGCGGCATACGCTGCAGTCGCGACCATAATAGCACGCGGCTGCGGCCGCCCGCGGGGCTCCGGGCACTCCGAGGGCGGGATTCAGAAATGCTATATAACTTGAGCCATTTTGAGGCGTGGGGCAGACCGCCCAGCGAGCGGGTGGCCCGGGCCGGCGACCGGACCGCGCGGCGTGCGCCGGTGGACCTGCCGGAGTGGCTGGTGCCAAGCCCGAGCACCCGCGAGTACCAACGACAGGCGAGAGCGTCGCCCCGGAGCGGCACTCTCGCCCACCGCCGGCGCTACTCTTCCGCTGTCTCCGTCGCGCTGCGCGGCTTGCGACCGCGCGGCTTATCGACCAGCGCCTCCGCGCCGCCCTGACGGTACTTGCGGCACCACATCTTGACCGACGACTCGCTGGGAATGCCGTGCGCCACCATTACCTCGCGCACCGACTTGCCGCGCTCCAGACGGTCGCGCACCACGGCCATCTTGGCCTCAAAATCGTACACACGGTGCCGCGACCCGCCGTTGAGCACCGCCTCGGCGCCGCCCGCCGCAAAAGCTCGGGCCCATTGCCGCGCCGTTGCATCGGGGATTCCCAGCTGGCCAGCAAGTGCACGATGCCCGGCCCCCTCGCTCAGAATCTGAACCGCCCGACGCCTCATTGCATCACTGTAGACTGCGCGTTTTCTCTGTGCCATGTCCCATCACCATACTTGTGGGCAGCGCGTCCGCTCGTGCACCAGCCCCGCCTGCGTCTCGACAGTATCCCGCCGATTTTCCAACAGTAAATATAGTTATACCCTTGAAATCTACGATGCCACGCAGCTGTAACAATGCGAATTTGCCGCCTGGCAACCTGCACGATGTGCGTGTATGCGAAAAGTCGCTCGAAAAGCCCTGCACGGGAAAGCGTACCCCCCCTCACCCGCCGTGACGCTTCCAAGCGTAAAGAGACGGTAAGGGCTCTTTGCGAATTACACAAAATGCGGCCCACCCCGACGCGTTTGCGGTATCGTACGCTGCCGGGAGTCCGCTCGAGGTCTGCCGCACGGCCGCCGCCCCAGCGTCGGCAACCTGCCACGCCGCGCTCCCTCGGCACCGCCGCGCACCAGCGCCGCGCGCCCTCGGCACCCGCGCCTGAGCCCGCCCGCACCGAGGCCCGCGCACCAACCACTAGCCACAACCCCAATCCGCGAGGAGGTACTATGATCGAGTGCTACATGACCGACGTCAACGGCGTCACCCAACGGGTCGAGAACCCCAAACCCGGGTCCTGGATCAACCTCGTCGCCCCCACGCCCGATGAGTGCACGTGGCTCGAGCGCGAGATCGGGGTGCTGCCGGAGTTTGTGCGCGCCGCCCTGGACGAGGAGGAGACCTCGCACATCGACTTTGACGAGGACGTTAACCAAACGCTCGTGATCGTTGACTACCCGAGCGCCGAGGACGTTGAGGACATGCAAGACCCCTCGATGCTCCAGTATACAACGCTCCCCATCTCGGTGATCTTTGTGCCGGCCCAAGACGTTATCATCACCATCTCCCTGCAAGAGAGCCCCATCGTGCGCGATCTTGCGGGCGGCCGCGTGCGTCAGCTCAACACCCGGCTCCGCACACGCTTTTTGCTGCTGATGCTGCTGCGCATCTCGCAGAGCTACCTGGTGCATCTGCGCCGCATCGACGCGCTCTCCACCAAAACGGAGCGCCACCTCTACGGCTCCATGCGCAACGAGGAGCTGCTGCAGATGCTCTCGCTCGAGAAGTCGCTCGTCTACTTCTCAACCTCGCTCAAGTCTGCCGAGGTCACGCTTAACAAGATCCGCCACGGCCGACTCATCGCGCTCTACGAGGACGATCAGGACCTCATGGAAGACGTGATGATCGAGGTGCACCAGGCGCAGGAGATGTGCGACATCTACTCCAACATTCTCTCGGGCACCATGGACGCCTACGCGAGCGTGATCTCTAACAACCTCAACATCGTGATGAAGGTGCTGACCGTCCTGACCATTGTGATGGCGATCCCCAACATGATCTTTGGTTTTTACGGCATGAACGTGTCGCTGCCGTTTGAGAACATCCCGATGATGAACACGTGGGTCTTTCCGCTGATTGTGACCGCGGTGGCGTGCCTGGCCGCAATCTACATCTTTAAGCGGAAGGGCTTGTGGCGATAAGCCCGCGTACCGCGCGCACCGCGCGGTGCCCGCCCCACGCGGCGCGGGACCCCGCCCGCCGGTGCGTCACGCAGAAAGGACCCCTATGAAAGACCTCTACCTCATGCGCCACGGCCAGACGCTCTTCAACCTGCGCCGCAAGATTCAGGGTTGGTGTGACTCTCCCCTCACCGAAGAGGGCATCGCGCAGGCCCGGCGCGCCGGCGAGCTTTTGCGCGAGCGCGGCATTACCTTTGACCACGCCTACTCGAGCACAGCCGAGCGCGCGTGCGACACCCTCGAGCTCACCCTCGAGGCGGCCGGGAGCCCCCTCCCCTACGAGCGGCTCAAAGGCCTGCGCGAGCGATTCTTTGGCACGTTTGAGGGCGAGAGCGAAGACCTCAACCCGCCGTTTGAAGAGTACGATACCCTCTTCTCGCGCTACGGCGGCGAGACGGGCGAGGCTGTGCGCGAGCGCATGGTGGCAACTCTGCGCGAGGTAATGGAGCGCCCCGGCCACGAGCGGGTCATCGCCACGTCGCACGCCGGGGCCTGCATGAGTTTTCTCTCCGACACGGGCGACCCGCGCGAGCTTTTGGGCGGCATCATGCCCAACTGCGGCATTCTGCACTTTGCGTACCAAGATGGGGAGTTTGAGTTTATCGAGCTGATCGGACGGTAACGGCACACGGCGCTGCGCGCGGGCGGGTAGGCAGGTGGCGCTGGGGTTTGGGGGCGAGGTATCCTTAACCAAGACGAGACAAGGAGCCCCCATGCCGCAAAAGCTGACCGAAGCAGAAAAAGAAACCGCCATCAGGCTCGCCAAGTCGCTGGCGTCCGCGCTCGCGCCCGAGCACCGCTCCATGGCGAGCGGCATCGCGAGCGGCCTCGTGCGCCTGCAGCTGCGCGAAAATCCGCTCTCGGCCTCGTCGGTGCGCGAGGTACTCAAGAAGTACGGCGCCGGCGAGGGCACGCTCAAGACGCTCACGCAGACGGGCCTCCTCGTGCGGGCGGGCGAGGGCGTCTACCGGCTGCAGGCCGAGGCGAGCACCGGCGCGGGCAGCGCGGCGGTGCCCGTGGGCGGCAACCCCGGGGGTAACGGCGCAGCGGGCACGGCGAGCGACGCAGCCGGCGCCCCCAAAGACGCCACTACCAGCGACACCGCCACCCGGTCCGCTAGGCGCGAAGCCGCGCCCGCATCAGGCGCAGACGGCAACAGCAACACCGCCTCTCCCGCCTCCTCGGCGGCCGGCACGTCGCGGCGCGGCAGCCGGCGGGGCGAGCGCGGCAACCGACCCGGCACCTCGCTTGCCAAGCAGGGGCCACGCCAGCTCGCCCGCATCGACACCGTGCGCAAGCAAACACCTGAGCTCAACGCCATACGCCGGCTGATCATCGACCTCGACCCGCGCCTGTGGATCAACGGCTACCTGCTGAGTGCGCCCGACGCGTACCTCGCCTACGAGCGCGAGCTCAAGGCGCTCTCCGACGCGCTCGATCGCCGGCCCACCATCGGCGACGGCTCGCTCACCATGCGCGAGCTCTCCTACCAGATTTTTGGCGACGAGAAGTTTATCGCCATCGAGTCGGAGGGGCGCAAGCTCCTGCGGCTCATGGGCGTGGGCGACTTGCTGCGCTACCGCCACGCCGCCAAGTCGGAGATGCTCGCCTGCGTACCCAAGCGGCGCCGGCACCTCAAGCTCGTGATCTCCGAGAACCTCGACCCGTTTACCAATATGCGCGACGCCATCTTTCTCTCCGGGCAAAAACGCCTGCTCGGCGAGCGTGTGCACGGCGTGGTGTTTGGCGACGGGCACCTGGTGGGTGACGCGCAGAAGCTCGTCGACCTGGTGGAGACGCTCGGCGCTGAGGACGCGCGCGTCTACTATTGGGGCGACCTCGATCGCGCAGGGCTCGAGCTCATGGCCAAGCTCGACCTGGCGCTTCGCGCCCGTGCGGGGCGCATGGCGGCACGGGCGGAATCAGACGACGAGGCGGACGCGGACGACGGCCTCGGGGCGACGCCCATCACACTCGAGCCGTTTGCCCCGGCGTACCGACTCATGCTCAAACGCGCGATGAGGCGCTTCCCCGATCCGCTCGAGAACCGCCGCACCGACCAGGTCAACGTCCCCATCATGGGCTTTGAGCTGCTCGAACCCCTCCTCAAAAAGAAGGAGGCGACCTACCTGCGGGCGGTGCTCGACGGGGCGCGGCTCATCCCGCAGGAGATCGTGACCGCCGCCGACCTGTAGCACGGGCGATCGGTACACACGCAAAACGGGGCGTGGCCGCCGGGTATATCCCGGCGGCCACGCCCCGTTTGTATGGGCGGATTATCTGGAGAGGTCCGGCGCCGCGCCGCGCCCAGCGCGGACCGGGCCGGGTGCGGGCGCACCGCCGGCGTCCGAGTCGCGCGGGCGTGCGTCCCGCACTCAGGTCGGCACGGGCACGACCCCTAAACCGGCCTCGCACCCGCGCCGCCCCGCCACAACCCGCTACCTCACGCAGGCAAGCGAGCCCATCGGGTCCCACGGCGCGAGCACGCGCGGCTCCTCGGTCTCGTAGGTGGCGCGCTCGTCGTCGGTGAGGTACTTCTTGTCCACCACGACCTGGTACACGTACTCGTCAAACCAGGCGTCGGAGAGCGTGTCAAACCCGTCGCGACCGTGATCGGCGCCCCAGCTGTTCTCGACCTTCCAGAGCGTCGGCTCCCCGTCGGCGTTGAGGTTAACGCCCTCGAGCACCATGGCGTGGGTCATGAGCGACTCGCCGTAGTCCAGCCGCTCGGCGCGATCCATGCAGTCCTCGACCGCAAAGCCAAAGAGCGCGTCCACGTTAAGCGCGGCGGTGTCCATGATGCCCTCGTCGCGCAGGTAGCTCTGGGCAACGTCGCAGCCAAACCATACGGGCAGGTTGTCGCGGAGCTGTGCGATGGCCACCTGTTTGAGCCGCTCAATCGGCAGGTTGAGGTAGCGCACGCCGCCGTCCTCCACCACGTTGCCCAAACGACTCACCGTGTAGACGTGGCCAAAGGGCTTGTCGGCCGTAGGGGCCGAGATGAGCGAGACGTAGTCGTCTACGTTCATGTCCACGACGTGCTCAAAGAACTCCTGCGGCGTAAAGCTGTCCGAAAGCACGAGCTTATGGTCACGATCGCGCAGGCGCACGTCAAAGCGCGCCGGCGGCTCGCCGAGGCAGGTGACGAGGAGCCGGTAGACCTCGCCGACCATGGTGCGCTTGAGCGCAGCGAGGTCGTCGGCCGAGACGCCGGCCGCGGCGCTCTCGCGCAGACGCTTGGCGGCGCCGCGCAGATAGCGCGTGAGGTAGGAGTCCATCTCGGAGGTGTTGCGCGAGCAGGCGGTCTCGGGCATGGCCTCCTTAGGACAGACACCGTACTTTTTGACGAGGCTCTTGAACATGTCCCACTGCCCGCCGTCGCCGATGGGGTCGGTCAGCAGGTAGGCAACGAGCCGACCGTCGAGCGGCTCGTCGAGCGTGTCGAGAATGTTCTCGAGGAACCAGTTGCTCTTCTCGAGTTTGTCCCAAAAGAGCGGGTAAGCCTGGCTGAGCTCAAAGGTCTCGAGGTTGTAGCGCTGGATGATGCGGTAGCGCATGGTGTTGAGGCTGGCAAACATCCAGCAGCGGCCGGAGCGCTGCTGATCGCAGCGCTTGCCCTGCTTGACCTCGATGTCAAACGTGAGCGGGTTGGCGGCCACGCCCTCAGGCACGCGCGCAGCGGCGCGGATGCCCGAGGAGGTCACGGCGTTTTTGGCGACGGTGTTGGCGCGGTCGGCGAGGAACTCATCGCGGGCGAGCGCGATGTCGTCTGCGGTAACAGGTTGCGGCGTAGGCATGGGCAGTCCTTTCTTGATTGGGTGCGGTGTGTGCCGGGGACCATTCTCTCACGTTGGCGCGCGGCGTGCGGGCAGGCGGAGCGGTGTCTTTTGCCGAACGAGTATGCAGAGGGCAAAGGGCTGGTAGCGAGCGCGCGACGGACGCCCCTCCCCAGTGAGTTGACCCGCGAAATCGTCCTCCAGCTGACCTATGCGCTCACCGACGGGTTCATCACCGGACTTGTTTCCCAAGAATCGACGGCAAATACGTGCGCGGTGAACCCCGCAGTGAACCAGTCAACGAGCGCATAACAAAAAAGCTCGGAGGCCGTTTGACCTCCGAGCTTCAAGTTCTTGGTCGCGGGGGCAGGATTTGAACCTACGACCTCTGGGTTATGAGCCCTTTCCCGGAGGGTAAAGCATGTTATCCCGATTATAACGCTTGTGTTTCTTTTGTGGCTCTGACCTGCGGCTTTTTGTCAATCTCGATAAACCTCGCACAACCGCGCGAAACCGCGTAGCCCCGCCGATTCCCCCCGATTTCCCCCATTTCCGTTCGCCCCGTCTAACAAATTCCCCCCTGATACAATTCGCGCCAGAAGGGGGCTCCGAGCAGCCCCCTCGACACCAGGCCGCACGGCCCCTCTTCCACACCACGGGCCGCGCGGGACACGCGAGAGAAAGGGGCGGCCATGCCGTAGGTCACGGGCTGCGGCGAGATCGAGGAGATCGAGCGGGGCAAGGTCTACCGGATCAGGCACCATCTGGGTAAGGACCCCGCCACAGGGAAGTACATCCGCTCCCCGAAGAGGACGGTGCACGGCACCAAGTCGGACGCGAGGCGGGCGCTCGAGGAGTACCGCCGCGAGCTGGAGAGCGGGTTCGCCAACCCCGACAAGGTGACGGTGCCCGAGCTCGGATGGAGGTGGCACGAGCAGCGCAAGCTCCTCAAGAACCTCTCGCCGCTCACGCACAAGACCGACGAGTGCGAGCTCAAGAAGGTGGAGCGGTGGTTCGCGGGCGTGCTCGTGAGCGACCTGTCCCTGTCGCTGCTCAACATGGTCTACGCGGACCTGCGCGAGGAGCACGGCATGTCGCAGAGCGGCGTCCACAAGCTCAACGCCGTCATGAGCCAGGTGATGGACCTCGCCGTGAAGGAGCACCTGACCGAGCACAACCCCTGCCGCGACGTCGAAGTCTCGCGCCCGCGCTCGGCCGAGAGGACCCCGCTCACGCTCGAGGAGGCGATCTCGCTCTGCCAGGCGCTCCACGACGACGAGCTCGACGGCAGGCGCGTCGCCATCTGGCTCGCGCTCGCGACCGGCGTGAGGCGCGGCGAGGCGCTCGGCCTCACGTGGCGCTACGTGGACTTCGACAACATGCGGGTGTTCATCAAGTACCAGTACACCAAGGACAAGACGCTGCGCGAGACCAAGAACCGCCGGTCGCGCTGGGTCGCGATCGACGACGGGACGGCCCGGTACCTGCGCACCTGGAAGGCCGTCCGGGCGAGGCGGATGCAGGTTCAGGGCCTCGCCCAGACCCCGGACACCCCGGTGCGCTCGGACAGCGACTTCGACTTCCACGACCCCGACAACTTCTCGACGTGGCAGAGGGGCTACTTCATCGAGCACGGCCTCGGCAGAATGGAGGAGGCCGAGGAGGGCGGCCGCAAGCGGAGGCGCTACGTCGGCTACGACTTCCACGAGCTGAGGCACACGCAGGCCACCTTCCTGATCGGCAACGGCATCGACCCGAAGAGCGTGCAGGGGAGGCTCGGCCACGAGGTGTCGAGCATGACGATGGACGTGTACGCGCACATGATGGGAGGGAACGACCGCGAGGCCGCCGACCTCATGGGGAGGCTGCTGCGAACCGGAGGCGGCGGGCAGGAGGCCCCGGGCGAGGAGGCGCGCGCCAATCAGCCGGCCGGGGAGCGGGCCACCGCGGCCGTAGCGCCCGCGGAGCCGGTGAGGCTCACCGTCGTCGGGCCGAACCCGGACCTCTGCCCCTGTCCCGGCGCGAAGCTCGTCGAGCGCGAGGTCGTGCGCGACGGCCGCGCCGCCTGGGTCGAAGAGTGGCGGATCACGGTGTCCTCGGCCGCCGATCTCCTGGAGATCCAGCGCGGGGCGGGCGCGCCCATCGTCATCGACGGGAGCCGGATCACCGTCATGGCGAGGGAAGCTTAGGGCCGACGTCGCCACGACGAAGCACACTCCCTCCCTAACGTCAGAGGTCATCGCCACTGGACCGGCAGGCGACAAAGCCCCAGGATGATAAAATGCTTTCGACGCAGGAGCGTCCCCATCTTTGAATCGAGGAACCATGAGCGATTTTGATGCCGAGAACGAATCGGTCGAAACGAGCGCGCCGATAGCCCTGGTCGATTCCGCAAACATAGAGCCCCTAATCCATACCGTCCGTGGGCAGCAGATCATGCTCGATACCGATCTCGCTCGGTTATACGAGGTAGAGACGAAGAATCTCAACCGCGCCGCCGCGCGCAACGCTGACAGATTCCCCGAGGACTTCCGTTTTCAACTGACCAAGGAGGAGGACGAGTCTTTGAGGTGCCAAATTGGAACCTCAAAGACAATGGAGGGCCGCGGCGGGCGGCGTTACCTCCCCTATGCCTATACCGAGCAGGGCATAGCCATGCTGTCCGGCGTGCTACGCAGCGAAGTGGCGGTGCAGACCAGTATCAGTATCATGAGGGCGTTCGTCGCCATGCGCCACCTCCTCGCCGAGAACGCCACCCTGTTTGAGCGGTTGCGCGGCGTCGAGTTGAGTCAGGCGGCGTTTCAGCAATCAACCGACGAGCGCTTCAACCAGGTGTTCCGCCTGCTCGAAGGCGAGGTCGAGAAACCCCAGCGGATCTTCTTCGCCGGGCAGATGTTCGACGCCTTCAGTCTGCTGACAGATCTCGTGGGCCGCGCCGAGCGCGAAATCGCCCTCGTGGACGGCTACGCAGACGTCCACACCCTGAACATCCTCGCAAAGAAGCGCGAGGGCGTCGCGGTGACCGTCTACACCTCCGGCAACCGGCTCACTCAAGGCGACGTCGACGTGTTCAACGCACAGTACCCGCAGCTCACCGTCCGTCGCACCAGAACGTTCCACGACCGCTTCCTTATCCTCGACAGTTCGACCGCGTATCACATCGGCGCATCCCTCAAGGACGCGGGAAAGAAGTGCTTCGGTATAGATCTCATTCAAGACGAGGAGCTTACGAAGATGCTCATCGAGAAGCTAAAGCTCCTCGATGAGCATCAAACGGCCTGAGTGTTATCCGACCTCTTGCCGCAAGCCCTAAAGTTTGAGCATGATCGCTGAAAGCCTCGTTAGTCAACGTGTCAAAGCAGGCCTTGGTCCGCAAGCCTTCGATAATGCTTGCCGAGGAGCGTCAACCGGCAGGACTTGCTCTCCATCGCCGCGTTCCACATATGGTCGGCGCCAACTGGAACCAGAAGACCATGCCGGTTGTATTTCTGGAGCAGAGAGAACACCCGGTTGTTCCTGGGCTCTGCCGGAGGCATAGCGTCTGTTCTTCCCTCGTCCCTTGGTTCATACGACGGATCCAGCCTGTATTCATAGTCCTCTGTTGGGAAGAGCTTTTTCAGCTCCCGCAAATCATCGAGCGAGATTGCGGGATCGACTTCGCGCAGCGACACGAAGCTGTCCGTGTTCGTTTTGAAAACGGGCCTTTGGTCCCACATGCCAAGCGATTGATCGATGTGCGCATAGACGCTGCCCGGCGTGATGCTGCCCGTCAGGTTCGCCGCAGCGCCCTCTAGGGCGTTTATGAGGAGACTTGTAAAAACGCCATGCCCCTTACGCTCAAGCGAGGGCTGATCGCTTCGCGAGGCGGTGAGTATGGTGACGCCCTCCGCGATTGCGGCATGGTTCTCCATGCCCGCGACCGATCCCGCCGCCCCTGAATAGCAGCTGTCAAGGATAACGATTCTGTGGCGCGCGCTCGAGCCGTTCGCCAGATCAACGAGTTCCCTCAGAGAGAGCCCCTCGTCCCCCCGAGTGGAATCAGACCCATTGATAAACCCGCCGGTTGACTCGATATACCCGTGTCCAGAAAAGTAGAAGAGCGCTATTTCGGCTTTTGACTGAAACAACCTGCGCGCCTCATCTTTGATCGCGGCGCGATTCACGGCATGGTCTGGGCCGGCTGCATACAGCTCCTTGCAGTCAAAGTTTCTGCTCCGAGAGGAATCCCCGTTGTGCTTGAGGAGGCGCGCGACCTCCTTGGCATCGTTCACACAACCCGAAAGATTTGGTATGCGCTTGTCAGAATAGTAGTTAACTCCAACTACTAGGGCCATCCTGTCCATCGCCCAGCTCCTACAGGCTGTCGATGAAATCTTCGATATGGCTCCAGGTCCATGAAACCGTGCGTACACC
Source organism: Collinsella sp. An7 (assembly GCF_002159335.1). Classification (GTDB taxonomy): domain Bacteria; phylum Actinomycetota; class Coriobacteriia; order Coriobacteriales; family Coriobacteriaceae; genus Coprousia. The sequence continues at coordinate 129,456 of NZ_NFHP01000006.1, read as the reverse complement.
GGGAAGATCAGTTCGGTCATCGCTATACGCCCAGATTCCCAGCACCTTCTTCCCCTCCTCGCGCGCGCAGCCGATTTCCCACTTTTCCCCACTTGAGCTCAACGAGTTCTTGCTTACGAGCGCAATCACGCCGTCGGAGCGCTTAATGCGAGTGCGGACCTTCTCCTTCCAGGCGGTTGCGTACGGCTCCTTGACCGACATATCGATGTACTCGAAGGGCGACTTCGTGTTGAGCGACTGACCCTTCAGAAAATCGCGTTGACGCTCGTCCTCGATTGCAAACGCAACGAATACTGTCTTCTTCTCCATAAATCTCACCTTTCGCATATAAAAGCAGCTCCTCATCAGTATAAACCCGACCGGTTGCGATTCTCCACCGGAGCGACCCACCGCATTACCGCGCCCACCTGCACGTCGCAAGGATCCCACCTCCAGCGGGCTCCGATAAAAGCGGAGAGTGGAAAATACTACGACATCCCATGTCGCAGCAAATGTCGTAGCAACGTCGTAGTAAACCAGCTTCGCCGTCCTAAGTCCCAACTTTGTGGCAGCCCATGCCCGAGATGCGGCGGTGGCCTTCGGGTGGCGTCTTGATTCGAGACACCGTTGCCGCAGGCTTAGTCAAGCCCGTCGACCCCAACACGGCGCCGCGCCACATGCGCTACGTCCCATACTGGGCCTAAGGGGCAGCCTAACTTTCCAAAAGAGGGGAATTGCCCCTCTTTTTTTGATGGGCGGGGCTTCGAGCTGCGGATACGCATCTCTTCAAGTCGCCTCTAACTTTCCTTAACTTCCCATCCGTCCCATTCCCACGTGTTGCGCCTCCGCTGCGCGGCGTCAGGGGCGCTCACGGAACCCCGCACAAATCTGCGCTCCGCTCCGATTGGTGGGGGTTGCCGCGAACATCCCCTGACCCCCCTCGCCTCGGCGCGGCGCTTCAGGGAGCAAAGCGCAAGGCGCCGCAGGGCAAGCGTCTTCCGCTTTGCCCACGGGCGGAGATTCTACGGGCCGGGAGGCCGGAAGGGAGCGGGACATGAAGGCGAGCGAGGTCATCGCGGAGCTGGAGGGGCGCAGGGGCCGCAGCGCATGGGACAGGGGCGTCACCTCCTACGCCGTCGGGATGCTCGAGGAGCTGGGGCCGGGCGCCGAGCTCGTGCCTGGGGGCGTCCGGGAGGCCCTGCTGAACGGGGCGGCGGACTGGCCCGCCTACAGCTGGGGCGGCTGCGCGCTCGCCTACGACGCGGACATAGCCCGCGCCCTCTGCGCGCCGTGGGAGCTCAGACGCACGCGCGGCGGGGAGCTCCAACCGAACCGGCGCGAGGAGTGGCTCGACGTCCAGGCCCGCGCGCTCGCCCAGGCGTGCCGCCGTATCGAGCGGATCGTCGGGACGCGAGGCTAGGGCAGGCCGGCCCCTGGGAGCGCCCGGGGCCGGATCCCCCCGCGGGGGCGGCGCGCCCCCGCACCCCCGCGGCGGGGGCTGTGCCCTCCGCCTCTGGCGCGTCAATGTCGCCGCGGGATCCCTCCACAGATCCCGCTGCGCGGCATCGGTGCAGAGACCGGCCCTCCGGGCCTTCCCGCAGCTCGTTGACCCGCCTCCGCCTCCGGGCGGGCGGCAGGCAAGCCGGAAGCAAGCGCGCTTGCATCCGGCGGGCGCGGATCCGAGAGGAAGGACCGAAGATGGGAAACAGGGCGGTCATCACCACGAGGAAGCGGGATCTGGGCGTCTACCTGCACTGGAACGGGGGCAGGGACTCCGTCGGGGCGTTCCTCGAGTACTGCGAGCTGCGGGGGTTCCGCTCCCCGGACAACGACTCCTACGGCTGGGCGAGGCTCTGCCAGGTGGTGGCGAACTTCATGGGCGCCGAGGGGCTCTCCGTGGGCATCTCGCGCTACCTGGGCGACGCGCGCATGGACCCCGGCGACAACGGGGTCTACGTCATCGAGGGGTGGCGCATCGCCGAGCGCCTGCGGACGGAGTACGGCCCCGGCTGGGAGCCCATCGGGATGCGGGATGTCCGCCCCGAGGAGGAGCAGCGGGCCCACGACCGCGCCGAGATGCTGCGCGCCATCGACGCCTCGCAGCCCAAGGACCAGAGGCTCGGGGCCTACCTCGACGCCGAGGAGGTGCCCGTCGCCGAGGTCGTCCCCGGGGACGAGGTGTTCGTGCGGCGGGTCGACGGGCGCTTCGAGGCCTACCCCGTGGTCGGCGTAGGGTACGAGGGCCGGCTGGTCAACGGGTGCGACGTCGGCCTCGTGCCCTACGTGGCCATGTACGGGGAGGACGACGCCGGCTGGTCGGGCAACATCAACAACTACCTGCGGACCCAGACGGTGCGCAGGGCGCGGCGGTAACCGAGGCGGGGGCCGGGCGACCTCCCCGGCCCCCTGCCATCCCGTCATCTGCCGCGCGCGCCGCCGGGCGGATACACTCGTGGCGTGCGCACGCGGGAGGCCGGCGGGGCCGGAAGCGACTCCCGGAGCCGTTGGCCTAGCAAGTAGCCTGCTCCGTGCGCACGGCGCCCGGAGCAGCGCGCCGCGGCGCCCGGCGGGCGCCACCCGGCCCGATTCCGATGACCGCGGATCGGGATCGGGCCGGGGCGCGGCGGCGATGGCTTCGCGATCGCCGCCGTGCTCGCGGCGCGCAGCGGGGGAGCCCCCGCGCCCCTGGGACGGAGAGGGAGGGAGCCCATGGAGAGGTACCCCGAGCGCCTGTACGTCAGGCTCGCGAGGGAGGACAAGGAGCGCGCGCAGGAGGTCGCCGGGGCGATGGGGCTGAGCCTGTCGGATCTCGTCCGCCTCATGGTGCGCCTCGCCGCGGCGGACCCAGGGCTCGCCGCCCGCGCGGCCTCGGAGGGCGGGCCGATCGTGCTGGACACCGCGACGTGCCTGCGCATCGCGCGGGAGCTCAGGCGCTGGGGCTACCACTACAACCAGGGCGTACACGCGCTCAACTCCGTCGCGTTCCACCTGCGGCACGGCTCGCGCGACTACGGCGACATGGCCGAGGCCCTGCGCGACGCCCGCGCGGAGCTCTCCGCGGTGAACGGGGCGGCCGGGGGCCTCTGCCGCGAGATGGCGTCGCTCACCGGGCGCGCCGCGCTCTTCCTCTAGGGGGCTGCCGTGACGAACCTCAAGGCGATGACCGGCCACACCTCGGCGCGCGGCGTCATGCGCTACCTCGAGCGGGGCGGGCGCGCGCTCGCCCGGGACTTCCTGAACCTCGCCCCGCCCGTCGCGGGCGAGGGCCCCGGCGGCCTGCCCGAGCACGGCCCCTACGACTGGGCCGCCGCCATGGACGCCACGCGCGCGGCGGCGGGCAACGACCTGCCCTGGCGCGGGCGCGCGGCGAGGACCTGGAAGCACTACGTGATCTCGCCCGACCCCCGCAACGGCGTGTCGCTCGCCGAGCTCAGGGAGCTCGCGACGGCGTGGGCCCGGCGCTGGTTCCCCGACTGCGAGGTGGCCGTCGTCTACCACGACGACAAAGCCGGGCGCATACCCCACGCGCACGTCGTCGTGAACAACACCGTTCTCTCGACGGGCAGGCGCCTCCAGGTGCCCGACCCCCTCGAGCTCAACCGCTCGCTGCAGCGCATGGAGGCGGAGCGGGGCTTCGCCCACCGCTACTCCAACGAACGCGCGGGGTCGGGGCGCGGGAGGCCGCGCACGGCGCAGCGCGTCCACGTCAGGCGCGCCGAGCGCGAGATAGCCGCCAGGGGCGGGCGCTCCTGGGTGGCCGACATCCGCGGCAGGGTGGAGGCGGCGCGCGCCGTGTCGCGCCGCGAGGGGGAGTTCCGCTCGGCCCTCGCCGCCATGGGGGTCGAGCTCTCGGACGCCTCGCCGCGCGGCGGCAGGCGCGACTGGGTGTACTCGCTCGCCGGGACGCCCTCGCGCAGGGTGCGCGGAGAGGGGCTCGGGCTCGAGTACGGCCGCGCCGCCATCGAGGCCCGCTGGGCGGGGTCGGCCCCGCCCGCGCTGCCCCGCGAGGAGGTGGAGCGCGTCGCGCGCTCCGCGCTGGAGGTCGAGGACCTCGCCGAGCTCGACGAGCTCGCCCGGGCCGTGGGCGCGCTGGAGCGATACCGCGTCCGCGGCGCGGCAGACCTGGAGCGGCGGGCCGAGGCGCTGGAGGCCCGCGGGGACGCCGCGGGCGCGGCGGCCCTGAGGGATGCCCGCGAGCTCTTCGAGCGCAAGGGGGTGGCCATCCCGGAGGCTGCGCCGCGGCCCCCGCGGCAGACCGCACCCCGCCGGGGCCCCGCGGGGCGCGGCGGGCGGGCCGGCGCAGCGCCCGGCGGCGGGCGCGACGAGGGCGCGCGGAGAGAGGAGAGAGGGGCGAGAGGGGGAGCCGATGGTCGTCGAAGTGAGCTACGCCGACGGGCGCGAGGACGTCTTCGACCTCGAGCGGCTCTGCGAGGGCCGCGGCCAGCCGCTCGCCACGGAGTACCGCCTGAGGTTCGACCGCATGGAGAGCGGCGGGCTCTGGGTCGAGGCGAACAGCTACGGCCCGGGCGAGGGGGGCGTCGCCGATCGCAGGCGCGGCTGGCGGCTCATGCTCGCCTCGCCGGAGGAGGTCCGCTCGATAGAGTCCGTGAGCAGGGACGGGAGGCTCAGGTACTGGCGCCTCGGCGGCTCGCTCGTCGACGACCGGCGGCTGTCCGCCGCCGAGCAGCGCCTCTACGAGGGCGACCCCGGGGCCTGCCTCCTGCGGCGGGCGCTGTGGCTCGACGGCGCGGTGTCGCGCGCGAGGCCCGACCTCGGCGCGGAGGAGGCGTGCGCGCTCTACGGGTTCACGCTCGCGGCGCGCGAGGAGGCCGCCGAGGCGGTCTCGGCGGCCGGGGAGGGGGTGTGAGCGATGAGGCTCTCATGAGGGCAATCAGGTGGCTGTTCCGCGCGGTGTTCCGCTGGATGTGAGCCCCGCCGCCGGGGCCGCCCGTGGGGACTGTCTTCTGGGCGGCCCTGCCGAGTCGGGCGGGGCGGCTACGCCACCTGGCGCCTCCTGAAGGAGACCACCGCCACGGGGGTCGAGACGAGCACGAGCGCCGCGTAGACGAGGAGCACCATACCGACGAGGTCGAACACGGCCGGGCCGAGCGGGTAGGACTCGAGCGCCGTGTAGAGCACGCTGAAGTTGGCGAAGTTGATCGGGAAGAGGGCGAGCACGCGCTCGAGCGCGCCCACGCCGGCCGAGGGGACGAGCCCCGTGAGCAGCACGAGCACCACGTCCGTCAGGAAGACCGCGAGCGTCGAGGGGGTGCGCGACGAGAGCGCGAGCGTGAGGCACGAAAAGCCCAGGCACGCAGCGTACATGAGCCCCACGCACGCGAGCGCGGCCTGCCCCGCCGTGAGCGGGTAGGGCGAGGAGAGCGCCATGCTCTGGACCGAGAGCCCGAAGCCCTCCGCTCCGTAGAAGGCGAGCGAGACCCCGACGATGATGGCGGCGCTGAGGGCGAAGAGGGCGGTCGCGTAGGCGAGCCCCGCCGCGACCTTGGCCGCCACGAGCGTCGAGCGGCCGCGCCGGGTGGCGAGCACCACCGCGTCGGCGCCGGAGCTGTACTCGAAGGAGAACGCGGGCGCCAGCGTCACGCACGCCGCGAGGATCGGGAAGACGAGGAAGGCCGCGCAGTTGACGACGTTGTCCCAGCCGCCCGAGTAGCCGTACTCGATGGGCTCGGGCACGGAGGAGCGCATCTCCGTCCAGTACGCGCGCTCCGCCTCGGAGTACTCCCACATGCCGCCCTGGCCGTCGTCGAGGGCCGCCTGGGTCAGGTCGTCTGCGGCGCCGTACCAGTCGGCCGCCATCTCGGGCGTCACGCGGGCGGCCGTCTGCGCGGGCTCCTCGCCCGAGATCCGCCAGGGGCGCAGCAGCCAGCTCCAGTAGGGGTTGTAGAGCTCGTAGACCTCCTCGTCGGAGAAGCTCTGGAACATGAGGTCGTAGACGGTCGAGCCCGTCATCTGGGTCACGGCGTCGCGGTCGATGCGCGAGAAGACCGTCTCCTGGTAGGCGGCTATGTCCTCCGCAGCTCGCTCGGCGGTGACGGCGCCCGCGTGCTCCTCGGCGTCGGTGCGCATCTGCGCGATCGCCTCGGTGCCGGAGACGATCTCGCCCCGGGCGTTCGCCGTCTTGGTCTGGACCACGTTGAGCGCCATGATGGCGACGAGGAAGACGACGACGCCGACGTTGGCCGCGAGCGGCGCGCGGCGGGAGAGCATCTTCTTGAGCTCGAACAGGATGAGCCTAGGCATGGCGTCCCTCCTTGAAGTGGGCCCCGCGGGCGGCGCGGGGCGAGCCCGCCCCGGCGGCGCCGTCGCGGAACACGTACAGGTACAGGTCCTCGAGCGTGGGCTCGGCGGGGGCGGAGCCCGGCACCCTGGGCTCGTCCGCCACGTAGCGCAGGAGCGCCCGCCCGCCCTCGAGGTGGCGGACGTTGCCCACCGTGAGCGCGGCCTCGAGCGCCTCGGCACGCCCGGCCGGGACGACGGCCTCCCAGACCCTGCCCTCGGCCTCCGCCACGAGCTCGTCGGGCGGTCCCGAGAGCACGACCGACCCCGCCCGCATCACGAGGATCTCATCGGCGATGTGCTCCACGTCGGAGACGATGTGCGTGGAGAGAAGGACGATCATGTCGCGCGCGAGGCCGGCGATGAGGTTGCGGAAGCGCACGCGCTCCTTGGGGTCGAGCCCGGCCGTGGGCTCGTCGAGCACGAGGACCTCGGGGTCGTTGAGGACGGCCTGCGCGATGCCGAGGCGCTGGCGCATGCCGCCGGAGAAGGTCCGGATGCGGCGGCGCTCCTCGCCGCCGAGCCCCACGCGCTCCAGCAGCGCGAGCGAGCGGTCGCGCGCGTCGCGCCGGCCGAGGCCCTTGAGGGCGGCCATGTACTCCATGAAGTCGAGCGCCGTGAACTCCGGGTAGTAGCCGAAGTCCTGCGGCAGGTAGCCGAGGAGGGCGCGGTACTCGTCGCCCATGCGCGCGACGGGGGCGCCGTCGTAGCGCACCTCGCCCGAGGTGGGGCGCAGCACCCCGCAGACCATCCTCATGAGCGTGGTCTTGCCGGCGCCGTTGGCGCCGAGCAGGCCGTAGACGCCGGGGGCGAGCGTCGCGCTCACGCGGTCCACGGCGATCTTGGGCCCGAACTCCCGGGTCAGCCGGTCGAGCGTCAGTTCCATGCTGGATTTCCTCTCTGGTAGTCGGTCTTACGGTGGGGTCGCTAGAGCGCGCCTGCGGACGCGGGCGCGTCGGCGAAGCCGGACGCCGCCGCGCGCAGCCACGCGCGGGCCTGCGCCGCGGCGAAGGCGAGGGCCGCCGCCGCGGCCGCCCACCAGGCGAGCGCCGCCGCGGGGCCGAAGGCCGCCGGGCAGACGGTGCGCGCGAGGACGCAGGCGGCGCACACCCCGGCCGCGGCGGCGGCGGCGGCGACCGTCGCGTCCGGGCTCGCCGCGCGGCGGGCTGCGAGGAGCCCTGCCCCGAGGGCCGCGAGGTAGGGCGCGAGCCCCTGGGCGAGCACGGCCCAGGGCGCGCCCCCCGCCGGGCCGGAGAGGGCGGCGAGGAGGGCGATCGCGAGGGCGTCCGCGCAGCAGAGCACGAGCCCCCGGGCCCAGGCCGCGGCCTGGGCGTTCACGGGGCACGCGGCCTCGAGCTCGGCCATGCCGCAGGAGCGCGAGCGCGTGACGCCCGCGAGCGAGGCGAGCGCGAGCGCCGCCCCGAGGGCCGCCGCGACCGTCCCGACGCCGACCCCGGAGAGGGCGCACGGCACGGCGAGAAGGGCGAGCGCCGCGTGCAGCGCCCACGCCCCCGCACCGACGCGGCGGGCCTGTCCGGCGACGACCTCCGCGGCGCGCGGCCGGGCGGGCCGGGCCATCTCGGCCGCGACCGCCTCCACGAGCGCGCGGGGCGCGGCGGCGTCGGTGCCGGGCGCCGCCCGGTAGTGGTCCCGCAGCGCGTCCTCGAGGGCGCGTCTCTCTCGCATCCTCATCTCAGACCTCCCTGCCCTTATCGGCTTGAACGTCCAAATCCGCCCGCAGCGCGTCGAGCGCCGACGACAGGGCGCGCGCCGCGGCGAACCTGCTCATGCCCAGCGCGGCGCCCACCTCGCCGACCGTGAGGCCCTCCCCGTACCTGAGCTCGAGCGCCTCGCGCTGGGCGCGGGGCAGCCGGGCGAGCGCGGAGGCCAGGTCGCGGCGGTCGTCCGCCTCGCCCGGGTCGCCCCCGCCGGGGAGCACCTCCGGGAGATCGGCCCACGAGGAGGCGCGGTCGCGCGCCATGTCGGCGCAGACGTTGCGGGCTATTGTGACGAGGTAGGCGCGGGCGCGGCCCCGATCCCGGTAGCGCGAGCGGGCGCGGACGAAGCGCAGGAACGTCTCCTGGGCGGCGTCCTCGGCGAGCCCCGCCGGCGCGTGCCTGCGGCAGTACCGCAGCACGTCCGCGTAGTGCTCGCCGACGAGGCGCTCCGCCTCGTCCGTCCGCCCGTTCCTCTCGCCCACGGCGTCACCTCCCTCTATCCCTATTAACGCAGCGGCGGCCCCGGATGAGCGGTCGGATTGAAAAAACTTTCGCCATCAGTCGTTATTGCTTCGTTAGAAACGCGCCCCACCATGGATGGCGAACCCGAAAGGCGAGGCGCGCGGGCACGGCGACTCGGACCGCGCGCCCGGAAGAGAAGGGACGAACCCATGGGCTACATGCTCGAGACGCGCGGGCTCACCAAGCGCTTCGGCCGCGGCGACCAGGCGCAGGAGGCCGTGGCGGACGTGAACCTCCACATCCGCGAGGGCGAGGTGTACGGCCTGCTCGGACCCAACGGCGCCGGCAAGTCGACCACGCTCAAGATGATCTGCGGGATGCTGCGGCCGACCGCCGGCGAGATCCTCTTCGCCGGGCAAGCCTGGCGCCGGGAGGACCTCTACGCCATCGGCAGCCTCATCGAGGAGGCGCCGCTCTACCCCAACCTCACCGCGCGCGAGAACCTGCGCGTGCGCACCACGCTGCTGGGACTGCCCGAGTCCCGCATCGACGAGATGCTCGCGGCCGTGGACCTCGCGGACACCGGGCGCAAGCGCGCCGGGCGCTTCTCGATGGGCATGAAGCAGCGCCTGGGACTCGCGCTGGCGCTGCTCGCCCGGCCGCGCCTGCTCGTGCTCGACGAGCCCACCAACGGCCTCGACCCCATCGGCATCGAGGAGCTGCGCGACCAGATACGCGGCTTCGCGGCGGCGGGCACGACGGTGCTCGTCTCGAGCCACATCCTGTCCGAGGTGCAGCAGATGGCGGACACGGTCGGCATCATCTACCGGGGGCGCCTCGCCTACGAGGACGCCCTGCGCCCAGGCGAGGACCTCGAGGAGCTCTTCATGGGCGTCTGCCGGGAGGGGCGGCGCGCACGCGGGGAGGTGGCAGCATGACGGGCGAGAAGACCGGCCTGATCGCGGGCCTGCGCGCCGAGGCGCTGAAGTCGCGCCACGCGGCGCCGGTTCGCCTGGCCGTGCTCATGGCGCTGCCGATGCCTCTGCTCGGCGCGATGCCCTACCGGGGCGCGCAGTCCTTCAGCGCGTGGAACTACTGGTACGCGCTCTTCCTGCCCGTGGCGCTCTCGCTCGTGGTCGCCTGCGTGGCGCAGGCCGACGCGCGCACGCGGATGCGGGGCGTGCTGGGCCTGGGCTTCCCTCTCGGGCGCGCCTGGTGGGCCAAGGCGCTCTGGTGCCTCGCGCTCTGCGCGCTCTCGAACCTCGTGGTCTTCGGCATCTACCTCGCGGGGTCGGCGTTCTCCTCGCAGGGCCTCACGGCCGCAGGCACGCTCACGATGCTCCTCTGCGCGCTCGTGAACACGGTGACCGCGGCGTGGATGGTCCCCGCGGGGCTCTTCCTCACGGCGCGGCTCGGCATGCTCGCGGGGATCTTCTGTCCGCTCGCCGTGCAGCTCGTGGGCGGGTTCGCCTGGTCGCTGGTGCCGCTGCCGCAGCTCTTCCCGCCATCGGCGAGCATGGTCATCCCCACGAGCTTCATCCCCGTGCTGCCGAGCGGCGAGCCGCTCGCGGCGGACATGGCGCTCGGCGGGGCGCTCGCGGCGGACGGCATGCTCACGCTGGCGGGCCTTGCGGTCTGCGCGCTCGCGTTCGTCGCGCTCACGGCGGTGGGCGCGTCCTGGTTCGCGCGCTCCGAGGAGAGGTGATGGCCATGGCACGACTCTCCGGCCCGGCGCCGCGCATGACGCTCCCGCGGGCCCTGCGCTCCGAGGCCCTGCGCCTCGGGCACTCCCCGCTCGTGGCGGTGCACCTCGTCTGCGGCCTGGCCGCCGGCCTTGCCTGCGGCGAGTACTTCTCCGTCGCCCGATGGGACCCGGCGCTGGGCGCGGACGCCTACGCCCAGTTCCTCGGCGCCCTCATGCCGCTCATGTCCGCCATCGTCTGCGGGCTCGCCGTGGACGAGGAGCGCTCCGCCGGGCGCCTCGCCAACCTCACGGCGGTCCCCTCGCGCGGGCGCGCCGTCGCGGCGAAGCTGCTCGTCCTTGCGGCGCTCGGCGCGGGCGCGCTCGCCGTGGCGCTCGGCGTGTTCGGGGCCGCGCTCGCCGCCGCCGGGCGCCTGCCGCTCGGGCCCGCCCCGCTCGCGGCCGCCTGGGCGGGCGTCGCGCTGGGCAGCCTGCCCCTCTACGCGCTTGGGCTCGGCGTGGCCCTGCGCCTCGGCCGCAACGCCGCCATCGGCGTCGGCGCGGCGGGGACGCTCCTCGCGTTCTTCTCGGTGGGAGGGCTCGCGCACGGCCTCATGACCGGCGAGCTCACCGGCGCCCTGGCGACGCCTCTGAGCTGGGTGCCGCTCGCCTGGCCCGCGCGCCTGGGGTCACTCGGGGTGGAGGCCTTCATCGACGTCGCGCGCGCGACGGGCCCGCTCCTCGAGACCGCGCTCGCCGGCCTCGTGCTCGCCCTGGCGGCCGCCGCCGTCCTTCTCGCCTGGTTCCGCCGCTTCGAGGACGGGAGGGCAGATGCGTAGGAAGCCGCTCGTCGCCGCCATGCTCGCCCTTCTTGCCGTGGCGCTCGTCCTGGGCGGGAACGCCCTGCTCGACGCCGGCTGGGGTCCCGCCCTGCGCTCGGTCGCCGACCGCGTGCTGCCCAACCCGGAGGTCGCCATGTGGGCGCCCGCGCCCGATCCCGGCAGCCACGCGAGCTCCTACGCCGACGCCACCGGGACGGGGGCGAACTACGTCTACCTGGTGGAGGCGGCGGACGCCGAGGGCAACGTCCGCGAGCTCCAGCTCATCTTCTTCGGGCGGGAGTCGGACGGCGAGGGCTGGCTCGAGATCGAGGCGCGCGGCGGCTCGGGCGTGCGCTACCGCGCGTGCGACGCGGACGAGGCGCCCGCGGCCGCGCGCGGGGCGCTGGGCCGCTGAGCGGCGCGCTGGTACAATTCCGACTGGAACATCGGGAGGTCGAACATGGCGAGGATACTGGCGGTGGACGACGAGCGCGCGATCCTCGACGCGCTCGCGCGCGTGCTCGGCCGCGACGGCCACGAGGTCGTCAGGGTCGCGGACCCGACGGCGGTCCCGGGGACGGACCTCTCGCGCTTCGACCTCGTGCTCTGCGACGTCATGATGCCGGGGCTCGACGGCTTCGAGCTCGTGCGGAGGATCCGCCCGGACTTCGACGGGCCCATCATCTTCCTGACCGCGCGCGTGGCCGAGGAGGACGCCGTGGCCGGCTACGGCCTGGGCGCCGACGACTACGTCCGCAAGCCCTTCGGGGCCGCGGAGCTGCGCGCCAAGGTCGCGGCCCACCTGCGCCGGGAGCGCAGGCCGCGCTCGCACGCCCTCTCCTTCGGGGAGGTGCGGCTCGACCTCGGGGCGCGCGAGCTCGCCGTGGGCGGCGAGGCCGTGCCGCTCACGCCCACCGAGTACGCCATCTGCGAGCACCTCGCCCGCCACCCCGGGCAGGTCATGAGCCGCGCGCAGATCCGCGAGGCGGTGCTCGGCTGGGACAGCGACGCTGACGACGCGGCCATATCCATGCAGGTCAGCCGCGCCCGGAGGAAGCTCTCCGAGGCCGGAGCCGACCCGATCGCGACCGTCTGGGGGATGGGGTACAAGTGGCAGCCCTGAGGACCGGAGCGCGGGGGCGCGGGGGCATGCCGCTCTCCTTCGTCATAGCGCGCTACTTCGCCTACGCGTTCGCGGCGGTCGCCGCGGCGTGGCTCGCCTCGTTCATGGCGCTCTCCGCGACGATCAACATGGGATGGGTCTACGAGGCAAGCTGGGGGCCGGCCAACGCGCGCGGGGTCGCGGCCCTGCTGGCCGCAGGGGAAGGCCTCGGGCCGGAGGACATACCCACGGCCTACCGCTACGCCGTCGTGGACGAGAGCGGGGAGGTGAGCGAGACGGACCTCGGGGGCGCACGGCTGGACCACGCCCGGCAGGAGGCGGGTGCGGTCCTCGACGCCGCGCCCGGCACCGTCGAGATCACAGGCGGGGGCTCCGGCCTCACCTACGCCGCGTTCCCGCTCGAGGGCGGCGGGGCCTGCGCGCTCGTCAGCGAGTACCTGCCGCAGTGGGTCTCGCGCGACCTCGCCGGCCTGCTCCCCAACCCGCAGAACCTCATGCTCGCCGGCGCCGCGGCGGGAAGCGCGCTCGCGCTCGCGCTCGTGGCGCGCCGCGCGAGCCGAGTGATCTCGCGCAAGATGGCGCCGCTCACGGAGGCGGCGGGGCGCGTCGGCGCGGGAGAGCTCGGCTTCGCGGTCGGCAGCACCAACGTGCGCGAGGTGAACGACGTCCTCGCCGCGATGGACGCCATGCGGGCCTCCCTCGCCGAGTCGCTCGAGGCCCGCTGGGCCGCGGAGCGCGAGCAGCGCGAGCAGGTGGCGTCGCTCGCCCACGACCTCAAGACGCCGCTCACCGTGCTGCGCGCCAACGCCGACTTCGTGGCGGAGGAGCTGGGGGACGAGGGGGACGCCGACCTCGCGGCCGCCGCGCGCGACATCTCGGACGGCGCCGAGAGGCTCGACGGCTACGTGCGCCTGCTCATCGAGGCCTCTCGCGGGTCCGGCGGGGCGGAGAGGGCTCCCGTGCGGCCGGCCGAGCTCTGCGAGCAGGTCGTCGCCGAGGCCGCGCAGGTCGCCCGGGCGCGCGGCGTGGCGCTCGACGCGGCCACGGGCCCCGCCGTCGCGGGCGCGCCCGAGGCCCCGCTCGACCGAGCCGCCCTGGCGCGGGCCGCCGCGAACCTCGTGGCCAACGCCGCCGAGCACGCCCGCTCGCGCGTGGCGGTCTCCTGCGACGTCGCGGGCGGGAGCTTCGTCATCGAGGTCACCGACGACGGGCCGGGCTTCTCTCCCGCAGCCCTCGAGCGCGGCTGCGAGCGCCTCTTCACGGACGACTCCTCCCGCTCCTCGCGCGACGGGGGCCGCCACTACGGGCTCGGCCTCCACGCCGCCTCCGAGGCCGCGCGCACCCACGGGGGCTCTGTCTCGCTCGCCAACAGCCCCTCGGGCGGCGCGGTGGCCACCATCGCGGTCCCCTTGAGCGGGACCTGACGGCTCGGGCTCCCTTGTGTGCAACGGCGACGCAGGCGGTCGAGCTGCGAAGAGCACTCGCCCTCGGCAAGCGAGGACTCGTCAGTGACCCCGGTGCTTCCTCTTCGACTTCTCCCGTCTCTGCTCGAAGCGCTGGCGCCTCTCCTCTTCTTTGTGCTCCTTATCGCGGGCGGCGGACTCCTGCGCCAGGGCCTCGCGCTGCTCGGCGAGCGCGACCTGGGCCTTCGTTGAGGGTCCGCGCTTCTTCAGCTCGCGGGCGGCCTGGCGTGCACGGCGCTTCGGGTTTCTCGCCATCGCCCGCTCCTCGCAGGCGACAGCGGGGCCGAGGGGTAGCCTCACCCACTCCCTGAGCACGAAGTCGAGGACCTCCTCGTTCGAGGGCTCGGCGCCGAACACGACGCGGCACGCGCTGAGGCGGCCGTCCTCGACACGCTCCACGATCCCCACCCAGAACTGGCCGTCGAAGCGCACGACGAGGGTGGAGGACACGGCTGTCTTCCGCATGGCTGGTACCTCCTTTATGTAGAAAGCCACGCGGAGAAGGGACAACCAAGGAGGCAGGTTACTGACGGGCGGCGCCCGCACCCCGACTACCCGACGGGGTCGTGTTTTCATCTCCGATGCGCCGATTATACCGTGCGGTGGACCATCTGTGAGGGCCGTCTTTTGCCCCTCGCCCGGGAAGGCACCAGGCGGGGCGCTCCTCCGCGCAGGGGCTCCCCGCGGAAAGTCTCATGAGCCCGCCGAACGCGACGCCATCGCTACAGCTTCTGGTTCAGCTCGAAACGCTCGAAGAAACCGATCCATGAGCCGTCGGCGCCACGGACGCCCCGCATGTAGATGCGCTGGTTGCGCGCCGGCACGCCCACAAGCACTTCCTTGCCGTTGCGCTTGATGCCCTCCCAAACCTGCCTGATGCGCTCGGCAAACGCCTGGCCATGGCATGCAAGCAGGGGCTTTCCACGTTCGGCCGCAAAGCCCTGCTCCACCGAGAACATGAGATGGAGGACGGTCGCGATGCTGCCCTCCATCGTCTAGATGGCCTACATTGTCATGATGCCGCGCTGCTGTATCGTGGCGCGCTGCTGCGCGCTCGGTATTGTGGTGTGCTGTTGCGCACGTGGCGTGGCGTGTTGCGGACGGCGCGCCCCGCGGCGGCAATCGGTTTGGTCGCACCGCCGGGGCTACGCGGTTGTAACGCAGACAAAACTACGCGCCAGCTCGCAAAAGGCAAGCTAGCGCGCAGCTCCGTTTACGTTACGGCTGACTACCGTCCCGCCCGATACCTCTAACCGGTGATGATGCGCAGGTTTACCACCAAGATGATAATATGCAGCAGCAGAATCGCAGCAGGCAGAATGCTCTCCCGCACCAGCTCGCGCTTAGCAGAGCCCTGCAGATCAAACCCGCTCTGCACCACTACGAAAGCTAGCAACAGCGCCGCCGCGTAGCTCTGCACCATAAACTGGGAGAGAGCGAGCAGCCCGCAGGGAACGGCCAGGAAGGCTCCTTCATCATCGTTGTCGAGCAGTCGGAACAGCACCATGGCCGAGAGAACCTTGCCGCAGGTCGCAAGCAGATCGGCGCTTACCACGGGATTGGTTTCGAGTACCGTGAACAGATCAGCGCCGGACGTTGCCGTCATCGCTTGAACGGAGATTGCGAAGAACACAACGGAGGCGGCGAGCAACACGATGGCGGCAAGCATTAGGTTGCGCGGTTTGGCGATGGCACCGAGGCGAAGACTCATGGTCGGTCCTTTCGGCGATAGCTCGATAGGCATGTAGGTAAAGGTGCGGTGAGAAGATCCGACGTGTCGGGCGCACGCCCTGCGGAACCGCGCCCGATACGTTCGTTACGTGTGACTACAGGAGATTCTCAAAGCGCTCGCGCACAATGGAGACATCCATACCCACGATGACCTGGATAGCGTTGCCGTTAACAACCAAACCATAGGCGCCGGCAGCCTTGAAATCGTCAGCCGGGCAAACTTTAGAGCCGTCCTTAACGGTCACGCGCAGGCGGGTCGCGCAGTTAGTAACGTCGACGATGTTCTCGGCACCGCCAAGCATCATGAGAAACTCGACTGCTTTGAGGCCGTTCTCGTCGCCGCCGGCGGCGGCGTCAGCAACACCACCGGCTCCGCCTGCGCCCTCAGCAGCGAGCGCGGCCTGGCGCTCACGATACTCGGCCTTGCTGTACAGACGGATCTCAGCGTCCTCGCGACCAGGCGTCTTGAGGTTGAGCTTGGTGATAAGGAAGTAGAAGACCACGAACCAAATGCCGGTAAACACGAGACCGATGACGATCTGCTTGATCCACATAGTGCTCTGCGTGCTCCACAGCGGAATCCAGTTCATGAGAGCGAACTCGATGAGGTTGCCGGCAGAGCCGTTGACCACGCCAAAAAGGCACTCGACTGCGGCAAGAGCACCGGCCAGGATGCTATGCACCACAAAGAGCAGCGGTGCCACAAACAGGAAGGTGAACTCGATGGGCTCGGTGATGCCCGCAATAACGGCGGTCAGCGTGACGGGAAGCATGAGCGCGAGCACCTGCGGGCGCTTCTCTTTGGGCGCGGTGAAGTAGAACGCGGCGGCGATACCCGGCGAACCGAAGACCTTAGCATAGCCGAGCGTAAGGAAGCGGCCCTCGGGGAAGATATCGGCGAGGTTGCCCTGGTACTGCGAGAACTCGATCACGTGCGTGGACCAGTAGGCCTTGAGGCCACCGGCGACCACAGCGTCACCATAGTTGAACGGCATGTAGATGAAGTGGTGCAGGCCCACGGGGATGAGCAGGCGCGAAAGCGTGGTGTAGCAGAACACGCCCACGACACCGCTGCTCATAAAGAAGGTCTGCATGTTCTCGAACCCAATCTGGATCTGCGGCCAGATGATGGCGAAGGCGAGTGCGAGCGGGATCATCGCAAAGAAGCCGAGCACGTAGATGAACGCAGCGCCCTTAAACACGCCGAGCCACTCGGGGAGCTTGAACTCGTAGTAGCGATTGTGCAGCCACACAACGATGGCACCCACGATTAGCGAGCCGGCAATACCGGTGTCAAGTGTCTTGATGCTCGCGATCAACGTGATACCCGTGTCGTCAGTCGTCATGTTGGCAAAATCGATACCAAAGTTGACGCCCCAGTTAGTGAGGATGGCCGACAAGAAGTAATTGAAGGTCAGGTAAACGGCAATGGCCTCAAAGACGCAGCGACCAACTTGCTTCTTGGCAAGGCCGATGGGCAGGGCCATGGCGAAGAGCAGCGGCATCTGGCGGAAAACCATTTGCGCGCCCTCGTAGATCATGTACCAGATTTGGCTCCACATCGTACCGTCGGCAGCGAGCCCGCCCATAATGGACGCATTGCGGAAGATCGCGCACAGGCCCACGATCATGCCCGGGAAGGTGAACAGCACGACCGGCGTGTACATGGCACCGCCAAAGCGCTGGAACTTCTCGATTAATGTTCCTTTCAAAACACACCCCTCTTAGTAAACATCGGATAGTTGCTCAAGGGCGCACAGGCGAGCGCGCGCCCAAGTGGCACGCGCTATGTTACGCGCGAAAATCGGCACCCCAGTAGTCCTTGTTGGCATCGATGAGGTCGTCGAGCACGGCTCGCGCACGATCGGCGTCCGAGATAGTGCGGTTGAGCGTGAGGGCCTGCAGCAGCTTGCCCTTGTCCTTCTCGAGCAGGCCGTCAACCGCTAGGCGCTCATAAGCATGCTGGCTCTCTATCATGCCCTTGTAGAACGTGCCTATGGGCTCCATCGAAAGCGGCTCGGGACCGTTGATGCCAACACGGCAGGCAACCTCGACCATTGCTTCTGGGTCAAGATTGGGGATTGTCCCGTTGTTCTTCACGATGACGAGAAAGATCTCGTTCTCGTTGTTGAGAATGCTTGTCGCCAGCTCAAAAATATACGATGCGTGGACCGAGGTGGTGTTGTCGAGGTCGTACTTGGTGCCGCGGATGGCGTTAGCCGCAATGATCTCGTTGAGCTTCTTGTGCACGCGGGGGTACTTGCCCTCCATGATCTCATCGTAGCGCGTGTGGTTGGGATCGGAGTGCTCGACCACACGGTTGGGATAGAGATAGTACTTGAGATATGTGTTGGGCAGATACTCGGGGAAGTCGCGCAGCATATCGGCCATGGTGTTGTAGGTCTCGATCCACGACGGGTCGAGCGTGTGCTCCTCGTCGCCCAAACCGAAGGTATAGCCGTCGAGCAGGCATTTCTTGATGCGTGGTGCAAGGTCCTCGCCAGTCTTTTTGTCGTAGACATGCGTGAACCAGCCATAGTGGTTGAGACCGAAATAGCGCGGTTCAAAATCGTGGCGCGAGCAGCCGAGCATCTCGGCATAGCGCTCCATGATGGCGATAGGCATGTCGCAGATGTTCAGGATTTTGTAGTCACCGGGGAAGATGCGGCGCGTTGCCTCAGCGACAATGGCAGCCGGATTGGAGTAGTTGATAATCCATGCCTCGGGCGAGAGCTCGCGGATCTTCTTGATAATCTCGACAATCTCAGGAATAGAGCGCAGACCGTACGCAAAGCCGCCCGCACCGCAGGTCTCCTGGCCCACAAGACCGTGCTTGAGCGGAATCTTCTCGTCTTTCTCACGCATCTCCATGTTGCCAGAGCGGATTTGCATGAGGGCGAAGTCGATGTCTGCAAAGGCGACATCAGGATCGTCGGTCCAGATGAACTCGTCCATCTCGGGGTAGTACTCGCGGAACAGGATCTGGCCGTACTGGGCCATGATCTCCTGGCGCTTCTGATCGATGTCATAGAGGACGAAGCGCCCGATGGGGAATTTCTCTTTATAGCGCACAAGGGTCGCCATCATTTCGGGATTGCGGATGGACCCGCCGCCCACGAGCACGACATTGTACTTCTTCATGATTGTCTCCCGCCGTAGAAACCAATGGAAAAGCTAGCTTTGGCTGTGATTGTATGGGGAGATCCATCGTTTGCGCACGTCAGAGGACATTTAGGGCGAGCGGGCAAAAGCTGGTAGACATCACAGCGGATGTGAATGCTCACGGGACACGTAGGTGGGCCGCGCGGCATGGGAAGCGATTCCGAGCACGCGTCCGAGGCGGTGCGATACCGTGTGGACGCGGGCTTGCAGGGGACCTACGCGCAAGCAAGTCCTGTGGGTACCGCGAAAGACGCGTTTGCGTGGGGGCCTACGCTCACACTCAGTCCTGCGCCCGCGGCGTCTGCTGCGCCTGCAGGTACTCGGCAAACTTGACGCCGATGAGCTCGACCACAAAGAAGACGGCGGCGTTTGAATGAAAGGGCACCGCCGCGCCAATCTCAATCTGGTGGGGGTGCACAAAGAGCGCGTGCTGAGCGTGGTTGGCGAGGTAATTGTTGCTGGTAAGCGTGAGAGATGCGATGGTCACGCCGCGTGCGGCAATTTGAGCGATGGAACGGCGGAGGTACTCGGATTCCCCGCGTTGCGACACGATGAACACAAGGTCGTCGGGCTGCATGAGCGGGATGGTCTTGGCGAGCTCGCTCTCACCGGCGATGTTGTCGACTAGGCAGCCGAGCCCCAGCAGGTTGCGCTTGAACTCACGACACGCGGACTTCTGTAGGTTGCCCGTGCCAAACGAAAAGATGCGTCGCGCATGAGCAAGGTCGTGACAGAAATCAGTGCAGTCGAGGTTGCGAAAAGAGCGGATGGTGCTGATACTGGCCTCACAGGCTTCGTCAACCATGTCGAGCGACGGACGCTGCTGGGCATCGCGCTCCCATTTGAGCAGCGTTTTGAGCTCGGTGAAGCCGTGAAGGTCGAGCTTTTGGGCGAAGCGCATGACCGTCGAGCGCGAGACCGAGCAGGCGTGCGCAAGCTCCTCGATACCCATGTCGCAGACCGCATCGCGATGCGCGACCACGTAACGCAAGCAGAGCATGTCGTTTTCGCCGAGCGAGTCAAAATGCGTGCTGACGAGGTCTTCGAAGCGGTGCTGCATAGTTGCTCCTTCGGCTGGAAGTCGATGCCCTTCATAATAACGGTTTGCATGCTAGAGCGGTCGTGGTCTGAGGATCGGCGGAGCTGGCGTACGGGGTCAAAGGGCTGCGGCGATTGCCCAGCCGCAAACCGCCACGGCTGTCCGCCCATGCCGCTGTGACAGCATGCGATGGCGTTGCGCTCTCGGACGGCATACGGCATAAGTCAATGGCCTCCATGGGATAACTCGACCATTTGGACATGCTGCTTCGTAAACCGTTGACGTTATGATTGATGACGCACCTGGAACCGGAAAACAGCGCTCCTAAAACCCATGAGGGGGCACGTGAAGAAAAGCTCGGCACCATATGACCCACAAGCTGCGAGTTCTTGATCACGGGAACAGGCTCTGAACCTACAGCCTCCGGGCTATGAGGAACCCTACCGAAGTAGGCTGAAAACAATCGTGGAAAGCAAGGGCAGTCTCTAGCTCAAACGACGACAACCGGAAGCAATTCTTAGAGATCTGTGGTAGCCCATGGCAGCCGTATCGCTGCCACAACTTCTGCCACAAAATGAACGGTCACTGCGCCTATCCCCGCCTCCACCTGAAAGTCCTTGTCGAATGCATCCCCCGACACAGGCTCTAGACTCCTCGTCGCGCAACCCTCAATCCACTCAGCCCCAATCGATGCGCGCGCCATGAAGACTACGTCGGATATGACCTCGTCCGAGCGCGCCCTTCGCCCATGAAATTAAAAAGACTCGTCGCTACACCCGAAAACTTCCTCATACTCGGACAAACCGCCCACATTCTGGAAGCTCCCATGACCAGAAAAGCGACAAACGAAAGCAATACTGAACTGCTCGACCTTCTCATCACCAATTGGGAGGACGAAACCATTTAGCTCAAAGAGGTGAGCAACGATTTCGACACCGCCCCGAGCACCACCTTTCGAAACGATTGAGTCCTAGAGCGATGAAGAGTTCCTCAGGCATGCCGGCCTCATCACAAAGCGCTGCGTCACACATGTCTGCATCCTTCTCCTCGGCAAGCCCGAGGCATCTTACCTTCTCGCCCCTCTTATGGCAAAACTCACTTGGAAGCTCGTCGGACAGGAGCATGCCTACAAGCACTTCGCAATCCATTCTGATACATACTGTCAGACTAATCCGGATTTACCCACCGGAACAGCGGCATTGCCCACTATTGGAGTGCATGTAGGCCTCGTCTCCCGGCCAGTATGGCAATCGGCCCCGCCAATTCGGGCGGAGCGGCGCTCTCGACCCCCCCCGTAATCCTCCTATCTTCTGGAAGGGCTCCTGTGGCGTCCTTCGGTTCCTACTCCTATCGGCTATGCCCGTATGCCCCTTCGCATTCAGCGCGCGTCGCGAGCGCGCTCCGGAGCTCCCGCGGCAACGCGACCACGGATATCACCTTTCCTCGCGTGTCTTCATGCTCGCAAGAGCAAGTTTCCTTGAATAGCCGAAACTTGTTCCCCGAGACAAACGCTCCGGATTGGACTTAGACGCCCCTTATGGACAGTACGCTTCCTTGCACGGTATAGCTCGTTTCCCTTATCGCCGACTCAGCTCAGCGCGTTGACACCTTCCTCGAGGCCTCCCATGTACCGTATGATCTCCTCGAACGTCGGGTACTCCCCGAAGAGCATGGGGCCATCGACCGGTAGCCAGCCTTCAGCTCCTCGATTCTGAACTCCGGTGGAACCAGCCTAAGGGATCCCGGCCGCGCTTCGCCCAGCCGTGCCCATGGCGTGCGGTAGAACCTCTCCTTGAACTCCACCACGCGGGCGAGGAGCGCGGTATCGTCGAGCGCCTGCTCGAGGACGGGGGAGTTTCCGAGCCGGTATAGGTCGTAGTAGTGCCGTGAGTAGCGTCTCGGTATGCGTTTCCCCTCGGGACGCATGGCCTCTTGGTGGACGATCGTCGCCTTCTCCCAGAACGTCCGTAGGGGGCTTACCGTCCTGACCGTCGTCGAAAAGCCCACGAGCGCCGGGGAGAACGTATTTCTCAGGTATTCGGCTGTCCTTCTCGCAGCATCGGCCTTGAAGCGCTCCTGGGCTGAGTTGCTCCTCGGCTCCCACGGCTCGTCGCGCCCGTATCCCAATACCCTCCAGTCGAGTATGAGGTCCACGCTCTTTGAGAAACGCTGGATAAGGTGGAACGCCTTGGACAGGCTCGTGCCTCCTTTGAAAGTGAACGATTCCGAGAGCGGTCAACGGTGGAACAGGTGCTCGAGGATGTAGCACACCCAGAAGTCCTTCTCCACGACCGACAGCGTCGTACCGAGGCACTCTGCCGTCGCCTCGAAAACGAGCTTGCGCTCCACCGCGTCTGCACCCGCGATTCTATCCATCGTGTCGTTCCTTCCATATTCTCTTGGCAACCTCGGCAATCCACGAGGCGAGCCCCTTCGACTCCTCCAGCAAGGCATCCGCATCCTCGTCGGTGAGATTCCATGCGAGGGCGGACACGGTCTCGTCGTTCGCCCCATCCCTCCCGAGCGCCCTGAGCGCTTGGATGACAGTGCGGGTGACGGGTGAGCAGTCGAGGAGATCGCGGTTCGCGCGGTGTCTCAGCTCAATCGCATACGGGCCGTAGAAATAGGTCTTGTAGGGTCCGCTGCTCACGTAGACGTGACGCGCCGGCACCTGGGTGTCGAGCCCCAGCGCATTGAGCGCCGCGTCGCCAGCCGGCGCGACGATCCACTTATTTGCGCGCGCCACCGCGCGAACAACCTCGTCAACACTTGCGGGAACCTCGGTGCCAAGGCCCCTCAATATGGAGACCCAAACACAGCCTCCCGCGTAGGCGTAGTCGCGGTCTCCAAGATTATGAGATTAATTCCCTGCTTCGCGGGGGGGTGTAACTCGCACGGACAGAGGCAACGTACGGCGATCGACGCACTTAGGGGCATTCTTCGTAACACATCGGAGCCTCCCGAGGCGCCACCAGATAGGCATCGATTAGAGATGGTGTCCGTCGCGGACCCATCATGGCGTTTCGGTCCACGGGCGGTTGCCACGGAACAGCAGAGAAGATTATGGACTGCGTGGGCATCGCTGAAAACAGCACGGACGAGGGCATCGCAGAGGGACCGATAAAGGAGAATCTGTTACTCCAGGTAGATTCCGCGACCATCTTGTCCGGCTTTTTGTCCGCTGGGCATCTGCGACATCTGCGATGTTTCTGCGACACCAATTTGTCGCAGCAACATCGCAGATGTCGCAAGGACACCATGAAGGGCGTTCTAGCGGACTTCGTAACGGGCGCTTTTGCGGCTTCGACTGGTGGTTGGGAGAGCAGAGGTGTTTCAGTTTGTCGGTACTGCGCACTCGCCGACCATTTCGGCAGGTGTTCACCTGAAATATAAGAAAACGCCTAAACCGTTTTACCAGTTCAGGCGTAAAGTTCTTGGTCGCGGGGGCAGGATTTGAACCTACGACCTCTGGGTTATGAGCCCAGCGAGCTACCAGACTGCTCCACCCCGCAATTGGGAATGCGCTGTTGCGCAAGAGAGTATATTACGCGCCCAGAGGTCCAATTGCAAATGGACAGCGCCGATATGTGGAGCTTGCTCCACATATCGGGCAAAGCCCCTGATAGAAGCCGTGCCGCACTCGGGCGCAAGCGGTGCTACTCGTGCTCGCGGTCGCGGGCATCGAGAGCGCGCTTGAGGGCATCGAGGTCGCGCTCGGTGCGCTTGGCGCGCCGCGACAGAACGAACACGTAGACCGCGAGCACGACCCAGATGCCCACGTAGGCAGCGATTACAAACGGGGCAGCGGGCAGAACGGTCGAGTAGACCTCAGCAAGAATCGGATCCATGGTTAGTCCTCCTCGGGAGTGTCGGACAGGGCGGTTTGCGCGCTCTCGGGCGCGGTGGGAGCGGGCGCTGCGGCTCTGTAGGCGTCCGCGGCGCCGGCAACGGCGTCATGTGAACCAACGTCCCCAGAGGGCGCAGACTCCAATCCGGCCGCTTGCGCCCCGGCGGCAACCTTTGCCCCGGCCGCGCGCAGGCGCTCGAGCGCCTCATCGGCCGCGGCGCGCTCGCGCCAGGCATCCTGCTCCTCGAGCTGCTCCTTGAGCATCTCGACCTCAAGCGCGGCGCCGTTGATGCGCAGCGCGATTCGCGTGAGGGCAAACGCCACCAGCAGCATGCCAAACAGCCCCAGCAAAAACGGGATGAGCATCATCGGGGGCAGGCCGCTGTCGGTGCGGAAGACCACCGGGTGGATGGAGCTCGGCACGAGACGCGTGATCAAAAACGAGATGGGCGCGTCCACAAACGCCACGATGCAAAACACCGCCGAGAAGCGCGCGCGGCGCTCGGGGTCATCGAGGGCGTTACGCAGGATAAAGTAGCCAATAACCAGGAGCATCAGGATAAAGTAGGTGGTAAGCCGCGGCTCCCAGACCCACCAGACGCCCCACTCAAACCGCGTCCACAGGTCGCCCGAGATCATGGTGGCAACCACAAAGACCAGCGTGACCTCCATGGCCGTCTTGGAGCGTCCGTCGTAGCGGCGCTCGCCCGTCATGAGGAAGCGCACCGCCCAAAACGCGCCGAACGCCATGACGGCAAACGAGGCCACCGCCACGGGAACGTGCAGGTAGAAGATCTTCTGGCTGAGCAGGAGCTTGGTGGTGACCTGCTGCCCGGCAATGACCACCGGCTCCGAGAGCACCGCGCCCTGCACCAGCGGGGCGAGGGTAAAGGTCCAGACCACATCGGCGATCACCAGCAAAATGCCGATGACGAGCGCGGCCGGCACGAGCCGGTCCCAGCACTCGCCGCGCCGCTGGACAGGGGTTTTGTTCTGCGCCACGTTGCACCTTTCTAAAGTTATCTCGCGTCAACATGCCATGCGCACTAGTGTATCCGAACGGCCGCAAAACAGGGCGATAGAGGATTGAGTTGAGGTCTCGGGCGGTCCATGTCAACTCAAGACGGAAAACTGTGCAAGGATTGAGATATGCAGAGTAGCCCGAAAACAGCCAACGCTCCTACCTGCATGTTCTTTGTTCATGTTGAGCTGTCTACTTGACGTCCCTTAGCGCTTACACAGTTTTCCGGCCTGAGTTGACACCCGGCAGCGTCCGCGGACCGCTCGGAGCAAAACAAATCGGAGAAAGGCCGAGGGGGCACCCCCATAGCCCGCAGGCCGCCGCACCGAGGTGCCGCAGGTCGGCCCGAAAGAGGAGCGCCGCGTGCTCAGGCACGCAAGCGACGGCTTGAGGGTCGAGATGCGGTGCCCCGCCTACCCGGCCGCCGCGCCGAGGTGCGCCAGATTGCCGCAAAAGAGGAGGGAGCGCGCCTGCGTGCGGCGACTGACGATTGAGCGGCAAGGTGGCGTGCCTCGGTGCGGCGGTCAGCCCTCGACGGCGAATTCGTACAGCCCCCACGCCGCCGCAATCATGACCACGTCGTAGGCGGCGGCCATGGTGAGCGAGGTCCAAAACGTGCCAAACGTGCCCTCGACCCCCATAAACGCCACCGACGTGGCCGAAACGCAGGCGTAGAGCAGCGGAAAGATCACCGGAATGAGCAGGATGGCCAGCAGCACGTCGCGACCGCGCGTGTCGATCGTCATGGTGGAGAGGAGTGTGCCCACGCCGGCAACGCCCACGGTGCCCACCACGAGCGGCAGCACGATGTAGGGCGTCGTCGCGGCGAGCTCCGCGCCCGAGAGGAAGAACAGAAAGAAGAGCGGCACGGTGATGCACTCCACCACCGCGAGAAAGATCAGGTTGGCCGTCGCCTTAGCAAGAAAGATCACCGCGCGGTCCACCGGCGCCAGAAGGATGCCCTCCAGACAACCCGACTCGGTCTCGTGCGCAAAACTGCGGTTGAGCCCGAGCAGGCTCGTAAACACGATGAGCGCCCAAAGCAGCCCGCCGGCAAACGAGACCACCTGGATGCGGTCGCCCACCTGCGCAAGCGCCGCGCCGTAGACCGTCAGCACCAGCAGCGCGTACACAACCATGGAGGTCAGCATCTCGCGCGTGCGAATCTCCTGCCGAAGGTCCTTCAAAAGAAGCGCCTTATACTGCCGCCAACCAGAAGGCTTCCGGGAATCACAGGTAGAACTGCTCATGCCTCGCACCACCTTACACAGCAGAAGATTCCTTTGTCCCCACGTGACGGGAAGGAAAACCGTAGAACCGGCAAAGCCTTTGCGAGACCGAGGACCTTCCAGCATCTTGCGCGCTCAACATCCAATGGCACGACGCGCAGGACCCCTGCGGCAAGCTCCGCCCGCAGTTCCGCACGAGCCGAAGGCGCCAGCGGCGCCTTCGTGCGAGCCAGGACTGTTTGAGGACGGAGCTTGCCGCCGGGCTCCGCTGGGAGCAAACCCGCCATCATGCGACCCCCATGCCGACGGTTGCGAGGTAGAGCTCGCGGAAGGCAGCGCGGTCGAGCCCTGCCTTCTCGGCCATGAGCACCACCTGGCCGCGCGCGAGGATGAGCGCGTGCGTGCAGAGGTCAAAGCCCTTCTCGAGGTCGTGGCTCACCATGATGAACGTGCGGTCGGGCCGCTCGGCGCGCGCACGGGCGATAAGCTCGTCAAAGAGCTCGGCGGCATGCGGATCGAGGCCCGAGTAGGGCTCGTCGAGGAGCACGAGCTCAGGGTCGTTGACGAGGGCACGCGCGATGGAGAGGCGCTGCTGCATGCCGCGCGAGTAGGTACGTACCGGGTCGTGGCGGCGATGGTCGAGCTCAACGAGGGAGAGGAGCGCGTCGATGCGTTCGCGGTCTGGCTCACCGGCGTAAAGCGACGAGAAGAAGGCAAGGTTTTCCTCGGCCGAAAGGTCGCCATAGAGCATCGGGCGATGGCTGATGAGGCCGACGCGCGAGCGCAGGGCGTCCGGCTCCTCGAGCGCGTCGACGCCGAGCATCCGCAGGCTGCCGTCCGTGGGGCGCGCGAGCAGGGCGAGCTGCCGAAGGAGCGTTGTCTTGCCCGCGCCGTTAGGTCCAAAGATGGAGAGGAACGCTCCGCGCGGCACCACGAGGTCCACGCCGTCGAGCGCCCGGCGCTCGCCAAAACGCTTGGTGAGGCCGTGGGCTTCGACGGCAGGCTCGGCAGGCGTTGCGGACGCTGGCCCGACTGACGCCGTGGGCGCCGGGGCCGCTCCAACCGGCCTGGCTGCCGTGGCAACAGGGCCCGCCGCAACCTGCCCGCCCACTGCCCCGGCCGCCCCGAACTCAACCGCCGCAGCCGCCTTGCCGCTAGCCACGGTCATCAGCCGCCAGCAGCGGGGTCGCGCGGCGCGGCAGGAAGGCGAGCACGATACCCGCGATGCAGATGGCGCCGCCCACCCAGTTGCACATGATGAGCGGGTTGACCTTAACGGAAAGCGAGAGCGACCCGTCGGCGTTGAGCCCCTGGAAGGCCACGAAGAGGTCCTCGGTGGGGAAGCTCATCACCGCGGCGTGGAGCGTCTGCTGCTGGGTAGACGCCGAGACCTCGATGGAGGGCGTGAGCACGCCGAGCTCAGTGGCACCCTCGCTCGCCGTACCGTCCTCCGCCGCGGGCGTCACCGCAAGGTCGACCTCCATGATGCGGTTATCCTGCTCGTCAAAGCCGTCGGCGATACCCGTAACCGTGAGCACGTACCCGCCCGAAGACGCCTGGGCGCCCACCTCGGCCGGAACGCTCACCGTCTGCTCCTGCACGTACATGCCCGAGCCCACCAGGCCCACGAGGGCGATTGCGCAACCCAGGTGCGCCAGATAGCCGCCCGCCTGCGCCGGCGAGTGGCGGAAGAGGTTGATCACCGCGAGCGGCGCGGCATCGCCCTTGGACATGCGGGCGCGCACGCCGCGGCCGAGCAGATAGGCCGACGAGGCCAGCAGCAGCGCCGCCGCCGCGAGCGAAACCACCGTCACGGCAAAGTAGTATACGCGCGGGCCCTGCTCGGTGAGCGTGGCCGCCGGGTCGCCGCCCGCAGCCATGACCGCGTCGTAGGCCGGCACGAGCTCAAGCGCAAAGTAGCCCATGAGAACGGCGAACACCACCAGGCCGATCAGCGCGGGCACCCGCATGTGCCGCCGAAAGGCCGCGCCGTCGGTCTTGCGCCAACCGAGCATGGGGCACACGCCCATGAGCAGGCCAAAGATCGCCGTTGCAGGGCGCGCCACCGCGTTGTAGACCCCGGCCGAGACCACCTGGCCGCCCAGCGGCAGCCACGTGGGCAGCGAGCTCGACACCGTGAGGTACGCCACCAGGCACGCCCCCACGATACAGATGAGGTCGGTGAGATAGTACGAGCCGTTCTTGGACGCTAGCGACTCGATCTCGTCGTCCTCGGCAAGCGACGCGTTGCGGTAGAGCATGAGCAGCAGAAACGCGAGCGCCGCCGCGACCATGATGCCCAGGAAGAAGTACGTGGAGACCGGGTCCTCGGCAAACGCGTGCACCGACTGCACCAGGCCCGAGCGGGTGATAAAGGTGCCGAGCACTACAAAGATAAACGTGATGGTGGCGGCAAAGAGGCTCCAACGCTTAAAGACGCCGCGCCGACGGTAGAGCGTAAAGCTATGGATCATCGCGATGGCCGTGAGCCAGCTCATAAAGCTCGCGTTTTCCACCGCGTCCCACGCCCAGAAGCCGCCCCAGCCGAGCACCACGTAGGCCCAGACGGCGCCGAGCACCATGCCGATGGTGAGGAAGATAAAGCTAAAGACGGCAATGCGGTCGGCGTGCTCGACCCAGCGGGGCGAGAGGTCGCCGGTGATGAGCGCCGCGATGGCGTAGGCAAAGGGCACCGTGCAGCCCGCGTACCCAATGAAGGTCGCCGGCGGATGCAGGACCATGGCCCAGTGCAGGAGCAGCGGGTTCATGCCCGTGGACATGCCCGCCACGAGGGTGCCGTCGGCGTTGAGGGCGCTCGCCGGCGTGGCCACAAAGGCGTTGTTGGCGTCGGAGAGAACCATCGCGCCGCAAAAGAGCATGATGACGATCTCCATCACGCCGAGCGCCGCGCAAGTGAGCTCGTCGGTCTGGCGCAGGCGGCGCCACGCGCAGCCCGAGGCAAAGAGCGAGATGAGCCACGTCCAGAAGAGCAGCGACCCCTGGCGGCCGGCCCACACACCCGAGACCTGATAGAGCGGCTTGAGGGCGCTCGAGGTCTGGGGAAAGTTGGTGGCCACGTACGAGAGGCTCATGTTCTCGGTGAGGAAGCACACCAGCACAAGCCCCACGCAGAGCGTGAGCAGCAGCGTGTTAAGAAAGACGAGCAAAAAGCCCACGTTAGCGGCGGTGCTTGCCTGCGCGGTGCGACCGCGGCGGGCGAGCGCGACGCTCGCAAAGAGCGGGATGAACGCGGCGATAGTGGAGATGAGCGCCGCGTCCTGCAACAGGTTGCCGATAAGACTCATGAGTACTGACTCTCCTTGGGTTGCTGCCTTGGGTTAGGCGAAGTGCCGGGGCGGGGTAGGCGCGGGCAGGACGTGGCCAGGCGGGGCGCTGGGCGAACGCGCTGGCACCGGCTCGCCAGATCGGCCGCGAGCCGCAGCCCGCTCCCCCAACCGGGGCCCACCAACGCGGCGCGCCCACGTTCGAGCGTAGCCGCCATCGCAGGCCTCGACCAGCTCGCGCGGTCGCTACGCGCTGACCGCCTCGTCGATGGCTGGCTGGTCGCTTGCGGTAAAGGTGCCGTCGGCGTTGAGCGAGCCCGAGACCACGAGCGCCGTGCCGTCGCCCACCGACTCGTCCATGCCGCCGTCCCAGATAACGTGGATGGTCTCGCCCTGGCTCTCGAGCACAAAGCGGTACCCCTCAGGCGCATCAACCGCGAGCACTTCGCCGCGCACGTAGCCGCAAACCTTGGTCTCGTCGCCCACCAGACTATCAGCCTGGTCGAGCAGGCCCTTGACGGTCAGCGACCCCTCGGCGCTCTCGTACTTAGAGGGGCACTTGGTCACCAGCTCGGAGCAGCTGAGGCTGCAGTCCGACTCAACCGTGCCCGTGCAGATGGCCACAACACCCGTGCCAAACGTTGCCGGGAGCGCGCCGTCGTAGTGCACGGTGAGGGTGTCGCCGCTCGAGCTGGAGCCGTCGGCGTCCTCCTCGGGCTGGATCTTAAAGCTGGCCGTAGAGCCCTCGCTCGAGAGCGAATCGGCCACCACCGAGCCCGATACCTGCACCTTCTTGCCTCGGTACTCCCCCGAGATGATGTCGGAGATGCTGAGCGAGCTCGCCGCGCCGCCCGACCCGGCGATTGCCACGATAACGAGCATCGCCACTACCACAATGCCGCCCACAACTACGAGGCGGCGCTTTGCCTTCTTGTTCATGCGCGCTCCACGATATCGACGAACCCGCCGCTGGGCAGGTCCCCTGCCATCAGTTTTTCTGCCGTTAAGTATACAATGGGCGCTGCAACGTGCCACAACGAACGGCATCGCGCGGAAAAGCCGCAAAGCCACAACCTCGGAGGCCGCATGCTCCTCGCCATTGATATGGGAAACACTCAAACCGCCCTCGGCCTGTTTGAGGGGGACGAGCTCCGCCTCTCGTGGCGGATGCCCACCGACCGCTCGTTTACGGCCGATGAGCTGCACGTTAGGCTGCTCGGCTACTTTCGGATGTACGGCATGACGCTCGACTGCGTAGACGCCGTGGCGTTTGCCGGCGTTGTGCCCGAGCTCAGCCGCGCGTGGCGCCGGGTGGCCGAGCGCATCGCCGCCTCCATTGTGACGGTGGGGCGCGAGACCGCCGCAGTGACGCGCGTGCGCGCCGAGAATCCCGCCGAGGTGGGTGCCGACCGCGTGGCCAACGCCACCGCCGCCGCCACGTTCTATGGCGCGCCGGCCATTGTGGTCGACTTTGGCACGGCCACCAACATTGACGTTGTGGACGCGGAGGGCTATTACATCGGCGGCGCCATCGCACCGGGGCTGCGCATCTCTATGGACGCGCTTACCGCCCGAGCGGCGCGACTCTCGAGCGTGCCGCTCGAGGCGCCGGAGCACGCCATCGGCGTTAACACGGTGGAGGCCGTACAATCTGGCGCCGTGCTGGGAACGGCGGCCATGGCCGAGGGGCTCGTCGCGCGCATTCGGCGCGAGCTCGGTGATCCGCGCGCGCAGGTTATCGCCACGGGCGGCCTTGCCGGAGTGATTGCCGGGTCGACCGACGTCTTTGACGTGGTGGACGGGCAGCTGACGCTCAAGGGCATCCGCGAGATCTACCGCCGCATGCAGCAGCAGGGATAGGGCGCGACGCGCCGCTGCCGGCCGGTCGGGCAATTCGCGCCGCCGGCATGGCATGGCCGCAGCCGTCTCAATCAGGGCAATAGGGAGCCGATTGCTCTCTCCTGGTCAAAATCCGGAGAAATCAACGATTTGCAAAAGTCCCGAGTACACTTGGACCGTTTGGCGCGTGCGAATCCTGCGGAAACGTTTGGCGGAAATGCGGGCGCGCCGTATGAGCGACCAAATAATCGTTGATTTCTCGGGATTTTGGCCACCTGAGCGCCCGTCGGTTTTTGCGGGCTCTCTTTATATGCATAAACAAATACAAATATCCAGATTTATGCATAGCCTTGCTCCGAGGCCCAGAGGCGACACGCGAAGGCCCGGCAACCCGCTGCGAAAGGCGCCGGCCGCGCGCAGTCGCGGGCAGGCAACCCGCAGACTCAGACCAAACGCGCCCATGGACATACCGCGAGAAATGCCGCGGGCAAGCCCAGCCGACTATCGCCCCGTCCGAAAGCCCGACGGCGCGGCTACACCTCGCGCAGGCTCACGACCTCGGCAGAGAACGCCTTGAGCGCCCCCGATCCGAGCTTGACCTCGGCGCGACCCCACGCATCGATCCCGGTAAAGTACCCCACCGCAAGCGTATTGCCGTTGGGTGCGATCACGTTGACCGGTTTGCCGAGCATGGGCAAGTTATCCATATACGACGAGAGAATGGGTGCGAGCGGACCGTCCGCACCGAGCCCCGCCCGGATGGCGCGCTCCCAGCGGGCCACGCGCGCGAGCACCGCGTCGCGTACAGCCGCAGCAAGCGCCTCACGTGTGGGCAGCTCAGCGCCGGCGGGCAGCGCCTCAGCGAGCGAGATGGGCTCGAGCCCCGGAGCGGCCACAGCACCCTCGGCGTCGCTTTGGGCGCGGCGGACCGATGCCACCGCATCAATTGCGGCCTGGACCTCGGGAGATGCAGGCGGTGCGTCAACCGGCGAGATGATATTGGCCCCAATGCCCGCCACGGCAAAGGCGCCCTGCTCAGACGAGCGCGCCTCCACAAGGATACCCACGAGCTTGCGGTTGAACTGTGAGCTGTGCGGCGTGGGGATGGTGTTGGGTACCGAGACGATGTCGTTGGGCCACTTAACGCCCACACGGCCCTGGAGCCCCAGGCCCTCGAGCGCGTCGAGCACACCGAGGCTCGTTACCGCAGGCAGACCCATGAGCATCTGCATGGGAACCCGGGGGCGCAGCACAATGGAGAGGTAGAGGCTGCCGTTGGGCGAGGTCCACGAATGCCCGCGGCGACCGCGACCGGCCGTCTGGAGGTCGGCGCGAACGGCCCAGCCATGCTCGGCCCCGGCGCGGCCCGCATCGACCGCGATGTCGTTGGTGGAGGGAACGGTCTCGAGCGCGAGCAGCGTTGAGCCGGAGAGATCAGTGGTAGACGGGTCGAACATACGCGACACCTCGCAAGGTTTGGTCTCCAAGCGGCGCCGGGCACGCAGGCGAGCCCCGCGACGCGCATACACCCATGAAACGCCGCCGCCCGCCAAGCCCCCGCCACACATCGGCCAGCGGCACCAACAAATCGGCCTGCGACAATCCCCACCACAAACCAAACCGGCTGCGCTTTTTCCTTCCCCGCGAGCCCTCGGAACCCGGACGGCGGGGACGAGGTCTCCGGCGAGTTCCGCACGAGTCGGAGGCGCCAGTGGCGCCTCCGAGCGAGCCAGGACTGTCCGAAGCCGGGGGCTCGTCCCCGCCGCGCGGGTTCCGGGGAGGCCCCAGTGGGGCCTCCGTCTTGCGCAGGACTGTCCGAAGCGTCGACCTCGCCCCGCCGTCACCCGTCGGGCGGACCGCTGGGACCTACAGCTGACCGAGCTCGCCCACCACGTGGCCCACCCGCTCCTCGGGGTCGAACACCTTAACGCCCTCGTACCGGAAGAACCGCGCCGGGTCGTGCACCAGATCCTCGAGCGGAACGAGCACAAAGTCGCGCTCGCCAAGCTTGGGGTGCGGCAGCCGCAGCTTGTCGCCGCCGTGGGTCTCGCCCTCCATCCACAGCAGGTCGCAGTCGATCACACGCGGCCCGTTGGGGCGCGCGCTCGGCGTGCGGTTGCGGCCCAGGCGGTTCTCGATCTTCATGAGCTCATCGAGCAGCACCAGCGGCGCAAGCTCGGTGCGAATCTCGATCACCGCGTTGGCAAAGGCGTCCTGCCGGTGCACGTAGGCCGGCTCGCTCTCGTAGATGCGCGAGCAGTTGAACACGCAGGTGAGCGGAATCTCAGCGATGAGGTCGCGCGCGGCGCGGATGTTGTCCAAGCGGCGGCCCAAGTTGGAGCCGAGCGCCACAAACGCGCGGCGCGGCTGCGGATGCGCCACGGCCCAGTAGCCGTTGAGGAACTGCGCAAACCCGGCCACGTCGTGCACGCGCACGATGTTGGCCCCGTTCTCGATAGCCCCGAGGCACATGCCAAAGGTCGCGGCGTCGCGGTCGGCCGGTTTCTCCACGCCCGAGACGGCGCCCACCACGCGCTTGCGCGACACGGCGCACATGAGCGGGTAGCCGAGCGTGACCATCTTGGCCGTCTCGCGCTGGATGACGATGTCCTCGTTGACGGACTTGCCAAAGCCCGCGCCCGGGTCGATGCAGATGCGGTCGCGCGATACGCCGGCCTGCATGAGCGAACGGGCCTGATCGGAGAGGAAGCCCATAACGCGGCGCATGATGGGCGCCGAATCGGGCAGGGTAAAGCGGCTCTGGCGCACGCGCTCGGCCGCGGTGGCGCCGCGGCGCTCGTTGGCGCGCTGCATGATGGCGGCGAGCTCGTCGGTGGTGGGGATGGTGTCCTCGCCAGGCTCAGCCGCTCCGGGGACCTTCTCGGTGGAAACGGCCGTCTCCACGGGCGCGGCGGCGGCAACGGCGCCCTCGGTCGCAGGCGTGACCGCGGCAGCCTGCTCGGCGGCGGGAGCAGCATCTACCGAGGCGTCGGTCTCGGCGGCCTTGTTCTGCTCGGCCTCAGCCGCAGCAGAACCGTTGGGCACGTCGCCAAACGGCAGGCGCTGCTGAATGGCGCCGCCCTTAAGGCGCGGCTCGCCCAGCACCTTGCCCCCGCGCGCACGGCCCAGGCGACCGCGCGGCTGCGGCTTGCCCTCGGCCTCGGCGCGGGCGCGCTCGGCCTCGCGCTCGGCGGCGTAGGCCGCGGCGGAGGTGTCGAGCGTCACGGCGGTGTGCGGCGCGCGTACGGGCTCGGTGAGCTCGCCGGCGTGCATCACCACCACACCGCAGTTGCTGTTGGCCACAAACTCGACCATCTTGGGGTCGGTAAAGCCCGTAACGTCGTTTACGATGGCGGCGCCCATGCGCACGGCCGCCTTGGCGACCTCCACATGACGCGTGTCGATGGAGACGATGGCACCCTTGGCCACAAGCGCGCGGACCACGGGCAGCACGCGGCGCGCCTCCTCGTCGGCCGAGACCGGTCGGAACCCGGGGCGCGTGGACTCGCCGCCCACGTCGATGATGTCGGCGCCTTCGTCCAGCATGGCGATGCCGCGGGCGATGGCGGCATCTTGATCGAAGTTCTCGCCGCCGTCGCTGAACGAGTCGGGCGTGACGTTGAGGATGCCCATGATGCGCGGGCGATCGAACGTGATCGTGTGCTTACCGCAGTGCCAGGTGCTGCTTTCTCGAGCCATGCGAATCCTATCTCTCCGCCCCCGTGCGGGGCCGTCTGCCTCGTGTGCGACTCATCTATTGTATCCGGCTTGGGCCCAGTCGGTTTGCCGGGGCGCGCAAGACCGCAAGGTTGCCAAAGGCTGGGTACGAGGACGGCTCAGGGAGACGGGGCCGGCGGACGGACGGGGCGCGCGAGTCCGGACGGGCGGGCGGGGCCGAGCGGCGGGCGTTTACGCTAGTACAAGGAATCAGTCAGCGCGAGCGTCGGTGGCTGCCAGCGCTGTCGACTCTCAACCGCGGATATCAACCGGCCCTCGCCACCGTCCTCGTCCGCCGCCCCATGCCTCACCTGCCACCACCCCTCGACTGCCACCCCGTGGTTTCCCACCACAACCTCATGCTACAATCGGCCCTGCAACTGTATTTGGCCTGATGGATGGTGCGGAGACGCACGGGCCCGGCGCGCCGGGTCCAGGGGAACGGGGTTGAGCCCCGGCTGTACCAGCAACCGTGAGTCCAGCAGCCGCGAGAACGCTCCCGCAGATCGGACGGGTGCGCGCGGCCCAGACGGGACGAGCCGGATCGCCTCTCCATCTACGGTAAGGCCCTGGAGAGAAAGGCTTTTGCCATGCTCAACCGCATTACCCGCACCATATCGCACGCGTCGCGCACCTTTGTCGTGGCCGGCGTGCTCGCCCTCGCGCTCGTCGTGGGCGGCTGCACGCAGACCACCGCGACCAACGGCTCCAGCACCGGCAGCACGCAGGGCAGCGCCGCCGTTGCGGCAACCGCCGGCTCGGCTCAGTCCGCGCCCGCTGCGGCCGACGAGCAGGCCATCTCTGTTGAGGTGGTCGTGGACTCGAGCGCCGCCGACGGCAGCGTTACCTACACCGGCACCGTTGAGCTCGAGGACGGTGCCACCGTGCTCGACGCCCTCGAGGCCACCGGTCTTGAGGCAGAGGTGCAGGACTCCGAGTACGGCGCGTTCGTAAACGCGATCGACGGCCTTGCCACCGGCGCCTTTGGCGACGCGAGCGGCTGGGGCTACGACATCAACGGCGAGATGGTCATGGATTCCGCCGACGTGGCGACCGTGGCCGACGGCGACGTGGTGACCTGGACCTACCTGGTGTAAGCCCGGCAGGTAGCCCCTCGGCGCAACCCGCCCGATTCCTTTGGCAGAAGAGGCCGCATGCCCGCTATGCAGCACAATCCATTTGCCTCGTACCACCCGGCGGTGGCGTTCACGTTTCTCGTGTGCGCCGCCGCCTTTGCCATGGCCGCGATGCAACCCGTCTACGTGGCGCTCTCGCTTGCCGGGTCGCTCGTGTGCTCGGCGTGCGTGCGCGGCGCGCGCCGCACGGCCCGTCAGCTGCCCTGGCTTGCGGCGACGGTCTGCGTGGTGGCCCTCGCCAACACGCTGTTTGCAAACGAGGGCGAGACGGTGCTCTTTTACCTGGGCCCGCGGGCGATGCGGCTCGAGGCGCTGTGGTACGGCCTGTGCGCCGGCGGGATGCTCGCCGCGGTCTTTACCTGGATGTCGAGCTACGCAGCCTGCATGGACAGCGCCGCGACCACCGCGCTTTTGGGGAATGTTGCCCCCACCATCTCGCTCATGGTCTCGCAGGTCATGCGGCTTGTGCCGCAGTTTGCGCGGCGCGGGCGCCTCGTTGAGGACGTTGCCGCCGCTGTGCCTGCCGCCGCGCCCCGCACCGCGCGCGAACGCGTGCGCGGGCACCTCAGGACGGTCTCGGTCTTAGTGGGCTGGGGGCTCGACGATAGCCTCGGCCGAAGCGACGCCATGCGGGCGCGCGGCTACGGCTGCGGCTGCCGGCGGACAACCTACCGGCGCTACCATCTGGGGCGCGCCGACGTGACGCTGCTTGCGCTCATTGCGCTGCTGGTTGCGGTAAACATCCCGCTCGCGGCGATCGCCGTGGGCCAATACACGTTTTATCCGGCGCCGCCGCGGCTCATCGTCTGGTGGGGATACCTCCCCTACGCTGCGCCGATGGTCTTGCCGGTGGCGCTGACGGCCCGGGAGTGGTTGCTATGGCGGCGCTAGGCGAGCAGCTCTCCCCCAGCCCCATCTGCCGCGTTGCGGGGCTCACCTTTGCCTACCCCGAGCGCGAGGACGAGCCCGTGTTGCGCGACGTCTCGCTCAGCGTTGCGGCCGGCGCCTTTTGCGTCATCGTGGGGCCGACCGGGTGCGGCAAGACGACTCTCCTGCGCTGCCTCAAGCCCGAGCTTGCGCCGGCCGGCGTGCAGCGTGGGACGGTTGAGGTGCTGGGCCAGGTGCTTGCGGGCGGCAATGGGTGCAGGGCCGATGGTGCAGGCGCGGACGAGGGTGCCGGCGCCGGTAGCGCAACCGGCTCCCCCGCGGCAGGCGAGGCTGCTGGCGCCGCGGCCGACTCCCCAGCGGCACGCAAGGGCGCCTGCACCGCAGCCGCCTCCCCCGCAGCACGCGCAGAGCGCAGGGCAGCCGACTCCCCCGCCGACGGGCGCTGGTCGGCCACCAACATCGGCTTTGTCATGCAGGACCCCACCGAGCAGATCGTCTGCGACACCGTCTGGCACGAACTCGCCTTTGGGCTCGAGAACATCGGCATGCCGCAGGACCGGATGCGCCGGCGCATCGCCGAGGTCGCGCATTTCTTTGGCATCGAGCCGATCATGCACGCCGTCACCGAGACGCTCTCGGGCGGGCAGCAGCAGCTCGTCAACCTCGCCGCGGTGCTCGCCTTGCGCCCGCGCCTGCTTGTGCTCGACGAGCCCACCGCCCAGCTCGACCCCAACGCGCAGCGCGAGTTTCTCTTCTTGCTCGGCCGCGTCAACCGCGAGCTCGGCGTCACAGTCATCATGTCCACGCATGCGCCCGAGACCACGCGCCCCTACGCCACGCAGACGGTCGAGCTTGGCGATGAGATGCCGCTCGGCACGC
This sequence comes from Collinsella sp. An7, assembly GCF_002159335.1. Classification (GTDB taxonomy): domain Bacteria; phylum Actinomycetota; class Coriobacteriia; order Coriobacteriales; family Coriobacteriaceae; genus Coprousia. Next base: position 92,140 of record NZ_NFHP01000006.1, on the reverse strand, counting down.
GCACCACGCTTGAGGAGCGTCTTGCGGGACGCTGGAGCTCCTGGGAGAGCCGACGAGCCGATGAGGAGGCTGTTCTTACCACCCGCGACCTGTATGTTCGCTACGACCGCGCCGCCCCTTGGGTGCTGCGCGGCGTCAATCTGCGCGTGGCGCGCGGAAGCGTGCATGCCATCGTTGGCGGCAACGGGTGCGGCAAGTCGACCCTGCTCAAGGCGCTCGCCGGCATCATCAAGCCACAACGCGGGCGCGTGCAGAACGCCCTTGCCGAGCACCAGGCATATCTGCCGCAGAACCCGCAGGCGCTTTTGGTGTGCGACACGGTGGCCGAGGAGCTGACCGAATGGGCTGGTCGCTGCGGGTATTCCGCATCGGACGCTGCGCGCGCTGGCGAACAGCTGGGGCTTGCCGGCCTCGAGGGGCGCCACCCCGGCGATCTCTCAGGCGGACAGCAGCAGAAGCTCGCGCTTGCAAAGCTCCTCCTTACCAAGCCTGACCTGCTCTTTTTGGACGAGCCAACCAAGGGTCTCGACCCCGCCGGCGCCGCCGAGACGGTGCGCATCCTCCGCGGACTTGCCAAGGGCGGACGCACCGTGGTTATGGTCACGCACGACCTCGACGTTGCCCTTGCGGTGGCTGACGAGGTCTCGATGGTGTTTGACGGGGAGATTGCCTGCACCGAGCCCGCGCGGGCGTTTTTTGCCGAGAACCTCGTCTACCGCCCGCACGATGCGTCGCGGCTCTTTGGTGCGCTGGCAGGCGAGGATGAGGCAACGGCCGGCACTTCCCCCGCCGGCGCCACCCCGCTGACCTGCACTGCACCCTGCGGCAACAGAGCAGCCAGCATCTTGGACGACGAGAACCCGGACGATGCAACTGCCCAGGCATGCAGCGCCACTGCAGGCACCGATCCGGCCCAATCCGTACGTGCGGACGCAGCCGCTGGCTCGTCATCCACCGCTTTCGCCTCCTCGGCCATCGGCTCCTCGCCCGATGCTCGCCCGGCCGCGGGCTCGCCCACCCCTTCCAGCAGCCTGCCCCTCACGCCGTCTGCGGGACCCCGCCATTCCCGCGCCCGCGCCGCCGTCGAGGCCGTGGCGCTCGTCGCTGTGCCGGTCGTGCTCGTTGCCGCCGGGCTCGTGGGGTTCTCGCAGACTGCCCTGCTCTCGTTTGCCGTGGTCATCGCTGCACTCGCCGTCTTTTTTGCAAGCTACGAGACAGAGAGCGCCCGCCTGCACGAGATCATGCCCACGGTCGTCCTCGCGGCGCTCGCGGCGGCGGGGCGCATCGTCTTTGCTGCACTCCCCAGCATCAAACCGGTGAGCGCCATCGCCATCATCGCCGGTGTGGTGCTCGGCCGGCGGAGCGGCTTTATGACGGGCGCGCTCGCCGCCCTCGTCTCAAACTTCTTCTTTGGACAGGGCCCCTGGACCCCTTGGCAGATGTACGCGTGGGGTCTTGTGGGCTACGGGGCGGGCGCGGTCGCCCAGCTCTGGCGGCGAGCCGGCAGGAGTCGGCCGGGCACAGGCTCCAACGTGCGCGGACGGCTCGCCATGCTCGGCCTGTGCGCGTACGGGTTTGTTGCGTCCGTTGCCTACGGATGGATTCTCAACGCTTGGTCGATTCTCGGGTTTCTTCACGCGCACCTCGGCTTTGAGGTGCTTGCGGTCTATGCCGCCTCGCTGCCCTTCGACGTGGCGCACGGCGTCTCGACCGTTGTGTTTCTGCTGGTGCTCTACGCCCCGTGGCGCCGCAAGCTCAACCGCGTCATCCGCCGCTACCGCCTTTAGATAGACACCCGTCCGGGAGCCACCGATCGCGTCGTTTCGCACGGCCGGTACAAACGGTACAAAGAGACAGAACTTTGTACCGAGGATGCCCAATGGTGCAAAACGAACACGTCCCCAACTGTACCATTCTAAAAATCAAACGCCTTTGCGATGTCGCACGAGATGAGCACGTCGGCCTGCGCGTCTTGTGGAGTGGGGTCGCGGTTGACGATTGCAAGCGTGTCGCCCGAGAAATACCTGGTGAGCCCCGCCGCCGGATAGACCACGAGCGACGTGCCGCCAATGACCAGCAGGTCCGCCTCGGCAATCGCGCGCACTGCGCCCTCGAGCACGCGCTCGCGCAAAGTCTCGCCATAAAGCACCACGTCGGGCTTGATAGTACCGCCGCACGCGGGGCACACCGGCACGTGGCGCGGGTCGTCGCGGCCGTCCTCGAGCACCCACTCGGCGGAGTAGGTGGCCCCGCAGCGCTGGCAGATGTTGCGATGCACCGATCCGTGGAGCTCCCACACCCGCTCGCTGCCCGCGGCCTGATGCAGCCCATCGATGTTCTGCGTCACCACCGCCGCGAGCCGCCCGTCGCGCTCAAGCTCGGCGAGCTTGATGTGGCAGCGGTTGGGACGCGCCGCGGGTGCGATCATCTTGGTGCGATAGAACTCAAAGAACTCGCCGGGATGCTCCACGTAGAACTCGTGGCTGAGCATGGTTTCGGGCGGGTAGGCAAACCGCTGATGGTAGAGGCCGTCGACGCTGCGGAAGTCGGGGATGCCGCTCGCGGTGGACACCCCGGCGCCGCCAAAAAAGACCGCGCGGCGGTGCTCCCCAAAGAGTCGCTTAAGCTCCTCCGCAGCCTCGCCCGCATCAGTGATTGCCTTGCCCGTCGCCATCATCGGCCTCCATTCGTTCCGCCGCCCGGGCGTCGGAAGGCCAACCGAGCTGGACCCGCAACCCTGCGCCCCGAGCGCTCTTGCCTGCATTGTATGCCTTTTAGAGCGGCAGCCGTCCCCATCGCAGGCAAGGCCCGGCACAGACGGGGCCATCGACCGCTCCGTTGCCGACGAGCGGAAGCGCACGCTGCAGGCAAGGACCACCGCTCGCCCGACCGCAGGCCGCACCTGCGCCCGTCCCCACAATACGATAGGATGTGACTAGCATTTTGTATCCACCCCCGCCCAAGGGAGCCCGCATGCCCGCTACCAACGCACCTGCCGATCTGCGCACCTACAAGTTTGCCTCGTGGAACGTCAACGGCCTGCGCGCCGTGCTCAAAAAGGAGCCGAGCTTTACCGACATCATGTCCGAGCTCGATGCCGACATCCTCGCCATCCAAGAGACCAAGCTGCAGGAGGGCCAGGTGGAGCTCGACATCCCCGGCTACACGCAGACCTGGAGCTACGCCGAGCGCAAGGGCTACTCGGGCACGGCGGTCTTTACCCGCACCGACACGCTGGGCGAGCCGCTCTCGGTCCGCCACGCCGACAGCCTGCTGCCGTTTGCGGGCGAGGGCGAGGCGGCCGACCTCGTGGCCGAGGCCGCGACCGAGGGCCGCGTGTGCGCGCTCGAGTTTGACCGCTTTTGGTTTGTGGACGTCTACACCCCCAACGCGCAAAACGAGCTCGCGCGCATTTCCACCCGCATGGCCTGGGACGACGCCTACCGCGCCTTTTTGCGCAGCCTTGAGACCGAGACCGGCAGGCCCGTGGTGACCTGCGGCGACTTTAACGTGGCGCACGAGGAGATCGACCTCAAGAACCCCAAGAGCAACCGCGGCAACGCAGGCTTCTCGGACGAGGAGCGCGGCAAGTTCTCCGAGCTGCTCGATGCCGGCTACACCGACACCTTCCGCCTGCTGCACCCCGACGAGACGGGCGCCTACAGCTGGTGGAGCTACCGCTTTAACGCACGCAAGAACAACGCGGGCTGGCGCATCGACTACTTCTTGGTGAGCGACGCGGTGGCCGAGCGCGTGCGCGCGGCGGGCATCCGGAGCGACATCTTTGGCTCCGACCACTGCCCCGTGGAACTCGAAATCGAGCTGTAGCGCCCTGTCGCACGCGGCAATTCGAAGCGTAGAAGCCAGCGCGAAAAACTCGACCCCGGCGTACCCCGCCGCACGCCCCTCGCCCACCCCCTGATATGGGGAACGCGCGCATATGCCGCCGCACGCCCCAACCTGCGGTATGATGCAGGGTGTCCGACTCAACCGAGCCGGAGCATCTGCTCGCGCAGACCTTTCGGGGGAACTCTATGGACGCAACCGTCATCATCCTCGCCGCCGGCGAGGGTACCCGCATGAAGTCCAACCATGCCAAAGTCTCGCACCGCATCCTCGCCAAGCCGATGATCCGCTGGATCGTCGACGCCTCGCTCGCCGCGGGCGCGCAGCGGGTCGTCACCGTCGTGGGCAGCCACGGCGACGAGGTCCGCGCGCTGCTTGAGGGCATCGACGGCGTTGAGTGCGTCGAGCAGGCCGAACGCCTCGGCACCGGCCACGCCGTCAAGGTGGCCATCGAGGCGTGCGGTATTTCCGAGGGGCCCGTGGTGGTGCTCAACGGCGACCTGCCGCTCATCGAGCCCAGGACCATCCGCAAGTTTGCCGACACCGTGGCCGAGGGTCGCGCCGCGGCCGCTGTGCTCACCATGACCCCGCCCGACCCCTTTGGCTACGGGCGCATCGAACTTAACGACGAGGGCCAGGTCCTGCGTATTATCGAGCAGAAGGACTGCACCAACGAGCAGGCCAAGACGCTGCTCGAGTGCAACGCCGGCTGCTACGCTTTTGACGGCGCCGCGCTCGCCGCGCACGTGGGCGAGATCGGCTGCGACAACGCCCAACACGAGTACTACCTGCCCGACATGCTCGAGATTCTCCGCCACGCGGGCAAGCCCGTCACGTACTTTCACTGCAACGACTTCCGCGAGGGCCTCGGCGTCAACAGCCGTGCGCAGCTCGCCGAGCTCACCGCCCTCGCCCGCGACCGCATCAACGCGCGTCTCATGGCCGAGGGCGTTACCATGATCGACCCGTCGAGCACCTGGGTCGGCCCCGATGCGCAGGTTGGGCGCGATACCATCATCTACCCCTCGACCATGATCATGGGCACCACCCAAATCGGCGAGGAGTGCATCGTCGGCCCCAACACGCGCCTCATGGACACGCGCGTGGGCAACCACTCCGTTATTGACGAGACCGTGGCCGAGAACGTGCAGATCGACGACTACGTGAGCTGCGGTCCGCGCGCCTACCTGCGCCCCGGCACGCACCTGTGCGACCACTCCAAGGCCGGCACGCACGTGGAGATCAAGAAGTCCACCATCGGCGTGGGGTCTAAGGTGCCGCACCTCAGCTACATCGGCGACACCACCATGGGCGCCAACGTCAACATCGGCGCGGGGTCCATCACCTGCAACTACGACGGCGTTCACAAGAACGCCACCACCATCGGCGACAACACGTTTATCGGGTCCGACACCATGATGGTCGCCCCGGTCAACATCGGCGCCGATGCCGTCACGGGAGCTGGCGGCACCATCACCAAGGATGTTCCTGACGGCGCACTCGCCCTCGAGCGCACCGAGCAGCGCATCATACCCGGCTACACCGAGCGCAAGCGCGCGCGGCAGCAGGGCAAGTAAGGTCAAGGCAGGGCAACAAGGGCGTTTGCAGGGAGCGCGCTCAAACCAGAAGGGGAGAACATGCCGACCACAGATTTCAGCAAGTCGATGCCGATGTTTAAGACGATGCGCGTCTACTCGGGCACCGCCAACCGTCCGCTCGCGGAGAAGATTGCCAAGATCCTCGGTGTTGAGCTTTCCGGTCTGGCGCTCGAGAAGTTTGCCAACGGCGAGATCTACGCGCGTTTTGACGAGACCGTCCGTGGCGCCGACGTGTTCTTTATCCAGTCGATCTGCGGAGATGTCAACGACGCCCTGATGGAGCTGCTCATCGCCACCGATGCCGCGAAGCGCGCCTCGGCCCGCACCATCACCGCCTGCATCACGCACTACGGCTACGCGCGCCAGGACCGCAAGGCCGCCCCGCGCGAACCCATCACCGCCCGTCTTGTGGCCAACCTCCTCGAGCGCGCCGGCGTTGACCGCGTTATCACGCTCGACCTGCATCAGGGCCAGATCCAGGGCTTCTTTGACATTCCGGTGAACCACCTCTCAGCCCTCCCCCTCTTTGGCGAGTACTACAACGCCAAGAACTTCGATACCGACAACCTCGTTGTGGTCTCGCCCGACGTGGGTCGCGCCAAGGCCGCCAAGAAGCTCTCCGACATGCTCGGCTGTTCGCTCGCCATTGCCCACAAGGGCCGTCCGCGCCACAACGCCGCCGAGGTCATGGGCATCATCGGCGATATCGAGGGCAAGACCTGCGTCATCAACGACGATATGATCGACACCGCCGGCACCCTCTGCGCGAGCGTGCGCGAGCTCAAGAAGATGGGTGCGGGCGACATCTACGTGTGCGCCACGCACGGCATCTTCTCGGGTCCCGCGGTCGAGCGCCTGAACGACGCCCCGATCGTCGAATGCGTGGTCACCGACTCCATCCCCGTTGAGGTCGGCGGCAAGATCAAGACGATTTCGGTTGCCGAGGAGTTCGCCAACGCTATCGCCGCCGTCTACGGCGAGGAGAGCGTGTCCGTCCTCGTGGGCGGCGACTTTGCGATGTAGCGTAAAGCGCGGCGCTCCCCACGGGGAGAAGCTGAAGCGGAAAACGGGAGGCCCCGGAGAACATTCCGCAGGCGCGATCTTTGCGCCGAGGACGTTCTCCGGGGCCTCCCGTTTTCCGCTTCAGCTTCTCACCTGCGCGCAGGCGCTTTAGGGACGCCGGGGGGCAATAGCGCAGGGACGTCCGGGGTCGAAGCGGCGACGCAACCGTAATGGACTCGCGCTGCCGTTGCGGGACTACACGAAGCTGATGCGGAGGCGCTTCCCGAGGCCGCGCGCAATTTTTGCAAGCGTGGCGACAGACGGATTGCCGTTGCCGTTTTCCAAGCGGCATAGATTTGACGCCTTCATGCCGCAACGCTCTGCAAGCTCTTTCTGGCTGAGTCCCGCCGCAAGACGAGCCTCCACAATGCTGCCGATAACCTCGCGCTCAACCTCCTGCGCCTCCCATTCCTCACGGAACGCCGGATCGTTAAGAGAGGCTTCGAGGTGTTCTCTTACGCTGGCCATAGCGCATCCTCCAATCATCTCTGTAGCGCTTCGCCTTCTCGATTTCTCTCCTTGGCGTACGCTGGGTTTTCTTAACAAACCCATTTGTAACGATCGCTCGATCGCCGATGCATAAGAAATAGAGCAGGCGCGTGATGTCCGATCCCTAGGGGATTCGCAGCTCGTAGATACCATCTTCTAGATGACGGGCAAAGGGCATGGAAAGCCGCTCGCCATATTCCTCAAGCAACAACAGCCTGCCGAGGGTTTTGCCTTCATCTTTGGATTGAGCCCGTCGATGAACTCGCGTGCAGGCTGACGCCCCCTGTTGTCTTCATAGTACACGACCTCCATGGAACCGCCTTCTAAAATTATCATATATGGTAATACTATGCAAACCTCCTAATACGAACATCTGTTCTTTGCATAGCGCTCAGCCTCATTTCCCTCTCATGACCGTTCGAACCCTGCGCAGATGGAGAGGCCGAGGGATGCAGGCGCCGCCGCACAGCGCTTGTTACAATATCGGGCTGAAGCTACGCATCGAAAGGAACCTCATGGCAGCAGCACAACCTGGCACGATTCGCTTGGTCGCGGGACTCGGCAACCCCGGCGAGGAGTACGCCGCCACGCGGCACAACGCGGGCTTTCGGGCGGTTGACGAGCTTGCGCGGCAGGCGGGCGTGACCTACTGGAAAAACCAGCTCGGGGCAGAGGTGGCCGTCATAAAGGTCAACGACGCCGAGGCCGAGGGCGGCAAGCGCGAGGTCGTGCTGGTCAAGCCGCAGTCGTATATGAACACGAGCGGCGGACCCATCTCCAAGCTCTGCGCCGCCTACAAGGTGCGCCCCGAGGAGGTGCTCGTCATCCACGACGAGCTCGATATCCCCGAGGGCGACGTGCGCGTTAAGGTCGGCGGCGGGCACGCGGGCCACAACGGTCTGCGCTCGATCATCGACAAGCTCGGCAGCCGCGACTTCAGCCGCATCCGCGTGGGGATCGGCAACCCGCCCGGGCGCATGCCCGTGGCCGACTTTGTGCTCAAACAGTTTCGCCCCAAGGAACTCGAGGCATTTGACGAGACCTGCGCCCGCGCGGCCGACGCCGCAGCACTCGCCCTCGTGCGCGGAGTGGTCTTTGCGCGCGATCACGTCAACGGCTCCGCCGCGCAGAACGGCAAGCACTAACGCGCGGCAGCCCGCGGCAAGAAGGCCGCGCCAGCGCTAAACCGGGGTGTCATGGCCGCGTCCAACGGGCCGATTCCGCCCTGCGAGACCGCAAACCGGCCCCCCTCGAAAAACTCAATCCCCGATGTGAGTGCATCTTTTGAAGACCCCGAGTAGACCCCGCATTTTGGCCGTAGTGCTCAGCATGTTCCCAGTTGAGCACTCTAACTAACTAAAGTAGTACTCCGCCTTCCCAAAAGATACACTCACATCAGGGGTCGAGTTTTTATGGACATCTCGCTCCGCCCAAAATCACCCCCCCAAATGCCCTTTGTTTCTAAATCACCCCGCACGGCAGGCGCCGCAGGCACCGGCCAGCGCGAGGTATAATGACGGTCTCTGCAAACGCCCGGCATATCCGCCGCACCAGGGTCCGCTTCGCCGGGCCGGGATACGGCACTGCCGGTCATGAGAGGGGCCGTATGTATCAGATTCTCAAAAAGACGCAGTTCTCGGAGAAGGTCTTTGAGGTCCGCGTCGCCGCGCCGCGCATGGCCAAAAAGGCGCATGCGGGGCAGTTCCTTATGGTGCGCGCCAACGAGACCGGCGAGCGCGTGCCGTTTACCTTTGCCAACTGGAACGCCGACGAGGGCTGGATCGAGTTCATCTTTATGGTCGTGGGCAAAACCACCCGCTGCCTCTCGCAGATGAACGAGGGCGACTACCTGCAGGACGTCACCGGTCCGCTCGGCTGCCCCACCACGGTTGAGGGCGACCGCGTGGTCGTTATCGGCGGCGGTGTGGGACTCGCCATCGCCTACCCCGTCGCCCGCATGCTCTGCGAACAGGGCAAGCACGTCTCTGTCATCATGGGCGCCCGCACCAAGGACCTGCTCATCCTCACCGAGCAGTTTGAGGCCCTGCCGCTCGAACACCTCTACATCACCACCGACGACGGCACCGCCGGCGAGCAGGGCGTGGTCACGGGACCCCTCGAGCGCATCTGCCAGGCCGGCGAGGTCGACAGCGTCTTTTGCGTGGGCCCGGTGCCGATGATGAAGTTCTCGGCCCTCACCTGCGAGAAGTACGAGGTCCCCGTAATCGCGAGCCTCAACCCCATCATGGTCGACGGCACGGGCATGTGCGGCTGCTGCCGCGTTGAGGTGGGCGGCAAGACCAAGTTTGCCTGCGTTGATGGACCCGACTTTGACGCCACGCAGGTCGACTGGAACGACCTCGCCGCGCGCCAGGCCAGCTACAAGACCGAAGAAGCCGCAGCAAACAAGCACTACGAGGAGGCCTGCGCATGCCAGAAGTAACTCCCGCCGCCCCTGCGGCGAACTCCGAGCCCAAGAAGTACCGTCCGAGCCGGGCTCCCCGCACCCCGGCCAACGAGGAGCCGGCGGCCGAGCGCGCCTGTGACTTCCGCCCCGTCGACACCGGCTACACCAAGGCCGACGCCATTGCCGAGGCCAACCGCTGCCTCGACTGCAAGAAGCCCCTCTGCATGGAGGGTTGCCCTGTGGGCGTGCACATTCCGCAGTTCATCGCGCAGATCCGCAACGAGGACTGGGCGGGCGCGTTTGACACCATCAAGGCCGACAACCTCCTTCCCTCCGTCTGCGGCCGCGTTTGCCCGCAAGAGAACCAGTGCGAAGGCAAGTGCATCCTGGGACGCAAGGGCGAGCCGGTGGCCATCGGCCAGCTCGAGCGCATGGTGGGCGACATGGCCGACGAGCTGGGCAGCACCCCCGAGCGCAAGCCGAGCAACGGCAAGAAGGTCGCCGTTGTGGGCTCCGGCCCGTCGGGCATTGCGTGCGCGGGCGAGCTTGCGCGCGGGGGCTTTGACGTTACCGTGTTTGAGGCGTTCTTTACCGGCGGTGGCGTGCTGACCTATGGCATCCCGGAGTTCCGCCTGCCCAAGAGCATCGTCAAGCGCGAGATCGACAGCCTGGAGCAGCTCGGCGTGCACTTTGAGTACAACGCGGTGGCCGGGCGCCTCTTTACGGCCGACGAGCTCTTTGACGAGGGCTTTGAGGCGCTCTACCTGGCCGTGGGCGCGGGCCTGCCACGCTTTCTCAACGTGCCGGGCGAGAATCTCCCCGGCGTCTATTGCGCCAACGAGTACCTCACGCGCGTGAACCTCATGCGCGCCTACGAGTTCCCCGAGTACGACACGCCCGTCCGCCACGGCAAGAACGTCGTGGTCTTTGGCGGCGGCAACGTGGCCATGGACGCCGCGCGCACAGCGCTGCGCCTGGGGGCGGAGAAGGTCACTCTCGCCTACCGCCGCACCGAGGCCGAGATGCCCGCGCGCCGCGCCGAGATTCACCACGCCAAGGAAGAGGGCGTTGAGATTCTGGAGCTGGTGAGCCCGCTGGAGTTTACGGCTGGCGAGGACGGCTTCGTAAACGGCATCCGCCTACAGCAGATGGAGCTCGGCGAACCCGACGAGTCGGGCCGGCGCCGGCCCGTGCCCGTTGAGGGCGCCACGCTCGAGATTCCCTGCGACGTGGCGATTACGGCCATTGGAACCAAGGCCAACCCGTTTGCGAGCCCTGCCTCGGGCGTTGAGGCCAACAAGTGGGGCTACATCGATACCGACGAGAACGGCCGCACGAGCAACCCGCGCGTCTGGGCTGGCGGCGACATCGTGACGGGCGCGGCGACGGTGATCCTGGCCATGGGTGCCGGCAAGACGGCGGCGCGCTCGATTGCCGAGACGCTGCTGAGCGAGTAGAGGACTCGACCAGCGATAAATTGGGGTTGGGGTCGGACAGCAGCCGGGTTGAGATCAAGGCCGGGCCGAAAGCTGCCGCAAGGTAGCCCCCGGTGGGCTGATGACCCCGGCCCGGCGTCGGCTTGTACTGGCAATTGCCCGAACGTTCCCCCGGCCACCCTCAGGGCAGGTCCGGGTCGGTGCGGCGACGCCGAGCGTCAAGCAAACAGGCCAGCCAAGCCGCTCCACCCTGACAAACCGCACAGGAATGCGCACGGTGCAACACGTCGTGCTGCAAATCGTCAATCTGGGCCGCAATTCAGGCCGTTACTTTGCCAAACCGCGTCGGAACGCACGTGGTGCACAACGTTATGCTGCAAGTCGTCAATCCAAACCGCGTCCCAGGCCGTCACTTTGACAAACTGCACTAAAACACAAAACGGGGCGAAAGTTGCGCAACAGCTCGTCAAACCCCACGCCCACGCTCGGCGCTCGTTTGACAAACCGTTGCACAACTTCCGCCCCAACATAAGACGGATAACGCACGCCCCGCAGCCACCCCAGGCCGCGCGGCCGCTCCGACCCTGGCGCCTACTCCACCGTTGCCGCCACGTGCAGCGGACGCGCGGCATCGGCCTCCTCGACGGCACGCGCCGTCTCGTCCTCGCACACGCCCAGGTCTCGCAGCTTGGCGCGATACGCGGCGGCGATCACGTCCACGCAGCCTTGTCGCCCCAGCTTAGCGCGGTTGACCACGATGTCCTTGCCCGAATCCATGCGCCACTTGCCCGCGGAGTACCGCTTGTAGAAGTCCTCGCGGAAGCGCTGCATGCGCTTTACCAGGCGCCGACCCTGCGCGAGGGTAATCCCGCGCTTGCCGCTCACGATCTTGACGCGGTCCTCGAGCGGCGCTGTCACCAGCACGGCGATGTGGTTGGGGTTAAAGCGCAGGATGTAGTCGGACAGGCGCCCCTCGATGATGCAGCTCTCGGTGGAGCCGAGGTCCAAAATCACCTGCGTCATCTGCTCAAAGAGCTTGTCGGCAAGCGTGCGCGAGTCCACGCGGTCGGGCAGGAAGGCGGTAAACTCAGCCGCCAGCTGCTCGTCGTACTGGGCGATCTTGTCGACGGTCTCGCCGGCGCGCTGGCTCGCGCGAACGAGCACCTCCTTGTCGTAGAGCGGAATGCCCAGCTCGCTCGCGAGCATCTTGCCGATCTCGTGCCCCTCGGCGCCAAAGTCACGCGCGATGGTGATGACCACCGGCTGCCCCGCGCGGTCGGCCTCGGCGGCCGAAACCCGCGCCTCGATGCGATCGCGCCGCGTCGGGCGCGCCTGCAGAAGCGTCCTGATGTCGATAGCCATAACGACCTCCCTACGCCGCGACCACGCGCCGCTGATACGCGCGCACCACGAGCGAGATGCCAAAGTTCAGCGCAAAGTAGAGCAGGAACACAAACCCGTAGAGCAGAAGCACCTGGCTGAGGTCGGTGGTGTAACCCATCACGACCTTGGCCGAGAACATGAACTCCATCACGTTGATGCCCGCAAGGTACGAGGAGTCCTTGATGACCGTCGTGCACTGCGAGAAGAGCGCCGGGATGATCGTCTTGAAGGTCTGCGGCAAGATGATGTAGCGCATGCTCGCAAAGAAGCCAAAGCCCTGGCTCTTGGCCGCCTCAAACTGACTCTTGGGGATGGAGTTGAGGCCGCCGCGCACGATCTCGGCCATAACGGCGGAGGTGAAGAGCGTAAACGCCAGCACCGAGATAAAGACATCGGACCCCTTGACCGTAAAGTAGATAAAGAGGATCCACAGCAGGTTAGGCGTGCAGCGGAAGAGCTCGATATAGGCCGAGACCAGCCACTTGAAGATGCTCAGCTTGCCCGTGCAGTACTGCTTGATGAGCGCGAGCACCGTGCCGAGCACAACCGAGCAGATGATGGCCAAGACCGAGATCTCGATGGTCTTGAGAAAGCCCGCCATGATGAACGAGACGTTTGCCGGGGTAAAGATCGCCATGGGTTACGCCTCCTTCGTGGGCTCGGGGGTGATGCCGGGAATCTTCTTGGCGCGCGGGCGCACCTTGGAGCGCTTCTCGAGCCACTGCACCAGCAGCGCCAGCGGGAAGCAGATGATGAAGTACAGCACGCAGGCCATGATGTAGCCCTGGAGGTAGCCGTAGGTCGAGACGAAGTTGTCGGCGTTGTACATGAGGTCGCCGCCGGCGATGAGCGCGAGCACCGAGGTGTTCTTGACCAGGTTGAGCGCCTGGTTGCAGAGCGGCGGCAGGATGACCTTGAAGGTTTGCGGCAGGATGATGAGCATGTAGGCCTGCGCACGCGTAAAGCCCTGGCTCTGCGCCGCCTCCATCTGGCCGCGCGGCACGCTCTCGATGCCGGTGCGGATGACCTCGGAGATGTAGGCCGCGTGGTAGAGGCCCACGCCGAGCGCGCCGATGGCAAACGACGACAGGCGCACCGGGCTTGGCGCGCCGAGGATGGCCTGCAGCACGCGCGGGCCGGCCATGTAGTAGAAGAACACCTGCACGGGAAGCGGCGTGTTCTGGAAGAACTCGACGTACACGCGGCTGATAGCGCGCAGAATGCGCGAGCGCGTGGTCGAGAAGACGCCCAGGATGCACCCGAGCACCAGCGAGATCGCCAGACCGGCGATCGTCACCTGCAGGGTAAAGCCAAAACCCTGCCAGAAGCTATCCATAGAGGCGAGTGTAATCTGCCATCGTCTAGGGTCGAAGAGACCGTCGAGCATAGCCCTTCCTTTCCAAAGTGCCCCGAGGAGCGGGGCAGCGCCGCATCGGGCGCCCTCGGTGCGCACCGGCTGGCGAGTGCCGGTCGCCCGCCCCGGGCACGGTCAAAGCGGGAAGCGGGTGCGGCGCAACCGATGGCGCAGCACCCGCCTCGCACGCGTCAGAAACGCCTGGTCTTACGCGCTCTCGCCGAGCCAGGTGGTGATCTCCTCGTCCATCCAGCCGTTGCCGATCAGCTCGGTCACCGTCTCGTCCACCACGTCGGAGAGATCGGAGCCCTTCTTGGTGGCAACGCCGTACTCCTGCGTGCCGAACTTGATGTCGGGCTCGACGTACTCCTTCTGGTCGTTCATATAGGTGTTGAGCGTGGAGCGGTCCATGGCAAAGGCGTCGATGTTGCCGCTCTCGAGCGCCGAGTTGATCGTCGGGTAGTCCGCATACTCGCTGAACTCCGGCGTGGCGTCGATGCCCTCGTCCTCAAGCATCTGCAGGATGGCGTCCTTGGTGGTGGAGCCCTGCGAAACGCCGATGGTCTTGCCGTCAAGGTCGGCCATAGACTCGATGCCCGAGTTCTTCATGACCATGATGCCCACCGAGTCGGTGCGGTAGGGCTCGGAGAAGTCCCAGTCCTCCTCGCGCTCGGGGGTGATGGTGTAGGTCGCCACGACCACGTCGAGGGTGTCGTTGTCGATGAGCGGGCCGCGGGTCTTGGGCGTGACGGCGGTAAACTCGCACAGGCCCTGCTCCTTAGCCTCCTCGTACGTGGTGCCGAGCACCGCGGCCGCGAGCTGGTAGCACAGGTCGATCTCGAGCCCCTCGTACTCACCGGTCTCGGTGTTGAGGTAGCCGTAGCCCACAACGTCCTGCTTAACGCCGCAGTTGAGCTTGCCGCGCGCCTTGATGGCCTCGACCTTGGACTCGCTGGAGGTGGAGCCGTTGCCGGCATCCTCACCCGAGCAGCCGGCGAGGACGCCCATGCTGCCGAGAGCGGCGGCGGAGAGACCGAAAACCTTCACGAACTGACGACGGGACAGAGACATAAGAGGTACCTCCTTTTGGTACGGGCGCCCACCGGGTGCGCCGGGGCGCGGGCGCCGTGCGAGCCGCCCGAGCGCAAGGCCGGGCGGGTTGGCCAAAACGACACGCTAGTGCAGGATCTTGTTGAGGAAGTCCTTGCAGCGCGGGTTCTGCGGGTTGGTAAAGAAGTGCTCGGGCGTGCCCTCCTCCAGGATCTGACCGTCGTCCATAAAGATCACGCGGTCGGCCACCTGCTTGGCGAAGTTCATCTCGTGCGTCACGCAGATCATGGTGATGTTCTCCTGTGCGAGCTCGATCATGACGTCGAGCACCTCCTGGATCATCTCGGGGTCGAGCGCCGAGGTGGGCTCGTCAAAGAGGATGATCGGCTGCTTGGTGCACATGGCGCGCGCGATGGCGACGCGCTGCTGCTGGCCGCCTGAGAGGTTCTGCGGGTACTCGCCCGCCTTCTGCGCGAGGCCGACGCGCTCGAGCGCCTCCATGGCGGTCTTGGTGGCCTCCTCTTTGCTCTTCTTCTGCAGCTTGATGGGCGCGAGCGTGAGGTTGCCGAGCACCGTCATGTTGGGATAGAGGTTAAACTGCTGAAAGACCATCGAGCTGTACTTGCGGGTCATCTCGAGGTGGTTCTTCTTGGTGAGCTGGGTGCCGTCGATGGAGACGGTGCCCGACGTGGGCTCCTCGAGCCAGTCGACGCAGCGGATGAGCGTAGACTTGCCCGAGCCGGACGGTCCGATGATAACGACCTTCTCGCCGCGCTTGACGGTGAGGTTGATGTCCTTGAGGACATGCAGGTCGCCAAAATACTTGTTGAGGCCACGGATCTCGATCATCTCGGCCATGGGCAGCATCCTTTCCCTCTGAGCCAGCCGCCGCACGCGGTGCGCACGGCGCGGTTCGTGGGCTCATTGTAGAACAGCGCGCGGACCGGGGCTTTCTGGGGAGCCGCCTGCAACAGACAGGTAACGCGGCCCCCTGGGGTCCCGCGGGCCCGGCTGCGGGCTGCTGGCCCGACGGGTCCGACGCGCGCCAGAAGCAAACGCCCCCAGCTAGGGGGCGCACGCACGATTGTCTTATGATACCCGAATTGTTTGACATCTAACCACTTTCGCAGGTCAGGGTATGTGCAGGGATGATGGAGAGGGGTTATTGGGGCGGGGGCGGGGGCGGGCGGCAGAGTTGGCGGGTGGTCGCTAGCGGGTGAAGACGGGCCGGCAGGACGGCGGAGGGGCGGGCGGGCGCCTCCTCTGACGTCCATCTCTCCTCGAGGGCCGCCAGCGCCACGTTGCCCCGACTGACCGTGCGGACCTCCATCCCGGATTTGCGGGCTCTTACCGCTGTCCCAACGCACCGTGGGAGCCCGCACGGGGTTCCCCGGCAGAAAAAAATAGCCCAGTGTGGCCAAAAACACGGTCGAAAAAGTAATCTGGCAACGCCCCGCTGGCCCCCAGGGGGCCTCCCGGCGCGGTTGCCCCGCCCATGCCCGCCCCCTGGGCGGCGTTTTGCGCATCTTGGGGGCCGGCGGGACACCTCGGCCGGGCCCGCCGCTCGCCAAAATACTTTTTCGACCGGATAATTGGCCAGGGTTGCTGTTTTTTCAGGGCGCAGCGCGGTGTCTGGCCGCGCCGCATCCCGTCGCGGCCCGCCGGGCCGCAGGGCAGCGGCCTCGATTGACGAACCGCAATGCACTGGCGGCCCGGCGCGAGTTCCCCCGCGGCCTGTCAAACGGAGAGGGTGAACGCAGTCTCCGTTTGACCATCTGCTGGGGAACGTCCAGCCCGCCTCGAGTTGCACGGCACTTCGTCAAAACAGGGGCCCGGTCGTCGGCATGAATTGGCGATCCGCAGCGGTACCGCCGCCTCCATACGAGGCCACCGCAGTTCGTCAAACCGGGCGGCAAGGCCGTTCTCTCGCGTAACAAACTGCGGCAACGGCTGAGTCCGATCTACGAGGGAGCTGCAGGTTGCTTCCCAAGGGACTGATTTTGCCTCGCTAGGTGCTGAGCTGCGGCGGGGGTGAGCTAACCTTGGGCCCACGCCGGGCCCGTCAACGCAAAGGGTCCCGCGGCCGTTACAGCCGCGGGACCCTTATCGCACACGGTAACCAGCGCCGACGCTACGAAAGGCGCGCGCCGACCTCCTTGGCCGCGGCGGCTTTGTCAAAGTTGCCGTTCGTGGCCTTGTTGAGCGCGCCCATGACCTTGCCCATCTCCTTCTTGGAGGTGACGCCAAGCTCGGCGATCTTCTGCTCGATCAGCTGCACGAGCTCCTCGCCCGCCAGCTGCGCCGGCAGCAGGCTCTCCAGAATCTTCACCTGCTCGCGGAGCGTATCGGTGCGCTCCTGGTTGTTACCTGCTTTCTCGGACATCTCGAGCGTCTCGCTCGTCTGCTTGATGAGCCGGCGAATCGAGGCCGTCACGTCCTCCTCGGTGGCGTCGCGGCGCTCGTTGACCTCGATGTTCTTGACCTCGGCCATCACCTGTCGAATGATGGAGAGCCGCGTCTTGTCCTTTGCCTTCATGGCCGAGACCATTTGGGCATGAAGCTCGTCATTCGTCATATAGTCCTCCTTTTCCCAGCGGCTTGCCGCAGCACGTCATCTTGCCGTTCAAGTCTTCGGGCATGGCGCGAAGGCCTATACCCTCGACTTTCGCGGCAACCTGGCACACTGCCGCAACCCGTCTACATGGTCGTTTAGCCCGTCTACGTGGTTGGTCTATCTACGGCGCCTTTCGCAACCCGCTCGCGTGGTCGGCCAACCGGCGGCACCTCGGCACCCGTCCACGTGGTCGGATGCGCCAACCGCGGCATGCGGGCCGTCCTCGGCCCTCGCGCCGCCGCGCCTACTCCGTCGCTGCAGCGTCGTCCGTAGCGCCCGCGTCCGCCGACCCGTCCGTCGCCGCGGCGTCGTCCGTCGTTGCGGCATCGTCGGTCTCCGCAAGGCTCATGTCAACGTTGTACGGCACGTCCGCGGGCATCTCGTTGATCTGGATGTCGGCGTCCTCAACATACTGGTCAACCCAGTCGTTGTAGGCCGTGCTCTGGTTCTGGCTCGCCAGGGTGTCTGAGATGGTCTTGCGCAGGTCCTCGGGAATCTGGTCAATCGAGGTCACCTCGCCGTCCACGTGGAAGTACCCCGTGCACAAGATGATGTGGTAGCCGTAGTCGGTCTCCACGATCCCACTCATCTGGCCCTCGCCGAGCTGCGAAAGCGCGTCCTGGTAGGTGGACACAAACGTCGTGAGCTTGTCCCAGCCCACGTCGCCGCCGTCGCTCGCCGAACTGTCCTCGGAGTACTCCTTGGCCGCGTCCGCAAACTTAATCTCGCCGGCGTTGAGCTTGTCGAGCACCTCCTGCGCCTTGGCCTGTGCGTCGGCGCGCTCCTCGTCGGTGGCGTCGGAGTCGACCTTAAAGAGGATGTGGCTCGAGCGGCGCGCGTCGTTGAGCGTGTCGAGGTTCTGGTTGACGTAGTCGATAATCTCCTGGTCGGACGGGTCCTCGAGCGGCGCCACCTTGTCGCGGAGCTTCTGCTGGGCGAGTGAAGACTCCACCGACTGACGCAGCGTGTCCTCGGTGTAGCCAAATGCCGTCAGCTGCGAGATGTAGTCGTCGGCCGACATGCCGTAGGCCTCGGCCTGGCTGGCGATCTCATCGTCGATCTCTTCGTCCGTGACGACAATGTCGTAATCCTGGATGCCGCGAGTGATGAGGTACTGGCGCGCGAGGCTGTCGATGGTCGACTCGCGCAGCGTCTCGGGCGTCTGGCCCTGGCTGCTCAGGTAGGTGGCCCAAGCCTCGTCGGTGTCGTATCCGCCGCTCTCGCGCGTGCTCATGATCTGCTTGGTGACGGTGTCCTCGGTGATGTTGACGCCGTTGACCTCGGCCGCCACGCCGCCAGTGAGGTGGTAGCTGTCGCCGCCGGAGCTCACCTGGTTGAGCACGCCCGAGCACGCCATCGCCGTGACCGAGAGCAGCATGGCCGCGCAGCCGATGGCCACGAGCACGTACTTGGCAACCTTGCCCATCTTCTCTTTGTGCTCGCGCTTGACCTGCGCCTTGGAGGGCGCGTTTTTCTTTGCGTCGCGCACGGCCCGGCTGGTCGCCTTCTTGCCGAAGGCCTGGGCGTCCTCGGCGGACGCCTTGTTGTTGTCTTTGTTCTTGCTAAAGAGCGCCATGTGGCTTCGCTCCCTTTCCGCGGATGCCAGGCACCTGGGACTACGAGCGGGCGTGCGGACCGGAGCCGCCCTTGCCCGCGCATGGGCAGATAAACGCTCTCATTCTCGCACAAGCGCCACGGTAACGCGCGCGCTGCGCATAAGTTCCGCAGAGCGGTACGGAGGGGCGAGGGTGGGCGCTGGGCGGGGCTGGCGGACGAAGTTGGGCGAGGGGTCAGCGCCGGCGGGCGAGAGGTGCCGATGGGCAGGTCGGGCAAAGCGGGCAGACGGGCAAGGCACATACGGCGGCCGGATGAGTCGAGTCCTCTGGACCGGGCCTGCCGGCGGCACGCAGGGCAGTGCCGGCGGGCGAGGTGCCCGCGCCGGACACTCCTGTTGGATGAGCCCGCGTCACACAGACCCCTCGACCAAGCGCGGGAAGGCGCCTTCTTTTACAATGGAAGCACTGATAGTTAGCCCATTTTGTCGCAGCCCCTATGAAGATTTCGCACACACGGGGCAAAAGGATACGCAGGTTGGGCGCCCAACCGGCCCGCCGCTCGAAGCCCTCCGCCAGAAAGGACCACCATGCCCCTCAATCTCGACCTCATCACCCCGGAGCTCGTCTTTTTGGGATGGCGCGCCACCTCGCCCGATGACGTTTTCACCCGACTCGCCAACGAGCTCGAGTCCCGCGGCTACGTAGCCCCTACCTGGCGCAACGCCGTCTCCGAGCGCGAGCGCACCTACCCCACCGGCCTCCAGACGCTCGCATGCGGCATCGCCATCCCCCATGCCGACGCCGTACACGTGCAGAGGCCCTTCATCGCCATCGTCCGCCCCGAGGAGCCCGTGCGCTTTGCGCCGATGGACGGTATGGGCGACCCCGTCGACGCCGAGCTCATCATCGCCCTCGGTTTTACGCACGAGGGCGACCAGGTGAGCACCCTGCAGCACCTCATGAGCATCTTTGCCGACGAAGACCGGGCCCGGGCGCTCGCCGGCGCGGCGGACGAGGCAGCGGTCGCACGGCTACTGCGCGCGTAGCGGGCAGGACCGCGTCGCGCCCGCCCGGCCGGCGCTACTCCTCGCTGGCAAACGCCTTCATCAGCACGCTCACCACGCCGCAGAGCAGCCCGCCCACAACCCAGGCGAGCCAGAACCACATGGCCGTGGTGCCCTCGGGGTTGAACTCGCCCCAGCGCCACGTGCCCGCCTGACCCATCGGTGCAAACAGCATCACCAGGCCGACGATGGTCGCGAGCAGCATGATGGCGCCGCACACCGAGCCAATCTTTTGATTGAGGCGGCGATTGGCAATGAGCGCGCTGCGCACCTCATCGTTGATCTGCGCCGTCATCATGTCCTCGAGCTCCAGGTCCTCGCCCACGCTGCGGTTGTACTCGGCAATGTTGGTGCGACCGAGGAGCATGCCCCAGTGGGTGATGTTCCACGCGCCCAGCGCGATAAAGAACAGCAAGAAGAAGAGCGATATATTCTCCGCCGTCTCCTCGAGCATCAGCATGCAGCCGATGCCGAGGATAATGCAGGCAATGCCGCTGAGGAGCCCTGCGGTAAACGCCTTGCGGGCGCGGGCGCGGTCCTCCTCGGTGTAGAAATCCTCCACGTAGGGGTGTGCCTTCTGAAAAGCCGTGTGCTCCATGCCGGCGGGGATGAGAAACGCGAGGCCGGCGAGCACGCCAAGAAGCACCGCGAGAATAAAGAGCCCGTCGCGTCCATTCCACGAGGCGAGGTCGACCGCGCCCTCGAGCAAAAAGCCAAGGGCGATGCCCAGGAGAATCGCCGCCACGCCCGTGGGAACCTTCCACGCCATCTTGCGCTGGTGCTCGTCGTAGCCGCAGATATCCTGCGGAGGCCCGGCGGGGACCTGGGGCACTGACGGGGTGGCGGAGGGGTCGGCGCCACCCGAGGCGGCGCGAGCGGTGAGGTCGCCCGTCACGAGGTCGTCGAGCGAGCAGTCGAAAAACTGGCAGAGCTTGAGCAGCTTGGGGAGTTCCGGCGTTGCCCGCTCGGCCTCCCACTTGGTGATGCTCTGGCGCGAGACGCCGAGCAGCATGGCAAGCTGTTCCTGGGTCATGTTGTGCTCGGCGCGGAGGTGCTGGAGGTTGTCGCGAAAGCTCATGGCTGGCCTTTCGGTCGGGCCGCGGGACGGTCTGGCGGGGCGCGGGGTGCCGGGGCGGCAGCGCGCGGGCGCTCGCACCATTGTGTCACGCAGCGGGGCGTTAGGTGCTAACGACTCTCATCTTGCGGGTGCCGAGCGGCCCGTTCCACCAACCGACGGGCTGCATTTTGGTGAGATTTGCGCAACCGCGAGGCGCCTTTTGGTTGCCTTCCGCAGGTCAGAGGTGGTGTACGGGCATGGCGAACCCCGACGACCGAAACCACGGCCCGGAACCGCACCAGCGCAAGGCGTGGCGGCCCGGGGCACGACGGCCCAAAACTGCGACGTCCCTCGCCCGACGCCCTCCCGAGCAGGGATCGCCTACATCAGCCCCAGGCTCGGGTGGTCGATGCCGTGCTCGATGGTGTATTCCATGAGCTCGCGGCGGCGCTCACGCAGCTCGGCCACCTCGTCGGCATGCGCCGCAGCATCCAAGCGCTCGAGCGCCGCGGCCGCAAGGACAAAGCGGTCCATGCCGTTCTCGTAGAGCATGCCGTAAGGCGTGGTCGTGGCCCCCTGGTTGCGGAACCCGTGCACGTCAAAGCGGTCCGCCCCGGGGCGGCGCGCGAGCAGCCGAAGCAGCTGCCCCTCGTAACCGTGAAAGCAGAAGAGCACCGGCACCTCGCGGGGGAAGAGCCGCTCAAACGCCTCAGCCGTAAGCGCGCGAGCTGCGTCGCCCGGCGCCGCGAGCCGCAGCAGGTCCACCACGTTTACAAACCGCACGCGCACACCGCGCTCGGCAAGCAGCCGCGCCGCCGCGAGGGCCTCGACGGTCACCACATCGCCCGCACTGGCCACCACCAGATCGGCCGGCTCGTCCGCCGCCACGCTCGACGCCCATCCCCACACCGCGGCACCTGCCACAAGCTCGTCGCGCGCCTCGGCCAGCGTGAGATAAACGGGGCTCTCGTGCTTGCCCGCCACGATGGCGTTGACGCAATCGGTCGAGGCATAGCAGCGCTGCATGACGGCGAGCATCATGTTGGCATCTGCCGGATAGTAGAGGTGGACGAGGTCCTCGTCGCCCGCCGCCTTGTTGATGAGCAGGTCGGCAAAGCCGGGGTCCTGGTGCGAGAAGCCGTTGTGGTCTTGCCGCCACACGTGGCTCGTGAGCAGGATGTTCAGGCTCGAGAGCGGCACGCGCCACGGAGCGGTGCGGCGCGTCTCCTCGAGCCACTTGAGGTGCTGGCCCACCATTGAGCCCGCTAACTGGGCAAACGCCTCATAGGTGGCCCAGATGCCATGGCGGCCGGTGAGCACGTAGCCCTCGAGCATGCCCTCGCACTGGTGCTCCGAGAGTACCTCGACCACCTTGCCGGAGGGCACGAGGTCGAGCTCGGCCGGGTCGTCCGAGACCGCCGGGTCGCCCTCGTCGCAGATGCGCTCGATACCGCCGGCGTTCCACTGCTTGCCCGTGACCTCGAGCGAGGCGTCCATACGGTTGGACGAGAGCTCGTCGGGGCTGAACAGCCGGAAGTTCTCGGGGTTTTCGCGCATGACCTCGCGCGTGTAGGCGCCGCACATGCCGGCCAGGCCGACCTTGCGCTCGCCGCGCGTGCGGCCGGAGATGAGGAGCGCGTAGTCTCCCGGGTCGGGCAGGGCGAGGGGCTCGCGCAGGATGCCGCCGTCGGCGAGCGGGTTGACGCCAAGGCGCAGCTCGCCCGTGGGCATGATGGAGCGCACCTCGGGCGCCAGGGCGCCGCGCGCGTCAAAGAGCTCCTCGGGGCGGTACGAGCGCAGCCAGGCCTCGAGCCAGGCCAGGCGCTCGGTGGAGGCACCGATGCGCAGCGGCACCTCATGGATGGAGGTGGTGTCCTCAAAGGGGGTGCCGTCGGGCGCGGCCGGGGTAGTCCAGCCCTTGGGCGACTGGAAGATGATGAGCGGCCAGGCCGGTGCGGTGCGCGCGGGCTCGGCGGAAGCGGAGGGCGCGGTACCCGGCGCGGCGGGGTTGCGGCGGCCTGCGGGCCCCGGCTCGTCCGCTCCCGCCAGGGCGTCACCGGCGCCGGCGGCGGCCTCGGCCTTGATCTCGCAAATCCGCTCGTACACATCCTCGAGCAGCTCGGCAAAGCGCGTGTGGAACGAGATGGGGTCCTCGTCGTCAAACCCCACGGTAAAGGTGACCGGGTCGTAGCCGAGCCCGCGGAAGTACATCTCGCGCTCGACGGGCGTGGCGGCCGCGATGAGCGAGGGCATGGTGATCTTGTAGCCGTTGAGGTGCAGGATCGGCAGCACGATGCCGTCGGTTGCGGGGTTCATGATGCGCGACATGCTCCACGCCGAGGCGATAGCCCCCTCCTCCGACTCGCCGTCGCCCACGATGGGCACGATGAGCTGGTCGGGGTTGTCAAACGCCGCGCCAAAGGCGTGCGAGAGCGTGTAACCCAGCTCGCCGCCCGTGTGGATGGAGCCGGGGAGCGCCGGGGTGGCGTTGGAGGGCATGCCGCCCGGAGCGGCGTAGTCGCGCATAAAGGTGGCGAGACCCTGCTCATCATCGGTGACGTAGGGGTAGCGCTCGGCATACGAGCCGTCTACGAGCGAGCTCACGGCCACCGCGTTACCGCCGTGACCGGGGCCGACCACCACGAGCGTCCGCTGGGCGTGCGCCGCGGCCAGGCGGTTGAGGTGCGCATACAGAAAGTTCAGCCCGGGGATGGTGCCCCAATGGCCCACCGGGCGCGGCTTGACGTCGCCAAGCTCGAGCGGTCGGCGGAGCAGCGGGTTGGCGCGCAGGTAGATCTGCCCCAGCGACAGGTAGTTGGCGCAGCGCCAGTAGGCATCGAGGCCGCGGGCCGTCTCGGCGGAGACGGTGGCGCGCCCAGATGCCCAAGCTGCATCGGTTGCATGCTGCGTCGCCATGGCTCCCTCCCCTGCACGGCCGCGCACAATGATTCCCTCCATCATAGGCGAGCGCGCGGGGCGGGAGGGCGGCGGACCGGCGGACGGCAGCAAAGAACCAGTTCGTGCGAGGCGGGACACAATTACTGCACACGCCGAACACCCGCCCATGGGTCAGATGAGGACGTGTTCCAAGTGACCCATTCTGAAGCGGGCCCGCCGCCAATGGGTCATTTGGAACACGTCCCCAAATGACCCATTATTCGACGGTGACGCTCTTGGCGAGGTTTCTGGGCTGGTCCACGTCGCAGCCGCGCATGATGGCCACCTCGCGGGCGAGGAGCTGGAGCGGCACCGTCGCCGTGATGGCGCTAAAGGCGTCGCGCACGGGCGGGATGTAGATTACGTGGTCGGCGATGGCGCGGATCTCCTCGTCGCCCTCGGTGGCCACCACGATGATCTGCGCGCCGCGCGCCTCGCACTCCTTAAGGTTTGAGACGGTCTTGTCGTAGACGGGGCTCTTGGTTGCCACCGCGATCACGGGGAAGCCCTGGTCGATGAGCGCGATGGGCCCGTGCTTCATCTCGCCCGCCGCGTACGCCTCGGCGTGCAGGTAGCTGATCTCTTTGAGCTTGAGCGCGCCCTCGTGGGCGATCGCCGCACCCATGCCGCGGCCCACAAAGAGCGCCGAGTGCGCGTCCTTGCAGGCGAGCGCCGCCTCGTGGATGGCCTCGCCCTGCGTCTCCAAGATCCACTGAATCTGCTCGGCCGTGTTTCCCAGCTCGCGGAAGAGCATCCGCACCTGCCCCGTGGTGAGCTTGCCCTTGACCTGGGCGAGCAGCAGCGCCAGCAGCGTGAGCGAGACCACCTGCCCGATAAAGCTCTTGGTGCTCGCCACCGCGATCTCTTTATTGGCCTTGGTGTAGATCACGCCGTCGCTCTCGCGCGCCACCGGGCTCCCCACCACGTTGGTGATGCCAAAGACCTTGGCGCCCTTGATGCGCGCGTCGCGGATGGCGGCGAGGGTGTCGGCCGTCTCGCCGGACTGGCTCACGGCCACCACCAGCGTAGACGGGGTGATGATGGGATTGCGGTACCTAAACTCGCTCGCCGCCTCAACCTCGCAGGGAATGCGCGCCCAGGCCTCGATGAGATTCTTGGCGATGAGCCCCGCGTGGTAGCTCGTCCCGCAGGCGATCACGTAAACGCGGTCGATGAGATTGAGCTCCTCCATGGTGAGCCCCAGCTCGTCGATGTCGAGCTCGCCGCCCACCATGCGGCCCACGAGCGTGTCGCGCACCACGCGCGGCTGCTCGTGAATCTCCTTGAGCATAAAATCGGGGTAGCCGCCCTTCTCGGCCATGTCGATATCCCAGTCGATGTGGGTGACGGCGGGCTCAATCGGGGTGCCCTCGGCATCGGTGTAGGTGATGCCCTCGGGCGTGAGACGGGCAAACTGACCATCCTCGAGCACCACGACGTCGCGCGTGGCGTCGATGAGAGCGATGACGTCCGAGGCCACGTAGCTGCCACGCTCGCCCCGCCCGATGACGATGGGGCTGTCTTTGCGCGCCACGGCGATCACCCCGGGCTCGTCGGCGCAGACGGCGGCAAGGCCGTACGCGCCAACCACCTGCGTGCATGCCTCGCGGACGGCGGTCATGAGGTCGTGCGAGCCCGGGCGGGCCGGCTCGCCCGTTGCCGGGTCGTCCGGACGGCCCTCGTAGGCCTCCTCGATGAGGTGGGCAAAGACCTCGGTGTCGGTCTCGCTCGCAAAGGTATGGCCGCGGCGCTCGAGCTCGGCGCGGAGCTCGGCAAAGTTCTCGATGATGC
Source organism: Collinsella sp. An7 (assembly GCF_002159335.1). Taxonomy (GTDB): domain Bacteria; phylum Actinomycetota; class Coriobacteriia; order Coriobacteriales; family Coriobacteriaceae; genus Coprousia. Next base: position 66,496 of record NZ_NFHP01000006.1, on the reverse strand, counting down.
CGTTGTGCACGATGGCGATCCGCCCGTTGCACGAGGTGTGCGGGTGCGCGTTGGCAACGCTCGGCCGCCCATGGGTAGCCCAGCGCGTGTGCCCGATGCCGCAGGCAGACGGCGCGCCAAAGGCAGAAAGCTCAGACTCGAGACCTGCAACCTTGCCCACGCGGCGAATGACGCTGAGCGTGACGCCGGATGCAGGGGCGCCCGGGGTGGCCGGGGACGCACACTCGAGCGCCACGCCCGCCGAGTCGTACCCGCGGTACTCCAGCCGCTTAAGACCGGTAATGAGGATGTCTTTTGCCTCGTCCTGCCCGGTGTATCCCACGATGCCGCACATAGCCTTGCCCTCTCGCCATTGGTTTTTGGCCTCTTGTCTGATACAGCGCCCTGCGGCGGGCGACGCTCCTCCCGGAGCACCCCGCGCAGCACAAGCTGGTTACTGCAATACGATACCAGTAGGGACGCGAGCGACGGAGGGCGCCGGCTCCTTAGGCCCCAACGTAACAAGAACCCCGCAAACCGGCCACAAACTCACCCCCTCAACCGCAACGCAGCCGCCGCAAAGGCGAATGTCAGGGGGGTCAGTTTCAAAACCTCGCGCCAATGTAAGGACGGAATCGACACTTTGCGAGTAGGCTGCCTAATCGCAAAATCAAAACCCCAGCTACAGGGCTTGCCAAAAAATGGGCTACTCGAGCAACCCTGTTTTCATCCTTACATTGGCGCGAGGTTTTGAAATTGACCCCCTAAGGACCACGCCAGAGTGTGTTTAAAGCGCTTCAACGGGCGTGTTACACTGCCAGAAGAACGCACGCGCCGGCAGCCCGCCGGCGCACCACCCGAGGAGAACCATGGCAAAGGTCAAGATCATCGATGTTGCGCGCGAGGCGGGCGTTTCACTCGGCACCGTATCTAACGCGCTCAACCACCCCGAGAAGGTCCGGCCCGAAACGCGCCGGCTTATCGAGGAGGCCATCGAGCGGCTCGGCTACACGCCCAACCACAGCGCCCGCATGCTCGCCGGCGGCCGAAGTGCCACGCTCGGGCTCGTGCTGCCGCGCCTCAACCACGGCCCCAGCCTGCAGATTGCCAACGGTGCCCACACCGAGGCGCGCAAACACGGCTATGACCTGCTCATTGCCAACGCCGACGGCGACGCCGACCTCGAGCGCCACTACAACCGCTACTTTGTAGGCACGCAGGTCTCGGGCGTGCTCATCAACCCGGTTGAGACCTCGCACTGGCATCCCTGCCCTACCCTGCCCGTTCCCGTGGTCTACCTCGGCATTCACAGTGATGAGCCAGGTCTCTACGTCACGGCCGACCACAAGGCTCAGGGGCGCATCGTGGCGGCGCACCTCGTGGCCCAAGGGGCGCGGCACGTCGTTATCATCGGGCACGCGTCCAACCAGTCCATGCACCTGAGGCTTGAGGGCGCGCGCGAGGTTTTTGCCGACTACCCCGATATCCAAGTCGATGCCGTTGACGCGGGCGAGGGCGGCGTCTCGGGCGACGGCTACAGCCTGGGGCAGCAGATTGCCCAGATTGCCGCCGACGAACGGCCCGACGCCGTGTTTGGTCTGAGCGACGTGCTGGCCGCCGGCGTAATCGCGGGCCTCATGGCCGCCGGACTGCGCGTGCCCGACGACCTCATGGTCGCCGGCTGCGGCGGCAACCCCCTCGCCTGGGGCGGTGCGGTGGCGCTTACCACGAGCGCCCCGAGCGGATACGAGGTAGGGCGTAAGGGCGTCCAGCTGCTTATCGATGCAATCGAGCTCGCGGCCGAGCGGGACGCCGGACGCCTTGGGGCCGCAGCCGGCGACGAGCCCCTCACTCAACGCGAGCTCGTGCGGCCCTTCCTCCTGGCGCGCGCGAGCACCGGCAGCTCGAGCGGCGTTCTGGGCACCGCCAGCCAGTCAGCGCTGATCCCCGAGCTCAACCTGGGCGCGTATCTGTAGACAGGGCACAACGCAGCTGCCGGGATTGCACCGTGACACCGCGGTAAGGCCCGCCTAGATGTGCCCCTGCTCCTCGGCATCAAAGGAGACGCCCTCGTCGGCGCTCGTGGAGTCAAACGACGCGTCAAAGGCGTCGTCGATGTCCGTCCCAAGCGAATCGATATCGAGCTCGTGCAGTTCCTCGTCGAGCGTGGCCTCGTGGCGCGCCGCACGCAGCCGGTCGGCCTGGGCCACCGACATCACGCGCGTGTTGGAGATCACGCCGTTGAGCATCACAAAGGGTCGATGGAACGCCGAGGCAACGGCCCGCACCAGCACCGAGATGACCCACACGCCATAGACGCTCAGCATCACGAGCATCAGCGCCTCGGAGCCGATGGAGACCTCGTCGCCGAGCATGCGCACCGGGCTCGCCTCAGAGGGAAAGAGCGCCGCAACCCATGCCGGCAACAGCAGAAACGCCCAGAACAGCAAGCCGTAGCGGACGATATAGGACCACCAGCTCGCACTCGAGCCGTTGGGGCGCACCACGCGCAGGCGCACGATCGCGTGCCCCACGGTCTGGCCGCGCGTCACGATGGGAACGAGCATAAATGTCACGCCGGTCGCGGCCATCAGCAGGCCGATGTGCCCCGCCGCGGTGTGGTCGGCGCCCGGCAGCGCCCACCGCAGCACCACGAGCACCGCACCCGTCACGGCCATGTCGACCGCAAACGCCACCAGCCGGCGCGAGAACGTGGTGTGCGCGGCGCCGCGTTCGATCGCCTGCTCCTCCACCTCGTCCATGCTGGGGAGGAAGCGGCACAGCGGCAGCGCGAGCAGGTTGCCCAGGAGGGTGCCTGCCGTGTTGGTGATGAGGTCGTCCACGTCGAAGAGCCGGTACGGGTGCAGATAGAGCCCAAACAGGCCGGTTATCTGCGAGACCTCAAAGAAGAGCGAGAGCCCAAAGCCCGCCAGCACCGCCTGCCACCACGGCCGACCAAAAAGGTAGCGCAGGTAAACGCCAAACGGTAGCGTGAGCAGCACGTTAAAGAGCGTGGTATAGACCGTTGGGTTTTTGAGGAACGCCCACCACGAGGCGGCAGAGAGCGGGTTGAGCCGCTCGAGCGCAGGCGCCGCCAAGCGGACGGCATAGAGCAGGTCGAGCTGCGGGTGGAGCGCTCCCGGGTAGACGGCGGTGCGGTCGGCCGGGAGCGGCAGGATCACCATAAAGTAGGCGCAGATGAGATAGAAGATGAACGAGAAGACGAGCACGGTCTTCCAAACGGAGATGCTCCCGAAGCGCCGGTACTGGTAGATGGCGTAGGGCAGCGAGAGCAGCGCGGCGAGCACGGGAAAGAGCAGCGCCGCGACAACGATGTTGTTGAGATAGGACGCCATGGCTATGCGTCTGCACCTTCGGCGGACGGGTCGGCGGCGGGCGCGGCGCAGGCGGGCGCGTCGAGCGCCGCCACCGCAGCAGGCAGCTCGGCAAGAGAGGCCAGCACCGCATGGCAGAGCGCCGTGAGCTCCGGCGCAAGCTCGATCACATCCGGCACGGCAAAGACCGTCATGCCTGCAGCGGCAGCCGAACGAATGCCGTTGGGCGAGTCCTCCACCGCGACGCAGTGAGCCGGGTCGACCCCAAACTTGCGGGCGGCGAGCAGATAGATGTCGGGCGCGGGCTTGCCGTGCTCCGTCTCGGTGCCGCAGGTTATCTCGTCAAAGTAGTCGCGCAGGCCCACGCGCGAAAGGTTGAGCTCGATTATCTCGCGACCAGAAGACGAGGCTACGGCCAGCCGGTACCCAGCGGCCTTGAGTGCGCGCGCCGCCTCGAGGGCGCCCGCCTTGGCCTCGAGCTCGGTGGCTGCCAGCTCGCGGCGCTTCTCCCAGTGCAGATCAAAGAGGCGGCGCGCGAGGTCGGCATCGCCGAGCGCATCGGTGAGCATCTGCAGCACGGCGGGCTCGTTGTGCCCCACAAAGCTCGTCATGAGCTCGCGCGAGATATGCGCGTCGAGCTCATCGCCGGCAAGGTCCCAGCCCTTAAAGCCGAGCCGCTCCGTATCGACAAGCGTGCCGTCCATGTCAAAGATGATCGCGTCGATGGTGTGCGACATTCCGGATCCTTTCGTGCGCGTACCGAACAGGGCGAGTTACGAGGGCGTGGGGCAAAGCGGGCAGCGGTTGCCGGGCTGCCGGGCCGCCGGGCGGCGGGAGTCCGCCTGCCAGGCGTCGGGCGGAACGGACCGCCCGGTGTCCGCGGCGGCGCGCAACCTGCTCCGACCTGCCCGCGCCAAGCCATCGGCGGCAACCCACCGCCACCGCTGGGACCGCCCGGCGTTTGGCTGCCACCCTACTTGGGTATTGTGCCAGAAGAACCACCCAGCCGGCGCGCTCGCCCGCAACGCGCACCAGCGACCACGAGGAGGAACCGTGCCGGAGTCCACTACCTGCACCCCCAATACGCTCGAGTCCAAGCTCACCGCTCTCGAGAACCTGCTGCGCGAGCTCGCGCCCGTGGCGCTCGGCTTCTCCGGCGGTGTGGACAGCACCTTCTTGGCCACGGTGTGCCGCATGGTCATCCCTGGCGAGACTATGCTCGTCCACCTCAACTCGCCGTTTGTTGCCACCCCGGAGCAGACCTCGTCCGCGGCGCTCTCCCAAAGTCTCGGCCTGCCCGTGGTAACCATCGACTTTGACCCGTTCACCTGCCCCGATGTTTCCGCCAACGAGCCGGACCGCTGCTACCGCTGCAAGCGCGAGGGCTTCTCGCGCATCCTCGACGTCGCGCGCGAACACGGGTGCCGCACGGCGCTCGACGGCAGCAACGCCGACGATGCCGCGGCCACGGACCGCCCCGGCGCGCGCGCCCTGCGTGAGCTCGGCGTGCGCTCCCCCCTTATGGAAACTGGCTGGACCAAGGCCGAGGAGCGCGCGATGCTCCGCGCATGGGGCGTCGGCATCTGGAATATGCCCGCCGGCGCGTGCCTGGCTACCCGCGTGGCCACGGGCGAGCCGCTCACGCCCCAAAAGCTCGAGGTCATCCGCACGTGCGAGGACTACCTGCACAGCCTGGACTGCACGCAGGTCCGCGCGCGCATTGCTGCCGGCATCCTCACCATCGAGGGCTCGCCCGATGACCTCGAGTGCATCGCTGCAAAAGACGGCTCGCTCGCTGAACCGGTCCTCAGCCAGCTCGCCAAGCACGCCCGCAGCGTCGCCCGCGTCTCGCCTGCCGCCAAGCTCTACCAACGCGGCAGCATGAACCGCTGATTGAACCCAGTCCGCATCAGTCGCGTCTGCCGCAGCAGCGGTGCCGCCCGCAGCAGCCGCCCGCGCCGCTCACCCCGGCCGCCCACTTTGCTGCGCCAGTCGCGCTGTCCACCCCGGCCGTATCGGTCGCTCGTTCAGCCGCGCCGCCCGCCGCCGGCCTCTCACTCTCCCTTCTCTCTGAGCCCCTTCAAGCACGAACATATATTCGATATACTTACTCTATCATAACCATGCGAATATATGTTCGTAATTCGTAAACCATCTGCCCTGCAAACACAAAACGCGCCGCCGGGCGAGTCGCTTCCCAACGGCGCGTTTGGTTTACCAGCTGCCGGGCAGGTTACCCCGCCCGGCTAGGCCAATAAAACCCTACTTGTTGCCCGCGGCACGGGCTTCCTGATACTCCTTCACCAGACGATCCTGCACGTCATGCGGCACCTGCTCGTAGCCGGCGGGCTCCATGGTAAAGTCGCCCGTCCCGCGCGAGAGCGAGCGCAGGCGCGTCGCGTAGTCGGTGAGCTCGGCATAAGGCACCGTAGCCGTAACGACGGTGTCGCCGTGCTCGTTGGTGTCCATGCCGGTCACGCGGCCGCGGCTCGCCGAGACATCGCCCATCACGGCGCCGGCGTAGCTCTCGGGGATGGTCACGGTGATGTTCTCCATGGGCTCCAAGACCACCGGACCCGCCTCGGCGCACGCCTTGGTGAGCGCGATGCGCGCGGCGGCACGGAAGGCCATCTCGTTGGAGTCGACCGGGTGGTACGAGCCCTCGTACACGGCCACGCGGATCCCCGTGAGCGGGAAGCCCGCGATCACGCCGCCCTTCATGGTCTCCTGCACGCCCTTGTCGACCGCGGGGATGAGCGCGCGCGGGATGTGACCGCCCACGACCTCGTCCACAAACTCGTAGTCGGTGCCGTCGGTCAGCGGCTCAACGCGCAGGTAGCAGTCGCCAAACTGGCCGGCGCCGCCGGTCTGCTTCTTGTGACGACCCTGCGCGCTCGCCACGCGGCGGATGGTCTCGCGATACGGGATCTTGATCGGCACGCTCTTGGCCTTGACCTTCGTCCGCTCCTCTAGGCGGTTGAGCAGCACGCTCACCTGGGCCTCGCCCACCGCCGAGATGATGGTCTGACCGGTCTCCTCGTCGCGCTCGATCTTCATCGTGGGATCGGCGTCACACGCGCGCTCCACAAAGGTGTAGAGCTTCTCCTCGTCGCCGCGGTTCTCGGCCTCGATAGCGATGCGGTACTGCGAGTTGGGGAACTGGAACGCCGCCGCCTCGACCTTGCCGGAGACCGAGAGCGTGTCGCCCGTGTCAGCCGAGATCTTGGTGGTAACGATAATGTCGCCCGCGGCCGCCTTGCCAACCTCAGTCATCTCGCGACCGCACATCACATAGAGGTGCGCCAGGCGTTCGGACTTGCGGGTGCGCGCGTTGACGAGCTCGATGCCCGGGGTGAGCGTGCCCGTGAGCACCTTGATAAAGCTGATGCGGCCCTGCGCCGGGTCGTTGAGCGTCTTAAAGACAAACGCCACCGGGCGCTCATCCTCCGAGCTGATCTTGAGGGTGTCACCGTCGATGAGGGGCATCTCGCCGTAGTCGGTCGGCGTGGGGAAGTAGGTGATGATGTCGTCCATGACGGAGTGGACGCCGAGCTCCTTGGTGCAGCTGCCCACAAAGACCGGAACAAAGAGGCGCTGGGCGATGGCCTTGCCGAGCAGGCTCTCGACCTCTTCTTGGGTGAGCGGCTCGCCCTCGAGGTACTTCTCCATGAGGTCGTCGTCGGCCTCGGCCACGAGCTCGCAGAGGGTCTCGCGGGCCTCGTCGGCCGCGGCGCGGTACTCCTCGGGGATGTCGAATTCCTCCTGCTTGGTGCCCTCGCAGTGGCGCGCCTTCATGCGCACGATGTCGATGACGCCCTCAAACGCGTCGCCGGTACCCCACGGCAGGGTCACAGCGCCCAGGCGCATGCCAAAGCGCTCGCGGAGCGTGGCCATGGTGGCGTCGTAGTCGGCGTTCTCTTTGTCGATACGGTTGATAAAGACGGCGCGGGCGAGGCGCAAGTCCTCGGCGGCGTACCAGAGCTTGACGGTGGTGGGTTGCGGGCCGTCGGCGGCGTCGACCACAAAGAGCGCCGTCTCGCAGACGCTCATGGCCGCGTAGGCATCGCCGATAAAGTCAGGATAGCAGGGGGCGTCGAGCACGTTGATGCGGTGATCACGCCAGTCGATGGGAGCGATGGAGGTCGAGATGGAAACCCCGCGCTTGACCTCCTCGGAGTCGTAGTCGAGCGTGGGCTTGGTGCCCGCGTGGCCGCCCAGGCGGGCGGTTTTGCCTGAAAGGTGCAGCATCGCTTCTGCCAGGGAGGTCTTTCCTACTCCTCCCTGGCCAACCAAGACGACGTTCCTCACTTTGGCGGTCTCGGGCGCACCCATGGCAACCTCCTTCGGTTGGGCGCACGGCGCGATTGCCAAAGGTGGGAGCGCACAGGGGGCGGCGGTCCGGTTATCTGGTCCGCACGCCGTGCGCGCACGAACACATACGTTATGGGTGAGCCTACCCCGCGGTGCGGGCGCTCATGCCAGCGTGTCGGTAGGCGCGCGGGGACGCGGGGTGGGCGGTGCAGGCGGGTGTGGCGGTGCGGGGGGCGTGGGCGGCGGGGCCGTTCAGCTGGACGGCGCGCAGGGTCGACCCCGCCAGCAGAAGGAATCCGACGCATTCGTCCCATTTTTCGACCGATTCCGTCTACTAGAAAGAATTTCCCAAGGTCCTAGCTCCAGTCGAGCGCCCCGCACGCCACAATCTTCAGCCCTGCTTTGGCCTCTGCGGCACCGGGCGCTGCGGCTTCTCGACCGTCGCATCGCCCGAGGGCACCTCGGGTCCCCGGCATGCAGCGCATTGTATTCCAAGGTTTTCGAATAACCTTGGAATAGAACAGCGATATTCCAAGGTTATGAACACTCGGGAACAGATGAGATGCAAGCGTAGGACCACACCGGACGCTCTGTAACAGTCCACCGCTAATTGTTAACCCCCATATTTTGATAACTGACAGGCAACTGAAACCGATGAGGTGCGCTCCTACCAAAACCCTAAATGCGCAGGTAAAGCGCTTGTGACTGAGTGCACAACTTTGGTGCATACCCCAATTTGTGATTTGGGCGCAACTAAACGCGACCAAACCCGTTTCAGCGCCCACCCCTGCAACACAACAAAAGGGCCGCCCGGGTAATCCCGAGCGGCCCCTTGCCGTACCGCATATCCCTCCTGCAAGGCTACTCCGCCTTGCGCTTGGGCTTCTCGCGCGTGAACGTCCGCGCGAGCGCGATGCCTTCCGGCGTAGCGCGGTACACGTTGCCGAGCTGCGCGCCCGACGGCGCGAAGGCAGCCTCGGAAACGATCAGCCCGTCGTGACGCAAGCACGTAACGGCCCGGTCGAGGGTCCGCTCGCAGCACCCGAGACGTCGCGCGAGGTCGGCCTTGCTGAAGGTGACCGACTCGCGCAGCTCCGTCTCGCGCACAATGAGCGCGAGCACACGCTCGTGGGTGAAGGCATGCCTCCCGTTGATGCGGGTGCTGACACCCACGAGCGATGCGCCCGTACCTGCCATGTTACTCACCGCGCTTCTTGCGCGCCAGGTACCCGGCGCCGGCAAGCGCCGCGCCAAGGGCGGCCGTAGCGCCCACCGCAAGCATCGCGGCGTCGCCCGTGGCAGGGATAACCTCCTGCTTGGGCTCCTCGGGCTTAGGCTCCTCCGGCTTGGGCGCCGGCGGCTCGGCAGGCTCGGTGTAGGTGTTGGTAAACACCGGCAGCGTCGCCTCGCCGTTTCTTTTCACCAGCGGAATAAATCTCAATCCCGCCGTTGTCCTCAGCCGGCTCGCCGGTAAAGAACGAGACGATCTGGTCTAATAAATTGGGAGAACCCCCGTCTGATCTTCGGCTGCGGCATACGCCGGAGCAGCGAACAACGCGGTCGAGGCAATCAGCAGGGCGGCGAGCGCCAAGACAAACTTGCGACTCCGCTGCGATCTCTTCCCCAAAACCATGAGCGACACCTATCCTTTTCTCCCAACATGCGCGTACGTTTCTGCTTCGTTTGCGCACAGCTATCGCAACGGTATAGCGATAGACATGGAACGTTCTATGTCGCCCGTGCTCAACAGTCGCTACTCAATAATGTACCTCCCCCTATATAAGAACCCTGCCACGATGCAGTATTTTTGCAGGTAAATATGCTTATTTTTGATTGGCAGAAAAGATTACCTCTGAGGGTCCATTTATATGTCCGTCTGGTAACAAAAACCGGTCCCTACACGAGCCTCCCACACTCTGGGCGTCGACAGGCCCGTTGCACCCGCCATGCCAACAGACGGCAAACCTCACGCAAACGCTGATGCGCCGTGGATGGAGTACGAACCGCATCGCGAGGGGTCAACGAGATACGGCGCAGTTAATGCACCTCATTTCCACTGTCCGACCGTCGAGATAGGTGATACGACTCGCACCAACCCCTCCTACTTGGATGCACCCTATCCCGCTAATCGACTGTGCGGTGCCTCCACCAGATGCCATCGCTCCCCTCCCGGCAAGAGCCTGCACATCCAAGCATTTTGCGATTCACTCCCCTACACATCATTTCAGAGCTGCATTTTGCCGTTTAGGTGAGTGAACCGCAAAATTGGAATGTCGCGCCAGTTGGACACGGCGACCGTGCGCCCGCACCAAAACGGACACACCGAACCAGGCTCGCGGCGAACTTCCGCAATGTTGTCACAAGTACGGACACCAGAATCGACGGTCCCACAACTTCTAACGTCAACTTTCCGTCGTTAGCGCCGCCAAGCAACCTCTAACGACAGGAAAACGCCTTTTCCCGTCATTAGAATCTGCGACAAAGCTCTAACGATGGGAGGTTGGCGTTAGCTGAGGGCGTTGAATGCCGACCCGTTGCAAACAAGCCGCCCCACGACGGCGTAAGACTGGACGCATTGGTTCGGTGGACTGATCGTTATAAGGAAAGGCTGCTGCTGGTCCTTTCTCATAGAAGGGGCTGGCGGCTCGGGCATGCTGGGTGTGGACCATTTTGTCGTTCACCCATCTAAACGGCATTTTGATTTTGCTGTTTACTCAGCTAAACGACGTTTTGAGGCTGGATTTTGCTGTTTAGATGAGTGAACGACGAAACTGGAGCCGGGTAAGCGAAAGACGTGGCTTGACCGCCGGCATGGGGCCGCCGCCGGCATGGGGCCGTCGGCAGCCCGCAGCGCCGCCCTTGGGCCGCGCCGGGCCACCGCCGCTCCCCAACCAAAAACGACGGGGCAGCCTCTCAGCCACCCCGCCGCCCTCGGCGTCCTATCGCACGAGCCTACTTCCAGGCATCGCGGCCGCGCAGCGCACGCAGACCAATGTCGTGGCGGAGCGTCTTGCCCTCAAAGTCAATCTTCTCGCAGGCCTCGTACGCCAGGTTGCGCGCAGCCTCAAAGGTCTCGCCCAGCGCCGTCACGTCCAACACGCGGCCGCCGCTCGTTACCAGCTCGCCGGCCTCGTTGACCGCCGTGCCCGCGTGGTAGACCGTCACGCCGTCCATCGCTGCGGCATCCTCAACACCCGTGATGACCTTGCCCTTCTCGTAGCTGCCCGGGTACCCCGCGCTCGTGAGCACCACGCTCACCGCCCACTCCGGCCGCCAGCTGAGCTCAACCTCGTCCAGACGCTGCTCGGCGCAGGCCAGCATAACCTCTACCAGGTCGTTCTTGAGCCTCGGCAGCACCACCTGCGTCTCGGGGTCGCCAAAGCGCGCGTTAAACTCCAGCACCTTGGGGCCGTCCTCGGTGAGCATAAAGCCGCCGTAGAGGCAGCCGCGATAGTCGATGCCCTCGGCCGCGAGCTCGGCCACGGTGGCCTCCATGATGCGCTCCATCTCGGCGTGCTCGGCCTCCGTCACAATAGGCACCGGGCTGTAGACGCCCATGCCGCCCGTGTTGGGGCCCAGGTCGCCCTCGAGCGCGCGCTTGTGGTCCTGTGAGGTGGCCATCGGGCGCACGGTCTTGCCGTCGGTAAACGCCAGGAGCGAGCACTCCGGGCCGGTCAGGCACTCCTCAATCACCACGGTGGCGCCGGCCTCGCCAAACGCGCCGGCAAAGCACGCGTGCACGGCCTCCTCGGCCTCCTCGAGCGTCGCGGCGACCACAACGCCCTTGCCCGCGGCCAGGCCGTCGGCCTTGACCACCACGGGAGCGCCCTGCTCGCGCACGTACGCAAGGGCCGACTCCTCGTCGGTAAACGAGCCGTAGGCCGCCGTGGGAATCCCCGCGCGGGCCATGAGCTCCTTGGAGAACTTCTTGGAGCCCTCCATCTGCGCGCCGGCCGCACCCGGGCCAAAGCACGCGATACCCGCCTCGCGAACGGCGTCGGCCACGCCCGCTACAAGCGGGGCCTCGGGGCCGATCACCACGAGCCCCACCTCGGCGCCACGGGCAAAGTCAGCCACCGCTGCCGGGTCGTTCTCGTCAAGCGCAACGTTCTCGCCCACCTCGAGCGTGCCGCCGTTGCCGGGCGCCACGTACAGCTCGCCGCAGCGCGGGCTCTCGGCCAGCTTAACGGCCAGCGCGTGCTCGCGGCCGCCACTGCCCAAAAGCAGGATGTTGATCTTGTTATCCATCGGTCCCGTCCTCCTCAGATAGCCTGTCTTTCCATCATACCAAGCCGCAGCGCACACACGGAGGGCCGGCACGCATGACCATGGGGACAGGGTATATTGTCACGTGACAATATACCCTGTCCCCATGGTCACCCTAGAACTGTGGGGTGAGGTAGTCGGCCAGATCGTCCAACTCGGGCGAATGCAGTGCCGCCGGGAAGGTAAAGATCCCCATCGCCCCGTTGCCCACGTGCGTGGCGATGACCGGCCCGATCGTCGCGTCGGTGAGCCAGCGCACGTGTGCGCCGGTCTTTTCCAGCGACTCGCGAATCTTGGCCGCACGGTCCGCCGCGTTGGTATGAAGCGCGTAATAGACCAGTTCGCCGTGCTCCGCCGCGTCGGCCGCCACCTGCTTGACCATATACGAGATGGCGCCCTTAACACCCTTGGCCTTGTGCTCCACCTCGATGGAGCCGTCACGCAAGAGCCCAATCACCAGCTTGATGTTAAGAAGCGCCGTTGCAAAGCCCTGCGCCTTGGTGGCACGCCCGCCCTTTACCAAGTTGTCGAGCGTGTTGGGCGAGAAGTAGATATGGTAGCTGTCTTGGATGGCCCTCACGCGCTCGAGCGCCTGCTCGATGGTACCGCCGTTCTGTGCGATTACCGCCGCCTCGAGCGCCATCGTGCCCTGTGCCACCGTGGCCGAGCAGCTGTCCACCACCTCAAACCGCACGCCCTCGGGCATCTGCGAAGCCAGGGCGCGGGCGCTCTCAATCGTGGCGGAGAGGGCGCGCGCCAGGTGGATAGAGAGGATCTGCGTATAGCCCTCATCGATAAGCTCCTGGTAGACCACCATAAAGTCGGCCGGCGTGGGCTGCGAGGTAACCGGCAGCGTGTTGGCGCCGTCCATAAGGCGCAGCAGCTCGGGCGTGGAGATATCGATGCCGTCGCGGTAATCCTTCCCCTCAAACACGCAGTGCAGCGGCACCACGCGGATCCCGTACTTCTGGGCAAGGTCGAGCGGAATATCGGCGGCGCTATCCGTCACGACGGCAAACTGGTTCATTGAGCTTCCCTCCCATGGCGGGCCGCGGCCCGTGGAGTGTAGACACGTATGCTCCCAGCCTACCCCTCTTGCGCGGCGGGGCGGCCCGGAGCGGCAGGTTTTCGGTAAAGTGCCCCAAAGATGCAAGTAGCCGGGGCGGCCGAGGGGCCTGTGCGCAACGCGCCTCAGCCCACGGGGCCACCCCGGCTCCCTTACCTCTCAAGCCCGGGTAGTGCAGCAGCGCTACTCCCAGCCGCAGTTGATGGTCTGGTCGCGATCCGGACCAACCGACACAAACGAGACCTTGGCGTGGGCGAGCTCCTCCACGCGGCGCACGTAGCTCTGCGCGGTCTCGGGCAGCTCGTCAAAGCTGCGGCAACCCGAGATGTCCACCCCGCGCCAACCAGGCAGCTCCTCGTACACGGGCACTGCCGCGTCAAAGACGAGCTCGTGCTCGGGCACGGTGGTGTAGCGCACGCCGTCGCAGTCGTAGGCCACGCACACCTTGATGGCGTCAAAGGCCGAGAGCACGTCGAGCTTGGTGAGTGCGATATCGGTCAGGCCATTCACGCGGGCGGCGTAGTTGGCGATCACACCGTCAAACCAACCCACGCGGCGGCGGCGACCGGTGGTAACGCCGTACTCGTAGCCCTCCTCGGTGAGGGTATGACCCTCGAGCGTCTCGTAGGCGAGCTCGGTGGGCATGGGGCCCGACCCCACGCGCGTGATGTAGGCCTTCATGATGCCGAGCACGCGGTCGATGTTCTTCATGCCCACGCCAGAACCCGTCACGGCGCCGCCGGCGGTGCAGTTGGAGCTCGTCACAAACGGGTAGGTGCCGTGGTCGATATCGAGCAGCGTGGCCTGGGCGCCCTCAAAGAGAATCTTCTTGCCGTCAGCGGCGAGGTCGCCCAAGAGCTGGGCGGTCTCGGCAATGTAGGGGCGCAGGCGCTCGGCCATGGGCAGATAGGACTCGCAGATCTGGTCCACGGTGTAGGTGGGCAGGTGGAAGATGAGCTCGAGCTGCGGGTTTACGCGGTCGAGTGCGCGCGCGAGCTTCTCGCGGAAGACCTCCTCGGAGAGCAGGTCCTGCATGCGGATACCGATGCGCGCCATTTTGTCCTGGTAGCACGGGCCGATACCGCGCTTGGTGGTGCCGATGTTGTGGTCGCCCAGAAGCGCCTCGTAGGCCCCGTCGAGGTCGATGTGGTACGGCATGATCACGTGCGCGTTGCCCGAGACCTTGAGGTTGGCCGTCGAGATGCCGTCGTGCTCAAACATATCGATCTCTTCGAGCAGCACGGCCGGGTTGACCACGCAGCCGTTGCCGATCACCGAGGTGCAGCTGGGGTACATGATGCCCGAGGGAACCTGGTGTAGACCGTACTTTTTGTCACCTACCACAATGGTGTGGCCGGCGTTGTTGCCTCCCTGGTAGCGCACGACGCAGTCAAAGTCGCCGGCGATCAGGTCGCAAATCTTGCCCTTGCCCTCATCGCCCCATTGGGTTCCGACTAACACGGTCGACGGCATGGTGTCTCCTCACCTAGCGCATAGAACAACCTTTTTAGTATAGCAATAAGGTTCTGCGGGAGGCAGGGGGTCGGCGCAATGGTTCATTTGGGGACGTGTTCCGTCTGACCCATTTGTCACCAAATGGGTCAGACGGAACACGTCCCCAAATGAACCATGTCAGTTCTCGTCGTGGACTGCGTCGAGCTCGTAGAACTTGGTCGAAGCCGGCACAAAGGCCAGGTCCACATCGCCAATGGGGCCGGAACGGTTCTTGGCCACGATGATGCGCGTTACGCCCAGGTCGGGGCGGTCGTCTCGCGAGGCCTCGGTCTCGTCGGCCGCACGGTCGAGAAACATGACGATGTCGGCGTCCTGCTCGATCGAGCCCGATTCACGCAGGTCAGAGAGCTGCGGACGCTTGCCGGTACGGCTCTCCACGGCACGGCTCAGCTGCGAGAGCGCAATCACGGGAATCTCGAGGTCCTTGGCCATGATCTTAAGGCCACGGCTCATCTCGGACACCTCGACGGTACGGCTCTCGGCGCGGCGGCCGGGCGGCGGGCTCACCAGCTGCAGGTAGTCGATGAGCACGATAGCGTGCTCCTTGTTGTGGAGCATACGGCGCGCCTTGGCACGAATCTCGGTCACCGTGGTGCCGGGCGTGTCGTCGATAAGAATATCGAGCTTAGAGAGCTCCTGCGTGGCCTCGTTGATACTCGACCACTGCTCGGGCGTGATGCGGCCCGTACGGAAATCCGAGATGGAGAGCATCGCGTGCGCGCAGATAAGGCGCTGGGCGATTTCCTTACCGCTCATCTCGAGCGAGAAGAAGCCCACGGTAAAGCCAGCAGCAGCGGCGTTCAGCGCCAGGTTGAGGGCAAACGACGTCTTACCCACGGCCGGGCGGGCGCCCACGATGATGAGCTGACCCTCGCGAAAGCCCAGCAAAAGCCGGTCGAGGCTCGGAAAGCCCGTGGGCACACCGTGCGCTGCCCCGCCCGCCGCGCAGACCTCGGCCGCCTCGTTATAGGCCTCGATCATAAACTCGGTGAGCGACTTGTAAGCCGTCGAGACCTCGCGCTCCGTCACCGAGAGGAGCATGCTCTCGGCGCGCTCCACAACCTCCTTGGTGTCGAGCGGCGCGTCGTAGGCGAGCGCGTTGATCTGGTTGGTGGCGCCGATGATCTCGCGCAGCATCGAGTCGCGCCGGACGATGCCCGCGTGGTGCTGCCAGTTGACGAGCGAGAGCGTATTGCCCACCAGCTCGAGAATGTACGCCTCGCCGCCCACGGCCGACAGCTTGTCGATAGAGGCGAGGTAGTCGATGACCGAGATGGAGTCGATGGGGATGCTCCGCTCGTTCATGTCGATGAGCGCCTGGAAGAGCGTTCGGTGGGCCGGGCGGTAGAAATCGTCCGGACGGAGCTGCGAGATCGCGTCCGAGACCACCTCGGGTGAGAGCAGCATGGCCGCAAGGACCGTGGCCTCGGCCTCGGCGTTGTTAGGGAGGCCCTGCCGGGCGCCGCGGTCGGCGGTGGCGAGCTCGTATCCGTAGTCGTCGGGCATCGGTCCTCCTTGCTGTGGCGTGGGCGATCTGCAAGAAAGCGCAGGGTCAACCCCCGCGTCTTTGTAATGGAGCACCCATACTACGCTATCGGGCGCGGGGCTGCGCGGCACAACACCCGCCCAGAACCCGTTTTTTCTTTCCACCGGGGAGGGGGATAACTCCATCCGGTACGTTCTGCGCAAACGGCGGTTTTCAACGTTTTCCACATTTTGTGGTTCTATGAAGTTCGCGTTTTCCACAAGCAAGCGCTCTACCTGCACATATGCCGTGCTTATGCGCCGCAGCCCCTGTTGAGACGCTTTTTTATTTGTAGGATTCGTGAAACCGCAGGTAGCAAGCGTAGAGATATACATTCCGCAGGTGAGCCGGCGTGTTTGCAAGCAGCTATCCGGCGTTGCAACAACGAGTTTTCCACGAACATCCGGTCGAATAACTCGCCCAGCACACCGCCTCACCTGTGAATTTCTCGCCCCAGAGATTTGTCAAGCATCATTGCGGCAAAACATCTGGCACAGGGTAGCGATATGGGTCATTTGGGGACGGGTCATTTGGGGACGTGTTCCAAATGACCCATTTTGACCCCGTCCTAAAATAATCTATTCGTGGCTCTTGCGCCAGAGCTCCAGATACCGCCCCACCTGGGAGGCCTCGAGCCGCTGGTAGGCCCCGGTGGGCAGCGAGCCCAGGAACTTCTTGCCGTAACCCTTGCTCACCAGGCGGGAGTCGGCCAGCACGAGCACGCCCGTGTCGGACGACGAGCGGATGAGCCGCCCCGCCGCCTGTTTGAGCTCCAGCACCGCCTCGGGGAGCACATAGCGGCCCCACGCGCCCTTTTCGCGGCGGTCGCGCTCGCACGAGAGCGGATCGGTCGGACGAGAGAACGGCAGCTTAGGGATCACCACACAGCGAAGGGTCTCGCCGCTCGCGTCAAACCCCTCCCAAAACGCCTTGAGCGCAAAGAGCGAGGAGTCCTTCTCAGCGATGAACCGCTCGCGCAGGCGCCGTGCGCTCGACTGGCGTGTCTGGCACGCCAGCGAGAGCCCCTCGCGCGCAAGCGTCGGCTCCACGCGCTCGTAGAGCTCCTCCATATCGCGGCGGTTGGTAAAGAGCGTGAGCACCGAGCCACCCATGGCGCGGTGCACGTCCACCAGCAGCCGCTCCAAGGCGCGCAGGTACGCGTCACGGTTGCGCGGATCGGGCAGGTCACCCGTCACCACCACGGCCATGTTGCGATCAAAGTCGTAGCTCGAGTCCAAATGGAGCGCCCGGCTTGAGCCCGGAGGCAGCTCGTCCAGTCCGATGGCGTGGTTAAAATGCGCAAAGTCGTCCGAAACCGAGAGCGTGGCCGAGGCAAAGATGAGGCTCCGCATCTCGGGGTACCAGCGCTCGGCAAAGACCGACCCGATGTCGATCCGCTCGGCGGACAGGGCCTCGCCGCCCGCACGGAGCCGCTGGTTTACCTGCACGGAGTAGACGTAGCGCTCGTCCTCGCCGTCGATGATGAGCTTAAGGCCGGCGAGCGCCTCGCCCAGACGCCGCTCGATATCGGCCAGGTCGACCACCCACTCCGGGCGCTCGCCCCCGAGCGTCTCGACGGCCGCCTTGAGGTTCTTATCGGCCTGGTCGAGCGCGTCGATTGCCACGCGCCCGGCGAGCGCGAGCTCCGTCCACTCGGAGGTGGCGCGGACCTCGGGGCTCACCCACACGTTGGTGCTATCGAAGCCGTGCTCGCGCGCAGCGCGGGCAAGGTCGCGCGCGCGGTCAAAGACGTCTGCCACAACTACGCTCGCACGCTGCACCGAAGCGTTGGCCTTGGCCAGAAGCCCCATAAAGAGCGTCGCCGCGTCGGACGACGCCACCTCGGAGAGGAGCCTGCCGAGCGAGCCCGTCTTGTCGTTTCCGAGCCGCTCAAAGAGGGCACGAACCTCCTCGGCCGAGACCGTGACGGCCCACTGGCGGCGTGCCTCGGCCTCGATGCCGTGGGCCTCGTCCACCGCCCAGATGCGAATGGGCGGCAAGATCTTGCCGTCGGCCTGAACGTTGCGGAAGAGCAGCGAATGGTTGGTTACCACCACATCTGCATGCGCGGCGCGGCGGCGCGCCCCGTGAACCAGGCACTTATCCGGGAAGAACGGGCAGAGCCGACGGGCGCACTCGCGCGAACCCGTGGTGAGGCTCGCACGGTCCACGCTCCGCCACCGGATGCCGAGGGCATCGAGGTCGCCCTCGGGCGATTGCGCCACGTAGGCGTAGATGACGGCGATGGCCGTGAGGGTGTCCGCCGGGTCGCGATTGGTCTTGATCTCTGCGGTGCTACGGCGCAGCCGCTCGAGTTTGCGCAGGCAGGGGTAGTGGTCGTACCCCTTGAGCGCGGTGAAGGCAAGGCCGTCGGGCAGCTCGCGCGCAAGCCGCGGTAGCTCGTGGAACATGAGCTGGTCGGCGAGGTTGTTGGACTTGGTGGCCACACCCACCGTCACGTTGTTGCGCTTGGCCGTGAGCGCAAGCGGCACCAGGTAGGCAACCGATTTGCCCACGCCCGTACCGGCCTCCACCACGCGGTGCGTGCCCGTAGCGAGCGCATCGCGCACCTCGAGGGCCATCGCCACCTGCTCGGGCCGCGGCTCGTACTCGGGGTACATGGCCGCCACGAGCCCACCCGGGGCAAACGCCGCCTCGATCTCGTCACGCGTGGGCACGTTGAGCGCCGGCAGCTCGTCCACGTCCACGTGCTGCGGCGTGGGGCCGGCCTCGAGCACGCGGGCGCGCGCCTCGATGAGCGAAAACGGCGCCTCGGCCACGGCCTCCTGCGCCAAGAACGAGAAGATGGGCCGGTACGACCAGGCAACTTCGGGGTGCATGTCGGCGAGCGCGCGGGTGAGTCCGTCCGGCAAGTCGCCCAGAGCCGTGAGCAGAATGGGCCACACCCCGGCGAGGGCGTCCACGTCGTCCACGGCACGGTGCGAGACCGCCGCGCAGCCAAAGACCTCGGCCATAAAGGCGAGCTTGTGCGAGCTCAGGCGCGGCAGGGCGATGCGCGAGAGGGCAAGCGAGTCGATCCAGAGCTCGCTCACCTCGGCGCCACCGGGCACTGCCTCCACAAACGCCCGGTCAAAGCTCGCGTTGTGCGCCACCACCGGGCAGCCTCCCACAAAGTCGGCGAGCATCGCCACGGCTTCGCGGGCGCTCGGCGCGTGGGCCACGTCGGCGTTGGTGATGCCCGTGAGCTCCATAATCTCGGGCGGAATGAGCCCGGTGGGGTGCACAAAGGCGTCAAAGCGCTCGGAGATGCCGCCGGCCGAGAGGCGCGCGGCGGCGATCTCGATCAGCTCGTTCTCCTGCGACGAGAGGCCCGTGGTCTCGGTGTCGAGGATCACGACGTCTTGGGTGAGCAGGCCAAAGTCACGCGTGCGGGCGCGCTCGGCGAGTGTGGCGTAGCGCTCGGCCACAAACGCCGGCGTGCCGGGGAGCAACACCTCAGAAAACGCGTGGCCGCCGATGGTCCGTGCCGCCACGCTAGGCCCCGATCTGCGCCGGCTCCGCACCCCAGAGCTGCGGATAGCGAGCCTCGGCGAGGTCGGCCGGCACGTCCGGGTCGGCCAGATGGTGCGCGGGAGCCCCCGTGCCCAGGGCGAGGTCGATCAGGCGCGCGCACACATCGGCAAAGGTCATGCCCGCATGGCGCACCTCGTCCGGGTAGAGCGAGGTGTCCGTCATACCGGGGATGGTATTGGTCTCCAGAATGACCGGGCCGCGCTCGGTAACGATAAAGTCCGTCCGCGAAAAGCCCGTGCAGCCGAGCGCCTCGTGCGCGCGGCAGGCGAGCTCCTGGGCGCGGGCGTAGTCGGCCGGAGCAATCTGCGCGGGAATGCGGTGGATATCGGTGGGATCGGAGTACTTGACGGTGAGGTCGTAGAACTCCGAGCCCTCCTGCGGGCGAATCTCCACGATGGGGAGCACGCGCAGGGCGTCGGGAGCGTCGTACACGCCCACGGTGATCTCGGTCCCCACCAGGCGCTCCTCAACGAGCACCTTGCCGCCGTGCTCGGCGGCGCGCAGGAGGGCGGGCATGAGCTCTTCCTCTCCGTGCACGCCCGACACGCCGTAGCTCGAGCCATTGACAGCCGGCTTAACAAAGAGCTCGCTGCCCAGCTCGGCCACGATCTGCGCCGGGTCGGCGAGGGCGGGATCCTCCACCACGGCATCGCGCGCCACGGGGATGCCCGCTCGCTCGT
The DNA here is from genome assembly GCF_002159335.1 of Collinsella sp. An7. Classification (GTDB taxonomy): domain Bacteria; phylum Actinomycetota; class Coriobacteriia; order Coriobacteriales; family Coriobacteriaceae; genus Coprousia. The sequence continues at coordinate 46,285 of NZ_NFHP01000006.1, read as the reverse complement.
AGAGGGCCTTAGAGACGGCCTTGTCGGCCGCGCAGGCGCTCGCGATCACGCCCGAGCCGGTGTAGGGAATCCCGCAGAACTCCAGCACACTCTGGATCTGCCCGTCCTCGCCGCCACGCCCGTGCAGCGCGATAAACGCCACGTCAAAGCCACCGGCGCGCAGCCGGTCCAAGAAGTCGTCCGCGGCGGGGTCGAGCAACTCCACGGCGCCGTAGCCCGCTTCTTCTAGCGCGGCGCAAACGTTGCGCCCCGAGTCAAACGAGATCTCGCGCTCGTCCGAGATGCCGCCGGCGAGCACCGCCACGCGCAGCTCCCCACGGGTCTTATCAGCCATATCGCTCGCTCCCTCCGCGATGAATCCATCGCTTGTCGCGCTCTTCTCACGGTATCCTATTGTATAGATTGCACCCCTTGCGGACCGCGCGCGGCACCAGGTTGCCAGAGCTTTACCGTTTTGCCATGCCGCGGGGCCGCAGCCATGAGAAAGGTGTTCCATGGAACCCACCACGCCCCTGCGCGACATCCGCTCGCTCACGCACGAAGAGATCCGTGCGCTGGTAGCCGAGCTCGGCCAGCCGGCATTCCGCGCCAAGCAGCTCATCGAGTGGCTCGGACCCAAGCAGGCCGAGTCGTTTGACGAGATGACCAACCTCCCCAAGGCGCTCCGCGGCCAACTTGCCGAGCGCTTTGGCTTTAGCGTGCCCGTTGAGGTGGCCAAACAGGTCTCGCGCGACGGCTCGCGCAAGTACCTGCTGCAGTTCTCTGACGGCGTGGCGGTGGAGACCGTGGGCATGCCCTCGCGCGGCAAGCTCGCCGTGTGCATCTCGTCGCAGGCCGGCTGCGGCATGCATTGCGCGTTTTGCGCCACGGGCCTGGCCGGCCTCACCCGCTCGCTCACCGCGCGCGAGATGGTCGACCAGGTGCTCCACGTGCAGCGCGATTTTGGCGAGCGCGTGACGAGCGTGGTCTTTATGGGCCAGGGCGAACCGTTTGTGAACTTTGACGCCACGGTGGAGGCCCTGCGCATGCTCAACAGCGAGGACGGCCTCAATATCGGCGCGCGTCACCTTACGGTGTCTACCTGCGGCATCATCCCCAGCATCCGCGAGTTTGCCAAGCTGCCTGAGCAGTTTACGCTCGCCGTCTCGCTGCACTCCGCGGTGCAGAGCACGCGCAACCAGCTCATGCCGGGGGTTAAAAAATACACGCTCCTGCGTCTGCACGAAGCACTGCAGGACTACGTGGAAAAGACCGGCCGCCGCCCGACGTACGAGTACGCGATGATCGACAGCGTTAACGACACCAACCCCGAGATGCTCACGCTCTGCGACTTCTGCGAGGGCACGCTCTGCCACGTCAACCTCATCCAGCTGAACAACATTCCCGATAGCCCCTTTAAGCCCTCGCCGATCGAGAAGGTCGAGAAGCTCCAGAAGATGCTTGCCTCTCGCGGCATTGAGGCGACGATCCGTAACTCCCGCGGCGCGGACATCGACGCCGCCTGCGGCCAGCTCAAGCAGCGCATCGTCTTGGCGCGCTAAGACGGGGAGAGACGGAGCCCTGCCTGCTGCTTGCACCACAGGGGAGGGGTGAAAATGTGCCACCTTGGCTGCGCATCGCCAAGGTGGCACATTTTTATCTGTTTCCACATGGCATGCAACACGTGGTTACTAACAGACAGAAGCGCTCTGACGTTGGCGGTCGGAGCGCTTCACGTGAAACAAGCAGATGTGACTATCAGATAGTAAGGTACCTAAGTATTATACTTTCTATCGCTGTTGTTAGTAGCCGATGGCCTCCCACTGGTTCTCAACCCAGTCTTGGTTAATCTTGGGATTGCGCGTCATGCGAGCCGTGCGCATAGCCACATCTTCGGTCATGCCCGTTACTTTGCGCTTTGAGATATTGAAGGCATCTTGTAGATTGCGCACCATATAATCCCTGAGCTCCTTATCGGTCGCTATTTTATAGCCAACCAACGAACCCGCAACGATAGCCACACCACCAACAGCCAATGCAGTTGCAACCTTACGCATCTTCTTCACCATCCAAAGCAATCATCTCGGAGAGAATACGCCTGAGCTCATCTTCGTCCTTAAACTCAATCTCGATCTTGTTCTTACCTCTAGAGCTCTTAACTCTCACGTTGGTATTAAAGTGCTGACGAAGCACACGCGCCGCCTTCTTAAAGGACTGCGGAGTCACAGGTCGTGGCGCCTTTGGTGCATCTCCGACAGAAAACAACGGAGCAAGATGTTCTGTCGCACGGACCGACAAACCTTCGTCGACCACTCGCTCCGCCAACTTGATACGAGCATCCTCGTACGGCACCGCCAGGATCGCTCGGGCATGTCCAGCCGTGAGCTTACCCTCAAAGATCATCTGCTGAACAGCCTCGGGAAGATCGAGCAACCTGAGGGAGTTTGTGATAGCCGAACGAGACTTGGAGACCGCCTTGGAGAGCGCATCCTGGGTCATACCGCTGGCATCAATCAACTGGCGATAACCCTTGGCTTCTTCAAGCGGATTCAGGTCAGAACGCTGAAGATTCTCAATGAGCGCGAGGGCCAGCATCTCTTGATCGTCCACATCTTTGATGATGACGGGGACCTCGGTGAGGTCAGCAAGCTTAGAGGCTTGATAGCGACGCTCACCTGCAATGATCTCGTACTTAGAACCCTTCTTGCGAACAAGCAACGGCTGAAGAACCCCATGCTCACGAATCGATTCACTGAGCTCGTTAAGCTCGGTCTCGTTAAAATGGGTACGAGGTTGATTGGGATTGGGAACGATTTGCTCGATTGGCAGCTTGGTCTCTGCCGCACTATGACCCGTCTCGTACTGCGCTTCTCCTACAAGAGCATTCAGCCCACGACCAAGCGCTTTCTTCTTGGGGCTAGGCACGACGAATCACCTCTTTCGCAAGTTCCTTATACGCCTTTGCACCTTTATTGTTGGGTGCGTACTCAATAACCGGCATTCCAAACGAGGGAGCCTCTGAGAGCTTTACCGTACGCGGAATGAGCGTCCTAAATGTCGCATCACCAAAGTAGTTACGCACTTCCTCAACCACTTGGTTCGACAGTGATGTACGGGAGTCATACATCGTCATCAGCACGCCAAAGGTGTCAAGATCCTTGTTGATCCGACTCTTTACCATGCGCATCGATTCGAGAAGCTTGGTTACTCCCTCAAGCGCGTAGTACTCGCATTGAATCGGAATCAAAACACTATCTGCAGCTGCAAGAGCGTTAATAGTGAGGAGACCAAGCGAGGGCGGACAATCGATAAAAATAAAGTCGAAATCATCTCTTACCGGTGCAAGTAGCTCTTTTAGCCTTGTTTCGCGTGCCATTGCTGACACCAGCTCAATTTCTGCACCTGCAAGCTGAATTGTTGCGGGGACAACAAAGACCTTCTTGCTATCCGTGTCGTGAATCAGCTCTTCAACCGGCACATCATTTAGCAACGCATCGTAGATACACTGTTCAAGATCCTCCTTTTCGATTCCAAAACCGCTCGTGCTGTTACCTTGCGGATCAAAATCGACAAGAAGAACCTTTTTATTGCTCTCACCAAGCGCTGCCGATAGATTTACCGCTGTAGTAGACTTACCAACACCGCCTTTTTGATTGATGATCGCAATCACTCGCGTCGGTTTAGCGTTCTTTGAGCGCTTAACGTCCCGGAACCCCACACTGCCTCCCTTTAACTCTGTTTTAACTACATTTGGCGCAACGTAAGGAATGTTTCACGTGAAACACGTCTCATGAAACTTCTCTTGAACCTATTATGTTTCACGTGAAACAACCTGGCAAGCGTAAAGTAACATACTTTATGAAATACAAGCTGATGTTGTAGGGAACAAACGTTAGATAGCGACCTATCACTTCTGAAACTAGTAGTCAAAATTCTTCTTTAAACAACTAAATGAATCCAAATGAAACTATATAAATACACAAGGAATGGATAAGAAATAAGCAGTGTTTCACGTGAAACAACCGTGCATCACAACTCGTATTCCAATTTAAGCAAACCGCGAATTGATCAAATACTATTCATCTAATTGGTGAGTATAAAAACACACTTGGAGTATAGGCAGTAGTTTTCGTCAATTAAAAGAATCAAGATAACCAAGTATGTACTTAGAGTCATGAAAGTTGTAGAGAAAGAAAAGTCCTATAGTCAGCTGCTATATCCACCGTAAGCCATAAAACGAAGAATCTCAAACTGATCATGTCTTTATTGAAACAGATGACAATAAGTCCAGGCTATGCACACCAATCACAACAGCAAAACAAAATGGCCCTAATGTTTCACATGAAACATTAGGGCCATAAATCACAAAGGACGCACTACGAAAGAGGAGACTTCTTCGCAGTACCAACAGGTCGAGGTAAGGGAATAGAAGAATTACAGCTCTTCTCATACCGTAAAAGAACGCGGTGACCAAGATGCCTGGGTAACTCTAGTTCAGCATGTTCAACAAGCTGCAATCCACAAATCTTTGCAGCCTTCTTACCAGAAGAAAGCTCTTCATCGCTAGGATTGCCCTTACTCACAACCAAGCTACCGCCAATAGTTAGGAGCGGAGCGGCATACTCAACAAGCACTGGCAGTGAGGACATGGCGCGCGCTGTCACAACAGCAAACTCACCACAACGCTCAGAGGCAAAGGACTCAACACGGTCCTGCACAGCAACGCATCGGTCAGAGAGCCCAAGCTTAGCAATAAACCCATCAACAGCCTTAACCTTCTTGCCAACAGAATCAAGTAGCGTAAAAGACCGCTCAGTAGCAAGGCAGAGAGGAATCCCTGGGAAGCCTGCACCAGTTCCCATATCCAGAACAGCACCCTCAACACATGAATCAATACAAGGCAGCAAGGTAAGCGAATCGAGAATGTGAAGCACGAGAGCATCATGAACATCAACAATCCGTGTGAGGTTCATGACCTTGTTGGCTTCAAGTACAAGCATGAGATGCTCAACACAACCTTCAGCAACCTCACGCGAGATGCAAAGACCAGACTCATCGCCAAGCCCAAGCAACTCATCAACAAGCTCCTTGGAATCAACCTCAAGAATAAGATCAAGAGACTTAGACATGAGCAGCCACACTCCCATGACAGAAAACCACGAACCAGAAACTTCTGTCACAACGCAACAGAGACAAAAAGAAAGGGGCACCAACCGGCGCCCCTCAAGCATACCGTATCTAACCAGATGCTAGAGCGGAACAACCACCACATGACGCTCAGGATCAACACCCTCAGAATGCGTCTCAACCCGAGCGTTGTCACGCAGGGCAAGGTGCACCAAGCGGCGCTCATACGCAGTCATAGGAGCAAGACTTACCGGAGTCTGCTGGCGGATAGCGCGGCCGGCAGCACGCTCGGCCATCTCGATAACCTTATCATGGCGACGGCTCTTGTAGCCCTCGATATCAACCATAACCGGGAAGCGGAAGCCGAGTTTGCGGCTCACCAGCAGAGAGAACATCGTCTGGAGCGACTCAAGCGTACGCCCATGTCGGCCGATCAACACCGCAAGGTTGGGAGCGGTCACATCGAGAATGACCTCACCGTCGTCACCCTCGTACTCGTCGATGGGCGAGTCAGCGGCATCAAAGTGACCGAGCAGCTCACGAAGGATCGATACGGCAAGGTCAACGATCGTATCGGTCTCCTCGTCGGTAAGCTCTTCACCAGCCTTGTACTTAGCTGCAAGCTCGGCATACGGGCTTACGACCTCAGACTCAACGGCAGTAACCTCGACCGTCTCGTCCGAAGGGGAGACGGTATCCTCAGCCACCTCGACCTCTTCAACCAGCTCGGACATGTGCACCTCACAATAGTTAGGTACCTTATTACCAGTCAGACCCCAAGCACAACAGACAGGGTCAAACGGAACGGTACCGGTATCGGCAAGACAACAGCAGTATAAACAAAAAGGACGGCCACCCGTAGACAGCCGTCCCCCAACGCACGCTAGTGCTTCTTGTGCGGGCGCGCCTTGCGCTCGCGACGCACCACATCGACCTCGATGGGCGCATTTGCCAGGCGCTCCTCTTCCTCGGCCTTAGCCTTGTCGATCACGCGCTGCGTGATGAAGAGCTGCTGCACCACCTGCCACGCCGTAGAGACGTCGTAGTAGAGCAGCACGCCCGCGGGCAGACCCCAGCCGATAAAGAGCATCATGATGGCCATGACAACCGAGGTGGTGCGCATGGTCGAGGCCTGGGCGCCCGTCTGGTTGCGCGACATGTAGAGCTGCGGAATGAGCGTGAGCACCGCAAAGAGAATGAGCGAGATGAGGTACGGCAGAGCCGTCATAAAGCCCTCGCTCATGGTGCCCGCCGGAGTAGCGGTAAGGTCGGGCAGGATGTTGTAGAACGAGAACGTGTTGCCCTTAAAATAGGTGGGCAGGTTCTGCAGCAGGGTAAAGAGCGCAAACAGGATGGGCATCTGAATGAGCAGGGGCAGGCAGCCGCCGAGCGGGCTGAACTTGTTCTCGGAGTAGAACCTCTGCATCTCCTCGTTCATGCGCTGCGGGTCGTCGGCATAGCGCTCCTGGATCTCTTGCAGCTTGGGCTGGAGCACCTGCATGCGCGCCGTCGACTTGGTCGACTTGAGCATGAGCGGCGTCAGCAGCAGACGCACAATGAGCACCAGGATGATGATCGAGAGGCCCCAGTCGACCGCGAAGCTCTGAATGAGTCGCAGGACCTCAAAAAGAATGTTGACGATCCAATCCCACATAATGGTTTTCCTCCGTGTGCCCGTCCCTTACGGAACGGGATCGTAGCCGCCCGCGTGGAACGGGTTGCACCGCAGAATGCGGCGCACGGCCAGGAACATGCCGTATACGATACCGTGTCGCGCGATGGCCTGGATGGCGTACTGCGAGCACGTCGGCGTGTAGATGCAGGCATCCGGCAGCAGCGGCGAGATAAAGCGCTGGTAAAAGCGGATGGGTGCGATGGCACACCGGCGCAACCAAGAGACGCTAGCCGGCATGGCGTGCGCCCGCCCGGTTGCAGAGCGACGTAAGGGCCGCCGTGAGCGAGGCGGGTGCGGCCGTGGCCGTGCCGCGCGTGGCAAAAAGAATGACCTCCTTGCCGGCGAGAGGAAGCCCGCAGGCGCGGGCGCACTCGCGCATAACCCGCTTGGAGCGGTTCCGAAAGACGGCATTACCCAGACGCTTTGGAGCAGCGAAGGCGACCCGCCCTGGGCCGCCTTCGCTCTGAGAATCAAGTATCACCATGCGCATCAGGGGATGGTTGTACCGCCGTCCCTGGGAATACACGCGCTCAAAGTCCGAACGAGACTTGATGGTCTTCATACGGAACCTAGCGAGTGCCCTAGACGGTGAGGCGCTTGCGACCCTTGGCGCGACGACGGGCGAGAACGGCGCGGCCGCCCTTGGTGGCCATACGGGCACGGAAGCCGTGGGTCTTGGCGCGCTTGCGCTTGTTAGGCTGATAGGTACGCTTCATGGTTGCAATCCTCCTGCTGCGTTTCTAGCATGCGTACATGCGATTTGTGCACGTGAGCTTTCAGATTGTAGGGAATACCCGCGCGCGATGTCAACAAATCTTCGCAGGTTATCGACAACTCATCACAGCAACGTGCAGGGCTTTTCTGAGTTTTGAGCACTGCAGGGTGAATCTTTCAGAACCTTTCTGAAGTTTTCCACAGGTTGTGCAAGGTATGTGTAAAACTTTTCAACGCTTTTCTTCACTTTTCAACAAGTTTTGAAAAGCTGTGGAAAGCTTTGAAAGCGTGCAGGCTACGCTACTATGGAGGACAACGAAGCACAGACGCACCAAAGGACCGAACACCATGGCTGAGGACTTCTACCCGTTCGTCGACCCCACCACGCCGGCGCCAGACAACACGCATCTTACAGGCGCCCCGAGCGCGGGCAGTGCCCCCGTGGCGTCGCAGGCCACCGAAGAACCGGCAGGAGCGCGACCTGGCGAGACGACGGTGCGGCCGGGGGATGCGGCAACCGGGCAGGCAGAGGCCGAGCTTGCGGCATACGCCACGCGCATCTCGGTCTACGACGACATGTTCTCGACCCCGCACGTGATCGTGATCGACCCGGCGCCGGTGCGTCCCTACCTCGAAGAAGTCACCAACACGGTCTACCGCCTTATGAAAGAGCAGGGCGGCTCGCTCTCGCTCATGGTGATCCGCGAGATCGTGGAGAACTTTATCCACGCGCACTTTGTGGAACCCATCATCTCGATCCTGGACGGCGGCAACACCGTCCGTTTTGCCGACCAAGGCCCGGGCATCGGCGACAAGGAGCGCGCCTTTGAGTTTGGCGTGACCTCGGCCGACCGCAACATGAAGCGCTATATCCGCGGCACGGGCTCCGGTCTGCCCATGGTGCAACAGTACCTTGAGGCGGCGGGTGGGGCCATCTCTATAGAGAACAACCTGGGCGGCGGCACGGTGGTTACCGTAAGCACCGATGCCGCGCGCGTGGCCGAGATCAAGCGCGCGGGCGGTCGAGGCGCTGCCGTGCGTCCGGGGGAGGACCCGCGCGTAGCGGCGCAAATGCCGGGCGCAGGAGCTCCCGCCGGCATGGCCGCGGGGTCGGCGGGAACTGCGGCCGGGATGATGCCCGCGGGAGCGGGAGCGGGCGTGCCTGACGGCGCGGGGGCCATGACGCCAGCCGGCATAGCGGCAGGGATGCCCGGCTCGCCGGCTGCGGGCGCGGGCTCGGGCGTAGAGGCCGCGTACCTCGCACCGGGCGCGTACCCGCCCGGCTACGCAGGCGCATATCCCCCGCAAAACCCCTACGGAGCCTACCCGTATCCTGGCTATGGTACCGGTGCCTACGCCGCAGGAGCCTATCCCGCGGCCACCTGGCCCGGCGCCGAGGCCGCGCCGGGTACAGTGGGCTCCTACCCCGCACAACCCTATGCTGCGCCGGGCTACCCGGGCGCTGACATGGCACCGGTCCCCGGATATCCCATGCCGCCCGCCGGTTTTCCCCAGCAGGGCCGCGAGTTTTCCACAACCGCGCCGTACCCCGGCTATCCTGCGGCAACGCCGCAAGCGGCACCGGGTGCCCTAGAGCCCGTAGGCGAGCTCATCGTGAGCGACCGCGGCAAGCTCGCCCTCTCCTACCTGCTCGAACACGGTCACGCCGGCCCCTCGGAGCTCACCGGGGCCTACGGCCAGTCGGGCCCCACCTGGTCGCGCGAGCTTGCTACACTGGGCAAGCGCGGGTTCACCGTCAAGCAGGGGCAGAAATACTATCTCACCGAGCTCGGCGCCAACTGGGCTCGCGCACACGCGTAAGGAGGCTGAGGGGCAGTGGAAAACGAAGCGCAGATGATCCTCGACGACACCATCTCGTTCTGCGAGCGGGACGGCGTCGACGCGCGCCTCATCAACATGCTCCGGCAGTCCCGCGGCCGCGAGCTCACCGACACGACCCTCACCGTCGAGGCGCCGTCGCGCTTTGCCGGCGCCGCCCTCATGCGCCAGCGCGAGACCATCGAGCGCTACCTCGAGGAGATCGCCTTTGCGCCCATCGCGCTCAATGTGGTGACGGCGCTGCCGGCGGCCGGTGCGGCACCCGGTGACGTTTCACGGGAAACTTCACCGGGTGCCGCAGTGCCTGAGACACCCGTTGTGCCCCAGATGGCAGCAAATCCGCAGGATTCAGCTGATTCTGGGGTAACCGTTGCCCAAGTCGGCTCAACCCAGGCGCCGTTTTCCGCCGCAAACGCGGCAACAGGGAACGCACCCTTCGCCCCCGCACCGCCCATGAACCCCGCGAGCTCGGAGGTCCCCGTCGCGAGCTACGAATCGCCGGCACCCGCGCAGGCCGCGGGTATCGCAACCGCAACAGCCGCGCACCCCGCACCTCATCCGGCGGTAACCCCAACCATCCCCACCCCGGCCATCAGCCTCGCCAACCAAGACGAGACCCCTGCCGAGGCCGCGGGCGAGGGGCGCATCAACGTCACCAACACCATCAGCGCGAGCGACCTCAAGCGTCTCATGCAGACCATGAACCAGGGAGCCCCAGCGGTGCACCACCCCGCAGCGGTCCAATCCGCCGTCGCGGCCGGCGGCGCGCCCACAGCAGCCGCCACCAGCACGGGCGGCGCAGGGTCCTACCCCGCCGTGCCCCTCAACTCCAAATTTACCTTTGAGAACTTTGTCTACGGCGACGAGAACAAGCACGCCTACAACTCAGCCGTACGCTTTGCCGTAACCGCGGAGGACCCGGGCAGCTACAGCTCGCTTTTTATCTACGGCAAGTCGGGCCTGGGCAAAACGCACCTGCTCCTCGCCATCAAGAACTACCTCAACGAGAACTGCCCGCACCTCCGCGTCAAATACGCCAACAGCCAGGCCTACATCGACGACTTCATCAACGAGGTCGCCCTCCAAAAGGACGCGCACCGCGCGATCCTGCGCGACTACCACGACGCCGACGTGCTCATCATCGACGATATCCAGAACATCATCGGCAAGACGGCCTCGATCGACAACTTCTTTAGCCTGATGGACGAGTTCATCCGCAACAACAAGAAGGTTGCCATCGCCTCGGACCGCGCACCCAAGAACCTCGGCATGGACGAACGCCTGACCAGCCGCTTTAACGCCGGCATGCTCTGCTTGGTCTCGGAGCCGGGCTTTGAGATGAAGTTCATGATCTTAAAGCACTACTACGAGAACACCATCCTACCCGCCGCCGAGGAGTCAGCCGACGCAACGGCGGGTGCGGGCTCGCTCCTCTCGAGCATCCGCACAGGCGGCGGTCACCTCTCCGAGGAGGCCCTCAAGCACATGGCAAGCGTCTCGGGCACCAACATCCGTGAGCTCGAGAGCTTCTGCGAGCGCTGCGCGGGCGAGTCGTTTGAGCGCGAGCAGGAGGGCAAAACCCTCACCGGCGACGACATCGACCGCATCGCCAACGAGTACTTTGACTCGGCGCACAAGAAGATTAGCGTCGAGACGGTGCAGAAGGTGGTCGAGGACTTCTACCGCGTGAGCCACAACGACCTCATCGGCCCGCGGCGGCAGGCCGCCATCAAAAACGCCCGGCACGTGGCCGTCTACCTCACGCTCGACATGTGCGAGATGACGACCTCCATGGTGGGCGCAGCCTTTGGCGGGCGCGACCACACCACGGTGCTGCACTCCGTCAAGGTTATCGAGAAGCGGATGAAGGAGGACCGCAGCTTTGTGGACGACCTGCAGCAGCTGCGCAACAAGATCATTCTGCGGTCGTAACGCGGCGAAACGATGCAAAGCGGCTGGCCCCGGCCGCACGACAGAACAGGGACAGGCCGGTGGAAAGCGCGAGGAAAGGCGGGGAACAAACCGTGGAAAACCGATATGCTCTTGGGGAAAAGTTTTCCACCGAGCGCTCCCGTGGAAAACCAACCCGGTTCTCAACAGCGCCCGGTCGAAAAACTTTTGATGCCCCAGCTGGGCAAACGCAAGTAATCCCCACCATTAACCGACTTATTACTATCATTGGTTTTTAGAACTTATATATATAAAAGAAAGGCGCGCCATGAAGTTCACCGTAAGCCAGTCCTCACTCGCCGACGCGATCGCCACCGTCCAGAAGGGCATCGCCACCTCATCGACGCTCCCCATCCTCGCGGGCGTGCTCATTCGGGCGACGGACGGGGTGCTTGAGTTTCAGACTTCTAATTACACGACCTCCATCCGCCACCGCATCGCGGCGCACGTGGAGGAGCCGGGTGCCACGGTCATCCCGTGCAAGATGCTCTCGAACCTCATCAAGACCCTGCCCGACGCGGCCGTGGCGTTTGAGACGGTCGAGCGGCAGATTGCCATTACCTGCCAGAAGTCACACGTGCGCCTGAACACCCTTGACCCGGTGGACTTTCCGGAGTTTCCGGCGTACGCCATCGAGGCGAGCGTCGAGCTGCCGATGAACGTGCTGGCCGAGATGACCTCGCGCGTGTGGCGCGTCACCTCCACCGACAAGGCCCGCCCCATCCTCGGTGGCGTGCACATGACGGTGGAGAACAACACCCTGCGCCTGGTGGCGACCGACTCATTCCGCCTGGCCGTGTGCGACACGCAGGTCGAGACTTCCTCGCTCGAGGGCAGCTTTGAGATCAATATTCCGGCCGACGCCATGAACGACGCGCTCTCGATCATGCGCGACGAGCCGTCGATTCTGGTGGGCGCCACCGATACGCAGGTGGTGTTTGAGGCGGGCAACACCTGCTACGTCTCGCGCCGCCTGGAGGGCACCTACCCCAACTACAAGCAGCTCATCCCTACGTCGTGCGTGACGAGCGTCAAGATCGACGTCGAGTCGTTTAACGCGGCGCTCAAGCGCGTGGCCGTCATTGCGAGCAACAACCCCGCCGTTAAGATCGAGATCGACACCGAGGCCGGCACGCTCTCGCTCTCGAGCATCTCGGGCGACCAGGACCTCGCGCAGGAGACCATCGACGTGGAGGCCGAGGGCGAGTCGGGCACCATCGCCTTTAACTACCACTACATCTTTGGCTGCCTGAACGTGCTCAACCGCGAGAAGGAGATCACCCTCGAGCTCAAGAGCTACCAGGCTCCGGGCGTGTTCAAGAGCTACGACAAGATCAACTATCTCTATCTGGTCATGCCCGTCCGCATCTAATCGACGGACTGAGGCACCCAACCTCGACCCTCAAGCCTTCGGGCGCCGCACGAAGGCGTGCGCCCTCGGCTTTCGGGCCGATCTTGGGCACCTCAGCCGTCGGTTGTCGGTCCGCCGGGGCGCCGCGATTTGCGGCACCCCGGCGGACCTTGCGGGGTTGGTGGTTGAGGCGCGAATGGGTCATTTGGGGACGTGTTCCAAGTGACCCATGACTCGAAACGGACGGGGTTGTTTTGGGTCATGGCTCAAAACAACCCCGTCCCGTTTCGAGCCATGGAGAGGAGGTGTTGCGGTGATTTTTGCTCGGGAGCTTTCGGTGCGCGATTACCGAAACTTTGCGTCGTATACGCTTGAGCTAGCCGAGGGTGTGACGATTCTGGTGGGACGCAACGCGGTGGGCAAGACCAACCTCGTCGAGGCGCTGCAACTCCTCACCTCAGGTGCGAGCTTTAGGCGTCCCGCGCCCGCGGAGCTTGTGGCGGAGGGCGAGACGAGCTGCAAGCTCGCCCTGCGGCTCGAGGGCGAGGGGCGCGTCATCGACCTCGGCTGCGCCGTCCGCGAGGGCAAGCGTTCCTTTAGCCGCAACGGCAAAAAGTGCCGCGCTGCCGGCGTACGCGGCGTGGTGCCGAGCGTGCTCTTCTGCCCCGACGACCTCGACATGATCAAGCGCTCGGCCCGCGTTCGCCGCTCAGCGCTCGACGGCTTTGGCGTGCAGCTCAACGAGCAATACGCCCAGCTTCTCGGCGCCTACGAGCGGTTGGTCGAGCAGCGTAACGCCCTCCTCAAGGAGCGCTGGTGCACGCGCGAGATGCTTGCCGCCTGGAACGACTCGCTCGCCCAGACCGGCGCCTCGCTCCTTGTGCACCGCGTGGCGCTCCTCGCCCGCGTACGCGAGCGCTTTGTGGAGGCGTACGGGCGCATCGCGCCAGGGGAGCGGGTGGACATCTCCTACGAGTCCACCGTTGCACCCGCTGCTCCCGGGGCGCCCGGCGGTGCTGCGGCCCCCGCGCCCAACCTCTCCCGCGCGGAGCAAGCAGCGGCATGGAAGGCGGCCTTTCTCGCCGCGCTCGACGCCTCCTTTGAAGACGAGCTCCGCCGCGGCATCACACTCGTGGGCCCGCACCGCGACGAGATCCGCTTCTCCATCGATGGGCGTGACGCGCGGACCTTTGCCTCGCAGGGGCAGCAGCGCTCGCTTGTGCTTGCGTGGAAGGTGGCCGAGGTGGCCGTCACACGCGACATCTTGGGGCATCCGCCGCTGCTTCTGCTCGACGACGTGATGAGCGAGCTCGACGCCGAGCGCCGCGAGGCCTTTATGCACGGTATCGAAGACGAGGTCCAGACGGTCATCACCACCACCAACCTCGGGTATTTCTCGGACGCTATACTGAATCGTGCCAAGGTCGTACCAATCGGAGGGTGAGAATATGGGGACGGGTGCGTTTTTCTCAGTTTTGGGAAGAGGGGGCCTGGCCCCCTGTTCCCAAAACTGAGAAAAACGCACCCGTCCCCATATTCTCACCCCGCAGCGCAAGGAGGTGCGCATGGAGCTCAACGACTACCTCGACGCCGAGCGCCGGCGCATCCTCGGCGCTGCCTCGCCCGAGCGCCGCGAGCAGATGGCCCGTGCCGAGCAGTCGCGCTCGGTCTACCGCGCGTGGAACGCCGTCTGCGGCGGCACGCGCGAGGGCGAGCACGTAACGGGTCTGCGCTATCTGCCCGACACCAACGAGCTCCTCGTCTACCTCGACGCCCCCTCGTGGACGCAGGAAATGACCATGCTCCGCGAGATCATCCGTGCCCGCATGGAGCGCGAGGGCGTTATGCTCAGCGGGTTTCGCTTCAAGACCTCGCGCGAGGGCTACCCCCGCAAGAGCCACGCCCCGGTCGCCCGCCCCGGTACCAACACCCCCGCCGGAGCATCGCCAAAGACGCCCGTCGTGGGCACCGCGCCCGGCGCGCACGCTCCAGCGCCCTCCCTTGTCCCTCTCACCCCGGAGGAGGATGCCGCCCTCGATGCCGCCATGGCCCCCATCTCCGACGACCGACTCGCCCAAGCCCTCAAAAAGGCCATGAAGGCAAGCGCCGAGTGGAAAAAGACGCAAAACCCTTCAACGGGGGATTAACGGCAATCTGGTGGCCTTGTAGAACCTTTTGCACGGTATAGGGACGCCCTCATAAAACCGTTATCATAAATAAGATTGCACGAGCAGCGCTCAGTCGCGGCCCGTGGCGACGGACGGGAGCGCGCTTCCGTCCGTCGCCCGCGCACGGACAGGGCCTGGCAAAGGCCCGGCGTCGAGCGCCGCGCGAGGTATGTGGTAGGGAGAAAACGTGGCGAAAAAGAACGAGTACGGCGGCTCTGAGATTAAGATCCTCGAGGGTCTCGAGGCCGTGCGCAAGCGCCCGGGCATGTATATCGGCTCAACGAGCGCGAGCGGTCTGCACCACCTCGTGTGGGAGATCGTCGACAACTCCGTGGACGAGGCCATGGCCGGCTTCTGCACCAAGATCGAGGTCACGGTCCACGCCGACAACTCCATCACCGTGGTCGACAACGGTCGCGGCATCCCGGTCGACAAGCACCCGGTCAAGAAGATCCCCACGCTCGAGGTCGTCATGACGATCCTCCACGCGGGCGGTAAGTTCGACAACTCGGCCTACAAGGTCTCGGGCGGCCTGCACGGCGTGGGCGTCTCGGTGGTAAACGCGCTCTCCAAGAAGATGATCGTGCAGGTCAAGCGCGACGGCCACATCTACGAGATGCAGTTCAGCCGCGGCAAGACCACCCAGAAGATGAAGATCGTGGGCGACGCCAAGACCACCGGCACCACCACGACCTTCTGGCCGGACGACGAGATCTTTGAGACCACCGTCTACGACTACGAGACCCTGCGCAACCGCCTGCAGGAGACGGCGTTCCTCAACCGCAACCTCAAGATCGTCCTGCGCGACGAGCGCGAGCTCACCCCGCGCGTGGACGAGTTCTGCTACGAAGGCGGCATCGTGGACTTCGTCAAGTTTCTCAACGAGGGCAAAGAGATCCCCGACGGCCTCAAGCGCCCGATCTACCTCTCGGGCAAGAGCGAGCCCGACGCCCCAGCCGACAAGGTCGGCGAGGTCGAGGTGGCCCTGCAGTGGAACACCTCGTACTCCGAGAACGTCATGAGCTTTGCCAACGACATCTACACCCCCGAGGGTGGCATGCACCTCGAGGGCTTCCGCACGGCGCTCACCCGCGTGATCAACGACTACGCGCGCAAGCAGAACATGCTCAAGGAGAAGGACTCCAACCTCACCGGCGACGACGTGCGCGAGGGTCTCGCGGCCGTTATCTCGGTCAAGCTCGCCGACCCACAGTTTGAGGGCCAGACCAAGGCCAAGCTCGGCAGCTCCTTTATGCGCACGCTCACCCTCAAGGTGGTGACCGAGGGCCTCACCGACTATCTGGAGGAGCACCCTAAGGCCGCGCGCGAGATCGTCAAGAAGGCCCAGCAGGCCAGCAAGGCGCGCAACGCCGCCCGCAAGGCCCGCGAGGCCACGCGCCGCAAGAGCCTGCTCGAGACCGCGTCGCTTCCCGGCAAGCTCGCCGACTGCTCGGTGCGCGATGCCGAGATGACTGAGCTCTTCATTGTGGAGGGCGACTCCGCAGGCGGTTCGGCCAAGGATGGCCGCCGGCGCGACATTCAGGCGATTCTGCCCCTGCGCGGCAAGATCCTGAACGTCGAGCGCGTGGGCGACCACCGCGCGTTCTCGTCGGACACCATCCAGTCGCTCATCACGGCCATCGGCTGCGGCGTGACCACGAGCTCGGGCGAGGGCGGCGACTTTGACATCACCAAGGCGCGCTACCACAAGATCATTATCATGACGGATGCCGACGTCGACGGCGCGCACATCCGCATCCTGCTGCTCACGTTCTTCTACAAGTACATGCGCCCGCTCATCGACGCGGGCTACGTGTACGTGGCGTGCCCGCCGATCTTTGGCATCAAGGTGCGCAACAAGATTCACTACGTCTACCCCAACGGCCGCCAGCCCGAGGACGAGATTCTGCGTGAGACCATCCAGAGCCTCGGCCTCAACCCCGACGACGGCGACGACGCCGAGGCGGGCGCGGCCGGCAAGGTCACCAAGAAGCGCCGCGGCTACACCGTCCAGCGCTACAAGGGTCTGGGTGAGATGGACCCCAAGCAGCTCGCCTCGACCACGATGGACCCCAAGACGCGCATCCTGCAGCGGGTGACCATCGACGACGCCATGGCCGCAGACCGTGCAGTGCGCGAGCTCATGGGCAACCAGGTGGAGTATCGACGGGAGTACATCGAGAAGCACGCGCAGGACGCTCGGTACTTGGACGCGTGACGCGTCTTTCCCAGGCACCGCACCTCGGGGTTCAATCGTCGGTCGCCGCACGCAAGGCGTGCGCCCTCCTCTTTCACCCCGATCTGCGGCACCTGGAAAACCCGCGTCCAACCTAGGAGGTTGGTCTTGGTGACTCATTTGGGGACGGGGTTATTTTGAATGGGGCACTTGGAACACGTCCCCAAATGACCCACATGACGGTGACCACGATCTGAGTAGGAGGATTACGTGGCAGACGATATGAACAACGCGCCTGGCGCCGATACCGGCGGCGAGGGGCTTTCCGAGGACCTCAAGCGGCTCTTGGCCCGCGCCGAGGCTGACGACGAGGGCACCGACGTCTACGTGGAGGACGCCGAGGACGACGAGGAGTCGGAGGACGACGGCGAGCTCGAGGAGAGCTTTGGCACCGTCGAGCGCGGCGAGTCGGCCGGCGAGGACATCAACGGCGGCCAGCTCCAGATTTCGGAGTTCGGCCACGAGATGCGCCAGAGCTTCATCGAGTACTCGATGTCGGTCATCACGGCGCGCGCCCTGCCCGACGTGCGCGACGGCTTGAAGCCGGTGCACCGCCGCATCCTCTACGCGATGAACGAGAGCGGCATCTACCCCAACCGCCCGCACAAGAAGTCGGCCTGGACGGTCGGCGAGGTTATCGGTAAGTACCACCCGCACGGCGACTTCGCGGTCTACGACACGATGGTCCGCCTGGCGCAGTGGTTCAGCATGCGCACCCCGCTCATCGACGGTCACGGCAACTTCGGCAACATCGACGGCGACGGTGCCGCGGCCATGCGCTACACCGAGAGCCGTCTGGCGCGTCCGGCCATGGAGCTCCTGCGCGACCTCCAGAAGGACACCGTCGACTGGCAGCCCAACTACGACGAGTCGCTCGCCGAGCCGCAGGTGCTGCCGGCGCGTTTCCCCAACCTGCTCGTCAACGGCTCTTCGGGTATCGCCGTGGGTATGGCCACCAACATCCCGCCGCACAACCTCACCGAGGCCGTCGAGGCCACCTGCTACCTCATCGACCACCCGGACGCCACGGTCGACGAGCTCATGCAGATCATGCCCGGCCCGGACTTTCCCACCGGCGCGGTCATCATGGGCTCCGACGGCATCCGTCAGGCCTACGAGACCGGTCGCGGCTCGATCACCGTGCGCGCCAAGGCGCACGTGGAGTCCACCAAGACCGGCCGCAACCGCCTCGTCTTTACCGAGATTCCCTACCAGGTCAACAAGGGCACGCTGCAGGAGAAAATCGCCCAGCTCGTAAACGAGAAGCGCATCGAGGGCATCTCCGACATGCGCGACGAGTCCACGCAGAAGGGCATCCGCCTCGTCATCGAGCTCAAGAAGGGCGTTATCCCGCAGGTCGTCCTCAACAACCTCTACAAGTTCACCTCGCTGCAGACGACCTTTGGCGCCAACAACCTGGCGCTCGTGGACGGCGTGCCCAAGTGCCTGTCGCTCCCGCAGATGTTGCGTTACTACATCGACCACCAGGTCGACGTGGTCACCCGCCGCACCCGCTACGACCTCAAGAAGGCCCAGGCTCGCGCGCACATCCTCGAGGGCTACCTCATGGCGCTCGACCACATCGACGAGGTCATCAGCATCATCCGTTCCTCCCAGACCGACAGCGAGGCGAGCGAGCGGCTCATCGCGCGCTTTGGCTTTACGCCCGAGCAGACGAGCGCCATCCTCGAGATGCGCCTGCGCCGCCTGACCGGTCTCGAGCGCAACAAGATCGAGGAGGAGCTGGCGGGCCTGCGCCAGGCCATCGCCTACTACGAGGACCTGCTTGCGCACGAGGAGAAGATCCTCGGCGTGATCAAGGACGAGATGCGCGAGATCTCCAAGAAGTACGGCGACAAGCGCCGCACCGAGATTCGCGCCGCCGAGAAGGACCTCGACGTGGAGGACCTTATCGCCGACGAGGACATGGTCGTGACGATTACCCACACCGGCTACGTTAAGCGCATCCCGGTGGCCGCGTACCGCGCGCAGAAGCGCGGCGGCAAGGGCGTCTCGGGCGTGAGCCTCAAAGAGGACGACGTCATCTCGGAGATGTTTATCGCCTCGACCCACGAGTACGTGCTCTTCTTCTCCAACCGCGGCAAGGTGTACCGCCTCAAGGTGCACGAGCTGCCGGTGGGCACGCGCCAGGCGCGCGGCACGGCGATTGTGAACCTGCTGCCGTTTGAGGACGGCGAGAAGATCGCGAGCGTTATCAGCTGCCGCGAGTTCCCCGACAACGAGTACCTGCTGTTTGCCACCAAGAGCGGCATGGTCAAAAAGACGGTGATGAGCGCCTACGACCGCTCGAGGCGCGACGGCATCATCGCCATCAACCTCAAGGCGGGCGACGCGCTGCTCGACGTGCGTCGCGTGCGCGAGGGCGACCGCGTGATCATGGCCACCACCGAGGGCAAGGCCATCATGTTTGAGGAGGACCAGGTCCGCGCGACCGGCCGTGACACCTCGGGCGTACTGGGCATTCGCATGAAGGGCGACGCGCAGGTGCTGGGGATGGAGATCTCCAACGGGCGCGGCGACCTGTTTGTGATCACCGAGCGCGGCTTTGGCAAGCGCACCCCGGTGGCCGACTACCCACTTCAGCACCGCGGCGGCCAGGGCGTCTACACGATCCAGATGACCGACCGCAAGGGCAAGCTCGCCGCCATGAAGACGGTGGGGCCGCAGCACGAGCTGTTCATCATCACGGAGGGCGCGACGGTGATTCGCGTCAAGACCGACGAGATCAGCCAGACCGGCCGCGCCACGCAGGGCGTAAAGATGATGAGCGTGGCCGACGGAGACCGCGTGACGGCTGTGGCGCGTATGACGAGCGCCAAGAAGAAGCC
The DNA here is from genome assembly GCF_002159335.1 of Collinsella sp. An7. Classification (GTDB taxonomy): domain Bacteria; phylum Actinomycetota; class Coriobacteriia; order Coriobacteriales; family Coriobacteriaceae; genus Coprousia. The sequence goes on along the minus strand of NZ_NFHP01000006.1, from coordinate 26,397 downwards.
GGCCCGGGCCGCTGCGGTGGCCGAGGGCCAGGAGGCGCTCGACCTCGGTGCGCTCGATGCCGCGGGCGAGGAGGACCATGTGGACATCGGCGCGGGCGATACGGGCCTTGAGGACCTGCTCGAGGAGTAGCGCTGCGCGCGGATAGCTGCGACGAGGGGTGTTCTGGCTTGGTGCCGGGGCGCCCCTCGTTTTTGCGCGCGACGGCGGGTGCTGGACGCTGCCAGGTCTCGTGGGCTGGCTAGTTGGGTACGGTTGGCTGGTCAGGACGCTCGTTTCGGTTCGATATGGCCTGCAAGTTTGGCTGGAACGCACCGTGCGAGAAACTCGACCCCCGATGTGAGTGCATCTTTTGGGAACCTTGAGTAGACCGACGGTTTTCGTCCTCTTTTGCCCGGAAAACCCCAGGTGAGCACTTTACTAAAATAAAGTACTACTCCGAGATTTGAAAAGATGCACTCACATCAGGGGTCGAGTTTTCCGAGACGGCCTGCCGGGCGGCGAAAGTCTAGAAATCGTCGGGCGAGAGTGTCTGGACAAACTGGTCAAACTGCCGGAGCTCGTCCTCGGCGGCGTTGGCGTCGTGATGGCGGACGATGGTGCCGGCGCGGTTCATGACGTCATCCTCAACGTAGATGGGCGCGTTGGCGCGGACGGCGAGGGCGATGGCGTCGCTTGGGCGCGCGTCGACCGCGACCTCGCGGGTAGCGCCGTCGTCGGTGGGCGTGGAGAGCACGAGCCGCGCGTAGAAGATCGGCGCGTCGACCCGGTTGACCTCGGCGCGCTCGAGCTTGACGCCGAGCTGATCGAGCGTGTTGACAAAGAGGTCGTGCGTGATGGGGCGGTTCTGCTGCGAGCTGTCGAGCCCACGGCTGATGGAGGCCGCCTCGTACGAGCCGGTCTGGATGGAGAGCGCGCGTCGCGGTGCGCCGTCGGCCTCGGCATCCTTGCGTTCCCGGAGCACGATGAGCGACGGAACGGGCCCGGAGGCCATTACGATGGTCTCGATATCAACACGAATCATGATGGCACCTCCCGTACCCGTTGGTTTATTGCGCTGACTGCGCGTCGGCGTTGCCTGCGGCCCCCGCGGCGACAACGCGCTTGCAGGACCGCCCGGCCCCGGAACCGCGCAAATCGATACGCTATGATACCCAAAACCCAACGCCCAAGTGCCTTTCCACGGGCTTTTCATGTGCGGGGTGGTCTGGTGCGCGCGAGGACTAAAATAACCTAGGTGAATACAAAACGCACTCGCCGATAAGCCTTGTGGCATATCGAGCGGTCATCCATAGCTAGCAGAAGGGGAGCCTGCATGGCGTATCAACAACGTCGCAACGCCTGCATACCAGATACTGGTGCTTCCTCTCCCGAGGTGCCGCTTGTGCGCTCCGCAAGTGGGACCATGGCAGGTAGGGCCCTCGAGCTTGTGTTAGCTGGCTGCGTGGTGCTCTTCTTGGCTGTCACGTCGTTTGCCACACTGGTGTGCACGAGCACCTATCCCGATTATTCTGGCGCCTACAGCCTTTCTTTTACGACGGCCCCCATCGCCATCATCTCCATGGTCCTCATTGTTGGTTTCATCTGGATACTTTGCAAAATGGGGCTGCTCGATCGCATTGATGAGCGTCGGTTTGCCCTGCTGCTCGCGGGATACACGTTGCTCGCCGGTGTGGCGTGGGCGGTACTCGCGGACGTCTGGCCTGATTGGGATTCGGGCGCATTGTTTGACGCGGGTAGAACCTTTGGCGAGCAAGGGGTCCACTACTACGAGCCGGGCAGGTATGTGGAGCGCTTCCCGTATCAGATGACCTACGTGATGGTGATCCACGCGATGTCCCTCATCACGAGTCATTATTACGCGGCCATGGAGGTGCTCAACGCCTTGTTTACCGCTTGGCTCGCATACCTCATCGCTGCCATCGCGCGCGAAGTGTTTCAGAATCGGCGTATCACCAATATCTGCATCGTGCTGCAGTTTTTGTATCTGCCGCCGATCTTCTACACGACGTTTGCCTATCCCAACATGATTTCTCTGGCATTTGCGGCATTTGCCATGCTCTGTCAGGTTAAGCTGATTCGCGCTTATGAGGGCCACCGCTCCGGCGGCCAAAAGCTGTGTCCGAAGCGCGCGACATATGCGGTGGGCTTTTGCCTGGGGTGCGCGTTCTCCTACCTGTTCAAATCGAGCATGCTGCTCGCACTTGTGGCCATGGGTGTTGTGTGGGTGGTATATGCCGTGCGCTGGCTAAAGGTGACCCCTCTAATCGTGGTCCTCGCAATGGCGGGTGCGTGTGCGCTGAGCGTCATGGCGGTTAACGGCTACGTTGAGTATAAGACCGGTATCAGCACCTCTCGGAGCATGCCCTCGTCGGCGTATATCTCTATGGGCCTCGACCTCGAGACGACGGGTTGGTACAACGGATTTCTCTGGTCGCTCGATAACGGCGACGAGACAACCTATGACCCCGAGGCGTACGACGCGGCCGCCCTCGCGGAGATTCGCGGGTCGATCGAAACGCTGCTTGCCGATTCCGCTTTTGCGGCAGCGTTTTTTGCGGAGAAATACTGCTCAGAATGGTGCGATCCAACCTCGGAGTCGTTGCTGGCGAGCAATTGGAGTCATGCTTCGCCCGGGGTCGATGTAATGTCTGAGCGTCCCCTGATCCCACTTGTGCGCGCGGTGTACTATGGGCCGCTTCACGAGGCGATCGTGGCGCTGCTCGACGGCATGCAGACGCTCATTATGGGCGGGTCGCTTGTTGCAGTTGTGGCGGGCATCCGTGCGCGCCGGCGTACCAATGCTCAGGGGTGGCCGTTGCAGATCGGCGATATGGCTCCCCTGTTGTATGCCGCGGGATTGGGCCTTTTCTACCTCGTTTGGGAGGCCAAGGCTCAGTACACGCTTCCCGCTTATATTGTGCTCATTCCGTTTGCGGCGGCTGCGGTGTCATATCTTATTCAGGCGGTGGACCATCTCCGGAGGCCTCGCAGCGAGTCGATTGAAGAAGTGGAGTAACGGAATGGCGGACTCTCTCTACATCGTGATGCCGGCCTACAACGAGGCGGCCAACATTCACGAGACGCTCGAGCAGTGGTATCCGGTGGTGGAGCGCGTTGGCGGCAGCAGCGCTCTTGTTGTGTTTGACGATGGCAGCAAAGACGACACCTACCGCCTTATGTGCGAGTTTGCCAAGACGCACCCGCGCTTCTTGCCGCAAACCAAGGCCAACTCCGGGCATGGTGCCACGCTGATCGAGGCCTATCGGTTTGCGCTCAAAAGCGGGGCTGACTTTGTATTTCAGACCGATTCCGACGGGCAGACAAACCCAAACGAGTTTTGGAAGTTTTGGGCCGCGCGAAACGACTACGACATGGTCATCGGGTGGCGCCGCGGGCGTGAGGATGGGTTTTCGCGCGTCATTGTTACCAAGACACTCAAGCTGGTCGTTCGCATACTCTTCGGCGTGAGCGTGACCGATGCCAATACGCCGTTTAGGCTCATGACGGCACAGAGTTTGCGCGAGAATCTGAGCTTTGTGCCTGACGACTTCAACCTCACCAACGTGGTGCTCTCGGTGGTGTATGCCAAGCGCCGCGAGCCGGTAAAGTATCTCCCCGTTACCTTTAGGCCGCGCCAGGGTGGGGTTAACTCCATCAACCTCAAGAGCATCTTTGGGATCGGCCGCCGCGCGCTCCGCGATTTTAGGCAGCTGAATCGCGAGATTGATTGGCGTTTGGCCGCGGGTGAGCGCTAGGCAGAGCTCACGGCCACGTTGCGCATGCGCGCCGAGTGAGCTTTCCAGCACATAATTTGATACCAAAAGGGCCCGCGGTGTACCCGCGGGCCCTTTGCCATGCGATGTTTGGCTTGAGTGCCTTGGCTTACCGCTTTATTGCCAGCCGGCGATTCCCTGCGCGGTCGGCGTCTGAACGATGGTAAGCTCCTCCGTCGCTTCCGGCGAGGTTGTGACGTTGTAGGTAAAGGTCGTCGTAGCCCCGCCAAGCGTCTGCACGAAGTCTACGTAGACCTGGTTGCCGTTGTAGGTCGCCAGGCCGCCGCCGTTAGAGTAGCCGTCGACGGTCACGTCGCTGATGGTGCCGCCCGCTGGCGCCGCGATATAAACACGGTTGAGCATGTCGGTCACATCGCGCTTCATGGTGCTGTAGCCGGTGATGTACTGATCTTGGTTTGCAGCCTCAGCGGGAGTGAGGTTGTTGGTGATTGTCGAGGTAACGTTGTACGTGGTCGAGCCATCGGCATTCTTGGTGGAAGAGTTGATCGTGGTGTTCAGCGAGATGTACCAGCTGATCTTAGAGGCTGTGTCATCGGCAACATAGAAGCCAAGCTGAGGAGTGGTCGGGTCGGTCTCGACCGCACCGCTCATGCCGAGCTTCTCGATGACCTTCTCCTCGTCTTCGTTGGCCATCCACACACGGAAGCGGCCCTCGGGGATGCCCCGCTCCAGAACACCAAGGAGGTCGGTGAGGCTCACGTTACCCAGGTTGGACATCATGTTGTTAAAGGCCGCTCCCGCCACGGCGGAGAAGAAAGCGTCCTGCGTGTCGGTGTCAAAGAGGTTGTAGGCGTCGTGCATGAGCAGGCTTGCGGCGTTATCGCCGTTGACCGCAACGCCGTTGACATCTACACCGCCGGTGATCTGCAGCATGTACTGGAGGAACACGGGGTCGATGGCAATGACACCGTCGATGGATCCGCCCTTTTGGTCGAGGTACATCTGGGTAAAGAGAGAGTAGGCGCGCGGGAAGTCGTAGATAAAGGGCGTGTCGGCGGGAATCTTGCCCACGCGGTCACCAAAGATGGCGATTTCCTCGCTGGTGACGCCAAACCCCGCCTGATCGTACCAGTGCAGGCCACCATCGGCGGTTGTTCCAACGCTGACAAAGTCGCCGAGTGAGATGGCGCCGTTTGACACGCTCATAACGCCAACAGAACCCGGGAAGCCTCCCGTAGAGCGGAGCTCGACGTTGTTCTGGGCAACGAGGAGGTAATGACGCACGCCGTCGGCGCCGAGCATCTGGGGCAGGTAAGGGGCAATCTCATTTATGGCGGTTACGGCAGAGTTGGCCTTCTCAAAAACGCCCTGCACCTTGGTGACGACCTCGCGCACCTTGCCGATGTTGGGCTCGGGCAGGTCGGCGATGGTCTCGGCACTCTGCTCAACCACGGGCGCGACGCTCTGGAGCGTGTCGGCGAGCGACTGGAGCAGGCCCACGTTGATGGCGCCGTCGGTCATGAGGTTGCTGAGGTTGAGGTCGCCCAGGCTGTCGCACGCGGGGATGAGTGCGTACTGGCAGAGGCGGTCGGCCTCGGCCACGACGGTGCGGACGGTGTTCACGTCGCTTCCGACGACCGGCACAAACGAGGCGAGCTTCCAGGGGATGCCTTCAAGGCGATTGTGAATGTCGGAGACCTGCCCGGCAATCTCGGCCGCGGTGTTGCGCACCGTCTCCCCGTCGCCGGCCATCACGGCGTCTTTGAGGGAGCCGGCCTCCTCCATGAGGTTGGGTACCTGCGCGTTGATCTCTTGATAGTCGCGCAGCATAAAGAAGCCGCACACGCCGCCGACGACCACGATAACGGCGAGCACCGCACCGACGATGCCGGCGATGAGCTTGCCGCGTCCGCGCTTGCGGGGAGGTTGCTGGTCGTAGTAGGAGGAGTGGGGCGCGCCGCCGTAGCCATTACCACCGTTGCCACCACTGCCAGAAGCGATGCGGGGAGCCTGCGTTGCGCGGACGGGCGTCGCGGCAACAGGCTGGGCTGCCTGGGGCTGTGCGGTGTGACGCGCTGTAGTAGGCTGGGCGCCCGTCGCAGATGCAGACGCACCCGCAGCGTGGGTTGTGCGGCCCGCGTTTGCCGTCGGCGCCTGCTGGGCGCTCGCAAAGTAGGCGCTCGTGTAGGCTGCCGTCTCGTCGGGGGCAACGGTTCGCTGCCGGGTGGCTGCCGAGCTGGCTCCTGCCGCGCGGGCCGCACCGCGCGCGGATGCTGCGTCGCCGCCGTTGGAGGAGGGGCCGCTCGAGAAATGGTTGCCTCGCCGCGGGGCGGGCGCCGGATCTGATGCGAGGGGTTCGTTGGTGAGGTCGGTGTTTCGCATAACGTCCTCCCGTAGGTTGTACATACACTCTCATGATAGGTGAGCTGCCCCGGAATCCCATGTTTTACATGGGAAACAAACAGCAGGGGAGGGTACAGGCGGTGTTGGGACCACGGCAGACGCTGCCGCAATCCGCCACATGCTCCGCGGGCGTGCCGCCCCTCACGTTTGTGTCGCTCCGCTGAAACACCCCACCTTTACACAACCTTCAACCCATGCTTCAGGGTTCTGCGATATGCTTAAGCCTACATATCCTGGTGGCTGGCAATCGTCGCTGCGCGCGCGTTGCCGATGCGATGCAGGGGAATGAATAGTCGTTGCTGGTAGCTGGCTTGTTTGCTGGTTGGGCGGAGCTATAGGCCTTTTGGTCGAGGGCTGGCTCAAATAGTGGGCAAGGCACTGCCGCAGAGGGGGTGCCATGCGCATCTACGTGATTCAGGTGATCGGTGGGCGAGAGCGCACCGGTGCGGAGCTATTGCGCAGACACGCGGCCGACGCGATTGAGGAATGCTTTTTGCCGACCTTTGAGCTGATGCGCCGCAAGGATGGGGCGTGGCGTAAGGTGCGGGAGCTGCTGTTCCCGGGGTACCTCTTTGTAAAGACAGCCGACCCCGAGCGGTTGGCGGCGCGCCTGCGTCGCGTGCGGTGTTTACGGCTTACAGTTCGGCGCCGTTTGTCTCGATTACATGCTTGTACCAGGCAAACGAGTCCTTGCGCGAGCGGTTGAAGGTTCCATTTCCCCAGTCATCCGCATCTACGTAGATATAGCCGTAGCGTTTGCTGCGCTCTGGGGTGCCGGCTTTGCTTCTCGGTGGCTCATCCAAAGCACAGCATTGCGAGTTGTGCATCATGCATGCTTGCCCCATGTGCACCTTCTGCAAAAGCGGTGCTTAAAGCGTCAAAACCATCCGTCGGCGTTATAATCCCCTCGGTAGATAGATTGGGAGAGGGGGCACAAATTGTCTACCCCCCCCTGTACCAAGTCGAACTTGCACGAAAGGCTAACGATGACACTGCTTGAACTCCTCACGCTGTTGCGCAAGCACTTGCGGCTGGTGGTGACCCTGCCTGTTGCCTGCGCCATCATCATGGCTTTTGGCAGCCTGCTCTTTATGCATAACACCTACACCGTTTCGACCAGCATGTACGTGCTTGCTTCGAGCACCACTGACAGCTCCTCGGCGCTTTCGAGTGATCTTTCCGCCAGCCAGATGCTCACCAACGACGTTGCGACACTGCTCGAGAGCGATCGCGTCACCGCCGACACTGCAAAGCAGCTCGGCCTCGAGGACCTCAACGCCTTCGACATCTCGGTCGAGAGTGAGTCAACCACCCGCGTCATCACCCTTTCGGTGACCGGCGACAATGCTGAGGACGTAGCCGCTGTTGCCAACGGCCTTGCCGCCAACGTTTCGGCGGTGGCACGCGAGGTCATGAACGTCGAGAGCGTCAATGTGATCGACGAGGCCGTCACGCCCACGGCACCGAGCGGCCCCAATCGCATGCTGTACGTGGCCGTTGCATTTATGGCTGGCCTCTTTGCCGCGGTTGCCATTGTGGTTCTCATGGACATCCTCGATACGCGCGTCCGCGACGCTGAGGATATCGAACAGCTGCTTGGAGTGCCTGTAATCGGACGCATCCCCGAGATGAAAGGAGGGCGATAGGCCATGCCGCGCAAACACGCCCCGGCGAGTGCTGAGGTTGCCCAAAACGCCGCCAAGACCCTCTATGCCAACATCCGTTTTGCCAGCGTAGACGCGCCGGTAAAGTCAATCGTCCTCACGTCGTCGGTGCCCAATGAGGGCAAAACCACCGTTGCGCATCATCTGGCGGTGGCTATTGCCTCGAGCGGCAAGCGCGTGCTTTTGGTTGAATGTGACATGCGTCGTCGCTCGCTCGCCGATGAGATAGGCGTCCGCGCTCGCTACGGCATCTATGCGGTACTAAGTGGCCAGATTGACCTTGAAGATGCTGTTTCGGCCACCAGTCAGCAGAATCTTTTCTTCCTCGATTCCGAGCCGCACATTCCCAATCCGCCCGACATCCTCTCGTCCCAGCGCTTCAAGCGTCTTGAGGCCGCCATGGAGGCGAGCTACGACTACGTGCTGTTCGACACTCCTCCGGTTGGCACCTTCGTGGATGCGGCCATCATCTCGACGCATGCCGACGCCACGATTCTCGTGGTGCGCGAGAACTTTGCAAAGCGCGAGGAGGTGATGGGGGCGTTTGAGCAGCTTAAGAAGGCAGACGCCAACATCATCGGCGCGGTGGCCAACATGTGCGCGGCCGATGCGAGCGACCATTACTACTCTTATTACACCAAAGATGGTAAGCGTGTGCGTAAGGGCGGCGGAGAGTCGCTGGAGGCTCCGAGCATGCCGGCGGCGCGCGGCGCCGCGGTGGGTGCACAGGCGCCGGCCCCGGCTACTTCGCACCGTACCGGCCACGCACAGAGCGGGAGCCGTTTTTCGCGCGGGTAAGGCGCTGAGGTAGAGCTAAGGGTTCGCTGCTCCACGGTAGTGCAGCGCAAGTACGACGTATAGAGAGAAGGTGCACACGATGAGAGACATGCACTGCCATATTTTGCCCGGAGTCGATGACGGGGCATCCAACCTGGATGAGAGTCTGCACATGCTTGATGCCGCTCGGCGCGCGGGCGTGACGAGCATCGTGTGCACGCCGCACTGTCGCGACCCGTACTTTGACTACAATGCCATGTGGGACGCCTTTGAATTGCTACAGGAGCACGCTGGGGGCTTTCCGTTGCGGATGGGCTTTGAGGTAAACCATGCTAAGCTCATGGAGCTGGGAATGCAGTGGGTAAGCCGGCTGGCGTTTGACGGCGGACACGAGTTTCTGCTCGAACTCTCCACGGTTGCCGACAAGCTCAAGTTCGACGAATACGAGCGCACCATTTTTGAACTGCAGGGCATGGGCTATACGGTGATCATCGCACATCCGGAGCGCTATCGAGCGGTGCAGAAGGATATCGAGGTTGCGCGCCGCTTGGTTAAGATGGGTTGTAAGCTGCAGGTTTCAGCTGACTTTGTAGCTGGCGGACGCCTCGGTCGAGAGAAAAAGCCCGCAAAGCGCCTGTTTGAAGAAAACCTCGTGAGCTTCATCGCAAGCGATGCGCACCGGCCCGAGCACTATGACTACCTGGCGCGCGCTCGCCGCGACTATTCGGTGCGGGGTGCACACTTTAAATCGTAGCAAGAAGCGCCAGTCAGGCAGTGTAAAACAGATGGTTGACTGACGCAGTGGCCAAAAATACGCGTAAGGGCAACTAGTAACCCCTCTTAACACCATCTATATATGCTTAAGCTGAAAGAAAGCGCAGGATTCGCTTAAGCAGGTCATGGTATTAGACCAAAATGAGGGGCTACTAGTTGCCCCTACGCGCATTTTTGGCCACTGCTTGATATGAAAGGTGGCGTAGCGGGTGGCATCAAGCCGAATATGACGCTTTGCACCAATTCGATTGATCGCGTCGGTCCACCGATGGCCGCGTGGCGTCCAATCGCCTGCTACTAATGCCGTTTGGCGCGTCCGACGGCATCAAGCCAGCGCTGCCGGTCATCCTCAAAATCGTCGCCGGTAGGTATGCGACTGCCCGTGCGGTTTGCGGAGTTGTCCATGACGCGCCTTTTTGTGTGTGGTCATGCTGCGGGTATAGCGGCTCGATTGGTCGGTCTGACCGGGGAGATGCTGCGCGAATTGCGACCGTGCGCCCTACGCCGGCCAACGGCGATGTCGTGTACCTTAGGATGCAAACCCACAAAAAATCGCAACCATGGCCAAAAACAGCGCCGAAAAAGTAATTCGTCGGGCAAGGTCGGCCCGACGGGGCTTCATATGACGCTCTAGCCGCCTCTCGGAGCGCCCTTCTTGCCCAAAATGGCTGCCCCGAGCTGCAATCCGACGCCCGCGGGGCATCGAGCCTATGTCCGGTTTACTTTTTCGACCTCATTTTTGGCCACACTTGCTATTCGTTTCGCTCCACCCATGCTTTGTGCCCCTCAAACAGCAGGTGCAGCACCACGCGCATCGTCACAAACGAGCTCGACGACAAGTTAATGCCGTCGAGTCCGTCTAAATGTTCGCTGCGCGTTATGTGCGGAAAGCGTAGCAAGGGGATAGGGTCGTTTGACGTCCCCTCGCGCCCGGTGCGCGCAACTTTGGGTACCCTGTAGAAGACCAACCGGCGCGATAGGGGAGGCACTATGGCCGAGGAGAGCTGCGTAAACGAGCAGGCGGAGGGCATCGAGGTCGAGGACGGCGACCGCACCGAGGAGAACGCCTCGCCCACGCCCGAGATGGAGGACCTGCCCGCGCTCGTGCTGGGCGACGAGGCCGAGCACGATGCCGACCTGCGCGAGGAGGTCATCGACAGCGAGATCGCCTGGCGCGGCAAGATTTTTGACGTCGAGCGCCTGAACGTGCGCCTCCCCAACGGCCATACCTCCACGCGCGATGTGGTGCGCCATCGCGGCGCCGCAGCCGTGGTGGCCCTCACCACGTCGGGCAAGATCGCCCTTGTGCGCCAGTACCGCACGTCGCTCGGCCGCGTGACAGTCGAGATTCCCGCCGGCAAGCTCGACCCGGGCGAGGACCCGCTCGACTGCGCCAAGCGCGAGCTCAAAGAAGAGACCGGGTTTGCGGCGGGCAAGATTGCCTACCTCACCACGATAGCCACGAGCTGCGGTTTCTCCGACGAGCTCATTCACATCTACCTGGCCACGCAGCTCTCGTTTGAAGGCGCCCGCCCGGACGACGACGAGTTCCTCAACGTCGATCTCGTGCCGGTCAAGGAGCTTGTGGACGCGGTGCTCGACGGCAAGATCGAGGACGCCAAGACGGTCGTCGGCGCGCTGGCCTGCGAAGTCATGGGCCATCGGCTCGCGGATATGCAGTAACAAACGCGCCTTAGTGCAAAACAGCCGCTCTGGCCGGCGGCTGTTTTTGTGTGCGGGCTCACCAAATGTCAACAGGCGGGAAGACCGGTTCTCTCCCTGCCGCCAGTCCCGTTTGAAGCTTCTATAGGCGCACCATGCCGACGCACGCTGTCGTATACTAGGGCGTTGCTTCAATGCCCAAGAGATAGGCTCAACGCCCAAGAGATAGAAAGTGTTCCCATGAGCAAGCACAAGACGATGTTCCGCCGCTTTCTTGCCTACTACGGCCCCGAGCGCGGCCTGTTTATCGCCGACACCGTTTGCGCGCTGGTGATCGCCGGCATCGACCTTGCCTTCCCGAGCATCCTCCGCACGCTCACGGGCGGCCTCTTTACCGAGGGCCGCAGCGCCATCCTCGGTTCCCTTGGCATGATCGCGGTGGGGCTCATCATCATGTACCTCATCCGCATGGGCTGCCGCTACTTCGTTTCGGCGCAGGGGCACATCATGGGCGCGCGCATGGAGTCGCGCATGCGCGAGGACCTCTTCGATCAATACGAGCGCTTCAACTTTGCCTACTTTGACGCGCACAGCTCGGGCGACATGATGAGCCGCGTGGTCAACGACCTCTTTGACATCTGTGAGGCGGCGCACCACGTGCCGGAATGGGTCATCATCTGCGGGGTTGAGATTATCGGCGCCTTTGTGATCCTCTTTACCATCTCGCCGGTGCTTGCGGGCGTCATGGCCGTGGTGACGGCAATCTTCGTGATCATCATGGTGCGCCAGAACTTTCGCATGCGCGAGGTCTTTGCCGATAACCGCCGCAAGATCTCCGAGGTAAACTCGCAGCTCCAGGATTCGCTCTCGGGCATCCGCGTGGTCAAGTCGTTTGCCAACGAAGAGACCGAGCGCGCCAAGTTTCGCCAGTCCAACGACCGCTATCTCACCTCCAAGGTCAACCAGTACCACGCCATGGGCGCCTACCAGGCCACCAGCGCCCTCATGACCGGTGCGCTCTTTACCATCATCGTCGTGCTCGGCGGCTACCTGGTGGCCGAGGGGCAGATGACCGCTGTGGACATGGCCACCTTTGCGCTCTACATCAGCCTCTTTACCACCCCGATTGAGACGCTCGTCAACTCCACCGAGAACATCCAGAAGGCCATCGCGGGCTTTAAGCGCATGGACGAGGTCATCTTGAGCATGCCGGACATCGAGGACGCGCCCGACGCGCGCCCACTCGAGGTGCGCGAGGGCGCCATCGAGTACCGTGACGTGTGCTTTAGCTACGACGACGTCGAGCTGGGCGAGAACGGCCGCGGCCGCCTGCACCCGGTAATCGACCACCTCAACCTCTCGATCCGCCCCGGCGAGACCATCGCGCTGGTGGGTCCGTCGGGCGGCGGTAAGTCGACCACCTGCTCGCTGTTGCCGCGCTTCTACGACGTTGATGCTGGCTCCATCTCGATCGATGGGCAGGACGTGCGCTCGGTTACGCAGGAGAGCCTGCGCCGCGCCATCGGCCTGGTGCAGCAGGACGTCTACCTGTTTGATGGGACCATCGGCGAGAACATCGCCTACGGGCGCCCGGGAGCCACGCAGGCCGAGATCGAGGACGCCGCCCGCCGCGCCAACATCCACGACTTCATCGCGAGCTTGCCCGAGGGGTACGACACCGTGGTGGGCGAGCGCGGCAGCCGGCTCTCGGGTGGGCAGAAGCAGCGCGTGGCCATCGCACGGGTCTTTCTCAAGGACCCCAAGATTCTGATCTTGGACGAGGCCACCTCGGCGCTCGACAACGAGAGCGAGGAGGCGGTGCAGGAGTCGCTCGAGCGCCTCGCCGCCGACCGCACGACCATCATCATCGCGCACCGTCTCTCGACGATTAAGGGCGCCGACGAGATCGCCACCGTGGAGGCCGGTCGCGTGGTGGAGCGCGGCACGCACGAGGAGCTGCTCGCGCACGGCGGCACCTACGCTCGTTACTACCGCATGCAGTTTGAGGGCGCCCGCGCCCACGAGGTGGCGTAGGCGGGCCGACGGGCGCGCCATCGCGGTCGCTTGGGGACGTGTTCCATCTGACCCATTTTCAAAAAAAAATCAGATGGAACACGTCCCCAAACGACCCACCCTGCGTGCCTCTGCTTCTTGCATGATAATTGCCCCCGACCCGCCCGCGCCGCGCAGTGCCTGCGTATAATGGCGGCGCGGCTGGGCGGCATGGCGCCTCGTCGCCTTAGGCAACACCACCCGTGGCTGCAAGGTTGGCGCATGGCAAAGAAGGCACAGAACACCCCCCTTACCCCCGAGGAAGTCACCGAGCTCTTCTCGCAGCTCGACGACTCGGGCGTGCTCGACCCCGCCAGCCCCCGCAAGCGCAACCTCCGCCCCGTTGACCCGCTCTCGGGCGACGACCCCTCGGGTTCCAAGGTGGACAACGCCATCTCGCGCGTCGCCATGGCGGTGCTCATTGGCGTGCTGCTGCTCGTACTTGGCATGCAGGTCTGGTACGGCGTGAGCCGCCGCCTCAACACAGCCAACCTTTCCGACACGGTCAACGGCCAGACGGTCAGCCTGGCGCTCGAGGGCGGCGTTGAGTGGGGCAACGGCTTTACGCAGTTCCCGCGCGACTTCACCGTAGACGAGGCCGACGAGCGCTCGGGCATCGTTGAGGTCAGCGTGGTCGATACCGACTCCGCCAACGAGCTTGAGCTCTTCTCCAACAGCCAGATTCAGGCGGCGGCCCTCGCCACCAATGCGCTCCTCAACGACAACATCAACCAGGTCGTCTACAACGTGAGCGCCCGGCTCGATGCCGACGGCAACATCACCTGCGACCACCTCTTTGGTCAACTGCCGGCGCAGGGCGACGAGCGCGAGATCTTTACCTTCATCTGGACCAAGTACCACTCGGGCGACTCGGCCAACATCGACTGGGAGCTGCGCATCATCGGCATGGACGAGGATATTGCCGGGCGCATCCAGGAGCAGGTCAACTCGGTCTCGTCGCTCATCGAGACCCCGGGCATCGACCAAGACGACCTCGACGCGGAGCGCCTGGAGCGCGAGCTCGAGCGCAGCCTCCAGGGGAGCGAGCGCTACCTCGGCGGCGAGCCGGAAAAGCGCCTCGAGGACGTGCTGTCGAGCGCAGAATAGCGCCGCAAAAAACTCGACCACAATACAAAAGCGGCCCCGGTGCGCGCGTTTGAGCTGCACACCGGGGCCGCCGGGTGACGAGGCGCCGACGCCGCCTTAGCGCAGCAGGTCGGTGACCTTGCCGAGCACGGGCTCAAAGCTCACGCCGCGCACCTCGTAATCGGGCTGCTCGCGGGTAACGCGCATCGCGTCGCGCACCAGCTCGCCGGCAAACGCCACGGCCTCGGGCAGCGTGCGCCCGCAGAAGATGGCCGCGGTCAGGCCGCTTGCAAAGAGGTCGCCCGTGCCGTGCAGCATGTAGGGCAAAAGCTCGCTCGAGACCTCCGTCGCGCGCCCGTCGTCCACGTCGGCGGCGGCAAGGTAGTTGCGGATGATCTGCTCACCCGCGTGCACCACGCCCTTGACGACCACCGTCTTGGCGCCCATCTCGAGCAGTCTGTCGATGTTGCGCTGCACAAACGCAACGTCCACGTCCTGGCCCTCGTAGGGAATGCCCGTAAGGATCGAGGCCTCGGTGAGGTTGGGGGTCAGCACGTCGGCGCCGTCCACCAGCCCGGCCATGGCCTCGCAGAGCTCGTCGGTGTAGGTGGGGTACTTGGAGCCGCCGTCGCCCATGACCGGGTCGACGATGCGCAGCGCCTGCGGATGCTCGCGGTAGAGCCGCTGAATGATGGCGACCTGCTCGGCCGAGCCAAGAAACCCGGAGTAGATGCCGTCGAGCTCTATGCCTTCCTGCTGCCAGGCGTCGAGGTAGTCGGAGAGGATGGGCGTGGTGTCGTGCATGTAGAACACGGGGAACTTGGTGTGCGCCGAGAAGAGCGACGTGGGCACCGGGCAGACGTCGCAGCCGGCGGCGGAGAGCACCGGGATGGCCACGCCGAGCGAGCACTTGCCGTAGCCGCACATATCGTGCACGGCGGCGATGCGGGGGATATACGCCCCTTTGCGCTGGTAAAGGGGATGTTCTGAGCTGCTGATTCCGTTGGACATGGGTAGACCTCTTTCTTCCGCGGACTTATGGACCAGCGTACGAGTCCCCAGCATAGTACGGGCGCGCACGCCGGGCGGGGCGAATCGGTATCGAAACAGAGTGCGCACATTGGGACGGGCTCATCGGCGCGGGCGCTTCGAGAACCTTGCAACCCCCTCGCCTGCGGAAAAACTGCGCAGCTCCCCTGCACCTCCCCGTCCTGCGCAAAAACGCCTACAATGAGGTGCAGCCTATCCACCTTTAAGCCGGTCCGGCGAGGCCGGGAAGGAGTGTCTATGGCGGTACCAGACGTGGCGTGCCCCGCCGCACGTCCCCTAGACGGCAACCGCGCCGTTCGCAGCGCTGCTCCGAGCGAGCTGGCGCAACGCATGCTTTCCAAAACCAGCAAACAGTCGAGCGCACCGGGCATCTTGATGCTCGCCGACGGCACGGTCTTTTACGGTCGCGCCTGCGGAGCTGCGGGTACCTCTACGGGCGAGGTCTGCTTCAACACCTCGCTCGAGGGCTACTTTGAGGTGCTGACGGACCCAAGCTACGCGGGGCAGATCGTCACCATGACCTACCCGCAGATCGGCAACTACGGCATCGACCTCGCTGACACGCAGATGGCCCCCGGTATGCCGGGCGAGTACGCCGGCAACCCGCGCCCGGCCCTGCGCGGCATGATCGTGCACGACATGTGCCGCACGCCCTCCAACTGGCGCAGCGCCCAAAGCCTGCCGGACTACCTCGCCGAGCGCGGCATCGTGGCCATCGAGGGCATCGACACGCGCGCCCTCGTCCGGCACCTGCGCGACAACGGTGCCCAGAAGGGCATCATCTCCACCGAGATTTTCGACCTCGACGAGCTCGCCCGCGCCCTTGCCGCCGCGCCCGACCTCGTGGGAACCAATCTCGTCGAGACGGTGAGCTGCCGCGAGTCCTATGCCTACGGCGCCGCTGACCTCCCGGCCGATCACGCCTTTGCCTCCGCCGACCCCGCGCCCGCGCGCCACAAGGTCGTTGCCTACGACTGCGGCATCAAGCGCGGCATCATCGAGGGGCTCGTCCGCGCCGGCTGCGACCTCACGCTCGTGCCGTGGAACACCCCGGCCGCCGACGTGCTCGCCCTCCAACCCGACGGCGTCTTTCTCTCCAACGGCCCCGGCGACCCGGACGCGGTCGACGCCACCTACACCCAGGTGCAGCAGCTCATCGGCAAACTCCCCATCTTTGGTATCTGCCTGGGGCACCAGATGATCAGCCTGGCCTGCGGTGCCGAGATGGAAAAGCTCAAGTTTGGCCACCGCGGCGGCAACCAGCCGGTCATGAACCTGCTCACCCGCCGGGTAGAGATTACCGCCCAAAACCACGGCTTCGGCCTGCTCTTCCCGAGCCTCGGCGCGCTTGTGCCCGAGCTCTCGGGCGGCGAGACCGAGCACCCCGGTGGCCTTCACGGCGACCTGCGCTTCTGGGTCGAGCGTGGCATCGCCCCCGTGGTGCAGAACGAGTGCTTCGGCCGCATCCGCCTCACGCACGTCAACCTCAACGACGGCACCGCTGAGGGCATTCAGCTCCTCGACCAGCCGTGCTTCTCGGTGCAGTACCACCCCGAGGCCTCGCCCGGCCCCACCGACGCGCACTACCTCTTTACGGCGTTCGCGCGGCTCATGGACGGCGACCCCGACTACCTCAACATCGACATCTCGAAGGACCGCCTCGCCGGGTGGAAGTTCGCAGACGAATCGGTCGCGTAGCCGGCGCGTTCAAGAACGGAGACGGCTTTTCCAGGTGCCGCAGGTTCGGCTGAACGAGGAGAGAGCGCCTTTGGGCGGCGACCGACGAGTGAAGACGAAGATGCGGTGGCTGGGAAAGCCGCAGGGATCGACAACCGTGCGTGAGAGTAAACGGAAAGACGGAGGCGAACATGCCTAAACGTACAGATATCAAGCGAATCCTCGTCATAGGCTCCGGCCCGATCGTAATCGGCCAGGCCTGCGAGTTTGACTACTCGGGCGCCCAGGCCTGCAAGGTGCTCAAAGAGGACGGCTACGAGGTCATCCTCGTTAACTCCAACCCGGCCACCATCATGACGGACCCGGGCCTGGCCGACCGCACCTACGTGGAGCCGGTCACGCCGGAGTTTATCGAGAAGGTCATCAAGCGCGAGCACCCCGACGCGCTGCTCCCCACGCTCGGCGGCCAGACCGGTCTCAACGCCGCGGTCGAGCTCGCCAAGTCGGGCGTGCTCGAGCGCGAGGGCGTCGAGATGATCGGCTGCGACCTTGCGGCCATCGAGCGCGGCGAGGACCGCAAGCTCTTTAACGAGGCCATGGCCGAGATCGGCCTCGAGGTGGCCCGCTCGGGCTACGCCTACTCCATCGAGGACGCGCTCCAGATCGTCCAGCGCGTGGGCTACCCCTGCGTGCTGCGCCCGAGCTTTACGCTCGGCGGTGCGGGCGGCGGCATCGCCCACAACGAGGACGAGCTGCGCGAGATCGTGCGTCAGGGCCTCGAGCTCAGCCCGGCCGGCGAGGTGCTCGTTGAGGAGTCCATCGAGGGCTGGAAAGAGTACGAGATGGAGGTCATGCGCGACCACGCCGGCAACGGCATCATCGTGTGCTCCATCGAGAACTTCGACCCCATGGGCGTGCACACCGGCGACTCCATTACCGTGGCGCCGGCGCAGACTCTCTCCGACCTGGAGTACCAGCGCATGCGCGTGGCCTCGCTCGCCATCCTGGAGAAGGTCGGCGTAGAGACCGGTGGCTCCAACGTGCAGTTTGCCATCAATCCCAAGAACGGCCGCATCATCGTTATCGAGATGAACCCGCGCGTGAGCCGCTCCTCGGCGCTGGCCTCCAAGGCCACGGGCTTCCCCATTGCCAAGGCCGCCGCGCGCCTGGCCGTGGGCTACACGCTCGACGAGATCGTCAACGACATCACCAAGGCCACCCCGGCCTGCTTTGAGCCGTCGATCGACTACTGCGTGGTCAAGGTGCCGCGCTTTGCCTTTGAGAAGTTCAAGGGCACCGACACGCGCCTCACCACGCGCATGAAGGCCGTGGGCGAGATCATGGCCATCGGCCGCACCTTTGAGGAGAGCTTTGGCAAGGCCATGCGTTCGCTCGAGGACGGGCACGCGGGCATCTTTGCCGGCGGCAACGAGCACGCCGAGGGCCTCTCGGACGAGGAGCTGGAGCAGCACGTGGCCGAGCCCACCGCCGACCGCGTGTTTTGCCTGGTAGAAGCGCTGCGTCGCGGCTGGACCCAGGAGCGCGTGCACGAGCTCACGCGCATCGACCCGTGGTTTATCGCGCGCATCGCCGACATGGTGGCCGTGCAGGAGAGTATCCGCGGCCTGCGCGTGGAGGATATCGACGCCGACGCCATGCGCCTGCTCAAGCAGTACGGCACGAGCGACGCCGAGATCGCCGCGCTCACCGGCTCCGACGAGCGCTTTGTGCGCGCATACCGCAAGGGCCTCGGCGTGGTGCCGTGCATGAAGACCGTCGACACCTGCGCCGCCGAGTTTGCCTCGGCCACCGAGTATCACTACAAGACCTACGAGAGCCTGCTGCGCCCCGAGCCGGAGGCCAAGAAGCGCGTGGCGGCCGACGAGGTAACGCACACGCACAAGAAGAAGGCCATGATCCTGGGCGCGGGCCCAAATCGCATCGGCCAGGGCATTGAGTTTGACTACTGCTGCGTGCACGCGAGCTACGCGTTGGCGAGCCGCGGCTACGAGACCATCATGGTCAACTGCAACCCCGAGACCGTCTCCACCGACTACGACACCTCCGACCGCCTCTACTTTGAGCCGCTCACGTACGAGGACGTGATGGACATCATCGACGTGGAGCGCCCGGACGGCGTGGTGGTAACGCTCGGCGGACAGACGCCGCTCAAGCTGGCGCGCGCGCTCGAGGAGGCCGGTGTCAACATCATGGGCACCAAGCCCCGCGCCATCGACCTCGCTGAGGACCGCGAACGCTTCTCGGCCGTGCTCGACCGCCTGCACATCATGTATCCGCCGGCGGGCGAGGCGCGCTCCTTTGAGGAGGCCGAGCAGGTGGCCGCGCGGATCGGGTTCCCGCTGCTCGTGCGTCCGAGCTACGTGCTCGGCGGCCGCGGCATGATGATCGCCTACGACGCGCAGCACCTGCGCGAGTACATGGCCGAGGCCACCAAAATCAGCCCCGACTACCCCGTTTACCTCGACCGCTTCCTTGAGGGAGCCATCGAGTGCGACGTCGACGCGCTCTGCGACGGCGAGCAGGTCTACATCGGCGGCATCTTGGAGCACATCGAGGAGGCCGGTATTCACTCCGGCGACTCCGCCACGTGCATCCCGCCGTTCAGCTTCTCTGACTCGCTCATCGCAAAGCTGCGCGACACCACCACGCGCATTGCGCTTGAGCTGGGCGTTCGCGGCCTGGTTAACGTGCAGTACGCCATCCAGGGCGAGACCGTCTACGTCATTGAGGCCAACCCGCGTGCGAGCCGCACCGTGCCGTTTATCTCCAAGGCCACGGGCGTGCCGCTTGCCAAGGCCGCGGCGTGCATCATGTCGGGCGAGTCCATCGCCGACCTGCATCTGCCGGCCGACGATCGCCAGCTCGACTGGTTCTGCATGAAGGAAGCCGTCATGCCGTGGGGCCGCTTCCCGGGGGCCGACGTGGTGCTGGGGCCCGAGATGAAGTCGACTGGCGAGGTTATGGGCATCGCCAAGAGCTACCCCGAGGCCTACGCCAAGACGCAGCTGGCGATTGACTACAAGCTGCCGAGCCCTGAGGCCGGCAAGGTCTTTATCAGCGTAAACGATCGCGATAAGCGGCACATCCTGGCCGTGGCGCGGATCTTCCGCTACCTCGGGTTTGATATCGTCTCTACCGAGGGTACGGCGCGGGTGCTCCGCGGCGGCAACGTTAAGTGCGAGGTCGTCAACAAGGTGAGCGAGGGCCACCCCAATATCGTGGACATGATCGCCGACGGCGAGATTGCGCTCATCATCAACACGCCGTACGGCCAGGGCGCGCGCGGCGACGGGTACATGGTGCGCACCGAGGCCATCCGCCGCGGCGTGACCTGCGTGACCGCGCTTTCGGGCGCTAACGCATTTGTCTCGGCCATCGAGGCGGTGCAGACCGCCGACGAGACGGGCGAGGGCATGGACGTCATCGCGCTGCAGGACCTGCCGCAGTACGAGGTCTAAGCTGTAGGTAGGCGGGGCGCGTCGGCCTGGTTGGCCGGCGCGCCCCGCTTTTGCTGCGTGGGGGCGGGAGGCGCTGGCGCGCGGATGCTGCCCTGCGCAAGAACAAATGGCATTACATGGGGCCGGGTTTGCCTGCTAAGGCGCGCCCGACCTCGTTTTTGGAGTGGCCGGCCATATTGGGAGATGCTTCTGGCCAAAAACGCGGTCGAAAAAGTACATCGACCTGCCCAAAAGGTGGCGGAGCGCGCTGTGGCCATCGTAACCGCTTGGTTACTGGTATAAAACATATCTATTTGCAGCATTTCTCAAACGGCCAGAGGCGCTCATCGCCGTTTGCGAGTGCGCTGGCATCCCCAAAATACTTTTTCGACGCCATTTTTGGCCACGCTTGCATTTCATTACCGTCAGCACTGGCTAGCGAGGTGGTGGGGTCTTCTTTCAGGCACGCAAGGGCCATTTTGCCATATCGCCAGTCTGGTCTGGGATAGCCCTTCTAGCTTGGGAAACGCAAAGTCAGTTTCGTTTTCCGAGGGCTTCGTAGATCATTTTCCGAACTTTCCGTTTTACGTTTTCCGAATCTCCGCGCAACACCGCTACGCCGTTAAACAGCGAATGGGAATGACGTAGATGTTTTCGTCAACCTGTCGGGCATATTGAGAAAAGCCCGTAATGACCGCCATAAACTCCGGCTCGCGCGTGCGCGCAGCGTCGCCGCGGCAGAGTTTCCGCTGCAGGCGTCGCAGGGAGTTCACGGCATCGTCCACCTTGTCTTCGCTGAGCTTGATCTCCAGCGCCGCCCACCGACCGTCGGCGAGCTCGATGATGGCGTCGATCTCCAAACCGGCGTCGTCGCGGTAATAACTCACAGGCTCAAACCCGATATCGGGAAGAGCCTCGGCATACACGAGCAGGTCGCGCATGCACAGGTTCTCAAAAGCCAAGCCCAACGTTTGGTAATCGCGCATGAGCGCCTGCGGATCCATGCCAAGCTGCGCCACAGCAAGCGACGGATCGGCTAGGTAGCGCTTTGGCTTGGTGGCCATGCGTTTGCGGGAGCGGGTAGCGGGGACCCACCCCGGAATCTCGTCAATAAGATACGAGTTCTTAAAGAACGCGAGGTAGTCCGAGATGGTGGCAAGACTCGCAAGAGCCTCGCCCGTTTTGTCAGCGAGGGAATCGGGCTCACTCATGTCGGCAACAAGGGTTTTGCGTGTCACGGCCTGGCCAAGGTCACGGGCTAGAGAATAGATGAGCAGGCGGGCGACGTTTCCATCGCGGCCGGACTGCGGGACGCTCTCCGTGCAAAAAAGCTGGAGGTACTGCCGGGCAATCAGCTGTGCCTGCGCGGTATCGAGGTCGAGCGCTTCGGGCCATCCGCCCCGGCAGATGATGTTGATGAGCTCCTGCGAGTCGTCGGGGACAACGGCTGGGGAGAACTCGCCGTTAAACAGCGCAGAAAGAGAGACGCTCTTTGTGGAATCGGAGGTTTCGGAAAGCGTCATGGGGTGCATGCGGATGCGCCCGATGCGCCCGGCACCGCTGTGAAGCGGTTGGGAGTCTTCGACCCGGCGCAAAAACGGAGTGGAGGAGCCGGTGAGAATCCATCCGCCGCGGAGGTTGCGGGTGCGGTCGATGGATCGGCGGACGGCATTCCAGATTGCGGGGACGAGCTGCCATTCGTCGATGGCATGCGGCTGCTCACCTAGGGTGACGAGGTAGGGGTCGCTGCTCGCAAGCGCGTAATCGTCGTCGATGTAGCTGACGCTTTGGGCGTGCGCAAGGGCAGTCCAGGTTTTGCCGCACCATTTAGTGCCGGCAATCTCCACGGCGCCAAACACAGAGAGATAGCGCTCAACCTGTGTATCGGCGATACGCGGAATGTAGCCCTCTGGAGTGAGTGGGGATGCCGCCATAAAAACCTCCTGAGATTGGCTTCTCTAGCTGGAATTATAGAAGCAGTTTACGTTTTCCGAGAGTTTCATTGTTCACTTTCCGAACTTTTCGTTTGACGTTTTCCGAATTTTGGCGAGGGGCAGGGCTGTGCGGAGGGATGCTGAGTCGGTTGCAACGTGCGGCTGGTGGCACGCTGCTGGGTGGTTACACGCCGCGGCTGCGTGGTTTGCGTTGCCTCCGCGCGTTAGTTAGGTGCCCGGCCATTACACCAGCGGAAAATCATGGTCTAAATCGGGCATGATTTGCCGCTGATGTAATGGACGGGTACCTAACTAATTAGTCCAGCGGGTGTTTTTGAGCTGGTTTTGGGTGAGCGCGTTGCCGATGGGGAGGGGATTGCCTGCGGGAGGCCATTTGGTGCAGGAACCAAATGGCCGAAACGGTCCAACTCGCCAAGTTGATGTGTTCGCGGGTGTCGCGCCGGCTTCGCACCGCGCGCCGCGCCGCGGTGCGTTGGGCCGTCCGCCCGCCGCGGCCGCGCGCCCCTCGTGTGCCCCAACATAATGTGCTTTCGAAATAGCACTTTACAAGTTCTTGATAAACTGGCGGGGGAGGTACCGTTTATCCCGCCGAATTGGCCGCCCAGAGGGGTGTTACACACCCAATCTGACAAACTTTATGCACCCCGGCGCATTTTCTACACAAAATGAGCTAGACTTGGCTCCGTAGGAGCTTATGTCTCGAATGCGTGTGCTGCGGTGCCGTGCGCTCAGACATTCTGTCCCCGGGGGTGCAAAAGCTGCGTGCGCCCGGGCTCCAGAACTCGCAACGGCAAGCGACGCCGCAGCCACGAATTGGGGGCGAGGCGAGAGGGGCGGGCCCGGTGTAGCCCGCTGACATGTTGGGAGTGGTACAGATGCATGTTCCACAGAAGTTGCGCAAGGAGCTGAAACGCAAGGGCACGAAGGCGCTCGCCTTCTTCTTGGCATTTGTTTTGGCCGTCCAGTGCATGAACCTGCCGGTGATCGTGGCAGCGGCAACCGACGCCGCGGGCAACGCGCTCGCGACCGTTGAGGACACGCCGTCCAACGATCAGGCAACGAGCGCGGCCACCGATCAGGCGGCCGACCAGGCTGCGACGGAAACCGAGCAGCCGGCAACAGAGCAGGCGCCGGTTGAGCAGCCGGCAACAGAGCAGGCGCCGGTTGAGCAACCGGCCGAGCCCGCTGAACCTGCTGAACCCGCGACCGAGGAGCCCGCGGCTACGGAGGCCCCGGCGGCCGATCAGCCCGCCGAGAGCACGACTCCCGCAGGCTCAGAAAACGTAACGGAGGGGGGCGCTTCTGAGAATGGCCAAGCGCCGGTAGCACCCGCGGCGGACACCACCGCAACCGTTGCCCTCTCGCTCGCCCAGAGCACACTTACCGTTGGGGCGGACACCTACACCGCCACCGACAAAACCATGGAGGCCCCTGCCAATCAGGAGCTCAAGTTTAGCGTCGTCCCCGAGGGCGGCTTTGCCGTAAAGACGGTCAAGCAGATCGCGGCCGACCACACCGAGACCGAGCTTTCTGCCGACGCGTCCGGCACCTACACCGTTGCCCCCGAGGCGGTGGCCGACGGTCTGGAGATCAAGGTCGAGACCGAGGAGGCCCCGGCCGCCGAGGAGCAGCCCGCCGAGGAGGCTCCGGCCGAGGAGCCGGCGACCGACGAGTCGACCGATGAGACGACCGAGCCCGCCGAGGACGAGGCCGCAACCGAGGAGCCCGCTGAGGACGAGACGACTGCCGACGACGAGCAGACCCCGGCCGACGAGGCAACCGAGGATGAGGCTGTCGAGGAAGCGATGCCCGATGCCAGCAACGGCATCTCGACCCTGAGCATCAGCGGGCAGAAGCAGGTGGCGATTGGTGAGACTATTCGCCTCTCGTCTGACAGCCCGGCTTCTTCTGGAGGGTGGAGACCCCAGACTTACACCCATAAATGGACCGCTTCTCCCAGCAATGCCGTATCCTTCAGCAACACGAGCAACTCCGGCGCTGATGTCACGGGTAAACGTGCTGGCACTGTCACCATCAATCATGAGTGGGGATACAACAGCTGGGGTTGGTGGCAGAAGGAGGGCTCAGAGACCTACACGATTACGGTCTACCAGGCTGACGAAGAAGACTTCTGCACCATCACCTTTGATACCAACGGCGGTAACTGGAACAATTCCCTGAAGGGCACCCACAAGTTCGTGATGGGACATGAGCTGTGGCCCGAAGGACAGGACCTTTCGGTTCCCACGCGCAACGGATATGTGTTTGAGGGCTGGACGCCGGCCGTAAGCCGCGTTGTTTCCGACGATGCGACGTATACCGCGCAATGGAAGCCGGTTAAAAACAATCTTACTCCTGTTTACGTTTATCTTAAGGTGAACGGCGATACGTCCGGTCTTATTCTTAATTATTCAGGCTGGTACACCGTTGGCGTTATATACATGCCGAGCAATTTGGTGCCCAACACGGGTCTATATCAGGATCAAACCGTCAATCTGAATAACCAGCGTGTTGCTCAGGCTCTTGATGAGGCCATGAAGGGTATCGTCCGCTATGGGCCTAACGAGTCTCTCGTTATTGATGACGCAACGTGGACGAAGCTTCATGTGCAGGCCGGCGCAAACGACTATGTTGCAGAGGGTTCGGCGTGGCATCTCGACGGTGAGATTGACGCAAAGTACCTTGCAAATCTGACGGTCAATCATATTGATATGGACACTCGGGCAATCATGCGTACGGATACCTCTGTGCGTACGGTTGGAACGAGTGTCAATCCTGGCGATATGGTGCGTTCCTTCAAGAACTACACCTATGACCACAGCGAGCCCAATCACGCCATCACGATCCAAAAGAATGGCGAAAACGTCATCAATATCTACTATCAGAAGAACGGCGACCGTTTGTTCTACGACGCAAATGGTGGCCAAGGCACCATGCTTCCTTCCCTCGGCAAGGCCGAAGAGCAGGTTGATGTCAAGCCAAACGAGTTCACGCGCGACGGATACGAGTTCACCGGCTGGAACACCGAGGATGATGGCTCTGGTATAGATTACAAGCCCGGTGATAAGTACACGCTGACCGATGGCAAGGACTGCCTCTACGCCCAATGGAAGCAGGTTGTCTTCGAAGGCGATGCAATTACCGTTAAGCTTAAGATGGACGGCAAACTCGTTCCCGTCGGTAATACCGTAAGAGCATCGGAATACACAGATGGCGGAGGCACGGATAATTTTAAGGTTGAGCATTCTGGCGACAACCTTAGGATTACCTATACCTATACCAACCTGAATTGCGCAGACATCGCGCTCGATATCGACGTGCCTGAGGGCTATGACGTCCAGGTTGAATCTGATAAAACCAATGAGACGGTTGGTAAAGTCGACAGCAGCAAGGTTGCGCAGTTCAAGCTGAACGGAAGCGGCGAGAACTGGACACTGGATAACACTCCCGGCGGCGCAACCGTTACTGTCAAGCTCACGAAGAAGGAATTCACTGTTAGCTATAAGGCCGACAACGGTGGTCGGGTTAGTGAGGATTCCGAGACGGTCAGATATGGCGCAGACGCCAAGGGCTCCACTGCTACTCCGAGCGAAGGCTATTACTTCGTTAATTGGACCGACGAAGATGGCAATGAGGTAAGCACCGACGCGGAATTCGCTCCCAAGAGTGTCAAGGAGAACGCAACCTACACGGCGCATTTTGCCAAGAAGATGGAAGTTTCCATCACTGGTAAGTCTGCGACCGATCTCGTCTATAACGGGTCTGAGCAGTCCGTCTCTGGTTTTGTGGGTGAGGCTGCGGACGGCGTTCCCGTCAACGTCGACGGTCAAACTTATTATGTAAAAGGTGCGACTTCGACCGCTTCTGGCACTAACGCCATGGACGAGGCTGCAAACACCACCGTCAATACCGATAAGGTTCAGGTTGTCGACGCTAACGGCAACGACGTGACTGATCGTTTTACGGTTACCGTCAGTCCTGGTCAGTTCAAGATCAACAAGCGCGTCATCACGGTGACCGACTCCAAGAGCGTCCCGTACAGCGGCTCCGAGCAGGCGCTCGTCATCGGCGAGGGCGACGAGGGCCAGTACAAGGTCGACGGCG
>NZ_NFHP01000005.1 GCF_002159335.1 Collinsella sp. An7 | reverse complement strand
GCCCCCCCCCGTGTCCTCAGGCGCCGGGCGCCGGCCCCGAGGCCCCTGCGGTGTCCCTACGGCCACCCTAGGCGAGGGCAGCTCATCGCCCCGTCCCGGCACCTGCTGAAACCAAGATGTAACACGGTTCTGTAGCTGCGGTTTGGCCTTAAAGCGCAGGTAAACTTTACCATAGCGCAGCCGTGCGGCCCGGGGAGGCACCCGTGTGGCCCCTGAGCGGCCCGGACGGCTTACCATCCGCGTAAAAAACGAGTAAGGTAGTCAGAAAAACGCGCCCATTGCCGCGGGCTCGAGCCCCGCGACACGCAGCTTAAAGGCAGGTCCTCGCGGCGCGTCAGGGAAGGAGAGCACCATGGCTTCATTCAACCTCAACCCCCAGATGAGCCGCCGCAGCCTGATCGCGGGCATGGGAGCGCTTAGCGCCGCTGGCGTGCTCGCCGGTTGCTCGGGCAACAGCGACGACACCTCCGCCGGCTCCGGCTCCTCTTCGGGCGACACCATCAAGGTGGGCATCCTCGGCCCGCAGTCCGGTAGCGTCTCGCAGTACGGCGTGGCCTGCGCCAACGGCGCTATGCTCTACTTTAAGGAGCTCAACGCCGACGGCGGTATCAACGGCAAGCAGGTCGACTACATCGTCGAGGACGAGAAGGGCGACGCCACCGAGGCCGTGAACGCCTACAACAAGCTCGTCGAGGCCGGCGTTGTGGGCATCGTGGGCGACGTCACCACCGGCCCGACCGTTGCCGTGGCTCAGCAGTCCGTCAACGACAACATGCCCTGCGTGACCCCCTCCGCCACCGCTGCGGACGTGGTGACCTACGGCACCAACTACTTCCGCGCCTGCATCACCGACCCTGAGCAGGGCCGTCTGATGGCAAACTTTGCCGCGGAGCAGGGCTATAAGAAGGTCGCCACGCTCTTCCTCAACGGCGACGACTACTCGCAGGGCGTAAACGACGCCTTTGTGGAGGAGGCCGAGAAGCTTGATCTCACCGTCACCACGCAGCAGTCCTACTCCGACGGCGACGTTAACTTCTCCGCGCAGATCACCAACATCATGGACACCAACCCCGACGCAATCCTCGTCCCCAACTACTACGAGGACGACGGCATGATCGTGACCCAGGCGCGCGATGCCGGCTACGAGGGCGCCTTCCTCGGCGTCGACGGCTGGTCGGGCATCGTGGGCGGCGAGTCCAACTACGCCGACCCGGCCGATCTGTACGACTCCTATTACTGCTGCGCCTTCAGCTCGAGCAACGACGACGAGTCCGTCCAGCAGTTCATCTCGGACTACACCGACGAGTACGGTGAGGCCCCGACGAACTTCTGCGCGCTCGGCTACGACGCCGCCATGGTGCTCACCAACGGCATCAAGTCCGCCGAGGAGCAGGGCCTCGAGCCCGGCACCGACGAGTACCTGCAGGCCGTGATCGACGGTATCGCCGCCGGCTCGGTTGAGGGCATCACCGGCAGCATCTCCTACGATGGCACCGGCGACCCGGTCAAGTCCTCGCTCATCATCGCCTTTAACGACGATGGCAGCGAGACCACCTTTGATACCATCGAGGCCGAGTAATCCTTCCGGTAAGGTACGTCCGGGGGCATCGGGCGCAGACGCCTGGTGCCCCCTTTTATGTTGGATAGGGCGGCTGCCCGTTCGCGCCGTCCGCAAGAAGGGGAGGAAGTGACGTGTCGTGACAATTCTCACGCAGGTGCTCAACGGCTTGCAGCTCGGTAGCATCTACGCGCTCGTTGCCCTGGGCTACACGATGGTGTACGGCATCATCTTGCTGCTCAACTTTGCCCATGGCGACATCATCATGGTGGGCGCGTACGTCTCGTGGCTGGTGATGGCGCAGCTGGGGCTCAGCCCCGTCATCGCTATCGTGCTCTCAATCGGGGCGTGCACGCTGCTCGGCGTGCTTATCGACAAGGTCGCCTACGCACCGCTGCGCAACGCGCCGCGCCTGTCGATCCTCATCACGGCAATCGGCGTGTCCTACTTCCTCGAGAACGGGGCGCAGCTGGTCTTTGGTGCCGATGCCAAGGTGGTGCCCTCGTTCACCGACCTCAGTGCCACCGGGGTGGGCATCCTCACCATTGTGGTGACGGCCGTATGCACCGTGGTGCTGACGCTTTTGGTGCAGAAGTCCAAGATTGGCAAGGCTATGCGCGCCGTCTCGGAGGACATGGGCGCCGCCCGGCTCATGGGCATCAACGTCAATCACACCATCTCGTTTACCTTTGCCGTGGGTTCCGCGCTCGCCGGTGTGGGCGCCGTCCTCTACACCATGGCCTACACCCAGGCCACCCCGACGATGGGCATGATGCTCGGCACCAAGGCCTTTGTCGCGGCGGTGCTCGGTGGCATCGGGTCCATCCCGGGTGCTGTGGTGGGTGGCCTGCTCGTGGGCTTTGCCGAGGTGCTCGTTACGGCCATCGGCCTTTCCACCTGGAAGGACGCCGTGGTCTTTCTGCTGCTCATCATCGTGCTCATCGTCAAGCCGACCGGTATCTTCGGTCGCTCGATGAGCGAGAAGGTATAGGGGGTGCACGCTATGGATACGCAAAACGCCGACGCGAGGCCGGTCATCTCGGCTCGCGCCTCCAGTGCGTCTGCAAGCGGGACGCGCAAGACGCTCCCCATGCCCGTGCGTTACGCCATCAACGCGGTGCTCGTGCTCATCTTCCTCGTGGTGGGTGAGCTCATGATCGACGGCGGCGTCATCACACGCTATCAGTCGACGGTGCTCGAGCAGGTGGGCATCTACATCATCCTCGCCGTGTCGCTCAACATCGCCACCGGCTACCTCGGCCAGCTGCCGCTCGGCCATGCGGGCTTTATGTCGGTGGGCGGCTACGGCTGCGCCATCTTTCTCACCCGCATGATGCCCGTGCTCGGCCTTACGGCGCGCGACTTTGTGACGGGCTCGCCCGTGTGTGTGTTTCTGCTCATTGGTGGCCTGTTGGTGGGAGGCGTGTGCGCGGCCATCTGCGGCATCATCATCGGTATCCCGGCGCTGCGCCTCAAGGGCGACTACCTCGCCATCATCACGCTCGCCTTCTCCGAGATCATCCGCGTGGTCATGCTCAACATCGACGCCGTGGTGGGCTTTAAGCTCACGGGCGGCGCTGCGGGCCTCACGGGCATCCCGGGCTACACCAACTTCCTCAACGTCTTTATTACCGTGGTGGTGGTGTGCTTCCTCATCCATACCATGATGAAGTCGCGCCACGGCCGGGCGATCCTCGCTATCCGCGATAACGAGATCGCGGCCGAGGCCTCCGGCGTTAACACCACCTACTACAAGACCCTGGCCTTTGTGGTGTCCGCGTTCTTTGCAGGCGTGGCGGGCGGCCTCTACGCGGGGTGCATCGGCGTTATGCAGCCGGCGGTCTTTGGCTTTATGAAGTCGATCGAGATTCTCGTTATGGTGGTGCTCGGCGGCATGGGCTCCATGCTCGGCTCGGTGATCTCGGCGACCTTCCTCACGATCCTCCCCGAGGCGCTGCGCGCGTTCTCCGAGTACCGCATGATCGTGTACGCGGTGGTGCTCATCCTCGTGATGATCTTCCGCCCGCAGGGCCTTCTGGGCTCGTACGACTTCTCGCTCTCGCGCATCATCGAACGCGTCATGAACCGCGACTTCCCCTGGAAGAAGAAGCAGACTGTGCGTGCCGAGGAGGTGAGTGCCGATGCCTAGCACCAATCGCAAGCGCTCCGCACTCGTGCAGCTCGAGACCCCGAACCTCATCCCCGAGCGCGATTTGGGCCACACTCCCGTGCTCGAGGCGCAGCACCTGGGGATCGAGTTCGGTGGCCTCAAGGCCGTGGACGACTTCAACATCGCCATGGGCCGCACCGAGATCTCGGGCCTCATCGGTCCCAACGGCGCGGGCAAGACCACGATCTTCAACCTCCTCACCAACGTCTACCGCCCCACGCGCGGCACGGTGCTGCTTGACGGGGTGGACACCGCTGGCAAGTCGGTGGCCGAGGTCAACAAGATGGGCATCGCCCGTACCTTCCAGAACATCCGCCTCTTTAACGACATGACGGTCGAGCAGAACGTGCTCGTGGGCTTTGGCAACGCCATGACCACGCACCTGCTGACCGACATGCTTCGCCTGCCCGGCCATTGGAAGCAGGAGGCGGAGTTTCACGAGCGCGCGCTCGAGCTGCTCGACATCTTTGACATGCGCGGTTTTGCCGACACGTGGGCGGGGAACCTCCCGTACGGTGCCCAGCGCCGCCTCGAGATTTTGCGCGCGCTCGCCACGGGCCCCAAGGTGCTCCTCCTCGACGAGCCGGCGGCGGGCATGAACCCCGCCGAGACCGAGGAGCTCATGGAGAACATCCAGAAGATCCGCGATGAATTTCAGATCGCGATTCTGCTCATCGAGCACGACATGTCGCTCGTGATGGGCGTGTGCGAGGTCGTGGGCGTGCTCGACTACGGGCGGATCATCGCCAAGGGCACCCCGGAGGAGATTCAGAACGACCCGAAGGTCATCGAGGCCTACCTGGGCAAGCAGGAGGTGAACTAGCGTGGCGACCATGCTTTCTGTGCAAGACCTGCATGTCTCGTACGGTGCCATCAAGGCGGTCCAGGGAATCTCGTTCACCATCAACGAAGGCGAGATCGTAACGCTCATCGGTGCCAACGGCGCGGGCAAGTCCACGACGCTCAACACCATTGCGGGCCTTCTTAAACCCGAGAGCGGCTCCATTGAGTTTTTGGGCGAATCGCTTGTGGGCGTGCAGGCGCACCGGATCGTGGAGCGCGGCATTGCGCTCTGTCCTGAGGGCCGGCGCGTCTTTATGCAGATGACCGTGGCCGAGAACCTCGACATGGGCGGCTACACCCGCAAGGAGTCCGAGAACCGCGAGGAGCTCGCGCGCATCTACGACCACTTCCCGAGGCTCAAAGAGCGCCGCAACCAGATTGCCGGTACGCTCTCGGGCGGCGAGCAGCAGATGCTCGCGATGGGCCGCGCGCTGATGAGCAAGCCGCGGCTGCTGATGCTCGACGAGCCCTCGATGGGCTTGGCGCCGATTCTTGTGCAGGAGATCTTTGAGATCATCAAGGCGCTGCACGAGCAGGGAACAACCATCCTGCTGGTTGAGCAGAACGCCCAGATGGCGCTCTCGATCGCAGACCGTGCCTACGTGCTCGAGACGGGCACCATCTCGATGAGCGGCGAGGCGCGCGCCCTGCTGAACGACGACCGCGTGAGAAAGGCCTACCTCGGCGGCTAACGGTCGCCTGGCGCTGCGCGGGCCCTGGGCCCGCTCGTTGTGCGTCGTCCTGGCGGGTATCTTGCCGTTCAGCTTCGAAGGCATGGCGCAAAGGCCTATGCCTTCTCGCTTCGCGGCAACCTGCCTCGCCAGGATGGTGCTTGTTGCGTTTGTGTGTGGCAAAGAAACCTGTCCCCATTGTCACGTGACAGTGGGGACAGGTTTCTTTGTCATATGGCGCGTGTCGGATTGTATCTAGTAGAAAGAATCGATCGAATTGTGGCCTAAAGCTGACTGATTCCTTCTAATAGATGGAATCAGTCAGGCAGAAGCCGGCACCCCGAGGCAGCGGCCTGAGTCATCGGCTCACGCCGTTCCCGCACGCCCGCGGCGCGTTCCGTGCCGTCTGCGGATAGGTTGATTAAGCGCACCCACCCCGGGGAACCATGAGCGTATGCGTGAATGGAACGACATAGCCGTGCTCGCGCCCGCGCGCGATATCGATCTTGCGTCGGTGCCCGGCCTGCGCGACGAGATGGATGCTCTCGTTGCCGCGGGTGGGCGCCGCATACTCGTTAACTGTGAGAACGTCGCCTTCATCGACTCCACGGGCCTGGCTTTTCTGCTCTCTCGTGCGCGGCGTCTCATGCAAGAGGGCGGGATGCTCTCCCTCGTTAACGTGTCGCCCGAGGTTGCGCGCTTTTTGCAGATTGCTCAGTTGCTCTCGATACTGCACGTAACGGGCCGCGAAAAGCCCCCGGTGCCTGTGCTCTCGGCGGGGACGCCGCCCCTGTGGAGCCGCAGCATCTCGGTTGCGGAGGGCGTGGAGAACCTCGGGCTCTATCGGCATCGGCTGGTGGAGATGATGGAGGAGCTCCCCATGGGCCGCGACGCCGTGTACGACACGGCGCTGGCGGCGGGGGAGGCGCTGGGGAATGCCTACGACCACGCAGGCGGAGCGGGCTGTGTGCTCAACGTGCGTGCCTATAGCGACCGCGTGGTGATTGAGGTGTGCGACTGCGGCTGCGGCTTTGAGGTGGCCCCGGGTGAGGAGATCCACGAGAGCGAGGAGCGCGGGCGCGGCATCAAGCTGATGCGCATGCTCGTGGACAGCGCCGAGGTCCGCCGGCGGACCGACGTACAGGGCACCATGGTGAGGCTCGTAAAGCTGTTCTGACGCTGGGTGGCGACGGCCTGGTGGCGTCGGATGTGCGCCGCAAGGTTGGTACACGAGCGGTCGAGACGACGCAATCCGCTATACATAAGAGATGAGGCGTCCTGGTGGGGGGGGTGCCAGCTCAGGCCAACTGCAAACAAAAAAGGGTGCCACGGGGGCACCCTTAACAATCATGGAGGCGACGCCCAGATTCGAACTGGGGGTAAAGGCTTTGCAGGCCTCTGCCTTACCACTTGGCCACGTCGCCGATGAAAAAGGCCGAACGAGAAATCATCCGGCCCTTCGCATGCAATGGAGCGGACAACGGGGCTCGAACCCGCGACCCCAACCTTGGCAAGGTTGTGCTCTACCAACTGAGCCATGTCCGCTTGGCAAGGAGATACTATACACGGGTCTGTGCGGGAGTGCAAGCATTGTTTTGAAAAATTTTGCTGGGGTAAAATGTGCCCATGTGCTGATGGGCTGTGACCACGGGTTTTGCCGTGATAACCGAGGGATGGGACTTCGTTGCTCACTATCACACTCTTTATCATCTTGGCGTTTGTGGTGGCGCGTTTTGTGATTGGCGCCGTTCAGCGCTACCTCGAGGGGCGAGCGCGCGGCCGGGCCTTCAGCCGGATGCTCAACCAGGGAAGGCTCGACGCCGGTGTTTACGCTGACGCGCTTTGGTCGGCCACAACGAGCGGCGCCCGCAAGGTGCGCGCCCGCGTGTCCAACGAGCAGCGTAACGCCATCATGCAGGCGCGCCTCGAGATGCGCGAGGACTTTCTCAACGACACCAAGCCCGGTGCGTATCAGTACGTGATCATCTTCCTCATTGCCTCGGTGCTGGGGCTTGTGATCGAGACGGTCTATACGTTCATCGTCTTTGGGATTCTCGAGAGTCGCGTGGGGCTTGTGTGGGGGCCGTTCTCGCCGCTGTACGGCGTGGGGGCGGTACTGCTCACCATGGTGCTCTGGCCGCTGCGCAAAGAGAAGGTCTGGAAGATCTTTCTGCTCTCGGCGGTGCTGGGGAGCCTTCTGGAGCAGACGGCCGGGTGGAGCATGGAGACCTTTGCCCATCTGCAATCGTGGACCTATCTGGGCCTGCCCGACCACATCACGCAGTGGATCGCGTGGCGCTTTGTGGCCATGTGGGGGATTCTTGGCGTGGTGTGGTGCCGCGTGATCATGCCGGAGCTCATCTTCCGCATCGGCGAGCCCACGTCGCGCAAGCAAGTGGTGCTCGTGACGCTTCTGGCGGCATTCATCGCGCTTGACGTGGTGATGACGATCGCGTGCTTCTGGCGAGCGGGCCAGCGTCTTGAGGGCATGCCGCCGCGGAACGGCTTTGAGGTCTACGTGGACACGCACTTTGACGACCGGTTTATGGCAAAGACGTTTGAGAACATGCGTATCGGCGAGGATATTCCGCCGGCGGCAAAGTAGGGGAGTGGCCGCGAGGGCGTGATGGGGCGCCGTGCGCTTGGTAACCCCTTCTCGCCCGCGCTTGCGACTTTTTTGAGATTGGTGCTTTACACGCCCCGCGAGGTTCGGTATATTATCACCTGCGCTGCGGCGCACCCTGAACGGGCGTTTAGCTCAGGGGGAGAGCGCTTCCCTGACACGGAAGAGGTCACAAGTTCAAATCTTGTAACGCCCACCACGAATTCGCAGGTCAGAGGCTATAGTCTCTGACCTGTTTTCTTTTCGCCACCAAACCCGCCACCATATCGCCACCATAATCAGAATATTGAGTGTTGAGATAGAGACTGCCGCGATTGCGACAGGCCCTCCTACTGTTGCTCTCTTCTCTCTTTGGCGTCGCTGCCAGCGCCGCCACGGGTGGGTGTGCGTCACTGCCCATAGAGAGAAGGGATCGATTCATGTCAGTCAATTCGGCAGCAATATCGGGACACCTCGTGGAGAACGCCACGCTGCGCTCCACGAAGGGCGGGACCATGGTGCTCAACTTCACCGTGGCCGTCTCGGAGCGCGTGAGAGGCGCGGACGGGGGCTACGAGGAGCGCCCCAGCTACATCGACTGCGCCGTCTTCGGCGCGAGGGCCGAGGCGATCTGCCGATACCTCACCAAGGGTTCGCTCGTCATGGCGCAAGGGCGCCTTCGCCAGCTCTCCTACACCGACCGCCAGGGGCAGCGCCGCAGCAAGGTCGAGGTCATGGTCGACGAGATCGACTGGCGGACCAAGCGCCCGGGGGACGCCCCCGCGGCGGCGTGAGGCCCCGAAAACACTCACACATAAAGGCCGGCGCCGCAGCGGGCGCAGCGGAGATGACACCCCGACTGCTCGACAACGACGAAGAGCGGAGGGGTAATCCGTCGCTGCTGCGCCCGCTGCGGAGACGCCCCCCGAATCCCATGCAGAGAAAGGAATCGCCATGCTCCAGTCGCTCTGTGACCTCCTCAACGTCGCGCTCCGGGACGCCCGGGCCGGGTCCCCGGAGCAGTTCCAGCGCGCCGTTGACGCCTACGTCGACTCCGTCGTCCCCCGGGAGGACCTCTTCGAGATCGGCCTCGTGACCTTCGCGGACTGGTTCCTGTTCGATCACCGCCCCGGGGGCGGCCCCACGCCCCTCTCGCGCTACGCGGCGGGGCTCCCCGCGGGGGCCGCGCGCGACGACGCCTCCTCCGTCGCGGGGACGAACCTCTTCGCCAGCTTCGCATACGACGCCTGCGACACGGACGGCGGCCTCGCCGCGCTCACCGACATCGCGACGGGCATCGCCTACGAGGTCGAGGGATCCCAGCTCACCGACTGCCCGGGATGGGTCGGCTCGGTCGTAACCGGCCGGATTGCTCGGACCACCGACGGGGCATGGCACACCGTGAGCCAGCTCTTTTATCGAGACCGCGCTTCGCTCAAGGTCGGCGTGAGGGTCGCGGGGGACATCCGTGCCTCCGCGCCGGAGGGCGCCCCGCTCTCGCTCGCCTTCGCCGCCGAGCTGCTCGGCGGCGGGCCACTGACCGAGTCGCTGCGCGTGGGCGGCGCGAGTGCGGGGCAGGGGGCCCGGCGATGAGGCGCGCGGCGGCGCCCACGCGCATCCGCCTCGAGAACACGCCCCCGCTCGTGCCGGTGCCCGACCGCTACCGGTGCAACGGCCGCCTCGCCGTCCTGCTCTACGAGGAGGACCCCGAGGAGGGCGACGACGGGCTCTGGTGCGACCTGACGGTCAACCTGCCGGAGCGCGACCTGCCGGGCGACGACTGGGCCTTCGTGCCGGCGGAGAGGCTGCCCTACGCGCGCGCCCTCGAGGGGGAAGGCCTCGCGGAGGTCGGCGCCCCCGTGACCTACGGCGGCTTCGGTCAGGTTGCCCGCGTCGTTCGCTTCGATGCGAGCCTCCGCGCAGGGGCGTGAGGACGCCCCGTGCGGCCGGGGCCCTATCTGATCCACACACAATCGAATAGAGGGGAGACCGTCATGGGCAACCGTGCCGTCATCACCACCGAGAAGAAAGATTTAGGCATCTACCTCCACTGGAACGGAGGCCGTGACAGCGTCGAGGCGTTCCTGCGCTACTGCGACCTGCGTGGGTTCCGCCCGCCGGACTCCGACGAGTACGGGTGGGCGCGCCTGTGCCAGGTGATAGCCAACTTCATGGGCGCGGGGGGCCTCTCCGTCGGCATCTCGAAGTACACGACAGACGAGCGGATGGACCCCGGCGACAACGGCATCTACGTAATCCGGGGTTGGGAGATCGTCGACCGCGTCTACCCATGGGGTGGTTTCGAGGAGCAGGACGAGTACCCGCTCGACATGATGCTCAAGGAAATCGACGCCGCACAGCCAGCTGACCAACAGCTCGGCGCCTTCCTCGACGCCGAGGAGGTGCCGACCTCATCGGTCGAGGTCGGCGACGAGGTCTACGTGCGGCAGGTGGGCGGCCGCTACGAGGCGTTCCCCGTCGTCGGCGTCGGCGACGGGCGAGTCGTGAACGGTCTCGACACCTCCGGCGTGCCCTACGTGCGCATGTACAACGGCGACGCCTGCGCCGACAACATCAACAACTACCTGCGCACGCCCACCGTGCGCCGCGTCCCGAGATAGGAGGCCCCGACCATGGGCGAGCCCATCGGAAAGAGGGTCATGGACACAATCATCGACGTGACCGTCGAGCTCAAGGCCCGCATCAGGCCCAGCTTCGAACCATACGAGGGCGTCTACCGCCTCAACGACTTCGCCGAGTACGTCTCCGAGGGCGACTGGGACGAGGTCTGGTCCCGCTACCCAGGCTGGTGGCCCAAGGCGTGGATGCTCGCCGACAACGGGCAGTTCACATCCGAGCAGATCAGCCGGCTCACCGTGGAGCAGATCGAGCAGCTCTTCGACAGCCCCGCCTTCGAGCCCGAGTACGCGTACTACACGGACGCGGGAGAGGATGGGATGAGATGACGCCCGCCGAGATCAACGAGGTCAGACATCTCGCGGCCGGCTACGCCATCGAGCGCGCCGCCCCGTTCGAGGACGTCACCGGCCTCGCATCCGCGCTGGTCAGGCGCTACCTGCTCACGTTCGAGGAGTCGCTCGACGACTACGCGGCGTCCTGGGACGCCTCCCGCGAGGACCCCGACGGCTGCACCTGGCCCGAGTGGGCCGCGCTCGCCCTCGACGCGCAGGCGCGCTACATAGGCCTCGAGATTGCCCAGTGCGCCGTCGCAATGCTCGATCGCATCGAGAGCAGCGAAGGCGACATTCACGATGTCATGCCCGAGGCCTGGGAAATTGGCCTTTAGGCGTGATGAGGCCCTTGTCCGGGTTTTCCGGGCAAGGGCCGCTCCCTTTTTCTTGTCACGCGCTCTCTACTGCCGATATATGCACAAAATGAGGCACTGGTGCGATGGGAGGTGATTTACATGGACGCAAAGAAATACGTGCTTCGCCTTCTCGAGGATCTAGAGCATGTCACAAGCTCGGAGGAGCGCGAGGCGTTTGATTCGTCTTGGCTGCGTGGTTACGTGCCGGAGTGTCGATTGCTGCGCAGATAGCCCCTGAGCTGGAGCGAGGAGAGGAGGCGTAGTCATCCTTCGCGCGGAGGGAAAACAGTGGACGCCCATCCCCTGGGCCCGGCATTGATGCCCAGGGGATGGGCGTTTTTATTGCCTTGGAAGTTCGGAGAGCTTCTCGTTCGGTTGCGACATATGGCATTAGGCCCATATGGAATTACCGGAGAAGAGGTTCAATCAATCGCCGGACGCCTGTCAGACCGTTGCTACCCTCCAACGTCTCCACCGCTGCTAGAATAAAACAAGTTGTAATGCAAATTGCATTCTCAGGAGCCTTTATGAAGTACAGCGAGCTTTTAGACAGCGGCGCGGCGGCCGGGGAGCTCCAGTCGTTTCTCGTTGGCGGTGACGTCGTTCCGGTGAGCATGCGCATACCGGAGAACCTCCGTGACGCGGCGAAAGAGGCCGCCGAGCTCTCGGGCATGTCGTTCACGAGCTACGTGAAGATGTGCCTCATCGAGCGTCTTGTGGAGCGTGGTCGCTGATGAAACTTCTCGACAACGTCGGCGCCAACAGACTGGGAGACGCGCTCGCCTCGTCCATCGATGAGGGTGCGAAGCTCTCCATCATCAGCGCCTACTTCACCGTCTTCGCGTACAAGGAGCTCAAGGACGAGCTGTCGAAGATCGACAGCGTGCGCTTCCTGTTCAGCGAGCCGACCTTCATCAAGACGATGGAGAGCGCGAAGGACCCGCGCCAGTTCGAGCTCGAACGACGCGGTCGCGAGCGCGGCGTGGGTGGCGTGGGCCTCGAGCTTACGCTTAGAAACAACCTCGACCAGCGGGCCATCGCTCGCGAGTGCGCTGAGTGGATCCGGGGCAAGGGCTCGTTCCGGTCGGCGCGGCAGAGGGGCATGATCCAGCCGGGCGGCACCTACGTCGTCGAGAACCCCGACGGGAGCATGCAGGGCTTTAACGGGATGATGGCGAACTTCACCCAGGAGGGACTCGGCTACGAGCACCGTCCTGGCACCATCACGCTCGTCAACAACTATGAGGGGGCGTCCGAGACCGCCCAGCTCAAGACCATCTTCGATTTCGTCTGGGATAACCCCGACATGGTCGAGGGCGTGACCGAGCACGTCGCCGAGCAGGTTGAGACGCTCTACCGCGAGAACCCGCCCGAGTTCATCTACTTCCTGACGCTCTACCACCTTTTCCGCGATTACATGGAAGACGAGGAGGACAACGGCATCCGCTCCGGCCTCAACTTCGAGGAGTCGGTGGTGTGGAGCAAGCTCTACGACTTCCAGAAGGACGCCGTGGTGGGCGCCATCCGCAAGCTCGAGAAGTACAAGGGCTGCATCATCGCCGACTCAGTTGGCCTGGGCAAGACCTACGAGGCTCTGGCAGTCATCAAGTACTACCAGGAGCGCAACGACCGCATCCTCGTGCTGTGCCCCAAGCGCCTGCGCGAAAACTGGACGCTGTGGACCAACGACAACGACGACCGCAACCCGCTCGCCGACGACCGCTTCAGCTACACGGTGCTCAACCACACCGACCTCTCGCGCTATTCCGGCATGAGCGGCGAGGTGGACCTCGAGCACCTGAGGTGGGGCAACTTCGACCTGCTGGTCATCGATGAATCCCACAACTTCCGCAACAAGAGCACGGACGCCGAGAAGAAGGACCGCTACACGCGCCTCATCGAGGACGTGATCAAGAGCGGGCGGCGTACCAAGGTGCTCATGCTCTCGGCGACGCCGGTCAACAACAGGCTGCTCGACCTGCGAAACCAGATCGAGCTCATCACCGAGGGCGACGACGCCTACCTCGCCGACACCGACGGCATCCCCTCCATCACGCAGGTGACGCGCGTCGCGCAGCAGCGCTTCAACGAGTGGAGCAAGCTGCCCGACGAAGAGCGCACCACCGAGAGCTTCGCCGAGACGGTGAACGCCGACTACTTCAAGCTGCTCGACGTGCTCACCATCGCGCGCAGCCGCAAGCACATCACGAAGTACTACGGAGCGGAGAGCGGCACCTTCCCCACGAGGCGGCCGCCGATTTCGTTCCAGACGCCGATCGACCTTTTGGGCGAGCTGCCGCCCATTGCCGAGCTCAACGACATGATCGCGCAGCTCACCTTCGCCCAGTACCAGCTGCTGGGCTACGTGAGGCACAACCTGCGGAAGAAGTACGAGGACCGCTACGGCGACACCTGGGGCAAGGACTTCGACAGCCAGGTGCACCGCACCGCCGCCGTGGCGAACCTCATGCGGGTGAACGTGCTCAAGCGCATGGAGTCCTCGGTGAACAGCTTCCGTATCACGCTGCGCCGCATCCTCGAGGGCTGCGAGAGCCTGCTCGCCCAGCTCGACGCGCTCGACAGCGGAGGGGCGGCATCCGCCGGGACGACCGGCTGGGACGGCGGCTTCGACGACGATGACGACGCCGCCGAGGAGTTCGAGGCTGGCTCCAAGGTGCAGGTGGATCTTCGCGACGTCGACCGGCTCAAGCTCCGTCCCGACCTCGAGTTCGACGTGACCGTGCTGCGGGCGCTGCTCGAGTACGCCGACGCCGTGACGCCCGAGCGCGACGCCAAGCTCGCCAAGCTCAAGGAGTTCATCGCCGAGAAGGTCTCGCACCCGTACAACCCCGACAACCGCAAGGTGCTCGTGTTCAGCGCGTTCTCCGACACGACGACCTACCTCTTCGACCAGCTCGCCCCGTGGCTCAAGGACGAGCTCGGCATGGAGTGCGCCGAGGTGAGCGGCGACCGCAACCGCACCTATTCGCTCAAGCTCAGGCGCACCTCGTTCGAGAACATCCTCGCCCGCTTCTCGCCGGTCTCCAAGGAGCTGCCCGACGCGCAGCGCGCGCAGGGCGAGATCGACGTCGTGCTCGCCACGGACTGCATCTCCGAGGGCCAGAACCTGCAGGACTGCGACTGCCTGGTGAACTACGACATCCACTGGAACCCCGTGCGCATCATCCAGCGCTTCGGCCGCATCGACCGCCTGGGGTCGCGCAACACCCAGATCCAGCTCGTCAACTTCTGGCCCGACATCGCGCTCGACGAGTACATCCAGCTCGAGGGGCGCGTGAAGGGGCGCATGGCTCTTCTCGACGCATCCGCCACCGGCGAGGAGAACGTGCTCGAGTCGAAGGCCTCGGGCGAGATGAACGACCTCAAGTACCGCCGCCAGCAGCTCAAGCAGCTGCAGGAGGAGGTGCTCGACCTCGAGGATATCTCGGGCGGCATCTCCATCACCGACCTGCAGTTCGACGACTTCCGCGTGGAGCTCCAGCGCTACGCTAAGGAGCACCCGGGCCTGCTGGAGAACGCGCCCATGGGCGTGCACGCCGTGGCGCCCATCCCCGACGAGCTGCGCGGCGAGGTTGAGCCCGGCGTCATCTTCTGCCTCATGCAGAACGACGACGCGCGAAACCCCATGGACGCCAACCCTACCTTCCCGTACTACGTGGCTTACGTCACCGCCGACGGCACGTGCGTCACCAAGCACACGCAGCCGAAGACCGCGCTCGACATCATGCGGGCGGCATGCGCCGGCCACGCAGAGCCCATTGCCGACCTCTGCCGCGCGTTCAACCGCGAGACGAAGGACGGCCTCCGCATGGGCGCATACACCGACCTGCTCAACACCGTGGTCTCCTCGATCACAGGCGTGCAGGAGGAGAAGGGCGTCGACTCGCTGTTCAGCCTGGGCGAGGTCGGGGGCGGCGCGGTCTCCGGGTTCGACGACTACTCGCTCGTGAGCTTCGTGGTGCTGCGATGAGCGTTGAGTGGAACGACATATTCCGGCTGCCGTCTGCCGCTCTCGCCGGCAGGCGCGTCCCCAAGACAACGCTCACGAAGAACGCCCACCTCACTCGGCTCGAGCAGAAGGCGCTGGACAAGGTCTCCTTTATCGAGCACTGGGCCACCGTCCAGAAGTCCTCGACGCGCATACCGCCGCACGTCGACGAGGAGCGCGACATCCAGGCAGTCGTGTTCCTGCGCTGCGAGCTCACGGGCCGCTCCGCCGCCTACGCCGAGCTGGCGCGCGTCATCCATCCGTGCTTCCCCAACCCCACGGTGTTGCTGCTCGAGAACGGCGGCGAGGTGTGCCTGAGCTGCGCCGTCACAAGGATGAGTCAGGCGGAGCGCGGCGCGACCGTGGTGGAGGACGTCACGTCGACGGGAGGGTTCGACCCGGCCGACCCGCTCTACGCGTCGCTCCTCGCTGACCTGGCGCTCAATCGGATGCCGCAGGGCGACCTCTACGAGTGCGTGCGGGAGCTCTCGTGGCTCCTACGTTTGGGGCGCCTCACGGGCTCGCTCGGCTTCTACCCGAGCTGCGCACCCGCGCAGCGGGTGCGCCTGCTCGAGCTCTCCTCCGAGCGCGACGAGCTTGTGGCGAGGCGAAACACCATCGCCGAGCAGCGCCGCAGCCGAGACCTCACGCTCAACGAGACAGCAAAGTTGCGCATGGAGCAGCACGAGGTCGAAGGAATGGCCGAGCGTTTGTTTGAAGAAATCAACGAGATTTGCTCGAAGGGAGCTACGTCTTGAGCATTATCGATACTTACCTTTCCGAAGCTAGGAGCGCGCTTGCGACGGGCGACCCCCGCGAGGTCGACCGGATCGCCCGGGAGATCGTCTCGGCGTTCCATGGCGAGATCCCTCACCTCTCCTCGTACAGGGGCGCCCGGATCATCGGTGACGGACGCGACATGCACAGCCCCGATGACCTTAGGAAGCTCGTCGGAAAGCTCCGCGTCCTCAGGGAGGAAAAGGACAGGGAGCTCTACGGCCCTTATGGCCTTGATACCATCTCTGAGCATATCCGCCTTCTTGAGGACGCGATGGATACCGGCATAGAGGGCGATGAACTAAAGGCACTATACGAGCGCGTTGACCACGTGTATGCAAACTACTACAAATCGTATGTTAGCGGGCTTTGCGGTTGGAAATATCAGGACGATGACCCCAGCGACGAGCAGACTGAACTCAGGATTGAGAAGCTCAAGCATTTTCGTGATGACGAGCTGAGAAAGATAAGGATAGCCGAGGCACAAGGTGCGAACCTTAGCGTCAGCGCCACAAGCGAGAGTTCGTCAACCTCGAGTGCGAGCATCCAGATGTCTGTTGCCATCGAGCAGATCGACAACCTTCCCGACTCCAGTCTCGCCGAAGACGAGAAGATCGTGTTGAAAGGCATGATGGCTGACCTGCAGACGAAAGACGCAGGGAAGCGGGAAGGGAAGCTGCAGAAGATATTGGGTTGGCTCGCGAACAAGGGTACCGACGTCTTCATTGCTGCCATGCCCTATATCGTTCAGGCAGTTCAGTCGCAAATGTGATAATAGGAGTGCAACTATGGCTGAAATCGAGAAAATGAACCTTGTGTCCCTTGACGTCATCGACGAGCGTCTCGAGCGTATGCGCGAGCTGTTCCCTGAGATCTTTACTGAGGGAGGCATCGACTTCAATAAGCTGAGGCTCGAGCTGGGTGACGAGGTCGATGACGGCGACGAACGCTACGCGTTCTCCTGGAAAGGCAAGCACGATGCGATTCGGCTCTCCCAAACACCGAGCGCCGGGACGCTTAGGCCATGCCCAGAGCTGAGCACGAACTGGGAGGCTACGGGGAACCTCTTCATCGAGGGAGAGAACCTCGAGGTCCTGAAACTCCTCCAGCGTTCGTATCACGGCTCAATAAAGCAGATATACATTGATCCCCCTTACAACACCGGAGGCGACTTCGTTTACTCCGACTCCTACAGCGATCCAATCAGGCACTACCTAGAGCTTGCCAACTTGCAGGAGCAATCGAACCCCGACACCAGTGGGGCGAACCACACCCGTTGGTGTAACCTGATGTATCCGCGCCTCAGGCTGGCTAGAGAGCTCCTTTCGAATGACGGTGCGATCTTTATTAGCATCGATGACCATGAGTATAAGAACGCCATCGAAATATGCCACGAGATCTTCGGGGAGGCGAACTACATCGCCACCATCGTTCGCAACACCAACAGTTCGAAGAACCAGAGTCTCTTCGTGTCCGTCAGCCATGAGTACTGCCTCGTCTACGCCAAGAACATTGACGTCCTGAAGGAGAAGCACGCGGACAACAAGTGGGCAGTCGAGAAGAACAACGTTGACGAGTACGTCGCCAAGGTGAAGCAGCTCCAGAAGATGGGGCTCTCCGCGGAAGAGATCACTGAGGAGCTCAAGACCCTCACGAAGTACCCCCGCTTCACCGACTTCGTCAACTACTGGTACTTTGACGAGCGCGGGCTTTACCGTAAGGGAGATATGGGCGGCGTTCCAAACGGAAACCCAGAGCCCATTTTCAATCCCTTGACCGAAAAAAACGACCCTGTTCCTCCTGGTGGCTTTCGCTACAAGCCCGATACAATGAAAAAACTAATCGATGAGGGTCGCATTCACTTCCACACGGACGGAAGCCTCCCCACCGTTAAGCGTTATCTTTCCGAGAACATGGCCCAGAGACCAAAGTCCATCATGTCGGATGACCAACGTCCCGACGTCAACATGCTGAACAAGGAGTTCGAGACTCCGTTCGACAACCCCAAGCAGCTCAGCTTCATCGAGCGAATTGTGAGCATTTCGGATCCTGACGCCATCGTGCTCGACTTCTTCGCGGGGTCGGCAACCACCGCGCATGCCGTCATGAAGCTGAATGCGGAAAAGGGGGCCGAGCGCAGGTTCATCATGGTGCAGATCCCCCAGCCGTGCCCCGCCAAATCGGACGCATCGAAGCTCGGCTTTCACAACATCTGCGAGATTGGGGAGGAGCGCCTTCGCAAGGCGGCGAGCAAGATTGCCTCCGAGTGCGCGGGCTCCAGCGAATCAGACATGGGTTTCAAGGTATTTAGGCTCGACTACTCGGGAATCGAGAAGCCCAAGCCCGGGCAGCTCACCCTTAACGTGATGAAACCGGATCGATCGGAACTGGATATCGTCTACGAGATGATGCTCAAGTGGGGGCTCGAGCTCACCCTTCCCGTCGAGCAGGAGGAGCTGGCTGGCTACCCCTGCTACACCGTCGCCTACGGCGAACTCGTGTGCTGCCTGGCCCCCGGCCTCGCCATCGACGTGCTCGAGGCGATCGCGA
The DNA here is from genome assembly GCF_002159335.1 of Collinsella sp. An7. Classification (GTDB taxonomy): domain Bacteria; phylum Actinomycetota; class Coriobacteriia; order Coriobacteriales; family Coriobacteriaceae; genus Coprousia. The sequence goes on along the minus strand of NZ_NFHP01000005.1, from coordinate 224,296 downwards.
AGATCGAGCCGCGCCGTGTACTCATGCTCGACAGCATCCTGGACGATTCGCTCAAGCTGAACGCCGTCCAGATATTCAAGCGCGTCGAGGAGCGCACCGGACGCGAAGTCGAGCTGAGGACGGTTTAGCATGGCTACACTCGAGCTTAAATTCTCCGCTGACCAGCAGTACCAGATCGACGCCGTGGGCAGCATCTGCGACCTGTTCCGCGGGCAGGAGTTCATGAATGGTGAGTTCCTGGCGGAGGCGGCCGGCGAGCGAGGCCTCTTCGACACCGTCGGCCACTCCAACGGCATGCGGCTGTCCGCCCAGCAGCTCGAGGCGAACCTCCACGGCGTCCAGGAAGAGAACGCTCTCGCGCCCACCGACGTCCTCACCGACGGCAGGCTGCGGGACTTCACCGTCGAGATGGAGACCGGCACCGGCAAGACGTACGTGTACACCCGTACCATCTTCGAGCTGAACCGTCGCTACGGACTCACGAAGTTCATCATCGTTGTGCCCTCCGTTGCCATCCGTGAGGGCGTTCTCAAGAGCTTCCGGAGTACGAAGAGCCACTTCGCGACGCTCTACGACAACGCGCCCATGGACGTGTTCATCTACGATTCCAAGAACATGGGGCCAGTTGGCAACTTCGCAACCTCGAGCACGATTCAGGTTATGATCATCAACATCGGCAATTTCAACAAGGGCTTCCAGAACGATGGCGACGCTGATGAAGGGAACATCTTCCACCGCCCGAGCGAGGATCTCCCCAGCGGGCGCAGCCCGCGCGAGCTCGTCGCGGAGTGCCGACCGATCGTCATCATCGACGAGCCCCAAAGTGTCGACAATACCGCGAAGGCCAAGGCCGCAATCCGCAGCCTGAACCCGCTGTTCGTGCTGCGCTACTCCGCCACGCACAAGGAGGAGTACAACAAGGTCTACACGCTCACCCCGACGGACGCCTTCCAGCAGGGGCTCGTCAAGGGCATCTGCGTCGACTCGGTCCTCACGCAGGAGGACCTCAACGGCTCCTACGTGCGCCTCGAGTCGACCAAGAAGGATCCGTTCTCCGCCCGCCTGACCATCGACGTGAAGCAGAGGGACGGAAGTCAGAAGCGCAAGGCGGTGACCGTGAAGCCCGGGCGCAGCCTCTACGACGCCAGCAACGAGAACCCCGACTACGAGTCCGGCTGGATCGTGAGCAACATCTCCGCCGCCGAGGACGACCAGTTCGTCGAGTTCCTCAACGGAGAGCGCATCGAACTCGGGCAGGCCGTCGGCGACGTCGCCGAGGAGGCTATCAAGCGCGCCCAGATCCGCCGCACCATCGAGGACCACCTCCAGAAGCAGCTCGAGCTCTACCCACGGGGCATCAAGGTCCTGTCGCTGTTCTTCATCGACAAGGTCGAGCGGTACCGCCTCTACGACCCAGTCCGCAGCGGCGAGTACGCGCAGATGTTCGAGGAGGAGTACGCCGACGCCGTCGAGAAGTGGCGACCGCGCTACGAGAAGGCTGGCGTCCCCCTCGACAACGACCCGGCGGCCGTCCACACCGGCTACTTCGCTCGGGACGGTAAGAAGCGGTTCAAGAACTCCACCGCCTCGGCGAGCACCGCGGCGGACGTCGAGACCTTCTCCCTCATCATGGAGGAGAAGGAGACGCTGCTCTCCTTCCCTGCTGCGATGGACACCGAGGAGGAGCGCGCGAAGAAGCGCGTCCAGTTCATCTGGTCGCACTCCGCGCTCAAGGAGGGATGGGACAACCCAAACGTCTTCCAGATCTGCACCCTCGTGGAGACCAAGGACACCATGACCAAGCGCCAGAAGGTCGGGCGCGGCCTCAGGCTCTGCGTCGACCAGAACGGCGAGAGATGCTACGACGAAGACGTCAACGTGCTCACGGTCGTCGCCAACGAGAGCTACGACACCTTCGCGCGGCAGCTCCAGAACGAACTCGAGAAGGACGGCGTGAGATTCGGCATCATCACGCCCGAGACCTTCACCGCCGTCACCATCGAGAGGGACGGTTCCGAGGAGCGCATCGGCTACGCCGGGTCCAAGGCGATATTCGACTCCTTCCAGCAGGCGGGTCTCATCGACAAAAAGGGCAACGTCTCGCCCGAGCTCAAGCTCGCCGCCGAGCTCGGCACGGTCGAGCTGCCGGCCGAGCTCGAGGGCGCCAAGGAGCAGGTCGAGGCGCTGATCGTGCATAAGGCCCAGAAACTTCAGATCAAGGACAAGTCCAACGAGGTCACCGTCGAGCTCCGCAAGGACGTCAGCGAGGACCCCGCCTTCCAGGAGCTCTGGGAACGCATCAGGAAGAGGACGCGCTTCGAGGTCGACGTGGACTCCGACAAGCTCGTCTCCGACGCCATCGAGTCGGTGCGGGGCATGCCCCGCGTCGAGGCGCCTCAGGTCCTCTCTACGCGCGCCGACATCAGCGTCGACGACACGGGCGTGGGCGCCGAGGCGACGGCAACCTCAATCGTCCAGATAGGGGGCCGGCGGGTCTACGACCTCCCTGACCCGATTGCCGAGCTGCAGGACGCTGTGGGGCTCACCCGGGCAACCATCAAGCGGATCCTCGAGGGCTGCGGGCGCTTCGATGAGTTCTCCGTCAACCCGGCGCAGTTCCTCGCACAGGTCGCGACCAAGATCAACAAGGCGAAGAACGAGGCGGTTGCCGAGGGAATCAAGTACACCAAGCTGCCAGATGACGAGTGGTACACGATGGAGGACCTGGAACCCGGCGAGCTGAAGGCATACCTCGGACAGAACGCATGGGAGCCCCGGAACGGCAAGAGCCTCTACACTTATGTCGTCTACGACTCGTCGAGTGTGGAGAAGCCCTTTGCGGTTGAGCTTGACCAGGCAGAGGAGGTCAAGGTTTTCGCCAAGCTTCCCTCCCGCTTCAAGATTGACACGCCTTTGGGCGGCTATAACCCCGACTGGGCCTACGTCGTTGAGAAAGATGGCGAGCACCGCGTCTACTTCGTCACCGAGACGAAGGGCGGCGGCAACAACGACATCCGCGTCAGCAAGAAGGAGGACACGAAGATCAGATGCGCGAGGAGGCACTTTGAGGCGATCGGTTCGCCCGACCTCGAGTACAACGTGAGGACCACGTATCACTCCATCGGCTTCTAGGGCTGCTTCGAAACGAACGTGGCAGACCGACTCTGAAAAGCAAACTTGCGACATGCCTGCGCCCTGCCCGAGACGTCAGGGCGCAGGCCTTTTCGTTGCCCACCAGTTGGGGGTCGGTGCGCGCATTAAGTAGGGTGGGGGCCAGGGTGAACGGGGCGCGACAAGGGTGGGGCTCGCCGCTTCGTCACGCGGCCGCAGCGCGCGCAGCAATGTTCCCATCCCCCGAGGATTACTCAATTGAAAAAAGAGAGAGGGTGCTTCGCCGCTGCGGCTGCTGCGGCGAAGCACCCAATCACTAGAGGGCGGGCTCTTATAGCTCCGGGCCCGAGCAAGCCCTTGAGCGAGGCTTGACTGCAACGTCTTCGTCCTCGGCGAGCTCGAGATACATGCGGGAGACCTCGAGATGTCGCGCGTTGCGAGACTCGCTCTCGTGGAGCCTGACCGCGGCGTTCGGGCAGACCGATTCGTCGGCGCCCCCCCCGCGGTCTCGCCACCGGCCCGGGTCTCGCCGCTCTCATGCGCATCGCGTCGAGTGGCCTCGAGCCTCTTCAGCAGGAGCAGTCGCTCGCGGCGCCCCGCGCGATCGGCGTCCTCGTCCGGCGGCGTCGCCGCGCACCGCCGCTCGTGGGCGCGCATCCGGGTCACTCCGAGCCGACGGGGAGCGCCGCGGGGTCGTCCTCGTCGGCGAGCTGCGCCTCTGCCTCGGCGATGTTGCGGCGCAGGCTGCGGTACGCGCGCAGAGCGTCCTCCGTCCCCGGGGTGGGCCCGGCGACCATGAGCCCCTCGCGGCGCGGCTTGAGCTCGGCGAGCAGCAGCACGAGCTCGTCAGGGTCGAGCGCGTGCCAGTCCCCAAACCAGGCGAGCACGAGCTCTCCGAGCGTCGTGCACGCGCAGGCACGGGCAGAGCGCTCGCGCCGTTCGTGTTTCGCGATCTCGTCGCGGCGCTGCGCGCGGAGCTGCTCGATGCGCGCGTCCAGGCTCTCGATGGACTCCTCGTACGTCATCTTCGACATGGGCTACTCCGACCAGACGATACCGTTTACCTGCCTATATTCTAGCACTTTACTTGACTAAAGTACATAAGAAAGGTAGCATATCAGGTGGGGGTAAAGCGCACTTATATGTCACCGCTGCGTGGCGACGTGCGGCCTCCCGGCGGGCCCTGCGGGGCTGGCCGATGACGGCGAGGGGTGCGGCGGTGCACGCTTACATGGATTACAAAAGGTCGTGTAACCAACGTTTCCGCAGTTCAGAGGGCATGTTCCCGGAAAAAGACCCAAAAAGCCGTGTAACTAATAAAACCGCAGCTCAAAGGGCGTTTTTTTCGGATAATTACACGGGTTACACGTTTTCGGCCGTTATTCCCTTCCACGTTAACAAACGGTCTTTTGCTTTCGCGCACGTCTAAAACCTTCGAAAACGTGTAACTTGTGTAATATTCGGACTTTTTAGCCTGTTTACCTGCGGTTTTGTTAGTTACATGAACACTTGTTCGCTTTTAGGGTAAAAGTGCTGTTTACCTGCGGAAACGTTGGTTACACTGCGATTTGTAACTTGTGTAATCAGATGTGCGGAAAGGGCCGTTCGGAGACGTCTCCCCGGAACGCCGCTTCGCAGCCCCGCCCTCACCCGCACCACCTTGCGTCATCCCTCACCGGCGGCCCGCCCGCGCAGCGGGCGGCGGCCGCAGCCCCCGGAGACGGGCCGCCGCGACCGCCCCAGCGACGCCACGGAAAAGGGCGCCCGCCCCGGTCTCCCGGAACGGTCGCCCCGCCGCGTCCGCCTCGATCGTCGCTATGCCAGAAACTCGCCCGTATCGAGGTCGACGAAGTCCGCGAGACAGGTTTTCGCGTGGAAGTCGTCGCCGTACTCGCCGGCCCTCGTCTGCTCGTCGAACTTGAACGAGACGTTATAGAGCCGCCCCGCCTTAGTTCGCCTGACGAGTCCGTGGCCCAGCAGGAACCCGATCGCGCGGCGGTGCGCCTCGGCGTCGTCTCCGTTGAGGTAGAAGCAGCAAACGCCGGTACCGGCGCGCGACAGGGCGACGTGCTTCGCCGTGCTGCGCTTCGCCTCGATGACCGCGCCCGTGACGACGGCCTCGCGCACCAGCTCGTCGGCGCGCTCGAGGTCGGCCGTCATGTACATCCACTTGCCGCAGCGCTTCGGGTCGAGCTCGCCCACGCGCGCGGCGTCGATGTAGTAGACCCAATGTGGGTTCTCGTCGCGGACGACGCCGTCTGCGATGACCTCGATTCCCATGTAAATCACTCCAATCCAAAGATGGCTGCCTGTCTACCGAGCCGCGCCCGTCGTCCGTCATGAACGTCCCGCCTCCTGCTCGACTCGAGCGCGGTCCTCGCGCATGAGCAGCTTCACGTACCCCGACCGCGTGAGCCCGAGCTCGCGCGATCGGCGGTCGAGCCACCTGCGCTCGTCGACCGTCAGCGACATCTGCCAGCGGGTGCGCTCGGCCCTCGGCTCCGGCATCGGCGCGCCGTCGCGTATCGCGTCGGCGACCGTCTCCTGCTCGTCGCGGTTCCGCTTACCGAAACGCTTGACTCCGTCCGTCATGCCAGCACCTCCCCGACGACGACCCCGCACAGCTCGTCGACCGCCACGGACACCCGAGCGCGCCGGTTGAGCTCGACGACGCTCTTGCGCGTCTCCTCGGCCTGGACGACCAGCTCGGCCTGCGGCACGTGGAACACGTTCCAGCCCCGGGCGTCCCACTCGTCCTCGTGGCGCCTGAACGAGCGCGCCGTGCGGAAGCGGTTCCAGCAGTTGACCACGAGGAAGCCCGCAGCGCCCTCGCAGACGTCCTCGACGAGCCCGAGCATGCGCTCGGTGGCCGTGACGCCGCGCTCGCTCGGCCTCACCGGCACGACGACCGCGTCGGCCTCGGTGAGCACGTCGCGCAGCTCGGCGCGCAGCGCGCCCGGCGTGTCGATGATGCGCACGCGGGCGCCCTCGACGTCGTCCGAGGCGTGGGACATGCCGCCCTGCGGGTCCAGCTCCACGAGCTCGCAGGGGACGTCGTTGCGGTCGCACCAGAACGCGAGCTCGTCGGCGATGAAGCTCTTGCCGACGCCGCCCTTCTGGTTCACGACGGCGATGGTGGGGATGTGGTTCGTCTTGGTCATATTCACCCCGTATCAACTGCTATTATGCGATTTAATTATACCACTGGCTAATATATTCCCATTCAGCATGTCATGACTTTTTCAGCATTTTTTTCGCACTAAAAGCGCTGTAAGTCAGCTGTTACTCCGCCGATTTTCCGCCGCGTCCCGTCAAACGCCCCGCAAACGGCCCTTCATCGTCCACCGCTCCTCAAAGCGCCATCGAGCGTCCCTCAAAGCGCCCATCATCGGACACCCCCCGCCCTGCGCGCCCCGTATCCGTTCAGCGTCCCGTCAAACGCCTCGCAAACGACCATTGAGCGGACGCGCCCGCCCCGCGCCGCCGCCGCGTCCATTCAACGGCTCCCAATCGTCCCTTTAACGTCCACGAGGGCCCCGCGTGCCCGCGCGGCCACGGACGGCCCCTCGACGGCAATCGGAGAGAGGAGCCAGCCATGCTCACGTTCACCACGATTCAGATCCGGGTCCCGGGCGCCCCCGCGCTCACGCCCGCGCTCGGCCGCTACGAGGCCAACGGCCGCCCTGCGGTCCTGCTCTACGAGCTCGAGCCCGAGGACGAGTTCGACGACGGCCTGTGGTGCGACCTGACAGTCAACCTGCCCGAGCAGGCGCTTCCCGGAGACGACTGGGCGTTCGTCCCCACGGACAACCTCATGTACCTGCGCGAGCTCGAGCGCCTGGGCCTCGCCGAGGTGGGCACTGCCGTGCGCTACGGCAACTTCGGCCAGATGGCGGTCATGGCGCGCCTCGCGCCCGCGCTCATCGCCGAGGAGGGGTGAAGATGCAGGCGCGGGCCTGCTTCCAGGCGGCGCACCGCATCAAGAGAATCGTCTCACGAGGTCAGGAGGGATGACCATGGGCAACGCAATCGGATCCGAGGCCATGAGCCGGGTCCTCGACGTGACCGACGAGCTCAGGGCGTGCGTCCGCGACGAGTTCGAGCCGTACGAGGGCGTCTACCGCCTGAATGACATGGGCGAGTACGTCGCCGAGGAGGACTGGCTGAACGTCTGGGCCGCCTACCCGAGCTGGTGGCCCCATGCGTGGATACTCGCCGACAACGGGCAGTTCACATCCGACGAGGTCAGCCGCATGAGCGTCAAGGAGATCGAGGCCGCCTACGGTGACCCGGCCTTCGAGCCGGAGTACGCCTTCTACACGGAGGCGGGCGAGGACGGCCTGATGTAAACCATGGTTTCACCTCGGCCGCGCCCGGGGCGCTACGCTCGTGCGCGACCGAGGGGAGGTGAGACCATGGACGCGAGGACCTACGTTCTGCACCTGCTCGAGGACCTGGCGCACGTCACGAGCGGCGAGGAGCGCGACGCTTTCGACCCCGCGTGGCTGCGCGGCTATGTCGCCGGCGTCGCCACGGCGGCGCAGTACGCGCTCGAGGGGGGGGGATAACGAGAAAGTAGACGAATAGACGAAACCCCTGCCCAGACGTAGCGTCTGGACAGGGGTTTCGTAATTGCTCGAACATATCAGACGACTGACAATGCTTCTGACCAATCGTCGGGAATACTTGCCGCTGGATAATACTGAAGGGGGGATTCGTTGATTTCTGTGACAACCGACCCCGAAATACCACCGCGTTTTATCCAGCTTTTTCCATCTGCCTGAAATGCCACTTCATATAATCGACATCTATCGTCATTTCCAGCCTGCAAACATATTGTCTCAATCAAAGAAGACCAGCTGTCTGGAACCTTCATTTGATAAGAACCACGGTTAAGGAACCTAATCTTGATTCGCTTGTTTTTATCATTAATCATCTCTCCGGCACTTGTGTTTGCATATGTGCCTGTGCGTAGTTGCTCAGCAACATAGGTGATTACAACGTTTTCAATTCGATCAAACGAAAAGTTGTTGATTTGAATGCAATCTGTCTTATCTTTAGCCCGGCAGATAGTAATATTGCGAACTTTGTCAGTAACTGCATCACGTGATCGAATATACCATCTCAAAATTAGCATCACACCAGCTAGGAAAAGCAAGGAAATGCTGGACATGGGAAGGGCTATCTCTCGGCCAACACGCACATCCGCAAGCACAGAGATGATGAGAAGAATGAATGCACCACCGATAATGAGTCCGGAATATGTTCGAACGAAGTATTCCAAATAATCGAGAAAGAAATGGAGAATCGCCCAAACAACTATTGGGAGGCCAAGAATCGCTCCAAATATGCCCAGGTCAAGATTGTCTGTATCAATCCCCATAAGTCTTGCGACGATGAAAATAACGAAAACGATGGCGACTGCAACGACTGATAGTCCTCCCGCTATTTCTTTGATATCTCTGAGCGTGTTGCTTTTCTCGTTCTTCTTCTCCATTAGGCTTTTCTCCTCAACTTTTCTCCTCAAACCTTAACGGATTCCTTAAGTCAAATCTTACCTTCCGCGCGCGAAACGGAAAAGTCCGCGGTCCCTGACTATCGCCCAGCTAGGGGCCGCAAAGCTCGCGTCCAGCAATCGGCCGCCCAGCATCGGCCTACTCGCCTGCATCCGCAACGTAAGCCTCGTCGATGCCGATCATCGCCTCGCGAAGCTGCACGGCGGCGTGGAGCTGCCATGCGATGTAGTCGCCCCACATCTCGGGCTTTCCCTTGACGTCGCAGTTCTCGCGGTAGAAGCGTATGCCGCACGACTTCTTGGCGTCGTAGGGCTCGCCTTTTGCGCCGAGCAGCTGTTCGAGCTCCTGCCGGTGGTCGAACACCACTTTGCCGAAGTCCTTGTCGTTCGATATGCAGACCTCGACGCCGATGCGCCGCCCCTGCACGACGGCGAGCATGCACAGGTGGTACCTCGACGAGCCGACGTTGACGTCTGACCAGTGCTGAGCACGCGCCTTCCGCGGGCGCATGACCTTGGAGAAGTCCGGGTCGGAAAGGGCTGCCTCGCGATATGCCTGCCAGTAGCCGAGCTGGGCCGATTTCGTGTCGCTGAGCCCGTCCTTCGCCTTCTCGGCGCGTGCCCACTCGTTCGGCGACTCGACCACGTTGAACCTCGGCGCCATCGGAGAGTCGCCGATACGCCACACCTCGATCTCGACGAGGAAGAATGAGCACTCGTCGTCGGTGTGCTCGTTCAGCCACTCAATCGCCCTCCGGTGCTCGTCGCGGGCGCGGGCGACGACCCAGATGACCACGTCAGCGCCTTTGCCCGCAGCGTAGGTGATGATTTTGCCGAGGTGGTCGTGGTTGGTGTCCTCGAGTTGGTTCTCGATGACGACGCGGCGGTCGGAGCCGGTCTCCTTCGCGAAGATGTCGACGGCGAACGACCCCACGGCGCTTTCCGTGTCCACGAGCTCGAGGTCAATCGAGCAGGCATCCCCGAGCTGCGCGAGGTTTTCCTCTTCGGCGAGCCACTTCGTGAAGTTAAGCGCCTCGTGCGGCCATACCTCGCGGACGGGCACCGGCTCGATTTTCCCGAGTTTTACCTGTGGCATCTGCATCAACTCCCTCGACGTTTATTGAAGGCATTATCTCACGTCGCATATAAACGCGCATTTGCGCAGCGCTTACACCATGTGAGGGCTCTGCAGGCACGTAGAAAGCCCGCGAGCCCCCGGCACTAGCACAGGGGGGCACGCGGGCTCAATCACGCCGTCAGCGGGCTGTGAATCCGTCCAGACGCTACAGCCAGTCCTTATGCGCGGCCACTTTCAGACCGTCCGGGCCGCCGGTGACGTGACCCGGCCCGTCGTCGCGGGAGCGGCCCGCCTGCGCCGCGTCGTCGACCTCGCGGACGGCCGCGTCGCGGCGGGCGTCGCGCGCGAATGCCCGCGCGAACGACCTCGCGACGCGCTCCTGCACGCGCCCGGACAGCGTCTGGCCGAACGGGCGGCCGACCGCGTCCTCGCTCATCTCGTTGATCGCGTCCATGCAGACGCGCGCCGCCGAGGCGAACCGCTCGCCGCCGACGCCCATCTCGACCATCACGCTGAGCGTGCGGTAGGCGATGTAGCCCACGTCGCCCACGACCCGACTCAGGAAGCCCGTGATGCGCTCCTCGGCGCGGTCCGTGATGCCTCGCAAGGCCTCCTCGCGCTCGGCGCGGGCCTCAGCGCGCGTGCGCTCGGCGTCGGCCTCGGCCTCCCTGCGCGTAGCCTCGGCATCCGCTTTCACCTGCGCGACGTAGGCGTCGGCCTCCCTGACGTGCTCGACGGCGCCCTCGAGCCAGCGGGCCTTCTCGTCGGCCTCGGCGCCGAGGCGGGCCGCCTCGGCGCGCCTGGCCTCGATCTCGGCGTCGAGCGCGTCGACCACGCTACGGCGCTTCCCCGCCAGGCGCTCGAAGGCCGCCTCGCGCTCGCCGACGACCCGGTCGCGGCGCTCGACGTCGGCGCGGGCGGCCTCCACGGCGGCCTCGCGCTCGTCGATGCCGGGGTGCGGCACGGTCGGGTCGAGCCCGAGGACCTGGGCGTCGGCGATGCGGAGGCTCGCCTCGTCCCACCACTTCTCCGACCAGTAGAGCCTGTCGTCGTCGGTGAGCTCGTCGACGCTCTCGACGTCCTCGTAGCCGTCCTGCTGGCGCATGAACTCGAGCGGCGGAGTGACGAGCCACACGCCGTCCCCGTCAACATAGGCCTGGGCATAGCCGCGCTCACGGGCGAACTCGTCGGCGAGGTCGTCCACGCGCTCGTTGGCCGCGTCCAGGTCGGGCTCGCCGTCCTCGCCCAAGAGGTCGCCGGGGATGTCGCCGATCGCGTCGTCGCCCTCGTCGCCGTCGGTGAGGCGCCACAGCGCGCGCAGCTCAGGCGGCATGGCGGCGGGCGGCACGAGCTCCACGCCCGCCGGGGGCTCGTAGCCGTGGAGCGCGACCTCGGCGCGGGCGCGCATGCGGTCGGCCTCGCGCTTCGCACGGTGGACCCGCTCGAGGTCGCGGTCGGCCTCGCGCCTCGTGTCGGCCGCCTCGCGCCTCGCCTCGTCGGCGTCGGCGCGCGCGGCCTCCACGGCGTCCTCGACCTCGTGGAGCTCGCGACGGACGCCCGCGAGCTCGCCGCGCGCCCTCTCCGCGCGCTCGGCGGCGCGCTCGCGGTCGCGCCGCGCCTGGAACTCGTCGACCGCGAGGTGGCGCTCGTGGTTGCCCTTGAACTCGCGCCCGACGTCGTGCGCCTTCATGATCGGCACCATCACGTCTTGCCTGATGTGCTCGTAGAGCTCGGGCATGGCGCCCTTGCCCTTGTAGCCGCCCTGCTCGAGCGCCTTGGTGAGCCCGATGCGCCGGCGCATGCCGCGCGTGTAGCCCTCCGCGATCGGGCACACGGCGACGTGCAGGTGCGGCGTGCCGCACGGCTCGTCGTCGTGCAGCACGACCATCATGACCTTGAACCCCTTCGGGATCGGACGCCTGCCCGTCCTCGGGTCGGGCCTGTTCTCGATCAGCGCGCGGGCGACGTCCTTGAGGATCGCGACCGCCTTGTCGTGCGCCTCGGCCTTGAGGCCCTTGGCGAGGTGCGCGGCGACGTAGTCGCTCGCCTCGTCCTCGCGCCCGTCCTTCTTCATCTGCGACCAGCGGCGGCCGTCGAAGTGAGTCGCCTCGTAGTCGTCGGCCCGGTGGCCGCCGTCGGCGCGGTCGGCCGCCTGCGCGGCCTCGAACTCCTCGTCGTCGAACGGGTCGTCGCACACGCCGCACGTCTCGCGGCTGCCGACGCCGATCACGAACTCGTAGACGGGCTCCTGCTGCGCGCTCGAGGCGACCTCGCCGTAGTAGTCGAGCGACTTGTGCCGCTCGACGCGCCTCTGCGCGGCATTGTACGCGAGGACGTCCTCGCGGAACTCGGCGTTGATCGCCTCGCGGTAGTCGCCGACGTCATGGATGATGACGTTGCGGCCGCCGAGCGACCGGTCGGCGTTCTTGGGCGTATACTCGCGCCTGTCGTGGCGCTCGGCGACGTCCCCCGAGGAGACGTGCGCGCTCGCCTTGCTCAGTGCCTGCGCCATGTCGGCGCACCCCCTTTCTGTCAATCTATCCGGCGCGAACCTGCGCGCCGTGTGCCTGCGGCCTGATGGCCTCGGTTTCCGAGTTCCGACGCGGAGCGGCGGAACTCGCCCAAAGGTGGTTTTGGCGGAGCCAAAACCCCTTTGGGCCCATTCGGGGGAGCGGGGCCTCCGGCCCCGCGCTTGCGCCGCCGCCCGGCCTCGCGCATGCGCGCTCGCCGGTCGCGGCTGGGCCGGGTGCGCCCGCCCGCGAGGGCGGGGCGGCACCCTGCCTAGCGCAGGATGCCCCCGTCCCCGACGACGGGTCCGGGCGCTCCCGCCCCCTGCGGGCGCGCGGTCGCGGTCTCGGCGGGAGCCTCGTCCGCGCCCTCGCCGCCCGCAGGCCCGCCCGCCGCGTCCCGGCCGCCTGACGCGCCCGGGACCGGCTCGGAGCCGACCGCGAGGTCGACGCCGGCGAGCTTCGCGGTCATCGCCAGCTCGAGCGCGAGCTCGTCGCGCGCCCTGACCGCGGCGGCGTAGCGGGCGCGGGCCCGCCTCGCCTTCGCCTCGGCGGCCGCCTTGCGCTCGAGCATGAGCTCGACCTCCGCTTCGGCCTCGGCGACCCTGCCGCTCAGCTCGCCCACGCGCTCGGGCGTCGCCGCCTCGAGCATCTGCGCGAGCTTCGCGCCCGCCGCGCCCTCGATCCTGATCTCGGCCATCTCTCGCTCACCCTCCAATGCGTCGCTTGCCTTGGCCACCGGGGCCTGTGCTCAGGCCTTCGAGAGGTCGTAGCGCACGCAGCCCCTGCTCAGGCCGAGCCGCAGCCTCTCGGCCTCGGCCTCGTCGCCTCGTGCCGCGCGGGCGCAAAACTCCGCCTCGCTCTCGGCCATCACGAGCATGCACTGCGGCGCGCGAGGCTCGTCGCCCACCAGCCACAGCCATTCGTCAACGTCCAGGTCGGCGGGGTCGCCGACGTCGATGATGAAGGTGAGGTCGCTGAAGTCGCGACCGGTGGCGAGGAGGTCACGCAGCATGCAGGAGCTCAGAGACAGGATCGGGCCCTTGCGAATCTTAGTCATGGCTCTTCATTCCTTTCATCCAATGCCCGCGGCGGCGTTTTCCGCCGTGGGCTCCCGGTTGGCTTGCGCGCTCGACTTGTCTTTGTCGCGAGCTTCCAACCACTTCCAACGTTCCCCGAGTCCGGGCCGGGGCGTAAGCGCGCGCCCCAGGCCCGGCCACGGGCATATCGACACGCAGGGAGAGCCTGCGGGGTCGTCGTCACTCGATCAGCGGCAGGCGCTCGCCGTCGATCACGACCGTCCCGCGAAGGCTCGTCGGCCCCCCATAGGCGGCCCACTCGTCCTCGTCGATCACCTCGCGGCAGACCGTCGTGCCCTCGGGCCCGCCGTCGAGGACGACGTAGCCGCCCGAGTGCTCCACGGCGCCCTCGGCGTGGCGAACAAACGCCTCGTAGCCCGGATCGGGCGCGCCCGGGGCCTCCTCGGCCGCGTCACCGCCCTCCACGGTCGCAGGCGCGGCCGAAACGGGCGCCTCAGCGGGCGCTGACGGCCCGTTCGCGGCCGGGGCCCTGTCCGAGGGCGCGGGGGCCTCGTGCGCGCCGTCAGCGGGCGCTGAGGCACCGCACGTGCCCTGAGCTGCGGTTTCGTCGGGCGTTTTCACGCCCTCGGGGGCGTCCGACGAGGTCGGCGCGGCGCCGGGGCCGGGCGTCGGGTCGTCGTCGGGGTCGTCAAGCCCGTCCGGGTCGTCATCGGGGAGGTAAACCCCGAAAAGGACGCGGTCGTCGCGGACGATGAAGCGGGAACGTGTGCGGCCGACGAGGGCCCCCAGCTCCTTCAGGTGGCCGTACGAGAAGGCGCCCTCGGGCACGACCCCGGTGGGACATCCCTGCAAGACCCACTCACCGTAGGTCGGCACCGGATAGGGCAGGCCGGTCTCCGACAGCGCCTCCCCGTAGGTGGCCCTGGCCTCACCGTCTCCGTTGGCGCCGAAGGAGCCGAAGTCACCGAAATCCGGGCCGTAAGAGCCGGTGCCGCAGAAAACCAGGCTGTGCACGAAGTTCCCGTAGGCCTCCTTGCCCGAGTCGGCGGCGTCGGCCCAGTGGCGGGCATGCTCCTCGGCGCGCGCGGCGAGGTGGGCCTGAGCGGGGGTGACGCCGTCCTCCTCGTAGCGCTCGAGCGCCGAGCGTCGGTAGAGCACGCCGCGCACGGAGCGGCGGAGCAGACCCTTCGAGCCGTTCAGGGCGTCGCCCGCGAGTTCCTGACCGTTCACCCAGCGCATGAGCCGCTGGTTTGAGTAGATGACCTGGCCGTCGCGGTCGTGGCCGCGCGTGGTGGTGTAGCGCGCGAGCACGCCGTGCAGGCGCTCCGGCTCGAAGAAGCCCCGGCGCAGCGTCGAGGTCTTCCATTGGCCGTGCTCGTCCAGCTCGGCCTCCCAGCCCAGCTCGTCGGCGATCTGGACGAGCGAGAGCTTGAACTCGCCGTCGAAGGAGGCAGACGCGCCCCGCTGGGAGATCTTCTCTCGGAAGTAGTCTTTGAACGCCTCGTGGAGCGCCGGCATCGGCACGCAGTCCACGTCGGCCTCGTCGAGCTCGGCGGCGAACTGCCGCATGAACAGGCGCACGTAGTCGTTGGCGTCCACGAACTCGTCGTGGGCTTGCTTGAGGACGCGGTTGCCCTCGATGTCGTAGTGGCCGAACAGGCCGTTGCAGCGGATGGCCGACTGCTGGGTGGCCCAGCGCTTCCATTCGGGGTCGTCCGGGAGTTCGCCGGTGACGTGCTCGTTGTGCGTCTTGTCCTGGTAGAAGCTCTTCGTAAACGGGCAGATGACGAGGCGCGACGCCACGGCGCCGGAGCGGTCGTCCGTGCGCGGCCTCTGGTTGCCAGCCTGGATGAACGAGGCGTGGGTCACGAACTTCTTGCGGGTCTCGTAGAGCGGGTCGACCGAGACGGTGCCCTGGTCGACGGCGTTCTTGAAGCGACGCGTGCCCGTGCCCTTGATCTTCTCGTCGGGCGCGTTGTCCTCGCCAATGACGGCTGCCTTGCCCGGGATCGTCGCCACGGCCTTGTCGTTCCCGAAGTCGCCGAGCGAGAGCTCGGCGAAGTCGCCGCCGCAGAGGCTCTGGCACGTGCGCACGATGAACGACTTGCCCGCGCCCGCCGGCCCGAACAGGTAGGGGCTCGTGCGGTCCGTGAACGACCTGTTGACGAACTGCTCGAGGACCTGCCAGACCATGGCAACGCCGTCCTCGCGGTCACGCTCCTCAAACATGTTCGCGAAAAGCTCGCTCGCGCGGATGTGCTGCATGTTGCCCTCGGAGTCGGGGAAGTCCCACTCCGGCTCGTCCACGACGACCGCATGACCCGTGCCGTCATCCTCCATGTGGACGCCGAAGGCCGTCTTTTTGTACGCGAGCTCGCGGACGTCGCCCGTCGGGTCGAAGAGCCCGAAGGTCCTGCGGTGCCAGATCTTCGCGCCCTCGTTCGTGATCGAAAGGTACGGATCGACCTCGCCGGCCTTGATCATGGCCTCGATGTTCACGACCTCGACGTGGTTTCGCACGTACGCGCGAAACTCCTTGAACTGCCTGTCGCCCTTGCCGAAGCACAGCTCGTCGAAGGCACGGCGGATGTAGCCGATCACGTTCGGGCCGTCGGCGTGCTCGGCCATCTCCCAGCGGTGGGTCTCAGGATCAAAGTGCCAGAGGTAGCCCTGCGCGGCGGCGTCCTCGGAGATCTCGTCGGAGCCCTGCGTGGGCGCCGCGACCATGACGAGCTTGCCGTTCTCGGGGTTGGCGTGCCAGCCCAGGAGCATGATGGCGCCCTCGATGCCGTTGGGGCCGGTGTAGTCGTACTTCCAGCGGCGGCGGGACCTCTCGGCGTTGCTCCCGACGCTCACGAGCCGCCGGTCGTTGCAGATCTCGGTCCAGCGCTCGAGCTCGCTCGTGAACGCGGAGGCCACGAGGGCGAGGCTGTTCGTCAAGTCAGCGGGGGACGCCACGCCGTCGGGGCCGCCGAACTCGCCCGGCTCCGCCCCGATGAGCTCGTCGAAGACCCTCACGCCCGGCCTCGCGACGACCGTCGCGATGTGGCTCGCGACGGCGCGCCTGAGCTCGGGCAGGGAACGCGCGAACATCATCGCGTGGCGGTCGCGGTCGACCGACACCACGCGCGGGGGCGCGACGGGGACCTGGTCCCCGGCTCCGCCATCGGGCGCTGCCACGCCCTCCTGAGCCGGAATTTCGTCGATATTCGCTTCGGTAATAAGTTGCGTGTCACCATGCGGCATGGTGATATCGTTGGTGACATCGTTGGAAGTTGTGGCCGTCCCGAGGGCGCTGGCAGGCGCTGGGGCGGCCTCTTCCTTCTCCGGGGGCCTCTCCGGCGTCGTCATCTTCTCGTCAGACATGAGAATCACCCGCCTCCCTAGTCGCTCAGGATCGCGACGAGGTCGCGGCGCTGCTCGGGCGTCATCGCCGGGGCGAAGGACGCCGCGCGCTGGACAAGGTCCTCGTAGACGTCGGCGATGCGCACGCCGTTCTTACGCCCGTTCACGTAGTCGCGCAGGTCCGTCGCGCAGACGTAGAGATTGGGGCCGACGTGGACCGCGCGCACGCGGCCGTTGCCCACCAGCCGGGTGATGGTCGAGCGCGAGGCGAGCGCCTTCGCGGCGTCGCAGCCAGCTGGGATGTAGTCGTAGGGAACGGGCTCAGGGGTAACGTCCGGCGCGAGCGGGTTCTCGACCTTGACGGTGCCGACGGCGCCGGCAGCCTCGTCGAGCAGGGCTTCTGCCATGATGGCCTCCTAACAGTTCAAATTAACGTGACTGGTGTAGGAGGTCTCTTTTTTTTGAAAATGAATCGAAAGCGAAAGAGACCTGTGGGGAGGCATGCGCGAAAATCGCGCCCGAAAACGTCGGGCGAGGGCTCATGCTTCTGGTGTAGGTGAAGGCCTCTTAGATCGGAGACCCGCCGCCGAAGCGAAAGGGGCGGCTGGTGTAGTTCGCATCCGCCCTCCGGGGGCGACGCGCGTCGGCACGGTGGCCGACGAAAGGTGTAGAGGGCGTTGGACCCTAGGCGTCTGAGGCGACGCGATGTGAACGACCACGCGAAGTGATCATATCAGTATCATAACACGTTCAGAACCGGGAGGCCCCCGGATTTTTTGACCACCTTTTTCGCTTGTTCAAGCTCGTCACGGCTGTATCAACTTGTTCAGTCGCAGGTGGTCATCGGGCGTCAGTCGGTATCGTAGTCGCCCCTCTGCGGGCCGCAGGCGACGTCGAACGGAGCTGCGACGTACTGGCGCTCGCGGTCCACATAGGGGCGCCCGAGGCGCGCGACGTAGGCGCCGGCTCCGAGGCCGTCGGTCTGGGTTTCGGTCTCGGTGATAGCCCAGGGGGTGTCCTGGTGAGGCGGCACGACGGGGCCGCCATGGGCTACAATAGCCATAGCTGTTCCTCTCTATCTAATGCGTGTGACGGGAACCGGCTCGGCGGCTCCTTGATGCCGGTCAGTGGGCCGCCCTATCTATATTTCGCTGTGGCGGTCCCCGACCCCGATGAGCATGCGTCCCGTGGCTCATCCTGTGCCTCCCTAGGCGATCCCGAACTGCTTAAGCAGCTCGTCGCGATTCACCCTCCACTGTCCGCCCACTTGGACGGCGCGTATCTTCCCCTTCTTGCAGAGCCGAGTGATGGTGCGCGGGCTCACGTTGAGCAGCTCCGCGGTCTGATCGCTGTCGAGCAGCAGGGGGAGATGCAGAAGGGTGGGGAGAGGAAGACGGGCTTCGGCGTCAGTACTGATTGCTTCGCTCACTTCTTGCTCCTTTCGATCCTCTTTTTGCGCTAACGATGGTTCTAGCTCGAGACTGGTCCTCTCTGCTGTTCGCCATGCGCGCCCTTCCGGACAACATGGACTATACCCAGCGCAAATATGCCTGTCCACCTGCGGTTTTGAGGAGAACTTGATTGATTTTGGGAAAACGAAATCATCTCGTTGGTTCGGTTTCTGATCTTTTCGATGCGGAGTCATTTGACATGAAGAAAAGGAAAACGGCGCAACTTTTTGAGCAGTTGCGCCGCTAAGTTTTCCCGAGTATATATGATGAGATTGTGTAGACCCGGCTCTATTCGTGAATCTCCGTGTACGCATTGAGAAGCGCGACCGTGGATGGATCCCACTCCGCGCCCGTGTGGAGCCCCAGGGCATCGAAGCTTACGGAACTGGCCGCTCGCCTTACGTTCTCTTCGAGATCATCGCCTTCGACGAAGCGGGCTGCATTTGGGTCGAACTCGCTTTCTGGCTTTGCCTTCCGCTGGCGGAGCGCGAGTTTAAAATCGTATTCCTTCTCAGGGTCTGCCAGCAAGCGACATAGATCGTGCTCGCTCACCTCGTCTCCGAAGTTTGTTTTGGACAGGCTCATGGCAAGATTCTTCGCCGCAACAATACTTTTCTCAAGAGCCGGAGCGGCATCGCCGGATCTTTTCCTAGCGCTCGGTGAATCATTCCTATAGGCGTACTCATCGAGTAGGAGGGCGAGGGTGCGCAGGAGGTATCGCCTGTCTTCTTCCTCTAGCAGATCGATCGCCTCGACGGTCGCCCTTGCGGAGTACTCTTTCGCGAGTTCCCTCTCGAACGTTTCCCGCTCCGGGCGTCGAAGCATGAGCTCTCGAAGCTTTTCGTAGGCGACCAGCTTCTTTCTCTCGTGGTCTATGTCAGTCTGGGGCGTGCCGTCGTCAGCAACTAGCGCATCGCTTGTGTTGGGTGCCCGGTTTTCTTCTGGGTGATGTTCCGTGAGGCGGATCTCCGTCTCACGAATCTCGTTCGATGATTTGAAGGCCTCCTTATCGAGCCATTTCAGCAGAAGCTCGAAGCTTGAGATCGACATAGTCTTTGGGTGGTAGAAGATATTTTGGACAGTCTTCAACGATATGAAAGGTTCGGGTTTGAAGTCTGCCAAAGCGGCGTTGCGCTCGGTGCTCACCCCAAAGTTCTCCCGGTAGTCTGGGTCTAAAAGGCATCCGAGGTATATCTGGAGAGCCTTTGTCAGCCTCATCTCTTTCTTCTCACCAGAGCAGGCGGAAACCGCGTCCTTGAGCGCCTCTAAAAACTCGTCGTCGGATACGCCCTCGAGTACCCTGAAGCCTTTCGGCTTGTTTCTGCTGGATGACTGACCATTCTTGAATGTGTCGCGGTAGGAGCGATATGCGTCAGCGAAGCTTCCATACAGCGAGTGCATGTCATCACGCTTGAATACGGACATTGCTTAGCCCTCCTCTTCATCTTCGGTCTCTTTAGCAAGCTCAAGAATCTTTCTCGGCTTCTGCCCGCTGGAGATCTCCTGTGACGCCCTCTCCATCGCGCGGCGCTTCGCTTCGGCATCGGCGCTCGCATAGATGTTTAGGGTCATGGCGGCGTTGGCATGTCCGAGGATGCTCGAAACGCTCTTGACGTCAGCGCCGGACGCGATTGCGGCGGTCGCGAAGGTGTGCCGCAGGTCGTGGAACACGGGGACCTTCCCTTCGGTGCCTACAAGCCCGAGCGATTTGGCGATGGCCTTCCACTCCCTCCACAGCGTGTGGGGGTTCATGTATCTACCATCGATGCTTCCTACGACGTGATGACCGGAGGTCATGGCGATGCCGGCGCCCATGCATTCCTCCATCATCTGCGCTCGGCGCTCGCGAAGCGCCGTATTGATTTCAGGGGGTACCGGTATGTCCCGGCGACTTCCGCCCGTCTTCGGCTCCTTCTCGTAAGTTTTGCCTTCGACACGCCCTATCACGTTGCGCACGTGCAGGACGCCCGCCTTGAGATCCACGTCCTTCCATCTCAGTCCGCAGATTTCCTGCTCCCTCATGCCGGTGTTGAGCGCGATTCTGATGGCGAGGTTCACGGGGGTCTTGCTCGCGATATCGAGGTAGGCGAGGAGCTTGGCGCGCTGTTCGGCATCGAGAGCGTTGGGCTCCGCCTTCTTGAGCTTGGGGGACTTGACACCGACGATTGGGTTATACGGTATGGTGTGACGGTTAAGGGCGTCTGCATATGCCGCCTTGAGTAGATTGAGCGCCTTGCGGATGGTTGACGGCGCGTATCCTTTCTCAACCATCCCGTTCACCCATGCCTGAGTCGTGTCGCTGTCCAGCTTCTCAAATGCTACGCTTCCGAGCCCGGCAGCAATATGCTTCTGCATGGCACGGTATGGGGTAAGCGTGGAGGGTTCCACCGCCTGAGAGTGCTCGAGCGTATCGATGTACTGGGCCACGAACTCGCCGACGTTTCCTGGGCGCTTCGCACCGGGTGCATTCCACGACGCTTCCGTCTCCATCTTGGTACGCCATGCTTCAAGCTCTTTCTGTGCCTCGCGCTTTCCCGTCGCTTCTAGCTTTTTTTGGCGTTGTCGCCAAGTGCCGCTCTCGTCCTTGTACTTGAGGACCCCGCTCCAGCCTTTCGAGGTGCTCCCCCTGAGAAAAGAAGATTCATATTTCATGCTCTAGGTCACTTCCTTGTTTTCCTTCAATGCCACCAATTCCACCACCAAGTCGCCACCAAATATCGTTGTCTATATTGTACTACCGAGTCTCTCGTGTCTCAACTGACCGAAAAATAGCAGGTAAGATGTCTGTATAATCTTTACTGTCTGAATAGACTTGCTGATAAAATGACTGACACGGAAGAGGTCACAAGTTCAAATCTTGTAACGCCCACCACGAACTTTGAGGTCAACGGCTTGGTCCGTTGGCCTTTTTCTTTTTCATAGAATGCGGTTCGCCCAAACAAACGGCGTTTTGAGAGCGAGAAACGTTGTTAGGGTGAGTGAACGACATAATTAAAACGCGAATCACTCCTCAAAACGGCGTTTTAGCCGGGACTGCATGTCGTCCAGTCACTGCGTTGTCCAAGAATGGATGCGCCATGCAGCGCTCATCTTTAACACTTGAAAGCACGCGATGTCGCACATTTTCTCACCCGATGCGCCCGGTGCGGAGCGTGCGGGTGACGGTTTGGAAGCCATGGCGTTCGTAGAAGGCGAGGGCGGAGTCGTTCCCCTCTGAGACCGTGAGCTCCACCTCCTTGATTCCGCGTGCGTCGAATTCGCGCTGCGCCCATGCGAGGAGTGAGGTGCCGATACCCTTGCCCCGCGCGCGGGGCAGGACCACAAGGTCGTCGATGGTGCCAGAGCTCCCCTCCACGCTCACCTTGATAAAGCCAACGGGCGAACCGCCGTCTTCCGCAATCGTCGCCCAGCTGTGGTCAGCTGCGAGCTCGCGGCAGCACGCCTCCGTCCAGTCGTCCACCGTGCGCTCGGTATAGCGCGCCGCATAGGACGCAGAGACCGCGCGCTGATGGTCGGCAAGCTCTTGGAGAAACATGCGAACGAGGTCGCGCTCCTTGGCGGAGACAGTACGGATTGTTGCCTGCATGGTCATGGATGCCTCCCGGATGATCAGCGCGAGAAGAGCGCGGCATCCGCCTCGCGCCAGGGGCGCAGGCGGGTCGGGTCGACCGTGGTGTGAGCGCGTGCGGGCACGTCTTGCCAGGGGACGGTGTGGCCCGCGCCGTGGCTGCAGAAGACCGAGTCGGGCGTGTTGGGCAGGTCTGCTTCGGGGTTGTAGGCGGCCGCCTCGATCACCTCCTCAGCGTTGTGGCACGGCCAGTACCCGGCAAATTCGAGCGAGAGCCGTCCGCGGCCGCTCGTGTAGCGCGCCACCTCGAGCGCGTACGAGCCGACCTCCGACGCGGGTACCTCGCCCTCGATGCGTGAAAGCTCGCCCGCGTCGAGGGGCGCCCCAAAGACGGCCGCCATGCGTGTAAGGTCGGCGAGCGCCCGGCCCACGCGCTCGGCGGGCACCGCGAGGCGAAAGCGATACCACGGCTCCAACAGCTCGCAGGAGCCCTGCTCGCGCGCCGTCATGAGCGCCTGCCGCACGGCGCGGTACGTTGCCTGTCGAAAGTCGCCGCCCTCGGTGTGCTTGGCGTGCGCTCGCCCGGCGAGGAGCGTGATGCGCGCGTCGGTGAGCGGGGCGCCCGTGAGCACGCCCGCATGGTCGCGCTCGCCGAGGTGGGTGAGGATGAGGCGCTGCCAGTTGCGGTCGAGGTCATCCTCGGAGCAGCGCGTGCCGAGGACGACGCCCGCGCCCCGCGGCAGCGGCTCAAGCAGCAGGCGCACCTCGGCGTAGTGGCGAAGCGGCTCAAAATGGCCCACGCCCTCCACGGCCTCGGTCACGGTCTCGCGGTAGAGGATGCCGCCCGGCCCAAAGGTGACCTCCATGCCGTAGCGCTCGCGCAGAAGCTCGGCGATCACATCTTGCTGGACCTCGCCCATGAGCTGCACGTGCACCTCTTGCAGCTGCTCGTGCCAGGTGACGCCGAGGAGCGGGTCCTCGTCTGCCAGCTCGCGGAGCGCGCGGACGAGGGCGGTTGTGTCCACGCCCTCTCCGGGGATGACCTGGTAGGAGAGAACGGGTGCAAGCGAGGGGCGCTCGCCGGCCGGCTCAGCGCCGAGGCTGCTCCCGGGCAGCACGTGGGTGAGGCCCGTAACGGCGCAGATCTGCCCTGCCGGCACCTCGGCAACGGTCTGATAGCTTGCTCCTTGGTAGAGCCGAACCTCGTTGACCTTCTCGGTCCACGGCTCGCCCCGGTCGGTGCCCTCGAGCACCATTTTGGCGCGGAGTACGCCGCCCGTAACCTTGAGCCACGCTAGGCGTTCGCCCCGGTCGGAGCGGCTTATGCGCCAAACGCGCGCGGCAAACTCCTCGGGCCAGGTGCGCTCCTCGGCAAGCAGGGCGAGGGCGCCGAGCAGCTCGTCTACGCCTTCCTCCTTGAGCGCCGCCCCAAAGAGTACGGGGTGGATGCGCCGCGCGCGGACGAGCCGGGCGACGGTGGCGGGGGAGAGTGCGCTGCAATCGAGGTACTCGTCGAGCGCGGTCTCGTCGGTTGCGGCCGCGTCTTCTGTGGCGGCGGGGTCGCCGGCAAGGAGCGCGGCGAGGTCGATGCAGGCGGGGGAGAGGCGGGCCTGGAGCTCCTTCATAAGGACGGCTCGCCCTGGGTTCTCGAGGTCGCATTTGCTTACAAAGACAATCGCGGGCGTACCGTGTCGCTCAAGCAGGTCCCAGAGCGTCTCGGTGTGACCCTGCACGCCGTCGCCTGCGCCCACCACCACAAGGGCGAGGTCGAGCGCGGCGATGGTCCGCTCCGCTTCGGCCGAGAAGTCAACGTGTCCCGGGGCGTCCACGAGCATGAGGTGCGCGCCCGACCAGTCGAGCGCGGCGGCGGAGGAGAAGATGGTAATGCCGCGCTCGCGCTCCATGGCGTTAGTGTCGAGGTGGGAGTTGCCGCGGTCCACGCGCCCGGCAGTGCGGATCGCGCCGGCCCGGTGGAGCATCGCCTCGGCGAGTGTGGTCTTGCCCGCGTCGACGTGCGCCAAAAGCCCCACGACCGCCTGCCTCATCTGCCGCTCCTCTCCGTTGCGTCGACCTTGCGCGAGCGCGGCCGCTCGTGCCGCGCGCCGTCTGTCCGAAATCATAGCAGGCGGACGATGGTGCGGTTGCAGGCGCGCGCCGGGGCCTCGTGAGGAAGCTGCGAGGGAGCTGGCGAGAGCCCGCGTCGGCGCGGACTTGCCGCCAGAAGGCTACCTTTGCCGCATACAAAATAGGGGACAAAAACGGTCACAATTCTTAGGGTCAGCGGCGTCTGCGTTGTGCTAAGCTAGGCACGCGTCACAGAGGGTCCGTTTGGGACAGGCGCATCGCTGGTACCTGCTACGAGAAGGAGTACGTCATGAAGTTCGTTTGCCCTGTTTGCGGTTACGTCGAGGAATACGACGGTGAGGAGCTCCCCGCCGATTTCAAGTGCCCGCAGTGCGGCGTTTCCGGTGACCGCTTTATCAAGCAGTCCGACACCGAGATGACCTGGGCCGCCGAGCACGTCGTGGGCGTGGGCAAGCTCCCCGAGGTCCCCGAGGACATCATCTGCGACCTTCGCTCCAACTTTGAGGGCGAGTGCTCCGAGGTTGGCATGTACCTCGCCATGAGTCGCGTCGCCTTCCGCGAGGGCTACCCCGAGATCGGCCTCTATTGGGAGAAGGCCGCTCACGAGGAGGCCGAGCATGCCGCCAAGTTCGCTGAGCTCCTCGGCGAGGTCGTGACCGACTCCACCAAGAAGAACCTCGAGATGCGCGTTGAGGCCGAGAACGGCGCCACCGCCGGCAAGACCGACCTCGCCAAGCGCGCCAAGGCCGCCGGCCTCGACGCCATCCACGACACCGTGCACGAGATGGCTCGCGACGAGGCCCGTCACGGCCGTGCCTTCAAGGGCCTGCTCGACCGCTACTTCGGCTAAGCCGCATCCGCGTCAACGCGGATTCCGGAATCTCCGGTATCGAAGAGGCGTCCCGACTCCGGTCGGGGCGCCTTTCTGCGTATTATGGGTGCAGAAAAAGGGCCGCGAGAGGGCCCCGGAGCAACTCGACCCCCGATGTGAGTGTATCTTTTGCAACCCAGCGAGTAGACCTCACGAAAAGCCGGGTTATGAGCAACAAAAGGCCAGTTGAGCACTTTAGTGTAATGGAGTGTACTTCGGCACCATCAAAAGATGCACTCACTTCGGGGGTCGAGTTTTTCTGGCGCCGGTTAGTTATTGCTCGGAGCTCACGTAGCTCTCGTCCACCGTAATGACGCAGCGCGTATTGGGGTAATGGTCGCGCACAATCTGGCCGACGCGCCGCGCGAGGGCCGCCTCGTCGAGCTCGAGGTCAGTGGGGCGCACGCAGTCAAAGATCACGTTGGTGTGCGTAGGGCCGGGGACGGTGCGCAGGTCGTGGATCGAGATGCGCGGGTCGATGATCTTAACAGCCTGGTTGATCCAGTTGCGCATGTCTGCGACCTCGGGGTCATCGGTGACGATGGGGTCGTAGTGGAGCGTCACGATGAGGTGGTCTTCAGTCTTAAAGTCCTGCTCGATGTTGTCGATGAGGTCGTGGCTCTGCATGGGATCGGCCTCGGCGGCCATCTCCACGTGCGCGCTCGCAAACTGCCGGCCCGGGCCGTAGTCGTGCACCATGAGGTCGTGCGTGCCGAGCACCCCGGGGTAGCTCATGATTTTGGAGCGGATGTGCTCTACGAGTTCAGAGCTCGGCGCCTCGCCGAGCAGCGGGCTCACCGCTTCGCGCACAAGCCCAAAGCCGCTCCAGAGGATAAAGAGGCCCACCGCCGCGCCAACCCAGCCGTCGAGGTTGAGGCCGGTTAACTGTGCCACAATGGCAGAGATGAGCACCGCCGCGGTGGAGATGACGTCGTTGCGGGAGTCGACGGCCGTGGCCTCGAGGGTCTCGGAGCCGATGCGCCGCCCCACGGTGCGGTTGAAGACGGCCATCCAGAGCTTGACGCAAATGGAGAGCAGAAGCACCACCACGAGCGCCGCCGAGAACTCCACGGGCGTGGGGACGAGAATCTTCTCGACGGACGACTTGACAAGCTCGATGCCAATGGCAAGCACGAGCGCGGCGACGATGAGCCCCGCAAGGTACTCGTAGCGGCCGTGCCCGTAGGGATGGCCGGGATCGGCCGGCTTGCTCGCGAGCTTAAAGCCGAGCAGACTGATGATGTTGGACGAGGCGTCCGACAGGTTGTTGACGGCGTCTGCCACGATGGAGACCGAGCCCGAGAGCAGGCCGATCGCGCCCTTGGAGAGACAGAGCACGAGGTTGCAGATAATGCAGACAACGCCGGCAAACTGCCCATAGCGGGTGCGGACGGTGGGGTTGTCGGTGTTCTGGGCGTCGCGGACAAAGTGCTGGATGAGCCACTCGGTCATGGGGTCTCCTCTGGTATCGGCGGCTCCGGCGGGCGCGCGGCGGCTGCCGGAGCGATGTGGTATGCAGCCAGGCAGGTCGGCGAGCTGCCGGGGCAGCAACCGGCCCATGCTGGGCAAGTTGCCCTACTCTAGCACGTCGCGCGGGCGGTGCAAGCGCTTTGCGTCGCTGTTGCCTGCGTGTTGCTCAGGCGTGATGCTGCGCCGTTACTCCTCGCGCAGAAAGACGAGCGTCCGCTCGTGCACGCCGTCCCGCCGGATGCGCTCCGCAGAGAGCTCGGGGGCGTAACGGTAGCCCACGTTAAAGTGCTCGAGCTCGCTGAGGTCGCTTGCTCCGCGTTCCGCCAGCCACCGCACCATCGAGCCTCGGGCGATCTTGGAGGCGGTGGCGCGCTGCACGGGCTTGCTTCCTCGGAGCTCCTCGCCAAAGAGGCAGGTTGCAACCGTAGCTCCCGCGCTCAGGTGGGGGAGCACCGCCTTGGCGTACTCAACGCTCGCAAGGTTCACGATGGTCGGCTCCTCGCCCTCGGCGGCGCAGATCTGGCGCGCCAGGGCATCGCCCCAGAAGATGTAGAGGTCGCGTGCCCCGTCGACGGAGAGGCGCGCCCCCATCTCGAGCCGGTAGGGCTCAACCGCGTCAAAGGGGCGCACGCATCCGTACCAGCCGGAAAGGACCCACAGGTGGTGCTGGAGCCAATCGAGCGCCGCTCCGTCGAGCACCGCGGGCGCCATGCTGCGGTACTGGATTCCCACGTACGAAAAGATCGCGGGCGCAGCGAGGCGGCTGAGTTCGGGGTCGGCAAGGTCGCCCGCGCACATGATCGGCCGGTACGCATGCAGACGCTCGAGGTTCTCGGCAAGGAGCTTGTCATTGACCTTCCAGAGCTTCTGGAGGCCAGCCGCCCCCTCTGCCCGCTCAAGGTCGAGGAGCGCGCGCCACAGTCGCTCGGTCCGTTCGGGGAGGGGCGGGATCCCCTGCGGCGAAAAGCCGTCCGCGGCGACCTGCATCTGCTTGGCGGGAGAGATGATGACCTGCATGGGGGCTCCTTGCGTGAGGGTTTGGCGGTATCGCGGCGACTTGTTGCGCGTGTGTACGGCGCGCCGTCGCGTTTTGGTTCCAACCATCACTATATACTGGTAAGCGTTCGCCGGGCGCCACGGCCGCGCCTCGCGCGCAGCTGGGCGCGCGGTCGTTTAGGGGGCAAGAAGCATCGCACCCGTTGTGTCCGCGGGTACGTTCGCCCGCCCGATCAGCTTGCCGCACGCGTTACGGTCCCGCGCCTGCCTCGATGCTGCACCGAGCGCTCCCGGCAAAAGTATGGACGCTGCGTGCACGGTGTACCCAGAGCTCAGCTGTCGCTTGACAGCTCGCCGCAGCTTGGCGATACTACCAGACGCACAAGCACGATTCCGCTGCCAGAGACAGCCGGTGCCAATGCCGCCGCGAGGCGCGCGAGGCTCAAAGGGGAGACCCGCCAGCCGAGGTGGTGAGTTGCCGCAAGACTTCTCGCCCCCGTCGCTCTCGCAGCACGGGGGTTTCTTTTTCAGGCATCCCCGTCACGTCCTGCACGGGGTCGTGCCCGGAAAAGACGAGAAGGAGGTGTAACCATGCCAGCACAGTACAAGATCGAGAAGGTTGCCGAGATCGAGAAGCGCATCGAGGACAACAACGGTGTCTTTGTGGTCAACTACCGCGGCCTCACCGTTAAGCAGTCCGAGGACCTGCGTCATCAGCTCCGCGAAGCCGGTGCCGAGATGAAGGTTTACAAGAACAACCTCGCCCGTCTCGCTCTCAAGAACCAGAATCAGCCCGAGATCGACGAGATTCTCGTCGGCCCCGTTGCCTACGTGTTCTATGAGAACGAGCCCGTCGAGGCTGCCAAGTGCCTCAAGGAGTTCGCTCAGAAGTCCAAGGGCGCGCTCGAGATCAAGGGCGGTATCTCCGAGGGTAAGGCTGTGACGGCCGAGGAGGTCAACGCTATCGCCGACCTGCCGACCAAGGATCAGCTGCTCGGCCAGATCGCCGGCCTCATCAACGGCTTCGCTCGCGATATCGCCGTTTGCGTCAACGGTGTCTCTTCGGGTCTGGCCCGCTCCATCCAGCAGGTCTCCGAGCAGAAGGCTGCCTAAGACGTGCCGCGCGGCCCGTCCGCGCATGGTGCCCTGCGCACCGACCGTAATTTCAGCTCCGCGCCGCCCGGTGCGGAAACCGAAAGGATTTTCAAAATGGCTAAGCTTACCAACGATGAGATCATCGAGGCTCTTAAGGAAATGACCCTTCTCGAGGCTTCCGAGCTCGTGAAGGCAATCGAGGACACCTTCGGCGTGTCCGCCGCTGCTCCGGCTGCCGTCGTGGCTGCCCCGGCTGCTGGCGCTGGCGCTGCCGAGGAGGAGAAGACCGAGTTTGACGTCGTGCTCGAGGGCTTCGGCGACAACAAGATCCAGGTCATCAAGGTCGTCCGTGAGCTCACCAGCCTTGGCCTCAAGGAGGCCAAGGAGGTCGTCGAGAGCGCCCCGAAGGCCGTTCTCGAGGGTGTCAAGAAGGAGGACGCCGACGCTGCCAAGGAGAAGCTCGAGGCTGCCGGCGCTGCCGTCTCCATCAAGTAACTCCCGGCAGGTCTGGTACCTGCTTATGGCGGCGTGAGCGCACACGCGCGGTGCCGCCCGCGAATATGCTTCGCATGGGGCTCGGGAAACCGGGCCCCTTTTTTGTTACCGATGGAGCGGGGTGTCGCGGGACAGGGCGGGTGACGCTGGCGTGGTCTTAGGTGACGATCTGCGGCAACCGCGGCGCTGACGTTCACCGTTGCCGCGCGCTGTTACGTAAGACGGTGCCAACCGCCTTCTTAGGCGCCCGGGCGGCGCTGGATCGCCGTGTAGGGGATCGACTGCTGCAGAAAGGCCATGCTCCGGGCGTAGTCGCGCGCAAAGACGCGGCAGAAGAGCGAGTCGAGCACAAACTGCACGGCGATGTGGCTCGCAAACTGGGTGATGCGGTTCTGCAGGTTCTCGCGGTCGCTCACCATGAGGTAGGCGTCGAGCCCGGGGTGCATCCGCCGCGCCCGCTCGGACCCCACGAGGACGATGGGAGTCTTGCGCTCGCGCAGCAGGGCGATGTAGCGCTTGTAGGTGGGGGAGAGCCCCGCGTAGGTGATGATGATTGCCGCGTGTGTGGCGTCCGAGGCGAGGACGAGCCGCGCCTGGCGCTCGGGCGAGACGGGGCAGACGGCGCGCTTGCCGGCCGAGAGCAGGCGCTCCTCAAACATCTGCGCAGGGTAGAGGTTGTGCGAGCCGGTGTAGATCTCGATCCCCGCAGCCTGGTCGATAAACCGCGCGGCGCGCTCGAGATGGGTGGGGTCGAGTCGCTTGGCGGTGTCGGTGATGGTCGTGGCGTAGAGCGATGACATGCTGCCCACGATGGCGCGCGCGCCGTCGCCGGGGCCAAAGGGAAAGTTGACGTCTACGGGTGCGATGGCCTCGGGACGGGATGCCGGGGTGCGGGCCAGCTCGACCTTGAGCTCGCGAAAGCCCGAGAGACCGAGCTTTTTGCAGAGGCGCTGGATGCTCGCGATGGAGGTCGACGTGGCGTGGGCAAGCTCGCGCGCCGTAAAGCCTTGCACGCGGTCGCCGAGGTCGAGCAGCGCCTGGGCGAGCTGCGCCTCGGTGGGGGTGAGGTCGGGGGCGAGTTTGATGCGGTCCTCGATGGTCATACTTCCTCCCTAGGCTGGGTGGACGATGGGTGGGTGCGGGCGACGGGCACGCGGCGGGCGCGCCGCGTGCGGCAGGCGGGCGACAGACGGCGGGTGGGCACGACCCCTCCCACGATGCGTTGCCCGGGGTGCGGCTCGCTTTGCACCTCGACCCAGACGCGCCCGAACCCTGTCTGTGCCAGGTTGCCGCCCGCCACACCAGACGGCCCGTACAATAAATGCACCCCCTGAGTCGTTGACCGGCACATTTCGATCCAAAACGAATCAGAACGATTCAATCGCATTGTAAATCAGACCGTTCACCGAAAGAAAGCTTTCAGAACGTATCAGAATACTTCCGCTTCTTGACCGGCTCGTCCACACTGTGGGACAGCAGGCGACCCGCACAACCCGGATGGGCCGCGCAACGAAAGGAGTGCCGGAAATGGCAGACCAGCAGGGTGTCAAGATCGTCACCATCGGCGGCGGCTCGAGCTACACGCCCGAGCTCATGGAGGGCTTCATCAAGCGCTATGACCGCCTGCCGGTGCGTGAGATCTGGCTCGTCGACATTGAGGACGGCCGCGAGAAGGTCGAGACCGTGGGCGCCATGGCCCAGCGCATGTGGGACGCGAGCCCCTACGACGTTACGGTCCATATCTCCTTCGACCGCCGCGAGGCCCTGCCCGGCGCCGACTTTGTGACCACGCAGTTCCGCGTGGGCCTGCTCTACGCGCGCATCAAGGACGAGCGCATTCCGCTCTCCTACGGCATGCTCGGCCAGGAGACCAACGGTGCCGGCGGCATGTTCAAGGCCTTCCGCACCATCCCGGTTATCGGCCAGATCATCGACGACATGCGCGAGCTCTGCCCGGACGCCTGGCTCATCAACTTCACCAACCCCTCCGGCATGGTGACCGAGGCCGCGATCAAGCACTTTGGTTGGAAGAAGACCATCGGCCTTTGCAATGTGCCCGTGGGCTCCATGATCAACGAGCCCAAGCTCATTGGCTACGAGGAGAACGACCCGCGCCTCACCTTCCGCTTTGCCGGCCTTAACCACTTCCACTGGCATCGCGTGTGGGACGAGGACGGCCGCGAGGTCACCCACGACATTATCAGCCACCTGAACGACCGCGACAACGGTATGCCCGCCAACATCGACGAGGTCGAGCTGCCGCTCGAGATGCTCCACTCCATGGGCATGATCCCCTGCGGGTACCATCGTTACTACTACATGCACGAGGAGATGCTCGCGCAGGAGGTCAAGGATTTCGGCAAGGGCGAGTGTCGCGCCGAGGTCGTGAAGAAGACTGAGGACGAGCTTTTTGAGCTGTATAAGAATCCCGAGCTCGACCACAAGCCCGAGCAGCTCGC
The DNA here is from genome assembly GCF_002159335.1 of Collinsella sp. An7. Classification (GTDB taxonomy): domain Bacteria; phylum Actinomycetota; class Coriobacteriia; order Coriobacteriales; family Coriobacteriaceae; genus Coprousia. The sequence goes on along the minus strand of NZ_NFHP01000005.1, from coordinate 193,210 downwards.
CAAGCGCGGCGGCGCCCACTACTCCGACGCCGCCTGCGAGACCATCGCCTCCATCTACGGCGACACCAACACCCATATGGTCGTCTCCACGCAGAACAACGGCGCGGTGCCCGACCTCGCCCCCGATTCGATCGTCGAGGTCTCCGCGCTCATCGGCCGTCACGGCGCCGAGCCGCTCGCCTGGGGCCCCATGCCCAGCCAGGAGCGCGGTTGGCTGCAGTGCATGAAGGCCATGGAGGAGTGCGTCATCGAGGCCGCCCTCACGGGCGACTACGGCAAGGCGCTCGAGGCGTTCTGCCTGAACCCGCAGGTGGAGAACGGCAAGAAGGCTCAGCGTGTGCTCGATGAGCTCCTCGTTGCGCACGAGAAGTACCTGCCGCAGTTTGCCGAGAAGATCGCCGAGCTCAAGGCCGCCGGCGTGATGGTGACCGACCCGACCGCCGCCCGCCTGGTTGCCGAGGGCAAGTAGCAAGAACTGCCGGCCAGCAGCGCCCGTCGCCGCGGGCCGTGCGGCGGGCGCAGCCGGGGCCGCCGGTGGCGCTCGTGCCGCCGGCTGAGGCCCTGCCCAATAGCCGTCCTAACGGGGCGCATCCGCGCGTGCGTGCGGGTGCGCCCCGTTTTTGCGGAGCGGCCGGGACGCTGCAGAGGCGGGCGCGCGAACGGTGCGCAGGCGGCCGCGAACGGTTGCGGCGGACGTCGAGCTTACCGTTTCCTGACTTTCACTTCACGTGGGGTTGCTCTTTGCGGGGTATTCCTGTGGTGAAGGCGATGCGTCCAAAGGGATTTTGGGCGGCGCGTACGGAAAGGCGGGCGACGGCTATGAGCATGATCGATAACGTGGTCGGCGAGCGCGAGAGCGAGTTCACCGGGCTCAAGGGCGCGATTCTGCGCTATGTGGGGAACATCTACACGCTGTTGCTGGCGGCACTCTTTCTGGCGGCCTTCGCCGACGCCTATCCCGCGGTGGCGTGGCTGCTCGACCCGCTCTCGTGGGTAACGTTTGCGGCGGCGATCGTGGTGCATCCGGTTAAGAAGTGGTTTCTGGCGCGGCACGCGTCCACGCATCCCGCGGCGTAGCGCGCTACCTTGGCCGGGCTGGGGCCGGCGGACCGAGATACGGGGCGACCGCGATGGCTGTTCGCGGCAGGGCTCCGATTAAGATCAATCCAGAATGCTGCAAAAGGCGCACGGTCAGACGTGCGCCTTTTGTGCGTGCCGAGGTTCTTGGGCGGTACGCGGCGCGTGAGCGCATAAACTGGTTGGTCGCCGTCGGAAGGCGGCTTGTTTGAGACGGCCGGAAGGCCCAGGATGGCGCGGAAGCGCCGAGGAGCGCCAAGGTGGCGCAGAAATGGTGGAAAAGATGGACGAGAAGATCGACACGACGAACCTGACCGACGAGAACGAGACCGTGGCCGTCGAGCCCGAGGTTGTCCCGGAGACCGCTCCGGTTGCCGAGGCCGAGGTTGAGGTCGCAACCGAGGTTGCTCCGGCTGAGACGGAGGTCGCTGAGGTTGAGGAGGCCGTTGTGGCCGAGGAGGCTGCCGAGTCCGACGAGGCTCCGGCTGCCGAGAAGAAGGATGTTCCCGAGGACCTGGACGCCCAGCTCCTCGACAAGCTTAACCGCGCCGCGCGCCTCATGCGCAACCGTCGCAGCGCCCTCGAGCAGGAGGCCGAGGCCGATCGCGAGCGCAACAACAACCTGCTCCGTGCCCTTAAGCTCCTCGAGCTCAAGCCGCGCATGGAGCAGAAGGAGATGGCCGACCTCATGGGCATGCGCCTGCGCGAGCTCAACGGGATCCTGGCCGAGGCTGAGAAGCACGACATCGTGGGCCGCATCGAGCCCGAGGATAACGACATGCGCCACGTGGTGGTCTTTGCGAGCGAGGACGCCGAGGAGCTGGCCGTTGCGCAGGGCGAGAAGCGCAAGAAGTACATCCCCACGCTCTCCGCTGAGGATGCGACCGGCCTGCTCGAGCTGCTCGACAAGGTGATCGACCCGCTCGTGGCCATGGGTCTTGACGAGGACCGCGGCCCGCGCGGCGGCTTTGGTCACGATCGCGGTGGCCGTGGCGGCAACGACCGCGGTGGCCGTGGCGGTTACGGTGACCGTCCGCGTGGCGGCGACCGTGGCGGCCGCGGTAACTTTGGCGACCGTGGCGACCGCGGCGGCCGCGGCGGCTTTGGCGGCCGTGGCGGCAACGACCGCGGCGGGCGCGGCGGCTTTGGTGGCCGCGGTGGCGACCGCGGTGGTCGTGGCGGTTTTGGTGACCGTGGCGGTTCGCGCGGCGGCTTTGGCGGCCGTGGCAACGACCGCGGTGGCCGTGGCGGCTTTGGCGATCGCGGCGGGTTCCGCGGCTAAGCCGGTGCCGTAGGTACGGTAGCGTGCGCACGAGAGCGCCGCTCTGTTGGACAGGAATCCAGCAGAGCGGCGCTCTTTTTCTATGTGTGGGGTCGGCTACTCGCCGCCAAAGATCTCCATGAGGTCTGAGAGCGCGGAGAGTGGGCTCTCCTTCTTCTTGCGCTTGGCGGTGACGTGCTGGCCGTCGTGGTTGTGGCGCTGGCCGAGTCCGTCGCGTGTTCGCTCGCGGGGCTCTTCGTAGTAGCCCTCCTGCGCGCCACGGGCGCGGTCGACGATCTTGTCAAGCTCGCCGCGGTCGAGCCAGATGCCGCGGCATTCGGGGCAGTAGTCGATCTCGACGCCGTGCTTTTCGGTCATGAGCAACGTGACGTCCTTGCAAACGGGGCATTTCATGGGTCGCTCCTTTCGGGGCTGGCTACATGGTTGTCGGTATGCCCCTGTGGGGGTGTCGATATGCCCAACCGCTGGGGGTTAGTCGCCCAGCGGCCGGTTTGGCGTGGGGAACGGATGGTATCGTGTGTGGTGGCATGACGGGGCCGACCGGGGCTGCCGGCCGGCTTGGACGGGGGGAGAGGACCGTGCGGACGTTTGTTGCCCTTGAGCTGCCTGATACAATGCGCGCCGAGATTGTGGACCTTGCACGCTGCCTTGCGGGTCGCGTGACTGGGCGCTTTGTCCCCGGCGAGAACTACCATCTTACGCTTGCGTTTCTGGGCGAGATTGGCGAGGCCGAGTCGCGCGATGCCATCGCGGCGATGGACGAGGTTGCGGCGGGGCGCGGCCCGGTGCGCCTGCACCCGACCGGTCTGGGAACCTTTGGCAAGCCGAGCGACTGCACGCTCTGGCTTGGCGTCGAGCCAGTGCCCGAGCTAGTCGTCCTTGCCGAGGAGCTGCGCGCCGCCCTCGCCGACCGTGGCATTGCCTTTGACGGCAAGCCCTTCCGCCCGCACATCACGCTGGCACGCCGCGTGCGCCTCCCCAAGGGAGAGCTCGCCCCGCTCGCCTTTCCCGAGCCGGCGCATGCCACCCGCATGACGCTCTTCAAGAGTACCCTCACCCCCGAAGGAGCCATCTACAAGCCGCTCTACCGGGCGGAGCTCGGGGGAGCGGAGAACTAGAGGGGCGCCTGGTATTACGCCTGCTGCGTATGAAACTGATGCGTCAAACAGTCTAATGTGAAGAGCGCGCTAGAGCCCGTACACTTCGACCATCGCTTTGCCGATGCGATGCGGGATGCCCGTCACCAGGGCATTTCCCATGCAGAAAGCGCGCTGCATATCAGTCATGCCCGTGTTAGTCCATCCGCGGGGGAATCCTTGCAGCTGGTCGAGCTCATCGGGGACGAGTCGGCGGAACCTCCCATCAGGAAGCTCGATGACATGCTTGAAGCGCGATGCGCCTCGTCCTCCCTCACCGGTGAGGATGGTGCGCGAGGGCTTGTTTACCGGGTCAGGGAACGCCATGGCGCCCTCTGAGTAGGTATAGGTAAATCCAGTGCGTTTGTTAACGCGCTCCTCATGTTTGGAACCTTTGAGATAGCGCCACTTGTCGAGTTTCGAGGGCTCGATGTAGAACTCTGGGGGAACGTCGGACTCGGGGACGAGTACGTCGCCGAGACAACCGAAGGGGCCGTCAAAAGCCTCTTCAAAATCAGCGGTTAGCACTTGCTTGTCACGCATAACACCGGCGGCCTTGAAGGGTGAGACCTTGCAGCCTGTCCCGAAGCGCTCGGAGTTCTCGTAGGGATCAGCCGCAAGAGAAAACGCACTGGGTTCGTTGGGCCATGTCGCCGGGAAGGCGCGCGCCATCACACCATCGCGCAAGAGGTCCTCGAGACTTTGTTCTGTGTCTTTGCGGTCGCAGAAGATGTAGACGCGCTTACGGCGCTGTGAGAAACCATAGGCGGCACTATTGACCACCCGCCACTCGACGGTGTAGCCGTATGAAGCAAGACATGAGAGGATGATGGCAAAGTCGCGTCCACGCTGGCGGGCTGGGCTCTTGAGCAGCCGATCAACGTTTTCAAAGAGGGCAAAACGAGGGTGCTTCAGCTCGAGGAAACGACAAATTTCCCACCAAAGCACGCCCTTTTTGCCATCGATGCCGCTTGCTTGCGAGAGCGGGCGCGCTACCGAGTAGTCCTGACATGGGAAGCCTCCCACGACCATTTCGACGTCAGGTATGGTGCGCTCGCCGTGCTCGGCTTCATCGAGTACGATGGCAATGTCTTTGTTGATGAGTTCCGGCTCGGAAAAGCGCTCGCTGTAGCAGCGTGCGGCAAACTGACGAGCAGGACTGCCCTGCGGTTCCCACTGGTTGGCCCAGACGGTTTTAAAGGAACCGGCTGCTTCCATTGCAAACTGCGGGTAACGCGAGTCGTGATACCCCTCGAGCCCTAGCCTAAATCCGCCGACGCCCGCAAAGAGCTCGGCAAGGTGAATGGTGTTTGACACGTTTCTCCTATCGCTTGCTGTGTCAAATGCTGTCATTGTAGGGCGAGGCTGATGCTCGACCAAGATGTGAGTCGTCGCCCCTCCGTTTTTCCAGATGGCCCGTGTCAGTCTTACGAGAGAAGCCCCTTCTCTCTTAGAGATACTCGTAGCGGGAGAGTTGCTCGGCAATCCAGATGCCCTTGACCCAAACGTTCTGTCGATACATGCGTACGCCGTTGATCGAAACGGTCTTGTCGCGAGCATTTCTGCCCGAGCCCCTCAAAAACAGCACCCCATCGCGTGATTTGGGCCAGTTGGGCGCCGAACTAGGGAGGCCGGTTATTCTTGAGAGCTTTGGCTTGCCGTTTCGGTCAAGGACCGGTACGTCGACCAGCTTGTTATTGAAGACGAGATCGCGGATGGTTTCCCAGAGGCGTTGGGCATCTTGAGAAAGCTCGCCGAGCCAGAGACGCTTGAATCCGAGGAAGCGATTGTTCATGCGGTCGGTCTCATGCGGCGACTCCTCAAAGACGGCGCAGATGATAGAGGTCCCGATAAACTGGGAAGCGAGTGTGGAATCCTCGAAGGAGGCTTCCGGATCGAGCAGGTCGTCGAAGTCGAGTGAAGGTTCCACCTTCATGTCCTCGGTGCGTTTTCCGGAAGTGGTGATGGTCACCGAGGAGCACGTGATGGACGCCTTGGTAAACAGTTCGACGTTTCGGAGCTTTCCTGGATGCCCCGTGAGCATCTGGACAATCGCCTGCTCGGTGAGCGATTTTGCCGGTTTTCCTTGCGCGAGCTTGAGTCCAAGGGCCTCTGCGATTTGAGCGATGGTCTTCCAGGCAAATCGCTCTCGACAGGTGGCGAGGTGATTGTCGATATCCTTCATCGAAGTGATGGCAGTAGCGTCGATTCCCGCGGTGCCAAAATGCTCTTCGGCGATGGCCGTCACGAACGAGTTCTTGAAGCGAAAACGCGGAGGATTGGGATACTTGGGTGAGGTGTCAAGGTAAAGTAGCTCGCGGTTGATGAGGCTCGAAAGCTCCGGGAGCCACCGTTCGCGATTTTGCTTGAGGGCGAAGTCGACAAAGTCGCGTACGAGCGTCCAGTCCGCCTTAAGTCGCTTCACGTCAAGCTCGCTCCAGATGTGAAAGTCGTATCCTTTGACCTCAAACGTGGCGTACTGGGCAAACTATATCCCTTTGCCAGGGCGAACATAGAGGTAATACACGATGAGTAGGTGCTCGGCCTTCTCCCAAAATGCCGAGGTGAAGAACTCCTCTTTAACGATGTCGTCGGGGGTGACTGCGGTGATAGACATCGGCTCCTTCGCGCGCCATCCGCGGCTGCTTTTGGGAGATGCGACGAGACCGGTCACCTTGAGCTCGGTGGGTACGCCGTCGACGATGAGGTCGGGGCGCTTATCTGAGTCTGCCGGGTACCCGAGCACGCTCTGCTCGAAGACGGCTCCGGCATTTCCTTTGTTGCGCTCGGAGCGTCCGAGCACGTTGGCCGAGTCAATTTCTCCAAGCGTGTGGCCTATGGTGCCATCAAGAAGACGGACAAGCTCTTTGCGAGAGAAGCGGTGTGCAGATTGGGCCATAGTCCCTCCTCCAAGTTGCTGGCTGCCGGCGAAGCGTCAGCTTATCCATTGTGCCAGACTGTGCGGACAAAGTTTGCAAGGGGTGCCGCCGACGGCAACGGAAAGATGACCCACTGCAGCAAATCATTTTCGTGGTTAAGGGGCCACTTTCGTGTTTTCAGAATGCGGTTCGCCCACCTGAACGGCAAAATCGGGGCTGATTTTTGCCGTTTAGATGGATGAACCGCATTTCCTTTAGGTGGGGCCTGTTGTAAGGGCGGCCGGCATGCGACAGCGCTGCGCTCTGCGCCCTTACCAAATCCCCAGCACGTGCTGCATACCGAGGCTCACGAGGGCGATGCCGATCCAGCAGCAGAGCCCCATGAGGATGGGCTTGCCGCCCGTGCGCACGAGCTTGACGAGGTCGGTGTTGAGGCCGATGGCTGCCATGGCCATTACGATGAAGAACTTCGAGAGCTCCTTGAGCGGGGTGGTCACGGCCACGGGCAGCGCAAAGACGGTGGTCACGATGCTGGCGAGCACAAAGAGCAGCACGAAGTACGGGAAGATCTTCTTGAGGTCAAAGCTGCCCGCGCCCTCGGCAGCTCCCGCCTCGGCGGCACGGCGCGCACGCCGGGCCTGATAGAGGGCGAGCACGAGCGTGATGGGGATGATGGCGAGCGTGCGGGTGAGCTTGACGATGGTCGCCGTGTCGAGCGTGTTGGCGCCCGGGTGCATGCCGTCCCACGCCGCCGCGGCCGCCGTTACGGAGGAGGTGTCGTTCACCGCCGTGCCGGCAAAGAGGCCAAAGCCCTCGTTGGAGAGGCCGAGCGCCGCGCCGAGCGCGGGAAAGACGAGTGCGGCGATGATGTTAAAGAGAAAGATCACGCTGATGGCCTGGGCGATTTCCTCGTCGTCGGCGTCGATGACCGGTGCCGTGGCCGCGATGGCGGACCCGCCGCAGATGGACGACCCCACGCCCACGAGGGTCGAGATCTTGCCGGGGATCTTGAGCGCGCGGCAGAGCACGAACGCGATGACGAGCGATACGCCGATGGTGGATACGATGATGGGGAGCGACGTGGCGCCCACCTGGGCGATCTGGGCGAGGTTGAGGCCAAAGCCGAGAAGAATAACCGCGTATTGGAGGATCTTCTTGGAGGTGTAGGTGATCCCCGGTGCAAGCGGGGCGAGGTCGCGCCCGCGGAGCAGCAGGGCGGCCGCCATGCCGATGAGGATGGCAAAGACCGGGCCGCCGATGACGTCGAACTGCTTGCCGAGCAGCCAGGCGGGGAGGGCGATCAAGAGGCAGAGGACGATGCCCGGCGCGATGCGGCGGACGGTTTGAGCGAGTTCCACGGGTTCCTCCTTGTGCGGGACGGGTGCGCGCTGTTGTGCGGCGTTACTGGCATGGTAGTTCCGTCAATCTATAAAGAACAGTAGCGGTATACTTATATAACTATCGCAATCTGTTATAGACGGAGGGCAGATGCTCGACTACCGCGTTCAGAGCTTTCTTGCCGTGTGCCAGACGGGGAGCTATACCCGGGCGGCGGCGAGGCTCCACATCACCCAGCCCGCCATCACCCAGCATGTTCATGCGCTCGAGGCTCACTACGGCTGCCCCCTGTTTGAGCGCGAGGGTCGCTCGATGCGCCTGACCGCGGCGGGGGAGGTGGCGCGATGCCGCCTGCAGACCATGACAAACGACGAGCTGCGGCTGCGGCGCGAGGTCGCGGCGGCGAGTGCGGGGGATGCCGCCCGCCCGCTCCGGCTCGGTTGCACCCTCACCATCGCGGACTACGTGGCGCCGCGCATCGTCGCGCGCGTGGCCGAGAGTCTCTCCGTGGTGACGGATGCCGCTCCAAACGGCGTGGCCCCCGCGGCGCCGGGTTGCCCTCCCGCCGGTCTCTCGCTCACCGTGGGCAACACCGCGGAGCTTACCCGTGCCTTGGAGGAGGGGCGACTCGACGTAGCGCTTGTGGAGGGCTCGTTCGACCGCAAGCGCTTTGATGCCGAGGTTCTTTCCCGCGAGCCGTTTGTGGCGGTGACCGGCGCAGCAGGTGGGGAGATAACTCGCTCGGCAACGCTTGCCGGGCTGACGGGGCGGGCGCTGGTGGTGCGCGAGCGGGGTTCGGGTTCGCGCGAGATTCTCGAGCGGCTGCTCGCGGCGCACGACCTTGCGCTCGCAGATTTTGCCTCCGTTGTGGAGCTTGGGGGCATCCCTGCCATCAAATCGTATGTGGTGGCAGGAGACGCGGTGACGTTTCTCTACCGAATCGCCGCGGCTGAGGAGCTTGCGGCGGGCTCTCTCGTTGACGTGACCCCGCGCGACGCCGTGCTTATGCACGATCTCTCGGGCATCTGGCAACAGGGGAGCATCTACACCCCCGAGCTGCGCGAAACCGTGCGCACGTGGCGCGATTGGTTGGCGAGCGCTGCGGCCTAGAGCGGGTTTGAGGTGCCTGGGGGTGGCCGCGCGGCGGGCGCCCGCATGTGGTTGAAGGCTCCGGCCCGTGCGACACCCTTTTGCCCCTTGGCACATTTTGTGTCCGCACGAAGCGGTATCGTGGGAGACGTTCCAGCGGCAGCCGGCCGGAGCCGGCGGAGAGTGAGGTTGATCATGAGCGAGATTATCTGCCCCCACTGCGGACGGGCGTTTACGGTGGACGAGTCGGGCTATGCCGATATCGTGCGGCAGGTTCGCGACGAGCAGTTCGCCCGCGACCTGCATGAGCGCGAGGAGCTCATGGCGCGCGAGAAGGAGCAGGAGCTCGCCCTCGCCCGCGAGACGGCGCAGCGCGAGCTGCAGGCGGGCATGGCGGAGCGCGACACGCAGATCGCCGAGCTCAAAGCCCAGCTCGCCGCGGCTGACGAGCAGCGCGACCTCGCGCGCGAGCAGGCGGCGGCCGAGGCCCGCGAGCAGGTCCGTGCTGAGGCGGCCGACGAGCGCGAGCGCGCCCAGAAGGACGCGGCGGCCCTCCAGCGTCAGGTGGACGCCCTCACCGCCGAGCTTGAGCGGCAGAAGGACGCCGCAAAGCTCGCCGACGCCTCCACCCGTCAGGAGCTCGCCCACGACGTTGCCGCCCGCGATGCCCAGATCGCCGAGCTCAAGGCTCAGCTTGCCGCGGCCGACGACCGTCAGGCGCTCGCGCTCGACAAGGCGGCGGCCGAGGCGGAGCGGAGGCTGGGCGAGCAAGTTGCCAAGGCGCGCGAGGAGGCCGAGCGGCTCCGCTCGCAGCTTCGCGAGCAGGAGGGCGCGGCCAAGCTTGCCCAGGCCGAGGCGGTCGCCGCTGTGGAACGCGAGCGCGACGAGGCCCGCTCGGCGCTCGTGCGCGAGCAGGCCGTCCGCGACTCGGAGAAGCGTCAGATGGAGGCCACGCACACCCTCGAGCTCGAGCAGGCGCGCAAATCGGCCGAGTCGCTCATCCGCTACAAGGATGAGGAGATCGAGCGCCTGCGCGACATGAAGGCGCGCCTCTCCACCAAGATGGTCGGCGAGACGCTCGAGCAGCACTGCGAGACCGAGTTCAACCGCCTGCGCATGACGGCCTTCCCGCGCGCGTACTTCGAGAAGGACAACGACGCCTCGGACGGCACCAAGGGCGACTTCATCTTCCGCGAGTGCGACGAGGCGGGCAACGAGGTCGTCTCCATCATGTTCGAGATGAAGAACGAGAACGACGAGACCGCGACCAAACACAAGAACGAGGACTTCTTCAAGAAGCTCGATGCCGACCGCACCAAGAAGGGCTGCGAGTACGCCGTGCTGGTGACGCTTCTGGAGCCCGAGAGCGAGCTCTACAACACGGGGATCGTGGACGTGTCGTACCGCTATCCCAAGATGTACGTCATCCGCCCGCAGTTCTTCATCCCGCTCATCACGCTGCTGCGCAACGCCGCGATGAACGCCCTCGCCTACAAGCAGGAGCTCGCGATCGTGCGGCAGCAGAACATCGACGTGACGCACTTCGAGGAGAAGCTCCTCAAGTTCCAAGGCGGGTTCTCGCGGAACTTCGAGCTGGCGAGCCGGAAGTTCCAGACCGCCATCGACGAGATCGACGCTACCATCAAGCACCTGCAGAAGGTCAAGGACAACCTCATCTCGTCGGAGAACAACCTCAGGCTCGCCAACGACAAGGCGCAGGACCTCACCATCCGCAAGCTCACCTGGGGCAACAAGACCATGAAGGAGGCGTTTGACGCGGCGCGCGCCGAGCGGGCGGCGGAAGATGCCGAAGCGTTTGAGGCGGTGGATGCCGAGGTGACGGCGGATGCCGACGCTGCGGAGCCTGGGGCGCCCAAGGCGGAGGCGGGGGAGTAGCCGCTGCGTGCGCGGGTGCCTCTCGCGCGCCGCGCACGTTCACGCTCTGGAAACATTGGGTGCCACTTTGTGCGAGAACTGAGAAACTCCCCGTGACGGCTCTGGAATCGTGTAATATACAGAGAAGCGATTCGAAGGCCAACAATTATGCAGTTTTACGCATAATCACGAGAGCGCAACAGAGAAAGGAACGCACCATGGAGAAGGAGAAGGTAGTCCTCGCATACTCCGGCGGGCTCGATACCTCGGTCTGCATTAAATGGTTGCAGGTGGAGAAGAACCTCGACGTCATCGCCATCTGCGGCAATGTCGGCCAGGACGAGAAGGACCTCGAGTGGATCCGCCAGAAGGCGCTCGACATGGGCGCCATCGCGAGCGAGGCGGTGGACATGCGCGCCGAGTACGCGCGGGACTTCCTCTCTAAGGCAATCTGGGCCAACGGCAAGTACGAGGGCGTCTACCCGCTGCTCTCGGCGCTCTCGCGCCCGCTTATCTCCAAGCACCTCGTGGACCTCGCCCATAAGTACGGCGCCAAGTACGTGGCGCACGGCTGCACGGGCAAGGGCAACGACCAGGTGCGCTTCGAGACCTCGATCCGCGCGCTCGACCCCGACCTCACCATCATCGCACCGGTGCGCGAGTGGGACCTCACGAGCCGTGAGTCCGAGATGGAGTGGGCCGCGGCGCACGACGTGCCGGTGCCCACCACCAAGAAGAAGCCCTACTCCATCGACGACAACCTCTGGGGCCGCGCCATCGAGTGCGGCGTGCTCGAGGACACCTGGAACACCCCGCCGGCGGACATCTGGACGATGACCGCGGCGCCCGAGGATGCCCCCGCCGAGCCCGAAACCGTGGTCATCGGGTTTGAGGGCGGCGTGCCGACCTCCATCAACGGCGAGGAGATGCCGCTGCTCGACCTCATCATCAAGGCCAACGAGATCGCCGGGCGCAACGGCTACGGCCGCCTCGACATGATCGAGGACCGCGTGGTGGGCATCAAGAGCCGCGAGTGCTACGAGTGCCCGGCGGCCCTGCTCCTCATCGAGGCGCACAAGACCCTCGAGACGCTCTGCCTCGACTACGAGACGCTCAAGGAGAAGGCCAAGCTCGACGTGGAATGGGCAAGCGCCGTGTATCGTGGCCTGTGGTACTCGCAGAACCGCCACGCCATCGACGCCTACAACGCCTACACCCAGAAGTACGTGACGGGTGAGGTGCGCTTCAAGCTCTGCCGCGGCGGCCTGTTTATGGATGGCGTGCGTTCGCCGTACAGCCTCTACTCCAAGCCGCTGGCGACCTACGACGAGGGCGATACCTTCCCGCACGAGGCGGCGCCCGGGTTTATCGAGCTGCACAGCCTGCAGTCGCGCACGTGGTCACGCATGCAGGGGCCGGGCTCGGGTCTCGCGTAGAGAGCCGCGGGCGCCGTGCAGCGCCAGCGAGATTTCGCATATAGTTAAAGAGCGCGGCCCGCTTGTCCCGCGGGCCGCGCTTTGCGTAGAGAAGGGGGTTTCCATGGCGCTCTGGGGCGGTCGGTTTGAGGAGAACGTATCGGAGGCGACGCAGGAGTTCGGGGCGTCGCTCCCGGTGGACAAGGCGCTCTACCGGCAGGATATCGCCGGGAGCATCGCGCACGCCGCCATGCTCGCCCACCAGGGAATCATTTCTGAGGAGGACGCTCGGGCCATCGAGCGCGGCCTGCGCGGCATCGAGGCCGATATCGATGCCGGGCGCTTTGCCTTCGACATCAACGACGAGGACATCCACATGGCCATCGAGGCCGAGCTCACGCGGCGCACCGGCGAGGCGGGGGCGCGCCTGCACACCGGGCGCAGCCGCAACGACCAGGTAGCCACCGACACGCGCCTTGCCGCCAAGGCGCTCGCACGCGACCTCATGGAGGCCAACCTGGGGCTCCGTCGTGCGCTCGTGCAGGCGGCGCGCGAGGCGGGCGACACTGTGCTCCCGGGCATGACGCACCTTCAGCACGCCCAGCCCGTGCTCTTCTCGCACCACCTGCTCGCCTACGCGTGGATGCTCGCGCGCGACTTTGCACGCCTCGCCGCCGCCTTTGATGCGGCGGACGCCTCGCCGCTCGGCGCCGCGGCGCTGGCGGGGACGAGCTACCCGCTCGACCGCCAGATGACCGCCGAGCGCTTGGGGTTCTCGCGCGTGATCGAGAACTCGCTCGACGCCGTCTCGGACCGTGACTTTCTCCTCGACCTTGAGTACGCCTGCAGCGTGCAGGCCGTGCACCTCTCGCGCCTCTCGGAAGAGATCGTGCTCTGGTCGAGCCAGGAGTTTGGCTTCATCACCCTCTCCGACGCGTTCTCCACGGGCTCGTCCATCATGCCGCAGAAGAAAAACCCCGACTTTGCCGAGCTCATCCGCGGCAAGACGGGACGCGTGGTGGGCGATCTTGTGCAGCTGCTCGTTACGGTCAAGGGGCTGCCCCTCGCCTATAACAAGGACCTCCAGGAGGACAAGGAGGGTGCGCTCGACGCGGCGCACACGCTGCTGGCGTGCCTCGGGGTCATGAAGGGCATGGTGAGCACCTGGACCGTCAACGCCGACCGCATGCGCGCCGTGATGGCGCGTGGGCATCTGGCCGCGACCGACGTGGCCGACTACCTCGCCAAACGGGGCATGCCCTTCCGCGAGGCGCACGCTGTGGTGGGGCACCTTGTGCTCGAGGCCGAGAGGCGCGGCGTGGACATCGCCGAGCTCCCGCTCGAGGTGTTCCAGCAGGCGAGCGACCTCTTTGATGCTGATATCGTGGGCGCGCTCGACCTCGACGCCGTCGTCGCGGCGCGCACCACGCGGGGCGGCACGGCCCCCTCGGCGGTTGTGGAGCAGATGCAGCTGGTGGAGGCCGGCATCGAGGCCGATAGTGCAGCGGTGGAGGAGCTTTCGCCCGTGGTGGCGATGGGCGAGGGCGCTGCGTAGGATGCGCTGAGTGGGGCGCCCCGCTTCGGTGTGCGGCGCTGCGCTGCGCCGCGCCGTCGAGCATCCGGGTAGAAAAGCTGCCCTGTCGCCGCCGCTTCGGCGGGGGCGCATGCTGCTTTGGTGTGCCGCCGGCGCGGTATGCCATACTGAAGCGAGGAGAGCGGCTGCCTACCGTGCGGCTGCATAACGAAAGGAGCATCATGCCCCAGATCGAGAAGACCTACATCATGATCAAGCCCGACGCTGTGCGCGACCGCAAGATCGGCGAGATCATCACCCGCATTGAGCGCTCCGGGCTCACGATCGAGCGCCTCGACATGGCCGTGCTCGAGCCCGATGTGGTTCGCGAGCACTACGCGCACCTCGCCGACAAGCCGTTCTTCGAGAACCTCGTGGCCTTCATGACGAGCGGTCCGGTGGTGAAGATGGTGGTTTCGGGCCTGGGCGCCATCGGCAAGATGCGCACCCTCATGGGCGCCACCAACCCGCTCGACGCTGCGCCGGGGACCATCCGCGGCGACTTTGCCGTCGACGTGAACTCCAACGTCATCCACGGCTCCGACGGCCCCGATACCGCCAAGATCGAGATCGAGCGCTTCTTCGGCGAGGCGTAGGGCGGTAAAAATATAACCTTATATAACGTCTGCCGTCCGTTTTCTACCGTTCACCGGAAGTATGATGTTATAAGACGTTTCATTCTCGAGTTCTTGCTATAGTCCATATCGTCATATAACGACTTGTTCCAAGGAGGGAACACTATGGCAGAACTCGAGACCATCCAGCTGTCCAAGTTCGACATCGACGAGTACCTGCGCGATGGTGACGCCACGGTCGCGGCCTGCGCCGAGGCCAAGGCCGTCGCCGACGAGGTGAACGCCGAGGGGTACGAGAACATCTTCCTGCTCGGCATCGGCGGCACCTACGACGAGCTCGATATGGTGCGCTACTTCATGAACAAGTACTCTGAGGTCGAGGTTCACCTGGTAAACGCCGCCGAGCTCAACGTGCTCGGTCATCGTCGCCTCAAGAAGAACTCCCTTGTGGTGACGGCCTCCGCGTCGGGCGACACCAAGGAGATCGTCAAGGCGGTCGACAACCTGGTGGCGCAGGGCATCCGCGTCGTCGCCTTCACGCGCAAGGAGACCCCGCTCGGCCAGCTTGCCACTAAGGTCATCTCCGCCCCGGTCGCCACGGGCCGCTGCGACTTTACCTATCTGCTCTTCGACGCCTTCGCGCTGCGCCTTCTCAACCTGCGCGGAGACTTTGACCGCTACGATGACTTCATGGCCCAGACCAAGAACATCTTCCACGACCTCGTGGACATCCGCATCAAGTTCGAGCCGCGCGCCGAGGAGATCGCCCGCGCCTTCGCGCACGAGCCCTACACCATCTTCATCGCCTCTGGCGCCCTCTGGGGCGAGAACGTGCTCTTCTCCATGTGCGTGCTGGAGGAGATGCAGTGGATTCGCACCCGCGCCGTCACCTCGGCCGAGTTCTTCCACGGAACGCTCGAGCTGGTGGAGCCCGGCGTTCCCGTGATTCTCACCAAGGGCGAGGACGAGTGCCGCGAGCTCGACAACCGCGTCGAGAAGTTCTGCCGCGAGTACACGGACAAGTTTGCCGTGATCGATACGGCCGAGTTCGCCATCGACGGCCTCGATCCCGAGTTCCGTCCGCTCGTGTCGCCCATGATCGCCGCCGCGACGCTGCATGAGCGCCTGTCCAAGCACTACGAGACCGAGACCAAGCACAATCTCGCCTATCGCCGCTACTATCGTCAGTTCTCGTACTAGCGGGTAGGGGAGGTGTCCGGCATGCGGCATTTCATCCTGGCCACCCATGGGCATTTCGCGGCGGGTATCCGCGAGAGCCTCGAGTTGGTTTTCGGCGCTCAGGAGGGTGTCCAGGCGGTATGCGCCTTCGTTGACGGCGCGAACGATGTCCACGCGCTTGTTAGGGATGCCCTCGATCGGGAGCCCGCGGATGTGGATATCGTGGTGTGCACCGATATCTTCGGTGGCAGCGTGAACAACGAGTTCCTCAACGCGCTGCCCGCCCACCCGCGGGTCCATCTCATCGCCGGCATGAACCTGCCGATGCTCATCGCCCTGTTTCTCTCTCCCGAGCCGGATACCGCCGCCTTGATTCGCACGGTGCTCGCCTCGGACGATATCAGGCCCCGTTATTGCAACGACGAGTTGAGCGCCGCTGCAGATGAGGATGAGGAATTCTAGACGAAAGGAGGGTCCTCATGATCAAACTCGTGCGTGTCGACCATCGCCTGCTGCACGGCCAGGTCGCCGTCTCGTGGGTGAACGGCATCGGTGCCGACTGCATCCTGGTGGCGAGCGACACAGTGGTGAACGACCCGGTGTGGAAGACCACCCTCAAGCTCGGCAAGCCGGCGGGCTGCAAGCTCGTCATGAAGAACATCGACGATTCGATTGCGGCCATCAACAGCGGTGTCACCGACAAGTACAAGCTCATCGTGGTCGTGCAGACCATTGCCGACGCCAAGCGCCTCGCAGACGGCTGCCCGGCGATCACGAGCATCAACCTGGGCAACACCAAGGAGAGCGCCACCACCAAGCAGGTGAGCCGCCAGATCTTCCTGGAGCCCGATGAGATCGAGATGCTGCGCGAGCTCGATGCGCGCGGCGTTGAATGCGAGATCCGCCCCATGGCGGCGGACAGCAAGACCAACGTGATCCCGTTGCTCTAGCCTTCCGGAGCGGCCGGGTCGCGCAATCTCCCCGCGCCCGGCCGCGTCTCGCCTACCACGGTTCTGTTCCCCGCGTTGAAACCAATCGATAGAGAGGAGAAGCCATGCTGATGCAGGCATTGCTGGTCGGCCTGGTCGCGGCGTTCGGCACGCTCGACACCGCGCTCGGTACCAGCTATATCCAGCGTCCCATCGTACTCGGTCCGCTCGTGGGCCTGGTGCTGGGCGATTTTCAAACGGGCCTCGTTATCGGGGCGAATCTCGAGCTGCTGTTCATGGGCGCCATCTCGGTCGGTGCCTACATTCCGCCCGATGTCATCACCGGCGGCGTGCTCGCGACCGCGTTTGCCATCTCCACCGGCTCCGGTCTCGAGGCGGCCTATGCGCTCGCCATGCCCATCGGCCTTGCGGCCCTCGGCATCAAGAACGTGTTCTATGCGGTGCTGCCGCTCATCCTGCCCCTGGCCGATCGTGGCGCCGAGGAGGGCGACGACGGCAAGATCAAGCTCACCTACGTGCTGCTCGGCCTCTTTGGCAAGACCATCTGGACCTTCACACTGACGTTCTTTGCGTTCTACCTCGGGTCCGACGCGGTTACCGCGGCCCTCAACTCCGTGCCGTCGTTTGTGTTCGACGGGCTCGGCATCGCCGCCGGTATCCTTCCCGCCATGGGCTTCGCTATGCTCATGCGCATGATCGTCAACAAGAAGCTCATCCCGTTCTTCGTGGCGGGCTTCGCGCTGGCGGCCTACCTCAACCTTTCCGTTCTCGCTGTCGCCATCTTCGCCGTCGTCATCGCGATCGAGAAGCTCGACTTCCTCGATGAGCGCCCGATGGTTGCCGGTGCGGCCGCGGGTGTAGATGGAGGCGATGACGATGACTTCTAAGATGAACGACCAGGCGATACAGGACTCCGCCCGGGAGACTATCACCAAACAGGACCTCACCCGCATGGCGGTGAATCCGGGCGCCCTCGGCATGGAGTACTCCTGGAACTACCCGAAGCAGATGAGCGTGCCCTTCTGCCTCATGCTCAACCCGCTGCTGAAGAAGATCTACAAGAACGATCCCAAGGGATATTCGGAGGCACTCAAGCGTCACCTGGAGTTCTTCAACATCACCATGTACTTTGCCCCGTTCGTGGGCGGCGTGGTGGCGTCGATGGAGGAGCGCGTTGCCAAGGGGGAGATGCAGCCCGAGGCCATCAACCAGGTCAAGGCCGCGCTCATGGGCCCGCTCTCGGGCATCGGCGACTCGCTCTTCCTGGGTACGCTTCGCGTGATCGCCGCCGCGGTGGGTATCAGCCTCTCGATTGCCGGCAACCCGTTCGGCCCCATCGCGTTCCTGCTCATCTACAACATCCCGACCTTCCTTACGCGCATCGTCGGCGCGCACAAGGGCTACGAGCTCGGCGTCTCCTTCCTCACCAAGGCGCAGGAGAGCGGCCTCATGGACAAGGTCATCTATGCGGCGGGCATCATCGGCGTGATGGTCATCGGCGCCATGACGGTCACCATGACCTCGGTCTCCATTCCGATCGAGTTTGGTCAGGGTGACAGCGTCCAGACGATCCAGAGCGTTCTCGACGGCATTCTGCCCGGCACGTTGGCCCTCGTGGCGCTTGGCCTCTACTACGGTGCGCTCAGCAAGAAGGTGAGCCCCATGGTGCTCATCGTGATCACGATGGTGGTCGGCGTGCTCGGCGCCTTTACGGGCGTGCTCGCCTAGCGGGCGGCTGACAGATCAGCCAAGATGAACGTGCGGCGGTGGGGTGCGACCATTTGGGTGCCCCGCCGCCGCTATGGGCAAATCGTCATATAATGTATCAGTCAGAGTTGATCGTCACCGAGGGAGGTTGCGGAGATGTCCGCCAAGATTCAGGGGGATTCTTCCGTTCCGCTGTACCAGCAGGTTGCAAACGATCTGCGCGCGTCCATCGAGAACGATGTCTACCACGTGGGTCAGCGCATCCCGCCCGAGCCGGAGCTGAGCCAGCTCTACGCGGTCTCCCGAATCACCGTGCGCAAGGCCATCGAACTTCTGGTTGAGGAGGGTCTTCTCGCCAAGCGTCAGGGCAAGGGAACGTTTGTGTGCCATCCGGGGCCGCCGTGCAAGATTCGCGACGACCGCAGCACGCGCGTGATGGGGTTCTCGGAATCGTGCCGGGTCAACGGGCTCGTGCCGGGGGCGGTGCTTCTGTCGCGCTCGTGCGAGGAGGTGCCCGACGAGGAGCGGGCCTTCTTTGACGGGGCGTGCAGCAAGGTCATTGCCGTGGAACGGGTTCGCACGGCCGACGGCGCGCCGATTATGGTGGAGTCGAACCTCTTCCCCTTCGAGGGCCTTGAGTTTCTCGAAACCGAGGAGCTCGATAACCGCTCGCTCTTTGAGGTGATCGTGGAGCGCACGGGGCGACACGCCGTGCGCGAGAGCCCGCAGTCGCTCTCGATCATGCTCGCCGACGAACGTCTGGCGTCGCTGCTCAAGGTGCCGGTGGGGGAGCCCCTGTTCTATCTTCTCGGGCGCTACCACGACCAGGCGGGTCGTCCGCTCTACGTCGGCCGGCAGTACATCATCGGCTCGCGGTACACGTTCGCGATGTAGCTGCCGGAGCCCTCTGGTTGCCGGGTGCGCCGGCAATCTCCATCTCGGTGCGAACGGCTCTCGGTGCACTCCGCGCGTGCGGGGTGGAAGGGTATCGAGACCATGGCTACAGCTTTTCCCTTTGCGGCCGTAATCTTCGACATGGATGGCGTGATCGTCGACTCCGAGGCGTTTTACCAAGAGGTGCTCGCTCGCTTCGTGCGCGAGCACGGCCTCGACGTCTCCGACGATGAGCTGCGCGGGCTCATCGGGTGCGCGCAGCAGCATTTTGACAAGACGCTCGTCGCTTGGTACGAGGCGCTGGGGGCGGGCACGCTCTCGGTGGCCGAGGCGAAGCGTCGCTACCGGTTGTGGCGAGACCGTATTCCGTGCGACTACCGCTCGCTTCTTTTCTCTGGGGTGCGCGAGGCGGTGCAGGGCCTTGCCGACCGCGGCGTGCGCCTCGCGCTGGCCTCCTCGTCGCCGAGGTCCAACATTCGCGAGGTCCTTGGCGCGTGCTGCCTCTCGCGCGCCTTCGAGGTGGTGGTCTCGGGGGCGGAACTTGTTGCGAGCAAGCCGGACCCCGCGATCTATCGGCACGCGCTGCACCTGCTTGGCCTTCCTGCCGAGGCGTGCTGCTGCATCGAGGACTCGGTACCGGGCATCACGGCGGGTCGTCGCGCCGGCCTGACCGTGGTGGCGCGCCGCGAGGAGCGCTTCGGCTTCTCGCAAGAGGAGGCCGATATCATCGTGGACCGCGTTGACGAGCTCTTGGACGAGGGCTTTGCGCAGCGCTTGGCGCGGTCGCGCTCCGCGCGGGGGCGAGGGCGCGCGGAGTGAGCCCTGCGCTCGGTGACTTGTGGGGTGTCGGATGCGCCTGCGTGGCCGATGGGGCCGCGCTACGCCGTTTGCCCGTCTGTCACCCGCGGCCGCTCTCGTGTCTTATGCATGTCTCGCGCATTTGATGCAGGATGGTCCATGATGGGGCTGAACACGGCCCCATCATGGACCATCCTGCATCAAATGAGAGGAGGGTGCCCGCCGGGATGCGTCGACCGCGGCTCTCCGCATATCGTGCATCCTCTTTCCCTCGTCTCGCTTCGCCGCTTGCCCGGGCGGTGGCATGCGCCGGCGCCGCATCCCTTACGGTGTCGTGACCTTCTCGTGGTACCATGGCAGCCGTGTGCACCTGCAACAGAGGGGAAACGGCATGGCCATCAAGGCGATCGCACTCGATATCGACGGCACGCTCACCAACGACGAGAAGGTGGTGACGCCCCGCACCCGCGAAGCGCTCATGCGCGCGCAGGAGAGGGGCATCCGCGTTATCCTGGCGTCGGGGCGGCCGGTGCAGGGGCTGCGCAAGCTCGCCCACGAGCTCGAGCTCGACCGCTACCACGGCATGCTCGTTGCCTTCAACGGCGCGCACGTGGTCGACGCCGAGACCGACGAGGTGCTCTTCGACCAGCCCATGGCGGTCGACGACATGCGCGACCTCATCGCCCACCTGCGAAACTTCGACGTCATCACCTGGGTGACCGACGGCCCCTACCTCTACGTGGAGGACGCCTTTCGCTGCGACATCACCTTCAAGGGCGCGCCCTTCAACATCGTGAAGTACGAGCGCGACGCCTGCGACCTCATGATCCGCGAGGTGCGAGACCTCACCGAGGTGTGCGAGAGGCCCCAGGACAAGATCCTCACCGCGGCGAGCGGCGACTACCTTCAGGCGCACTGGGAGGAGATGTACGCCCCCTTCCGCGACCGTCTCTCGGGGATGTTCACTGCGGAGTTCTACTTCGAGTTCATGGCGCCGGGCATCAACAAGGCCCGCGCGCTCGCCGGCGCGCTCCCCAAGCTCGGTATCGACGCGTCCGAGGTGATGGCCTTCGGCGACGGCCAGAACGACGCCGCCATGATCGAGTGGGCCGGGACGGGCGTCGCCATGGCAAACGCCGTGGACGAGACCAAGGCAGTGGCGAATCGCGTCACGGCCTCCAACAACGAGGATGGCATCGCGCTGGTGGTCGAGGAGCTGCTCGACTAGAGAGCGGACGGATGCCCCGCGCCGCCGCGCCGTGCGCAAGCGAGAACCAAGGAGGACCCGTGACCGAGAGCTTTCCCTTTCAGGCGGTCATCTTCGACATGGACGGCGTTCTGGTTGATACCGAGCGCCACTACTGGGACGAGCTGCGCGCGTTTGCCGACGAGCTCGACATCGGCGTGACCGACGAGGAGCTGAACGCGCAGGTCGGTCAGTCGACGCAGGCGTTTCTCCGCATGATGGTGGACTGGCTCGAGCGTGCGGGCAAGGGGCGCCTCTCCATCCCCGAGGCGTCTCGCGCCTACAACGCGTGGGCGGCCGAGCACCCGTGCGACTACGGCGCGCTTCTGAACCCCGGGGTGCACGCGTGCCTTGCCGGCCTTGCCGAGCGCGGGGTGCGCGTGGCGCTCGCCTCCTCGTCGCCCCTGGATAACATCCGCGAGGTGCTCGCGGCCTGCGACCTCGCGGGCGCCTTCGAGGTGATCGTCTCGGGGGCGGACTTTACCGAGAGCAAGCCCGACCCCCAGATCTACCTGCACACCTTGCGCAAGCTCGGCCTTCCCGCCGAGGCGTGCTGCTGCGTGGAGGACTCCGTGCCGGGCATCACCGCCGGTAAGCGCGCCGGGCTCACCGTGTTCGCCAAGCGCGAGGAGCGCTTCGGCTTCTCCCAGGATGCGGCCGACGCCATCATCGACCGGGTTGACGACCTGCTCACCGTCGCCCCCGAGCGGTTCGGGACGGCGCGGTAGCGGCGCCGCGCAGGTCGCTCTCCAAGCGCGGCGCACGGCGGCCCCTGTCTTGGGGCGTCGCGGGGCGCCACCGGTCCGCTGCCCGCGCGGCGCGGGTGCTGGTTACGCCCAACCCGTCAACTCGAGGAGCGCGAGGCTGTTGCGCGCGATGAGCGGGCCCAGCTCCGCCGCGTTGATGCCCCGAAGCTCCGCGATGCCCGCAAGCGCCCGCGTGAGCGATGCCTCGAGGGCCTCGGCGCTGTAGGGGGCGTCAAGACCGGGCGGCGCGTCCGTTTCCAGCAGCAGGCGGTCTAGAGGGAGTTGACGGGCGTACTCTCGTCCGCGCTTGCTCTTGAGCATGTGCTCGCTCACCGAGAAACAGCAGCCGAGCTTTCGCGCGCGGGCGAGCTCGTCCGAAGTCCCCGAGAACCAGTGGAAGATGCAACAGGTGCCTGCGGGAGCGCCCGGTCCGGCTGCCCCCGTCTCTTCGAGTATGTCGAGCACCGCGCAAGCAGAGCGGATCGCGTGGATCGAGGCAACGCGCCGTCGGAGCGGGTGCTCGGCTATCGCACGCACGATGCGTCCAAACGCTTCCAGCTGGATTGCCTGTGTGACGGCACCGCGCTTGCCAAAGTCGAGCCCGACTTCTCCGATGTACGGGCTAGTCGCAGCGAGCTGGGAGACACGCTCGATATCCGCCGCTCCGCAGCGCCCGTCGGAGAGCCACCACGGATGGAGGCCGACCCCCACGCGGACGTTCGGCATATCGGACAGAAAGCCTCTTGCCAGCTCGGCATCGTGCGGCGTGACCGTGGTGCAGAAGATGGCGATGTTGCGTTTCGCTGCGCCGCGTGCGACATCTCGGGCATTTGTCATGCGGTCGAGATGGCAGTGCATATCCACGAGGGGGAACTGCCGAGTACCCGCGTCCATCAGAGCTCTCCATCAACAACGGCGCTCACAAGCGTGCGGATGACGTGCCCCGCGATTACCTGCCCCATGATCGGCGGCAGGTAGGAGGCTGTTCCAAGCACCGGCCGGCGTCCTTCGGCGTCGGGCTCGCCCATTGTGGCTCCGCTCACGGGTAGTGTGCGCGGCTGCTCAAACGAGGAGAGCACGGTGAGCTTGCAAATGCCCCGCTTGCGGCATTCTTTGCGCATGGTGCGGGCCAGTGGGTCGTTTGCTGTGTCAAAGATGCTGCAGATGCGCAGCTGGCTGGGGTCGAGCTTGTTGGCTCCTCCCATGCTCGCAATGAACGGCGTTGCCGTGTGTTCCGCCCATTGGGCGAGGGCGAGCTTGGCAGAGACGGTGTCGATGGCGTCCACCACAAAGTCGAGCTGTCCGTCCACCGCATCGAGCGCCTCGCTCATGAGGCCTTCGACGTCCTCAGCGCGCACAAAGCGGTCAAAGGCCACCACCTCCGCAACGGGGTTGATGGCCCGCACCATCTCGGTCATGACCTCCACCTTGCGCCGCCCGACGGTTGCGGGAAAGGCGATGGCCTGCCGATTGATGTTGCTCGGTGCAACCTCGTCTCCATCAACGAGGATGAGCCGCCCGATACCGCCGCGCGTAAGCGCCTCAACGCAGTTGGAACCCACGCCGCCGCAACCGAGTACCATCACGGTCGCGGCACGCAGGCGCTCGAGGGCAGGGGTGCCCCACACCAGCTCAAGGCGTGAATAGGCCGTCTCTGCCGTTGTGCTCTCATGACCCATGTCGGCCACCTCCCGTCTCGAATGCCGTGACCCGATTCTATCAGACCTGCAATCCAAAATCTCCGAAAATCGAACTTGTGTTTGACGAATATACGTTCTATCATGAGAGGGGGTCGAAGTGGTGGTTTCGCGATGGAAACATGCGCGAAGCTCTCGCCTTACCGCCTGCTACCTGAGACGATGAAGCGCAGCAAGACGCATACGGCGCGCTGCGGGGGAGGGCCCGCGGCGATGGAGGGAGTTCTACATGGCAGAGTTCATCTACCAGATGTACCAGGCGCGCAAGGCCCATGGTGACAAGGTCATCCTGGACGACGTGACGCTCTCGTTCTATCCGGGCGCCAAGATTGGCGTTGTCGGCCCCAACGGCATGGGCAAGTCAACCCTGCTCAAGATCATGGCGGGCAAGGAGGAGGTCTCTAATGGCGAGGCACGCCTCACGCCCGGCTACACGGTAGGTCTGCTCGAGCAGGAGCCGCCGCTCGACGACAGCAAGACGGTGATCGAGAACGTGCGCATGGCCTTTGGGGACCTGCTTGCCAAGGTCGAGCGTTTCAACCAGATCGGCGAGGAGATGGCCGCGCCCGACGCGGACTTTGACGCGCTCATGGCAGAGATGGGCCGCCTGCAGGATGAGATTGACGCGGCTGACGGATGGGATATCGATTCCAAGCTCGGCCAGGCGATGGACGCGCTGCAGCTGCCCGACTCCGATATGCCGGTTTCGGTGCTTTCCGGCGGCGAGCGTCGCCGCGTGGCCCTCTGCAAGCTGTTGCTCGAGGCCCCCGACCTGCTGCTGCTCGACGAGCCCACCAACCACCTCGATGCCGAGTCGGTGCTCTGGCTCGAGCACTTCCTCAAGAATTACCAGGGTGCTGTGCTTGCTGTCACGCACGACCGCTACTTCCTCGATAACGTGGCGGAGTGGATCTGCGAGGTCGACCGCGGGCACCTCTACCCCTACAAGGGCAACTACTCCACCTATCTCGAGACCAAGGCCGCGCGCATCGAGGCGCAGGGCCAGCGCGACGCCAAGCTCGCCAAGCGTATGGCGTCTGAGCTCGAGTGGGTTCGCTCGAGCCCCAAGGCGCGCCAGGCCAAGAACAAGGCGCGTCTCGCCCGCTACGAGGAGATGGAGGCGGAGGCCCGCGCGAGCCAGAAGCTCGACTGGACGGACATCCGCATTCCGGTGGGGCCGCGCCTGGGCGCCAAGGTGCTCGAGGTGGAGCATCTGCACAAGGAGTTCGACGGCCGCGTGCTCATCGACGACCTCTCCTTTACGCTGCCGCGCGCGGGCATCGTGGGCGTCATCGGCCCCAACGGCGTGGGCAAGTCGACGCTCTTCAAGATGATCATCGGCGAGGAGCAGCCCACGTCGGGCACCATCGAGCTCGGCGAGACGGTCAAGATCTCGTACGTCGACCAGGGGCGAGCGGGCATCGATCCCGATAAGTCCCTCTGGGAGGTCGTGTCGGGCGGCACCGACAAGATGCTCGTGGGCGAGACCGAGGTCCCGAGCCGCGCGTACGTGGCGAGCTTTGGCTTTAAGGGTTCCGACCAGCAGAAGCGCGCCGGCGTGCTCTCGGGCGGCGAGCGCAACCGCCTGAACCTCGCCCTTACCCTCAAGCAGGGAGGCAACCTCTTGCTGCTCGACGAGCCGACGAACGACCTCGACGTCGAGACGCTCTCCTCGCTCGAGGCGGCGCTGCTGGAGTTCCCGGGCTGCAGCGTGGTCATCAGCCACGACCGCATGTTCCTCGACCGCGTGGCGACGCACATCCTCGCGTGGGAGGGGACCGATGAGAACCCGGGCAACTGGTACTGGTTTGAGGGCAACTTTGCCGCCTATCAGGAGAACCGCGTGGCCCGTCTGGGCGAGGACGCGGCCCGTCCGCACCGCATCCACCGTAAGCTTACGCGCGACTAGCGGGTCGGCGGCGTAAGGGGCGGCAGGCGTCGGGCAGCCTACACGCGCTTGCGTGGCGTCTGCTGCCCAGGGATGCTCGGTCGTCGCCTACCTCCCAGTCTTTGCGCACGCTGCGCTTGGGCGATAAATGCAGCAAGATGCCACTTTGTCCCAAGCGCCGCAGGTAGCTGCGGTCGGCTGTGCTATCCTGAGAACGATTTCACAATCCTGCGGCGTCGAGGGGAGCAGAGATGTCCGATCAGGTTCTGTTGGGTTCGCTCGAGGCGGGCGGAACCAAAATGGTTTGTGCAACGGGCTATGCGGACGGGACGATCGTCGAGCGCGGGCGCTTTGACACCACCACGCCCGAGGAGACCGTGCGCGCGTGCGCAGAGTGGTTTGCCGATCGGGGAATCAAGGCGCTCGGTGTGGGTGCCTTTGGCCCGACAGCAGTCGATCCGGCCTCTCCGCGTTTTGGCCAGATTCTCACGACGCCCAAGCTCGCCTGGCGCGACTTTGACCTGCTGGGTACGCTCAAGTCGAGCTTTGATATTCCCATGGGGTACGACACCGACGTCAACATCGCCTGCTTGGGTGAGGTCACCTTCGGTTGTGCCAAGGGCCTTGAGGACGTGCTCTACCTCACCATCGGCACCGGCGTGGGTGCGGGCGTGATGGTGGGCGGCAAGCTCATCCACGGTATGCTGCACCCCGAGGCGGGGCATATTCTGCTGACCCGCGACCCGCGCGACCCCATGCCCGAGGGCGAGTCGGGCTGCCCCTTCCACGCCAACTGCCTCGAGGGGCTCGTTGCCGGGCCGGGCGTGGCAAAGCGCTGGGGCGGCAAGAGTGCCGGCGAGCTTGCCGATGACGACTTTGCCATGGACCTGCTGGGTGGCTATCTCGGTCAGGCGCTCATGGACTTTATCCTCTGCTATGCGCCCAAGAAGGTCATCATCGGCGGCGGCGTGGCCGACCACACGCCCATCGTTCAGGTCGCGCGCAAGAAGGTCGCCGAGTACCTCAACGGGTACCTCGTAACGCCCGAGATGGATGACCTCGATTCCTACATCGTGAACAATTCGCTCGAGGGCAACCAGGGCATCCTGGGCGGGCTTGAGCTCGCCCGTCGTGCGCTGGAGGAGTAGGACGAGGGTCTGCGCGAGTAAAAAGTTCGGCGAATAGAGGCCGGGCGGCACATCCTCTGTGGAGTGCCGCCCGGCTTTGTTTGGTATCGGTGTCGTGTGCTACTCGGCGTCGTGCTCGACTGCCGCGATCGCCCACGTCTGACATCCGGCTGCCGCTTTGCCGGTGCGCTTCTTGATGGTGACGCCCACCTCGTGCCGCTCACCGTCGCGGATGTAGCCCGCCGGGAAGGTCGCGCGGGTGCGGCCGCCCTCGATCGTCCCCGCGAGCTTGGCGATGTCAAAGTACGCGCTCAGGATGCCTAGGACATCGGCGCCATAGGGGAGTAGGTGTGTGAGCGCAACGAGCAGGTCGCCGGGGCAATAGACCTCGCGCGCGAAGTCGACCGGGTAGTCGGCGACGGGAGCGCTCGGGCGTGCCGCTCGGGCGGGAGCCTCGCGTTGGGCGGGCTCGGGCGCGGGCTCGGGACGGGGCGCCGCAGGCTCCGGCTCCGCGGTGGTTGTTGGCGCTGCTGCCTGTGGGGACGGCTTGTCGGATGTCGGCGCGCTTGCCGGTGCGTTCGCAGCGGCGGGATTGACCGTCGGCTGCGGCACGGGGTGCGTGGCGGTTTTGGGTGTATCAGTAGGCGAGGCAGTGCCCGAATCGGTATGCTCCATTGTCTCGCGGTGCGCGTTACGTTCGTTCGCTTTGCCAGCCGTTTGCTCGGCTTCCGGCGCATCCGGCTTCTGCTCATCTTGCGCAAGCTCGGTATCGTCCTCGGCGCCCGGGTCGTAGACCACGGTGAGGGAGATGTGCGGGGTCGAGATGGGGTATACCGCGGTGGGCTCGTCGGACGTGTTGTCGCCTTGTGCATCGGAGGGGAGAGGGGGTTCTTTGTTGGCCTCAGCCGCGAGGGGCTCGGGTGCCGGTTCCGTCATGGCAGGCGACGGCACGGCCGGCACGTCCTCTGTCTCAGTGGTGGCTACCTCCACGCCGTCGGCGTTACCCTTGGTCGGCTCCACGCCGGTAGACGCGGCCTCTTCTGCAGCTGGTTTGGGCTTCGCGGGCGTAACGGGTTGCGCGGCGTCGTTCGCGGCAGCGTCCTCGGGAGCTACCGGTTCCTCGGCTACCGCCTCAATCTCTTTGTCGGCCTCGGGCTCTGCCCGCTTAACGCGGCGCGGCCTGACCGGGCGCAGGCTCTTATCGGACTTCTTGCGCTTCCAAGACTTGCCGCCTACCTTTGCGCTCTCCTTCTCGGTGCTGCTCGCCGCTGCGAGTGCCTCATCCCACGCCGGCTGCGCCACGACGGTGGCGTAGATGCGCCCGCCCTTAAAGACCTTAAGGTCGATGAAGTCGCTCAGCTCCTCAAGGAGCGCTCGCGTGTCGGCAAGCCCAAGATCTTCGGCGGTGAACTGCTCGGCCGCAAGCGCCTCCTCAACAGCGGGGAGAAACGTCTGCTTGCCGGTGCCGAGGGCCGTTTTGAGAAGCTGGTAGAGGTAGATATGGTTGCCCAGAGAAAGTGCGGGGCGATTGATGCGCTGGTTCATGGCTTCCTTTCTGCTGCGTTTCTCCCTATCTTACCATCGGCCCCGCGGCCAGGATTACCCTAGGGGGTCATGGTGGCTGGCCACAGGCGTGCGCCTTTTCGTTTGTCCCGGCTAACGCCGGAGCTCATGCGGCGAAGGGGAGGATAGGCTCCGACCTGCGCATCTCGGTTTGCCCGGCTGCCGATTAGCCCGGCGCGGCAACGATATCCCTTCTTTGGGGACCGCCTCGGCCGAACGGCTACTGGCCTGAGCTGCTCGAGGACGCCGAGCTCGTCCCGGTGCCCGCGCCGCCGGTGCCGTCCGTTCCGCTGATGGCGCCGGATGTGTTGCCTGCCGTCGAGTTGTTGGAGGTTGCACCGCTGCCGCTGGAGGTTCCGTCGCTAGCAGCCCCACTGTTTCCCGTGCCTGTATCGGTGCCGGGGGTCCCTCCCATGCCGGCCGAGCTGTTGGAATCGGACGAGCCGGTGCCGGAGTCCCCTGTCGTGCCCGTTGACGTGCCAGAATTCACCGCGCCGTTCGATGGGGTACTGCTGTCAGCGCTCGGCGACTGGGGCTTTGCCGTATCCGGCGACGTCGTCTCGGGTGCGGGCGCGGTGCCCGCGGTTTCAGTGTCGTTTGAGTTGGCCGCCGGCTCGTCAACGGTCGCCTGCGGGGCAAAGAGCGGCTCGGTCTTGGTACCAATGCCCGCGCCGCCCGTAAATACGAGGATAGCGATGGTACAGATGGCAACGGCAGCGGCTGCTGCTGCGACGGAGAAGAGAACCACCTTGCGCTGGCTCTCACTCCGCTCGGCCGCTGCTCGCGCGCGGAGCTTGGCTGGTGCCACACGGGCGCCGTGGATGGGCTGACCGTTCACTCCCGGGGTGGTCATAAGTCGCGTGGCGTCCGCTGCGTCGGAGGCTCTCCCCAGGCACGTATCGCTCGGGTGCACGCTGCCGGTCGTTTGCGGGTAATCGCTTGCCCCCGCATGAGAGAAGGCGGCGTCTTTGAGCGCATCGCTCCCGCGCTTGAGCTTCTCGGCGCTCGCGTCGAGGAAGCGCCGGTAGAGCTGCGACGATATGACGGTAACAGCCGAGCTCATCGCGGCGCCGATCACCGAGCCGGCGATACCGATCTGCGAGGCGAGCACCATCGAGGTCGCGGCGGCAGCGGCACCGGCGATGACCTGTGGGATGGAGATATCGTCTAGCAGTCTGCGTTTAACCTGCATGGGCTGGGTGTAGCCGACAGCCTTTGAGGCGGGCAGTACCGTCGAGGTGGGGGAGTCGTCGCGCGTGACCACGCGCGTGCGCTGCTGCTGGTCGGGATCGATATACGTAGAAGCCATGGTTCGAGTGCCTCCGTTCATGGCAGGAATGTTCGGGCTTTCACGGTAGCGCGCCCGCGGTGCGCCGGCGCGCTCGTGAGGCCGATTCCACAGAGGTGATACCCGCCGGGGGCATCCGGCGGGGCGGCATGCAAGAAGAGCGCGGGATGGACAGATACGGCACGGGGCGCCGCGGGGCCGCAGCGGCGCGGCGCATCGCGAGGGCGCCGCGGCGCGAGGGCCGGGACGGCGCCCCGCCCGTCGGCAACGCCCGGGCTCCCCGTCGCGCCCACGCGCGCACGCGGCGGTACAATGGGGGCCGTGAATCACAGCCGGGCAGGGCCCGCGGCGAGAGGAGACGAGATGGACGAGCTGGTGTACGCCGGCGTTGGCAACGGTGCCGGCGCGGGCGGCGGGGACGGGTTCTTCCGCGTGGCGGCGGCGACGCCCCGTATCCGCGTGGCGGATGTGGAGGGCAACGCGGATGCCATCATCGCCACCGTACGCGCTGCGGCCGAGCGCGGCGTAAGCGCGCTGGCGCTCCCCGAGCTCTGCCTTACGGGCTACACCTGCGCGGACCTCTTTTTGGACCGCACACTCCTGCGCTCGTGTGAGCGCGAGCTCTCTCGCATCCTTGCCGAGACGGCCGAACTGCCGGTCTTCTTTACGGTCGGCGTGCCCGTTGCGCACGGTTCTGCGCTCTACAATTGCGCCGCCGCGTGCTGCGCCGGCCGGCTCATCGGCCTGACCGCCAAGGCCTACCTTCCCAACTACGGCGAGTTCTACGAGCGCCGCTGGTTTACCCCCGCGCCGTTGAGGGGCGGCAGCTTCGTGAGCTTTGCCGGCGGGATGGTTCCGCTGGGTTCGGGCCTTGTCTACCGTTGTACCGACCCGGGAATGGGCGCCGTGGCGATAGGCGTGGAGGTCTGCGAGGACCTCTGGGTCGCCGATCCGCCGAGTGTGGCCATGGCGCTCGAGCAGGACGCAACGGTCATCATGAACGCCTCCGCTTCTGACGAGGTCATCGGCAAGACGGCCTATCGCCACAGCCTCGTGTCGCAGCAGTCGGCGCGGCTCTTCTGCGCTTACCTTTACGCCGACGCGGGGGAGGGCGAGTCCACGACCGACCTCGTGTTTGCCGGGGAGAACCTTGTGGCCGAGAACGGCTCGATTCTTGCCCGCACGCCGCTCTTTAGCTGCGATATGGCGGTCGCCGACGTCGACCTCGACCGCCTTGTAGCCGAGCGGCGGCGTTCCACCACTTGGCAGCGTCCGCTCTTCTCCCGCGGCGGCACGCAGGAGGTCGGCTTCTCGTTTGCGGGCGCGCCCGAGGAGCGTGCTGAGGCCACGGTCGTTCTGCGCTCTGCCCTTGAAGCGGACCGGGTCTTTCCGCAGGCGCCCTTCGTTCCGGAGGATAGGGGCGACCTTGCCGAGCGCTGCGAGGAGATCTTGAACCTGCAGGCTCATGGCCTCGCCACGCGCCTCGCGCACACGAGCACCCGCCACGCCGTCATCGGCCTCTCGGGCGGGCTCGATTCCACACTCGCCCTGCTCGTGACGGTCCGCGCCTTCGACCTGCTGAGCCTTCCGCGCAAGGGGATCACTGCGGTCTCGATGCCAGGCTTTGGCACGACGGTGCGCACCAAGACCAACGCCCAGACGCTTGCCGAGGCGCTCGGCTGCGACTTCCGCGAGATCTCGATCCACGCGGCTGTGGAGCAGCATTTTGCCGATATCGGGCACGATTCCGCCAAGACCGACGTCACCTATGAGAACAGCCAGGCGCGCGAGCGCACCCAGATTCTCATGGACCTCGCCAACCAGCAGGGCGGCTTTGTGATCGGCACGGGCGACCTCTCCGAGCTTGCGCTCGGTTGGGCCACCTACAACGGCGACCATATGAGCATGTACGCCGTCAACGCGAGCGTGCCCAAGACCCTCGTGCGGCACCTCGTGCGCTACGCGGCAGGCGTCTTTGGCGGACAGATCGAGGAGACGCTGCTCGACATCCTCGACACCCCCGTCTCGCCGGAGCTGCTGCCGCCGACGGGCGACGGCCAGATTGCCCAGAAGACCGAGGACCTGGTGGGCCCCTACGAGCTCCACGATTACTTCCTCTACTACCTGCTGCGCTTTGGCTTTACGCCGGGCAAGATCTTCCGCATGGCGTGCCGCTCGTTTGCGGGCGACTATGACCGCGAGACGATCCTCTCCTGGCTGCGCGTGTTCTACCGGCGCTTCTTTGCCCAGCAGTTCAAGCGGAGCTGCCTGCCCGACGGGCCCAAGGTGGGGTCGGTAACGCTCTCGCCCCGCGGCGACTGGCGCATGCCGAGCGACGCGAGCGCGAGGGTGTGGCTAGCGGAAATCGACGACCTCTTCTAACTGCCGGCCTTCTGTAGCACCCGACCTTGGCCTTCAATCGTCGGTCGCCGCACGCAAGGCGTGCTCCCTCCTCTTTCAGGCCAATCCCGGGCACTACAGAAGCCCGGCGCCGGCTCGTTGTAGCACGCCACCTTGGTCTTCGAAAGGCCGTGGCCGTTGCTGTGGGTCAGTTGGGGACGTGTTCCGTTTGACCCCTTTGCGGCACGTGGGAAAGCTGGGCTTTCCGACACCGTTGCTTTTATTCGCTCCTCTCGAGAAAGGAACCATCATGCAGTTCTCTAAGCGGCTCGATCTTTTTGGCGAGGAGGTCTTTGCCTCGCTCAACAAGCGGCGCCTCGCGCTGGAGGCCGAGGGGCGGACCATCTACAACCTCTCGGTGGGCACGCCCGACTTCCATCCCTACGACCACGTGGTGCTGGCGCTCATCGACTCCGCCCGCAACCCGGACAACTGGAAGTACAGCCTCGGCGACCTTCCCGAGCTCAAGCAGGCGGTCTGCGCGTACTACAAGCGGCGCTTCGGGGTTGAGGACATCACGCCCGAGATGGTGACCTCGTGCACCGGCACCCAGGAGGGCATGGGCCAGCTCGCGCTTGCACTCCTCGATCCGGGCGACACCGCGCTCGTGCCCGACCCGTGCTACCCGGTTTTTGCCGGTGGGGTCAAGATCGCGGGCGGAGAGTGCGTCTACTATCCGCTCGCCGCCGAGCACGACTTTCGTCCGTACGTTGCGGGCATCGACCCTGCGGTGGCCGATCGCGCCAAGTATATGGTGGTGTCGCTGCCGGCCAACCCCGTGGGGAGCGTGGCCACGCCCGAGCTCTACGACGAGATCATCGCCTTCGCTCGCGAGCACGACCTCCTCATCGTCCATGACAACGCCTACTCCGACATCGTCTACGACGGCCCGCGCGGTGGGAGCTTCCTTGCGCGTCCCGGTGCGCTCGAGGTGGGCGTGGAGTTCTTCTCGCTCTCCAAGTCGTTTAACGTCACGGGCGCGCGCGTGAGCTTCTTGGTGGGCCGGCCCGACGTGGTCGCTGCCTTCGCCAAGCTCCGCGGACAGACCGACTTCGGCATGTTCTATCCCATCCAGCGTGCCACGATCGCCGCGCTCGAGGGGCCGCTCGACGAGGTCGAGCACCAGCGCCACCTCTACCAGGAGCGTCGAGACGCCCTCTGTGACGGGCTCGAGCGCATCGGCTGGGAGCGCCCCAACGCGCACGGCACGATGTTTGTGTGGGCCAAGCTCCCGGGCGGGCGCACCGACAGCCTTGCCTTCTGCGAGGAGCTCATGGAGCGCGCGGGCGTGGTGGTAACCCCGGGGGCGAGCTTTGGGCCGCACGGCGAGGGCTACGTGCGCATGGCGCTCGTGCTGCCGCCCGAGGGGCTGCGCGCCGCCGTCGACGCCATCGAGGCGGCGGGCATTCGCTGAGTCCGCGGACGGTCGTCCGCGACGCCCGTCGCGCCGCCCGTTTTGCCGTATGCGGAATGTGATGGTTGGGATATCGCAATTTGGGAGATAATCTGTCGTGTCAGTTGACCCCGTGCACCCGGCTCCCGCCGGGGATGCAAAAGGAGGAAAGATGATCAACGATCGCAAGGTTGCCATCGTGGGATGCGGCTTCGTGGGCTCGTCCTCGGCGTTTGCGCTCATGCAGAGCGGACTCTTCTCCGAGATGGTGCTCATCGACGTCGACCGCAACCGCGCCGAGGGCGAGGCCCTCGACATCGCGCACGGCGTGCCGTTTGCAAGCCCCATGAAGATCTACGCCGGCGACTACTCCGATGTTGCCGACGCCGCCATCGTCGTGGTTACGGCCGGTGCGGCGCAGAAGCCCGGCGAGACCCGCCTCGACCTCGTCAACAAGAACGTCGCCATCTTTAAGACGATTATCCCCGAGATTCGCAAGAGCGGCTTCTCGGGCGTGCTGCTCATCGTCTCCAACCCGGTTGACGTGCTCACCTATGCGGCCATCCGCATGTCGGGCCTACCCGAGGGCCAGGTTATCGGCTCGGGCACCGTGCTCGACACCGCCCGCCTCAAGTACATGCTCGGCGAGCACGTCGATGTTGATCCGCGCGACGTGCACGCCTACGTTATGGGCGAGCACGGCGACTCTGAGTT
The DNA here is from genome assembly GCF_002159335.1 of Collinsella sp. An7. Taxonomy (GTDB): domain Bacteria; phylum Actinomycetota; class Coriobacteriia; order Coriobacteriales; family Coriobacteriaceae; genus Coprousia. The sequence goes on along the minus strand of NZ_NFHP01000005.1, from coordinate 159,381 downwards.
TGTAGCGTGGTCGAGCGCGCAGGTGGCCGGCGTGCCGCTCAGCACCTTCTGCGAGCTCCACGGGCACCTCGATCATCGTGCGGCCGAGGTGCGCATCGCCGAGGAGGTAAAGAACAGCGCCTACGAGATCATCGAGAAGAAGCGCGCCACCTACTACGGCATCGCCATGAGCGTAAAGCGCATCTGCACGGCCATCCTGCACGATGAGGACTGCGTGCTGCCCGTCTCGAGCCTCATGGTGGGCGAGTACGGCCTCGAGGACCTCTGCATCTCGCTGCCGACGGTCGTGGGCCGCGACGGTGTGGTCTGCCGCGTGCCCGTCTCGCTCGATGAGGGTGAGATGGCCCAGCTCCAGAAGTCGGCGACCGCCCTTAAGGAGATCATCTCCCAGGTCGATTTCGAGGCGTAGGAGACCTCTGTGGCACAGCGCGGGGGACGCGCGACGCGCCCTCTTCTTGCGCTACCGGCCGGTCGTGCCGGTAGCGCCCGTGGGTCCGGTGCGGATGATTCGTCTGCGCCGGACCGCGCGCATCGGGAGGGGAACTTCGTAACCTACGTCCAAACGCAATTGGATACGTTGGACTCGCGGCCGCTTTGTGCCGTCGACAGCTTGGTGCTCTCGTGGATCTCCTACTTCCGCCTGCCCGAGGACGGCCCGCTCTATGCGGGGTTCTGCAGCTGGGAGGGGCTGTCCGTGCGCGAGCTCCTGCGCGCGGAGGACTTTCCGGCGATGTTCGGTGACAGCTGGGACCCCGAGGGCAGCCGTGAGCTCCTCATGGCGGTGTGCGCGAGCCCGCGCTTTCGCGACATGCGGGTGGCGGGCTACCGCACGTGCTTCTCAGAGGTCGCGGAGGAGCAGTTTGCCGCGATGACCTTCCTTCTGCCCGACGGGGGTGTCTACGTGGCCTTCCGCGGCACAGACTCGACGCTCGTGGGCTGGAAGGAAGACTTTAACATGGCCTTCCAGAGCCCCGTGCCGGCGCAGGTCTCGGCGGCGGCGTATCTTGAGGAGGCCGCGCTCGCTTGCCCTGGTCCGCTCTTCGTGGGCGGTCACTCCAAGGGCGGCAACCTTGCCGTCTATGCGGCCATCATGTGCCCGCACCGGCTGCAAGACCGCATCGTCCGCGCCTTTTCGCACGATGGACCCGGTTTTAACGAGAAGTTCCTGCGTGGAGCGGGGTTTGCGCGTATGCGCGAGCGCATCGACAAAACGCTCCCGCGCTCCTCGATCTTTGGCATGATCTTTGAAGACCAAGAGGACTACGCCATCGTCGACAGCACGAGCTTCTCGCTCATGCAGCACAACCCCTTCTCGTGGGTAGTGGAGGGCGATGACTTTAGGCGGGTCGAGCGTATCTCGGCTGGCGCCCGCTACCTCGATTCCACCCTCGCTGCCTGGATGGCGCGCATCTCGCCCGAGGAGCGCGGCCGGGTGATCGATGCTGCGTTCTCGATCTTTGGGGCTACGGATGCCACCTACTTTGCCGAGATTCGCGACAACTGGCAGGAGAGCCTGCCCAAGATGCTCGCGGCGGCGAGTGAGGTGACGCCCGAGACGCGTGACCTCATCAAGCGTACCGTGGCGGCGCTTGTTAGGGTGGCGACGGTGGGGAAGGTCTCCGACTCTGCCCGGCGTGCCGCGGGGCGCGCGGCAGATGCCGCCGGGCAGCTCGCCGAGTCGGCGCGCTCGGCAGGTGAGGCGGCGGTCTCCGCTGCCCGTGCAGCGGGTGACGCGCGCGAGGACGCAGCATCGGAGCACGCCACGCTCGGCGAGCCCGTTGACGTGGACGCGCTCGACGAGCTCGCGCATCTCTTGGACCGTACGGAGGGCGGGGCGTAGGCGCCGCGTGTCGCTTTGGCGCCCACGGGGCGAGTCGCGCTATACTGTCTGAGCTTTCGGCGCCCTATGACGTTGCCCGTGTATGGCAACGGCTTGCGCGGTGCGCCACGCTACCCGACCCAAGGAGCCTTCATGCAGATCAACCATGCTGTGCTGCACGTTCTCGACTTTGACTCGGCGGTGAACATCTTCTCGGAGCGCGAGCTTGCCCTCGACACGCGGGCGGTGCGTTCGTTTGTGACCAAGCACCTCGGTCGCGCCCGCATGGCGGCCGACAACCGGCGCGGCGCCTTTGCGCCCGAGAGTGCTTTTGCCGAGGAGCTCAAGCGCTACTTCTTTGGCGAGCGGGAGTTTCTCGACCTCTCGCAGCAGGTAGCGGAGTTTCTTGCCGGCGAGCTCTCGCGCGCCGATAAGCTCGTGTCGACCGACGTGCTCGTGGCGGACTTTGACGACGATGACGACATCCGGTGGTTCGCCGTGCTCCTCCTCACGAGCCGTATGGCCTTTATGCACGAGGTCGACAACGCCCAAGGTGGCACCACCTGCGACATCGCACGCCACTACGCCATCCTGCCCGCGCCCTCGCAGAAGCTCACGAGCTATGCCCTCGTGCGGGCGAGCTCGCTCGAGGTGCTCTACCAGGACAAGGCGCGCAGCATCGCCGGCGAGGACCGGATGCTCATCCCCGACGGGCTGCTCCAGTGCTCGGAGGGCGTCTCTTCCAAGGAGGTTATCGACACCGTCGCCCGCGTGGTAGCCGAGGTTGCCGAGGAGCACGGGGCCAACACCGTCACGGCGCTCGCTGCCGCAAAAGCCGCGATGGTCGAGGCGGTTGAGGAGGACGAGGAGCTGCCGCCGTGGGATGTGGTGGACGAGGCGTTTGAGGACGAGCCCGTGCTCCGCGACGCCGTCAAGCAGGCACTTCGCGAAGAGCAGGTGCCCGAGCGCGTACCTGTTGAGCGCGCTCAGGTGCAGCGTGCCGCGGTGCGCAACCTCAAGATCCGCACCGACACGGGCATCGAGATCACCATTCCGGCCGAGATGGCCAACAATGCCGAGTACGTGCAGTTTGTGAATGAGCCTAACGGGTTGATCTCGATTGAGCTCAAGAATATCGGCAGCATAGAGAACCGATAGGGTTCGGCTCCCGTACGTCCGGCCTCCGCCGGTGCGCGGGCTGAGGTTCGAGGCTCGGCGGCCTTTGATCTCGCTTTGCGACTCGCCTCGCACCTCAGCCGGCGCCCCGGCGGAGGCCGGACGCGCCGTGCCCCTATGGGCGGTTGGGAGGGGAAGGAGCTCGGTGGTCCCCGGGCTCGTTTCCTTGATCGTCCGGAGTAGAGGCACTGGTGGTGTCGGTGGGGCGTGCTGTGCCCTGGGAGGCGGTTGGGCAGGGGAGAGGGTGCGGGTCGATTGGGGTTGAGGCACTGCTCGTCCTATGGCGACGATTCGATCCGCGGCATTCTGTCCGATTCTTTCTACCTAGCCCTCGCGTCGGCCGATTCTTTCTGTCTTGTCCCTTCTGGTAGAACGAATCGGTCAAAAATGGGGTTCATTCTGACCGATCTGTTCTACTAGAAGGAATGGGACACTCCGGGGCGGCTCATCCGCCTTGGCGTGGCGCTCAAAAGGGTAACGCCCTGACCTGCTGCTTTTCTAGGCGGGTCAGGGCGTATGTTGTTGGAGTGGTTGTTTTTTACCGGGGGCGTTGCGCTACAGCTGGCGCAGGCTCTCCTCGAGGCCCGTCTTGCTGTCGGTCTTTTCGTCGCGCTGCTTGATGACGCGTGCCGGCACGCCGGCTACTACGGCTCCGTCGGGCACGTCCTCCACTACCACGGCGCCGGCAGCCACCACGGCGCGGGTGCCCACGTGAACGCCCTCGAGGACCACGGCGTTCGCGCCGATCATGACGTCGTCCTCAATGATCACGGGCGTGGCGCTTGCGGGCTCAACCACGCCGGCGAGCACTGTGCCGGCGCCGATGTGGCAGTTCTTGCCCACCGTGGCGCGCCCGCCCAGGACTGCACCCATGTCGATCATGGTGCCCTCGCCGATCACGGCGCCGATGTTGATGATGGCGCCCATCATGATGACGGCGTTGTCGCCAATCTCCACCTGGTCGCGGATGATGGCGCCCGGCTCGATGCGGGCGTTCACGCCCTTGAGGTCGAGCATCGGCACGGCGGAGTTGCGGCAGTCGTTCTCGATGTCGACGTAGTCAAAGGCCTCGGTATTAGCCTCGAGGATGGGCTTGAGCTCCGCCCAGTCGCCAAAGACGATCTTGCCCTTACGCCCACCATACACGTGCGCGTTACCCCATGTGACCTTCTGACCGGGCTTCTCGCGCACATACAGCTTAACCGGCGTCTTCTTAGGCGCCGAAGCAATAAAATCAATAATCTCCTGAGCGTTCATCAACAACCGTTCCTTTCCGTCACCGTACCAACTAAGTAACCTTTGCATTATTTGATCTAAAGCGAGCGCAACACGGAAACCCTTGCAGGTGAGAGCGGGCTCCAACTATGACGCATCAACCAGGTAGACATCCTGCGGGGCGAGGGGCCTGCCAACCGGACGCTTCGCCGATCGCGAGTTCCGCAGATTCCCGCGCAAAGCGCGCGGAAATCGAGGACTGTCCGAGCAGGCGGCGAAGCGTCCGGTCGGCAGGCCCCTCGCCCTCGCCCAGACACCTACCCGAACATGACCTCGTCAAACGTATAGAACCCGGGCGCCATACCTACGAGTTTCCGCGTTGCGGCGAGCGCCCCGTTGACGAAGATCTCGCGGCTCTCGGCCCGGTGCGTGAGCGTAACCTCCTCGCACGGCCCAAAGAAATGCACCTCGTGCACGCCTGCCACGGTGCCGCCACGAAGCGAGTGCATGCCCACCTCGTGGGGGTCGCGCGCGCCGCAGAGGCCCGAGCGGCCATAGATCGGCTCGTACGTGCCGGCACCGACCTCCGCCTCGGTGGCCACGACCTCGTCGAGGAGCATCTTGGCGGTGCCGCTCGGGGCGTCGACCTTCTGGTTGTGGTGGCACTCCACGATCTCGACGTCAAAGCCGGGCAGCTCGCGGGTTGCTTGCGCCACGAGGTGCCGCAGGGCCGCGATGCCGATGGAGTAGTTGCCGCTCCACAGCACCGGCGCATCCTCGCCGAGCGCGCGGAGCGTCGCGAGCTGCTCCTCGGAATAGCCCGTGGTGCCCGATACAAGGGCGGCCCCGGTGCGGCGCACGTAGGCGGCCACGGCATCGAGCGTGGCAACGTTGGAGAAGTCCACGATTGCGTCGGCCGCGGGTGCGCCCTCGAGCTCGGACAGGTCGAACCCGATCTGCGCGACCACCTCAAAGGCGGGCTCTCCCGCCTCGGTGCGCGCAGCCTCGGCAACGGTGCGGATGAGCGTGCCCATGCGGCCCGCGCCCATCACGACGATCTTAATCAAGCAGACCAGCTCCCTTCATGGTCTCGGTCAGGTGCTCCCGCGTGGCGTCGGCCATGGGGCAGAGCGGCAGGCGGTAGTTGGCCTCGAGCATTCCTATCTGGGCGAGCGCCTCCTTAACGGGAATGGGGTTCACCTCGCTAAAGAGCGCGTGCACGAGCGGCAGCCCCTCGATTTGGATCTGGCGGGCGCGCGCCACGTCTCCGGCAAACCAGGCTGCCACCATCTCGTGTACGAGCGCAGGCTGGACATTCGCCCAAACCGAGATAACGCCCGACGCGCCGAGCGAGAGCAGGGGCACCACCATGTCGTCGTTGCCGGAGTACATGCGAAAGTCCGGCCCCAGCACGTGCGCGATGTCTGAGGCGTAGGAGATCGAGCCGCTTGCCTCCTTGATGCCCATGATGTTGCCGTGTTCTGCCAGGCGCTCAACGTTTCGTACGCTCACCGAGCAGCCGGTGCGCCCGGGGATGTTGTAGACGATGCACGGCACGTCCACCGCGTCGGCCACGGTGGCGAGGTGGCGGTAGATGCCCTCCTCGTTGGCCTTGTTGTAGTAGGGGGTGATGATGAGGAGTCCGTCGGCGCCGAGGCGCTGGTACGAGAGGCTCTTGGCGAGCATCGTGGCGGTGGAGTTGGAGCCTGAGCCGGCGATGACCGGCACGCGCCCGGCCACGCGCTCCACCACAAAGGCGCAGACGGCGTCGTCTTCCTCGTCGGTCATGGTGGACGACTCGCCGGTGGTGCCGAGGGTGAGAATGCCGTCGGTGCCCTGGGCGATGTGGAAGTCCACGAGGCGCCCGAGTGCGTCAAAGTCGACGTTCCCCTCCGCGTCAAAGGGCGTGACGAGGGCAACGATCGAGCCCTCCAGGTTGCGGATGTCCATGCCTACTCCTTTCCGGTGGTAGTGGCGTGTTGGTGCGTGTCGGCGCTGGCGGCCGCCGCGTCGTCGGTGGCGCGCGATGCGGTGGCCGCTGCCCCCGCCGACTGCGGTGCGCCACCATCTGGGCCGTCTGCAAGGGTGTCCCACGGACCCGCGAGCTCGCCCGTCTCGAGCGCGCGGGTGGCCCGCGCGATGACCTCGCGCCCCGCCTCGGTCACATTGAGCGTGGCGAGGTAGTCGAGCGGCGTCTCGGCGCGGCGGATGAGCTCGGTCGTGCCGTCCTCGTGCAGCAGCACCTCCGCAGAGCGCAGGCGCGCGTTGTAGTTGTAGCCCATCGAGTGACCGTGGGCGCCCGTGTCGTGGATAACGAGGAGGTCGCCGATCTCTACCTCAGGCAGCGCTCGGTCGCGGGCGAACTTGTCGTTGTTCTCGCAGAGGCCGCCCGTCACATCGTAGACGTGCGTGGCGGGCAGGTCGGACTTGTCGGGACCGCCCGCCTGGCCCATCACGGTGACGTGGTGGTAGGCGCCGTACATCGCCGGGCGCATGAGGTCGGCGGCGCAGGCGTCCACGCCGAGGTAGTCCTTGTAGATGCGCTTCTCGTGCAGCACGCGCGTCACCAGGCAGCCGTAGGGACCCATCACAAAGCGGCCCATCTCGGTCGCGATGGCCACGTCGCCCATGCCGGCCGGTACGAGAATCTCCTCGTAAGCGCGCCGCACGCCCTCGCCGATGGCGCGGATATCGTTGGGCTCCTGGCCGGGCTCGTAGGGAATGCCCACGCCACCCGAGAGGTTGATGAAGGCCACGTGTGCGCCGGTCTCGCGCTCAAGGCGCACCGCAAGCTCAAAGAGGATGCGGGCAAGGGCGGGATAGTACTCGTTGGTGACCGTGTTGCTCGCGAGGAAGGCGTGGAGGCCAAACTGCTCGGCACCGCGCGCGAGGAGCATCCGGTAGGCCTCAAAGAGCTGCTCCTCCGTCATGCCGTACTTGGAGTCGCCGGGGTTATCCATGATGCCGTTGGCCAGCCTAAAGAGCCCGCCGGGGTTAAAGCGGCAGCTCACGGTTTTGGGAATGGTCCCCGCGACCTCCTCAAAGAAGGGGATGTGCGTGATGTCGTCAAAGTTGACGATGGCGCCGAGCTCGCGCGCGAGCTTAAAGTCAGCGGCCGGGGTGTCGTTGGACGAGAACATGATGCCGTGCCCCGAGACGCCCACGCCGTCGGCGATGAGGAGCTCGGTGGCGCTTGAGCAGTCGAGGCCGCAGCCGTACTCGGTCAGGATCTTGATGAGCGAGGGGTTGGGGTTGGCCTTGACGGCAAAGTACTCGCGGAATCCGGGATTCCAGGCAAAAGCCTCGTGGATGGCCTCGATGTTGCGTCGGATACCCGCCTCGTCGTAGAGATGGAAGGGGGTGGGGTAGCGCTCGGCGATGCGCACGAGCTGGTCTTTGGTAACAAAGGGCTGCTTGGTCGCCGGCCGCGCGGACGTGCCTCGCGCGGTGGCGTCGGACGGTGCAGAATCGTGCTGCGACATATGCGTCTCCCTCTCGAGTAGCGCTCCTGCGGACGTGCAGACAGTCCAGCGGGTCTTTCCCGCGGGCCCACCCGGTGCCCGTGCCCGGGCGGCCGAGTTCGGCGGACTCGCCTCTCCGCGGGGTCGCTGCCTGCCGGCTCGCCCGCGGACCATCTCGCCCGCTCCTCTATCGAGTGGGTTCACTGTAACATAGGCGGCTGCATTTCCGCCTGCGCGGGAAGTCTTAACATAATGAGTAGTATGAGTTTCAGCCGGCGTGGTGCCCGCCGCATTAACGTGGCGCCCGCCGCACCATCACGGCATCCGCCGTACCGCGATGAGGGAGAGACGATGACCATGACAAACCAGGATGCCGACCGCTCGACGCTCAACGAGCTCACGCGCTATCGGCGCGACCTGCACCGTATCCCGGAGCTCGATGACGACCTGCCCCAGACCCTCGCCTACGTGCGCGGGGTGCTCGAGGGGCTCAGCTGCGAGGTCTCGACGCCGTGCCATAGCGCGCTTGCAGCCTATTTTGACCTTGGCCGTGCGCACACGGTAGCCATTCGCTCCGATATGGACGCTCTCCCCGTGACCGAGGCGACGGGCCTGCCCTTTGCGAGCGGCCACGCGGGATGCATGCACGCCTGCGGGCACGACGGACACATGGCGATGACACTTGCGGCGGCAACGTGGGTCGACCGGGTGATCGCCGGCGCGGTGCCCGGCATGAGCGTGGCGTCGTTCCCGCGGAACATCCTTTTTCTGTTTCAGCCGGCCGAGGAGACCACGGGCGGAGCGGCGCGCGTCTGCGCGAGCGGGATCTTTGAGCAGACGGCAACCGAGCGCATCTTTGGGTTCCACCTGTGGCCCGACCTGCCGGCGGGCGAGGTGGCATCGCGGCCGGGTGCGCTCTTGGCGCGCTCGAGTGAGACGACGCTCGCCTTTCACGGGCGCTCGAGCCATATCGCCAAGTGGCGTGAGGGGCGCGATGCGCTCGGGGCCGCGGCGCGTTTTGTGGTGGGGTCCAAGTGGCTCAGCCGTCGGCTCGAGCAGGATGAACCCATGGCGCTGCGCTTTGGCAAGCTCGAGGCGGGGACGGTCCGCAACGCCGTGGCCGCCGAGGCGCGCCTCGAGGGGAGCCTCCGCGTGTTCTCCGAGGAGATGTTCAATCGCGCGCGCCGCGAGGTCCGCGACCTCGCCCAGACCGCGGCCGACGAGGAGGGCGTGACCGTTGAGGTCAACTTCTCTGAGGGCTATCCGCCGGTGGTGAACAACGAGGAGCTGTATAAGGTGGTCGAGCGGACGCTGCCCGGGCTCGGGCGTATCCCCGAGCCACTCCTCATCGCCGAGGACTTTGCCTTTTACCAGCAGCACCTCCCGGGCGTCTTCCTCTTGCTCGGTACGGGGACGGGTATTCCGCTCCATGCTGACACCTTTACCTTTGACGAACGCGTGCTCACGAGCGGGCTCGCCGCCTACCAGCGCCTCCTCCAGGCCGACTGAGAATATGGGGACGGGTGCGTTTTTCTCACTATGGTCCCAAACGACCCCTTGGGTTTCTCTGTGAGATGGCGGTACCGGTGGGCGCGCGCGGCGCAAACCGCGTATGATGGAGGGCGTTTGCGAACCGTCGAGGGTTTGGGTGATGCGGATATGGGACGTCTGCGCAGATGCGATTGCGGCCGCGGGGGCGTCCGCTGCCCCGTCGCTTGGCGCCGGGTGGGCGTCGGTACCACCGCCGCGCATGCGGGGTGGTGCGCATGGTGATGCGCCTCGCCGCCCTCGTGATCTCGGGCATCTTCCGCATCTTCAGCCTCTTTCCACAGCGCCGGTGCATCGCCCTGCTCTCGCGCCAGTCTGCCCGCCCCTTTGACTTTGAGCTTCTGGAGCCCGCGCTCCGTCGCGCGTTCCCCGATTACAAACTCGTCTGGTGCTGCGTGGCGCATGGCGGCGAGATGACCGTCCCGCTGATGCTCAAGCAGCTCTGGTATGTCGCCACGGCCGAGGTCTGCCTGGTCGACGGCTATGTGCCCGCGGTTTCCATCCCGCGCGGGTCCAGGCGCTCCGCCTGCATTCAGTTGTGGCACGCCCTCGGCGCCATCAAGAAGTTCGGCTTCCAGTCGCTCCACACGGCGGCCGGCCGCTCGCCCGAGGCGGCCCGCGCGTTCTCTATGCACGCGGGCTACGACTGCATCGTTGCCGGGCTTTCGGGCGCGGTGCCCGCGTTTGCCGAGGCGTTCGGCTACCCCGAGAGCGCCTTTTTGCCGCTCGGCCTGCCGCGCTGCGACTACCTGCTGCGTCCGGAGTACGCCGGGATGCGTGCCGAGCGGAGCGCTGCGCTCGCAGCCGAGATAGCCGCACTGCCGGCGGTGGGGGAGGGCGACGCCTCCGTTGCGCACGATGGGCCGGCCCTGGATGAGTCGCGGGGCGATCAGCGGGAGGGCGTAGGCGCCGACTGTACCACCCGCACCCGCACCAACCGCCCGGTCGTGCTCTACGCGCCCACCTTCCGCAAGAACAACGCCAACCCCGCGTGGCTCGCCGACGCGGTCTGCGCGCTCGATGCCTCGCTCCCTGCCGAAGTCGCGCTTCTCATCTCGGCCCATCCGCTCGACGTTGAGCACCTCGAGGGTCGCGTGCTCACCCCGCGCGTGCGCGTGGTGCACCGCACCGCCACGATCGATGCCCTCGCCGTGGCCGACTACGTGGTGACCGATTACTCGGCCGTGGCGTTTGAGGCCATGCTCGCAGGCGTAAAAACCTATTTCTACGTGCCCGATATCGAGGAGTACCGCAACTCGCCCGGGCTCAACGTCGACCCGCTGCGCGACGCGCCGGGCATCTCCACCGCAGACGCCGAGGCGCTCGCCCACCTTGTTGCAGACGACCTTGCCTGCGGCTCGTACGACCGCACGTGCGAGACGGCCTTTGCGCGCGGGTACGGCATCGACCCGGACCCCGCGGCGTGCGCCGTTGACGCCATCGTGGACGTGGTCCGCGGCTACCTCAAACGCTAAGGCCAGGGAGGCCATCATGACGGAGCAGGACAAGCTGAACATGCAGACGGCCGGCGCGGCATCATCGCCCATCGTGCCCGCCTCGCCCGAGGACGCCGGTCGCGGCGTGCTCATCCGGCAGGCGCCCGGCTTTGCCGAGGCGCACCCGCACGTCGGCGTGCGGCGGGTCCTCACCTACGGCACTTTCGACCTTCTGCACTACGGGCACATACGCCTGCTCCAACGGGCGGCGGCACTCGGCGACTACCTCATCGTGGCGCTCTCCACCGACGAGTTCAACGCGAGCAAGGGAAAGCGCAGCTTCTACCCCTACGAGGTGCGCCGCGAGATGCTCGAAGCCATCCGCTATGTGGACCTCGTCATTCCCGAGAGCTGCTGGGAGCAGAAGCGCTCGGATGTGGAGACCTACCGCGTGGACGTGGTCTGCATGGGGAGCGACTGGGCGGGCGATGAGCGCTTCGAGGCGCTGCGCGACCTCTGCGACGTGGTCTACCTCGACCGCACCGACGGCATCTCCACCACCGAGGTCAAGGACCGCCTGAATAGGTTTTCCTAACAAAGCGGCCTCCCAGGCACTGCACCTAGCCGCCCGATCGTCGGTCGCCGCCTAAGGCGCGTCTCCTCCTCTTTCGCGGCAATCTGCGGCACCTGGAAAGGCCGTCATCGCGGATATGATGGCATGGCCGCGTGACAGTGGGGACAGGTTGATCTGTCACGTGACAAAATAACCTGTCCCCATTGTCACATCCGGGCGTATCAAAACGTGTCAGGCACGTGCAGGCAAAACGGTAAGAGGCTTGAAAAGAAGTGTCCGTTGGCCGATTTCCACCTCGATTGACCTCCTCACGCAGGCATACTGGAACCATGCCTGTATCAATCAACCGAGAGGAGATCTCATGGCATTTCCCGAAGGATTCCTGTGGGGCGGCGCTACGGCGGCCAACCAGTGCGAGGGCGCGTGGGACGTTGACGGCCGCGGTCCGGCCAAGACCGATGTGACCACCGGCGGCACGGTCGATACGCCGCGCATGATCACCTACCGCATGCCCGACGGTACCGAGGGGGCCATGCCGCAGTGGGGCGCCAAGCTCCCCGAGGGCGCCAAGTACGCGGTGCTCGACAACTACCTCTATCCCAACCACGACGGCATCGACTTCTACCATCACTACAAGGAGGACATCGCCCTCTTTGCCGAGATGGGCTTCAAGCAGTTCCGCATGTCCATCTCGTGGAGCCGCATCTTCCCCAAGGGCATCGAGGACGAGCCCAACCAGGCGGGTCTCGACTTCTACCGCAGCGTGTTCGAAGAGCTCAAGAAGTACGACATCGAGCCGCTCGTGACCATGTGGCACTTCGACACGCCCCTCTACATCGAGGAGGAGCTCGGCGACTGGAAGAACCGCGAGACCATCGCGCTCTTTGACAAGTACGCCCGCACGATCCTCACCGAGTACAAGGGCCTCGTTAAGAACTGGCTCACCTTTAACGAGATCAACAACACCGTCTCGTTCCTCGGCATGATGGTCCCCGCAAGCGACGAGGAGTTCCAGGACGCCTACCAGCACCTGCACAACCAGTTTGTCGCGAGCGCGCACGCCGTCAAGATGGCGCACGAGATCGACCCCGAGTACCGCGTGGGCTGCATGATCTGCGGCGTGGTGGACTACCCGCTCACCCCCGACCCCGACGACATCCTCGCCAACCGCTACATGTGGGAGAAGAGCCTCTTCTACTGCGGCGACGTGCAGTGCAAGGGCAAGTACGGCACCTACGCCAAGCGCCTGTGGGACGAGCACAACGTGCACCTCGACATCACCGAGCAGGACCTCATCGACCTCGCCGAGGGCCCGGTGGACTTCTACACGTTCAGCTACTATCAGTCGAGCTGCGTGACCACGCACCAGGGCGCCGAGACCACGGCCGGCAACATGACCATCGGCGCCAAGAACCCCTACCTCGAGGCGAGCGACTGGGGCTGGCAGATCGACCCCAAGGGCCTGCGTTACATCCTCGAGGTCATGTACGACCGCTACGAGAAGCCGATGATGATCGTGGAGAACGGCTTGGGCGCCTTTGACGAGCTCGTTGAGGGCGAGGACGGCCAGCTGACGGTGCACGACCCGTACCGCATCGACTACCTGCGCGAGCACATCAAGGAGATGGAGATCGCCATCGAGCATGGTGTGGACCTCATCGGCTACACCACTTGGGGCTGCATCGACCTCGTGTCGGCCGGAACCGGCGAGATGCGCAAGCGCTACGGCTTTATCTATGTCGACAAGAACGACGACGGCACCGGCTCGTACGCGCGCTACAAGAAGGACTCCTTCGACTGGTACAAGAAGGTCATCGCCACCAACGGCGCCGACCTCGACTAACGCACATCGCGGGGGTAGCCCGCCCGCACGGCTTTGCCTGGGAGCCGCCGGTCGCCCGTATGGTGACCGGCGGCTTTTGCTTTATGGTTAGAGCTCGCGCGCCGCGGCGGATGGCGCGTGCCCGGCGGCTTGCCGGCCTCTCGGGGTGTCGCGGGGTCTGGACCGGCTCCGGAAACTCCGCGAGACCACTCGCATACCGCCATAACGAGGCTGACGGGGGGTCAGAATAAAAAACTTCGCGTCAATGTAAGGATGAAAATCGCCTTCTCAAAGTAGCCGCAATATGAGCAAGTTCTCTACCTGCATCTTTTCCGGCGCGTGTTGCCCGTCTACGTGCAATACCGTCATTCCATCCTTACATTGACGCGAAGTTTTTATTACTGACCCCTCTTGTGCGTCGAATAGGGCGGTCTCGCGCTGCCCCGTCTGCTGCCGTGCCCGCCCTCCCGCATGTCAGCGGGCCCTTCGAGAAAGGTAGCGACCATGCTCTTCAACAACCTCATGCACGTCTCGTTCTATACCGATCGGCTCGAGGCTATGGAGGACTTCTACATCAACAAGCTCGGTGGCGAGCTCAAGATCGTCACGCGCGCAAAGGCCTATCTCGACCGTCCACAGTCGGGCTACCACGCGCTGGCGCTCGCAGACCCCGAGAAGGTCATCATCGTCTACATCGAGCTCGCACCGGGCCAGTTTGTCGAGCTCTTTCCCAAGAACGAGGGGCAGGGGCCGGCGCCGCGCATGGGGGAGAATCTGGGTTACGCGCACTTTGCGCTCACGGTGGACGACATCTTTGCCGCGCGCGAGGAGCTCGAGCGCCGCGGGGTGGTCTTTGACACCGAGATCTCCAAGGGACCGTCCGAGACCTACCAGATGTGGGTGCACGACCCGGACGGCAACGCCTTTGAGATCATGCAGTACACGAGCAGGAGCTTTCAGGTGGTCGGTCACATCATGTAGCGCAGGTAGTGCCGTGGCGGGGCCGGTCTCCCAAGGCACGGGTCCCGCAAGCCCCATCGTCGTATACCAAAAGAGGCGCCCCGCGGGGCGCCTCCTGCCGAGTCGTTGCGTGCGCGGCGCGTGCCGCGCGGTCGAGCGTGTTTAGAGCTTACGGACGTTGGAAGCCTGGAGCTTGCCGTTCTGGCCCGTGGTGATGTCGAACTCAACGGCCTGGCCCTCGTCGAGGGTCTTGTAACCGTCCATCTGAATCTCGGAGAAGTGGACGAACAGGTCGTCGCCGTCCTCGCGAGAGATGAAGCCGTAACCCTTGTCGGGGTTGAACCACTTAACCGTACCCTGTGCCATGACGTGCCTTTCTTTCGTGCCGTTTCCGGCAGCTGCGCTTGCGCGCGAAACCTTGGCGGCGATTGCCGCGAGGGATATGGTACCCCATGCGCCCGTGCTTCAAGCAGACATCTTCGCGCGTTTCCAAATGACAAATGTGCTCCTCGGGTCCCCGCGCGCGGGTTTGTCTGCTAAGGGGTGGAACGTCTTGGCGGGCGGGCGTCCGGAGGTTTCGTTGACGCCCCGAGGCTCCGCTATACTGGCAAGCGCAAGAAGAAGCGATGGCGGCCGACGCCGGAAGGAGCGCCCATGCGCGAGGGGTTTAGCAACGACACGTACATCGAGCAGCAGGCTGCGCGGATCCGCGAGCGCATCGCGCAGTTTGGCGGCAAGCTCTACCTGGAGTTTGGCGGCAAGCTCTTTGACGACTACCACGCGAGTCGCGTGCTGCCCGGCTTTGCCCCCGACTCCAAGTTTCGCATGCTCAAGAGCCTCTCGGACGACGTCGAGGTCATCATAGCCATCAACGCCAACGACATCGAGAAGAACAAGGCCCGCGGCGACCTCGGCATCACCTACGACGAGGACGTGCTGCGCCTGGCTGACGTCTTTCGCTCCAACGGGCTCGCTGTGGCGGCAGTCGTGCTCACCCAGTTTGCCGGGCAGCCGGCTGCCGAGGCGTTCCGCCGCCGTCTTGCCATGCTCGGCATAACCTGCAAGCTTCACTATCCCATCGAGGGGTACCCGCACGATATCGACCTCATCGTGTCGGAGGAGGGTTACGGCCGAAACGAATTTGTAGAGACCACGCGCCCGCTCGTGGTGGTAACGGCCCCCGGCCCCGGTTCGGGCAAACTCGCGACCTGCCTCTCGCAGCTCTACCACGAGCACAAACGCGGCGTGGCGGCGGGTTACGCCAAGTTCGAGACCTTCCCGGTGTGGAACCTCCCACTCGCGCACCCCGTCAACATCGCCTACGAGGCCGCCACGGTCGACCTTGACGACTCCAACATCATCGACTCCTTCCACCTGGAGGCCTACGGCAAGACGACCGTCAACTACAACCGCGACGTCGAGGCGTTCCCCGTGGTCAAGGCGCTCATGGAGAAGATCCTGGGCGAGAGCCCCTATCAGAGCCCGACGGACATGGGCGTCAACATGGTGGGCTTTGCCATCACCGACGACGACGCTTGCCGCGAGGCCGCCAAGATGGAGATTGTGCGGCGCTACTTTACCGCTGCGGTGCACGTCAAGCGCACCGGCACGGGGCAGGAGTACGTGGACAAGCTCAAGATGATCATGAAGAAGGCCGGGGTCTCCAAGGACTTCTCGCCGGCGCGATCGGCGGCGCTGCTCAAGGAGGAGACGACGGGCGCGCCCGTGGGGGCGATGGTTTTGCCCGACGGCCAGGTGGTGACGGGCAAGACATCCGAGCGCCTCGGCGCGGCGAGCTCGCTCATGATGAACGCGCTCAAGTGCGTGACGGGCGTGGACCTGGAGCTCGAGGTGATCAGCAACGAGGCGATCGAGCCCATCAGCCGCCTCAAGACCCAGCAGCTGGGGAGCAAGAACCCGCGTCTCCACCCGGACGAGACGCTCATTGCGCTCTCCATCACCTCGGCGACGAGCGAGGTGGCGGCGCGAGTGCTCGCGGGGCTGCCGAAGCTGCGTGGCTGCGACGCGTTCTTCTCGGTGATCATCTCGGCGACTGACGAGGCGCTCCTCAAGAAGCTCGGCATCAACGTGTGCTGCGAGCCCAAGTTTGAGCGGAGCGGGTATTACCATAAGTGACGAAGTTAAAGAATGAAAAAGCTGGGTGCCCCGGATCATGCAGGAAAGCTTTACCGGTTAAGCTTCCATACTACGAAGATGGAAGTCTCTGATTGCCAATGTGCAGCGTTCGGAGGAGGCCACGACAATGTCATTTATCGACGAGTTGCGCCAAGTACAAAGCGAGGCTGATAGTACGACTGCGCGACAGGCCGACCAACTACAGCGGGCGCGGGACTCCGTAACGACGGAAGAGGTGGATGAGTTCGCGATGTGCTTCGTGACGTACATCAAGGACAATTTGACATCCAGCATCAGCACTCGCTCTTTCTACTTTCGTGAGGGTATATTCGGTCGGAAGAGCAATTGTCGATACATTGCCGAGTTGTCATTTAACCTTGAACAGCATGATTACACCTCATTCAAGTTCTGGTCGGACTGTGCGGACCAGGGGATTCTGCGGCCGTCTGGGGATATTCTTGACTACGTGAAGAGCAACAAATACTTTTGTCCATACGAGAGCGACAAGTCATCTGCTATCCTCTGCTGGGACATCCCAATCGTTAAAAGGTTCTTGTATAGGGCAGTCGACATGCTCAAAGCGGAGGGTCTGAAGGTCGACTACACAATCCCTGATACGGATTCCAAGTGGGTGCACATTGAGATCGTGGCAACGTTGCCCTGCGATGCCCAGGGTAACATCTAGGGCGACCAGGGTGGGATTGGGGCTTAACATTCCAGTCCATGTTTTCGCTGCCTTTTGAAATCTTGCAAAGAATCCCATGTCACTTACGGTGAAAGCGGTCGAGCTCGCTGAGTATAGGCATCGCCGCTCGCAACTTATCGCATGGTGACTCAAGGGGGTCGGATGCGGGGCTGGTGATGGGGGCGGGCACTCCGGTTGCCCCGCCCCGACGCCGCCTCCGTTTGTCACCGCTGCGTTAACGAGAAAACGTCGCCGCGCGCCGCGGGCGCGAGTGCTACGATAAAGACCCGTAAGGACTCACAGTTCCAAGCGGGAAAGCGCAGGTACAAACTTATGACCAAGCACATCTTCGTGACCGGTGGCGTCGTCTCGTCCCTCGGCAAGGGCATCACGGCCGCCTCGCTGGGGCGTCTGCTCAAGAGCCGCGGCTACAAGGTCACCATGCAGAAGGCGGATCCGTACCTCAACGTCGACCCGGGCACCATGAGCCCCTTCCAGCACGGTGAGGTCTTTGTAACCGAGGACGGCTACGAGTCCGACCTCGACCTCGGCCACTATGAGCGCTTTATCGACGAGAATCTCACCCGTGACTCCAACTTCACCACGGGCGCCATCTACAAGAACCTCATCGCGCGTGAGCGCCGCGGCGACTTTCTGGGCGGCACCGTGCAGGTGATTCCGCACGTCACCGGCGCCATTAAGGACAAGTTCCGCCGCGTTGAGGAGCAGACTGGCTCCGACGTGGTCATCACCGAGCTCGGCGGCACCATCGGTGACATCGAGAGCCAGGCCTTCCTTGAGGCCATTCGCCAGTACAAGAAGGACGCCGGCCCCGAGAACGTGCTCTACATCCACGTGTCGCTCGTGCCCTACATCGCCGCCGCGCACGAGGTCAAGACCAAGCCCACGCAGCACAGCGTCAAGGAGCTCCGCTCGCTCGGCATTCAGCCCGACATCATCGTGCTGCGAAGCGACCACGAGATCGATGATGGGATCCGCGCCAAGATCGCGAGCTTCTGCGACGTGGACGTGGACTGCGTCTTTACCAACGAGGACTGCGCCTCGATCTACGACGTGCCCCGCATGCTCGCCGACCAGGACTTTGACCTGCGCGTTTGCGAGCGCCTCGGCCTGGAGCCGCGCGAGCGCCACATGGAGGACTGGTACCGCTTCCTCGAGAAGCAGGACCACGCCAACCGCCACGCCGACAAGGTCAAGATCGCCGTGGTGGGCAAGTACACCCAGCTGCCGGACGCCTACCTCTCGGTGATCGAGGCGCTCCGCCACTCGGGGATTTTCTTCGACCGCCATGTGGACGTGCAGCTCGTGGACGGCGAGGAGCTCAGCTGGGAGACGGCCCCCGAGGTGCTCGGCGACGCGTCGGGCATCGTGGTGCCGGGTGGCTTTGGCATCCGCGGTCTTGAGGGCAAGATCGCCGCGGCCCGCTATGCGCGCGAGAACAAGATTCCCTACCTGGGTCTCTGCCTTGGCATGCAGGTGGCCGTGTGCGAGTTTGCTCGTCACGTCGCGGGGCTTACCGATGCCAACTCCACGGAGTTTGTGTCCGACTGCACCTATCCCGTCATTGACCTCATGAGCTCGCAGGAGGACGTGACCGACAAGGGCGGCACCATGCGCCTCGGCGCTTACCCGGCGCGTCTTGCGGAGGGCACGCTCACGCGCGAGGCCTATGGTGAGGAGCTCGTGTACGAGCGCCACCGTCATCGCTACGAGTTCAACAACGCCTATCGCGAGACGCTCGAGCAGGCCGGCCTGGTGATCGCGGGCGTCTCGCCCGACGAGCGCCTCGTTGAGATGGTTGAGCTCCCCGAGGACGCGCACCCGTGGTTTGTGGCCACGCAGGCGCACCCCGAGTTCAAGAGCCGCCCGACGAAGCCCCAGCCGCTCTTCCGCGAGTTTATGCGCGCCGCGATCGCGCGGCACGAGGGCGTGGACCGTCACGAGGTCACGCCGATGAATGCCCCGGCCGATTGCGACTGCTAAGTTTGGGGCAGCTGACAGACATAGCTGAGCGCGAGGGCGCGTCGGGCGCGGGGGCTTCCCGCTCCGGCGCGCCCTGCGCGCATGGGGCGCGCGCCGGCGCGATGGCGGAGCGCGCGGGCGTTGCTTCCGAATTGCCTGCTGCCGGGGGTGGCCGGGCTGCGCGTGCCGGTGTTTCCGCTGCGGCGGGCGGTACGGGTGAGGCTGCTCTCGGCTCGGTGCCGGCCCCGTCTCCGACCCCGCTGGAGCAGGCGGTGCGGGCCTACCTCGACTACCTGACCGTTGAGCGCGGGCTTGCCGCCAACACGATCGCCGCGTATCGGCGCGACCTTGCCACGTACGCGGCCTTTCTCGTGGAGCGAGGTATCACCGCGCCGGACGATGTGGTGCGCACCGACATCGAGGCCTTTGTGGCCGCCCGTCGCGATGGCGGGTACGCCGACTCGTCTATCGAGCGAGCTCTCTCGGCGGTGAAGGGCCTGCACGCGTTCATGTTGCGTGAGGGCTTTTCCACCGCGACCCCGGCTGCTGCGGTGGCACTCCCCAAGAAGGAGGAGCGCCTGCCCGATGCGATCTCGGTCGAGGCGGCGACGCGCCTGCTGGAGCAGCCGTTTCCGCCCACGGCCGCCGGCGCGCGCGACCGAGCCGTGCTCGAGGCGCTCTACGGCTGCGGCCTGCGCGTGAGTGAGCTCGTGGGGCTCGACCTGCGCGACCTCTATCTTGACGAGGAATTTGCCCGGGTTTTTGGCAAGGGGTCGAAGGAGCGGCTCGTGCCACTTGTGGGCTCGGCGCGCTCGGCGCTCGCAGCCTACCTCGACGGCCCGCGTGCCGAGCTTGCGGCTCATGCGCGCCGTGCGGTGCCGGGCGATGCGGTCTTTCTCAACAAGAACGGCGGGCGTCTCTCGCGTCAGGCGGTGCACACCATTTGTGAGCGCTATGGGCGCGCGGTGGGAATCGAGGGGTTGCACCCCCATACGCTCCGCCACTCGTTTGCGACCCACATGCTCGCCGGCGGCGCCGACCTGCGCGTGCTGCAGGAGATTTTGGGCCACCGCGACATCTCGACGACCCAGATCTACACCCACCTCGACCGCACGCAGTTGGAGGAAGTCTATCTTTCCGCTCATCCACGGGCCGGCCTCCCGTAGCACCCAAAATGGGTCATTTGGGGACGTGTTCCGTTTGACCCATGTTGTGACAGTGGGGACAGGTTTTTTTGTTGCGTGACAACATAGCCTGTCCCCACTGTCACGCCACCCTGCACTGACCTGCGGGTTCTCTGTTTCGACACAAACTCGCAGGTACGAACAGAAATTCGATTCAATCTCACCTTGAAGGTTTAGGTTTGCCTCCCACGCTCGACCGGTGGGGGCGCTGCCGCACGTAAACCCAATATCTTGTGTTGCCCGCGGGGTCCGTGTGGGGCCGCTTGGGGGTCTGCGGGGGCTGGTGGGGGAGCCAGTGGGAAAAAATGGGGCCACAGGGGAGCTTCTCCCGCTACAATGGGAAGCGTCGACAGCGGGGTGGCTCCCGCACCTGCCCACGAGAAGCCTAAGGGGGTGCACGCGGTGTATCTGACCGGTACCTATGATCGAAATCTCGATGCAAAGGGCCGTCTCTCCATACCGCCTGCACTTCGCAACGAGCTTCCCGAGCGGGTGCGCGTCATCTACGCTCCTGAGAAGGAGGTCGACGCCGTGTACGTGTTCACCGAGGACACGTTCCGTGCCTGGCTCGATTCGGTGTTTGTCGCCAAGGGCGGGTTTGACCCGACCAACGAAGAGCACCGCGTCGTTCGGGAATGGCTGAACGGGGAGGCAATCGAACTCAAAATAGACTCCGCCTCCCGGATCAGCATCCCCGAGAGCTGCCGTGCCGACGCGCATCTCACGGGCGAGGTCACGGTCGTGGGCAACGACGACCGTCTCGTGATCTGGGACCGCGCTACGCACGAGGCCCGCCGCGCCGAGGCGCGCAAGACCGTCGCGAACTTCTTCGGCTAGGCGCCGGCGTTGCTCGAGGAGGATACGTACATGGGTGAGGGAACGTTGACACCTGAATATCGGCATGAACCCGTCATGCTCCAGGAAGTGCTGGATGCACTTTCGCTCGCACCGGGCAACACCGTGTGCGACTGCACGCTCGGCGGCGCGGGCCATTCCGTAAAGATGGCCGCGGCCGTGGGCGGAGAGGGGCTCCTCATCGGGATCGACCAGGACGACATGGCGCTCGAGGCCGCCTCGGCGCGCTTGAAGCGCGAGGTGCCGGACACTCCGGTGAAGCTCCTCAAGGGGAACTTCGGCGATCTGGACGAGCTGCTCTGCCGCGCCGAGATTCCCGGCGTCGACGGCTTCCTCTTTGACCTGGGCGTCTCGAGCCCGCAACTCGATATCCCGGAGCGGGGCTTCTCGTACAACGAGGATGCCCCCCTTGATATGCGGATGGATCCGAGGAACAATACCTTAACCGCAGCTGATGTCATAAACTCACCATCAAATACCGAAGCCGACATCGCTCGGATCCTCCGTTTCTACGGCGACGAGCGCTACGCTCGAGAAATCGCCCGGGAGATCGTGCGGCGGCGCAAGGTCAAGCCCATCGAGACGACGACCGAGCTCGTCGACGCGATCAAGGCGGCCATTCCCGCCGCGGCGCGCCGGCATGGGCATCACCCCGCGCGGAAGACCTTCCAGGCCATCCGCATCGAGGTGAACCACGAGCTCGAGGTGTTCGAGCGCGGGCTCGACGCCGCCATCCGCTGGCTCAACCCCGGCGGAAGGGTGTGCGTCATCTCGTACCACTCGCTTGAGGACCGCATCGCCAAGCATACCTTCCAGGAGCTGAGCCGGGGCTGCACGTGCCCGCCGGATATTCCGGTCTGCGTGTGCGGCAACGTGCCGAGAGTCAGAGTCATAACCAAAAAACCGCTGGTCGCGAGCGCCGAAGAGGTCGCACGCAACCCGCGGGCGAGATCGGCCAAGATCCGCGTTGCCGAGCGTCTGTAAAGGTGCCGGCAAAGCGCTTCGAGGTCTGTCCCGTAGCAGCAGAAACGAAGCGTAAACGTACTACCATCGCAAGGACGGGAGGCCGGCATATCATGGGTTACCACACCTCAAACGCAGCATATGCCTATGATATGCGGGCCGCCGCGCCCGCGCCGCGCCCGGCGGCGCCTGCACCGGCGCCCGAGGCCAGGCCGCGGTTTGACGTCTACACGGGTGCCGGCCGCGAGGCCGACCAGGTGGTGAGCCCGGTCTTTACCCATGTGGTAAAGGTCTTCTGCGTGCTCGCAGCCCTGGTCTTTGTCATCGGCCTGGCGCGCGTTGGTTTGGCGAGCCTCACTGCCGCCGAGCTCAACGCCAACGCCACGACCTCCAACGAGCTCTCTACCGCCCGCGACCAGACGGGTGACCTCGAGGTCATGCGCTCGGTCTACGGGGCCGACTCGCGTATCCGCGACCTTGCGGAGGACACGCTCAGCATGGTCGAGCCCAAGGACACGATCACCCTCGACTTGAGCGATACGGCGGCCGCATCCGCCGATGCCGCCACCGGTGCGGCAGACGGTGCGACGGCTGCGGCGCAGTAAGGAGTCCTGCGTGGCACGAGACGGATACACGGGCCGCGGCGGGGGAAGCCGTCGCGGCGCAAACAGACGCAGCGATCGATACGGCGACGGTCGCCCTGAGGCTCGGGGCGGCCGTTCGCGCGCTCAGGGCGCCGGGCGGACCGGCGGCAGGGGCGGATACCGCGCAAGCGGCAGCGCCTACGGTTCGGGCCGCTATGGTGGCGGCTCGGGCTCCGGCAACGGCGGCTCCGGGCGCACGCCGGGCCGCGGGCGGGGCACTGCGCCGCGCGTTGACCTGCTCCACAGCGATATGGACCACGAGAACATTCCGCGCCGCACGGTGGTGGCCGGCCTTTTGGGCGCCGGCGTGCTCGCCGCGGTGGGACAGCTCCTCGACTACCAGGTCGTCAACGCCCAAACCTACCGCGACCGCGCCGACGAGCGCCGCGTCTCGAGCCAGACCCTTTTTGCAAAGCGTGGGACCATCTACGACCGCAACGGCAACGTCATCGCGCAGAGCGTGGAGTGCGAGAACGTCTACGCTAACCCCAAGCTCGTGGAGGATGTGGACAAAGCCGCCAAGGCGCTCGTAACGGTGCTCGGCATGGACGAGGCCGACGCGCGCGAGAAGCTCACGCGCGACAAGACCTTCGTCTACCTTAAGCGCCAGGTCAACGAGGACCTCGCCACCGAGCTCGCCGGCTATAAGCTCAAGGGGATCGAGTTCGAACCCTCCATCATGCGCGTCTACCCCTACGGCAACCTCGCCTCGCAGATCCTCGGCGTGGTGAACATCGATAACGAGGGCATAAGCGGGCTCGAGGCCCAGTACAACGACATCCTCACCGGCACCAACGGCTACCTCGTGCGCGAGCGCGCCCGCGACGGCTCGTTCATCGCCGGGGGCGCCTACGAGAAGGTCGAGGCCGAGGACGGCGCCGACCTGGTGCTCACGCTCGACATGGACATCCAGCAGGCAGCCGAGGAGGCTCTTGCCGAGGCGGTGGAGGGTGCGCACGCGGTGAGCGGCTCGGTCATCGTGACCGACCCGCGCTCGGGAGAGATCCTTGCGTGCTGCTCATGCCCCACCTACGACCAGACCGACCTCGCCAACGCGTCGTCGTCCGACATGAACCTGCGCGTGGTGACCGACTCCTACGAGCCGGGCTCGGTCTTTAAGACACTCGTCTCGGGTATGGCGCTCGATTTGGGGCTCGTGACGCCCGACACTGAGTTTGCCGTGCCCGCCCAGATCAAGGTGGGCGACGACATGGTGGGCGACGCCGACGACCGCGACTACGGCCTCACCATGACGCTCCGCGAAATCATGCGCCGCTCGTCCAACACTGGCATGGTTATGGTGGGCGAGAAGATCGGAGCCGACCGCTTTGCCGAGTACCTTGACACCTACCAGATCACCGGCGACTCGGGGATAGACTTTCCCGGCGAGAACCAGGGTACCATCCGTGCCCGCAAGGACTACGACGGCTCGAGCTTGGGCTCGATGTCCTTTGGCCAGGGCATCGCCGTGGCGCCTATCCGCGTGGCGCGCGCCGTAGGCAGCATCGCCAACGGCGGCATCATGACGACCCCGCACTTTGTGCAGGCCAAGGGCGGCGAGCGCGTGGACTGGTCGGGAGACGAGGTGCGCACCATCGGCGCGGAGGCGGCCGAGCAGGTGACCTCGATGATGGTGACCGTCGTGGATGAGGGCACGGGCGAGGACGCTCAGATTGACGGCTACGATGTGGCCGGCAAGACCGGCACCGCCCAGCGCGCGACCGAGGAGGGCGGCTACGCGGCCGACATCTACATGTCGTCGTTCTTGGGCTTTGCCCCCGCCTCGGACCCGGAGGCGCTCTGCTACGTGACGCTCGACGGCACCCCGCGCGGCTCCAACGCCGCCTGCGAGCCTTTTGTGCCGATCATGTCCAAGGCACTCTCGGTCCTCGGGGTGGCGCGCACGCGCTAACTGCGCTGCTGGCGAAGATGCACCTGGCAGGCCCGGTTGCATCGCTGTGGGGTTCTGCGCCGGCCGCAACGGAACATAGGGCCTGCACCACCCGTGCGCGGGCGTCGGGTACAATGGGCGACTGCAGGGAAGGGCCGCTTGAGCCAAGGAGTGTTCATGGTAGAGATCGCCGTGAAGTATATCGAGAGTGTCACGGGGGCCCGTGGCGTTGCAGGCAATGGCGAGCGCCTGTGCCGGGGCGTGTTCATCGACTCGCGCCTTGTGGAGCCTGATGGCATCTTTGTTGCCTTTGCGGGCGAGCGGGTCGACGGCAACGACTACGCCGAGCGCGCGCTCGAGGCGGGTGCGGGGGCCGTGGTGCTCACGCGCGAGCCCACCGAGGACGAGCGGGCGGTCGCCACGCGTCATGGGGCGGCGATCTTTGTGACCGACGACCCCGAGGAGTTTCTGCTGCGCCTCGCCCAAGGCTACCGCGCGCGCCTGCGCTCGACGGTCATCGCGGTGACGGGCTCCATCGGCAAGACCACCACCAAGGACATCCTCGCCGCCACGCTCTCTAAGCGCTACCGCGTGCATGCCACTGCGGGCAACTACAACAACCTCATCGGCATGCCGCTCACCATCCTCTCGGCACCCAAGGACACGCAGGTCATGGTGCTCGAGATGGGTATGGACGGCCCGGGGCAGATCGAGCGGATGAGCCGCTGCGCCCAGCCCGCCTACGCCGTGATCACCAAGATCGGCACCTCGCACGTGGGGATGCTCGGCAGCCGCGAGAACATCGCGCGCGCCAAGGCGGAGGTCCTCGCCGGCATGCCCGCGAGCTCCGTCAACTTTGAGGGGAGCCATACCGCGCTCATGCTCTCGGGCGAGGACGACTTCACCCCCTATATCATCGAGAACTTTGCCCGCCCCGCCGGGGTGGACGTGGTGCTCTGCGGCATGAGCGCGGACGACGACGTCTCGGCCCGCAACATCGAGCTCGACGCCACCGGCTGCGCGAGCTTTGACATCATGCTCGAGAACGGCTCCCAGTACCGCACGGGGCTCTCCATCCCCGGGCGGCCCGCAGTGCAGAACGCCCTCTTTGCCGCGGCGATCGCGCAGCGCATGGGCGTTCCGCAGTACGAGATTGACGAAGCCTTCCACGAGCTCAAGATCACGGGGCACCGTCAGGAGCTCCGAGGTGCCCCGTGCGGCGCGCGGCTCATCGACGACTGCTACAACGCGAGCCCCGAGTCGATGGCGGCAGGGCTCGACCTGCTGAGCAGCCTCCCGGCCGCGGGCGACCGCGTGGCGGTGCTCGGCGAGATGGGCGAGCTCGGCGAGGAGAGCGAGCGGCTCCACGGCCTTGTGGGCGCCTACGCTGCGGCCAAGAAGCTCGACCTCCTCATCTGCGTGGGCGGTCCGCACGCCGAGGCCATCGCCCGCTCGGCCCGCCTCATGGGCATGAGCGCCGAGAGCATCTTCTGCGTGCCGACCCCCGAGGCCGCGCTCGAGCGGTGGGGATCGACGCTTGCCGCTGGTGACCTTGTGCTCGTTAAGGGGTCGCATGCCGTCGGCCTCGAGCGTTTTGTGGAAGGGGTGATGGGCGATGCTCGGTAACCCCGCGTATCCCACGTACCAGACGTTTATCGCCTTTGGCATTGCCGCGGTGGTGGCGCTTATCCTCATGCCGGCTTGGATTCGCCTCATGAAGGTCGAGCACTTTGGCCAGCAGGTCCGCGCCGACGGCCCCAAGCGCCACCTTATCAAGCAGGGCACGCCCACCATGGGCGGCGTGGTCATCCTGCTTGCCATCGTGGTAACGTGCCTTATCATGGGGCGGCTTACCGCCGAGCTCGTGCTCGTGCTCGCGGCGACCGTGGCCACGGGGCTCCTTGGGCTCATCGACGATGTCACCTCCGTTACACACGGCCGCTCGCTCGGCCTTACGCCGCACGCCAAGATGATCGGCCTCACGCTCATCTGCGTGACATTCTGCCTGCTCTCGGTCAACCTCTGCGGCGTGGCACCCGAGGTACGCTTCCCCGGGGGCTTTGCCATCGACCTCGGTGTGCTCACCACCACGCTTTCCATCGGCGGCGCGCCCTTCCAGATTCCGTGGCTCTACGTGGCCTTTACGTGGCTCCTCATCGCGGGCCTCTCCAACGCCGTCAACCTCACCGACGGCCTCGACGGCCTTGCGGGCGGCACGTCCATGATCGCGATGCTCATCATGGCAGCGATCACGTTTGTGCACGGCGACCCCAACCTCGCCATCTTCTCTGCCTCGTGTTCGGGTGCCTGCCTGGGCTTTCTGTGGTTCAACTGCTATCCGGCGAGCATCTTCATGGGCGACACGGGGTCGCTCGCGCTCGGCTCGGCCTTTGCCTGCGTGGCGATCGTGACCAACACCGAGGTCGTGTCGCTCGTGATCGGCGGGCTCTTCATCGCCGAGGCGCTCTCGGTGATGATTCAGGTCGTGAGCTTTAAGGCCACGGGCAAGCGCGTCTTTCTCATGGCACCCATCCACCATCACTTTGAGAAGCTCGGTTGGGCCGAGACCAAGGTCGTGATCCGCTTTTGGATCGTGTCGGCGGCCTTTGGTGCGCTCGGGCTCGCGCTCTTCTTCCAGCTCGGTTAGCCTCGGCGCCGGCCGCACGGTCGGCTGCCGCAACGTTTCGCTGCCTGCGCGGGGCGCAGCAGCCTGAAGGGGTCCTTCGTCATGCCGTTACCTCACACGATGAACCTGCTCATCCTCGGCCGGGGAACCTCCGGCCTCGACGTGGCCCGTTGGGCGCTTGCGCACCCTGAGCGCGTGAGCTCCATCACGCTCTATGGAGGTGCCCAGAGCGGCCCCACGCCCGAGACGTTCGAGCTCGAGCGCGCGGGCGTTACCTGCGTCTTTGGAACCGAGGACGTTGAGGGATCCTACGACGTGTGCGTGGCGAGCCCGGGGATCTCGGAGTTCTCGCCGTTCTTTGCGAGCGCGCGGGCGCACGCCACGCAGGTGATGGGTGAGCCGGAGTTTGCCTGGAGGCTCTCGCCCGAGCGCTGGATCGGCATAACGGGCACCAACGGCAAGACCACCACGACGGCACTTACGGCGCATCTGCTGGAGTCCGCCGGAATCGACGCCGAGCCGGTGGGCAACATCGGCGACACCCCCACGAGCCGCGTGGACCATCGCGCGCCCGACGGCTGGTTTGTGGCCGAGCTCTCGAGCTACCAGCTCGCTACCACCGAGGAGCTGCACCCGCGGGTAGGGGTGCTCCTCAACATCACCCCCGACCACCTCTCGTGGCACCGCAGCCATGAGGCCTACGCGCGCGCCAAGTGCCGGCTCTTCCGCAACATGGGGCCCCGCGACCTCGCGATCGTGGACGTGGAGGATGAGGGGGCGCGGCAGGTACTCCCGCTTGTTGAGGACGGGGGCCGGCGCGTGCTCTCGCTCGGCCTTGCCGACGCCGGCGGCGCGGACGCGGCCTTTGTGCGCGACGGCGTGCTCACGGTGCGCCTCGCGGGCGCGGAGACCGCCCTTGTGCGGACCGACGAGCTCAAGATCCAGGGTGCCCATAACTGGCTGAACGCCCTTGCCGCGGCCGCGGCCGCGCTCTTTGTGGGGGCCGATGCCTCCGGCGTGCGCGCGGGGCTTGCGAGTTTTGCCGCCCTGCCGCACCGTATCGAGCCGGTGGGCTGCGTGGACGGCGTGCGCTACTTCAACGATTCCAAGGCAACCAACACCGATGCGGTGGAGAAAGCGCTTACCGCCTTCCCGACTGAGCGCGTGGTGCTTCTCATCGGCGGCTCCGACAAGGGCACGCCGCTCGAGGAGTTTGCCCGCACGGTCATGGGCTCAACCGTGGGCGCCATCGTGTGCTTTGGGGCGGCGCGCGGGCGCTTTCTCGAGGCGTTCCGCGCTGCGGAGGGTGCCTCGGCGGTAGACCTTGCCGAGGCGGAGAACCTGCGCGACGCCGTGGACGTGGCGCACACGCTCGCCGAGTCGGGCGACGTGGTACTGCTCTCGCCGGCGTGCGCATCGTTTGACGAGTTCTCGGGCTTTGAGGAGCGCGGCGACCGCTTCCGCTCCTACGTGTCCGAGCTCGCCGCGTCCGACCCCTCAGAACGGTAGGGGGTCTTAATGGCGGGCGAGTACCGGCGCGACGCGGGTATGGCTCCCGCGGGCGCACCCGAGACAACGCAGCGGGGCCGGCGTGCAGCCGGCGAGGGCGAGGCGAGCGCTGCGGCGTCTGAGCGCGGCGGTGTGCGCCGGCTCTTCTCGCGCCGGCGCGACCGTGCAGGCGAGCACTCCTCGCTCGGCGAGCAGCTCATCGCCGGCGTGCCCGCGCGCATCATGCGCCCGCGCCTCATCTTTATCGTCACGCTCGTGGCGATCCTCGCGTTTGGCCTTCTGATGGTCTACTCAGCCTCGGCAGTGGAGGCCCTCAAGGAGTACGAGAGCTCCACGTACTTCCTCACGCGCCAGGCGATGTTCATCGGGGTGGGACTCGTGCTCATGGTGGTGGTGAGCGTGGGCGTGCCGCTCGAGTTCATGCGCTCCAGCGCCATGTGGGTCATCTGGGGCTGCTCGCTTCTGCTCCTGCTCGCCGTGCTTGTGGTGGGCGAGGAGCACGGCGGCGCCACGCGTTGGATCGTCATCGCCGGCCAGCAGCTCCAACCCTCGGAGTTTGTCAAACCGGTTGTTATCGTCACCGCGGCCAAGATCTTCCACGAGTACTACGAGATGGAGGCCATCGACACCGCGACCTTCATCGTCATGCTCGGTGCCTGCGTGGCACTGCCGCTTGTGCTCATCATCGCCGAGCCCGACCTCGGCAGCTGCCTCATCATCGCGGGCACCGTCTTTGCCATGTGCTTTTTTGCGGGCTTCTCGTACAAGGTGATCCTCGCGGTGCTGGGCGTGGGCCTGGCGGCGACGGCGATCTTTATCGTTACGGCCGACTACCGCATGGCGCGCATGTCCTCCGACCCGTGGGCCGACCCGTACGATACGGGCTACCAGGCCGTGCTCGCCATCATGGCGTTTGCTTCGGGCGGGCTCTTTGGCCGGGGTATCGGCAACTCCACCATGAAGTACAACTACCTCCCCGAGGCCCATAACGACTACATCCTCGCCATCATCGGCGAGGAGCTGGGCTTTGTGGGGATGCTCATCTTCTTTGCCGTGTATGCGCTTATGGTGTGGTCGATCTTTAAGATTGCGTCGCAGTCTCCCACGGTGCAGGGACGGCTCATCGCCTACGGGTGCGGCGTGCTCATCATGCTGCAGTTTTTGGTCAACGCCCTCGGCATTCTGGGAGTCACACCCATGACGGGCAAGACCATGCCCTTTATCTCGTACGGCGGGTCGTCGATGATCGCCATGCTCGGCGTGGCGGGGCTCGTGATGCGCGTGTCGCTCGAGAGCAACCAGCGCACGGTGCACGACGAGCGCCGGTCGCGGATGGCCGTGGTGGGCGAGGGGGGTGCTGCGCGCGCGGCGGGTGGCGACCTGTGGGGTGCCGAGGGCGCTCCGCAGGGCGGCTACGCCGTTAACCCGTCCGAGACCACGGCGGGATCGGTGCACGTGCGCACTGGCCGGCGCTCGGGCTTTACCGTGGTGGACGGCGCGGGTGCCTCGGGCGCGGCCCCCGGGGCCGGCGCGGCCGGTGGCTACACCGGCGCTGCGCGACCCGGCGGTTCGGCTCCCCTGAGCGGTACCCGTCGCGCACGGGGGACGCGCGCAGAGGCGGATGCCGGGCGCGGTGCGGCCGATGCGTGGCTTGCGGGGCGCTCAGCTCCCTCGGGCGGCTACGACCGTATAAACTTGGACTACGACCCGGCGGAGCGCCTGCGCACGCGCGACGCGTACCCGGGTGACTCGGGGAGCGGGTATGGCTCGCGCGGGCGCGGGCCGCGCGGAAGGAGTCGAGATGGCAGATAGGATGCGGATCGCGATTGCGGCGGGTGGCACCGCCGGGCATGTCAACCCGGCCCTCGCGCTTGCCGAGTGTCTGCGCGACCGGGGCCACGAGGTTCGGTTCTTTGGCGAGGAGCGTCGTCTCGAGGGGCGGCTCGTCCCCGAGGCGGGCTTTGACTTCTTCCCCGTAAACGTGACGGGCTTTGACCGGCAGCACCCCTGGACGCTCGTCACGGCGCTCGGCCACCTTGCGCACGAGGAGCGCCGCATCGCTCGGGCGTTCCGCGCCGAGCCCGCCCTCAAGCCCGACGTGGCCATCGGCTTTGGCGCGTACGTGGAGTTGCCGCTTTTGCGTGCGGCTAAGCGCCTTAAGATTCCTATCGCCCTCCACGAGCAGAACTCTGTGCCGGGGCTCGCCAACAAGCAGTCGGCGCGCGATGCCGCGCTCATCGCCATCGGGCACCCGAGTGTGGCCGATGTCTTCCGCCGCGCGGGTGCGCGCGAGGGGGTTATCCACTTTACGGGGAATCCCGTGCGCCGTCAGGTGCTCGAGGGGAGTCGCGTGCGCGGCCGCACGGCGCTCGCGGTGCCCGAGGACGGCACGCTCCTTGTGGTCTTTGGTGGCTCGCTCGGGGCGCATCACCTCAACACGCGCATGGCCTCGCTCAAGCGCGACCTGCTGGCGATCCCGGGGCTGCATGTGCTCCACGCTACGGGTGCCGATGACCTCGAGGCTACGCGCGAGGCGCTCGCGCTCACGCCCACGGAGGCGGCGCGCTACCGCGTGCAGGGCTATATCGACGATATGGGGGACGTGCTCGCCGCGGCCGACCTCGTGCTGTCGCGCGCCGGTGCCTCCTCCATCGCCGAGATTGCGGCGCTTGCCGTGCCGGCCGTGCTCGTGCCGTACCCCTTTGCCACGGCCGACCATCAAACCACCAATGCCCACACGCTGGTGGATGCCGGCGCAGCGGTGATGTTTGCCGACGCCGATATCGATTCTCCGGCGTTTGCCGATGAGCTCTTGGGGCTTTTGCGCGACCCGGCGCGCCGGGCACGGATGCGCGAGGCGTCCGCCGGGCTCGGGCAGGCACAGGCAGCCGAGCGCTTGGCCGACGAGTTGGAGTGCCTCGTCTAGAGAAAATGGGGACGGGTGCGTTTTTCTCATTTTTGCGAAAAACGCACCCGTCCCCATTTTCTCTGAAAACAACCTCGTCCCAAAATGAGTCTTGCTTCGGGCTAGCCCTCGAGCTGCTCGCTCGCCTCGAGCCAGGCGCCCTCGAGCTCGTCGAGGGCGGCGCGCGCCTCGGCGATGCGCCCCTGCTGAGCCTCGAGCGCCTGGTAGTCGGTGGGGTCGATCTCTCCCATGCCGCGCTCGAGCTCGTCGATTCTGCCCTGCTGAGTTTCCATGCGCCGTTCGAGTGAGGCGACCTCACGGCGGAGCCGCTGACGCTCGGCGTTACTGAGGCTGCTCGCCGGGGCGCTGGCAGTCGTGCCGTCCCCGGACTTCGCGGGCACGCTCGCCCCACTCGGCCCCTCGAGCAGCGCCTCGACCGATCCCGGGCGCGCCGTGCCGTGGTGCCCGCTCACAAGGCGCAGGTACTCATCCACGCCGCCCGGCACGTGACGCAGGTGCCCGTCGATGATCGCGTACTGCTGGTCGGTCACGCGCTCCATGAGGTAGCGGTCGTGCGTGACGAGGATGAGCGTGCCCGGCCAGCCGTCGAGCAGGTCCTCCACGATGGCGAGCATGTCGGTGTCGAGATCGTTGCCCGGCTCGTCCAAGATGAGCACGTTGGGCTCGTCGAGGATGGTGAGCAGGAGCATGAGCCGGCGCCGCTGGCCACCCGAGAGGTCGCCGATGCGGCTCATGAGCTGCTGCGTGGTAAAGCCGAGCCGCTCGAGGAGCTTCTCGGGGCTCGTCTCCTTGCCGTCGATGATGTAGCTGCGCTTGTAGTGCGAGAGCACCTCGCGGATCGTGCTCGAAAGGTAAGGGGCGAGCTCCACGAGCTGCTGCGAGAGCACGCCAAAGCGCACGGTCTGCCCGATCTTTACGCGGCCGCGCAGTGGCTCAAGTTTGCCACGTATGATGTCGATGAGGGTCGACTTGCCGGCACCGTTCTCGCCGAGCAGGCCAAAGCGGTCACCCGCGCCGATGAGCCAGGTGACGTCCTCAAGAACCGGGTGACTCGTTTTGGGACGGGGTTGTTTTTCGTCATCCGGGTAGCCAGCTGTGACGTCGAGAACGTCGATCACCTGCTTGCCGAGGCGCGCCACCGCGAGCCGCTTGAGCTCGAGCTCGTTTCTGAGCGGCGGAACATCGGCGATGAGCTCGCGCGCGGCCTCGACGCGGAACTTGGGCTTGGTGCTTCGCGCCTGCGCTCCGCGCGAGAGCCAGGCGAGCTCTTTGCGGGCCATGTTGCGCCGGCGCTCCTCGGCCACCGCCGCGAGCCGGTCGCGCTCCACGCGCTGCAGGATGTAGGCCGAGTAGCCGCCCTCAAAGGGGTCGACGCGCGTGTCGTGCACCTCCCACATCTCGATGGCCACCTCGTCGAGGAACCACCGGTCGTGCGTTACCACGAGGAGCGCCCCCGAGCCCGCCTGCCAGCGGGTCTTGAGGTGTCCGGCAAGCCAGTTGATGGTCCGCATGTCGAGGTGGTTAGTAGGCTCGTCCAGCGCGAGCACGTCCCAGTCGCCGATGAGGAGCCGCGCGAGGTCCACGCGCCGGCGCTGGCCACCCGAGAGCTCGCCCACGCGGGCCTCCCACGGCACGTCGGCGATGAGCCCCTCGAGGATCGAGCGGATGCGCGGGCTCGCGGCCCATTCGTACTCGGGGGTGTCGCCCACTACGGCCTCGTGAACCGTTTGGGCGTCGTTGAGGGAGTCACGCTGGCCGAGGAGCCCCACCGTGAGGCCGCGCCGGTGCGTGACGCGCCCGGCGTCGGGCTCGAGGGCGCCCGCGAGGAGTGCGAGCAGAGTCGACTTGCCGCCGCCGTTCTTGCCGACGATGCCGATACGGTCGCCCTCGTTTACACCGAGGGTCACGTTGCGAAAGACCTCCTTGGTGGGGAAGTCGAGCGAGATGCTGTCGCAGCCGAGGAGAACCGCCATGAAACATCCTTTCTGTGGTGTAGGAAAGCGCGGGCCGTCTGCGCTGCGCCGGGGCTCGCCGTGGTGAGGTGGGCGCGGGTGGCAGCGAGAGCGGTGCCGCAAGGCTGCCGGGGCAGCCTAAGCCCATGAGCGCCCAGCAGCGTGCCCGGTGCAGAGCGAGGTGGTCTGTGTTTCCCTAGGGTATCCTAGCACGCCTGTCCCTCGTCGCCCGCCGCACCTGCGCTTGCGCTACACTTGAGCGCGGCGCGCCCTGGCCCCCGAGGCCGCGAGGCGCAGCAGAAATCGACCAAGGGAGGCCCACGTGATCAAGGCGGCGTTTTTCGACATCGACGGCACGCTCCTGAGCTTCACGACGCACCATATGCCCGCCTCGACGGTGGAGGCCCTGCACCGCCTGCGCGCGGCCGGCGTAAAGACCGTCGTTGCCTCCGGGCGCTCCACGCTTGAGCTGCCGCCTGAGCTCGCCACGGGCTTTGACGCCTACATCACCCTCAATGGGCAGCGCTGCTACGACGGCGAGGGCGCCTACCGCGACGCGCCCATCGCCGCGGCCGACGCGCGGACCATCCTGGAGCAGGCTTATCTCGAGCACAGCTACGACGTGCTCGTGCAGCAGCTCGACCGCAGCTTTGTGAGCAGGTTGAGCGAACGGGTGCGCCGGACGGGCGCAAACGTGGGACTCGAGTATCACGAGGGAACGTTCGAGGAGGCGCTCGAGGGCCCGATCTATCAGTTCTGCGCCTTTGTTGACCCCGGCGAGGAGCACATCTTCCTCGACCGCACGACCGAGGTGACGGCAACGCGCTGGTGCGACCTCTTCTGCGACGTGGTGCCCCGCGAGGGCGGCAAGGCCATGGGCGTGGCGGCAACGCTTGAGCGCTTTGGCCTTGAGCCAGAGGAAGCGGTGGCCTTTGGCGACGGCGAGAACGACCTCAGCATGTTCGGCGCGGTGGGCACGAGCATCGCCATGGGCAACGCCTGGGACGCGGTAAAGGAGCGCGCGACGCTCGTCACCGACGATGTGGACTCCGACGGCATCTGGAACGCCTGCGAGCGTTTGGGCATCTGGTAGGACCGATGTGCACTTGCCGTGCGGTTACGGGCCCATCAGCGGTCTTGAGGGAAGTTCGGGCCGTAAGTGAGAGCTTAAAACGCAAACTTCTGAGTAGACGCGTTTAGAATCAAGCAAAACCCGAGGTCGCAGAGCGCTGAAAACGGGGCCTACTCTGTAAAACCAAAAGCAGGCTCTCACTTAGGGCTCGAACATCCCGTAGGGGTCGGCGAGCCCGCCCGTCAGTTGATTCAGACGCTAAATGTGCCCACTCGTCGTGGCGCTTTGCGCGAAACAACGCGCCGCCTGCGGTTGAGCTGCAGGCGGCGCGTTTTGTTCTGAGCCTAGGCGTTTTGGGCGTCTGGCGTTTAGCGCATGTGCTTGGGCGTGTGCCCCGTCTCCGAGGCATCCTTGGCGGCGTTGCGCTCCTGGCGCAGGTTGGGGATGATGCGCTTGACGATCCAGAAGACGGCGACCACCGCCACGATCGCGATGATAACGTACTTGACGATGTCCGAGACCCACTCGGCCTGTTCCGAGACGGTCATCCACGCGCTGCCAGCTGCGGCGCCGAGCGAGCAGAGCACCGTGTTCCACACGGCGGAGCCCACGAGGGTAAAGAGCGTGAATTTGACGGGGTTCATGCGCGCGGTGCCGGCCGGGATGGAGATGAGGCTCCGCACCACGGGGATGCAGCGGCAGATGAGCACGGTAAACTGCCCCTTGCGGTCGAACCAGTCGATGGCGCTCGCGATGTCGGTGTCCTTAAAGCCGAGCAGCCGCATGGGCCGCGTGTTGAAGAAGCGCATGAGGCGCTCGCGCGAGAGCACCCAGCCGATTCCGTAGAGGATAAACGCGCCGAGCACCGAGCCGCAGGTGGCGGCGATGATCACGCCGGGCAGCACCATGTCGGTCGTGGTGGTGAAGAAGCCGCCGAGGGGCAGGATCACCTCGCTCGGGATGGGTGGAAAGACGTTCTCGATAAAGATGAGCGCGCCGATGGCAACATAGCCAAACTGGTTGATGAAGTTGAAGAACAGCTCTTCCATGGGTTGGATTTCTCCCTTCGCGAGCCGGGGGCGTCACGTGCGGATGGGGTTCGTCCCGGCATTCGCACCAGTGTAGCGGATGGCCCCGGCGCCCGCGCGCCCACCCGCGCGCCTGCAGGGACATTCCATGAAGGCGGTATGCGGGCTCCGGCCGCTCCGGGACGGCCCCGGACTCCTCACGGAGCTCGGCGGCCTGCGGCCTCGCTTCGCGACTCGCCCCGCGAGGAGTCCGGGGCCGTCCCGGAGCTGGGTAATCCCCACTTACGCCGCGCCGAGCCAAGAAACAATCAAGAACGATATTCCGTCTCGTCGCGACGCTCGGGGAGCCAGCGGATGGCGAGGAAGCGCGAGAACGGCCGGGAGAACACGGGCAGCGCGGTCACGGCGGTGATGACGGCACTCAGCCCGAGGATGATGAGAAGCCCCGGAACCGGTTCAAGGAGGAGCGGCCAGCTGTAGAACGGCGTGTGGAAGGTGAGCCAGGCGCGGATGATGCGGTGGAGCACGTAGACCTGGAGCGTGCGCTCGCCCAGGGTGGTGAGCCAAAAGCGGCGTTTCGGCGCCAGCTTGAGCGCGGCGAGCGAGCACACCCCGGCGAGCCCGAGCGTAAGGAGCTTCTGCACCGCGCCCGAGAGGGGCTCGGCAAGGGCGGCCGGCATGGTCTCGGCGATGGTGAGGAGCTCGAGGTCGTCGTAGGGGTTGTCGCCGTAGACAAGCGGAAAGAACGCGTCGTAGGCGTGCTCGTCCACGATGCGCGCGAGCATGATGAGCGCCGCGGCGGCGACGGCGAGCCACAAGGTTGGGCGCTGTCGCAGGCGCATGAGCCGCTCGGTGGTGAGGTAGTAGCCGAGCGCAAAGCACGGCAGAAAAGCAAAGGTTCGACTAAGGGCGAGAAACCCGCGCGACATGTCCACGCATCCCCAGGCGAGCGAGGGCGCAAGCGCCACCGCCATGCCCCGCGCGGGGCCGAGCTTGGCGAGCGCGGGCGTCATGAGGTACCACCACGCCATGGCGATGAGATACCACGGCGCCGACGAGAAGAGCAGGATGCGCCCGGGTTGTTCGAGCAGCACGCCGTTGATGGCGAGCAGTGCCACCTGGTAGGCAAGCCCGAGCACCACGAAGGAGATGATGCGGTTGACGTTGAGGCGGCCGTGCCCGCCGTCTGCCGCGGGTCTCCAGGCGCCCTTGGCAAAGAGCCCGGAGAGCAGCACGAACAGCGGCATGTGGAAGAGGTAGATCAGGTCGAAAAGCGTGCTCAGGGCGGGGTTCTCGCTGTGCACGGGGTGCATCACGTGGCCCACGACCACGAGGATGATGAGCATTCCCTTGAGGTTGTCAAAGAGGGCGATGCGGCCACCGCCCGCCTGCGTGCGCGCTCCCATGGCTCCCCATCCACCTGAGTTTTCGCCGCGAATCCGGTAGGCGCCGCAGCGCGCTCGACCGGCAAGTCGGTATCATAGCAAGCACGATGGCGTTGGCAAGGGCTGCAACCCCTCGGTGTCACTGGGGGACGGGTGCAAACTGCGCCATGGGGGCACGGGCGCCCATGGCGCAGCTTGCACCCGTCCCCCAGTGACACAACATGCTTGCTTGCTCCGCCGCGCACAACCTCTGGAACCAGAAAGGCACCCGCATGGACACCATGGATAAGATCGCGAGCTTTACCGTCGACCACCTCACGCTGGAGCCGGGCGTCTACGTCTCGCGCGTGGACCGCGATCTGGCTACGGGCGCGGTCGTCACCACCTTTGACCTGCGCCTCACGGCACCCAACCGGGAGCCCGTCATGAACACGGCGGAGGTCCATACCATCGAGCATCTCGGCGCCACCTATGTGCGCAACGACCCCGCATGGGCGAGCCGCGTGGTTTACTTTGGGCCGATGGGCTGCCGCACGGGCTTCTATCTTGTGGTCTTTGGTGAGGTGCCGTCGCGCGACGTGTTGCCGCTCGTGCGCGGGCTCTTTGAGTTCGTGGCGGAGTTTGCGGGGGACATTCCCGGTGCGCGGCCCGAGGAGTGCGGGAACTACCTCGACCAGAATCTGCCGGCCGCCCAGTGGTGGGCGCGGCGCTACCTCGAGCGCACGCTCAACAACATCGACGAGGCGCACCTGGCCTACGCCTAGCGCGGCACAAGGGGACGGGTGCAAATATGCCGCTGAAAATGGCACAATTTGCACCCGTCCCCCTGTGATAACCCCGTACCGGACCTGCTGAAGGACGCGTCGTTAGCGGTCCTCGACCTCCGGTCCGGGGACAAACGAGATGAGCGCTGACGTCCCCTCGCCCACAAGGTCGGGCACGAGGATGAGCGCGGCGGCGCCGGGCGAGAAGCTGACCGACTCACCCGTGAGCCAGCCGGTCAGGTGGTTCATAAAGGGAATGTGCCCCACCGCGATGACGGTTGCGGCGTCGCTCTGGTCGAGCGCCGCCATAAAGGCTTGCGCATCCTGCTCCCAGAGCGCCTCGCACGCCTGCGGTGCGGTGACGGGCTGGTGGATGCGCTCGAGAGCGGCCGCGGCCTCGAGCGCCGTCTGCTGAGCGCGGACCGCGGGGCTTGTCCAGAGCTCAAGTGGAGCGCCGGCGGGGGAGAGCGTGAATCCCGCCTCCGCGGCATTGGCCGCAAGCTGGGTAAACGTGTGTACAAAGCCGGACGGCGCGGCAAGGGCGGCGCGACCGGCCGGCGTGAGCTCGCGCAGGGCGTCGGGCTCGCCGTCACGGCCGGGCTCGGGCTTGCCGTGGCGGATGAGGATGAGCTGCTTCATGGGTGCCTCCAGAAGAGACGGAGCGTGAGGGCTGAGCGGCCACGGCGTCGCGCCGACGTTAGCGTGAGGGTGCAACGCCACTCGAGCTCAGGCTAGAGCGTACCGAAGATGCGGTCGCCCGCGTCACCCAGACCGGGGACGATGTAGGCGTTCTCGTTCAGGCTCTCGTCGATCGCGCAGGTGTAGATGTGCACGTCGGGGTCGCCCTCGAGGACGGCCTTGAGGCCCTCAGGCGCCGAGATGAGGACGGCGAGCTTGATGTCGCGCGCACCGCGGCTGCGCAGGGCGTGGATGGCGTCGAGCGCCGAGCCGCCGGTGGCGAGCATGGGGTCGACGATGAGGCAGGTGCGCTCGGAAATGTCGCGCGGCAGCTTGCAGTAGTACTCGTGCGGCTCGTGCGTCACCTCGTCGCGCTCCATGCCGATGTGCCCCACGCGCGCCGATGGGATGAGATCGAGCATGCCCTCGACCATGCCCAGCCCGGCCCGGAGGATGGGGACAATCGCGACCTTGCGGCCGGCGATGCGCTTGCCCACGGTGGGGCAGATGGGCGTCTCGACCGGGACGTCCTCGAGCGGGAAGTCGCGCGTGGCCTCGTAGCCCTCGAAGAGCGCGAGCTCGCGCACGATCTCGCGGAACTGCTTGGTGCCGGTCGTGCGGTCGCGCATGATGGTGAGCTTGTGCTGGACGAGCGGGTGGTCGACGAGCGTCACGCGGCTCGTGTCGTAGGTGATGGCCATGGCAACTCCTTAGGGTGCGGCCGCGCCGCCTCGGCACGGCATCATCTCCATCATCGCACACCGTGCGAGGCGGTGTCTGCGGCGATTGCAGCAAACCGGCCGAGCGGTTGCCGGTGGGGTGCGGCGGTCTCCGCCCGACCATCTGCCTCGGCGGTTCCGTGTCCGCGGAGCAGCCCCCGATTGCAGCTGAGTCTACAATGTCCACAGATCGTCAGGCTAATAGATTAAGACTTCCAAAATATGGAAACGCTGGCACCTCCCATGTGAGATGCCAGCGTTGCGTTGTTGCCCCCCAAGATGCCGCGTGGCATATTTCTTGAGACAAGGGATGATGCTCTAGAACGATTTGCTCAATCCAGATGGGGCTCGTGTTCATTCGGACCCAAGAGCGAGCTTCGCCTCAGTTCTGCTTGTTGTACGAAAAGCCTTTTGCGGGCATTTCCCTCTCGTCAGGAATGTGAATTCTCTCATAACGGGTCAAGCAATGGGTTGAGCGCCGAACAAGCATTGGTTTCAGGCGATGGCGGGGGAGGGTTGCGCTGCTGCTCCCTCCTTGTTGAAATGAAACTCTGCATCTTCGGGATTGAATCCAATGAGTCGCGTGGCGATGAAACCGCAGATAATGCCGGCAACGATAGAAACGCATGCGACGATGAAGTTCTCCATTCCTCCGGGAAGGTATGCGGGCAGCGAGAAAATTCCGTTTACCAAACCATAGCACTTGATCTGGAAGACCCCGGGAATGATAGCCGCAACGGCCGATCCAACCATGACGGCAAAGAACGTGCGCTTGAGTTTATAGTGTACTGTGAAAATGATCGGCTCAGTTGTGCCAAACAGTGCCACCAGCGCGCCGTCAAGCGCGAGGTGCTTGAGTTCGCTGTTTTTGGTCATCGTGGCGATGGCGATGCCGGAGCCGACCTGTGCGGCGTTGCCTGCAAGCGCGGCGGGGAGAATGAGGTTCTCGTAGCCGTTGGCAACAAACGTGGTCATCATAATGGGGAAGTTTGCAGATCCAAGTCCGGTACCGAGCATGAACGGATTGATGAAGGCGATGACTGGGATGGCGACCCACCCAAGGCTATCGACTACGAAATACACGATGGTGTTCATGCCTTGCGTTAGCAAAGAGCCAATCGGTCCAAACAGCGTGATGGCAAGAAGAGCACAGATGGTGAGCGTGAGACCAGAGGCAACCATGGTCTTGAGCTGTTTTGGGATGATGCGATAGATAAACGGTTCGATTACAGCTTGTGCCGCGACAGCGAAGAGCGTGGGAAAGATCTGCTTGGAATAACTTCCGTACATAATTGGAATGCCAAAGACCGCAACTTCGGTCTCGCCATTGTTGAACAAGGCAAGAAAGTCGGGGAACAGCAGCATGCAGGATACCGCCATGGCGATCGTGGTGTCCACGTGGAGCTGCTGGGCTGCAGTGTAGGCAATGAGCACCGGGAAAAAGTAATACACGCAGCTCGTGATGGCGTTTAGCACCTGATACGTTTGGGAGTCTGATGCCAGAATCCCCAGCTGGCTCAGGATGGTGAGCACGATCGTAATGAACGCTGCGCCCATGATGACGGGGATAAGTGGGGACAGCGAGGCGCTCAAGAAATCAAGTACAGCAGAAACGGGGTTACGTCGCTTTGCGGGTTTCTGCGTCGACTGTTCGGCATCTCCTGATGCCGAACGTTGAATTGCTAGAAGCTCCTTAGTTTTCTTATACAGCAGGTCAACGTCTGCCCCGATGATGACCTGGAATTCGTTTCCTTGGAGAACGGTGCCCATTACTCCATCGATGGCTTTTACCGCCTCGCTGTTCACCAAATCGGTGTCACGCAAAGAGAGCCTCAGGCGAGTCATACAGTGCGTGACGTTGACGATATTCCCTGCCCCGCCAACGTTGTCGATAATCTTGCTCGATACAATTTCGAAATCCATGGTATTCCTTTCAGATAAGGAACACGCCGGCCTATTCCGTCACGTTTCCCACGGCACACAATCTCCCAGCTCGCTGTTTATTCATCACCCCCTGCATCATTAAGCGCGCTGAGTAGCTTCTGAATGTGGATAGTTAGGTATAACAAATCCGAGTCGTCGCAGGTAAAACCATATTCTTGCTCGATAAACGAGCAGAGTTGTCGTGCATAGGAGAACGGACGTGCATAGTTATCTCGAATCAAGGCGAGTAGATCACGAGATTCGGGGTCCGCATCGTTGCGCTTGTCTTCCGAAGCAGCGATGACGCGCCTGCCGAGATACTTCAAATGGGTGACATATCGAAAAAACGGCAGTGACTCGCGTGCAAGGCTTCTGTGAAGGAGTCGCTCAGTTTCTGAGACCATGCGCGTGATGAATCGGGTGATTTCCACGGCGGCGCCATCGGGAGTTTCGTGACTGGCATTTACGATATGTAGGGCGATGAATGCAGCTTCATCCTCCCCAAGAGATACGGAGAAGCGCCTGTTCACCGCCTCGATCACCACAGACCCTATCTCGAATTCTTTGGCAAAAAAGCTTTTCACGTCCCAGAGCATCATATTGCTTACGCTGAGACCTTCGTGATACAGGTTAATGGCGCTATTGATATGGTCGGGAATAGTGGTATAGAGGTTGTCGCTAAGCGGAGTGCCCATGGAAGATTTGATGAGCGTGACAAGCTCCATGCTAAATTGCATGATGTCGCCGGGGATTTGCTCAAACAGTTGATTCAGTCTTTGGTAGAGGCTACTGTCATGAAGGACGTAGAACCGTTCGACGGTGTCTGAGCCGATTGCCTCACCTGCGTGCTTGCCCCAACCGATAGATAACCCCATGAGCAGATAGTCGGTCCCGGATTGCGAGGCGATGACAGCGTTGTTGTTCAACACTCGCTTTAGAACATATGTCTTCATCGCACACCCCCGAAACAAAAAAAGACCAACCGATCGCCGGAACGGCAATCAGTTGGTCAAGCCTGCAAATGAGTCACTTACCGTTTTTAACATAGTCAAAAACGAATATCGTGTCAAGGAGAAGTGGGTGGTACGGTTTGAGAATAGAGCGTTCAGCGAAGGTCTTCGCCGTTTGAAGCAATCACCTTCTTATACCAATAAAACGAGTCCTTACGGATTCTGCTGAATGTTCCCGATCCATCCTCTTGACGGTCTACGTACACGAATCCGTACCTCTTCTTCATCTCGCCGCCTGCAGAAACCAAGTCGATGCAGCCCCAAGAGGTGTAGCCAATCAAGTTCACACCGTTTTCGACCGCTTGCTTCATCTCGAGAATGTGGTCGCGCAAATAGTTGATTCGGTAGCTATCGTGCACCCTGCCGTCTTCCACGGTGTCGACAGCGCCGAGCCCGTTTTCTACGATCATCATGGGAAGCTTATATTGCGCGTATACCTTCTCTAGGAAATACCTGAGACCCAAGGGGTCGTGCGCCCAGCCCCATTCGGAATAGTCTAGATAGGGATTGCGTACGCCGGTGGTGCAGTTGCCGCCAACGATGTCATTGCTGCTATGAGTGGTTACTGCAGAGGACATATAGTACGAGAACGTGTAGA
The DNA here is from genome assembly GCF_002159335.1 of Collinsella sp. An7. Taxonomy (GTDB): domain Bacteria; phylum Actinomycetota; class Coriobacteriia; order Coriobacteriales; family Coriobacteriaceae; genus Coprousia. Next base: position 116,839 of record NZ_NFHP01000005.1, on the reverse strand, counting down.
TATCCACGGAACCTGCCTTTATCGTGGCCAGGTCTTCGGGAGTGATATCTAATTGAACGCCATGTTCCCGCCATAAGCGCTTTGCGAACGTTGGGTATTCGCCCTTGCAGAGTACGTCGCTGCTATAGAGAATTCCCTTTTCCCACATAGCGTGGCTGAGCATGATGTCTTTCGGATCGCATGTGGCGGGGTAGAACGGTACGCCGCAAATCATGCAGCCCACTTGGTTGTTTGCGTCAGCGTGGTGGGCAGCGATTACGGCTCGGGCACTGGCGACAAACTTGTAGTGCATTTCTTGGTATGCGGCTCGGAACATCTCGTCTGTAGGATTTTGGCCAAACATGTCCAAGAACATCAGGACGTTATTGATTTCGTTGAACGGTAGCCAATAGTTCACCAGTCCCTTGAATTCCTCGAAGCAGGTGTTGGCATAATGCTCAAAGAAGTCAATTAGCTTGCGGTTTTGCCATCCGCCATAGACCTCGTCTAAATAGAGCGGGGTGTCATCGTGCCACAGCGTCACGAGCGGCTCAATGTTTGCCTTGCGCAGCTCAGTAAACACGTCTTTGTAAAACGCGATACCTTCACGATTTGGCTCGGCCTCATTGCCGTGGGGGAATAGTCGAGACCAGGCGATGGACATGCGAAAGACCTTGAACCCCATCTCTTTGAGCAGGGCGATATCCTCTTTATAGCGGTTGTAAAACTGAACACCTTCTTGGTCAGGGTAAAGACAATCGTCAAAGACAGCGTAATGGGCACCTTCAGGCAACTGCGAACCCGACCCAAGTGGCATGAAACAATGGTTGCCGGCGTCATCGATATAAGTCAGAAGACGGTTCTTGTTCTCGTCCAGCGTCATGTAGTCTCGTTTACAGGGACCGCGTCCGCCAGCGTTCCAACCGCCTTCGCACTGATGTGCAGAAGTAGCGCCGCCCCATAGAAAAGTAGCCGGAAGGCCCATGGTAGCTCCTTACCTAGATTTGGCGTGTGCGCATCCGCACCGCCTATTCGTGAATGTGGTTTTTGAAACAAGAATAATTTCCGGCCGAATCCCAGTTCAGGATGAGGCTGGTTTTGATGAAGCTGATGATATGAGTGCCGTTAGTGCCAATCATAACGGACGCGGCGATGGAGTTGCAAGCAATCTTAATGAGGTTGTTTCTGCCTGCTGTGGCGAGGGCGGCGGGGTTGCGAGGTGACGGGGTCGGGACCGCTTGCTCTCGTACGGGGCTCATGCCGTAAGTGAGAGCCAAATACCTCACTCGCGGAGTAGACGCCGATTCCTGACAAGCGCGACCTGCGGAAATGAGCGCTCGGCGGGCCGTCTACTCGACAAATCGGGAATAAGGCTCACACTTAGGACTCGAACACGACGCGAGGAGGGAATCCCATGGCCATCGAACGGGTTAGGGCATTTTTTGCAGAAGGGGGAATCGCGGACCGGATTTTGGAGTTCGACACGTCGAGCGCCACGGTTGAGCTCGCGGCGGCTGCGGTGGGCTGCGAGCCGGCGCGTATCGCCAAGACGCTCTCGTTCCGTGTGGGCGACCGGGTGGCGCTCATCGTTGCCGCCGGCGACGCGCGCATCGACAATCCCAAGTTCAAGGTGCAGTTCCACTGCAAGGCCAAGATGCTCTCCGCCGACGAGGCCGAGGAGCTCATCGGGCATGCCGTGGGAGGCGTGTGCCCCTTCGCGGTCAACGAGGGCTGCGACGTGTACCTCGATGAGAGCCTGCGTCGCTTCGAGACGGTCTTCCCTGCCTGCGGCAGCTCCAACAGCGCCATCGAACTCACCTGCGAGGAGCTGGATCGTTACGCTCATCCCGTAGCCTGGGTCGACGTCTGTAAGCTCGCAGCATAGGCGCCAGCTTTTTCTTCCCCTCGAGCGGTAGCTCGCTCTAGGCGGGCAGGGGCGGGACCCCGTTTCTCCTGAGCGATTTCGCTTGTCGCATGAGCGAAGGAGAAACGGGGTCCCGCCCCTGCCCGCCGGTTCGGGCGGCGCGCTACCGCTCGACCCGCATGGCGCGCATCGCGTTCAGAATCGCGATGATGGCTACGCCCACGTCGCCAAAGACGGCGAGCCACATGTTGGCGATGCCGAGGGCGGCGAGCACCAGGATGAGCACCTTCACACCGATGGCAAAGACGATGTTCTGCCAGACGATCCGCATGGTCTTGCGGGCCACGCGCATGGCACGCGCGATGTTGGAGGGCTTGTCGTCCATCAGCACCACGTCGGCCGCCTCGATGGCCGCGTCCGACCCCATGGCGCCCATGGCTATCCCGATGTCGGCGCGCATGAGCACGGGCGCGTCGTTGATGCCGTCGCCCACGAAGGCGAGCTTGCCGTCGCCTCGCTCGAGCCTGAGCAGGCGCTCGACGGCGCTGACCTTGTCTTCGGGCAGCAGCTGGGCGTGTACCTCGTCTAGGCCAAGCTTCTTCGCAACGGCCTCTGCCACGTCGCGGCGATCGCCGGTGAGCATGACGCACTTCTTGACGCCGGCGGCGTGCAGGTCGCGGATGGTCTGGGCGGCGTCGTCCTTCACCACGTCGGCGATCACGATGTGCCCCGCGTAGACGCCGTCGACGGCGACGTGCAGGACGGTGCCCGTGAGATCGCACTCGTGCCAGGAGCTGCCGTGCTCGGCCATGAGCTTGTCATTTCCCACCATGACCACATGCTCGTCGACCACTGCCGACACCCCGTGGCCTGATTCCTCCCGGACGTCGCGGATGTGCCGCTGGTCGATCTCGCCGGAGTAGGCCCGCTTGATCGAGACGGCGATGGGATGGTCGGAGAAGGCTTCGGCGTAAGCGGCGTTGCTGAGCACGTAGTCGGGGTCGATGCCCGCCTCGGGGTGGACGGCAACCACGTTGAAGGTGCCCGAGGTGAGCGTTCCGGTCTTGTCGAAGACGACCGTGTCGACCTTGGAGAGCAGCTCGAGGTAGTTGGAGCCCTTGACGAGGATGCCGAGCCTGGAGGCCCCGCCGATCCCGCCGAAGAACGAGAGCGGCACCGAGATGACGAGCGCGCACGGGCAGCTCACCACGAGGAACGTGAGGCCGCGCAGCACCCAATCGGTCCAGGGGCCCATGCCCAGCACGGGCGGCACCACGGCGAGGACGATCGCCGCGAGGGTGACGACGGGCGTGTAGACGCGGGCGAAGCGCGTGATGAAGTTCTCGGTCTTGGCCTTCTTCTCGCTCGCGTTCTCCACGAGCTCCAGGATGCGGCTCACGGTGGACTCGCCGAACGGCTTGGTCGTCTGAACGCGCAGGCGCCCGGTCATGTTGATGCAGCCGGAGATGACCTCCGCCCCCGCCTCGACATGGCGCGGGATGCTCTCGCCGGTGAGGGCGGCGGTGTCGAGCTGACTCGATCCGTCGACGACGATGCCGTCGATGGGGATCCGCTCGCCGGGTTTGACGACGATGATGCTGCCCACGGCGACCTCTTCGGGATCGACCTCCTCGAGCTTACCGTCGCGCTCGACGTTAGCGTAGTCGGGTGCGATGTCCATCATCTCGCTGATTGATTTGCGGCTCTTGCCCACGGCGTAGCTCTGGAAGAGTTCGCCGACCTGGTAGAACAGCATGACGGCGCAGCCCTCGGCCGACTGCGGCTCGGTTTCGGGAAACAGGATCGTGGCAAAGGCGCCGATGGTGGCTACGGTCATGAGGAAGGCCTCGTCAAAGGGGTCGCCGCGCCGGATGTTGCTCCATGCCTTGATGAGCACGTCGTAGCCGGCGATGAGGAACGCCGCGAAGTACAGGGCGAAGGCGACGTAGACCTCGGCGGGACCGAAAACGGCCGCGATGAGGCCGGTCTTCTCGAGGATCAGGGTCGCGAAGAACAGGGCGATGGCGATGAGGATGCGCCTGAGCATGCGTTTCTGCTTCTTGTTCATCAGTGCTCCCATATCAATTGCATATATGAATAAATACTCATATAAATGGGGAAGAAACGACCGTGCTGACGGCGGCCGGAAGGGTGAGGCGCTGCGAGCACCGGGGCCGATCGGGCGCGCGGCCCCTTATCGGATGACTTCGCAGTCGGGCTCGATGTCGGCGACGAGCGCGACGACCTTGTCCAGGACGTCGGCAAAGCGGTCGTCGGGGGCGGTGAGGGTGAGCTTCTGCGTCATGAAGTTGACCTTGGCGTCATCGACGCCGTCGACCTTCTTGATGGCGTCCTCGAGCTTGAGCGCGCAGTTGGCGCAGTCGATCTCGTCGAGCTTGAATGATTTGCGCATGATGGGTTCCTTTCCCTTCGTGCCCCGGCGGGGCGTGGTGACCTTATTCGCAGATATGGTTCATGCCCTGGGCGAGCATGGTGTGCACGTGGTCGTCGGCGAGCGAGTAGATGAGGCTCCGGCCGTCGCGGTCGAAGCGCACGAGCCGCGCTTGCTTGAGGATGCGGAGCTGGTGCGAGACGGCGCTCTGGGTGGCGCCGATGGTCTCGGCGATGCTGCCGACCGAGCGGGGCTCGTCAAAGAGGGAGTAGAGGATCTTGATGCGGGTGGTGTCGGAGAAGACCTTAAAGAGGTCAGCGAGGTCGTAGAGAAGCTCCTCGTCGGGCATGCAGGGCTCGGCTCCCGCCTCGGGGCGCTCGCCTTTCGTTTCGGACCGTTTGCTTTCGGCGACGAGGCGCTCGCCTTTTGCAAGGTCGAGTGCGGTGTGCTCAGTCACATAACTCCTTCCATCGTGCGAATATCTGAACATGCATTCATATGATTAACTATGAGTATATGAACGTATGCTCATATGTCAAGAATATTCTCGCTTGTTTTTCGCGAATCCCTGTTTTCCTGTTTGAACATTCTTGGTTGACCGCCGTAGGCGCGGCGGAGTGCGGAAAGTGACAGGAGGGTGTTCGCCGAAGAGCGTCTCACTAGCTCGCCCCGGCCGCTGCGCCGTGCAACATGCCCGGCAATGAACCCGGCTATGAACCCGGCGATGAACCCGTGAAGGAAGCGCAGGTAGAAGACGTGCGTTTTCGCGCGCAATGCGCCCGCTCGCGGGGAAACCGCCCTGTAGCGCATTTGCGGGTTCATTGCCGCGAGAAATGCACGGAGCTCCCCGGCAAAACGCCCAGCCGTGAACCCGCAAATGCACCCTTCGGCGCACGGGGCCGCGCGGGGCTGCGTGTGGTCGCGCCGGCGAGAAACCGCGCGCCCCGCCGTGCCCCGCCGCGCCGCGCAGTGCGCCCCGCCGTGCCCCGCCGCGCCGCGAAGTGCGCCCCGCCGCGCCCCCCGCTGCGCGATTCCGGAGGTGCGGCGATGCGGTAGGATAGCGTGGACGACGCTAGAAACCGGTGTCTATCGCCAGCAGAAATGGAGCAGCCATGATTATCGAGAAGCACGCCCTGTGGGGCGACGAGCCCACCGAGGAGCACCCCGCTACCTTTACCGCCTACATCGCCGATCCCATCTCGGCGGCTCCCGATGCGCGCAAGCCCGCCATGATCGTGTGCGGCGGCGGGGGTTTCCACCACATCGCCTCGCACGAGCAGGAGCCGGTGGCGCTTGCCTACCTCGACCGCGGTTACCAGGTTTTCGTACTCGATTATGTGACCATCTCCACGGGTGACGTGAGCTACCCCAACCCCGAGATCGACCTTGCCAAGATGATCGCCACCGTGCGCACAAACGCTGCGGAGTGGCGCGTCGACCCCGACCGTGTGGCGTGCACGGGCTTCTCGGCCGGCGGCTTTATCTGCGCATCGGTTGCCGCGGGCTGGAAGAGTGGCCCCTTTGCCGCCGCCGTTGGCGCGCGTCCCCTCCAGATTCGCCCCGACGCGATCGTGCTTGGCTATCCGCTGCTCGACCCCATCGTCTACCGCGACGAGCAGCTGAGCGACCCGCGCATCGACCTGCGCGTTCCCAAGACCGGCGGCAAGACCGGCCGCGACCTGGTGATGGAGTACATGGAAAAGGTTATGGGCTGCGAGGCGACGGACGAGGCGCTCGCCGCCGCGACGCCGGCGAACGTCCTCGACCACCGCATGCCGCCGACTTTCGTGTGGGGTACCTCCGACGACAAGACCTGTCCCATCGTTGAGGTGTACGACTTTGCCGCGGCGCTCGCGCGGGCCGGTGTGCGCCACGAGGTGCACGTCTTCGACACGGGTCACCACGGCCTCTCGGTGGCCAACGCCAACACCCGGGTCGATAACGCCGACGAGCAGGCGGCGGTGCGCCCTTGGTTTGACCTCGCGTGCGCCTTCCTCGAGCGCGTGGGCGTGGCGTAGGGCGCGTCGGCCGGCGCGCTATACTATCGGTTGACGCATTGTCAACAACTTTCGGAGGATGCCATGTGGGCCTATGAGAGCGTGTTCTATCAGATCTACCCGATCGGGTTTTGCGATGCCCCGCAGGTAAACGACGGTGTGTGCGTGCCGCGTATCCGCAAGGTCGCCGCGTGGGCCGACTACCTCCAAGAGCTCGGCGTGGGCGCGGTGCTTCTCAACCCGGTCTTCGAGTCCTCGTCGCACGGGTACGACACGCGCGACTTCACCAAGGTCGACTGCCGGCTCGGCACCAACGAGGATCTCGCCGAGGTCGTGCGCACGCTTCACGAGCACGGTATCCGTGTGGTGCTGGATGCGGTCTTTAACCATGTGGGGCGCGACTTCTGGGCATTCAGGGACGTGCGCGAGCGCCGGTGGGACTCGCCCTATAAGGACTGGTTCCACCTCAGCTTTGACGGCGACTCCGCCTTTGGCGACGGCTTTTGGTACGAGGGCTGGGAGGGCGTCTACGACCTCGTGAAGCTCAACCTCCAAAATTCCGCGGTTGTGGATTATCTGCTTGAGGTGGTGCGCGGCTGGCGCCACGAGTTTGGGATCGACGGGCTCAGGCTCGACGTGGCCTACCTTCTCGACCGCGACTTTCTTCGCAGGCTCCGGGGCGTGGCAAACGAGCTTTCGGCTGAGGTACCGGCGGGGGAGGCCGACGCGCCTGCGGGCGACGACGGCCCCGCTGCGCGCCTTGCCGCCGACCGCACCTTCGTGCTCATCGGCGAGACGCTCCATGGCGACTACAGCCAGCTCGTGAACCCCGAGATGCTCGACTCCTGCACCAACTACGAGTGCTACAAGGGCCTCTACTCGAGCTTTAACAGCCAGAACATGTTTGAGATCGCCCACTCGCTCCATCGGCAGTTCGGCGGCGACCCGTGGTGCATCTACCGAGGGCTGCACCTGCTGAGTTTTGCGGACAACCACGACGTCACGCGCTTGGCGAGCATTCTCACTGATTGCTCCTGCGTGGAGCCCGCCTACGGGCTCCTCTTAGGCATGCCGGGGATTCCCTGCCTCTACTACGGGAGCGAGTGGGGTGCCGAGGGCGAGAAGTCGTCGGGCGACTGGGCGCTCCGGCCGGCGTTTGATGAGCCTGCGCCAAACGAGCTGACGGCTTGGATTCGTCGGCTTATCGCTGCGAGGACTGAGGGGCCGGGCGCCCGGGCGCTTTCGTACGGGGCCTATCGCAACGTGGTCATCACCAACAAGCAGCTGCTCTTTGAGCGCGCGGTTGAGGCGTCTGCCGAGGGTCCTGCCGAGCGCGTTTTTGTGGCGGTAAACGCAGTGGCCGAGCCCTTCGACTTCTCCGCGGTCGAGCTCGCGGGTGCGTTTAGCGACCTACTTGCGGGCGAGGATGTCGAGCTTTCGGGCACGCTCCACCTCGAGCCCTACGAGGTCCGCTACCTGCTTCAGCGCTAGCGGGGCGCGCGGTCGTGGCGGGAAAGAGTACCATCTCGAGCCGAGGCCTTGCCCGGCGCGTCCTTCTCGCCGCGATGGCGGTGGCGGCGCTTGCGCTCGTCATCCTTTTGGTGACGGCCGTGCGCATCGGGGCGTTTGGGACGGTCGACGAAACGCGGCCGGCGGACACGGCTATCGTGCTTGGCGCGGCGGTTGTGGGCGACGAGCCCACGCCGGTCTTTGCCGCCCGCATCGACCACGCGATTGACCTGTATTGGGACGGGCTGGTGGATACCATCATCTTCACGGGCGCGAGAAGCCCAGAGGACGAGCTCAGCGAGGCCGAGACGGCGCGTCGCTACGCGCTTGCCCGCGGCGTGCCCGCCGATGCCATCCTCCTCGATGAAGCATCGCGCATCACGAGTGAGAACATCGCCAACGCCGCCCAGATTATGCGCCGGTACAACCTTGAGAGTGCGCTGGTGGTGAGCGACCCTCCGCATATGCTCCGCTCGGTCCGCATGGCGTGCGATGCCGGAATCGACGCGGCGAGCTCGCCTACACCAACGTCGCGCTACCAAACGCTTGCCACACAGTTCCCCTTCATTGCGCGTGAGACGGTGCTCTACCTTGGCTACCTGCTTTTTGGTATGTAGCGGGCGCGCGTACTCGGGGCGCTCTGGGGCACTCACATGACGCGGGTGTCCTCGAGCCTGTGCTCGATCCAGCCGTTCGCACGGGCGAGGTGCCGGCGCAGGATAAGTCCTAGGATGAGGGCGGGGACAAGATATGCCGCGAGCCTGCCCATCGCGAGTCCGTAGTCGCCTCCGTAGATGCCAAACATCGCCGCGCGGAAGGCGTCCTCGGCGTGTACGAAGGGGAGCCACCGGTAGATGACCTGGAAGGCCTCCGGGAGCATCTGGGGCGGGAAGGTGCCGCCCGAACCGGCGACTTGGATGACCATGAGCACGACGGCGATGGCCTTGCCCACATCGCCAAACGCCGCGGTGAGCGCGAAGATGATGTTCACGAAGACAAATGACGCGAGCCAGCCTGTTGCAAAGAACAGGAGCGGATGCGCGCACTGCACGCCAAGGTAGTAGAGGTCGCCGGCGCAGATGAGCGACGCTTGGGCGAGGCCGATGGCGGCGAAGAAGGCGAGGCGGCCCACATACGCCTGCCCGATCGAGGCGCCCGCCGCCGTACGGGTCCTGCTGCTCGGCGCGATCTTGGTAAGCGCGGCGAGGACCACACCGCCGATCCAGATGGCGAGCGTGGTATAGAACGGCGCCATGGCGGACCCGTTGTTCTCGACGGGAAAGACCGCGGTGCGATCGAGCACAACCGGGGACGCCATGAAGGCGGCGAGCTTGCTCGGTCCGGCGGAGAGGATCTGGCGGATTTGGGAGACGTCCTCAGAGGCAAGAGCGTCCGAGAGGCGTCCGTGTAGCTCGTCCAGCTGCGCTGCCGCCGCCTCGAGGGCGTCTGCCGTGCTCGTGAGCGTGCCCGAGCCATCTGCGACGGCATCGGAGGCAGACGTTGCGGCGTTGTCGACGGCGTCGAGTGTTGTGCTCAGACTCTGCGCGAGGGTCTGCGCATCGGTGGCTCCGCGGTCGATCTCGGCGGCGAGGGCATCTAAGGATGAGATGGCGTTTTGGGTCGCCGTGCCTCTGAGTGCGGAGAGCCCGCCTGCGGCATCGCTGACAAGGCCGTCGAGCTCCTCGTGCGCCGCTTTCGCGTCTGTCGCCCCCTGCGCGAGGTCGCCTGCGGTCTTTTCGAGCGTGCCGGAGAGCTCGCTGAGCTCGGTGTTAAGTCCCGTGACGCGCGCCTTCACGCTCTCGAGGTCGCCCACAACGCGGTTGAGTGCGCCGGCAAGCGCGCTTCCCGCCTCCGCCTTGCCCGCAAGCTCGCGGGCAAGCGCGATTTGCGCGTCGAGTGCTGAGGACAGCTCGCCCACCTGCGCCGCCTCCTCGTCCACGATAGCCTTTGCCTGGGTAAGCGCGCTGGTGAGGTCCTTTGTCTGGGCACCTGCGGCGGTAAAGGCACGATCGATAGCGGCGGATACATCGTCCATGGCAGACGATCCGGCATCGAGGGCGTCGTCAAGTGCGCTCGATGCGCCTGCGAGCGCGTCCGCAACGTCGCGCACGCCCGCTGCGGTGCCGTCGAGCGCCTGCGCGGCGGTAAGGGCGGGGTCTCCGGCGGCATCGAGCGCATCTCCGCCTGAGCCGAGCAGGTGCGCGCAGGACGAGAGCAGCCCCGCATAGGAGCGGGCGTCTCCCGCGGCGCCGCGCAGGGCAGCCCCGGCGCTCACCACGGCTTGGTCGAGGCGGCCGGCGACCGAGGCGACCTCATTATCGTCGAGCGTGCTCGAAAGCTCGTCGAGCGCACCGGCGCCCACATCGGTCACGGCGGCGGCAAAGCTCTGGTCGATATCGGCGCGAACGGCGTTTGCCGCCTTGTCCGTCACAATCTCGGCGATGGCGTTTGCCTTCTGGTTCTGCAGAAAGGTGACCTCGGCAGCGTCCGCGCCGGTCGAAAAGCCGGTGAGTAGTCGCTCGGAGAAATCCTCGGGGATGATGAGGGCGGCGTAGTAGGCGCCCGAGCGCACGCCCTCGCGCGCATCCTCCTCTGTGGTGGCAACGTAACCGATGCTCTCGGAGGCACGCAGCCTGTCCACGATGCGGTCTCCCAGATCGAGCTTCACCGGCACGAGCGCGCCCTCATAGCCACGGTCGTTGTTGGCGACGGCCACCTCGAGGTTCTTTGTGTTGCCGTAGGGGTCCCAGCTCCCCGCGATGTTGAACCAGGCGTAAAACGACGGCACCACGATCATGCCGATTATCACTACGAGCGTGATGGCGTTTTGCGACGCCTGCCGCGCGTCGTGTCGGATGATGCGCCAAATAGCCTTCATCGAGCATCGCCTCCCTTTTGGGCGTGTGCGCCTATCGAATGTGTCCTCTCGCTATCTGCAACGGCGATGACGGCGTCTGCACGGTCCTTGAGGTACTCGATCACGATGAGGTAGGTCGAAAGCACCACAAGCGAGACGATCCAGCACATGAGGAGGGCGAACTTCGCCGGCAAGATAAGCAGCAGACCGAGGAGCACCATGGGAACGACAACGAGCGCGACAAGTCCGCGGCGCACCAGGGTGGGATAGCTTGTGCAGAAACGCATGGCGCGCGTGAGCACGGCGCTGCGGCGGTCGGGGGAGGAGAGGAGCGCGCGGGCGAGGACGATGGGGCGCGCTGTGGCGGCGCCCGCGGCCTCGCGCTCCGCCACCATGAGGTCGGTTGCGGCGAGGCGCCGGTCAAAGAGGGTGTTTACGGAGAGGAGGTAGCGGCGGATGCCGATGCCTATGATTGCAGCGGGAATGATGAAGACGAGCAACATAGCGAGGTTTTTGAGGTAGTAGCCGTCGTAGAAGCCGGCGACCGCCTCGCGCATGGCGTTGATGCCGTACGTGAAGGGCAGCAACGGTCCGAGCGCGCGGAAAAAGCCGGGTTGCATCTGAATGGGGTAAAGTCCGGATGCCCCGGGGATCTGGAGCACCACGATGAGCACGGCGAGCGCCTTGCCGATGTGCTTGAACGCGACCGCGAGGGCGTAGACGAACAGCACGTAGACGGCAGAAGCAACCATCCCTGCAAAGACGAACGCGGCGGGCGCTACACACTGGATGCCGAGTACGATGTCGCCGATGCAGCAGATGAGTGCCTGCACCTGGCCGAGTGCGGCGAGCAGAAGCCACCTGCCGAGAAAGCTCTGCCAAGGGGCGATGACCCCTATGCCCTCAGGGTCCACCTCGAGCTTGTAGATTGCAACGAGTACGAACCCTCCGACCCAAAGCGCGAGGTTGGTGTAGAAGGGGGCGACGCCGGAGCCGTAGTTAGCAACGGGGAAGACCGCTTCATCTGCCATCTTGACGGGTGAGGAGGCATAGGCGCCCACCGTCGCAGGGTCGAGCTTGAGGATGTCCGCGACGGCGTCGGCGTCTCGAACCGACCCGAGCGCGGCGAGCTCTGCGGCGAGCCGGTCCATATCGTCTGCAGCGCTTTCCACCGTCTCCGAGGTGGTGCCCACCGCACCGCTGGCCTCGTCGAGCATCCCGTCGAGCACCTCGAGCGTGCCGTTCGCCTGGGAAAGCAGGGCGGAGACCGTCTCCGCCGCGCCTGCGACGTCGCCGCCCGCATCGGCAAAGGCGTCAAGCCCGGAGGCGAGCGCGGGCGCCGTGCCGGTAAGCAGGCTCGATTGCAAACCAGCGAGCTCGGAGGTTGCGGTGCCGATGGCGTCCGAGACCGTGGCGGAAAGGTCGCGCACGCTGTCGGCGGACTCCTTGAGGTTATCCGAGATGCTCTGGAGCTGGTCGAGCTCGCCCTTGAGCGTGTTGATGAAATTCTCCAGCTGGGCAACGCTCGCGTCGAGTTTCTCGCCGAGGCCTCCCTGGGTGCCCGCGCCCGCCGCCTGCACGTCGTTTCGTGCGTTCTTGAGTGCTTGCAGCAGGTTCTCGAGGGTGGTAAGCGTGCCGCGAAGCTCCGCGAGAGCGCGGTCAAACTGCCCTTGCGCCGCACCCGCGTCTCCGGCAAGCTCGCCTATGTCATAGGCAGCGGTCGACGAGATGCGCGCGATGGCCGCCGAGCCGTTCCCGAGCGCCGCGGCGAGTGAGCCCGCGGTGCTTTGTACGGCGGAACGGGTTTGGCCCAGATCGTCGAGGGCGCCTGAGAGCGTGGTTTTGAGGTTGGATGCGGTGCCGGCGAGCTCGCCCGTTGTTTCGCGTGCCGCTGCGACCGCCGTGCGTGAGGCTCCGATGGTGTCAGAGGCCTTGTCGAGCGTGCCCGCAAGGTCGCGCAGCAGCGAGGCGCTCTGCGTGAGGCTCTGCTCGACCGTTCCCCTGGCGTCGTCCGCCTCGTCGGTTGCCGTGTTGACTGCCCCCTTGAGTTTTTCGGTCACCGCGCTGCCCGCCACGGAGACAAACTGGCTTGCGATCTCATTCTCAAGCGTGGTGGCGCCCGTGTCGGTTACCTTGGGCGCGACGGCGTTGAGCTTCTCGTTGACCAGGTAGTCGATGTGCGCGGGCCCCGGCGTGCCCTCAAGCACGCCTGCGAGGCGCTGGGTGAAGTCGCGCGGGATGATAAAGGCGGCGTAGTACTTCCCGGCTGAAAGGTCGTGCTTGGCTGTTTCCTCATCATCTACGAAGGTCCAACCGAGTTGGTGGTTCTCCTTCAAGCGGTCGCGCACCATTGCGCCCGCGTTCATCTCGCCCATCCCTGGGACGTCCGCCCCCTCGTCCGTAATGACGACGGCTATGGGCACCGTTGCGGTGTTCTCGTAGGGGTCCCAGTTGGCGAGGATGTTTGTCCACGCGTAGAGCGAGGGGATGATGCAGACCCCAAGGGTGATGACGATGGCGACAGGATTTGTGAGGATGCGTTTGAGGTCCCGCAGAAAGATGTGGAAGACGGTTTGCACGATGCTGCCCTTCTCATGAGGATTCGGCAGCAATAATACCCAAAGAGAGATTAAGCAACACTTGTGGAATAATTAACGGTGTCTATGCAATGGAGTGACCCCGTCTGTGGGTTTTGGGACAAAGGAGCGCGCTATGGGGATGAGTGCAGATGCAAGAGGTGCCGCGAGGCAGGACCGGCGCGTGGTGCGGAGTCGCCGTGCCATCGTCCAGGCGTTTGAGCAACTGCTTGCCGAGCGCCCGCTCGACAAGATTACCGTGAGCGCAATCGCGCAGCGCGCAGACGTCGACCGCAAGACGTTTTATCAGCACTATGGGAGCATCTCCGGGTTGTTGGACGCTATCGCCTGGGACTTTGCCGCGCGCGTGCTCGATGAGGTGGAGCGTACCTGCGCCGCGAACGGCCGCACCGACGCCGCTCCCGAGATGCTGCACGCCTTCTTCCGCGCGCTTGCGGGCAACCTCAGTGCGAACATGGCGCGCGAGCGCGGATTTTTCGAGCACGTTCCCACCGAGGTGCTTTACGAACGCCTGCGCGCGCCCTTTGAGCGCCAGATCGTGGACCGCGGCCTCATCGCGGGCATCATCGCAGACGATATCCGCGAGCCTGCCCTCGCCTTCGTTTTGGGTGGTATGCTCGCGCTCATGCGCGACTGGCTAGAAGACGGTGATACGCGCGCTATTGACGACGTCGTCTCGCTTGCCTGTGCGCTTACCGAGCGCGGCCTCGCCGGCATCGCGCTGGGCGATGGCGACGAGGCCACAGGTAGTGCCTTGATGTCCGAGCGGTCGGGCGTGTCTTAAGCGCGGTCGGCGAGGTCCAGGATGAGTTGCGCGGTCTTTGCCCAGCCGAGGCACGGGTCGGTGATCGACTTGCCGTAGACCCCGCCGTCGACCGGCTGGTTGCCGTCCTCGAGGTAGCTCTCCACCATAAAGCCCTTCACCAGGCCGCGGATCGCCTCGTTGCGGCGGCACGAGTCGAGCACCTCCTTGCAGATGCGCAGCTGCTCAAGCGGCCGCTTGCCCGAGTTGTCGTGGTTACAGTCCACGATGACGGCCGGGTTGGCGTACTTCTCGGGCGTGTAGTTCTGCGCCAGGCGCTCGAGGTGCTCGTAGTGGTAGTTGGGGTAGGTGCGCCCGTCGAGGCCGATGTAGCCGCGCAGCACGGCGTGCGCGAGCGGGTTGCCCGGGGTCTCGACCTCCCAGTTGCGGTAGATGAACGACTGCTCGGCCTGTGCGGCGTAGATGGAGTTGAGCATGACGCTCGTGGAGCCGGCGGTGGGGTTCTTCATGCCCACGGGTACCGACACGCCCGAGGCCACGAGGCGGTGCTCCTGGTTCTCAACCGAGCGGGCGCCCACGGCCACATACGAGAGCAGGTCGATGAGGTACTGGAAGTTCGTGGGGTAGAGCATCTCGTCGGCGGTGAACATGCCCGTCTCCTCGATGACGCGCAGGTGCATCCGGCGGATGGCCTTAACGCCCTCGAGCAGGTCGTCGGGCGCCTCGGGGTCGGGGTTGTGCAGAAGGCCTTTGTAGCCCGTGCCCTTGGTGCGCGGCTTGTTGGTGTAGACGCGCGGGATGATCAGGATCTTCTCGCGGACCTCCTCGGCGATGGCAGCAAGGCGCGTCATGTAGTCGAGCACGGAGTCCTCGCGGTCGGCCGAGCAGGGGCCGATGATGAGCACCTTGCGCGAGTCCTCGCCGGTAAAGACGCGAGCCACCTCGGCGTCAAACGCGACCTTCTTGGCGCGCATCTCGTCGGAGAGCGGCATCTCCTCGCGGATGTCCTTGGGGATGGGCAGCAGGCGCTTGAAGTTCATCGACATGGTGGTTCCTTTTCGTGCGGTCGGGGGGTGGGTCAGATGTGGTGATGCTAACAGAAAAGCCGGGCACTCCGCAGAGGTACCCGGCCCGTAACGGAATGTTTCCAATGCGGCCGCGCGACAATGGGGACAGGTTATGTTGACGCGTGACAATTCAACCTGTTCCCTTTGCCATGCGGCGCCCCGCGGCTGCGGCTAGCTCACGAGGTTCTTGAACCCGTCGAGCGAGTAGTCGCCCGAGATGCGCACGCGGGGGAGCGCCCGTACGTCATCGCCCACCTCGCAGCGGCGGTTCTCGGTGGTAAAGGCGCAGAGAATGCCCGCTTCGTCCACCGCGGCGAGGGCGTCGGCGGTGGTGTCGCCATAGGGGTAGGCAAACGCCTGGCTCGAGCCCACGAGCTCTTCGGCCTGCTTAAGGTCGGCGACGATCTCGTCGCGCGAGAGTGCGCTCACGACCCCGCCGTGCCCGACCGTTCCGCCGGCGCGGTGCATGTTGAAGGAGTGCGACTCGTACGAGACGTAGGGGCTCGCGTGCTCGACCATCTTGGCCGTGGCGTCCTCCTGCGAGGCGATGATAAAAGACGTGGCGGGCACCTGGTACTTCTCGAGCATTTCGACGCCGCAGGTCAAAAAGCCCAGCTCGCCGTCGTCAAAGGTGAGGACGATGCTGTTTGCGGGGAGGGTGTGCGTGCCCTCAAGAAACGCCCGCACCTCGGGGAACGACGGGAAGTAGTAGTCGTTCTCGGTAAGGTAGGCGAGCTGCGCCTCGAGATCGGTGTTGAGGATGTAGTTGCCGTTGAGGTTCTCGGGCGGGGCGTCCGCGGTGTAGACGTAGTGGTACATGAGGACGGGGATGTCGCCCGTCTGTGCGTCCATCTCCTCAACCACGTGCACGGTGCGCGTGGCCGTGGCAGTGTGGCCGGCGGAGTCGCTCACGGTGTAGGTGACCTCGTACTTGCCGGGCTTGGAGGTGTCGACCGAGCCCGAGGTTTTGATCTTGGGCGTGAGGATGCCGTCGGTGGGCTCGGCTGCGTGCGCGCCACCCTCGAGGTAGTCCTCGCCCACGAGCACCTTGGTATCCGCGTCGCCGTTGAGGCCGATGACAATATCACCGGGATCGGTAGCCGTCTCCTCGATGGTGGCGAGGTTGTCGTCATGGGTGGCGGCCGGAGCGCCCCCAAAGAGACTCCCGAGGGCCGTTACGGCACCCCAGCCAACGAGCACGATGGCTACGAGCGCGGCGATGCCGATGGCAAGGGGTGCAAGCGAGCGGCGCTTGCGGGGCCGGGGCGCGCGACGCGGCACTGCGGCGGTGCGCCGGCCGGCGGCATGGGAGGCGCGGCCGGTCTGGGCGGCGCTGCCGGGGTGGGTCGTGCGACCGGTTTGGGCGGCGCGGGCGCTCCGAGGCGCGGTGCCGTGCGCGGCGGGTGCCCGATGTGCGCCGGGGCGCGGCGTGCCGCCGGCTGCCTGGGTGCTGGCGCGGTGCCGGGGCGCTGCCGTGTTGCCGGGCGTGGGAGCCCCTTGGGGTCGCGGTGCTCGGCGCATATGGGGCCGCTGCTGGCCCGTATGGTCAATGCGATCGTGGTCGCGCATGGTCGTCTCCATCCCGCTGACAATGGGGACAGGTTGGTCTGTCACGTGACAAATCAACCTGTCCCCACTGTTACATGCTATTTGGCAAACATGTTCTTAAGGTTGAACTCGGCCTGCACCGTGCGGAGCATGAGGTCGGTGTCGTCGAGGCCGAGGTGCTGCTCCGCCTCGTCGGCCGAGAGCGTACCGCGGCGGCGCGCCCAATTCTCGAGGCTCGCCGGCGCCGACTCGCGGGGTAGCGACGCAACCTCGCTGTCGAGCTTGCGGCAGATGTCACGCGAGTCCACGACCGCGATCTTTCCCTCGCGGCGCGCCTCGGCGTATCCGTCGAGGTGCAGCATGAACCACGAGTCCTCAAACGCCGCGTTGTGCGCCATGATGGGGTAGCGCTTCATGAGCTTGAGGAGCTGGGCCTGGAGCTTCTTGTTCTCGCGGAAGGGCGTCTTACCCTCGATGTCAGCCCAGGTGATGTGGTGGATGTTCTCGAGCGGCACGCCGGCGGTCTTGTACGGGTCTTCGGGGATGCCAAAGAACTCCGCCTGCCCGTCGCGCGGGACGGCATCGCTCGTAAGGTCCATGAGTTCCCAGCCGACGTTGAGGATGTAGCCGCGCTCGGGCGCGGTGCCGGTGGTCTCGATGTCGATGCCGAGGATGGTGCCCTTGATGGGCTTGCGCACGTAGGCGACGGCGTAGGCGTTGCGGTCGCCGCGGACCTCGCGGGCAACCGAGGCCGCCGAGCGCTTCTGGATGGCGCCGATGCCTGCGCAGAGGTCGTCGTCGGAGAGGCTGCGTGAGAGAAAGCCGCTCGAGACGTTGCGCAGGCGCGCCTCGCCGATGGCGTCGCAGAGGGCGCGGTTGCGGTCGCCGAGCTCGCGCACCAGGTCGTAGGAGTAGGCGGGCTCGTCTGCCGCGCGCCAGTCGGTGTCGAGGGTCTTCATGGCGTCCTCGCCCTTTTGACGCTCGGCTTCCATGACCTCGTAGCCGCTGCCAAAGATGAGCTCGGGGAAGTAGTAGGAGTTCGCGTAGTCGAGTGCGTCCTGGACCTTCAAGGGGGATCCTTTCGTCGTTGCTGCCCTGATCGGGCCGTCGATGCGGCGCGTGGGCATCCTTTTGCTCGTGGTCCTCGGTCGTTCGAGCTTTGCTCGAACGACCTGCGGGAAACTCGCTGCGGGGTACGCGGCGGACGCTCCGACGGCCCTTGTGCTGCCACCGAAGGATGGCAGGTCAAATACAGAGAGCTTATTGTAGTTGTTGCGACGATTGGTGGGGAAGGGGGCGTAGAGTTTTCCGTAGGAAACTCATCGTGGTATGATGGCCGCTCGTTAGCTGGGCGGTTTTCGTGCGCTTGTGTTGTGCGTGCGGGGCGCCTCGGCGCGCAATCGCATCGCTCGGGGCCTGCCGTCCCGTTTGCCTATGAAGGGGTCTGAGGCCCATGGAGCTCCTGGAACATATCGTGATTCACAGCTTTGAGGACACGCTGCCGCTCGTGCCGTTTCTCTTTGTGACCTATCTGGTGCTCGAGCTTTTGGAGCATACGGCGGGGGAACGGGTGAACGCGCTCGTGCGGCGCGCCGGCGCGGCCGGTCCCGTGGTGGGCGCGCTTCTGGGCATCGTGCCCCAGTGCGGTTTCTCGGCCATGGGCGCGACGCTCTACGCCGGGCGTGTCATCACGCTCGGCACGCTCGTGGCGGTCTTTCTCTCTACCTCCGACGAGATGCTGCCCCTGCTCCTCGCCGAGCAGGTCGATGTGGCGCTTGTGGTGAAGATCCTGCTCATCAAGGCGCTCATCGCGGCCGTTGTGGGCCTTGCGGCAGATGCTGCGCTCCGCGCCTTGCGCAGAAACGTCCGTGCGCACGCGGCCGTTCGACGCGGGGTCTTTGGTCCGCGCGCGGAGCATGGTGCCGGTGCCGCGGCGGAGCCCGACCTCATTGACGAGCTTGCCGAGGCAGGCGAGGGCGCCGATTACATCCATCGGCTTTGCGAGCGCGATCATTGCGGTTGCGACGACGATGCCGCTGTGCACGCGCACGATCATGGCGACCATGATCATGCTCACGGTTGCCACGGGCACGGTCACGACCATGTGCGCGCCAAGGGCATGGCGTTCTCGGTCGTGAGGAGTGCGCTTTCGCACACGCTGCAGGTCACGGTCTTTATCTATGTGGTGACGCTCGTGCTCGTGGCCGTGCTCGAGACGGTGGGCGAGGGCGCGCTCGCCACGATGCTCGGCACTAACGAGGCGCTCTCGGTCTTTGCCGCCGCGCTCGTGGGGCTCATCCCCAACTGTGCGGCAAGCGTCGTGGTGACCCAGCTCTACCTCGAAGGCGTTCTCTCGTTTGGCGCGATGATCGCCGGAACCCTCGTGGGCGCTGGCACGGGCTTTCTCGTGCTCTTCCGCACCAACCGGAGTCTCCGCGAGAACCTGGTGATCCTCGGGCTCCTCTATGTGGTGGGTGTCGTGGCGGGGCTCGTCCTCATGGCCCTTGGCGCGTAATGGGTCATTTGGGGACGTGTTCCGTTTGACCCATTGGTGTGCGGCATTGGCAAGCGGCGCTTCGGTTCTGCTGCAGTTTGTCAAATAAACGGGCCGTCGTGGTGCTCCGATTGACTATCTGCGGCAACATTCGGCGCGCCGATTTTGTTCTACTGCAGATTGTCAAACAAGGGACGCGACAGCGCGGTTCGATTGACAATCTGCGGTGCAATGCACAGATGCGCCTCTATTGCGCCGCAGATCGTCAATGGGTCATTTGGGGACGTGCTCCGTTTGACCCATACTTAGGTGCGAAACTGCGGTAGCGGTGAGCAGCTAAATCGTCGTTGCCGCAGATTGTCATCCAAGAGGGCTCAAACGCGGCCTTAGGTTACAAAATGCGGCAGCCATGGACGGTACGCTCACCGTTGCCGCGTTTTGTTACCTAAGGCGGCCGCAACGCCACCTTAGGTGCGAAACTGCGGCGGTGGCATGCGCGGACCCGGTGCAGGGCAGTCAGCCCAAACCCGGCGAAGGGCCGCGACCTCGAGCCCGGCGAAGGGCCGTGGGTCCAGACCCGGCGGACCCCCTCCGCCCCACTGTCGTGCTTACCGTTTCTTAACTAACGTAACCCCCCAGTTCACAAACCTAATTCTCCTTGCCAGCGGCCGCTCCGGGCTGGCGTATGCCGTGCGCAACCTTTACGTGGCGCGCGCGACCCGTGACGCCGCTTTTACGCAGCCATGACACGCACGCTTCACCATAGCGAGTGTTTGAGCTGCGAAAGGAGATTCAAGACCCATGCTGAACGACTGCTCCATGACCCAGGTTGCCGCGAGCATCGCCGCGTGCCTCGGCGTCGAGCCGCCCGCCGAGGCCGAGCCCGCCTACCCGCTGGTGGGCGATTTCATGCGCGCTCGCGGCGTCGAGCGCGTCGAGCGCGCGCTGCTCTTCTGCCCCGACGCGGTGGCACTGTGGCTCTACCAGCGCTACACCTCCTGGTACGCGCCCGTGCTCGCCGAGGCGCCCGTGGCGCTGCCCGTGCGCACCATGCTTCCCTCCGTCACCCCGGTCTGCTTCGGCACCATGTTCACGGGCGTGACCCCGCACGTGCACGGTATCGAGTGCTACGACAAGCACATTCTCGCCCAGGACTCGCTCTTCGACGCGCTTGTGCGCGCCGGTAAGCGCGTGGCCCTCGTGGCGGTCGCCGACTCGAGCTTCGACATCCTCTTCTCCGACCGTGCGATCGACCGGTTCATCCTGCCCTACGACGGAGATGTCAACGCAAAGGCGCGCGAGCTCATCGACGCCGACGAGCACGATGTCGTCGTGGTCTACAACCAGGAGTTCGACGATGTGATGCACGCCACCTACCCCGAGTCCAAGCGCGCCCTCGAGGCGCTCGAGCACCACATCGCCGCTTTCGGCGAGCTCGCCGGACTCGCCCGCACTGCGTGGGCCCATCACGACCGCATGGTGGCGTGGCTGCCCGACCACGGTGTCCACATCGCCGACAACGGCCACGGCCAGCACGGTTCTGACCGTGAGGATGACCTCAACACCCTGCACTTCTACGGGTTTGCCCCGGCGGCCCGGGCCTAGACGCCAAGCACGCACAGAGGAGATGGTTATGGCAAAGATCGTATGCAAGGACCTCAAGAAGAGCTATGACGGCAAGACCGAGGTGCTTGCCGGCATCAATCTCGAGATTCAGGAAGGCGAGTTCTTCATCCTCGTCGGCCCCTCGGGCTGCGGCAAGTCGACGCTTCTGCGCATCATCGCCGGCCTCGAGGGCGTGAGCGCCGGCGAGCTCATCATGGACGGCAAGCTCGCCAACGAGATGCTCCCCAAGGACCGCAACCTCACCATGGTGTTCCAGAGCTACGCGCTCTATCCGCACCTGTCGGTCCGCGACAACATCCTCTTCGGCCTCGACGTCAAGAAGGTCGCCAAGGACGAGCAGGAGCGCCGTCTCGCCGAGGCCGCTGAGCTCCTGGGCCTCACCGACTACCTCGACCGCAAGCCGCGCGCGCTCTCCGGCGGCCAGCGCCAGCGCGTCGCGCTCGCCCGCAGCGTCTGCAGCCAGGCGCCTCTGTGCCTCATGGACGAGCCGCTCTCCAACCTCGACGCCAAGCTCCGCGCCTCCATGCGCGTCGAGATTCGCCGTCTGCAGCAGCGCCTCGGGCTCACCGTGGTCTACGTCACGCACGACCAGGTCGAGGCCATGACCATGGGCGACCGCATCGCGGTGCTCTCCAACGGGCGCATTCAGCAGCTCGGTACCCCGCTCGAGCTCTACAATCACCCCGCCAACGAGTTTGTGGCGACCTTCATCGGCACGCCGCAGATGAACATGGCTATCGCCGAGGTCCAGCCCGAGGGGCTCGTCCTCAACGACGACGTGGTGGTGCCGCTTTCCGCCGAGGACCGCGCCAAGCTCCCAGCCGGCACTCGCTGGAAGGTGGGCTTCCGTCCCGAGCAGGTCTACCCGGCCACGGCCACGAGCGTGCACCAGGTCGACGTTTCCGTGGTGAGCTCCGAGATGATGGGCAACGAGACCCTCATCTTCTTCAACGTGGGCTCGGAGCTCTTCACCGCGCGCTGGCAGGGCCAGCACCGCGTGGAGACGGGCGCTGCGCTCCGCGTGAGCCTCGACCCGCGGTACGCGCACTTCTTTGACGTCAACACCGGGGCGCTCGTGCGTGCGGCCGAGGATCTCGACGAGCAGGGTGCGCGCAGCACCTCCGTGGTGGATGAGTCGCTCGCCGCCCGTATGGAGGCGGCGCCGGCCGCCCCGATGGCGTAAGGGGGTGGCGCACATGGCTTTGCGTTCCAAGCGCTCCCTGGCGGGCGCGGAGGCTGCCGGCGCCGCTGCGGTTGCGGTGCCCCCCAAGGAGGCGCCCGGCGGCAAGCGCTCGCTCGCCGGTTGGGTCTACCTGCTGCCGTCGATCGCCATCTTCGCGATCTTTGTCATCTACCCGTTCGCCCGCACGATCATCACGAGCTTCTTCGCCACCACTCCGGCGGGCGGGCTGACCCAGTTCATCGGGTTGTCGAACTTCATCACGCTCTTCACCGACCCGCTCTACACCCAGGCGATCGCCAACACACTCATCTACGTGGTGCTCACGGTGCCCCTGACCATTGTGATCGCCCTGCTCCTCGCGGTTCTCACCGCGCAGGACCTGCCGGGCATGGGCATCTTCCGCACGATCTTCTCGGCCACCATGGGTATCTCCGTCGCTGCGGCCGCGGTTTTCTGGAACCTTCTGTTCAACGCCAACTCCGGCGTGCTCAACCGCATCATCGAGTTCTTTGGCGGTGAGGGCGTGGGCTGGCTCATCGACCAGAACTTCGCGCTCGTGTCGGTCTCGATCATCTCGATCTGGATGAACCTCGGCATGGCCTACCTGATCCTGCTCGGCGCCATCAAGAGCATCGACGACTCCTACTACGAGAGCGTCGACATCGTGGGCGGCGGCTTTTGGTACCGCCTGCGCCGGGTCACGGTGCCGCTCATCTCGCCGTCGCTGTTCTTCGTGCTGACGGTCACGCTCATCAGCGCCTTCCAGTCGTTCGGCCTCATCGACATGCTTACCCAGGGCGGTCCCAACAACGCCACGGTGCTGCTCATCTACCGTCTGTACCGCGACGCCTTCGTGAACTTCCGCATCGGGTCGGCATCGGCCCAAGGCGTGATCCTCTTCATCGTGATCTTCGCGATCTCCTATATCCAGAACAAGCTGACCGAGAGCAAGGTGACCTACCAATGATGCCTTTCACCAAGCGTAAGACCCGTGTGGCCGGCATAGGCCGCCGCACCAGCCGGACGGGCCTCATCGCCATGTACGCGGTGCTCATCGTGGCCGCCGTGGTCGTCGGGTTCCCCGTGCTCTTCTCGTTCTCGCTCTCCTTCACGCCGCTGTCCGACATCATCAACGGCATCTACATTCCCACGTCGCTCTATCTCGAGAACTACGTCAACGCGTTTGAGGCACAGCCCTTCGCGCAGTTTATCGTCAACTCGTTTGTGGTGGGCATCGTGGGTACGGCGCTGCAGATCGTCTTCTCCATGCTCGCGGCCTATGCACTCGTCTTCATCCCCTTTGGCGGCAAGCGCATCATCTTCCTCGTGATCATGGCGACGATGATGATCCCGGCCGAGGTGCTCGTGGTCACCAACTTCCAGACCATCCGCGCCATGGGGCTCATTGACACCTATGCGGGCCTCATCCTGCCCGGCGTGGCCACCACCTTTGGCATCTTCCTCTACCGCCAGAACATGATGCAGATCCCCGGCGAGCTCAAGGAGGCCTCCGACGTCGCAGGGCTCTCGCGCTTCCAGTTCTTCATCCGCGTGGTGGTGCCCATGGTCAAGAACACCACGGTGACGCTCGCCATCTACTTCTTCCTGGTGACGTGGAACGCCTACCTGTGGCCGCTCATCTCCACCACCAACGACACCGCCCGTACGGTGCAGATCGGCCTGCGCACCCTCAACTCCAGCGAGGGCATGAGCGACTTCGGCATGATGGCTGCCGGCGCCGTGATCACCTCGATCCCCACGCTCGCGCTCATCTTCTTTGGCCAGAAGCGCCTGCAGGAGGGCATGACCAAGGGCGCGCTCAAGTAGCGCCCGGCCCTCCGCATGCGCTCGGTATACCAGACACAGAAAGGAACATGCATGAAAGCAACCAATCTCTCCCGTCGCTCCTTCCTCTCGCTGGCCGGTCTCGGCCTGGCGGCCACGGCGCTCGCCGGCTGCTCGGGCGGTGGCGACACCACAACCACCGAGAACGGCAAGACCGTCATCCTGCTGTGGAACTCCATGGACGGCTCGCGCGGTGACGCCCTCCAGAAGATCGTCGACGGCTTCAACGAGCAGTCCGACGAGTTTGAGGTGCAGTCCGAGTACCAGGGCAGCTACGATGAGTCCACTGGTAGCTTCTTCAACATGGCCGGCGGCTCGGGCGCTCCGGCGATCGTGCAGATCGGTGAGCAGAACCTGCAGTCGATGATCGACTCCGGGCTCGTCGCCAACGTCTCCGACCTCATCGAGCAGACCGACTTCGACGATTCCGACCTCCTCGAGCAGGCCGTGAACTTCTACACCTACGACAGCTCGATGTACGCGATGCCGTTCAACTCCTCCTGCCCGGTTGTCTACTACAACCAGGACGTGCTCACCGAGGCGGGCGTGACGGAGCTCCCGACCACCTTTGAGGGGCTCACCGCCGCGGCCGAGCAGATCGCCGCCGCGAGCGACGTGACGCCGGTCGGGCTCTTTGCCTACGGCTACGCTATGGACCAGATGGTCACCAACATGGGCGGGTACGTGGTCAACAACGAGAACGGCCGTAAGGAGCGCTGCACCGAGGTTGCCTACCAGGATCAGATTAAGGTGCTCTTCGACTGGGTCAAGTCGCTCAACGATGCGGGGCAGCTCACGCCCTTCAGCTCCGAGGACGATGCGATCAGCGGCTTTTCGCAGCGCCAGTGCGCCATCTACATCGACACCTCGGCCACGGCGCGCCAGATCATCGACGCGGCTGACTTTGAGGTCTCGATCGGCTTTCTGCCCGTGTCGGAGGGTACGGAGGCCGAGGGCATCTACGCCGGTGGCGGCGCGCTCTGCATCTCGGCGGGGCTTTCGGATGACGTGGCACGCGGCGTGATGGAGTTCTGCGCCTACGCCACCTCGGCCGACGTTCAGGCCACCTGGGCGGGCGATACCGGATACTTCCCGATCAGCACCGGCGCCTACGAGACCGACACGCTCTCCAAGATCTACACCGAGTACCCGCAGCTCGAGGTTTCGGCCAACCAGCTGCGCAACTCCAAGGTGAACAACATCACCGCAGGCCCCCTCTGCTCGCAGCTCCCGCAGCTGCGCACCGACCTCGAGACTGCGCTCGAGTCGGTCTTTAACGGCGGCGACGTGGATGCGGCCATCGAGACGGCGGTGAACTCCACGAACTCGGCGATCGAGAGCGCCAACGCAGGGGTTGCGTAAACGTCTGAGCTCCCGGGTCGGGGGTTAAACGGCGAGGGGCCGGCAGTACCTTTCGCGTGTGGTCCTCGGCGATTTCATCGTGCCGATGAAATCGCCTGCGGGAAACACGCTTCAGGTACAGCCGGCCCCTCGCCGTTTAACCCCCGGCGCTTGCGCCGCTTATGCGGGGGAGGAGAAAAAGGTAGATAGCGGGTCAAATCCCTAGAGGAGACATGCTTGCGGGGTTTCTGGGGTGTCGCGCTCGTTTCACTCGCGCTTTTTTGACTCACTTGAAAATGGGTCAGTTGGGGACGTGCCCGTCCTGCACCATTTTCAAAAATGGTGCAGGACGGGCACGTCCCCAACTGGCCCATGATGCGGCGCCGGCGCGCCCGCTACCTACTGCCTGCTGGTTCCTTAGGCCTTGGGGGCGATGCGGTGGATGAAGAGGCCGCTTCTCAGTTTGGGCTCAAACCAGGTTGATTTGGGCGGCATGAGGAGACCGGCGTCGGCTACGGCGAGCAGCTGGTCGATGCCCGTGGCATGCATGGAGAAGGCAACGCCTTCCGTTCCGGCGCGGCGCTCGAGCTCTTCGGTGCCGCGGATGCCGCCCACAAAGGCGATGCGCGGGTCCTCGCGCGGGTCGTCGATCTGGAGGATGGGGCCGAGTATGCGGTCTTGGAGCACGGACACGTCGAGCGCGCTCACGGGGTCGGCTTCACGCACCGCCTCGGCAAGCTCGGGGCCCAGCGCAAGGCGGTGCCAGTGCCCGCCGGTGAACATGCCCATCTCGCCGGGTACGGCGGGCTCGATGGCGCCCTCGACCTCGGCAACCTCAAACCCCGCGTCCCTCACCTCGGCGAGCAGCTCCTCGACGGAGCGGCCCGCACGGTCCGCCACGACGCGGTTGTAGGGGAGGATGGTGAGCTCGCTTGCGGGAAAGAGCACCGCGAGGAAGTAGTTGAAGGGCTCCTTGCCGGTGTAGGTGCCGGCCTCCTCGGCCGCGGCGCGCATCTCGTGCGCCACGCGCATGGCCGAGGCGGCGCGGTGGTGCCCGTCGGCGATGTAGGCGCAGGGGACGCGCCCGAACATCTCGCGGATGGCGTCGACGCTCTCGGGGCGGCGCACCTCCCAGACGCGCTGGCGCACGCCCTCCTCGTCGGTGAAGTCGTAGAGGGGCGAGCCGCTCTTGACCGTGGCGAGGATAAAGGAGAGCACCGGCTCGTCGCGGTAGGTCAGAAAGATCGGCCCCGTCTGGCAGCCGAGTGCGCGGATGTGCTCGATGCGGTCGCGCTCCTTCTCGGCACGGGTGTTCTCGTGGCGCTTGATGGTGCCCGCGTCGTAGTCGGCCACCGAGCAGACCCCGACCACGCCCGTCTGGGTGCGCCCATCTTGGGTGAGCTCGTACAGGAAGTAGCTCATGGAGGGGTCTTCTTGGTAGATACCCTCGTCGATGCGCTCCTGCAGAAGCTCGGCGCCGCGCGCGTAGACCTCGGGCGCGTACATGTCCTGCTCGGGCGCAAACTGGGTCTCGGGGCGATCGATGCCGAGGAAGGAGAGCGGGTGCTCGCTCACGTAGGCGGCGGCCTCCGCACGATCGAAGACGTCGTAGGGGAGTGCAGCGACCTCCGCGGCCCGCTCGGGCACGGGGCGAATGCAGGGGAACGGTAGAACCTTCATGGGTGTCCTCTCGGGTTGGGTGCACCGGACGGGCATGCGTCCGCACGTCCGGCAGATGAGCACCATTGTAGCGTTGGGGCTGGTGGGGCAACGTGCGGGCGCGACACGCGGCCGCATCCCTTACGCGCTCCTGATGCGCCGCTGCCCGCGTCTTTGCGCACGCCAGACCTTGCGCCGCTGCCGCGTCGTTTTGCGCCGGGAACCCGGTCAGCCGGGAGCGTGCCCCTACTTGATCACGCGCACGCGGTAGACGGCCGGGATCTTGCGGAGCTCTTCGATCGTCGACTGCTCCAGATGCTCGTCGGTGTCGAACATGGTGTAGGCGTTCTCGCCGGCGCTCTCGTTGACCATGCGCTGCACGTTGGCGTTGTCGTGCGCAAGGATGGCCGTGATTTGGCCGATCATGTTGGGGACGTTGGCGTGCAGGCAGGCCACGCGGCTCGCGGCGCGGGCCTTGCCCATTGAGCAGGAGGGGTAGTTGACGGAGTGGGCGATGTTGCCGTTCTCGAGGTAGTCCTTGAGCTCGGAGATGGCCATGTCGGCGCAGTTGGCCTCGGCCTCCTCCGTGCCCGCCCCGGAGTGCGTGGTGATAAAGGTCCGCGGCATCTTGACGGTTGCCGGGGTGGCAAAGTCGGTGGCAAACCACGCGAGGCGCCCTGCGCGCAGGGCGGCGTCGACGGCCTCCTCGTCCACGATGGTCTCGCGCGCAAAGTTGATGAGCACCGCGTCCGGCGCGAGGAGGTCGAGCTGCTCGGCGCCGATCATGTGCACGGTGTCGGCCTTGCTCGGCACGTGGAGCGTGAGGTAGTCGCAGTTGCGGCAGAGGTCCTCGAGCGTGCCCACGCGCTGCACGTCGCGGCTGAGCTCCCAGGCGTGTTCGACCGAGATAAAGGGATCGTAGCCAAAGACGTCCATCCCGAGCGTAACGCAGGCGTTGGCCACCTTGGACCCCACGTTGCCCAGGCCGATGACGCCCACGCGCTTGCCCTTGAGCTCGCGCCCCACGAACGCCTTCTTAGCGTGTTCGGCTGCGACCATGATATCGGGGTCCGCCTCGTGCGCGCGCACCCAGTCCATCGACTGCACGATCCCGCGACTCGAGAGGATCATCATGCAGAGCACCATCTCCTTCACCGCGTTGGCGTTGGCGCCCGGTGAGTTAAAGACCACCACGCCGCGGCGGGCGTACTCCTCGATGGGGATGTTGTTGACGCCCGCGCCGCAGCGCGCGATGGCGCGGACGGAGGTGGGCAGGTCGTAACCGTGGAGGTCGGTGGAGCGCATGAGGATGGCGTCGGCCTCGGCCGCGTCGTCCACAAAGCCGTACCCGGCGCCAAACTCCACGGTGCCGTCTTTGGTGATGTCGTCGATAGTCTTGATATAGCGCATGATGAGGGGTCCTTTCGGTGAGGGTGGCCTGGGCGGAGCGCGCTGCGGGGGAGGGGGATTCGAAAAGCTCCCCTGCTACGATCGGTGCGCCTGCTCAAACTCCTCCATGTAGGCGGCGAGCGCCTGCACCGCCTCGAGCGAGACGGCGTTGTAGATGCTCGCGCGCATGCCGCCCGTTGATCGGTGCGCCTTCACGCCCTCGATGCCGCGCTCCCGGGCGCCCGCGATAAAGGCGTTGTCGAGCTCGGCGGTGTCGCAGCGGAAGGTGACGTTGGCAATCGAGCGGGAGGAGGGTTGCGCGTGCGGGTGAAAGACGCGACTGCGGTCGAGGAAGTCGTAGAGGATGCGCGCCTTCTCGCGGTTGCGGCGCTCGAGCGCCTCGAGCCCGCCTTCCTGCTCTGCCCAGCGAAAGACCTTGCCCGAGAGGTAGATGCCAAAGGTGTTGGGGGTGTTCATCATCGAGTGGGCGTCCGCCTGGCGCCGGTAGCTCATATACGAGGGCGTGAGCGGGCAGGCGGGACCTTCGCCCACGAGGTCGTCGCGCACGATGACCACCGTGGTGCCCGCGCAGCCGGCGTTCTTCTGAGCGCCCGCGTAGACGAGCCCGTAGCGCGTGACATCGAGCGGCTGCATGAGAAAGCAGCTCGAGACGTCGGCCACGAGCGGCACGTCGCCTGTGTCGGGGAGCTCGCGGTACTGCGTGCCGTAGATGGTGTTGTTCTGGCAGATGTAGACGTAGTCGAGGTCGCCCGCCTGGCAGCGCTCGGCAACGGGGCCGAGGTCGGGGATACGGTCGTGGCCGGTGGCCTCGCTTGAGGCGAGCACCTCCACCGTGCCGTACTTCTCGGCCTCCTCTTGGGCGAGGCGCGAGAAGAGGCCCGTTACGAGGTAGCCCGCACGCCCGGTGCGCATGAGGTTCATGGGGATGCCGGCAAACTGCAGCGTGGCGCCGCCCTGGAGAAAGAGCACCCGGTAGTTATCGGGAATGCCCACGAGCCGGCGGAGGGTGGTCTCGGCATCTTCGATGATCTGGCTGTAGGCGGCCGATCGGTGGCTCATCTCGAGGACGGACATGCCGGTGTCGCCGTATTCGAGGAGTTCGGACTGGACCTCGGCGAGGACCGGTTCGGGGAGGGTCGAGGGCCCTGCAGAGAAGTTGAAGACTCGTGCCATGACGGCTCCTTGTGCCGGGTGCGTCCGGCGGTTGGTGTACGGTCGCGCGGCGCATGGCCGCAGCGTACCCCAGCATACTAACGGAAGCGCCTCCGTCGTGCAGGGAGGGCGGGGGTGGGCCCTCGTGGTTAACCGAGCGGTAACGCGCTGGGATGGGCGGTCGGCAGGCTCTGCGCGGCGTGAGGCGGCTCCGGGAGGCGGGCGTGAGCAGGCGGATGTACGGGCAGGGCATGACGGACGCGTGGCGGGAGCGGGCGTGTGCGGCGCCGCGGCCGCGGGCGTTTCTTGCCGGCGGGTTGTGACGTTGGCGTGACGGCGCCGTGCCGGCCTTGTGACCGTTGCCGCTGGCGGGCGTGGAGCCTGTGCCCGCCGGTGCGGGTCGTATAATGGGGCGGAGGCCTCGCGGCGTCGTTGCCGCGGGCTCGGGTTGCGGCAGGCAGGGAGGCGCACATGGCAATCTATGTGACATCCGACGCCCACGGGCACGTGCGGGCACTCGACCGCGCGCTCGAGCTTGCCGCACTCGGCGTGGACGACGAGCTTTACGTTCTCGGCGATATGGTCGACCGCGGGCCCGACCCCATCGGCGTTATCAACCTCGTGCGGAGCATCCCCGGCGCCCATGTGCTCATGGGCAACCACGAGTGCATGCTCCTCGATGTGCTCACCGCCACAGGTGAGATCGACGGGTTTGTATGGGCCATGAACGGCGGCTCCACCACGGCTGAGGGGCTCGACCACCTCGCGCCCGACACGTGCCGCGAGCTTGTTGACTGGATCGGGCAGCTGCCGCTCTTTGAGGTGGTCTCGTGCGCGGGGCGGTTTTGGATTCTCGTCCACGCGGGAATCGACGCGCTCGAGGCGCGCGGCTTTCTCGCCACGGCGGGTGTTGACGTGTCGGATGGCGCGGGCGCGGCCAAGGCGACGGAGGACGAGCTTCGCGCCATGATGGCCCATCAGGATCCCGAAACGCTTCTGTGGACGCGCGCCGAGTTCTGGGGGACTCCTACGGGGCTCGTGGGCACCGACGGGCAGGGGCCGGTGGTGATAGCCGGGCACACGCCCTCGATCTATATCGACTACTATGCCGACCGTGCGGAGACGTCGGGCGCCACGGAGGAGGGGCTCGGGTGCATCGTGCGCGTGGGCGCCTCGGACGAGACGGGCGGCGTGCCCGACCGCATCGACATCGACTGCTCTGCCGCCGCCGGTGCGGGTCGGGGCCGTGTGGGGGTCATGCGTCTCGACGACGGCGAGACGTTCTACGCCACGATCAAGAGCGGCGAGTAGAAGGCTGTGTGTCGCACGGGGCGCGGTTGCGTGATCGCTGCGCCTGTGCCGGCGGGAGTGTCGCCGCACCTGCTATGAGCCGCGCCTACGAGAACGGGTTCCGCTCCCGGGCGATCGCCTGGCGGATGTGCGCGTACTCGAGCACGAGCAGCGCCAGCAAGAGCACCATCGTGCCCAGATAACTCACCACGGCGCCCGTGAGGCCGATGAAGTTGACGAGCACAAACGAGAGCGCAAACGATGCCACCGTGGCTATGAGATACAGCCGCATGACGCCCTCTTGGCGCCTGAGCACCGTGATGATGGCATAGAGAAAGTCGATCGCCGCCGTAACGCCGCCCGCTGCGACCATGAGCGTCGCGAGCAGCGAGAACCGCCCAAAGTCGACCCCGTAGAGCACGCTCATGACAGGGAGCCCGATCCAGTGCATAACAAGCGCCATGACCACGGTGATCGCCAGGATCACGCCCATCACGGCGACGATGATGAGGTCGAAGCGCCGCCGCCGGCGCGGGCTCGCCCAGATGCTCGCGAGTCGCCGGAGCTGCGGCTTGTAGAGCGATCCCACGGTGAGGAGGATGCCCTGTGCGGGGAAGTAGAGCGCGTTGAAGTAGAGCTGGTTGTCGTAGGCGAGCGCGCCCTCCATCACAAACTTGGGCACGCTCTCGATGAGGTTGAAGAGAAAGAGCGCGCAGAAGAGCGGGAAGCACTGGCGAAAGAGCCCCGCAACCTCGTCGACGCGTGCAGGTCGCGATTTCTCGGTTTCGAGGAGTGCGAGCGGCAGCGTTACGAGCACGAGCGATGCGACCGCCACGATAGCCATGACTACGGCCGAGACGGCGAGGCTCCGCATGAGGAAGAGTGCGAGCGCAAAGGCGGCAACCGTAGCGACGGAGCGGACGGTCTGCGAGATGCCGGCGAGGTAGAGCTTGTCGGCCTGCTGGAGGCGCCCCTCGTACACGTCGGCAACGCCGTCGATGAGCTTATAGACAAAGACTCCTGCGCAGATGGTCATCATGTAGGCGTCGTATCCGCGGAGCGCCCCGTAGAGGAGGCCTACGACGAGCGCGATTGCCGCCACGATCCAGCGCTGCACGCGGTAGGAGGCAAAGGAGACCGCCTCGTCGAGGTCCGAGACCTGGAAGGTGCGCACCCCGTAGTAGGTGGCGATCATGAGCAGCGTGCCCACCACGAAGGCCATCGAGAACATGCCCGCCTGCTCGGTGCCGGCGAGCTGCGTGGCAACGACGGTGAGGAAGGGAAAGGTGAGGCCCCAGCTCGTGGTGCCGAGGGTGTTCCAGAGGTAGTCGCGCCCGCTGCGGTGGGCGTCGTAGCGCTCCTCTTGGCTGCTGAGCGAGCCCTGGTAGACGGCCTCGAGGAGGCGCGTCCACCAGTCGTTGACGATGCGTGCGACAAGCGGCGGCTCCTCGCGGTGGCGCGGCGCGCGTTCGGCTGTGGAGTGCGGTGCCACGGCATCGGCCGCAGGCTGGGCATCTTTAGGGGCAGGGCGATGATGGGGCTCGTGCCCGGGTTGCATAAAGGGAAGGCGTGCCACGGGGCTCCTTTGCGTTTTGACTGGCGCACCAGTATAGCGCCGACCACGCGCGCCAAGCCGCGAGCGGTAGAACTGCGACGATTGTTCATCGAGGTGGGTCCGACTCCGCTCCGAGCGCCGACGAGTATCTTTTTGTTGACATCTCTCTCTTGAAGGACGTGCGCCCGGGTGTCCGCAGGCCCCCGCGGCGCGAGTCGCGAAGCGAGGCCGAAGGCCGCCGAGCGCAGCGGGGGCCTTCGGACGCCCCGGCGTTTCGGGAACCCATGTCTCGGGGCACCAAACTGCGCTATCCTTCTGCTGTTCGACGGCGCCCCGCGGCGCTTCACCTCGACGGATGGAACCTCGTATGGACGCCCTCTCCTTTGTGCTCGCCCTCGCCCCGATCCTGTGGCTCGTGGCGGTGCTGCTCCTTCTCAAGTGGCCTGCCTGGCGCGCGGCGCTGGGCTCGCTCGTCATCGCCTGCCTCCTTGCCGTCCTGTGGTGGCACCAGCCGCTCACCTATGTGGGGACGGCTGTTCTGGAGGGCTTTCTCATGGCGCTCTGGCCCATCGTCATCGTCATTATCGCGGCGGTCTTTACCTACAACCTGTGCGTGAGCACGGGCGCCATGGACACCATCGGCCGGATGATCTGCTCGGTGTCGAGCGACCGGCGCATCCTCGCGCTCCTTGTGGCCTGGTGCTTCGGCGGCTTTATGGAGGGCATGGCGGGCTTTGGCACCGCGGTGGCGATTCCCGCCGGTATGCTTGCGGGGCTCGGCTACCCGCCGCTTGCCGCGGTCCTCATGTGCCTGCTCGCCAACGGGGTGCCCACGCCCTACGGCTCCATCGGCATCCCCACGGTCTCGCTCGCCGACCTGGTGGGGCTCAGTCCCACCTCGCTCGCCTTTACGCAGATGGTGCAGCTCACGCCGTTCTTCATGGCGGCGCCCTTCCTCATCGTGCTCGTGGCGGGCGGCATCGGCCAGACGGGGGAGAAGGTGCCGGTCTCGGCGCGTCTGCGCGGTGTTGCGGGCGTGGCGCTTGCGGCGGGGCTCTCCTTTACGCTGCCCGCGCTCGCGGTGGCGGCGCTGGTGGGGCCCGAGCTCACCGTGGTGGTGGGGAGCATCTGCTCGCTCGGCGTCACCGCGGCGCTCGGGCGGGTGGCCGAGCGCTCGGGCAAGCTCGACCCGGCGTTTCAGATGAGCAGCTCTGCGCTTCCCGGGGAGGGTGCCTCCGCCTCTGCCGGCGCGTCGTCCGCTGCAACCGCCGCCGAGCCGCTCACTCTACCGGTTGCCCTGCGGGCGTGGTCGTGCTTCATCCTCATCTTTGTGCTGCTGCTCGGCACCTCGCAGCTCGTGCCGCCTGTGCACGAGGCGCTCGCCGCGTTCTCGTCCACGGTGACGGTTTACGCGGGTCCTAACCCGGGCGCTCTTTCGTTTAGCTGGGTCAACACGCCCGGCGTGCTCATCATGGTGGCGGCCCTTGTGGGCGGGTTTATCCAGGGCGCGTCGCCCCGGCAGATGGCGAGCGTCTTTGCCGCCACGGTGCGCCAGATGCTCCCGACGGTCATCACCATGCTCGCCGTACTCGGTTGCGCCAAAGTTATGGGGTACGCGGGGATGATCTCGGCCATCTCGGCCTTCTGCATCGGCGTGGCGGGCGGGCTCTATCCGCTCATCGCCCCGTGGATCGGCATGGTGGGGACCTTCGTCACCGGGTCGGGCACGAGCTCGGGCATGCTGTTTGGCCAGGTCCAGGCAGAGGCCGCCGAGGCCCTCGGCATTAACCCCACGTGGACGGTCGCCCTCAACTCGCTCGGCGTGGCAGCAGGAAAGATGCTCTCGCCGCAAACGCTCGCTATCGGGCTTGCCGCGGTGCGCGTAACGGGCAAGGACGCGGAGCTGCTGCGGTCGGTGCTGCCGTATGCGCTCGGTTTTCTGGT
Organism: Collinsella sp. An7; assembly: GCF_002159335.1. Classification (GTDB taxonomy): domain Bacteria; phylum Actinomycetota; class Coriobacteriia; order Coriobacteriales; family Coriobacteriaceae; genus Coprousia. The sequence continues at coordinate 82,767 of NZ_NFHP01000005.1, read as the reverse complement.
GGTGATGTCCGCGATCGCACTCGGTGGCGCCGCGCTCGTGTAGTCCAATCGCTCTGTCCGCTTGCCCATGCGTCGAGGACGGGCCCGGGCACGCTCCCGCGCTCGGCGGCCTTCGGCCTCGCGCTGCGACTCGCGCCGGAGAACACCCGGGGCCTTCCCCGACGCCACGCGGCTATGGCCTGCTGTCGCCCTACAGCCTCGGAATCAGGCGAGCCCGGCGGGCCAGCGGGAGACGCTGAGGTCCACATGGTCGTCATCTGCAAACACGACGCCCTCGCCCTCGAGCAGGACCCGCTGGACCTCTTTGCCGCCAAAGGCAAAGCCCTCGCAGATGCTTCCGTCGGCAAAGACAACGCGGTGACAGGGAACGATGCCCGGACGGGGATTGCTGTGGAGCGCGTAGCCCACAAAGCGCGCCTTGCGCGGCTCGCCCACCAGACGGGCGACCTGTCCATAGGTCGCGACCATGCCCTCGGGGATCTGCTCTACAACCTCGTAGACCCGCTCAAAGAACCCCTCATTTGCCATGCCCTCGTCTCCCTTGCCGCGATGGTGCCCGATACGCTGATTCTAGCAAGCGGCGCCAGCCCGCGGCGTGCCGGTATAAATGTAAACGTTGGCTAACTTATGGAGAGAGCGTGGAGCGCCGAGCGGTTCGGTGCCGACCTCAAATAGTTTGCTATAGTTAACTCAACGACGGAGCAGGTACCAGGCGATGAAAGAACCAACTCCGTCCCGTTTCCATCGCATCCCTCCCCTCTGTGCGATGAACGAATCACGGTGGAGCGAGCCCCGCCTCTCGGCAACGAGAAGCGGGGCTCGCTCTGTGTGCGCGATGCGTCGCGCGATGGTTGGGGGAGGGGCTGCCGGGGGGGGTCGTCCGGGCATCGCACGCTCGTCGATGCGCAGGCGCGCGCTACCGGTCGGGCCCTGCCGGACCCCGGCTGCCCTTAGCGGTGCTCAGGCTCGATGACGCGCGACACGAGCTCCTCAAAGGCGCCCGCCTCGCAGTCGGTGTCGAGGATAAGATCGCAGAAGGGGCGGATGTCGTCGGTGGAGTTGGCCACGCCCACGCCGAGTCCCGCCATCTGGATCATGGCGAGGTCGTTTGCCGAGTCGCCCACACCGATGGTCTCGGCCATGTCGATCCCCAGCAGCTCCGCCAGATGAGCGAGGCCCGTGCCCTTGTTCACGCCGGCGGGCATGCACTCGGCGTAGCGGTTGGAGGAGTAGGTCACCTCGAGCGGCTCGCCGGCGAACTCGGCCATGACCTCGTCGCCAAGGCGCTTCACGGCATCGAAGTCCGGGTCCATGAGAATCATCTTCACGATTGCCTCGTCGCCCACAAATCCGAGATCGCGCCAGCCGTCGTCCACGTATTCCACGCCCGAGATGCCGCGGATGTGCTCCCGCTCAAACTCAGGCGCAAACTGGATGAGGATGCGCCCGCTCGGCGTGTAGGCGTGCACGCACTGGTGACGCTCGAGGGCGATATCGTAGATGCGCTCGGCGATCTTGCGGTCGAGCGTGGTGGAGATGAGGGGCTTCTCGTCGCCAAAGCGGTTGATGAATCCACCGTTATACGAGATGACGTAGGTGTTCTCCAAGAGGCGCGGGTCAACGCCGTTGAAGCTCTCGACAATGGAGCCGTAGGGGCGGCCGGAACTCGGGACAAAGAGCACGCCGAGCTCGTGGAGGCGCTCGAGGGCGTGGACGTTGGCTTCGGGCAGGCGATGTCCGGCACCGAGGAAGGTCTCGTCCATATCGGAGGCGATCAGGCGGTACATCAAAGCGTCCTTTCAAAAGGGGGTTCAACGTCACCCATCAGTATAGGGAGAAGTGGGGCAGGGATGGACCTCACGGCAAAATCCAAGGCGCCTGCCGAGCGAAATGGGTCAGATGGAACACGTCCCCAAATGACCCATTCTCCCACCCTGATAGTTAGGTACCCGGTCATTACATGAGCGTCAAATCGGGTGCAAAATCACCCACGATTTGCCGCTGGTGTAATGGCCGGGTACCTAACTTTTTCTGGCGACAAAGCGGACCGTCCGCCCTCAAAATGGGTCACACGGAACACGTCCCCAAATGACCCACGGAAGAACCGCGGAACTAATAGACCATCCCCATCGCTTCGCGCACCTCGTTGAGCGTGGCATCGGCAATCTCGTTGGCGCGGCGGTTGCCCTCGTGGAGCACGTCCTTCACGTAATCCAGGTCCTGCTCAAACTGGTGGCGACGCTCGCGAATGGGCTCAAAGTAGCTGTTCACGGCCTCGGTCACGTACTTCTTGAGCGCGCCGGACCCGCCCATGCCAATCTCGGCGGCGATCTCCTCCGGCTCGCGGCCCGTGCAGATGGCGGCCGTGGAGAGCAGGCCCGAGACGCCGGGGCGATGCTCGGGATCGAAGGTAATCATGCGCTCGGAGTCGGTCTGGCTCTTCTTGATGCGCTTGGCGGTCTCCTCGGCGGTCATCGAGATGGAGATGGCGTTGCCGTAGGACTTGCTCATCTTGCGGCCGTCGAGTCCGGGCAGCAGCGGCGTGGACGAGAGCAGCGCGTCCACCTCGGGAAAGACCTTGCCGTAGCGGTTGTTGAACTTGCGGGCGATGAGGCGCGTGAGCTCGATGTGTGGCAGCTGGTCGCGGCCGACGGGCACCACGTTGCCCTTGCAGAAGAGGATGTCGCAGGCCTGGTGCACCGGGTAGGTGAGCAAAAGACCGGTGAGCTCGTGGCCCGAGGCCTCCATCTCGGCCTTGACCGTGGGGTTGCGCTGGAGCTCAGCCTCCGAGACGAGCGAGAGGAAGGGCAGCATGAGCTGGTTGGCGGCCGGCACCGCGGAGTGCGCGTAGATCATGGTCTTTGCGGGGTCGATGCCGCAGGCGAGGTAGTCCATGACCATGTTGTAGACGTTGTCTTGGATGTGCTCGGTGGTGTCGCGGTCGGTGATGACCTGGTAGTCGGCAATGAGGATTGCGGTGTTGACGCCCATGTCCTGCAGCTCGACGCGCCCCTTGATCGTGCCGAAGTAGTGCCCCAGATGAAGGCGTCCCGTGGGACGGTCGCCGGTGAGCATGCGGTACTTCTCGGGATGCTGGGGCAGGTCGGCGGCGATCTCGTCGCTGCGGCGCAGGGCGGTTTCGTAGCTGCGTTCGTTGGGCATGGTTTCCTCCCGGGGTGGAGCGCCGCGCGGGCGCGGGTATGCGGCAGATGAGTGCCGGCGTGCCGCCGGCGCAGCCCATTGTAGCAGCTCGCCAGGACATGCGCGAAAGGTCCCGCGACGGTGCGCGCGTCGCCTCACTTGTGGTCGCGCAGATGCTCTTGGATGCGCCGAATCTCTTTGCGGCGCTCCTCGCGCCGCTCGGCACGCTCGGCCTCTTCGGCCTGCTCAGCCTCGGTAAAGGCCGGGTCGTCGCTGGTCACGATCTCGTCGCGATGCGTCTTGGGGTTGTAATGGTGGCGCAGCACCGGCTCAAAGAGGTGGAGGCGCATGGCAAAGACAGCGGAGCCGACAAAGAGCACGCAGAAGATCACCACGCGCGTCTCGACAGAAACCTGGTTGATCACGAGCGCACCGACGGAGAGCAAAATGCACCACGCGTAGATGAGGAGCACCGCTTGGCGCTGATCAAAGCCCTCTTCGATAAGGCGGTGCTGGATGTGGCCCTTGTCGGCCTGGCCGATGCTCACATGCGCCCTAAAGCGCCTGACGATGGCGGCAAAGGTGTCGATGATGGGCACGCCCGCCACGATGAGCGGGATGACGATGGTGGTGAGAGCGGCGGTGCGGCTCACCGAGAGGAGCGAGACCATCCCAAGGGCAAAGCCGAGCATGAGCGAACCGGCATCTCCCAAAAAGATGCTCGCGGGATGGAAGTTGTAGCGCAAAAAGGCGAGGCATCCGCCAACGAGGGCGATGGCGAGCGAGGCGGCGTCCACGCGCCCGGGCAGGAAGGCAAAAGTGAACATCGTAAAGGCGGCGATGGCCGAGATGCCCGTTGCCAGGCCATCGAGCCCGTCGATAAGGTTGATGATGTTAGCGAAGGCTACGAGGTAGAAGACCGTGATGGGGTAGGCGAGCCATCCAAGGTCGATAAAGGTGCCAGGGACGAAGGGGTTGACGATATCGCCGATCACGAGGCCTCCGGCCGCCGCAACCGCTGCGGCGACGATCTGCCCGCCGAGCTTGACCTTGGGTGCAAGCGAGACCACATCGTCGATGGCGCCGACCGCGGTGATGAGCACAAACGACACAGCGAGTAGGGGATAGCTGATGTCCATGCTCGGGTGTGGAATGAGCGCAGACGGCCAGCCCCAGTACCAGGTGCCGATGACCTGCAGAAAGAACGCCACGACGAGTCCGCCAAAGATGGCGAGGCCTCCCATGCGGGGCACGGGGTGTGTGTTAACGCGCCGTTTGGAGGGGTAGTCGACCGCGTCGAGTCGGATGGCGAGGCGCCGCACGAGGGGCACCAGCACATAGGTAGTCGCGAACGCGGCGGCCGCAAGACATATGTAGGGCACGAGCGGGTTCATAGCGAGGCAACCACCGGGAGTCGAGAGCGTGCACAGGGCGGCGTCCGTCCGGTCGGGCGGGGCCGAATCTCTGCCATGATACTCGACTGGCGCTGCGCTGGCGCGGCGCGGGTGCCATCCTCACGGTCATACCAGATATAGCTGAGCGGTACGCGAGGCAATCGAGCCGAGACTGAGATGGCGTGGAATTAGCTGTTAACGTGGGAAAACGTGCAATGTGCACGAACAGATTCATCATCCGACAGCAAATCGTAGAAGTCAAGACTTGCAAGCAAAAACGCCTCGCGTATGATGAAGATGTTCCGCTCCCCACGGATCAACTGGGTGAACCGTCGCGTTTTTCTAGGGAGCCCATACAGTCGCGTCAGTACAGGTATCCTTCGTTGTTAAGGACGCTGGAAGAGGCGATGAGGGCGCCCACCTTGTAGAGGTGGGTTCATTTGCGTGAAGTGGGGAGCGGTCTTTCTTTGGCTGAGAATCTCATAGATGTGTGGATGCCCGGCAGGATTGCCGGGTTTTTGGTATAGGGTCGGCGGCTCGGCACGTCGGCCCGGTGCGGTGACCCTACACGGCGCTGCGGACGGCGGTGTCGTGGAAGCAGAACATCTCGGGGTGATGCCGCGAGGTGGTGAACTCAAACATCAGCCCCTGCTTGTCAAAGGTCTGGCTCGTCATGACGGCAAGGTAGTCGGCGTCGCCAAGATCGAGCATCGCGCGGTCGTGCTCCGTTGCCGGCTCGACCGTGATGGTGCGCTTGCTCGTTGAGATCTCGATGCCGAGTTCGTCCTCGAGGTAGGTGTAGATCGACCCCTCGGCGATCTGGGGCGTAAGGCCGGGGACGCGGTCGGCCAGAAAGTAGCTTCGGTCGAGGATGCCGGCGCGCCCGTCGAGGAGGCGCACGCGCTCCACGGTTATGAGGTCCGCCCCCTCCGGGTGCCCGGTGAGCTCGGCGAGCCGCTTGTCGCAGACGACGGGCCTAAAGTCGCTCACCCGGGTCTCGGCGGTCAGGCGGTTGCGGGCGACCGACTCGCGGAACGACTCGACGCCGCCCACCTCAAAGGTCGCGCGCTCCCGCGGCCGCCAGATAACGCGCACTCCCTTGCCCTGCACCGGCTGCACATAGCCCTTCTCCCTCAGCAGCGCGAGGGCGCGGCGGATGGTGTTGTGCGAGCAGTCGTAGGTGGCGGTGAGGGAGCTCTCGGAGGGAAGGAGCTCCTGGTAGGGGAAGGTGCCGCTCTCAATCTGGGCGCGGAGGTCGGTAAAGATGCGGTCGTAGCGGGCCTTCATGGGGCTCCCTTCGTAAGATGTGCGTGGACAGCGCAGGTGCGGATAGATGCGTCGCACCCATCCTACCCCAACGTATTCGCATAACCACCTATTCAAATAAGTTACCGTTTGCGGTGGTAAAGTGACCGTTCACCGAGGGGTTACGATTCTCAAACTTATTCAAATAAGTAGATGACATACTACACACAACTTATTCAAATAAGTTGTGTGTCAGGTGTTGGGGCCACCGGGCGCAAGCTCGGGGTGGGTGGGGGCAAGAGCACGCGACCGCCACGTGGGAGCAGAACGGCGGCCCCGGCACGTCAACGGGCTACAAAGGAGGTAGCTGCATGGCAAAGTACACGGAGGACGCGGCAAAGCTGCTCGACCTCGTGGGCGGCAAGGAGAACATCTCCGCCGTCACCCACTGCATGACGCGCATGCGCTTTGTGCTGGTGGACGAGGGCAAGGCCGACGTAAAGGCCATCGAGGACCTGCCGGCGGCAAAGGGCACCTTTACCCAGGCCGGGCAGTTCCAGGTGATCATCGGCAACGACGTGGCCGACTTCTACCAGGAGTTCACGAAGATCTCGGGCATCGAGGGCGTCTCCAAGGAGGCCGCCAAGGCCGCGGCGGGCGCCAACCAGAACCCGCTCCAGCGCGCGATGGGCGTTCTCGGCGAGATCTTTGCCCCGCTCATCCCGGCCCTTATCTGCGGCGGTCTGATTCTGGGCTTCCGCAACATCATCGGCGAGGTCAACTTCTTTAACGACGCGGGCGTCTTTGACCTCGAGCACGGCACGCTCTCCATCGCCGATATCTCCACCTTCTGGATGGGCATGTACAACTTCTTGTGGGTGATCGGCGAGGCCGTGTTCCACATGCTGCCCGTGGGTATCTGCTGGTCGGTGACGCGCAAGATGGGAACGACCCCCATCCTCGGCATCGTGCTCGGCCTCACGCTCGTCTCGCCGCAGCTTTTGAACGGCTTCTCCGTGGCAACCGCCACGCCCGAGGAGATCGCCGCCCACACCTACGACTTTGGGTTCTACTCGTTTGTGGGCACGGGCTACCAGGGACAGGTTATCGCCGCCCTCATGGCCGCCTTTGTGCTCGTGTGGCTCGAGAAGTTCTTTACCAAGGTCACGCCCGAGGTCGTGCGCATGATCGTGGTGCCCTTTATGTCGCTCGTGCCGGCCGTCTTTATCGCGCACCTCGTGGTGGGGCCGATCGGCTGGGCCATCGGCGACGCCATCGCCAACGTGGTCAACTGGGGTCTCTCGTCCCACATCCGCGTGCTCTTTGCGGCACTCTTCGGCCTGCTCTACGCCCCGCTCGTTATGACCGGCCTGCACCACATGACCAACGCCATTGACACGCAGCTCGTCAACAACCTCGGCTACACCACCCTGTGGCCCATGATCGCCCTCTCCAACATCGCTCAGGGCTCCGCCGTGCTCGCCATGATCGTGCTCCAGAAGAAGAACGACCGCGCCCAGCAGGTAAACATCCCGGCATGCGTGTCGTGCTACCTGGGCGTTACCGAGCCCGCGCTCTTCGGTGTGAACCTCAAGTACAAGTTCCCGCTGCTCTGCGGCATGATCGGCTCGGCTGTGGCCGCCATGGTCTGCACGGGTCTCTCCGTCAAGGCGCTCTCTATCGGCGTTGGCGGCATCCCGGGCATCCTCTCCATCATGTTCAACTACTGGGGCGTCTTCGCGGTGTGCTTGCTCATCGCCATCGTCATCCCGTTCGTGCTCACCTACACGGTGGGGATGCGTCAGCTCTCGCCTGAGGACCGCGGCCTTGTCGCCCTCGAGCCCGCCACCGCTCCGGCCTCCGACGCGCCCGCAGCCGCCCCGGCTGCGTCTGCCGCACCGGCCGGCCCCGGTGCCCTCGTCTGCCCGGTATCCGGCACGGTTAAGCCCATCGACGAGATGCCCGACCCGGTCTTCTCGAGCAAGTGCATGGGCGACGGTGTGATGATCGAGCCCGCCGAGGGTGCCTGCGAGGTCGTCTCGCCGGCCGACGCCACCGTGACCGTGACCATGCCCGCCTCCAATCACGCCATGGGCCTTACGCTCGACAACGGCATGGAGCTCCTCATCCATGTGGGCATTGACACCGTGGATATGGGCGGCGACGGCTTTACCTGCTACGTGAGCCAGGGTGAGCGCGTACGCGTCGGGCAGAAGCTCCTCAGCTTTACACCCGAGAAGATCCGCGCTGCCGGGCACCCCACGGCGACCGCCTTTGTGGTCTCGGCCACGGGCAGCGCGCAGGGCGTAACGTTTGCGAGCGGAATGGACGCCGAGGCCGGTGCGACCGAGGTCGTTACCTACACGGCGTAAGGCAAGGAAGGGGAGTCTCGATTGAACGCGATCATGCGCGATCCTGCCCAGTCTGTGGTCTACCAGATCTATATCAAGAGCTTCTGCGATAGCAACGGGGACGGCATCGGCGACCTGCCGGGCATCACCTCCAAGCTCGATTACCTCGCCTACCTGGGCGTGGACTACCTCTGGATCACGCCGTTCTTTCCGTCGCCCCAGTGCGACAACGGCTACGACGTGGCCGACTACTGCGCTGTCGATCCCGTCTACGGCACGATGGCCGACTTTGACGAGCTCGTGGCCGAGGCGCGCTCGCGCGGGATCGGCATCGTGCTCGACATGGTGCTCTGCCATACCTCCGACCAGCACGAGTGGTTCCAGCGGGCGCTTGCGGGTGAGGAGCGGTTTCGCCGCTACTACATCCTGCGCGACGGCCACGGGAGCACTGGTTCCGGCGACCCGGGCGAGCCGCCCACCAACTGGCAGTGCGCTTTTGGCGGGAGCGCCTGGCAATGGGAGCCGCGCCTGGGCAAGTGGTACCTCCACCTGCACGATGTGAGCCAGCCCGACCTCGACTGGACCAACCCCGAGGTGCGCGAAGAGATGGCCAAGGTCGTCTCCTTCTGGCGCGAGCGCGGCGTGGCGGGTTTCCGTTTTGACGTGATCAACCTTATCTCCAAACCCGAGGTTTTTGAGGACGACACCGATGGGCTCGGCCGTCGGATGTTCTCGGACGGTCCGCACGTGCACGAGTACTTGAAGGAGCTGGTGGAGCGCTCCGGCATCGACGGGATGATGACGGTGGGCGAGCTCGCGGCGACCGATCTAGAGAACTGCGTGCGCTACACCAACCCCGCCGAGCACGAGCTCGGGCAGGTCTTCAGCTTCCACCACCTCAAGGTCGACTACGCCGGCGGCGACAAGTGGGCGCTCGCCGAGCCCGACATCGCCCGGTTGCGCGAGATCTTTGCGAGCTGGCAGGAGGGCATGCAGGCGGGCGGCGGCCACAACGCACTCTTTTGGTGCAACCACGACCAGCCGCGCGCCATCACGCGCTTCGGCGGTCGCGGCCAGGTGGGCAAGCCAGGCGGCACGTGGGACCACGTGGGCAAGATGCTCGCCGTGTGCACCCATCTAATGCAGGGCGTGCCCTACGTCTTCGGGGGCGAGGAGCTCGGCCAGACCAATGCCGGCTTTGCCTCGATCGATGACGTGCGCGACGTGGAGAGCCTCAATAACTACCGCATCCTTGTTGAGAAGGGCGCGAGCGAGGACGAGGCGCTCGAGGTGATCCGTGAGCGCTCGCGCGATAACGGCCGCACGCCCATGCAGTGGACGGCGGGCCCGGCGGCGGGCTTTACCACGGGCGAGCCGTGGATCGGCGTGCCCGAGAACCACGAACTCATCAATGTGGAGGCCGAGCAGGGACGCGCGGGCTCGATGCTCGAGTTCTACCGCGGGCTCATCCAGATGCGTCATGCGCTCGACGTCGTGTCGCGCGGACGTGTGGGCTTTGTCGAGGCCGGCGAGAGCGCGCCCCGTGCGATTGTGTACGAGCGCTGGCTCGAGGGCGATGCCGCCGCGGCGGCGCGCGCGGCGGGTCAGCCGGTGCGGCTCCTCGTGGCGTGCTCCTTTGATGCGGAGCCCTGCCGCGTAAAGCCCGTGCGCGCAGACGGCGGCGTCGTGGCGCTCGACGGGGCCGAGGTGCTCGTTGATACCTACGCCGACGATGCCGTACGCGTGGGGGAGGACTCGCTTGAGCTCCGCCCGCACGAAGCGGTGGTGCTCTCGCTCGCCTAGCCAAACGGCCGGGACGCGCGAACTCCCGTCATAGCTTTTCTTCCGCACGGCGGTTTGCCCTTGGGGCAGGCCGCCGTGCGTCGTCTATTCGAATGCGATGGTGCGCCCCGTGCCGTGCGGGGGGGTGGCGATACCATCGGGGCTATCCGGGCCCCAGCGCGTCCCGGGCGGGCGCGCGTACCGAAAGCGAGGTATCTGATGAGACTTGCCGTATTCGACGTGGGCGGGACCGCCATCAAGTACGCCCTCATGGACGGCTCGGGCGAACCGGGGGATTTCCACGACGGGGGAGAGGTTCCCACGCCCGACCCCGAGAGCACCGATCCGGAGCCCTTCCTACAAGCGCTTGAGGGCATCATCGCCCAGATGGGCCCGGTTGAGGGCATCGCCTGCTCGCTCCCCGGCGTGGTGGAGGTTGAGTGCAAGTACCTCCAGACGGGCGGGGCGCTCAACTACCTCTACGAGACGGACCTCACCACGTGGGAGAAGCGCTTCGGCCTGCCCGCCGAGGCTGAGAACGACGCTCGTTGCTCGGCGATGGCGGAGCTCTCGGTGGGCAACCTTGCTGGCGTTGAGAACGGGGTCGTCCTCACCTTTGGCACGGGCATCGGCGGCGGGGCCGTGGTGAACGGCCGGGTCTTTAAGGGGTCGCACCTCTTTGCGGGCGAGGCCTCGATGATGTATACGCGTCTGCCGCGCAAGGATAGCGCCCTGCGCGACGAGGGCGCCTTCTCCACCGATTGCTCGACCCATGGCTTTTGCCGGCGTGTTGCCGAAGCCAAGGGCATCGGGCGCTGCGACGGCCGCCAGGTCTTTGCGTAGATCGAGGAGGGCGACGAGGTCTCGTGTCGGATCTTCCGCGACGTGTGCGACGGCATCGCCCTGCAGATTCACAATATCCAGTGCTGGCTCGACCCCGAGCGCGTGTGCCTGGGCGGCGGCGTGAGCCGCAACCCGCGCTTTATCGAGGGCGTGCGCGAGGCGCTCGCGCGTTTTAACGCCGAGCTCAACTACCCCTTCTCTGTGACAGAGATTGAGCCGTGCCGGTTCTTTAACGAGGCCAACCTTATCGGTGCGTGCCAGCACTTCCTTGCCATTCAGCGCGAGCGCGCGGTGTAGACGGGTGTTGTGCCGGCCGCGAGCGCATGGGCGGGATGCCGTTTGGCGCTCGCCTGTCCGTCCTACACGGATCTTCGTCCCAAAAATGGCGGTTGACACCGTTTGGGGTCCGTGTAAAATGATTCTTCGCTTGGGGACGTAGCTCAGCTGGGAGAGCGCTGCCGTCGCATGGCAGAGGCCGAGGGTTCGATTCCCTTCGTCTCCACCACTTCAAGCATCGGGCCCGCTTAGGCGGGCCTTTTTCGTATCCAGGGTGCCTGCCCGCTGGCGTATGCTGCCGGGAGCGGCCACTCGGAAGGAGGACCCGTGCCCCTGCTCGACTCCGCCACCCTTGCCGCTTGCGACCTGTGCCCGCGCCGTTGCCGGGCCGATCGCGCTGCGGGGGCGCGCGGCATCTGCGGGGCCACGGACACCCTCAAGCTTGCCCGCGCCGCCCTCCACTTCTGGGAGGAGCCTCCCATCTCGGGTGAGGCGGGCTCGGGCACCATCTTTTTCAGCGGATGCCCGCTCAAGTGCGTCTATTGCCAGAACCACGAGATATCAACCGGCAACTTCGGCATCGAGGTTCCGCCGGAGCGTCTGGCTGAGATCATGCTCGAGCTCGAGGACCAGGGGGCGCTCAACATCAATCTGGTCACCGCGACACACTACGCGCACCTGCTACCCGGCGCCCTCGCCGAGGCGCGCCGCCAGGGGCTCAGCATTCCCATCGTCTACAACACGAGCGGCTACGAGCGCGTGGAGGCGGTGCACGAGCTCGGCGATCTGGTTGACATCTGGCTGACCGACTTCAAGTACGCCGATTCCGCGTTGGGCAGGGCGCTCAGCCATGTGGACGATTACCCCGCCGTCGCCGCCCGGGCGCTCGCGCAGATGGCAGCCGAGCTCGCGCGCCGGGGAGGAGCTGCGGAGCGGCGGGACGGCACGTGGACGCGCGGGATCATCGTGCGTCATCTGGTGCTGCCTGGACATGCAGACGACTCGTGTCGCGTGCTCGACATGGTATGGGACGCGGTGGGCGACGTACCCATCTCGGTCATGAACCAGTACACGCCCAACGCCGCGATGCGTGCGGCGGGCGGCGAGCTCGCCCGCGCGGTGACGGACGAGGAGTACGAGCAGGTGCTCGACCACGCCGACGACCTCGGGTTCTCGCAGATGTTCTGGCAGGAGGGGGGAGCCGTGGACGAGAGCTTCACCCCGCCCTTCGACACCACGGGTGTACTCCGCCGCGCCGACGCCTAGGGCGGTTTTGCGTACCCGGATGGCTGGTGCCAGGCCGACTTGCGGACAAACGGGTATACTTTTGCGCGATATCGACGTATCGGGGCGGCAATGTGCCGCCCGCACGAGAAAGGCAGCGCTATGGCTGATGAGGATTCGCGCCCGCTGACCGATGAGGAGCGCGCCGAGCTTGAGGCCCTGCGCGCCGAGAAGGCACGCCGCGAGCGCGCCGAGCTCGAGGCGCTGCGCGCTGAGGGCGCGGCCACTGCGCCGGCTTCCGCTCCCGCGTCTGCGGCTGCCCCCGGCACTACGGGCGCTGCCCCCGCAGCTGCGGCTCCTCAGGCCACCCCTGCCGTCCGCCCGCAGGCCGCGCCGGCCCCGCGCCGTGACGAGCCCGTGGTCTCCGACGACCCCGCCGAGCGCACCTTCGGCCAGCGCATGGTTCTCTCCAGCGAGGAGGACGACGACGGCATCCCCACGATGCCGCCTGCGCAGAAGATCGTCATCGGCATCTGCCTGTTGCTCGCCATCGTGGCCATCGTCTACGTCGTGCTCACCAACAACGGCATGATCGGCTAGCGCGCCGCGGGCATCCGCGCGCGCACCTTCACGCCATCATCCGGGGAAAGGAAGCCTCTCATGGCACTCACCGACACCGCCCATCCCACCGACGTGGCGCTTCTCACCGACCTCTACGAGCTCACGATGGCCCAGGGCCTTTGGGAGAGCGGCAAGCTCGACGAGGAGGACTGCTTTACCGCGTTCTACCGTGACCATCCCTTTGGCAGCGCGTACGCCGTGATGTGCGGCACCTCCGACCTGCCCGAGCTCGTGGAGAACCTGCGCTTTACCGAGGAGGACATCGCCTACCTCGCCTCGCTCGAGGCGCCGGCCGGTGGAGCGCTCTTCAAGTCGGGCTTCCTCGAGTACCTGCGCGGCTTCCGCGCGCATCTCGACATCGATGCCGTGCCCGAGGGTGAGCTCGTCTTTCCGCGCGAGCCTATGGTGCGCGTGATGGGTCCTGCGCTCGAGTGCCAGCTCATCGAGACGGCGCTCCTTAACACCATCAACTTCCAGACGCTCGTGGCCACCAAGACCGTGCGCGTGGTGCAGGCGGCAAAGGGTCGCCCGGTGGCCGAGTTTGGCCTGCGGCGCGCACAGGGGCCCGACGGCGGCATGGCCGTGGCTCGAGCGAGCTACGTGGCCGGTTGCGCCTCGACCTCCAACGTGCTCGCGGGCCGGCGCTACGGAATCCCCGTGTTTGGCACGCATGCGCACAGCTGGGTTATGAGCTTTGAGAGCGAGCTCGAGGCCTTCCGGGCCTTCGCCCGCTCGATGCCCAACAACTGCACGCTGCTCATCGACACCTACGACGTGCGCGAGGGCGTGGAGAACGCCATCATCGTGGCCAAGGAGATGGAGGAGCGCGGTGAGCGGCTCGCTGCCATCCGCATCGACTCCGGCGACCTCGCCAAGCTCTCGGCCTATGTGCGCGGGCGCTTTGACGAGGAGGGGCTCGACTACGTCAAGATCTCGGTCTCAAACGACCTCGACGAGTACACCATCCAGTCGCTCCTCGACCAGGGGGCGCCCATCGACTCCTTTGGTGTGGGCACCAAGCTCGCGACCTGCTACGACCAGCCCGCGCTCGGCGGCGTCTACAAGCTCGCCGCGCGGCGCGACAAGGGGAGCGCCGTCTGGACGCCCGTCGTCAAGCTCTCCGAGCAGCCCTACAAGCGCACCATCCCCGGCATCCAGCAGGTGAGGCGCTATGTGGACGAGGCGGGGAGCCCTGTGTGCGACATGATCCTCGACGAGGCCTACCTCGAGGGCGAGGGAGATACCCGCGGGACGACCCTCGTGGCCGTCAACGACGCCGCCCTCGTGACGAGCGTGGCCGGTATGGACTACCGCGATGTGCTCGTGCCCGTGGTGCGCGACGGCGCCGCCGTGGCGCCGCGCGAGCCGCTCGAGCGGGCGCGGGCCCGCTGCTCTGCTGCACTGAGTGCGCTCGACGCCGAGTACAAGCGCTTCCTCTACCCGCAGACCTATGTGGTGGGCATGGAGTCGGGGCTCGCACGTGTGCGCGACGAACTCGTGCGCGAGCGCATGGCCGAGACGCAGACGGCCCTACCCTGGAAGGCCCGGAAATAGGTTTCTTGACCTGATCGGCCCGCTGAGGCACGCCACCTCGGCCTTCAATCGTCGGTCGCCGCACGCAAGGCGTGCTCCCTCCTCTTTCAGGCCGATCTGGCGCACCTCAGCGAGCCGTACATCGCGGCTGAATGGGTCAGTTGGGGACGTGTTCCGTTTGACCCATTTTGTCTTGCCCACCCCGTCACATGTCGTGGGGTATCATGGCGAGAACATTTCCGCCGACTCAGAGGAGCTCCGCATGTCCAGCCCGCGCAAGACCATGGTCGTCAAGATCGGCTCCTCCACGCTCGTGCGCGAGGGCGCTATCCAGCGCACCTTTATCGCCGGGCTCGCGCGGCAAGCAGCCGTGCTCGCCGAGCGCGGTTGGAGCCTTGTGGTCGTGAGCTCAGGCGCCATCGCCTGCGGCGCTCCGGTGCTCGGGTTCTCGCGGCGACCGACCGACATGCCGAGCCTCCAGGCGTGCGCCTCGGTGGGGCAGTGCGTGCTCTCGGCGGCCTACGACGAGGAGTTTCGCGCCTCGGGCCTGCTCACCTCGCTCGTGCTCCTCACCCGTTCAGATACGGCGCAGCGCTCGAGCTACCTGCACGCGCGCGACACGCTCACCCGGCTCGTGGAGCTCGGGGTCGTGCCCATCGTCAACGAGAACGATACCGTTGTGGTGGACGAAATCCGCTTTGGCGACAACGACACCCTCGCGGCGCTCGTGGCGTGCCTCGTCTCGGCCGACCTGTGCGTCACGCTCTCCGACATCGACGGCCTCTACACCGCAAACCCTGCGCTCGACCCCACCGCGCGCTTTATCCCGCGCGTCGACAAGATTGATGCGAGCATCATCGGCGCGGCGGGCGATTCCTCAACGTCGGTGGGCACGGGCGGTATGATTACCAAGATCCGCGCAAGTCGCATTCTCATGACGGCGGGCATCCCGAGCGTCATCTGCTCGGGTGAGGCGCCGGACCCCTTGGTGCGCCTGGCCGCGGGGGAGGCCGTGGGCACGCGCTTTGAGCCGCCTGCAGACCGGCTCGACATCGCACCCCGCAAGCTCTGGATCGCCTTGGGCGACGCGGCGCACGGACGGGTTACCGTCGATGCCGGCGCGGCGCGCGCCCTTACCGAGCACGGCTCGTCGCTCCTTCCCGTGGGCATCACGGGTGTCTTGGGCTCGTTTGGCGAGGGCGATGTGCTCGACATCGCCGATGAGACCGGGCTCGTCATCGCGCGCGGCATTGCCGAGGCGTCGTCCGACGAGCTCGAGCTCGCGGCGGGCCGCCGGCAGGACGAGCTCGCCCAGAACCGCCTTCTTGCCGGACTTGCCCACAAGCCGGCGGTTCATCGCGATAACCTCATCGTCTTTGCGTAAGGCGATTGCCCGACGCGCGCCGTGCGGCACTCGGTGCCAACCGCCCGAGTGCCCGCCGCTACGCCGTCCTGAGCGCGCGCTCGAGGTCGCCGCGGTTGAGCGCCTCCTCAAACAGGTGCGCAAACACGCGCTCGCCGTGCAGCCCGTCGTGCTCAAACTCGTTCGTCACCCACGCGTGGCTCGCGCCCACGCGGCTGAGCGTGTCGAGCTGGAGCCCCGAGTCCACGTACAGGTCGTCGTGGTAGACCGCCGCATGGAGCGGCACCTCGTTCTCGGCAAGGCGCACCGGGTCGTAGACATGGTCAAACTCGGTATCTTCCATGAGGAGCTCCATCGCCGGTGCAAACGGCATGAGCTCGGGCATCTGGGCAAACATCCACGGAAAGCACGCCTCGCCGGTAAAGAGCAGAGGCCGTGCGCTCGGGTCAAATGCCGGCTGTGCGTCCTTCTCGCGCGACGCTGCCCAGCGGATGGGCGCGCAGGTGCCGTCGGCGTAGATGAGCTCCTGGAGCGTCCAGTAGAGTGGGTTGGCGCGGGTGGTCGTGCGATCGAGGACGCTCATGAGGAATCCTTCCGAGAGCTCCGCCGATGCGGGATCGTCCGGCACGGTGCCGTCGGCGTTCTCAAAGGCGTGGTCGAGCAGCCAATGCATCCGCTCAAAGCTCGGCTTCATGCCAAAGTCGCTGCCCAAAAGCTGCAGGCGCTCCACGGTGAGCGGGCTCCCGTCGGGGAGCATCACAGGTTCGGCGGCGAGGCGGTCCGCCACCGCAGCCGCGCGTGCAACGTCTTCGGGGTAGCGCGCGTAGTAGAGCCGCGTCTTTTCGGCCATACGCGGGAAGGTGTGCGCGTAGACCTCCGCGGCGCTTGCGGGGATGTGCGGGATGCCGCCCGCCACAAACGACGCGACGATGCCCGTGGGGTAGCTCGAGAGGTAGGAGAGGGTGAGAAAACCGCCGTAACTCTGTCCGAGCGTGACCCACGGGCGGCCCTCAAATCCCACGAGCCGCAGGTACTCGAGGTCGCGCACGATGGAAGGCGCGAGCAGGCGCTTGAGAAAGTCCGCCTGGGCGCGCGCCGGGTCCGCTCCGGCCGCGGCGGTGCGCTCGCCGAGTGCGGCGATGGTGCGCCCGCTCACACGGCTCGAGCGCCCGGTGCCGCGCTGATCGGGCAGGACCACGCGGAAGTGCTTGATGGCCTCGGCTATCCAGCCGTCAGAGGTGGGTGAGGTCGGGCGCGGACCCTCGCCGCCGGGGCCGCCCTGTAAAAAGACGAGGAGGGGCAGGTCGTCGTGAACGCGCTCGGGCGCGCAGAGCACGCGGTAGAAGAGCTTGAGCGATTCCGGTGCGCCGGGGATGGCGTCGGGGAAAGCGCCCGCGCGCAGGCCGATCCCCATGGCAAGAAGCGCAGGTTCGAGTCCGCGCCAGTCGAGTGGGACGTCGATCGCGTGGTCCTCTACATAGAGGCCGGGCACGTAATAGCTGGCAAGTTCTGTCATCTCTGCTCCCCAAGTTTCTGATTGCGGTACGCCCGCGCAGGGCTGCGGGTTTAGCTATACACAGGGTACACTCAATGCAAGTAGCGCGCGGCGGAAGGAGCGGAGATGCCCGTACTAAGCATGTTAAGCCCTGACGCTTCACCCCGGAAACGAAACGCGGACGTGCGAGAGAAGCTAGGGCACACAAACGAAGGAGGACCTATGTCCCGGGATATCACTACCTATGTAGAAGACCTGGCCCGTGAGGCCAAGGCGGCGAGCGTGCCGCTCGGTCGCGCATCAGACGGGGAACGCGTGGCCGCCGTGCGCGCCATGGCAGCTGCCCTGCGCAACCGTGAGCCCGAGATTCTCGCGGCAAACGCCGAGGACATGGACGCCGCCCGCGCTGCCGGCACCAATGCGGGCCTGCTCGACCGACTCCTCCTCACCCCGGAGCGCATGGAGGGCATGGCCGCGGGGCTCGAGGCCCTCGCCGACCTGCCCGACCCGGTGGGCCGCGTGCTGGAGAGGCGTACCATCGATTGCGGGCTCGACCTCACCCGCGTCAGCGTGCCGCTCGGGCTCGTGGCCATGGTCTACGAGGCGCGCCCCAACGTCACGGCCGACGCCGCAGGCATCTGCATCCGCACGGGCAACGCCTGCATCCTGCGCGGCGGCTCGATGGCGCAGCGCTCGTGCGTGGCCATCGCCCATGTGCTCGCCGATGCGGTGGCGAGCTGCGGGCTGCCGCGCGCTGCGGTGAGCATCATCGAGACCACCGATCGCGCCGCCACAGGTGTGCTCATGGGGCTTCGCGGTGTGGTCGACGTCCTCATCCCCCGCGGTGGGGCGGGGCTCATCGAGCGCTGCGTACGCGAGGCGGCCGTGCCCGTGATCGAGACCGGTACGGGCAACTGCCACGTCTACGTGCACGAGAGCGCCGATTTTGCCAAGGCGCGTGCCATCGTGATGAACGCCAAGACCCAGCGTGTGGGCGTGTGCAACGCTTGCGAATCGCTGCTGGTGGACGAGGCGGTGGCTTTGGCCTTTCTGCCCGAGATGCTCCGCGAGCTTGCCGCGGCGGGCGTGACCATCCACGGAGACGCGGTGGCACGCGCGGCTGCCGAGGCAGCGGGGGAGGAGGTTCTCGCGCGCTTTGTGGACGCAACGCCCGACGACTGGGGTCGTGAGTACCTTGCGCTCGAGATCTCGGTCAAGGCGGTTGCAGGGCTCGACGAGGCCATCGCGCACATCAACCGCTACGGGACGCACCACTCTGAGGCCATCGTGGCCGAAGACCCGGAGGCGTGTGAGCGCTTCCTCGCCGAGGTCGACGCTGCGGCCGTCTATGCCAACGCCTCGACGCGCTTTACCGACGGAGGGGAGTTTGGCCTCGGGGCCGAGATCGGCATCTCCACCCAGAAGCTGCATGCCCGCGGGCCCTTTGCAGCTGAGGCGCTCACCACCTACAAGTACGTCATCCGCGGCACCGGTCAGGTTCGGCCGTAGTAGGGCGCTGTGGCCTGCTGCGCGGCACTCCGACGCACCTTCCGCCGTAGGGCGCCGTGGTAGACTCTTGCGCGTAGGCGAGGAGGCTCCATGGATATCAACCAGATCGCGAAGATGGCCGGTGTGTCGCGCGCCACGGTGTCGCGCTATCTCAACGACGGCTACGTCTCAAAGGAGAAGCGCGCCGCCATCCGCCGGGTTATCGACGAGACGGGCTACGTCCCCTCGCGCCAGGCGCAGACGCTCCGTACGGGCAAGACGCGCGTGGCGGGTGTGGTCATCCCCAAGATCAACTCCGCCTCGGTGGGTCGGATGGTCGCGGGTATCTCGTCGGTGCTCAACGAGGCCGGCTACCAGGTGCTCCTTGCCAACACGGATAATGATCCCGAGCGCGAGGTCGGGTTTCTCCGTCTCTTCTCTGAGGGCGGGCGGGTCGACGGGGTCATCCTCATCGGCACGGTCTTTACGCGCGCGCACCGCGAGGCCATCGCCTCGCTCCCCGTGCCGCTCGTGGTGCTCGATCAGGAGCTCGCCGGCCAATGGTGCATTTACCAGGACGACTTTGGCGCGCTCTACCAGCTAACCGAGCAGGTGCTCGAGCGGGGCGAGCGTCCGGCGTACATCGGCGTTTTGGAGGACGATGTGGCCGCGGGCAAGCGCCGCCACGAGGGCTTTCTCGCCGCGTGTCGCGACCGGGGGATTGCGTGCCCGCCCGAGGCGCAGATCGTGGCCGATTTCTCCGTTGATGCGGGCTATACCGCCTGCGAGCAGCTGCTCGAGCGCAAGTTGGGCATCGACACCATCGTTTGCGCCACCGACTCTATCGCCTACGGCGCGCTTACCTGCTTGCGCGAGGCCGACATCGCCGTGCCCGAGGCGGTGCAGGTGGCGGGCGTGGGCGACAGCGAGCTCTCGCAGGTCATCACGCCCAGGCTCACGACGGTCTCCTACCACTACAAGACTTCGGGCATCGAGGCAGCTAAGATGCTCGTGGGGCTCATGACGAGCTCGGACCGCATCCCGCGCGAGATCAAGATGGGCTTTGAGGTCATCCCGCGCGATTCCACGCGCGCATAGGAGACATCGCGGGCCGGGCATCGATAGAGAGTACTGGGTTATTCAATGCGGAATCGATTCCATATTGGTTTCAGAAGAGATGCGGCACACAAGCGTGCATCGCAGCACCGCCTGATGCAGACTAGGCCAGCGATAATGACGTTTACCGACAATTTCTAACCGTTCGCCGGAGCATGCTTACACGCATGCGTGCTACACGCTATATCACTAAGTGTGAGAACGATTCCACATACACGCAAGACGCCTAAACGCTTGCAGCGTGGAATCGCAACCGATAGGGAGGTTGGCATGGCAATGGATTACCAAGAGGCCGCGCGTCAGATTCTCGACGCCATCGGCGGTCCCGACAACGTGGTCTCGGCAGCGCACTGCGCCACGAGGCTCAGGCTCGTGATCGCCGACGACAGCAAGGTTGACCAGAAGAAGGTCGATGACGCGCTCGGCGCCAAGGGCAACTTCAAGGCCTCCGGGCAGCTGCAGGTCATCTACGGCACCGGCACGGTCAATAAGGTCTACGACGAGTTCATCAAGCTCGGACACATCACTGCTGCCACCAAGGCTGAGGCCAAGGAGGCAGCGGCCGAGCAGCAGAAGAACCCCTTCATGCGTGCCATCAAGCTTCTGGGCGACGTCTTTGTGCCGATTATCCCGGCGATTGTGGCATCAGGCCTGCTTCTCGGCATCATGAGCGCGCTCTCCTTTATGGACAGCAACGGCTTTATCACGCTTTCGACCGATAACGCCTGGTATCAGATCTTGAACCTCGTCTCCAATACGGCGTTTACGTTCCTGCAGATTCTCATCGGCTTCTCCGCGGCGAGTGCCTTTGGGGCAAACCCCTACCTCGGCGCCGTCATGGGCATGATCCTCATCAACCCGGCGCTCCAGAACGCCAACACCGTGGCTACGGATGGCGTTCTGCAGACCTTCCCGGTGATCCCTGGTGTCTACTCCATTGAGTGGACGGGTTATCAGGGCCATGTTATCCCCATCGTCATCGCAGCGGGTATTCTGGCCTTTATCGAGAAGCGCCTGCACAAGGTCGTGCCCGAGGCATTCGACCTCTTTGTGACGCCGCTCGTCTCGGTTGCCGCGACGGCCTACATCGTGATGATCGCCGTCGGCCCGATCTTCGTCTGGGCCGAGAACGCCATCCTCGGGGCCATCCAGGTGCTGCTCACGCTCCCGCTTGGCATCGGCTCGCTCATCATGGGCGCCCTGTACGCGCCGACGGTCGTCACGGGCATCCATCAGATGTACACCACCATCGACCTCGGGCAGATCGCGAGCTACGGCGTGACCTACTGGCTGCCGCTCGCCAGCGCCGCCAACATCGGCCAGGCCGGCGCCGCGCTCGCCGTTGCCCTCAAGACCCGCGACGTCAAGATCCGCTCGCTTGCCCTGCCGTCCTCGTTGTCGGCCTTCATGGGCATCACCGAGCCCGCCATCTTCGGCGTGAACCTGCGCTTCTTCAAGCCCTTCATCGCCGGCTGCATCGGCGGCGGCCTGGGCGCGATGTTTGCGAGCATCGTGGGCCTCGCAGCCTCCGGCACGGGCGTGACGGGCATCTTCGGCATCCTGCTGTGCCTCAACCAGCCCGTGCAGTATGTCATCATGTTTGCGATCGCGGCGGCCGCCTCCTTTGGATTGACCTTCGTGCTCTACCGCGATCCGTCGGCAGAAGGCTCGACCGAGGCAGCGTAGCTGCACGCAGCGCGGGCGCTCTGGCTAAGATGGCCGGGGTGCCCGCGCCGCTTGGCGTCTCGCTGCGGTTGTTACCCTTCTGCAGCGGCGCTTCGCCATATCTGATTTGTTCGTCCTCGCCCGCAGTCCTAAGACGGCGGGCTCAATAGAAAGGCCCGTTATGAACGCAGATCGCTGGCGCATGGGATTTCACATCATGCCGCCTACCGGCTGGCTCAACGATCCCAACGGCCTCTGCCACTTCCGTGGGGTCTACCACGTGTTCTTTCAGTACAGCCCCACGTGGCCCGAGCCACACGCTCCGCGCGGGTGGGGTCACGCTACGAGTTGCGACCTGGTGACCTGGGAGCAGCACGGGATGGCGATTGCGCCCGAGCTCCCCGAGGAGGCGTCGGGCGCGTACTCGGGCTCCGCGGCGATCGTGCCGGACGCGGCGTCCGATGGCGGCGACCTTATGCGCCTCTATTACACGGGCAACGTCAAGCTCCCCGGCAACTACGACTACATCCATGCGGGTCGCGAGGCCAACGAGATTCGCGTGGAGAGCGAGGACGGCTTTACCCTCTCGCCCAAGCAGGTCTTTATGCGCAACGCCGATTACCCGTCCGTCTGCTCGTGCCATGTGCGAGATCCCAAGGTGTGGCGGCAAGACGGCGTGTGGTGGATGCTCCTTGGCGCGCGCGACCTCTTTGACAAGGGCATGGCGCTCATCTACCGCTCGGACGACGGTCTAGCGTGGACGCTCCATCGCATCGTGCGGCCGACCGAGGCGTTTGGCTTTATGTGGGAGTGCCCCGACCGCGTTGCGCTCGACGGCGCCGAGTACCTCTCCATCTGCCCTCAGGGCATGGCCGACCACGCGTGGTCGGGCGGGCTGCGCGACGTTGCAGGCTATATCCCGCTTGCAGCGGGCGAGCGGCTCATCGATGCCGAGACGGTGGATCCGGATCTTTTTGAACGCTGGGACAGCGGTTTTGATTTCTACGCACCGCAGACCTTTGTTGACAATGCAGGCCGCACCATCCTCATCGGTTGGATGGGCATGCCCGAGGCGCCCTATACGAGCGCGCCCGCTGGTATGACCTGGTGTCACTGCCTCACGGTCCCGCGCGTGCTCAGCCGCCGCGCGGACGGCGGTATCGCCCAGGTGCCGGTGCCGGAGCTTGCGGAGCTTCGCGGCGAGCCCGTGGGGCTTGCGGCAAACCCGCGCGCCGCGCTGGGCGAGCATCGAGCCGACGTGGTGGTTGAGGGCGTGGAAGGGCCGTTCACGCTCACCCTCGACGGGGTTCTTGAGGTCTCGTGGAGCGGGGGAGAGCTCGTGCTGCGCTTCCTCGACGCTGTGCCAGGCGCGCAGCAGGGGCTCGGTGCGGGTCGCACGGAGCGGCGCGTGCCGCTCGAGCGCCTCGATACCCTGCGTGTTTTGGTGGATAGCTCCGCCGTGGAGGTCTTTGCCAACGACGGTGCCCGTGCGCTCGCCACGCGGTGGTTCCCGGTGGCGGAGAACCTGACCGTTTCGTGTGCCGGCACCTGCGCACACGCTGTGGTCTACCCCATGGGCGATGGCATGCGGGGCACCTACGCTTAGGGCGGCTCTGAGCAATGGCTTTCGCGCGACGACCCGCCGCGGTGCGGCGGGTCGTCGCTCTCGTGTCTGAGTCATGTGTCAACTCGACACGGAAAACTGTGTATGGAAGGCGGCCTGTCGAGTAGAGGAAAATCGTGCAAGTCCTCTACCTGCACCTTCTTCCGACGAACATAGGCGTCTACCGTGTGTGCTGCCAGCCGTACACAGTTTTCCGTGTCGAGTTGACATCTAGCGACAGCGCGGCCTACTTTGCCGCCTCGTCTTTGCCAAACGTGTCGCGGTCGGGGGCAAAGGACTGCATGGCCTCGATCGTGCGGGCAAAGAGCTCGTCGAGCTCCCAGCCGAGCATCTCGGCACCGTGGCGGATCGTGTCGCGGTTGACGCCCGCGGCAAAGCGCTTGTCCTTGAACTTCTTCTTGAGCGACTTAACGTTAAAGTCCATGACGCTCTTGGAGGGGCGCATCACCACTGCGGCGCCAATGAGACCGGTGAGCTCCTCGCAGGCAAAGAGGACCTTCTCCATCTCGAGTTCGGGGCGGGGGAGATCCGGGTTAAAGTCCGAGCAATGGCTCTGCACGGCGCGGATGAGCTCGGGGGTGCCACCTGCCTCCTCGATCATCGCCGCGGCGTCGACGCAGTGGCGCTCGGGTTCGTCTGCGCACTCCTCCCAGTCCACGTCGTGAAGAAGTCCCACGATGCCCCAGAACTCCTCGTTCTCGGGGTCCATCTCGCGAGCGAAATAGCGCATGACACCCTCCACGGTCTCGCCGTGCTCGAGGTGGAAAGCGTCGTGGTTGTGCGCGGCAAGAAGGGCATACGCCTCGTCGCGCGTCATACCAGCGTTGAGGGTCTCTGCCATGGGTGCTCCTTTGCGGTTGGCGGTCGGTTTTCTCAGAGCATTATAGGCCCGGTTGGCCTGCGGGCGTTTGGCTTGCTGGGGCGTCGGGGAGCTTGCGCCCCATTCTCGTCCCTATACAAAAAGGGGATGGGCATCTGGGCCCATCCCCCGTAGTGCCACGTTGGCGTTGTGCGGCCAGAGCGTCTCGCGGAGCCTTCTGCCTACATGCTCGTCGGCGCCGAGACGCCCACGAGCGAGAGCACGAGCGCGAGCACGATGCGCACGGCGTCGCAGGCGGCAAGGCGCGCGCGAGAGAGTTCCTCGGCAACCGGGCGTCCCTCGCTCGGGAGCACCTGGCAATCGTGATAGAAGGCGTGGTAGAGCCCGGCGAGCTCCTCGGCGTAGTGCGTGAGGCGGAAGGGTGCGCGGTCGCGGGCACAGCTCGCGATGAGCTCCTCGAGCTCAGAGAGCTTGCGAGCGAGGGCGAGCTCCGCGGGATCGGTCAGGAGCGCCAGGTCAACGTTCTCACCCACGGCGCGCGCGGCCACCGCGTCCATGCCGAGCTGCTCGGCCTCCTCAGCGGTCACACCGGCGGCGCGGCGCAGGATCGAGCAGATGCGGGCGTGCGCGTACTGCACGTAGTAGACGGGATTGGCGTTGCTCTTCTCCTTTACCGCGTCGATGTCAAAATCGATCATCTGGTTGGAGGAGCGGCTGATGAGCGTGTAGCGGGCGGCGTCGGAGCCCACCTCGTCGAGGAGCTCGCGGAAGGTCACCATGGTGCCACGGCGCTTGGACATGCGCACGGGCTTGCCCGAGCGCAGCAGGTTCACGAGCTGACCGAGCAGCACCTCAAAGCGGCCAGGGTAGCCGAGGGCGTCGCACACGCACGCCACGCGCTTGATGTAGCCGTGGTGGTCGGCGCCCCAGATGTCGATCACGTGCTCCACGCGCTGGAACTTGTTCCAGTGGTAGGCAACGTCGCTCGCAAAGTAGGTGTACTCACCGTTGGCCTTTACGAGGACGCGGTCCTTGTCGTCACCGAGATCGGTCGAGCGGAACCACAGCGCCCCCTCGCGCTCGTAGAGGTAGCCCATGTCGCGCAAAGCCTGGAAGGCGCGCTCAACGGCGTTGGTGCCGCTCTCGTCGCGCTCATAGAGCGTGCGCTCCGAGAACCACACGTCAAAGGTGCAGTTGGCGTCGGCGCAGGTCTTTTTGATGTCGTCGAGCATGTGGGCGTAGCCGCGCTCGCGGAACTCGATAAGGCGTTCGTCCTCGTCGGCGCCGACCCAGCGGTCGCCGTCGTCGGCTACAAAGCGCGCGGCCTCGTCGATGATGTAGGCGCCGCCATAGGCGTTGCCGCCGAGCGTCTCGTTAAAGGCGGTGGCGTAGGGGTGCTCCTCGGGGTGTGCGCCCTCCTCGTCGTCCACGTAGGCGACGCGGTCGGCCTCGAGCGCCTCGTGGGCCTCGTCGAGCGATATGCCGCGGGTGCGCATGAGCTCCTCGAGTTGCAGGTAGCGGGTTACGAGCGAGCGACCAAAGACGTCCATCTGCGAGCCGTGGTCGTTGATGTAGAACTCGCGCTCGATGTCGTAGCCGGCATGCTCCATCACGCGGCAGAGCGAGTCGCCGAGCGCCGCCCAGCGCCCGTGGCCCACGTGCATGGGACCAACGGGGTTGGCCGAGACAAACTCAACCTGGCACTTCTGGCCGCCGCCCACGTTGGAGCGCGCAAAGTCGGCACCCTGTGCGCGAGCCTCCGCAAAGACGGTGCAGCGGGCGCCAACGGTGAGGTAGAAGTTGATGAAGCCAGGGCCCGCAACCTCAATATGGTCGATGATGTCGCCCTGCGGCAGATGCCGAACGATGGCCTCGGCCACGTTTCGGGGCGCGGTGTGGGCAAGCTTGGCGGAGCGCAGCGCCACGGTGGAGGTCCACTCGCCATGGCTCGTGTCGGCCGGGCGCTCGATGCCGCAATCGGGCACATCGAACTCGGCCAGCTCGCCGGCTTCCTGCGCCGCCTTGAGCGCAGCGCGCACCAGCTCCTCGATCTTCTCGGGCATGCATCCTCCTCGAGCATCGCAACCGCGAGCGGCCTTCCATCATTGGCAGTTGAATCCGCAGCTCGCAGCCTATATCCATACGCTCGCATACTCTAGCACATCTTGTGCGGAGCGCGTGCGCTGTGGCACGCCCGGAATGCCGGGAGCGCGGTGCGGAAGGTGGGTCTATGAAAGAGAAAGCGCAGCTCAAATGTGCGCAGAATGTGTAGCATATCATCAAAAGAGCACGTAAACGTGGTATTCTTATATGACTGAGCTTATGAGACGGAGGCAGCATGTTTTCAATCGGTGAGCACGTTATCCACCCGGGGCAGGGCGTTTGCACGGTCATGGGCTACGAAGAGGGCGGCCCCGCGCCGATGCTCGTCCTGGAGTGCCGGCAGGGACATGCCAAGACGCGCATGCTCTACCCCGTCGCGCAATCCGACCGGCTGCACCCGACCGTCTCGCGCGAGGAGGCCGAACGGCTCATCGAGGGGTACGACTCTATGGAGTGCGACTCCTTTACCGAGCGCAACAGCTCGCTCGAGGAGACGCACTTTAAGCAGCTCATCAAACATGGTATGCCCGATACGCTGCTGGTTGCCAAGACTATGCGCCATCGCATCCGCGAGGCCGAGCGCAACGCCAAAAAGCCGAGCAGCTACTACACGCGCGTCCTCAAGGAGGCGCATCGCCGCTCCGTAGAGGAGCTTGCCGTTGCCTTTGATTGCTCCGAGGAGGACGTTGAGGAGCGCTTTGCTTATCTGGTGGAGGAGCCGAGCGACAACTAGGCGTGTTGCTGGTGGGGCAAGAGTTCGCTCCAGCGGATTATTCGGCTGCCATTTGCCTGCTGTTCCTTTTCGGCTGCTCCTGTTGCCCCATTGTTGTTGTCCTGCGGTCCAGTTATTTCCGTCATTCCGCTGTCTAATTCCTACTACTAGATAGAATCGGTCGATTTGCCGCTGTTTTTCGACTGATTCTTTCTAGTAGAAAGAATTGGACCCCTGTTAGCAGAAGGAATCGGACGCAAGGGTTTGGGCGAGTTACGTGTTAGCAGAGGGAATCGGACAGAGCGATTGAAGCAAGGGGACCGCGGACAAAACGTTGGACGCCCCCGGCGTCCGGACGGGAGGTCCGCGTGCACGACAGGGAGACGGTGGGTCTGTACCTACGGGCCAGGGAGGGCGGCACGAGCGTCCGCCGGTCGGAGCAGGCCAGGCGCTAGGTGACAATCTGTGACAACGCCATCACCGCCCTCGCAGTTGCTGCGGATTGTCGCATAAGGAACCGCTGGGTGGTTCTCCGGGGAGCGCCCGATAATACATCAGCTTTTTTCTAGAAGCTTGTGGTACAATCGCCCAAAGTGCCCAAGCACCCCTGTTTACAGCCTAATCATCGCACCGCATCGTTGTGTATCTGTGTATCTATCGTACCAAGCGGGAGTCAGGTTGCATGAATTGGCGCGGGAATGCTCCGCGCTGCGGCGGTCTTGGGCGTGTTGCAGCTGTCGGCGGTTGCGCAGTGCAATACAGCCGACTGAGAGAAAGTAGAGCAGATACAAGTGGCAGACGAACACGAATCCACGCAGGTATCGGCTGAGGGAGCTTCTGCGCCCGCCCCGGTTGAGGGCACGCCCGCACCTGCCCCGGCTGCGCCTCGTTCCACCTCGCGTACGAAGGCAGCTCCGGCTGCCGCGGAGGGGGAGGCCGATGTTGCGTCGCACACGTCCGATGCAGCCGCGCCCGAGGCATCCGAGCGTCCGCGCCGCCGCGGTCGCAAGCCCGCCGCGGTCGCAAGCGCCGAGACCTCCGATGTGCCTCAGGCGGGGGATGACGCCAAGCCGGCGCCCAAGCGCACGCGTCGCACCCGGAAGGCAGCCTCTGCGGCCGATGCCTCCGCTGCCGCTCCCGAGGCCGAGCTCAGCCCCGAGGTTGCCCAGGCCCGCGCACTCGCGCAGGTGTCGCAGGCCTCGGTGGTGCGTCGCCAGCGCCGTGCGGCCGAGCAGGCTGCCGAGATGATCGCCGCGCCGACTCGCAAGAAGGCGGGGGAGCGGGCTGCCAAAGCGCCTGCCGCTGCCGACGCCGCTGCACCCGTGGCGCCCGTTGCTCCGGGCGAGATAACCATTCCCCTCGTCGATCCTGCGCTGCGCCCACACCGCCGCGGTCGCAAGCCCAAGGCCTATGTAGAGGCCGAGCGCGCCGCCGCTGCTGCGGCTCTCGCTGCTGCGCGCGCTCAGCAGGAGGCCACCGCGAATCAGGGCGAGGGTGATGCCAAGCAGCAGGATTCTGCCGCATCGGAGCGTACTCGCGGCGAAGACCAGGCTGCGCCAACGCCCGCGGCGGATGTTCGCCCGGGACGCGGCCGCCGCGCCAAGGCAGCCAAGGCTGAGCAGGCTGCCGAGGGCAAGGCGGCGGAAAAGCGGACCGACCGTGATGCCTCTGCCAAGACGGACGCCCCGGAGTCCCACCGCGAGCCCGCCTCGGGCGACGAGGGCAAGCCCGCCCAGGATGGTGCCGGCCACCGACGCGCCAATCGCCGCACGCACGCGGCGCAGGGTTCGCAGGCCGGCTCCGAGAATGCCGGCGCCGGCCATAACGATCGCCGCGACAAGCGCCAGCAGCGCAACGGCAAGCAGCGCAACAACCGCTACGGTGTGCCCACCGAGCCGAGCCTCTCGCGCGAGGACCTCGCGGCCATGAAGGTCGCCGAGCTTCGCGAGAAGGCGCGCGAGCTCGAGATTGACCCCACCGGCAAGAAGAAGCCCGAGCTCGTGGAGGAGGTCTACAACGCCAACGCTCGCGCCGAGGGCTTCCGCGACGTAGAGGGCGTGCTCGAGCTCGGCAATGAGGGCTTTGGCCACCTGCGCGTGCACGGGTACATGCCGAGTCGCGACGACGCCTTCGTTCCCGCCAACCTCATCCGCGCCGCCCGCCTGCGTCCCGGCGACTACATCGAGGGCACGGTGCGCCCCTCGCGCGCCAACGACAAGTATCCGGCGCTCGCCAAGATCCGTACGGTCAACGGCCTCGACCCCGAGGAGATCAAGGTCCGCCCCAAGTTTGCCGACCTCACGCCGATCTATCCCAACGAGCCGCTCAAGATGGAGCACGGCAAGGATTCCATCACCGGGCGCGCCATCGACATCGTGGCGCCCGTGGGCAAGGGCCAGCGTGGCCTCATCGTCTCGCCGCCCAAGGCCGGCAAGACCACCATTCTCAAGAAGATTTGCCAGGCCATCGCCATCAACAACCCCGAGGTGCACGTAATCTGCCTGCTGGTGGACGAGCGCCCCGAGGAAGTCACCGACATGAAGCGCTCCATCAAGGGCGAGGTCGTGGCTTCGACCTTTGACATGCCGGCCGACAACCACACCCGCGTGGCCGAGCTCGTGATCGAGCGCGCCAAGCGCATCGTGGAGCTTGGCGGCGACGTTGTGGTGGTGCTCGACTCCATCACCCGCCTCGCGCGCGCCTACAACCTCGCCGCACCGGCGTCGGGCCGTATCCTCTCGGGCGGCGTGGATTCCGCCGCACTCTATCCGCCCAAGCGCTTCCTCGGCGCCGCCCGCAACATCGAGAACGGCGGCTCCCTCACCATCTTGGCTTCGGCCCTTGTGGACACGGGCTCCAAGATGGACGAGGTGATCTTTGAGGAGTTCAAAGGCACGGGCAACATGGAGCTCAAGCTCGACCGCGACCTTGCCGACCGCCGCATCTTCCCGGCGATCGACCCCATTGCATCCGGCACGCGCAACGAGGACCTTCTGATCGACGAGCAAATGCGCCCGTTTGTGTGGGGTATCCGCCGCGTGCTCGCGAGCATGAGCAACACGGAGCGCTGCGCATCCGCCTTTATCAAGGGGCTGCGCGGCACCAACTCCAACAGCGAGTTCTTGATCCGCTCGGCCAAGCGCGCTCAGGAGCACGGGGAGTTGTAGTCTTCTGGGTGGCGCGGTCGCGCTTTGCACTGCTTGTGGAGCCGGGCTCTCGTCTGCCGTGTAGGGTGGACGGGGCCCGGCTCCTGCCGTTTGACGCCCCCTGGGCCGGGTGCGGCGCCGCCGAATGCGCGGGCGGGGAAGCGCCGTGCCTGCACCGCTTTTTGAGGCGTGCCTTCTGTTGCCTCAAATGGCACGCTGAGCTTGCATTTTGCAAAATCCTCTCGCATAATGGGGTCAATCGCGACGGAAAACGCAGATGAATCGAACCACATCCGTTGCGCGGGGGATTCCCGCAGCTTCATCAACCGTTTCTAGCGCGAGATCGTTTGGATCGTTCGTCCGGCTGCTGTCGGGCGGCGTGGTTGAAGGAGTGTCGCCATGGCTTCTCAATGCAGTCGCGTGCGTGCGGTCGCCGCTGGGCTCTCGTGCGGAATCGGCTTGGCGGTTCCGGCGCTCGCGTTTGCGGCGACACTGCCGTTTGACGGCGCGCACCGCGCCGTGGCGTCCTCGGCCCTGCCGCTCGCCGTCGGCATGCTCGCCGGCACGGGCGTGACCACGCTATCTGCTTGGGCGATCGAGCACCATGCGCTGCGCCGTGCCGAGGAGGAAGTCTCCTCTTCGGGCTTTGAGGCCGAGGCGACGCGGTCTGCGGATGACGATGATATCGAGCGCTTCTTTGGCGGGCATCGCGCGCCCAAGGGCGTGCCGGTGATTGCGCGCGCACAGGGCGCACCGCGCGAGGATGAGGCATGGGCCGAGATCGACGCGATGCTCGACGAGGATTCGCCCATCAGCTGCGACCCTCGTTATTCCAAGGATATCTACGAGATTGCCTTTGAGGAGCTTCGGCGCGAGAGTGCGCGGGGTGCCGGCGCCGCACAGGCAGGGGAGGCGGCGGCTGCCGCTTCGGCCGGCGCGGCGGCAGGCCCGGCATTGGGCGCACCGTCTGCTGCATCCATTGTGCTTTCTCCCGAGAGCGCGACGGCCGTCTTTATGGCGCTTGCGGGTGCAGAAGGGCCGGCTACGACTGCGGTGACGTCTGCGGTCTCCTTAGAGCCCCAGACGGCCGATCTTGCGGCCGACGAGCACGCGCTCGATACCGACGCCGCGCGTCGGGAGGCGCTCGCCTCGCTCGACACGCTCGACGGCGCCTCGCTCAAGCCGCAGGTTCCCGCGGCTGGCGATGCGGCGCCCGTGCCCGTGACGCCCATGCCGGTTATGTCTGCAGCTTCTGGTGTGACGTCTGCGGGCGCAGACGCGTCCGAGGACACCGGCACGGTGCCCATGCGCGACTACACCGGCCATGAGGACATGTGGGCAGCCGCCCTCTCCATCATTACTGAGGTTGAGGAGGCACCCGTGCAAGATGCGTATCCTGCTGCTCCTGCCTACGTGGGCAAGCATCTCCGCACGACTACTGCCATGACGCAGCCCACGCCCGTTCCGCCGAGCCCCGAGCGCGCGGCGGCTGTGGATGAGGGGGCGCGCGCCACCGAGCGCCACACCCATGTGAACGACCTCATCGAGGAGGAGTTCGACCAGGTGCCCTCTACGAGCGTGCGTCGCGCGAGCCATGAGTACCTCAAGGTGATCCAGGGCGGTACGGCCTCCATGCCGCGTCTGCGGGCGGAGGCGTAACCCGTGCGTCGCGTTTCGCTGCCGTGGGTTGTGGTTACGGTTGCCGTCATCGCGTTCATTTGGGGTAACTCGCTCGTCCCGGGGTCGGGGAGCGGCAGCCTGAGCCTTGCGGTCGTGGATGCGGTGCGGTCCTTTTTGGCGGGGTTAAGTCTGCCGTACGAGTGGGTGACGAACTTCTTGGTGCGCAAGACGGCCCACTTTAGCGAGTACTGTCTCTTGGGCATCGTGGCCACGCGCGCGCTCGACCGGAGGTACACCGGCGAGCGCCGGCGGCTTGCCGCGCTCGCAATCTTGCTCGTGCTCGTGCCCTCGATCGACGAGACTATCCAGCTCTCCGTGGCGGGCCGCTCCGGCCAGGTAACGGACGTCCTGCTCGATTGCTGCGGCGCAGCCACCGGCGTTGTTCTTTCGTATGTGGTAGCGCGCCTGTGGCGCCGTGGGCGCATCGCTGCGCAGCGGTAGAACTAGCCTGGCCCTTGTTTTGATGGCGATGCTGCCGCCCGTTTGAGTTGTTTTCGCTGGTCAGCATATGACTTTGACCACTCTGAAAAATTCTTTGAAATGAGGGGTTGCACCAAAGAAGAATCCCTGCCATAATAGCCTAGCGCAACGCGCACGGAGACATGGTGGGTGTAGCCCAGTTGGCTAGAGCGACGGGTTGTGGTCCCGTAGGTCCAGGGTTCGAGTCCCTGTACCCACCCCATCAGTTTCCGAACATAGTTGGACCGTTAGCTCAGCTGGCTAGAGCAGGGGACTCTTAATCCCAAGGTCCAGGGTTCGAATCCCTGACGGTCCACCACGAACTTTCAGCCCCTTCCGAGGGGCTTTATTTGTATCTGGTTACTTTTGAGCCCAATGGGATGGCGGCAGGACGACGTTTCGGAATGCCCCATCAGATGTGCATGCCTGCCCGATGCGCAGCGGAGTGCGGCTGCGCCCTGTACGTTATCGCGCGCAATGAACCCGAAAATGTACTGCTGAGGCCAAAACAGGGGGCATGGGTTCATTGCACGGAGAAATGTACGTCCCTCTACCTGTACTTATGACAGGTGCGCATTTGCGGGTTCATTACCGGGTTCATTGCGGCGCAAAACGTCCCGGGAGTCGGGCAACAGTCCGTGCAATGCGCCAGGCTGCGTGCACCGCCGGACAACGGGGGCGATTCGTGCGCAGAGGCACGGGTAAGAGGTCGGCAAAACTAAAACGCCGCCACACGGTTTCCCGTGCGGCGGCGCGGTGTTTCGAAATTGCCCGGGCGCCTCAAGACATGCTCAAGGCGGCAGGGCGTCCGAATCCCGAGGACGCGTGTTTACGCGTTGAGCGCGGCGTTGACGGCAACGGCGCAGGCGACGGTCGCACCGACCATGGGGTTGTTGCCCATGCCGATGAGGCCCATCATGTCGACGTGCGCAGGCACCGAGGAGGAGCCGGCAAACTGGGCGTCGGAGTGCATACGACCCATGGTGTCGGTCATGCCGTAGGAGGCGGGGCCGGCAGCCATGTTGTCGGGGTGCAGCGTACGGCCGGTGCCGCCACCGGAGGCCACGGAGAAGTACTTCTTGCCGGCCTCGAGGCGCTCCTTCTTGTAGGTGCCCGCAACGGGGTGCTGGAAGCGCGTGGGGTTGGTGGAGTTACCGGTGATCGAGATGTCGACGTTCTCGTGCCACATGATGGCAACGCCCTCGCGGACGTCGTCAGCGCCGTAGCAGTTAACGGCGGCACGCGGACCATCGGAGTAGGGGATGGTCTCGACGATCTTGAGCTCGCCCGTGAAGTAGTCGAACTGGGTCTTCACATAGGTGAAGCCGTTGATGCGGGCGATGATCTGGGCGGCGTCCTTGCCGAGGCCGTTCAGGATGACGCGAAGCGGCTTCTTGCGGGCCTTGTTGGCGTTGTTGGCGATGCCGATGGCGCCCTCAGCGGCCGCGAAGGACTCGTGACCGGCCAGGAAGGCGAAGCACTCGGTATCGTCGCCGAGGAGCATGGCGCCGAGGTTGCCGTGACCGAGACCGACCTTGCGGTCCTCGGCAACGGAGCCGGGCACGCAGAAGGCCTGGAGGCCCTCACCAATCATGGATGCGGCCTCAGAAGCGGTCTTGGCACCCTTCTTGATGGCGATGGCGCAACCGAGGGTATAGGCCCACTTGGCGTTCTCGAACGCGATGGACTGGACGTCCGCCACGATCTCGCGGGGGTTGACGCCCTTGTCGAGGCAGATCTGCTCGGCTTCCTCGAGGGAGGAAATGCCGTTCTCGGCGAGGCACGCGTTGATCTTGTCGATGCGGCGCTCGTAACCTTCGAAGCTAACAGCCATTATTCGTTCCCTCCCTTTCTACTCGTGAACCGGGAACACGGACTCGACGGAGTGGGTCTCCTCGTCGGTGCGCGGATCGATGTACTTGACAGCAGCGTCCCACTGGCCGTAGTGACCCATGGCGCCCTGGATGGCGTCCTCGGGGGTGGCGCCCTTCTTGAGGGCGTCGGTGAACTTACCGAGGTTCAGGAACTCGAACGCGATGATCTCGTTCTTGTCGTTGAGCGCCATGCGGGTGACGTAGCCCTGGGCGAGCTCGAGGTAACGAGCGCCCTTGGCCTTGGTGCCGAACATGGTGCCGATCTGCGAGCGCAGGCCCTTGCCGAGGTCGTCGAGCGAGGAGCCCACGGGCAGGCCGCCCTCGGAGAACGCGGTCTGGCTGCGGCCGTACACAATCTGGAGGAAGAGCTCGCGCATGGCAACGTTGATGGCGTCGCAGACGAGGTCGGTGTTGAGCGCCTCGAGGATGGTCTTGCCGGGGAGAATCTCGGAGGCCATGGCTGCGGAGTGGGTCATACCCGAGCAGCCGAGGGTCTCGACGAGGCACTCCTCGATAATGCCCTCCTTGATGTTGAGCGTGAGCTTGCAGGCACCCTGCTGCGGGGCGCACCAACCCACACCGTGCGTGAGGCCGGAGATGTCAGAGATCTCCTTGGCCTGAACCCAGGCACCCTCCTCGGGGATGGGCGCCGGGCCGTGGTATGCGCCCTTGGCAACGGGGCACATGTTCTCCACTTCTGCTGTGTACTGCATGCCTCTCCTCTCTTTCGTGGTAAACCCCGACAGCGTGGCGAGACACCGCCGGGCACTGACATGCAGGACCATTGTACCGCGACACGACGGATGTGGGCGGAACAAAGCGTTGTCCACTTTGCTCCGCATGGAGTAGCGGAGTGTTAGCTATACAAGCTTTGAGGAGGGGTGGCGTTGCGGCGCAAGTTCAGCCCTTGTTGCGTTTGTCACGCTTTTTGCCCTTGCCGCGCTGCGGCTTGTAGGAGATGCCCTGCGGGCGCTCGATACCGCTGCGGTCGCGGCGGATAAGGCGGCCCAGGTTGGCGCGCCAGCGCATAGCGCGATGGTAGATGCTCTCGCCCGAGGCGGAGCGCATGCCCATGCAGGGTGCGGCGATGAGCACGGGCAGCAGGTACTCGACGCTTCGCCAGATCACAAGCCCGGCGGAGAGGTGCCAACCGAACATGTTGCCAAAGAGGTACGTAAACCCCACCTCGGCGCCGCCTGCGCCTCCGGGCAGTGGAATGGCGTTTACCAGGAGTTCTACCAGCGAACCCGAGGCAAGGCAGATGAGGAGGTCGGCCTCTAGCCCAAAGGAGCGGAGCACAAAGTAGGGGAGGGCGTACATGCACCCGAGCTGAAGCAGGGTGATGAGCTCGGCGACGAGCATGACGCGCCAATGGGCGGCGCCATTGCGGAAGGCGCGCGCAAACGTGTCGACCTGCGTGTCCACGGTGTCGAGAAGACGCTGGTAGCGGTCTTCGTTGAGGACGCGCACCGTGCGACCCGCTCGCAGGCCGGCGTGCGCGATCACCTTGATGGGCCCGGGGAGCAGGCAGATGAGAATCGCCCCCGAGACCTGTACGAACTTGACGGCAAAGATAAAGATGCCGATCCAGGTCACGTCGAGACCGAGGATGCGCACGTCGGCAAAGGTCTTAAGGAAATAGCCGCCGCAGAACGCGAGCATGATTGCGGCAAAGATTCCCTCGCCCGCCTCGTAGAGCGTAAAGCGCACAGACTGCAGTGCCGTGGCGTCGGCAAACGAGAGACCGGCGCGCGTGAGGCGGTAGATCTGCGAGGGAATGACGCCTGCGCCGCCGGGGGTGAGGCGCATAAAGAACACGCCTGACGTCTCGACGCTCATGAGGTCACGGTACCCCACGGGAGAGTTGTGGTCGAGCGCGGCGAGAACTGCGAAAGCGAGAACGCCGAAAACGTAGTAGAGGAGGAAGCAGGCGATTCCGGCGACGATCCACCTGAGGTCCACGCCGACGAGCGCGCGGAAGAAGTCGTCGGCCTGGCCGCTTAGCACCAGGTAGACAACGTAGGCCACTGCGACCACGGCGAGGATGACAAAGGTGAAGCGCACCTGCTTGAGCGAGGAGCGGTCCGCATCGCGGTCGCGCGAAGACCACGCGTCGCCCACGTAGAGCTTGGGCGCGCCGGAGCGCCGCGGCTGCGATGCGCCGCCGGCGCGCTCGGTCTGCGCTTGATGTTCGTCGGTGGGGCGGGACACGGTGGCTTCCTGTCGCTTCGGTCTCTGGGGCAGTGTAGGCAGTGTACCCAAAAGCCCGGTGCAAAGCCCTGTCCCCCTGTGCCGGTATGGCGCCGGGGCAAGGGGACAGGGACTTCGTGCCTCCTAGGCGGCTGCGTCGAGGATGCCGTCGAGGGTGCGCCAGGCGAGCTCGGCGCACTTGACGCGCGCGGGCATGTGCGAGATGTCCTTCAGCTGCGCGGCTTCGTCGAGGTCCTCAAGATCCTCCTCGGAGAGCTTCTCGCCGCGGATCATGGCGAGGAAGAGTCCCGAGAGGCGGCGCGCCTCCTCGACGGTCTCTCCCGTGATGAGCTCGGCCATGATGTCGGCCGAGGCCTGGCTGATGGCGCAGCCGTGCCCCGTAAAGCTCGCCTCCTCGATGACATCCCCCTCCACGCGGAGCTGGAGCGTGAGCTCGTCGCCGCAACTCGGATTGATGCCGTCGTGGCTATGGGTGGGAGTGTCCATCTCGTACTTGTAGTCGGGGTGGGCGTTGTGCTCCATAAAGGTGGTGGAGCTGTAGATGTTGGCCATGGGGTCTCCAATCAGTGCCGCGCGGCGATGGCGGGGCGATGGGACAGGGGCTTTGCACCGTTAGGCGTGGAAGGTTTTCCAGACGGTCGAGAGCCCGTCGATAAAGCGGTCCACATCCGCGCGGTCGTTGTAGAAGGCAAGGCTCGCACGGCAGCAGGCGAGGTTCTCGCAGCCGAGCCAGGCGAGGAGCGGTTGGGCGCAGTGGTGGCCGGCGCGGACGCACACGCCCTCCATGTCGAGGATGCTCGCCACGTCGTGCGGGTGGATGCCGCGCACGTTAAAGCTGATGACGCCATGATGGCGGTCCCAGTAGATGGAGCCGAGGATATCGACCCAGGGAAGCTCCACAAGTCGGCTCATGGCGTAGTGCACGAGTGCCTGCTCGCGTTCGGCGATACGCTCGTAGCCCACCTGCTCGGTGAGGTAAGTGAGGGCGGTGCCCGTGGCGTAGATGCCGGCTGCATCCTGCGTGCCGGCCTCGAACTTCTCGGGGACGGGCGCCCAGACGGCGTCCTGCTCGGTCACCGAGTCGATCATCTCGCCGCCGGTGAGGAAGGGTTCTGCCTGGTCGAGCAGCTCGGCGCGCCCCCAGAGCACGCCCACACCCATGGGGCCGAGCGCCTTGTGGCCCGAGAAGGCGAGAAAGTCCGCCCCGATGGCGCGCACGTCCACCGGCATGTGCGGTATCGACTGCGCGGCGTCCACCACAAGGTAGCCACCGTGGGCGTGTACAGCGGCGGCCAGCTTCTCAAGTGGCAGGCGGCAGCCAAAGACGTTGGAGACGTGAGCGGCCGCCACGATCTTGGTGCGCGGGCCGATCTTGGCCGCGATCTCGGTGTCGGTGAGCTCTCCCGTCTTGGTGGGGTAGAGGTAGACGAGCTTGGCCCCGGCCGCACGGCACGCTTGCTGCCAGGGGATGAGGTTGGAGTGGTGCTCCATGATGGTGATGACGACCTCGTCGCCCGGGCGGAGCACCGTGGGGGCAAAGGCCTTCGCCACGAGGTTGAGCGATTCGCTCGTGTTGCGCGTAAAGACGATCTCTGCCGCTCGCGGCCGCTCAGCCTCGTCCACTGCTCCGATGAGCCGGGCGATCTGCGCACGCACCTGCTCGATGGCCTCGGTCGCCTCGACGGAGAGGCTGTAGAGGCCGCGCAGCGGGTTGGCGTTCATGGTCTCGTAGAAGCTGCGCTGGGCGTCGAGCACGCAGGCGGGTCGCTGTGCGGTGGCGGCGCTGTCGAGGAAGGAGATCTCGGGGTGCGCCACGAGGAGCGGGAAGTCCGCCTTATAGGGGTTCTCGTCGATGTTTATGCGCGGCCAGGCGCGCGACGCCTCGTCGGAGGCATCGAGAACGGGCGCCGTGGGCGCGGTGCAGGTATCGCAGCTAACATGCTCGGTATCGATCATGCGAACTCCTCCTCAAAGTCGTCGATCGCGCGCTCGGCAAGGCGGCAGACGGCGCGGCGCACCCGTTCGCTCGGCGCGGTGAGCGCGGCGTCCTCAAACTTGGCCCGCAAGAAGAGCGCTTCGGCATCTGCCTCGGAGACGCCGCGGCACATGAGGTAGAAGAG
Source organism: Collinsella sp. An7 (assembly GCF_002159335.1). Lineage (GTDB taxonomy): Bacteria > Actinomycetota > Coriobacteriia > Coriobacteriales > Coriobacteriaceae > Coprousia. Next base: position 44,481 of record NZ_NFHP01000005.1, on the reverse strand, counting down.
CTGGTCGGGGCGGACGTGGCCGATCGTGGCGCCGTGGTTGCCCGCCACGTCGTCCTCGTCGCAGAGGATGGTGGGGACGGTCTTGTTGTCCACGCCCTTGCTGGCGATGAGCACGGTCTCGCGCTCGGTGCCCTCGGAGCCCTTGCAACCGTGCACGAGGTCGATGGTGCCGCGCAGGGTCTTCTGGGCGGTGCCGGCGAGCACACCATTGGCGATGATGTTAGAGATCGTCTTCTTGCCGCGGTGGCGCACCGTGTAGGCAAGGTCGCGCCGTTCGGTCCCCCCGGCGAGGTAGCTCGTGTCGATATCGATGCGCGCGGTGTCGCAGCGCAGGTCGGCGGCAAGGCCCGTGGCGGTGGTGCCGCCTCCGAGCACCACGTGGCGCACGGTTACGCGCGCACCATCGTCGAGCACGTAGCCCTCGTCATCGAGCGCGACCGTGCCGGGGAGGGCGGTGGTGTAGACGGTCACGTTCACGCGGGAGCACGCACCGGCAAAGATGCGCATCGTGGAGCCGATGAGTGCGGGTGCGTCATCTGCTCCGCCGAAGTCGTCGGTTCCATCGAGCTCGAGTACAACGTCGAGGGTGCTCTCCGGCGCGGCAACGAGGTCCACGCTCGCCGCGGAGGCGCAGTCCGCCTCGGCGGCCACGCGTACCGTCACCTGCTCCGTTGCCCCCTCGGCGGTGCCGAGGACGATCGATTCGCCGGCAAGGAAGTTGAGGTAGGCGCGGGCATCGATGCCGATGCCCGTCTCAAAGGCGCGGGCCACGTCGCCGGCGAGCTCGTCGCGGACGGCGCGCTCCTGGTAGCTCGAGAGCGCCGGGATGTCGAGGTCGCCAAGATTGCCGTCGGTGTTCGCCGCATCGCTTGGGGCGGTAGCTGCACCCTGAACGGCGCACACACAGGCGCGGGTGTCCGGGGTGGTGTTGCGCGCGGCGTCAAGACGCTCCTGCAGCTCGGCCACGGCACCCTCAAAGGAAACCGCGGTGTCAAAGAGCGCCTGCGGAGCGTCGACCTCGGGAACATCGCCCCGCGCAAGCCCGGCGGGGATGTCGATCCGAGCGTCGTTCATCTTGAGCCAGCCCCAGGTGGGCGCCGGCATGGCGCTGGCGTGCTTGATTGCGAGAGCGTCCATCTATCCGATAGCCCCTTCCATCTCGAGCTTGATCAGGTTGTTCATCTCTACGGCGTACTCGAGCGGCAGCTCCTTAGAGACGGGGTTCGCAAAGCCGTTGACGATCATGGTGCGCGCCTCCTCCTCTGAGATGCCGCGGCTCATGAGGTAGAAGACCTTGTCGTCGCCGATGCGCCCGATGGTGGCCTCGTGGCCGATGTCGACATTCTTGGCGCGCACGTCCATGGCTGGGATGGTATCGGAGCGGCTCTCGTCGTCGAGCATGAGCGACTGGCACGAGACCGTCGCCTGCGCGCCCTCGGCCTCGGGCGTCACCACGATCGAGCTGCGGAACGTCTGGATGCCGCCGCCCTTGGAGATGCCCTTGGTCTCCACGCTCGCCGAGGTGTCGGGCGCGGCGAGCACGACCTTGGTGCCGGTGTCGAGGTTCTGGCCCGCACCCGCAAAGGTGATGCCGGTGAAGCTCGAGCGGGCGCGCGCCCCCACGAGCACGCTCATGGGGTAGAGGTAGCCCACGTGGCTGCCGAACGAGCCCGAGATCCACTCGATCTCACCGTCCTCCTCAACACGGGCGCGCTTGGTGTTGAGGTTGTACATGTTCTTCGACCAGTTCTCGATGGTCGAGTAACGCAGGTGCGCTCGCTTGCCCACAAAGAGCTCAACGGCGCCGGCGTGGAGGTTGGCCACGTTGTACTTGGGGGCCGAGCAACCCTCGATAAAGTGCAGGTCGGCGTCGTCCTCCACGATGATGAGCGTGTGCTCAAACTGCCCGGCGCCCTTGGCGTTAAGGCGGAAGTAGCTCTGGAGGGGGAAGTCGAGCTTGGTCCCCGCGGGCACGTAAACAAACGAGCCGCCCGACCACACCGCGCCGTGGAGCGCGGCAAACTTGTGATCCTTGGGCGGGATGAGCGTCATGAACTTCTCGCGGATGAGCGCCTCCCACCTGGGCTCGTGGAGCGCCTCCTCGATGCCGGAGTAGACGATGCCCATCTTGGCGGCGGTGTCTTGCATGTTGTGGTAGACGAGCTCGGAGTCGTACTGGGCGCCCACGCCGGCGAGGTAGCTCCGCTCGGCCTCGGGGATGCCTAGGCGCTCAAAGGTGTTCTTGATGTCGTCGGGCACCTCGTCCCACGTGGCGGCCTGGTCGGTGTTGGGCTTTACGTAGGTGGCGATGTGGTCCATGTCGAGCCCGGCGATGGAGGGGCCCCAGGTGGGGTTGGGGAAGCTCCGGTAGATCTCGAGCGACTTCAGGCGAAAGTTGAGCATCCACTGGGGCTCGTCCTTGCGACGTGAGATCTCGGTCACGATCTCGGGCGTGAGGCCCTCGTCGAGCCGCTCAAAGCCCTCCTCGGAGTCTTTGAAGTCGTAGAGGCTGCGGTCGATGTCCGCGACCTCGGTGCGCTGCTTTGCCATGTCGCCTCCCTAGCGCTCGACAACGGCGGAGAGGTCGGCGGCGCTGAGGGCGGGCTCGGCGGAAGCGTCCTCAGACGGGGCGTCTGCGGCCGTACCCTCAAAGCTCTCGAAGCCGTTCTCGTCGATCCAGCCGATGAGGTCGGCCGTGTCCTCGCGGACGACGCGGCCCTGCACCATCACGTGCACGCGGTCGACATCGAGGTGCTCCAAGATGCGCGTGTTGTGGGTGATGATGATGAGCGAGCCCTGGCAGCGCGAGCGGTAGAGCTCGATGCCGCGCGAGACCACGCCGAGCGCGTCGACGTCGAGGCCGGAGTCGGTCTCGTCGAGGATGGCGAGCTTGGGCTCGAGGAGCAGCAGCTGGAGCATCTCGACCTTCTTCTTCTCGCCGCCCGAGAAGCCCACCCCGAGCTCGCGGTTGAGGTAGGCGGGATCCATGTCGAGCTCGGCGCAGAGCTCCTTTACGCGGCGGCGGAACTCCTTGCCCTTGAGCTGCTTGCCCGGGCGCGCAGCGAGCGTGGCGCGCAAAAAGCTCGAGAGCGGCACGCCGGGAATCTCCACCGGCGCCTGGAAGGAGAGGAAGAGCCCGGCGCGCGAGCGCTTGTCGGGCGTAAGGTCGGTGAGGTCCTCGCCATCGAAGGTGATGGTGCCGGCCGTTTGCGTGTAGACCGGGTCGCCCATGATGACGTGGCCGAGCGTGGACTTGCCAGCTCCGTTGGGGCCCATGAGGACGTGCGTCTCGCCGGCGGCGACGCTAAGGTCGATACCGTGGAGGATCTCTTTCTCGTCTACGGCGGCCGAAAGGCCCTCAATGCTGAGCAGGGGGTTTGATGCAGGCATGGTGACTCCTTGCGTGCGAGGATGCTAATCCTAGGAATTCTCTCGGAATAAAGATAAGATGAATACCGTTGAAGTCAAGATAAAATCCGACTAATCCACTAGGATTTCTAAGTGGCTCATTTGGGGACGGGGTTGTTTTGCGTCATCCGCCCCGTGGTGCTTGGCGGGGCGGGTGTGCGGTACCGTGCCTAGCCGGCGGTCTTTGCAGAAGGGAGCGGGCGCGTGCTCATATCGTCTAGAGGGCGCTATGCGTTGCGCCTCATGATTTACATCGCCGCCTTCGGGCGCGAGGACGGTCACAAGGTGGCCCTGCGCGAGGTGGCGGCGGGCGAGGACATTTCGCTCAAGTACCTGGAGCAGCTCGTGCGGCCGCTCATGCAGGCGGGGCTGCTGCGGAGCGTGCGCGGCAAGGGCGGCGGCTACGTGCTCGCGCGCCCGGCGGACGAGATTCGCGCGGGCGACATTCTGCGCGTGGCGGAGGGCACCACGGCACCGGTTGCCTGCGAGGGGATCGAGGGCGCATGCTACCGCGCGGGGTTGTGCTCGACAGTCAAGTTCTGGCAGGGCCTGGACGACGTCATCGAGCGCTACGTGGACGGCGTGACCCTGGCCGAGCTCGCCCGCGTGCCCGAGATCAAGCTCGAGCTCGAGCCGGGGGAGTAGCGGCCGGCGGGGGCGAACGGCTTGCCCCGAAAACGCCGGGCCCCACGCTTCAAGCTGAACTTCAACCTTAATCGAATTGCGTGGGCGTAGGGTGATTCGCTTGACCCTTGCGTAACGCGCTTGCAATACTGGGCTTCCTACGGTCTGTGACCTGTACCTTAACCGCGGTTGCTCTTTAGAGCCGCAGATTGGAGCGACATGAAGCCCCGTCACCTCGCCGTTGCCGCAGGACTCGCCCTAACGCTCTCCCTTGGTGCCGCGCAAGCGGCCGCGCCCGTCTACGCCGAGGAGGCGCCCGTCGAGCATGATGCCGACGCTGCGGCGCAGCCGGAAGCCGCGTCGTCCGCCGATACGGATGTAGCCACCGCCGAGGACGAGCCGGCGGTGACCCTGCCCGCGCCGAGCGATTACGACAAGACCGACTTCTGCGAGGATGCCGCTGTCGCGTCGACGCTCTCTGCGCGCTCCTTGGCCTCGAGCCTCTCTTCGGTGAGCGTCTCTGCCGAGATGAAGTACTTTACCAAGTACGAGAGCCACAGCAACTACCGCCAGGGTTTTGGGTCGGGCGACGGCTATAACGCACTCGGATACTACCAGTTCGATCGGCGCTACTCGCTCGTTCCGTTCCTGTCCGCTGTGTACAGCACGAACCCCTCAAAGTATGCGATGCTCAAGGTGATTGTTGACCGCGGCTCTGAGATTAAGAGTGCGGCCTCTATGTATGACAAGACCGCCGGCACGCTTACAGAGCTTGGGCGGACCGTGCAGAACGCCTGGTACGCTGCGTACGACGCCGATCCCGCGGAGTTCTCGGCGTTTCAAGACGCGTACGCGTACAACAGCTATTACCTTCCCACGGAGCGCTGGCTCAAGAGCGAGCTTGGCATCGATATGTCGGGCCGCTCCGATTGCGTGAAGGGGATGGTCTGGGGTCTCTCCAATCTGTGGGGCACGGGCGGCGTTAAGAAGGTCCTGCGAGGGGCGAACCTTCGCAACGACATGACGGACCGTGAGTTTGTGACGGCCTTGGCAACCCAGATGACGGACAACATCGCGCAGTACAGCTCGCAGACGCAGTACTACAAGGGCTGGAGGAACCGCTATCGCAACGAAATGAACGACTGCCTGGCCTACATCTCGCTGCACGAGACGAATGCCGGGAGCTCTGACGCGCCGGCGGACGACGCGGGCGCTGGTGAGGGGAGTGCCGGGTCGGCGGGTGATACGGCCGGCGGGATTGCTCCGGAGAACGATGCGGTGAGTGATGGCTCTGCTTCTGGCGGGCAGAGCGGTTCCGGCGACTCTGCCGGGTCGGAAGATGATGCGGTTGTGGATGACGCGGTGCAGAGTGACGCGGCCGGCAATGGTGGGTCTGGGGATGGTAGTGCGTCGAATTCGGCGAACTCCAATTCTGGCGTGAACAACATTCTCACGGAATCTGCGCCCGCTGGTGATGCTGGGGAGGCGGATGAGGAGGAGAGCGCCTCTGATGAGGTGGTGCGTCCGAGCGTGACGCCGTCCCAGCCTGCTCCCGCGCCGAGCGCGCCGTCGGGTAACACCACGACTGAGGGGTCGGATGTGCCGTCTGCCGATGACGCGGCGGATGTTGACGGTGCGTCTGACGAGGACGCCAAGGTTGATGAGCAGGCTAACGGTACGCAGGGCGCTGAGGGATCGGTTGAGGCGACCACCGAGAGCCAGGATGAGGAGCAGGAGGAGACGTCCTCGCCGAGCGACGAGGAGGACATTCGATCGGGCGGCGACGAGGCGACGGGGGAGAAGCCCGACCCCGCGCAGCAGACGGTGGGCGGCGACACGAACGACGATGCCTCGAGCGCTGGCGCGAAGCAGGCCAACAAGCCGACTGGCAACCTGCCGCAAACCGCTGACCTCGCGCTCGTCGCAGGCTTTGCCGGTGCCTCTGCCGCGGCCTTTGGCGCCACGTTTGTCTACGCCGGCAAAACCGGCCTCATCAAGCGCAAGGACCGCAAGTCTGAGTAGCTGCTGACTAACATAGCGTTTCTTCCTAAGGGGCACATGCGGACGATCCGTACGTGCCCTTTTTGTATCGTGCAACGCTGCCAATGGGCCCCATCACTTTGCGGCCTGACGCCACCGAGAATCCGTAGAGCCTTCGGAGCTGACGATTCGTTCCTGTTTCAGTCTGGATTTCCAACGATATTGCGGATGGCCCAAGGCGTATAATTATGGAGACTCTATGTGTCCGAGGGATGGAGGATGCATGAATGGCTTTTTTGCAAGTCGTCGTAGGAGCGTTGCGTTACTGGCCGAGACTGTAGCTCTCGGTATGTTGGCCGGGGTGCTACTATTCTCTCCCCTTTCAAGCTATGCACAAGATGCTGCATCGCAACCAATGAGTGAAGTCCCTGCAGCCGCGGATGCGGCCGACCACTCTGATCGGGATAGTGTCAACTCTACTGACGCTGCAACGGAGCAGGGGGAGAGTCCGGCTCTTCCTTCGGGGGACGGGGAGACCGACGGACAGGATGAATCGGCCGTGCCGGCGGATCCCCCCGCCGAAGCTGATGATGGATCGAACGAGCTTGAACCGACTGCGTCGGCGGATAACAACGCAGCGGATACTCCGGACTCCACTTCGGAGAGCACGCCTCAGCGTGGTGGCGACATCCAGCAGGAGGAGGCTGCACCATTGTCCGCTGCGGACAATTCTGTAGAGGCCCAGAGCAATTCTGCAGCCAAGCCCTCGCTCGGCATTGAGGCGCATGTGCAGAATCTCGGTTGGCAAAATGCGGTTTCGCTGGGGAAAACAGCGGGTACAGTCGGCAGGAACCTCCACTTGGAGGCGCTAAGAATCTCGTTGGTCGGATTTCCTGATGGTTCGGGCATCTCGCTCCAGGCACATGTTTCCAATTTGGGCTGGATCAACTCGGTGCAGGCTGGCCAAGTTGCCGGCACGGTTGGCAGGAACCTCCCTATTGAGGCACTGAGGCTGAGTCTCACCGGTCCAATTGCTGATCAGTATGACATCTGGTATCGGGTCCACTCGGCTGATTTTGGCTGGGGAGGTTGGGCCAAAAACGGCGAAAGTGCGGGTTCGCAGGGATATGCCAAGGCTGCCCAGGCGGTTCAGATTCAGCTGCTTCCCAAAGGATCATCCGCTCCCGGCTCGGTAAAGAATGCGTTCAGAGTGTTTTACATCGGGTATCAGGCTCACGTATCAAACATTGGCTGGCAAGGAAGGGTGACTGATGGTTCTGCTGCCGGTACGACGGGGAAGAACCTTGGGATTGAGGCCTTGAGCATCTCCCTCGGAGGTGCGGTTTCCTCGGGCGGTGTTCAGGTGCGAGCGCATGTTAGCAATATCGGCTGGCAGGGCTGGACTTCTGGTACGGCTGGGACCACAGGAAGGGGGCTTTCCATCGAGGCACTCCAGATAAGGCTTACGGACTCCGCAGCCGAGTCGTACGACATTTGGTACCGCGTTCACGTAACGAATCTTGGATGGCTTGGCTGGACATCGAACGCTTCTCCGGCGGGCACCACCGGTAAGGCGTGTAGCATTCAGGCGGTCCAGATACAGCTTGTGCAAAAGGGTAAGGGTGCTCCCGGGTCTACCACCAATAGTTATGTTGGGGCTGAGGAATCGCTTACACTTTCGGGAATCACGCTGAGTGGGGCGAAAACTTCAAGTTCAAGAGCTTCGTCCGTTGCCATCGGGAGCACCGGGTCGTCGAATCCGCTGCAATCGTTCTCGGTATCGGTTAATAACAAGATCGCCGAAGGCTCTTTGTCGTACCGTGCGCTTTTGACGTATAGCGGCTGGCAGGGTTCTTGGACTGGCGAAGGAACCCAGGTTAATACTGGGAATAATGGGCTTGCGATGAGCGCGGTCGCGCTGAAGCTTTCGGGTGATTTGGCATCGAAATATGACATTTGGTATCGGGTATCGGTTGTGGGTCGCGGTTGGCTCGGCTGGACCTCGAACGGTGCGTCCGCAGGTGTTAACGGATTCTCGGACGGAATCAATGCGATTCAGGTTGCATTGACCAAGAAGGGCTCGTCTGCGCCGGGTTCGATTGCGGGGCCATTCGTCGAGCCAAGCGCTGGATCTACGCGGGTTGTGTATCAAGCCCATAGCTCAAACGTCGGATGGGTGGCAGCAGTGACCGATGGTGCCACTGCGGGTACGACCGGCAGAGGGCTTGCGCTCGAAGCGTTGCGGGTGTCGGTGCAAAATGCAAAGGCGTCCGGAACTGTTCAAGTAACCGCTCACGTTGCCGACGCGGGCTGGCAGTCTGCTGCTGCAGCACCTTCTTTTGCCGGGACAACGGGTAAGAACCGTGCAATTCAGGCCGTGAAGCTGCAGCTGACCGGGGATCTGTCCAACTCGTACGACATCTATTACCGTGTTCACAGCTCCGGGTATGGCTGGTTGGGTTGGGCCAAGAACGGGGAAGTTGCCGGAACAACCGGCCTTGCCGTGCAGGCTGAGGCCGTTCAGATCAAGCTGGTGCCAAAGGGCACGGCTGGACCGACATCATCGGTTCCTGCGAGCGTTTGCATTCCAACCCTTGCGCTGCAAACTCATGTTCAGGACTTGGGATGGACGAGTACGGTGGGCAATGGAGGTGTCTCGGGAACCACCGGCAGGGCACTCAAGATCGAAGGCGTAAAGCTCTCGGTGTCTTCACAGATTTCTGGTGGCATTTCCTACCGGGCGTATGTGCAAGATGTTGGTTGGCAGAAAGAAGTCTCTAACGGGGCTTTGGCGGGAACAACGGGCCAGAACAAGAGGATCGAGGCTGTGCAGATCCGGCTCACCGGTCAGCTGGCAAACTATTTCGATATCTGGTATCGCGCTCACGTTGAGGGGTACGGATGGCTTGGATGGACTAAAAATGGTTCTACGGCGGGCACGGCCAAAATAGGGTATCGCGCCGAGGCGCTTCAGGTAATAATCGTGGCAAAGGGTGCCCCGGCGCCCGGAAGCACAACTATGTCCTATACCGAAAAACCCCTTGTGCCGGCGGATCAGCTTGCCATGACGAATCGGATTCAGGGTATCTCGAGTGCAACGGGCTATCTCCTCGCCGTGGATACCGCTACGTGTCGAACGGGGGTGTTCGTCGGTGGTCGAGGCCACTGGAGTCTGCTCTATTACTGGCCGTGCGGACCGGGAAAACCGTCAACGCCAACCGTGAAAGGCCAGTACACGGTACAGGCAAAGGGCTACGTGTTTGGGCACGGCTACAGCTGCTACTACTACACGCAGTTCTACGGCGACTACTTGTTCCATTCGATTAAGTACAATCCGGGGACGTTTAACGTTCAGGATGGTCGCCTGGGTGTGCAGGTCTCCGAAGGCTGCGTACGGCTTGCCCTCGAGAATGCCAAGTGGATCTACGACCATATCCCGCGTGGGACGAAGGTCGTAATCTGGTAACTTGATGAGCGTTACGCAATTCGTCGTCCGCGCGAAGGTGTGTGGGCGGCGGATTGATGGGGAGAGGATGGGTTCGACATGCTCAGAAAGAAGGCCACGCTACTTGCCGTTGTGGGGCTTGCGTTTTTGCTTGCGGCCCCTCACGTCGCCTGGGCGGTAGATACCGTTGAGCCCTCTGAGGGTGGGGCGGTGTCGTCGGAGTTTGATCAACAGAAAGTCAACACCCCGCCGGACTCGCCTTCCGTTGACGTGGAGAGCGGTGCGACGAGCGATGAGAACGTTGCAGACAAGCCCGCTGAGGACGTCGCTGATTCAGATGTCGTTGCACCTTCTGCTGACTCAAGCACGGTAGAGACATCTGCCGCATCTCCGGCATCGCGCAGAGAGGAAGCGACAGCCGGTGTCGCCGATGATTCGGCGATTGCTGAAGAACTGCAGACTCTTGACGCTGCGCCCACGGCTGCTCCGACGCTTTCCATACAGCCCCATGTGTCGAATCTTGGGTGGAGGCCTGCGGTGGGTCTTGGCGAGACCGCGGGAACAACGGGGCGGAATCTTCCTCTTGAGGCGTTGCGCGTTCAGCTTAAAGGGGCTCCCGCGGGTTCGGGCATTCTGGTCCGCGCGCACGTCTCTACTATTGGTTGGCAGGAGTGGGAGACCTGCGAGACGGGCACAACAGGTCAGGCCCTATCTATCGAGGCCATTCAGCTTAAGCTAACTGGCACCATCGCCGATAGCTATGATATCTGGTACCGTGTCCACTCCGCCGATTTTGGATGGCTCGGATGGGCGAAGAACGGTGAGAGTGCCGGTTCCCAGGGATACGCGAAGGCAGCTCAGGCGATTGAGGTTCGCCTGTACCCTAAGAATGAAGCGGGGCCGTCGAGCGATGCTCCTGCGTTCCGCATACCGCTCATCACATATAGCGCACACGTGGCAGATATCGGCTGGCAGGGAAGCGTCGATGATGGTGCCGTGGCGGGCACGACGGGACGGAACCTCCAGATGGAGGCACTTCGTGTATCGTTGGGCGCTGGTGCCGGAAGCGGCGGTGTTCAGATGAGGGCGCACGTCTCCAATGTTGGCTGGCAGGATTGGACTACGGGCGGAACGATTGGCACCACGGGCCGTGCGCTTGGCATCGAGGCAATCTCACTTAAACTCACCGGAGATGTTTCAAAGTCGTACGATATCTGGTACCGCGTCCATTCAGCTGAATTCGGTTGGCTCGGCTGGGCAAAGAACGGCGAAGATGCAGGCAGCAGCGGGTGGGCCCGTTCGGTTCAGGCCGTCGAGATTTTCTTGCTGCCCAAGAATGCCGAGGCACCCGGCCCGGTCGATGACCACTTTGTACCAAATCTGGCCGAGACTACGTTCTCCCAAGTAGGTGAGTCCACAACGGTTGCAATCGCTCCCGCCACAGCTGCGCGGCTCCGTGCCGCCGGTGCGACTGAGATGCGCGTCACGGCCACGATGAGCTACAACGGAAAGACCACGAGGTCGGTGAGCGGCAGCTGCGCGCTCGCGCAGATTCCCAGCGATGGGTATCGGCTTAACTTTGGCACGTATGGTCCGTTCTCGGTCACGGTCTCGTATCGCAACGGCAGCCGTGTGGTGGCGAGCGTCACCAAAGAAGTGGGCGTTACCGCAAGCGAGTACAATTTGGCACCGCTTTCTGCATCGTTTCCCGTGGTGCTTTTCTCTCTGTCGTATTGGGATATCAACACGAGTACCGCTGGATCAAGTATTCCGACCATCGTGATGCTCGATCGCCCGTCCGCATACAATTGGGACAGTCTGCCCTCTGGGATGTACGGCATGCCATACCTTACCCAGAGCGCCATCAAGACCTCGAGCAATTACCAGGCTTTTGCGGATTATGTCGGCGCGCTGTATCGGCTCAATCCCAACTCGAAGTTCAACCTCTATATCAATGACATCACCTGCACGCTTATCCACCAGATAATCTATGCCAACAAGATTCCTTCGGGGCAGTACCGCATAACCATGCTCTCCGATGGGTCGGCGACCTATGTGTTTACCAACGAGGCTTTTGCGATATCGAACCCGCAGGCCAAGCAAGATCAACTAATTGCCTCGTGGAATGCGGCAAAGAGCCAAGCGTACGCAACGGGGCGTGTTTCGGCCGGCTACGGTTTTCATGAGCACTGGGACTCAATGTACGCGGTTCTTGCCTGCGAGCCGGGTACCGAATGGTGGATGACCAGGACCAATCTCTTTACTAGTGGTGACGGCAATGCGTTTGCGGGCAAGATTTCTTCCAACCCGCAGGTTAAGGCAAAGAACATCGCCAGCATGTTGAGCGACCTGCAGAGCAAAGGCTCCTCAACGGTCAACGCGCTCAAGAAGCTGTATAGCCTGAGTGATGGGTACTTTACCGAAGCCGAGGAGCAGGGCAAAACGCCGATGATCCTTCTGGGCACCTATGTGACGAGTGAGCAGTATTTTGAGGAGTACGCTGATATCACTGAGATTCTCTACGGCGACGAGTACGCCTATTACTACAAAGGTCACCCGAACACCCCAACTGACATGTATCCGCAGAAGCAAGAGCAGCTGGATAGGCTCGGTATCACCGATGTCGATTCCTCCGTTGCGGCGGAGCTCATTCTGTTCTTTAATCCTGAGGTTCATCTTTCTGGTTACGGATCGAGTACGTTCAACTCGGCAACGTCAGAGATGGCGTGTGGCCTCTTTGGCGCGACAAAGGACGAGGCCCTTTCCCCGGATAGTTCGATTGACTATTCCGGTATCGACTGGTTTGCCACTCCGGTGACCTCTTCTGCCGCTGCAGATATACGGGCGCTGTGCCCCACGGGTCGGACGTGCTTCTTGATTGAGTTCTCAGATCAGGCAGCTGCTCAAGATGGCTATGCCGTCGGCATCTACAGTAAGGAGGATGCGGCCGTCACTCTTTATTCCCGTACAAATGGTGGCTATCACAAAGTCGGCGTTAAGCGGGCGGGAACTTCGGTGGCTGCGGAGGCGCATGTCTCCGACCTTGGCTGGCAGCAGGTTGTTAAAAACGGCGGTGTTGCCGGAACAACCGGACAGGCAAAGTCACTCGAAGCGCTCAAGCTGAGCCTTCAGAATGCTCCCTACAGCGGATCGATTCGCTATCGTGCCCACGTGTCCGAAATCGGCTGGCAGGGTTGGGCTAAGGATGGTGTCCAGGCGGGCACGACTGGACGTGCGCTGCCGATTGAGGCGATTCGTGTTGAGCTTACTGGCGAGATGGCGCAGCACTACGACGTGTGGTATCGCGTGCACGTCAGCAATATCGGTTGGATGGGATGGGCGAGCAACGGAAGCATGGCGGGAACTTCTGGTCGCGCGCTTCCTGTCGAGGCCATTCAGGTTATTCTAGTGGAAAAAGGGGCCCCGGCTCCTGGTGACACCTCCCACGCATCTGAGGTTGCATAAGACTTCCGGCATCGTGGCTGAGGCTACGGAATTGCGTGCATGGTCAAGCGGGGTGCGGTGCGGGTGCCGCGCCCCGCTTCTGTATCAAGGTGGGGATGCGGTGGAGGTATACTTAACTCCACGGAGAGACCACAATCTGTCTCAACGGTGCTAGATGGGGAGGAGTGCCATGAGGGGAATAAAGAGACTGTTGGTGGGCGTAAGTGCGTCCGTATTGGCTATCGCACTTGTGACGATGCCCTTCTCTCTTGCATTTGCTGGAGAGGATGGTGCAGCTTCTTTGCATCCTCTGGCTGAGTCTGCTGAGCAGGCTGAGAAGGACGTTGAGGAGTTACCGGGGGATACATCGTCAGGCTCGCCAGAGAGTCCCATTGATGACTCTGAGGGCCTGGCATCATCTTCTGCAGATGAGGTAGATACTAATACAGGCTCCGGCTCGGCAGATGTGAGCGCGCCTGAGGAGACCCCCTCTTCTCCGGAAGCTCCCTCGGGGCCCTCCGAGGACCAGAATCAAGATTCTGCTACTGCCGCACCCGACGCTTCTCCTAGCGAAGTTACTGGTGAATCTAAAGATGAGCAGAGGGAGGTTGAGGGCGCTGCTAATCCTGAAATACTTAGCGAGCAGGAGCCATCTGCTACAGGTAGCGACGGGGATTCCGCAACGAAAGCTTCCAAGCCTGCTGTTCAGGTTGAGGCTCATGTTCAGAACCGCGGTTGGCTCAGGCCGGTGGGCGAACAGGCGGTTGTCGGGACGGTCGGCCAAAATCTCAACCTTGAAGGACTGCGACTTCATCTTTCGGGCGCCGATGGCTCCGATATCCAGGTAATGGCCCATGTTCGCAATATCGGTTGGCAGGATTGGGTTTCCTCAAACGGCGTTGCGGGGACAGTTGGCAAGAACCTCCCTATCGAGGCGATAAAAATACGGCTGACGGGCGAGCTTTCGAATAGCTACGATGTGTGGTATCAGGTCCATTCTGCCGACTTTGGTTGGTCCGGTTGGGCAAAGAATGGCGAGAGCGCAGGCTCGCAGGGCTACGCCAAATCTGCTCAGGCGGTGCGTGTCGTCTTGCTCCCCAAGAACAGTTCTGCTCCGGGTTCCACTGCCAATGCCTTTAGAACCTATGCCATTGGGTATAGCGCCCATGTTCAGAATATAGGTTGGCAGGGCAAGGTGGCCGATGGCGCTCAAGCGGGAACGACCGGCAAAAACCTCAATCTTGAGGCATTGACGATTTCGCTCGGAGGTTCCGCAGGTTCGGGCGCCGTACAGGTTCGTGCTCATGTTCAAAACATCGGCTGGCAGGGTTGGACATCGGGCCAAGCGGGGACAACGGGCAGGAATCTCCCCATCGAGGCCTTGCAAATCAAGCTTACCGGTGATGTCGCCAATTCTTATGACGTTTGGTATCGGGTACATTCCGCGGATTTTGGCTGGGGCGGATGGGCCTCTAACGGCGCAAGTGCGGGATCGCAGGGCTACGCCAAAGCTGCTCAGGCGGTTGAGATCCAGCTTGTTGCCAAGGGGAAGGGTGCTCCGGGTTCCACGGCGAACGCTTTCCGTTGTCCGACGGCCATTTGGAGTGCGCACATTTCCGAAATTGGATGGAGGAGCTCCAAGTCCTCATCGTCTACTCCTTCGTTTACACTTGGAACGACCGGTCAGGCGAAGTCTCTCGAGGCGTTCACGCTTTCTCTGCCGGGATTGGGCTCCGGGTCGGTGAGCTATTCTGCTCATGTTTCAAATATCGGCTGGCAGAAAGCCGTGAGTGACGGCGCAACAGCTGGAACGACAGGTCGCGGTCTGCCTATAGAAGCGGTCAAGATTAGCTTGAATGGCTCCCTTGGCGATACGTATGACATTTGGTATCGCGCCCATGTCCGCAACATCGGATGGCTCGGATGGACCAAGAACGGGGAGCCTGCCGGTTCTGAAGGGCTGGCAAGCCCGGTTGAGGCTATTGAGGTCAGAGTGCTCAAGAAAGGGTCTGCGGCACCTGGTGCAGGAACTGCATTTCTGGCCAAGCCAACGATTTCCTACAGTGCATATTCCGTAGGTAAAGGTTGGGGCGCTGCAACTTCTAACGGTGGTACTGCGGGTGCCACGGGTCAAAACCGTGCTGTCGAGGCCTTCAAGGTTTCCTACGGCGGTGCCGTGTCAGGTGGTGTAAGTTATAAGGCTCACTTGGCAAATGTGGGCTGGCAGGGTGCTGTGACCAATAACGCTATCGCCGGCGCCGCGGGCAAGGGAAACGACCTGCAAGCCATCTCGATCTCGCTTACTGGGGATGCGGCGAAGTACTTTGATGTCTGGTATCGCGTCCATGTTGAGAATTACGGATGGCTCGGTTGGGCCAAGAATGGCGCCTATGCTGGTACGACCAAACTGAACCTTCAGGTAGAGGCGATTCAGGTAACCGTTACAGGCAAGGGTTCCGCTGCTCCGGGCTCCACTACGCGTTCGTACTTTGACCACTATGTCTATATCGGATGGCAGAACCCCTCACAATATCCCCAGGTGAGCTGCAACACGGTTAAGCTTCCCGATTACTGCAAGGGTGAGTTTACCTATGTAACACCCTCTCGCATTCCCTACAACGCCACGCGTGAGGATTGCATCAACGCGTTTATCCAGCGCGCCTACGAGTATCTCGGTACGCGCTACATCGAGCCGTACTCGACGGCGCCTGGAGGAGCGGTGGACTGCTCGGGTCTGGTGCTTCAGTGCCTGTACGCTACCGGCATGGATTTGGGCTGGTACAACCCGTATAACCATCGCTGGCTTCCTGAGCAGACGTATAACTCGACCAACTGGTATCGTAACAACACGTTCATGCCGGTGAGCGTCTCCTCCATTAAACGTGGCGACTTGATCTACTATCGCGGGCACGTGGCAATCTATATCGGCAACGGTCAGATTATCGATTCGTGGCCTGGTAGGGGCGTGACGATTCGCGGCATTAACGCACCCGGTACGGTTATCGGGGCGGCACGTCCGTTTGTGGGATAGCAGGGGCGATCATCGGTGTGAGAAGGCTACCTCCGGCCTATTGCCGGAGGTAGCCTTCTAGAAGAGAAGTGGGTTGAGTATGAGTAGACGGGGATTGGCCAAGGCGGTAGCTCGCTGCCTTTCGGTAGGAGCGTTGAGTGCTCTGCTGGCGATATCGTGTCCGCTGGGGCCCGTTTCGGCATACGCATCAGTTGCAGCCTCAACTGCATCTCAGGAGGTAGGGTCCTCGTCGACGTTCATAGCCGAGAGCAATATTGGAGAAGACGAATACTACGCAGACAGCGCTGACGTCGATATGGCTGACGGTAGTTCTCAGGACGCCGAGGGAGATGCCGCAGTGCCCGTTGCCCCTTCAGGAGATTCTGAGGAAGAGGGGGGAGAATCTGCTCAAGGGTCTACTGGCGAGAATGGCGTTACAGGGGTTCAGCCCGGTGATGATGGCGATGGGTCGCAAGATGTGGCCAATCCCGAAGCCGATAGCGACTCCGACCCTAGCGCCCCTGAACCTGACAACGGGGAGGGGGATTCCGGCCAGTATCCTCCCGACCAGGATTCGGGTATTGGCGAATCCGGGGGGAGTGCCCTGGACGGATTCACTGACGCTGCAGGGCAGCTTACCAGCGATGCGGGGTTGGATGAGTCGGCAGATGAAGGCTCCGTTGAGGAGGAGACAGAGGGCGCGGGGATTGAGTCGGAATCGCTTGAGTCTGCTCCCACTGAGGCGTCTACCCTCACGCCCGAGCTTTCCTATGCCGCTCATGTTTCAAATATCGGTTGGCAGAACCCTGTAGCCAATGGTGTGCAGGCGGGGACGACGGGGCGTGCCCTGGCGGTGGAAGCGCTGCGATTCACGCTCAAGGGTGCCCCCGTCTCGGACTTAGTCATTCGAGCTCATATTTCTGACCTCGGCTGGCAGCAGGAGGTTTCGAGCGATAAGGTCGTAGGAACTACCGGTCAAGCAAAGTCTATCGAGGCGCTCAACATCAAGCTTAAGGGTGAGCTGGGCGCGCAGTATGACGTTTGGTACCGGGTTCATGTGGCGAACTTTGGATGGCTCGGATGGACCTCGAACGGTCAAAATGCGGGATCTGTGGGATACGGCAACGCGGTCGAGGCTGTACAGATCAAGCTGGTGAAAAAGGGAGAGGGTATCGACGGCTCAACGTCGACACCCTTTAAAGACCGCGCTGATGAACCGCCATCGGTAGTATATCGCGCGCACGTGCGCAATATTGGCTGGAAAGAGAACGTTTCAAATGGTGCGACCGCCGGAACGACGGGACGAGCGCTGCCTGTTGAAGCCGTTTCCGCCTCCATCTCGTGGTACGGGCATAGCGGAACTGTGAGCGTTCGCGCTCACGTGCAAGATATCGGGTGGCAGAACTGGTCTACGGGGACTGGCGGCACAACCGGCAGGGCTAAGCATATCGAGGCCATACAGTTACGCCTTTCTGGTGAGGTAGCAAATGACTGGGATATCTGGTACCGAGTTCATGCTGCCAATATCGGTTGGATGGGCTGGACGTGCAACGGAGCTGCTGCGGGAACCACGGGGAAGAATTACGCAGTTGAAGCTGTGCAGATCAAGCTTGTCAAGAAGGGCGGTTCGGCTCCCGGCCCTACGGCAAACAGCTACGCGGGAGTAAGTGAATCGCTTGCCAGCGTCGCGTATGGCGTGACGGGCTCATCTGTCAGCGTGAGCGGGTCAAACCCGTTGAGCATCGGATCGACGACAGGGGGCAACGCGCTCCAGTCTTTCTCGCTCGTGGTGAATAATCAGATCCGTACCGGCACGGTTGAATATCGGGTCCGTAGGCAGTTTGGCTCTTGGGAAGGGTCGTGGCATGCCAATGGCGCCCAGACTTCCTCGTCGCGAGATGGCCAGCAAATCGAGGGGGTTCAGATTAAATTATCTGGGGAGCTCTCGACTGCGTACGACGTCTGGTATCGGGTGAATACGGCGTCGTGGGGTTGGTCTGGCTGGGGCTGCAATGGAACCTCCGTTGGGTCTGAAGGCAGTGCGTCCGGTGTCCGAGGACTTCAGGTTCAGCTGGTTAAGAAGGGCTCCGGCGCGCCCGGCTCTATTTCCAACGCTTATCGTAAAAATTCCGGCTCCCCTGCGCTTGTTTACCAGGCCCACAGTCGCGATATCGGCTGGCAGGCGCTTGTGCCGAGTGGCAAAACCGCCGGAACAACAGGGAAGGCAAAGTCGATAGAGGCGTTGCGGGTTGGTTTTAGCGGCTCGGTGTCCGGCTCCGTTGAGGTATCTGCGCACGTGTCGAACATCGGCTGGCAGGGTTTTGTGGGCACGGGTGCGCTTGCAGGCACGACGGGCAGAGCCCTTTCTGTTGAAGCGGTCAAGATAAAGCTTTCGGGTGCTGTTGCGTCTCAGTATGACGTTGTGTATCGAGTGCATAGCTCAGAATACGGTTGGCTCGGCTGGGCACGCAACGGGTCGGTTGCTGGTACTACCGGTTTAAACCGTCCTATTGAAGCCATTGAAGTCAAGCTGGTGGCAAAAGGTGCGAGCACCCCTTCGTCTTCGGTGCCCGCCTACATCCCTGCTCCAGCGGTATCGTATCAGTCGTATCTTTCGAGCGGTGGCTGGCAGAAAGCTGTCTCTAACGGTGTTTTGTCGGGCACGACGGGCCAGGCTCGCGCGATTACGGGCGTTCGCGTGACGTACGGTTCGGCTTCGCAGGTCCCCGGAGATGTTTCCTACAGTGTTCACGTGCAAGATATCGGTTGGATGTCTGATGTTTATTCGGGAAAGGATGCGGGTTCTCAAGCAAAGGACAAACAGATCGAGGCCATCAAGATTAAGCTGACGGGTCAGGCGGCAACCTACTACGACATCTGGTATCGCGCCTATGTGGAGAACTACGGCTGGCTGGGTTGGACCAAAAACGGTGGTCAGGCGGGCACCGGCACCATTGGGTACCGCATGGAGGCGTTTCAGGTTGTCATCAAGGCTAAGGGGTCGGCCGCGCCCGGCTCTACGGCAAATGCCTATCGCGACAAGCCGTATTCCGTAAACGCGGCTCTACTCAACGTGCCGTGTCTCATGCAATATCCCGAGCTTCCCACAGGGTGCGAGTCGGTTGCCCTGACTAATGTGCTCAACTACTACGGCTATGGTTTGGCAAAGTCTACGATTGCCGATTCATATCTTCCGCGTAGTTCGTCTAATTTCGTGACGGCATTTTGGGGTAATCCCCATAGCTCGTCGGGCAATTGCACTTCTGCGCCGGGGATTGTAAATGCGGCCAATTCGTTTTTATCGCAACACGGAGGGGCACGTCATGCGTATGATGTCTCGGGCGTCTCGCTCGAAGGCATGTATTCCCACCTGCAAAACGGGAATCCGGTCATCGTGTGGTCGACCATTCGCCAGGCGAACATCGGGGCCGTGTACGCAAGGCAGTGGTACAACGGAAAGCAGTACTTCACGGTTACGAATTCGCACACGGTGGTGCTTCGCGGATTTGACCGCGCCCGGAATGTCGTGTACCTCTCCGATTCAATTTCTGGATATGTGACCATGGATGCCAGCAGGTTCTATCTTCTATATAGCCTGCGTGGTTCCCAAGCTGTTGTCGTACGCTGAGGCTGCGTAATTTGGGCAGCAAAAGATGATGCGAACCGGTTCTGGCTGCGACGGCCGGTCCTGGTTCGCATCGCTATTCTTTTGTGTTGTCCGACTGCCGAGCGTGCCTATTCATGTTGCTTCGTGCATACTTTCGAGAGTATGGCGTTTCGAGGATGCGGAGGGGGTTATATGGCTGAGCCACGTGTGCTGGTGATTATTCCCGCATATAACGAGGAAGAGAACATCGTTGCCACGGTATCGAATGTGGTTGCTGCGGGATATGATTACATCGTGGTCAACGACGGCTCGCGCGATGGCACACTCGACGTATGCCGCAAACGAGGACTACGGGTTCTTGATTTGCCCCAGAATCTCGGAATCGGTGGCGCTGTTCAGGCTGGGCATAAATTTGCCCAACGTCACGGATACGATATAGATATTCAGTTTGATGGCGACGGGCAGCACGATGCCTCATATCTTCCCGAATTGGTAGAGGGCGTTGTCGCTGGAGCGGATTTGGCGATCGGCTCGCGCTTTATCGAAGAGACCGAAGGCTTTAAATCGACTTTTATGCGGCGCGTGGGTAAGACGTGGCTTTCAGGATGCCTGCGCGCGTTCGCGGGGGTTCGCGTCACCGATCCCACATCGGGGTTTCGCGCATGCGGCAAGCGTGCGATTGCGTTGTTTTGCGAAAGCTACCCGATTGATTACCCTGAGCCGGAATCTATCGCTGTCGCCGCATGTCGAGGCTTTGCGATTCGGGAAGTTCCTGTGGTCATGCACGAGCGCCAGGGCGGCGTCTCGTCAATCAATGCGCTTGCAAGTGTTTACTACATGATCAAGGTCTCTCTGGCCATCATTATCGCCTGTATTACGCATCGCAAGCGGGGAGAGTAGTCATGTCGATAGTTCTTCAGGTCATTGTTATCGTCTTTTGCGTTGCCCTGACGTGCTATGTTTTTAGGCTGGTTGCCAAGGAGCAATTGCTGCTCAAGTATTCGCTCTTGTGGCTGGTGCTTGCTGTTGCGCTGCTGGTAAGCGCCGTGTTTCCTGATGCGCTCTTTACCCTTTCCAACGTACTTGGGTTTGAGACGCCTTCTAATTTCATCTTTTTCGTCGGTCTGTTTTGCCTGCTTGCCATTGCGCTTTCGCTGAGCGTTATCGCCAGCAAGCAGACCATTAAGATCAAGAATCTCACGCAGCGTATCGCGCTGTTGGAGTTTGATGAGAATACATCGCGGTCACTTCATGATGACGAGGAGGGGGCAGAGTGAGGATGAGCACGAGATGGACCAGTCGGATATTGGTCGGGCTGCTGACGGGTGTTCTAGCGTTTACGCCCGTTGTGCAGCCTATCTCCATCTATGCGGAGACAACTGCTGGTGCCAACCTGGCTACGGTCGATGATTCGGCGGCGGAACAGGATATTACGGCTGATTCTGAATCGATCGAGGGTCTTGCTGCTGACCAGACGGCAACCTCGGATAAGGTTGATCAGCCCGAGGACACCGAGCTGTCAGATTCAGCGGATTCGGCCGTGTTGGGCGCCGAAGCCGCCGATACCGATACGGCAGATTCTGACGCATCTTCTCTGGGCGGGAGGCCCGAGCTGTCGGAGCAGGATCTTACGGAAGATTCCACCTCTGATTCCGGCCAAGATGCGGTGGACGTCCCGGTCTCCCAGGTTGAGTTTGTCTATGTTGACCAGAGCATCGTCTCCATAGGAGAAGAGCAGAACATCGCTCTCGGCCTGACAGGCGTTGACGGCACGATTTCAAGTGCTCAACTTGAGCTGATTAGTTCTCAGGGGGAGTCGACGTTTGTTGATGCGGCTAATATCGTGGATAATGCGGTTCTTTTTACCGTTTCGTACACTGACGATAGCCAGGTTAATGCATACACGCTCGCGCGCCTAACGTATGGCGTTGATGGTTTGGGCCAGCAGTTCGTTATCGATTTCTCAGAAGACTCAAACGACGCGAATGACTACACCTATGAGGTTGTTTCGTCCGAGCTTGTTGACGCGCTGGATGCCAGCGGGTCCGAGGACGGTATCACCGCTCTGACAATCGGTGAGGACGGTGAGCTTAAGCCTGCGGATTCGGTGGAAGATGCCATTGAGGCAGCGGATGCCGAGGGTGTTGCCGAAAGCGAAAAGAATGCCACCGCTCCGAGCGTTGCTGCGTCTCGTGCGCGCGCGGCGGTCACCTCTACGCGTGAGGACTACCTCGTTGTGGCCATCGATCCGGGGCATGGCGGTTCAGACGGTGGGTCGAGTGGAAATGGGCTGCAGGAAAAGAATGTAAACTGGTCGATTGCCAACGCCTTCAAAAACGAGCTCGATACCTATACCGGCGTCACGGCATACCTGACGCGCTCTGAGAACGAATGCCCGAGTCTCCAAGAGCGCGCCGACCGCGCGGCGACAGTGGGTGCTGATGTGTTTGTAAGCGTGCATTGCAATGCGGGCGCTGATGTCCGCGGTGCCGAGGTGTGGGCTCCCAACAGCAGCTCCTATAACAGCAGTGCGCATCAGGTTGGCACGGAGCTTGGTAACAAGGTTCTTGCTCAGCTCGAGAAGCTCGGTCTGCATAACCGCGGCGTTAAGTTCCGCGATTACGGTGACGGCGAGAATGGCTCGAACCTCTATCCCGACGGCAGTATGGCCGATTATTACGGCGTGATTCGCAACTCCCGTAAGCACGGTATCCCGGCCATCATCGTGGAGCATGCCTTCATTTCCAATGCCGCCGATGCCTCTATTCTCGCCTCGAAGCAGACCCAGCTTGGCCAGGCGGATGCAACGGCCGTTGCACAGCAGTACAACTTGGGGAAGAATAGTACGGCTAAGTCCCAGGCATCGGTTGCCGTGACGTCCCATGTGAGCAATATCGGCTGGGAGGATACGGTCTACGACCATAAGGTTTCCGGCACAACGGGCAAGAACTTCAATCTCGAGGCCTTCAAGGTTAATCTTCTAAATAGTGCCGCCTCTTCTGGAGGCATTCAGTATCGCGCCAATGTGGGCGGCTCGTGGCAGGGCTGGGTCTCAAATGGTGGCCAGTCGGGCACCACGGGTCAGAACAAGGCCGTTCAGGCGGTTCAGCTGCAGCTTACGGGTGGCGCTGCGAGTAAATACGACGTGTATTATCGTGTTCACGTTGCCAACATCGGTTGGCTCGGCTGGGCCAAGAACGGTGCGAGTGCCGGCACCTCGGGTTACGGCTACGGTGTCCAGGCCATCGAGATCGTTCTGGTCAATAAGGGCGGTGCTGCACCGGGCTCGACGTCCGATGTGTTCCGCGATAAGAAGAACGAGCCCACCTCTGTTACCTATCGTGCGCATGTGCGGAATATCGGCTGGCAGGGTTGGACGTCCGGTACCGCGGGCACTACGGGTAAGGCTCTTCCCATCGAGGCGCTGCAGATTAATGTGCAAAACGCTAAGATTTCTGGCGGCTTGAGCGTGCAGGCGCACGTGATGAACATCGGCTGGATGGATGCCGTGGGTGCCGGCAAGACAGCGGGCACGACTGGTCGAGCGCTCCAGGTTGAGGCTGTTCGCATCAAGTTGACGGGTGAACTCGCCAATCAATACGACATCTATTATCGCACCCATGTTGCCAACATCGGCTGGCTTGGCTGGGCAAAGAACGGCGCGAGCGCGGGTAGCCAGGGTTATGCCTACGGCGTCGAGGCTCTTGAGATTAAACTCGTTGCGAAAAACGGCAAGGCACCCGGTTCCACAAGCGACGTGTTCCGAACGAAGTATGTTACCTATCAGGCCCATGTCTCCAATATCGGCTGGCAGGCTACGGTAAATGATGGGGCTACGGGTGGTACCACGGGGCGTAATCTGCCTATGGAAGCGCTCAGGGTCTCGCTCGGTAGCGGTGCTGGATCCGGTGGGGTGCAGGTTCGTGCCCATGTGAGCAACATCGGCTGGCAGGGCTGGACAACAGGTACGGCCGGTACGACGGGGCACGCTCTTCCTATCGAAGCGGTTCAGATTAAACTTACGGGAGAAGCGGCCAAGAAATACGACATCTACTACCGCATCCACTCCGCCGATTACGGTTGGCTCGGTTGGGCCAAGAATGGTGAGAGCGCCGGCACTCAAGGCTATGCCAAGGCGGCTCAGGCCATTCAGATCAAACTGGTTGCTAAGAATGGTAAGGCGCCAGGCTCTACGGCAGGAGCTTTCAAGAACAATATCGATCAGCCCATCATGGGGTCCTCGCAGGTGCAGAAGGCCCAGATGGTCAAGCAGTACAAGAAGTACGCCACGTACCCGTCCGGTACGTATGCCGCTAAGGGTGCTGACTCCATTGAGAAGTTTGTGGACATCATCATCTCTGAGGCCAATGATGAAGGGGTTCGTCCCGACGTGGTGTTTGCACAGGCCATGCACGAGACCAATTGGCTCAGGTTTGGCGGAGATGTCTCGGCAGAGCAATGCAACTTCGCCGGCATCGGCGCAACGGGCAATGGGGCAGCAGGTGCAACGTTTAAGGATGTGAGAACGGGCATCCGCGCACAGGTTCAGCATCTCAAGGCGTACGCCTCCACCGCCTCTCTGAAGCATGAGGCTGTTGATCCGCGTTTCTCATACGTAAAGCGGGGGAGTGCCACCACGATTCTCGCCCTTGGCGGCAAATGGGCAACGGGCAGCAGCTATGGTGAGGCAATCATCAACTACATCAATGAGGCTAAGAAACTATAACTTTCTCCGTAACAGCTAGAGTTAAAGTTGCGGGTGGTGTACGGCTAGCATACCGCCCGCAAGTTATTACTCGTTGTCTATTTGGGCGCTGTGCACGATAAAGAACGTCGAGAGCGCGATGGCAATCAGGCATCCGCCGATTACCGAGAAGTTGATTCCGTTCATGCCCCACTGTGCGGTGAGGGGGAGGGCGAGCGCCAAGGCAGCGACAAGAGCAACGAGGTTGCAGGCGAGCATAACGGAGTTCCTTCGGAGCACGACGAGCACATCGTTGGTGTAGAACAGTATGCCAACGCATGCCGTGGCAATGAGCACAAAGGGAAAGAGATATGTATACGGCGCAATTGATGCGCCAAACACCAGCTGCAATGCCCAATTGCCCACAAAACTGAGAGCCACGATGAAAGCTGCAAGGACTCCCAGAATGAGTGCCATGATGACAAAGAATCGCTTGAGGAAGGCCTGCTTTCCGTGCTCTCGCAGCGTTTCTGCCAAGGATCCGATCATGGGGCTATACAGGTAGGTAGCTGAGACTTGGATAAGAACGGCGGGAGTGGCAACGCTTGCGTAGATACCAAGGGCCTCGCTGCCATACGTGATGCCGTAATACTGACGCACCAGGGAGACGATGCCGTTTGCGCACAAACTGCCTACCATGGCGAGCAGACAGGCTCGTCCGAGTGAAAACATGCGCCTGCGATTCCATGCAGGGTGGATATCGTCAAGTCGACGTGCATGGGGGATATCGTAGAGCACGGTGACTGCCATGCATCCCACGGCCATTCCCAAGATGCCTGCAACAAGATTGTCAAGAAGGTGGAGCGGCAGTGCAAACCCAACGAGTGACAGCACACCGCGCATGAGCTGAGATTTTCCGATATAGTCCATGCGATATGCCCTCTGGTCAATGCCATAGAGCACATCCGAAAAGACCTCATCAGACTTAAAGACAAGATAGGCTACTGACGCTCCGAGCAGTTGCGTGTTGCTTGAGCATGAAAGGGGAAGGTAGATTGCCGCCCAAATAAGGCCAAGGCCGATGGTCGCAAAACGAAAGGCCACATAGTCCCGGGATGAGTATTCGCCCGTTACGTCGGATACCTGAAAGGTTCGAATCTTGTAGAGGCCGATAGACGCAAAGATGATGCCATTTGCCATGGCAAAAGCAAGGGCACCCGAGTTTTCGTAATCCGAGGAAAGGCGTACAACGAGAACGGTGGTAAGCCACTGGCAGCCGAGATAAAAGAGGCAGCCGACAGCATTCCAGAGAGCATTAGCGCGTAGCGAGAGCGGACGCATGTCCTTAGGTAGAGTATTCATAAGCCAAGAGTTTATATCACGGTGTGGCTGCAGGGCTTCGTTGTGCAGCCAACCTCTAGGACTTCCATATTTTGCCTGGGAAGTGAGGTTGATGGCCGTTGCGTTGACTATGACGGGCCAGCTTTATGTCACTTGTGTTGTCAGCTACAATCTCTTGCGTGTTGCATGCGTTGAGTTCTGATTGGAAGATGCCGTGTTCACTCGGGATGATCATACCTTTGCCGTTTGCGCCTATGGGAGCTCTCCCTATTTGGAGGAGTGTCTGAAGTCGCTTCAAGCTCAATCGGTTCCTACGCGGGTGCTCATCTCGACGTCGACGCCTAACGAGCATATTGAGCATTTGGCCCATGAATACGGCTTCCCGCTTTACGTGAACGATGGCGAGCCCGGGATCGCCCACGATTGGAACTGCGCCATCGGACATTGTGACACCTCCCTGGTGACGATTGCGCACCAAGACGATGTCTACCTTCCGGCTTATGCCGAGGCGATGCTGTCTATGGTGAATAAAGAGGAGAGGCCTCTCATCTTCTTTACCGACTACGGGGAGCTGCGTGGGACGGTGGAGTGCGACGACAGCAGACTGTTGAACGTGAAGCGGCGTTTGCTGGGGCCGCTCAAGAATCGGGCAAACTTCGGCAAGCGTGGCGCAAAGCGGTGCGTGCTCTCTTTGGGGTCGGCAATCTGCTGCCCGTCGGTCACGCTGTGCCGTTCGAACCTGCCCGATCCCGTCTTTCTGGACGATATGAAATGCGACTTGGATTGGGAGGCGTGGGAACGCTTTTCGAAACTCGAGGGCTCGTTCATCTACGCTCCCGAGATTCTGATGCGCCATCGTATCCACGAGGGCTCCGAGACGACCGCGCTCATTCGCGATGAAACGCGGACGAGAGAGGACCTGATTATGCTGAAGAAGTTCTGGCCCGCGCCGATAGCCCACCTCATCAACAAGGTGTACTCGGGAAGCCAGAAGAGCAACGAGCTGTAATCATCATAATTGCTAAGTCAGAAAGGATTGGGATGCAAGAGGTTCTCGAATCTCGGTTGGATGGCAAAGCAAAGAGCACCATTACTTGGGTTGTGCTTGGCGCACTCTGTGTGATTATTTACTCCATTTACCTTTTTTCTAGGTGCGACTCCCTTGTCGTCCTATTACTTGCCATTTTTTCTGGCGTTATTGCCTTAGTGGCTTGCTTTGGTATCTGGCACTTGATGAAGGAGGATCAGAATTTCATTTGGTTTGCAAGTATTTTTCTAGTGCTGGGTATCGCCTTTTGCTTCTTGTTTCCCCCGCTTGCGGCTCCTGACGAGCATTATCACTTTATGGCATCATATTGGACGTCAGATTACCTTATTGGGCAAGCATCCCCATTCGACTCCTCTTCCTTCCCTGTACGGGAGGAAGATCTTCTCATATTTGAAAAGGGCAACGATGGGGTTGCGAATAGGGATAGTTATGAATGGATTACTCAGTCTTTTTCATGGGGCTCGAACAACGATGCCTTATCTTTAGTGGAGGACTATAGCTTCGACTTGGGATCGAATCCCTTTTATATCAAATTACCTTCGGCCTGCGGAATATTGCTGGGTAGGTTATTGGGCCTTGGAGCATTTCCGACATTCTACCTCGGAAGGCTGTTTAACTTATTATTTGTAGCGTGTCTTATCACTATCGCTATCAGGATTACCCCAATAGGGAAAAGCGTGTTCATGGCGGTTGCCCTGCTGCCCATGGTGTTGCATCTATCTTCAACATATTCTTATGATGGGGGTGTTATTGCTCTTGCCTTTCTGTTTCTAGCGCTAATTCTTAGAGCTTTAAAGCTGCAGCACCCTCTTACTAAAGGAGAACTTGCGCGCATTGCAATAGTGGGAGTTCTAGTTGCTCCGTGCAAGGCTGTATACTCTGCACTGGCAATTTTCCTCCTACTGGTTCCAAGTGAGCGCTACGGTTCAAAAAAGAACAAGGTGCTGTACTGTGCATCGCTGATATTGTTGATGTGTGTTGCCATCATTGTTCTTAGGATGCCGACCTTTCTCTCGATGGCAAGCGCATCTTCAATTGGTGTTGAACGTGGAGACTCTGCGGGTGTCTATTATTCACTCTCTGATATCCTTTTGCATCCGACGAGGTCCATTCTTATGCTGCTTCGAACGCTCTTTTTGAAAGCGGACTTTTATTGGACCACGCTCATCGGTAGCTCGCTCGGGTATTTTCAATCGAGTATTGCGGCGCCCATGTACCTCGTTGTGGGCTATCTTCTTGTTCTCATTGTCGCTGCTCAGCGCAGCAAGGTTGATGACCTAGTTTTGCCGGCATCGGTCCGCCTTAGCATGATTGGGCTTTCATGCTTAGCATTTTTAGGCATTATTTTATCGATGTGGTTGGGCTGGACTTTTACGACTGAAACCATAATCGAGGGGGTTCAAGGGCGATATCTTCTTCCGCTCTTGCCCACTATTCTGCTTGCATCCCGAAGTCGTGCTGTCTATATCGACAGAGAAGCTGATCGGATTGCACTAAGTAGTCTCAGCTTGTTGAATTATATATATCTATACTACATTTTAATGAATGCCCTGATTTCCTAATTGCCGCATCCTCGATGTATTGGAGTGTATCCGCATGAGAATCAAGCAGCTGCTGCACAATGCCAAGTTTACCTTTCAAGAGGATGGTATCTATGCGTTTACGGATCGCATCAAGGTCCATCTGGATCAGGTGAAACCATTCCGTAAGAAGATTGATCCGCTCGACACGTTTGTTGACGTCCTCTTCATTAATGGCTGTGCCTACTCGGTCCCTCATCCAATTAGATACCGCGTCGACCATCAAGTGGAGCAGTGCATCGCTTACGGTTTGTCCGCACGTAAAGTAGATGAGTGGAATCTTAAGCTAGACGAGGTTCGTACGGCGCGAACATTTGTTATTTTTCGGTGTCCCTATAATGATCGGGTCGGAGAGTTTATTCGCGAGGCAAAGCGGCTTAATAAGACCGTTCTATATGACATCGATGATCTTGTAATTGATCGAAAATATACCGATCAAATTAAGTTTCTTGAAACGATGTCTGCTGAGGAGCGAGCAGGATACGATGCCGGTGTTGACGCCATGCAAAAGACAATGCTTCTCTGCGATGGCGTAATTACGACTACTGAGGGCATGGCTGAAGAGCTCAAGAAGTATCTTCCGGTAGTTCACATTAATCGCAACGTTGCGTCTGAAGGTATGGTTTTTCAATCTAAGAAAGCGCTTGAGGAGCGCGATGTGCTTCCTTTCATGCAGGAGAATGAGGTTTCCTCCCGTGATAAGAAGCGTTGGAAAAATGCTGTTCTACGAGCCCAACATGAGGATCGCTCTCTTGTTCATATTGGGTATTTCAGTGGAAGCATCACGCATAACGAGGATTTTCAATTTATCATTCCGGCTCTTGAAAAGCTCATGGACAGATGTGCGGAGGTTCGTCTTCACATTGTTGGAGAGCTCGATGTCCCGAAGGAGCTTGCTAAATACAAAGATCGCATCATTGCCGAATCGTTTCTGCCTTGGCGCCGCTTACCCAAGCTCATTGCCTCTATGGATATCAACATCGCTCCTCTGGTCGACTCTGTCTTCAACCGCGCTAAGTCGGAGAACAAGTGGCTCGAGGCTTCGTTAGTGAAAGTTCCGACTGTTGCAAGTAACGTGGGGGCATTTGCTCATGAAATAGAGCATAACGTTACGGGTCTTTTGTGCGATACAGCCGATGATTGGTTTAATGCGCTCTATGATCTCGTCAGGGATTCGGTCCTTCGAAAGAGAATTGGTACTGCCGCCTATGAAGTGTGCATGAATTCTAAAACTACGATCTCTGGCGGATGCGGGCTTGTTGATTTTATAAAGCAAGTGAGCTCGAATAACATCGCGCTTGCTGTGCCATCCCTCGATATCAGTGGTGGAAATCTTGTGACGTTCCGTCACGCACAGATTCTGCACGATGCCGGTTATGACGTTACCCTTTTGGACGGTTTCGGTGAGAACTCATGGTTTACGGTGGGGGACGTACGCCTTCCTGTCCTCAACCGGCGGGTGCTGCCGGCCCAGATAGATGATTGCCCATTATGCGGAAGATTCGACAAACTGGTTGCCACGTTTTGGGAGACGGAACAGTTCGTTGCCCGATATTGGAACGCCGGCAAGAAATACTATTTCGTGCAGAACCAAGAGCAGGGATTTTACGGACCTCTTGACTGGCATCGTTTCCAAGCTTCGGCTACATATCGAGATGATGTACAGCACATCACAATATCTCAATGGTGCGAGAATTGGCTCCGAGCGCAATATGGGAAGTATGCCCGTTATGCGCGGAACGGCATCGATTGCGATTTGTTCAAGCCGTGCCCGCGCGATTACTCCGGTAAGATCAGAATTCTCATTGAGGGAGACTGTAGCGTTGATTATAAAAACGTTGATGAGAGCTTTCGGATAGCAAATGCGCTCGATCCAGAACGCTTTGAGGTATGGTATCTCTCTTACAAGGGAAAACCAAAACCCTTCTATCGCGTTGACAAGTTCTTGCACTCAGTTCCTCATGAGGAAGTTGCGGATATCTATCGGCAGTGCCATATTCTGCTTAAAACGAGCTTGCTAGAAAGTTTTTCGTATCCTCCTTTGGAGATGATGGCGACAGGCGGGGTTTCAGTTGTCTTGTCTAACCCGGGAAACGCCGAGTATCTTGTTGATAGAGAGAACGCTTTGCTGTTCGAACGTGGTCAGGAAGAACGCGCCGTTTCTTTGATTGAAGAGGTTGCATCGAACGAGGAACTTCGTAGTCACCTGATTGAGAACGGTATTGCGACTGCTCTTTCTCGTGACTGGAGTAGTCTGACGAGCGAAATCCTTTCTCTGTATAGTTAATCGTAAGATTGTATGGGGTGTCCATGTCTTCATTCGACTTGTCGATAATCTGCGTTTACAACAATCTCGAGCAGTATGGGAGGCTCGTAGAGTCTATCGGCTGTTTAGATTGTCAGGTTGAGCTAGTCGGACTCGACAATCGGAATAACAAGTGGAAGTCCGCCGCATCAGCTTACAACGAGGGCGTTCGTCTCGCTCATGCACCGGTGCTCCTCTTCTCGCATCAGGACATAGTTTTTTTGGGATCCTCCTTTGTTTCGGATTTTCTGAAGCGAGCCGGTTCTAATGAATCTGAAATCATTGGTGTAGCGGGCGCACGACTAACCGATGATGGTCATGGGCGATTCATGTGCTCGGGAATGTATCAGGGCTCTAAGCTTTGGCGGCATCATACGGCTCTCGTTCCGACTTCTGCCCAAACGTTGGATGAATGTCTATTCGGGTGCAGCGCAAAGGTATTCGATTGTCTTTCGTTTGATGATGAGGCGTGCGATGGCTGGCATTTCTATGCTGTAGATTTTTGTCTACAGGCTGGTTTGGCCGGTATGGCTGTTACCGTGTTGCCGGCGGATGTGATTCATGAGTCCGGCGGTACTCGTGATGCTAGCTACTACTTAGCTCAAGAAAAGATCAAGGAGAAGTACGCTTCGGTGTTTGAGGCGATTCCCACGACCTGCGGCTGGACTCGTACCCGTGATATAGATCCGTATCGTCCCATAATCGACGACGAGCTTGCTGCGCTCCAAAATGCAGGGTGTTCATATCATCTCAATTTCTATCTTTCCCTGCTTGAAGCTTTTGATTTACATAACACCTTCTTTTTCCCCTCAGTTGCCGCAATACGGGGGGCCGCCTCTTACAATGCATGTGAGGAAGATGTTCCCTTCTTGGAATACGTAAGATCTGGCTCGAGTATTTCTGAGGCAATAGAATTTGCTATTTCTATCAATAACTTTATAGCTGACCGTCGCTGGTTGTATGCAGATCTTATTGATTTGAAGCTAGACTATCCAAATGCGATGTTGGAAAAATACACGTCTTCTCGGGCATACCGTTTTGGTCATAAAGTATTTTTTTGGGACAAAACAGAAAAAAGAATAGCCGCAGAGCTTAAGAACCAAATTGAAGGGCGTGATGAACATCCGCTTGCCAAGCAAAAAGGAAACTCTTGTGCGTTTAACGTTCCGACTGAATACTCTTTAGACGCAATTTCCGCCTCATTTGATAATGGCATCGAGCTTTTTCGCGAATATCTATTACAAGGATGCACGAATTTCATTCAAGAAGTTTCGTCTGATTCCAAGGCGGAAGAGATTGTAGTGGCCATACTGAATGGAATGAAACAATCCATCGAGGCAAGCGACGCACTCCAGTCGCTTTTTCTGCTTAAAGAGAAGAGCGATGAGCTAGACTCGCGTGCGGATTGGGTTCGAATGACATTCGAGCATTCGGCAGCATATCGATTGAGCGCGAACTTGAGAAAGGTTTTGAGCGTGCTGCCTCACGTAGGAAGTTTAAACTTATAGAGCTGTAAACCTGACGATAACTTCGGGCAATGCTACAGAAAGTGGTGCATGGACATCCCCTCAGAAGCTCTGATATGCCAAACTTACGTCGCCAGATTTTCTGCGTCAAGCCCCGGGGGCCCAGCGATCATCGGTCGTGTCTTCGATAGCTGTCTCGCTGGTCTGTAGCGGGGCGATTCCTGTTCGGTTCTACGTTTCTTTATCGCCGTGGGGTCTTTGTATATTCAGCTCGACCATTCCTCAGATGCCTTGCGGCGGTCCGTGCCAAGCGGGTAGAGTAGCGCGATCTTTGAGGGGTACCGTCAAGATTCTTGCGCACTTTCCGACAGCCCATAGGCCCGCCCTCCGGTACGGCTACTCGTCCAGCAGCGTCACGTCCAGATAGCGCCTCGAGCCCCACTCGCTCTCGGCCACGTACTTGAGCCTGGCGGAGACGAGCATGAGCGCGGACCTCCCGTCGGGGAAGGTGCCGACCACGCGGGTGCGCCTGCGTATCTCCCTGTTCAGGCGCTCTATTGCGTTGTTGGTGCGTATGCGCCGCCAGTGCTCGCGCGGGAACCTCGTGTAGGTCAGGGTCTCCGCGTAGCCGTCCCTCACGGCCTTGGCGGCCTCCCCGAGCTTCATGCCGTCGAGGCCGGCGGCCACCTCCAGCGCCTTGGCCTCGGCGGCTTCGCGGGACTCCATGGCGTGAATCGCCTTGAGCATGGCCGCGACCTTGGCTCGCCTGGATTTGGGCACCCTGGCGAGAACGTTGTGGTAGAAGTGCACGGTGCAGCGCTGGTAGGCGGCGTCGGGAAAGACCTCGGCGATGGACCCCACCATGCCGGCGGCCTTGTCCCCGGTGAACATGCGCACGCCGCGGAGCCCCCTGGACTTCAGCCACGAGAGGAGCTCCCACCAGCACTCGGCGGACTCGGTGAACCCCTCGGCGGCGCCGATGACCTCGCGGTAGCCGTCGTCGTTGACACCGATGGCGACCATGACGGCGACGTTCCCGTGGGAGCCTCCCCATGATCTCTTAAGGTAGATGCCGTCCACGCAGGCGTAGGGGTACGCCCGGTCGAGCGGCCTGTTCCTCCAGGCTTCAACCGACGAGAACGCCTTGTCGTTGAGGTTGGAGACGGTGGCCGCGGACACGCTGGAGCCCCAGAGGATCTCGGAGATGTCCTCGATCCTGCGCGTCGAGACGCCCGCCAGGTACATCTCGATCATGGCCTCCTCGACCGAGGTCTCGCGGCGACGGTAGCGCTCGATGATCGCCGTGGTGAACCTCATGCCCTTGAGCTTGGGCATATGGATCGTGACCTCGCCAGACGACATGGTCAGGCTCCGGTCGCAGTGGCCGGCGCGGTACGCCTCGCGCCCGGCGGCGCGCTCGTACCGCTCGGCGCCGACGAGGTCCCTCGCCTCCTCCTCGAGAAGGCCGTTCAGGGTGTCCTCGACGGTCCTCCTCACCAGCTCGCGCAGGTCAGTCTTCAGCGATTCCTCGTTCAATGTTACGATGGGCTTGGGCATGGTCTACCTCCAGCATGTTTCTTGTCTCGACAACTCGAACCATACCGGGGCGGGCCGTACCCTCCTTCCTATCTGGACGCTATTCCGCTGTCAAAGTGCGCAAGAAATTGTACGTTACCGAGCCTGGCCCAGTGGGCTCTCGAGAACCTGCTTTCCGCAGCTCGTCGGGACGTTTCAGAGGAGTCCACAACCCGTCTTTCGATAGACGCCTTCAATGAGTTCAAGAACGCTCTCGATGCCGGTATGCCCGAAGAGGCGCGCCGGCTTCCAACGTGATCCGGTATGGAAATGAGCTGCTTCTCGGCGCCTCGTAAGCTCTTGGAGTCAGACGCTGTAATCGATTTCACCTCTGGTGTTGATGTGGTGGATGCATGGGTGCGTCGCCGTGCGCACCGGAGCATGAGGCAAGGGACTGCGGTCGTCTACGTTGTCTACAGCGGGCGAATCATTGCGGGGCTCTACGCGTTGAGCGCGCATTCCGTATTGCGCACCGATGTCGAGGGTGGCTGGCTGAAACGCAATACCCCCTGAGCACATACCTCCGATACTTCTGGGGATGCCGGGCGTAGATGTTCATTTTCAGGGCCAGGGGCTGGGAGCCTCCATTTTAAGGGACGCTATACTGCGTTCCGTCGAGGTGTCTGGTCAGATAGGAGCCCGAGCGCTTCTGGTCGATCCGGCAAACAGCGAGGCTTCTGCCTTTTATCGTCATTTTGAGTTTAAGGAACTGGGGGGACAACCAGGCTCTTCCTGCCGCTCTGCTAGCTGATTTGTCTGGCGTATCGAAGCGGTTCTTCAATTCGATGGAGAGTGGGGTGACGCGCGTGGCGCCGCCCTGTGCGCTTTGCCTAGAGACGTCCCATCCGGCTCGCTCGCGCCCGCATGACGCGCTAGAATCATCTCCAGCATAGGCGACTCAAGAAAGGGCGCTCATGAAAGGCATCATCCTCGCCGGCGGCTCGGGCACGCGCCTCTACCCGCTCACCACGGTCACGAGCAAGCAGCTCCTGCCCGTCTACGACAAGCCCATGATCTACTACCCGCTCTCCGTCCTCATGATGGCGGGCATCCGCGACATCCTCATCATCTCGACGCCCGCGGACCTGCCCAACTTCGAGCGGCTCCTGCGCGACGGGTCGGACTTCGGGATCTCGCTCTCCTACGCCGTCCAGCCCTCGCCGGACGGCCTCGCCCAGGCGTTCCTCATCGGCGAGCGCTTCATCGCGGGCGAGCCCTGCGCGCTCGTGCTCGGGGACAACATCTTCTTCGGCAACGGCCTCTCGCGGCACCTGCGCCGCGCCGTGGCAAACGCCTCCGAGGGCCGCGCCACGGTCTTCGGCTACCACGTGGACGACCCCGAGCGCTTCGGCGTGGTGGAGTTCGACGGCCAGGGCCGGGCGGTCTCCATCGAGGAGAAGCCGGAGACTCCGAAGAGCTCCTATGCGGTCACCGGCCTCTACTTCTACCCGGGCGACGTGGCGGCGCGCGCCGCGCGCGTGCGGCCCTCGTCCCGCGGCGAGCTCGAGATCACCGACCTCAACCGCATGTACCTCGACGACGCCCTCCTCGACGTCGTGACCCTTGGGCGCGGCTACGCCTGGCTCGACACCGGCACCATGGAGTCGCTCTACGAGGCGGGCGAGTTCGTCCGCGCCGTCGAGCGCGCGCAGGACACGCCCGTCTCGGTGCTGGAGGAGATCGCCTACGAGAACGGCTGGATCGACCGCGCCACGCTCGAGGCCTGCGCCGAGCGCTACGGCAAGTCCGTCTACGGACAGCACCTCAAGAAGGTCGCCGACGGCGTCTACCGCGACCGCCCGTCGGCCTACTAGGCCCGCACCGAGACAGATTCCGAGAGGGGAGACACATGTCCGACACCTTCGAGCCCGCCAACATCATCGTCACCGGCGGCTGCGGCTTCATCGGCAGCAACTTCGTCCACTACGTCGTCGACAACTGCCCCGGCGTCCACGTGACGGTGCTCGACAAGCTCACCTACGCCGGCAACCCGGAGAACATCGCGGGGCTGCCCGCCGACCGCGTCGAGCTCGTCGTGGGCGACATCTGCGACGCGGGGCTGCTCGACCGCATCGTGCCGGGCCACGACGCCGTCGTCCACTACGCCGCGGAGTCCCACAACGACAACTCCATCGCCGACCCCGAGCCCTTCGTGCGCACCAACGTGGAGGGCACCTTCCGCCTCCTCGAGGCATGCCGCAAGCACGGCGTCCGCTACCACCACGTCTCGACCGACGAGGTCTACGGCGACCTCGCGCTCGACGACCCGGCCCGCTTCACCGAGGAGACGCCCTACCGCCCGAGCAGCCCCTACAGCTCCACCAAGGCATCCTCCGACATGCTCGTGCGCGCCTGGCACCGCACCTTCGGCGTGCGCGCCACGATCTCCAACTGCTCCAACAACTACGGCCCCTACCAGCACGTGGAGAAGTTCATCCCCCGGCAGATCACCAACCTGATCGACGGCGTCCGCCCCAAGCTCTACGGCGACGGGCGGAACGTCCGCGACTGGATCCACACCGAGGACCACAGCTCCGCCGTGTGGACCATCCTCACGAAGGGGCGCATAGGGGAGACCTACCTCATCGGCGCCGACGGCGAGCGGAGCAACATCGACGTGCTCCGCGCGATCCTCGGGGCGTTCGGGCGCGACCCGGACGACTTCGACTGGGTGCGCGACCGACCGGGCCACGACCGCCGCTACGCGATCGACCCGACCAAGCTCCGCCGCGAGCTCGGCTGGGAGCCCGCCCACACCGACTTCGCCGCGGGCCTCGCCGAGACGATCGCGTGGTACCGGGAGAACGAGGCCTGGTGGCGCCCGGCTAAGGAGGCCACCGAGGCCAGGTACGCCGCCCAGGGCCAGTAGGCGGGCGGCCCCGGCGCGCGGCGCGGCCGGGATGTAGGACGACGACGGATTTCGGAGGGTGCGCATGGCGCTCGAGTACGAGAAGGAGCTCAGGGCCGAGGAGACCGGCATCGCCGGGCTCACGGTGGTGGAGCTCCCCGTCCACGGGGACAACCGCGGGTGGTTCAAGGAGAACTGGCAGCGCGCCAAGATGGTGGCGCTCGGCCTCCCGGACCTCTCCTGGGTCCAGAACAACATCAGCTACAACCTCAAGGCGGGCGCCACGCGCGGCATCCACGCCGAGCCGTGGGACAAGTTCATCTCGGTCGCCACGGGCAGCGTCTTCGGCGCGTGGGTCGATCTGCGCGCGGGCAGCCCCACCTACGGCGAGGTATTCACCTGCACGCTCGACCCCTCGCGCGCCATCTTCGTGCCGCGCGGCGTGGGCAACTCCTACCAGGCGCTCGAGGACGGCACCGCCTACACCTACCTCGTGGACGCGCACTGGTCGGCCGAGCTCAAGAAGACCTACACGTTCGTGAACCTCGCCGACCCCGAGCTCGCCATCGCGTGGCCCATCCCGCTCGAGCGGGCGGAGCTCTCCGAGGCCGACCGCAACCACCCCTTGCTCGCCGACGTCGTCCCCATGGAGCCCAGGCGCACGCTCGTCACCGGCTGCAACGGCCAGCTCGGGCGCGCCGTGCGCGCGCTCGCCGAGGAGCGCGGCCTCGCGGGCTTCGACTACTGCGACATCGACACCTTCGACCTCTCGGACCCGGTCGACTACGCCAAGTACGACTGGTCCCTCTACGGCACGGTCATCAACTGCGGCGCCTACACGGCCGTCGACCGCGCCGAGACGCCCGAGGGCCGCGTCGCCTGCTGGGCGGCCAACGCGGCGGGCCCCGCGCTCATGGCGCGCACCTGCGCCGAGCACGGCATCGCGCTCGTCCACGTGAGCTCCGACTACGTCTTCGACGGTGTCGCCGAGGCGCACGCGGAGGACGAGCCGCTCTCGCCGCTCGGCGTCTACGGCCAGTCCAAGGCCGCGGGCGACCTCGCCGTGGCGGGGTGCCCCGCGCACTACATCGTGCGCTCGAGCTGGGTCATCGGCGACGGGAGGAACTTCGTCAAGACCATGTGCGCGCTCTCCGACCGCGTGGCGGACTCGGGCGACGCGCTCTCCGAGGTCACCGTGGTGGACGACCAGATCGGCCGGCTCACCTTCACGCGCGACATGGCCGAGGGCATCCTCCATCTCCTCGGTTACCGCGAGGGCTCTACGGTGCCGGTGGCCCCCGCCGCCTACGGCACCTACAACCTCACGGGGGAGGGGCGCGCCGCCAGCTGGGCCGAGATCGCGCGCGAGGTCTTTGACCTCGCTAACGGCAACGGCGATGCCGTGCGCCCCGTGTCGACCGCGGACTACTACGCCTCCGCGGTCGGCCCCGTCTCGCCGCGCCCGGTCCACTCCGCGCTCGACCTCTCCAAGATCGAGGCGGCGGGCTTCACCCCGGGCGACTGGGAGCGCGAGCTCGAGGAGTACGTGCGGGCGCTGCGGGGGTAAACTCTCAGAAACAAGCTTCGCTCGATAGCGGGCGGACCATGGCTGATGCATTGTGCATCCGCTGCGGTCCGTCCGCTTTGGTAGAATGCCATCAGTTGGTGTTCGACAAGGGGACGGCATGGCATCTGTGCTTAATTTTGCAAAACGGTCCGCGAGATTTCTGAGACGGCATCTCAATCCGCCGCAGAACGATTTTCCCATCGACGCCTGGACGCAGCAGAAGGAGTACGCTGCGTGGTTTGAGGCGCATCGTGCAACACCGCAGCAACTCGAGGATCAATGCCGGCTTTCGGGGGACATCGCGGATGCCCCGCTTTTTAGCTTTATCGTTCCGTTGTATAAAACGCCAACTGAGTACCTGCATACCATGGCAGACTCAGTGCTTGCTCAAACCTATCCAAAGCTCGAGCTTGTGCTGGTAAACGCTTCACCGGAGAACGCCGAGCTCTGTGACGAGGTGAACGCCTACGCGCGTCGCGACAAGCGCGTAAAGGTGGTCACACTTGATGCAAACCACGGTATCACCGAGAACACCAACCGAGGCATTGAGGCGTCGACTGGCGAGTTCTGCTGCTTTCTCGATCACGATGACTTCGTTGAGCCCGATGTGCTGTTTGAGTACTTCAAGGCGTTGCGGGAGAATCCCGCAATCGACGTTTTGTACTGTGACGAGGATTTAGTGGTGCGTGAGAACGGCACCTTTGTGCCGCGGCATCCGCTGTTCAAGCCAGATTATTCCCCCGAGCTCCTGCTGTGCACGAACTACATTATTCACCTCATGACGGTGAGGCGGTCGCTGATTGATGCTATGCCGGTGCGCGATGCCCGGTACGATGGTGCGCAGGACTACAACATGGTTCAATTTGCGACTCTGCATGCGCGAGTTGTTCACCATGTGCCAAAGGTTCTCTATCGGTGGCGTATCAGCGAGGCGTCTACTGCGGTTAACCCCGATGCAAAGCCATATGGTCAGAAGGCATCGCGCATTTCTGCGTATAATCGCGTTCAGGCGTGTGCACCGGGCGCTCGCATCATCGCCTCTGGTATCGTGAGCACGCATAACCTCTGGTTCTCACGGCCGGCCAATCAGTCGGTGTCGGTTATCGTCGACTGCGCCGGTGACACGTCCGATGCTGCGCTTTTTTTGGAGTTCTTCCGCCAAAACAACAGCTTCGAGTCATGCGAGATCGTGCTTGTTGCACCTGAAGGTGTGGACGTGTCCGCCGATGTCTTCTCTGATTTATGCATCTGCGTGGTTGAGGTCGCGCAGGGGACGGGTGTCTTTGCGCGGCTGAATGCTGGAGCCCGGACGGCGACGGGGGACTACCTTGTCTTTGCCGATGCGGGGAGCTACTTCATCACCCCTGAGCCTCTCGAGCAGCTCGTCGGCCTGTGTGCGCTTGAGGGCGTGGGCGTGACTTCCCCCAAGACGCTCTATGCCAATGGCGCGAATCGCATGTTTGGCATGGCGGTAACAGATGAGGGCATTATCCCGCTCTATCGCGGCTATCCCGACGATTTTCCGGCGTATCAGTGCAACCTTCGGGCGTTTCAGAACGTGAGCGCCGCGAGTGTCGAGGGCATGTGCGTAAGCAGGGCGCAATTTAACGAGCTCGATGGCTTTGACGAGATGTATGAAGGTGAAATCGGCGCCGCAGACTTCTGTCACCGCGTCATCGCTGCCGGTTCGCGTGTGGTAACAACACCGACCGTCAAGCTGCAAACCGCCGCCACCTGCCCCGAGCGACGTTATGATCTCGCGACGAATGCGCCCGAGTTCACCCAAGAAGACCTCACGAGATTCGATATAAAATGGCCTTCGGTTCGTGCGGCGGGCGATCCCTATTTCAATCGCAACCTCGATCAGCGTTCTGGGTACTTCCAAGTTGCCGGTTCGTCAGATACGTAACAGTTCGGAGAATCTATGACTACCGATTATAAGCTGGCCAACGTTGTCTTGCGGGTAGACGCTCATGCAGAGCACCACCCCGAGCTCTACTATCGTGCTCAACGCGGTGCAGTTTGCTACGACGCAGAAGCCGAAGCGCTCGAGGTAACAGGGGAGGCCGACTTTCTTACCTACATCAACGGGCTCTCTGCCGGCAAGTGGCATAAGTATACGGAGCTTACTGCCGTGACGCTTCGGATCGCTGTCTCTGGATCGGGAGAGGTGCATTTGGTCGGCGTCCCCGAGGGTGAAGACGCCGCGTGCGAGATCGCCTCTCGAACCGTGGACGCACTGGAATCTCCAGTGACGCTGGAGATTCCGTTTGAGCTGACGGGCTACGACCTCATCGGCTTCGTTTTGGACCCTCATCAAGACTCTTCGCTAAAGATGTTTGAGGCGTCATGGCGAGCCGAGGTTGAGGAGGACCGCATTCGCCCAATCTCGCTTGCTATTGCCACAACGACCTTTAACAACGAGCGTTACATTCTCCCTAATATCGAGCTTGTTAAGTCGGGCATCTCGGCTGAGTCCGGCCCTATCTCCCGTAACTTTCATATGTTTGTGGTGGACAACGGTCGCACGCTCAATGTTGAGGAGCTCTCGGATGAACTCGTGACCGTTCTGCCTAACCCCAATGCGGGCGGTTCGGGCGGTTTTGCGCGCGGCATGATGGCGGCAACGGAGACTCCCGGTATCTTTACGCACGTTATTGTTATGGACGATGACGTGCGTATCATGCCGGAGAGCATCATCCGCGTCTACAACCTCCTGTCGCTTGCGCGCGGACGGTACCGCGACGCATTTGTAAACGGCGCCATGCTCTCACTGGAAGAACCCACACGGCAGTACGAGGATGTGGGCCGTGTGGTAGAAAACGGCGTGTATCGGCGCATCAAAAAGGATATCGACGCTGGAACGCTCGAGGGAATGCTTAAAAACGAGCGTACCGACGTTGAGATTCCGCGTGCTTACGGTGCATGGTGGTTTAGCTGCATTCCGGTTTCGGCCATTGAGAAAAATGGGCTCCCCATGCCGTTCTTCATTCGGTGCGACGATGTCGAGTTTGGCATGCGCAATAAGCCGATTTATATGACGATGGACGGAATCTGCGTTTGGCATGCGAGCTTTGAGGGGCGTTTCCGCCCCTCGGTGGATTGCTACCAGTACACGCGCAATTTCATGACGATGATCGCCGTCGACGACTGCGCTTCGGAGCAGAAATTCGTACTGCGCTTTAAGCGAAGCATCCGGCTTGCGCTTCGGGATCTTGACTACGTTGCCGCTGAGCTTACCCTCGATGGTTTTGAAGATTATCTCAAGGGCCCTGAGTTCTTGGCGCATGCGGATGGCTCACTGCTTATGAAAGAAAACGGCGCAAAGAACGAGAAGCTCCTTCCCGTGGATGAACTCGATGCTGATGTGTTGGCGCGCGCGGGAATCACCCAAGAGGTGCTGGCAAATGTCGATTACGTGTTTCATCCGCAGCCGTTCATGAAGGTCTGGCGCTTTCTTCCTTACGATAAGCACTATCTTCCCAATGCGCTGTTGAGACGAACGCCCTCTTATGTGGTCAAAAACGGCGAGACGACGCTTGAAGGGTCGTCGGTGCGCAGCCGTGTGCTCGTCTATCTTGATCCGACGCGCGAGAAGGGCATTGTGCGCCAGATGGACCGTGAGCGCTTTCGCGCCATCCGCAAACGCGAGGCGGAGTTGATGAAACGCTATCGGAGGGAGGGCGCAAACGTCCGCGCAGCCTATAAGAGCGCGCTGCCGTATCTGACCTCGCGCGAGTTCTGGGCCTCGTATCTGGGACTCGGTCAATAGGGGCAATGCGACGCGATGCGGTTGCAACGTGCGATGTCTATATTAACCATGGGAAAGGGGTGACTCCTGGTGGAGTCGCCCCTTTCGGCACTATGCCGTCTGCCGGTTTTGTGCCTCTACGCGCGCGAGCGGCGTCGCGCAATGGCCCCGATAAGGACATAGAGCGCAATTACGGCCACGCCCGCAAGGGAGATGGCGGAGCTGTCTAGCACGCGTTTTTAGTACCGGCGTTCCTCGGGGGCGGTACCGACCCTCCGGGGAGACGGTACCGCCCTTCCGCCTATCGGGTACCGGGCGTCAGTCCCAGTAGCCCTTCTCCGCTTGCGCCTTGAGATCGGCGGTGTATTCGCGCATGTTCGGTCCCTTGATATCGAGGGTCCTGGCGTGCTCCACGGCCCGGTTCAGTATCGAGTCGGCGCACAGCTCCGAGTTGATCCTCAGGTACCACTGGTCGGGCTCGAGCTGCGACGCGAACATCGTCGAGCCGCGGCCCTCCCGGGCCTCCAGAATCTCGAACAGGTCGACCGCGTTGAGCGGGTTCTCGATCGGCGTCGTGAAGAAGTCGTCCAGGATCAGCAGGTCCGGCTTCGAGAACCGGTCGAGCGCGTCGTAGACGCGGCCCTCGCTCCTTGCCACGTTGAGCTCGCGGAACATGTCGTTGAGCCGCGCGTAGCGCACCGACATGAGGTTCCGGCAGGCGGCGACGCCGAGCGCCTGCGCGATGTAGCTCTTGCCCCCTCCGCTCTCCGATAGGATCACGAGGTTCTCGCGGGCCTCGACCCACGCGCAGGACGCGAGCCTGGCGATGCGGTCGCGGGTGAGGTTCCTTTCGGGGAGGTAGTAGATGTCCTCCACGCATGCGCCCTTGATCTTGAAGCGGGCCGCCCTCACCGCCTTGTCGATCTTCCTGCTGTCGCGGGCCTCGAGCTCGGCGTCGATGCACGCCCCGATCTTGTCCTCGAAGGTCATGTCGTCGAACGCCTCGTCCTCGCAGATCTCGCGAAGCTTCCTCCCGAAGGCGCCCACGCGCCATTTCGTGAACAGGGCGAAGTCCTCCTCACTGAGCATCGGAGCCACCCCGCCTCCTGCGGTAGTACTCGGCGCCGCGGACCCTGCCGGCGTGCTCCGCGCGGTCGACGACCTGTCCCGTCGGCTGCCGAGCGGACGGCGCCGATGCGGCCTCCGCCCTCAGCGCCGCCATGGTGTTCTTCACGCGCGTGTAGGTCGCCGTGCCCCCGGAGGCGTTGAGTTTCGCGCACGCCGCCTCGAGCTCGGCCGTCCGGCCGCGCCTGGAGAGGGACAGGATGTTCGAGCACGGGACGTAGCCCTGCGCCTCGATGGGGTGCGCGTCGAGGACCGACCCTATCAGCCTCTTGGTCTCGGGGCCGACCTCGCCGGCGCGGCGCTCGAACCATTCGCGCGTCCACAGCGACTGCGCCTCGAGGTGCTCCGTCGGCATGTGCGCGGGATCGGTCGAGTACTGGCCCTTGCGGCCGCGCAGGCGCCGGTGCTCCGCGACGGTCTCGCCGCCGTCCAGGATCGCGACGGAGGCCGCGCCCAGCCGCACGTCGACGGTCCTGCCGACGAGGCGGTGCGGCACCGAGTAGCGCATGTGGTCGCACTGCACGTGGTAGTCCGGAGACACCTTGCAGCGCCTCCACTCGTACAGCTCGAACGGCGCCCCGGGCAGAGGGTTCAGCGCCGCGCGCTCCTCGCCGAAGAACGCGTCGTCGCGACTGCCCTCGGCGCGCTCGCGGGCGTTGAGGGCGTCGACGAGCCTCCGCACCTCGCGGTTCAGCTCGTCGAGGGACGTGAGGCGCTCGTCGGCGAGCGGTGCGAGCACCCACATCTCGCACAGGTCCACCGCCTTCTCCACCGCGCCCTTGTCCCTCGGTTTCCCCTCCCTGGCCGGCACCACCGCGCACCCGTAGTGCTCGGCCATCTCGAGGTAGGCGTCGTTGACCTTCACCGGGTCGGACCTCCTCCTGCGGTCGGTGGCGGTGGCGCAGTTGTCCGGCACGAGGACGTCGGGGACCCCTCCCGCCGCCTGGAACGCGTGCACGTGCGCCTGGATCCAGGACCGGCTGCGCATGTCGGCGAAGCACTCGGCCCATATCCAGCCCGACCAGGGGAAGACCGCGACGAACAGGTAGGCGGGCGACCTCCCGCCCGTCACCGGGTCGAAGACCGATGCGGTGAGGCCCGCCCAGTCCACGTGCATCGTCCTGCCGGGCTCGTGCGCGATGCGCGCCGCGAGGCCGCGGGCCCTCGCGTACTCGCCGACCTTCTTGCAGAACTGGGAGTATTGGTAGAGCCTCTTGCCGCCCGGGTTACAATCGAGGTAGCGCGCCCACTGCAGCGAGAGCGTCATCTTCGGCACCCTCGCG
Organism: Collinsella sp. An7; assembly: GCF_002159335.1. Lineage (GTDB taxonomy): Bacteria > Actinomycetota > Coriobacteriia > Coriobacteriales > Coriobacteriaceae > Coprousia. The sequence continues at coordinate 390 of NZ_NFHP01000005.1, read as the reverse complement.
AGCTGGTCGCAGACGCGCTCGTAATCGGGCTCGAGGTACTCTTCGCCGCGCTTCGACCTGCCGTCGGCGAAGAGGCCCGAGACCTCCGCGTCGGTCATCGACTCCAGTCTCTCCGAGTCGATCCGCCCCTCGTCCATCTTGGCGGCGCACTTCGCCACCGTCGCCTTGCTGCACCCGAGCGACCTCGCCGCCTCGTTCCAGCTCACCCCCTTCAGCAGCTGGCGCATTATCTCCTTCTTCGTGGCCATGCGGGCCTCCTTTCGACGGGTCGGGGGCACCCGGGCGGCGCCCCCTCCTGAGGAAAGGCTATTCGGTTGGGGCCGGTACCGCGTGCGCGGAACGCCGGTACTCGGTAGGCGGAACAGCGGTACTATTTACGCGTGCTAGACA
>NZ_NFHP01000004.1 GCF_002159335.1 Collinsella sp. An7 | reverse complement strand
ACATGGCCCGTTCGTCTAGCGGTTTAGGACGCCGCCCTCTCAAGGCGGAGATCACCAGTTCGAATCTGGTACGGGCTACCATCGAGTTTTACGGACCCTTCGGGGTCCGTTTTCGTTTGCGCCGAGTCGGTTCCGGCGTGCCCGAGGGCCCGGATCCCCCCGCTTAACAACCCCTGGAACAAAACTTCGCGTCAATGTAAGGATGGAATTTGCGCTCTTGAAGTAGCCAGATTCCGCTCGACGTCGCTACCTGCGGCTTTGTCTGACCCGGAAGGACAACTACTCGGCGAGGCGCGATTCCATCCTTACATTGACGCGAAGTTTTTTCACTGACCCCCTTTAGGGGCAACGCATCGTGCGCCATGGAAGGCCTTATCTCGACATTCCCGAAAAACCGGGGACATGATCGGCCGGCACCCTATTGAGCCCGATGCAGCAAGCGGGCTCACGGCACACGTCGCGTGCGTCTGCCATCCAGCAGAAACTTAGATGCGCACTTGCCGCGTGGCGACGCGACGCAAAAGTGCCGGTGAGTGCGAAACCACCACGAGCCCCATCTCCCGTTCTTGGGCAAGATCGAGGACGCCCGCCCAAACCTGTGCCTGGGTGAGGGCATCGAGCATCGCGGTCATCTCGTCGCAGATGAGGTAACGCGGACGCACCAGAAGCGCACGCGTGATGGCGAGCCGCATGAGCTCACCGCCTGAGAGCTCGTGGGGCAGGCGCGTGAGCCACGCTTCGCGCACACCGAGCCGCTCCATGAGGCCGCTCGCCCGCAAGCGCTCGCGAACCTGATCTGTGCGGCACACACCATGCGCTCCCGCACGCCTTGAGAACCCTGCCGCCGCATCCGCCTCATCCGTCTCGCGCAGACCCTCGGCGAGTGAGCGCCAGAGACGCACCCGCGGGTCAAAGGTCTGCTCGGGGTGCTGCCAGATAAGCTGGACCGGTCGGGCGGCGCGCGCGGCGCGCCCGAGGGGTGCTCCGTCCACGAGCACCCTCCCCTCACGTGGCTCGAGGTAGCCGCCAAGAAGGCGACAGAGCGTCGTCTTGCCCGTTCCCGAGGGTGCGACAAGCGCCACCCGCTCTCCGGGCTCCACCGAGAGACTCACCCCGCTGAGCACCGGACGGCCCGCTACATAGGAGAACCCCAGGTTCTCGGCACCGAGGCTCATCGGTCCCCCTCTCCATGTACGCCGCGCGCGGTCGCTCCGGCATCGCGGTCACAACAGGCCGTAAAGTCGTGATCGGGCAGCGCATGCCACAGTGCCCGCGTAAAGGGGTGCTCAAGAAGCTCCGGTGCGGCAAAGTTTGCCGTCGCCGTCTCCTCCACCACCGTTCCCTCATGAAAGACCGCCACACGGTCGGCCACGCGGAGCGCAAGCTCGATATCGTGCGTGATCAGCAAGACACCGCCACCCTCATCTGCAAAAGCACGCAGGTCGTCGAGGGCACGCACCGCAAGGTCGAGGTCGAGCCCGGGGGTAGGTTCATCGGCGATGATGAGCCGCGGGCGCCCCATGAGCGCGCAGATGAGGAGCACCCGGCGGGCCATACCGCCCGAGAGCTCGTGCGGGTAGAGACGGCCGACCTCACGGTCGAAGCCGTACGCATCAAAAAGCTCGGCCATGCGCTCGCGTCGCTCGGCTCGGAGCGCGCGACCCGCCGGCCCATGACCGCAGGGCCCTACAATCTGCTCCCCCACCCGCATGAGCGGATCGAGGTTGGCCACGCTCTGCGGCACGAGCGCGATACCGGCGCCCCGCAGCTCGGCCAGGTGCGCGGCATCGCAGAGCTCGCCGTCAAACCAGATGCGCCCGGTAACGCGGGCGTTGGGCTCGTAGAACCCCATGAGCGCGTTGGCAAGGACGGTCTTGCCCGATCCGCTTGCGCCCACCACGGCAAGCACCTCGCCCGCATGGACCGAGAGCGTGAGGTCGTGGAGAACCGGCACCTCGATGCGCCCCGCACGGAAGAACGGTGCCGCCGGATCGTACAGGGAAAAGCTCACCGAGAGCTGCTCAACGGTCAGCAGGTGGTGCCCCTGAGGATGGCGCGAACCGGCGGCATGCAGATGGTGATGATGCCGCTCGGCGTCCCTATGGGCACCCGCAGCATGGGGCATCTTCGTAGCGTCCGCGGCCGCAAGGGACACATCCCGCCCGTCGACCTCGCACGTGGTGCGCAGTCTGCCAAGCCCGGCCGCCCAAGCAGAAGCAGCGACGCAAATCGTCCCTGCCGCCGCATCGCCCTGCACCATGAACCTCTCCCCCGCCATCAGCGCTGCACCTCCTGAGGCGTCACGAGCGCGCGGAGCGCCGAGCCGAGCCGGTCGAAGAGCAAAACTGTCCCCAGCAGCGCAAGACCCGGAAAGACCGCAAGCCACCACGAACCGGCCGTGAGGTAGCCCATGGCCTCGGAGAGGATCACGCCGATCGCCGGCTGCTCCGGCGAGAGCCCAAACCCAAGAAAGGTGATCGACGCCTCGTGAAGGATGGCATGGGGAAAGAGCAGCACGAGCCCCACCAGATACTGCGGGAGCACGTGCGGCACCACGTGCGTGGCCACAAGGCGCAGGCTCGACACCCCGATCGCCCGCGACGCCGAGAAGAACGGCGCCGCCTTGAGCTGCAGGATCTCGGCCCTGAGCACCCGCGCGAGGCTCGGCCAGTGCGTGAGCGCGATGCCCACCATCACGCCCGTCGCTCCGCGGCCGAGTGCGTAGCTCACGAGCACCAGCAGCACGATATGGGGGATCCCCATAACAAGATCGATGACCCACGAGACAACCGCATCGGCCGCCTCTCCGCCCAGCGCCGCCACGGCGGCGAGGACAAACGCGATGACCGACGACGCGCAGGCGGCCACGATACCCACCCCGAGCGAGGTAGCAAGCCCGGCAAGCGTGCGAGCGAGCATGTCGCGCCCCATCCAGTCGGTGCCAAAGGGGTGCTCAAGCGTGGGCGCGAGGTTTGCCTGCGCAAAGTCGGTGCGCGCGGCCACCGGAGCGAGAAGCGCACCCGCAACCCCTATGAGCACAAGCGCCACAAGCGCCGCAACGGCCCAAGCCAGAAGCCCGCGCCGGCCCTCGCCCAGCCGCGTAGGTCGGGGACTATGAAGGCAGGTAAGGGGCTCCCCCGGCACGCTGGATGCGCCGCCAAAGGGCTCCCCCGGCACGCCGGACGCGACGCCGAGGGCCTCGGTCTGTTCAGCCATGGTGCACCTCCCCCGCGCGCAGCCGCGGGTCGACCACCCCGTAGAGGAGGTTCGCCGCCAAGTTACCTGCAAAAACGAGCAGCGCCGTGGCGAGCGCGATGCCCACCAGCAGGGGCGCGTCCCCGCCGAGCCCCGCCGTCACGGCAGCTTGGCCGAGCCCAGGGTAGCTAAAGACCTGCTCCACCAGAACTGACCCGCCGATGATCTCGCTCACCTGCGCGCACTGGAGCGTGAGCGCCGGCAGCACGAGGTTCCGGAGGCCATGCCGCACCACGATCGAGCGCTCCGACTCCCCGCGCGAGCGGGCAAAGCGGACGTAGTCGGCCTCCATGACCTCAAGCGTCTTCTCGCGGGTGTGGAGCGCCACGTTTGCCACGCCCGTGAGCGAGAGCACGAGCGCCGGCAGCGCCGCATGGTGCAGGCGTTCAGCGAACGAGACCGCGCCCGTGCCGCCGATTGCCGAGGCAAAGCCCACCGGGAACCACCCGAGCCACACAGAGAACACCATGAGAGCGAGCATCGCGAGCCAAAACGTCGGCGTGGCCGAGAGCAGATAGCACCAGCCGCAGACGATCCGGTCCAGGCGCGAGCCCCGCCGCGCACCCGCAAGCACACCGAGCGCGAGGCCGAGCGCTCCCGAGAGGAGCCACGCCGTTGCGAGCAGCAAAGCCGAGCCCGCGAGGCGTTCGGCCACCACATCCACCACGGGCGCGTTGAAGCGCAGACTGTACCCCAGGTCGCCGTGGAGTGCGTCGACGAGCCAGGCGGCCCAGCGCTCCAGCACCCCCTCGCCCGCGCCCCAGCGCTCGGCGAGTGCCGCCCGCCGCTCCGGGCTCATGGTGAGGTAGGCCGTCTGGCCCACATTGGCCTGCACGGGGTCGATGGGCGAGGCGCTCACCAGGGCAAAGGTCACCAGGCTCACCGCAAGCAAAAGCACCGTGAGCCGCACAAGCACCCGGAGCGGCGCTGGCACGCGGCGCCATGCGCGACTGAGGGCTGTCACAGAGACCTTCAGCCCCCTCCCCCGCACTACGCTGGGACGGCTCGCACCCGCTTCGCACGCCATCTACGCCCAGCTCCAGCGGTCGACGTTATTGACGAGCGACCAGCCGTGCCCATGGGGGTGCGGCTTCTGCGCGGCCACGTCGAGTCCGTCGCGCTTGAAGTAAAGATGGTCGACGTTGGCGATCCATGCCCACGTGGCGGCACCGCACGGAGCAAACCCGTCCGAGCCGTCCCATGCGGCGAGCCGCCAGTGGGCATAGGAGTCCTCAACCCGCGGCTCGGCAAGGGCGGCATCGAGATGAGCATCGATTGCGGCGCTCTCGTAGCCCGCATAGTTGCCCCAGCCGCTGGAGTAATTGAGCGCATACACCTCGATGGGCGAGTTGGAGCCCCAGCCCCACATGATGGGATCTTCGTACTGGTGCGCATAGAGCTCATCCCAGCTGCCACCCGCGGGCGTTACCTCAATGCCAATCTTTGCCAGCTGGTTGGCAAGCTCGTAGGTGAGCGCCTGGCGGACCGAGTCATCCGAGGAGTACCACACGGTGAGCGCGGCACGCACGCCGTCCCGCTCACGCACGCCGTCGTCGCCGAGGACCCATCCTGCCTCATCCAACAAATCGCGCGCGCGATCGGGATCGTAGTCGACCTGCATGTCGTCGCTCGACCACGGCATGCCGTCGCTTACGCTAAAGGCCGGCTTGCCGTAGCCCTGGAGCACGTTCTCGATCATAGCGTCGCGGTCGATAGCGCAGTTGATTGCCCGGCGCACCGCCACGTCGGAGGTGACATCATTGCCCTGCGCATAGGTCATATCCCCCTCAACGACCTTGGTGCCGCCCGCCGGCAGCACCGGCAACGAGATGCCCCGCGAGTCCACCGTGGCATAGTGCACGAGCTCGTAGCCGGCAAAGCTCTGGCCCGCATGTGTGGCAAAAGTAAAGGCGATGTCGACCTCGCCCGCCTGCACGGCCGCAAGCGCCGCATCCTCATCCATAAAGACCACCACGACACGCTCCATCTGCGGAGTCTCGCCATAATACGAGGGATTGGCGACAAAGATGGCCTGCTGCCCGCGGTCCCAGCGCTCGAGCAGGTAGCGGCCGGAGCCGATGGGCGCCTCGCCGTAGCCCTCGTCGTAGGCGTGCTCGGGCACGATGCCAAGCACGGCAAGCGTATAGAGGAGCGCATTGAAGGGCTTGTTGAGATGGAGCTCCACGGTGGTGTCGCTCGTGGCCACCGCCTCATCCACCATCGAGAGATCGGCCTCAAAGGCGGTGGAGCGCACCGCACCGTTGATGGTAAAGGCCACATCGGAGGCCGTGAGCGGCTCCCCGTCCGAGAAGACCACGTCGTCGCGGATGGTAAAGGTCCAGGTGAGCCCGTCATCGGAGCACGCATAGGACGTGGCAAGATCGTTTTGGAAGTTGAGCTCCTCGTCGGTGGTGATGAGGGTCGACTGGATGAGGGGCTCGTGCACGTGCTCGCCGCAGCCCCAGGCAACGAGCGGGTCAAAGCCCGCGGCGGGCTCGCTCTCGGTGTTCATGGCCACGATCACCTGCGAGGTTGCGCCGTCACCGGCACTCCCCACCCCTTGCACGGAGCCCTGGGGGCCTTCGCTGGAGCCGCCCGCGCAGCCCGCGAGCGCTCCCGCCACCGAGAGCGCTCCCCATCCGGCAGCCAGCGCAAAGGCACGACGCGAAACCGGGTGTGCAAAGGTTGTGTGAGCCATAATGCCCCCTCAGTGTTACGAATTTTGAATTCGTGTTACTAGCCGGAGGCATCATAGCATAGGAGTGCACTCCAAGTGCAAGGAGGAAACGAGCCGAAGGGCGGCACCCATGGCGCCCGGTACCCGACGGCCGCTAACACTAGGGGCGGGGCCAGCAGCGCCCGAGGCGCGCAACACAGGCGACCGCAAACACATGGGATAGAGGCAGGGGTGCCCAGGTGCACGGCGCGCACCAGCAGCAAACAAAACGGGCCGAGAGCGCGGTGCCTCCCAGGCGCTCAGCACCCAGCGGCCCAACCGCAAACCCTCGGCCCGATTCCGGCACCGTTACGCCGCGCGGTACACCCGCAGCGGCTCTTCCTCGCCGCGCACGGAGGCAGCCGTCACCACGACCCGCTCAACGCCCTCCTCGGAGGGCAGATCGAACATCGTCTGCTGAAGCAGCTGCTCGCAGATGGAGCGCAGACCGCGTGCGCCGGTCTTGCGAGCGAGCGCAAGGCGCGCAATCTCGTGCAGGGCGTCGTCCTCAAATTCCAGCTCAACGTTCTCGAGTTGGAACATGCGGCGGTACTGCTTCACGATCGCGTTCTTAGGCTGCGTCAAGATCGACACGAGGTCGTCCTCGTCGAGCGCACGGGTCTCGGTGATCACCGGCGTGCGGCCGATGAACTCCGGGATCATGCCAAAGGCGTTGAGGTCCTGCGGGAGCACTTGGCGCAGCAGGTCGTTCTCGTCGGTGGAGGTGGGGCCGGCGAGCTCGGAGTTAAAGCCCACGCCCTTGTTGCCCACACGGTCGGCGATAATCTTGTCGAGCCCCACAAAGGCGCCACCGCAGATAAAGAGGATGTTGGTGGTGTCGATGTCGATGAGCTCCTGCTGGGGGTGCTTGCGCCCGCCCGTGGGCGGCACGCTCGCAACCGTTCCCTCCAGGATCTTGAGGAGCGCCTGCTGCACGCCCTCGCCCGACACGTCGCGCGTGATGGAGAGGTTCTCGGCCTTGCGGGCAACCTTGTCGATCTCGTCGATGTAGATGATGCCCACCTGGGCGCGCTCCACGTCGCCATCGGCGGCGTTGATGAGCTTGAGAAGAATGTTCTCCACGTCCTCACCAACGTAGCCCGCCTCGGTGAGCGCCGTGGCGTCGGCGATGGCAAAGGGCACCTCAAGGATGCGCGCGAGCGTCTGCGCCAAGAGCGTCTTGCCCGTACCGGTGGGCCCGAGCAGAAGGATGTTGGACTTAGCGAGCTCCACGTCGGAGAGGTCGTCCGGCCCGGCGGCGTGCTTGCCGATAGGCTCGTGCGCGGGGTGACCCGAGCTCTCGTCGAGCGCCTCCTCGGCCGCACCGCCCTCGATGACGCGCCGGTAGTGGTTGTAGACCGCCACCGACATCGCCCGCTTGGCTTCCTCCTGGCCCATCACGTAGAGCGAGAGCTCGTCGTAGATCTCGTGCGGGGTGGGCACGCGGCGGATCACCTGCTTCTGCGGGGTCTCCCCGGCCTCATCGGCCTCCTCGGCGGGCGCGGCCTCAGCCGGCGGCTGCATAAAGCCAAAGTTCCCGAGCCCCGAGAAGCCGCCCTGCGTCATGATGTCGCGGGCAATGGACTCCTCGAGGATATCCGAGCACTCCGAGACGCACTCGTCGCAGATGTAGATGTCGCCCGGGCCCTTGATGAGCTTGCGGACCTGGTCGCGCGTCTTGCCGCAGAACGAGCAGCGGATGGGCTCCTCGTCGCCGGGGTAGCCGGGTGCGCCAAAGGCGTCGTTATCGTAGTCGCGCGGCATTATGCGTCGCCTTTCGCAGCGTCGGTACGGGACGAGATGATGCGGTCCACCAGACCGTAGGCCAGAGCGTCGGTGGCGCGCATGTAGTGGTCGCGCTCGGTGTCGGCCTCGACCTTCTCAAACGGCTGACCGGTGGCATCGGCCAGGATCTGGTTGAGGTTGCGACGGTTCTCCTTGATCTCCTGGGCCACGATCTCGATCTCGGTCTGCTGGCCCTGGGCGCCACCGCTCGGCTGGTGAATCATCACCATCGAGTTGGGCAGACAGAAGCGCTTGCCCTTGGCACCGTTGGCGAGCAGCACCGCCGCCATCGAGGCGGCCATGCCCACGCAGATGGTCGAGACGTCGGGCTTGATGAAGTTCATGGTGTCGAGGATCGCCAGACCCGAGTACACCTCGCCGCCGGGCGAGTTGATGTAGAGCGAGATGTCCTTCTCGCTGTCCTGGCTCTCGAGGTGCAGGAGCTGGGCGATCACGAGGTTGGCCGTAACGGAGTTGATCTCCTCGCCTAGAAAGACGATGCGGTCGTTCAAAAGACGGGAGTAGATGTCGTAGCTGCGCTCGCCTCGCGGCGTCTGCTCGATGACATAGGGCACGAGCGCGTTATCGATGTGCGAGATCATGCGGTCTTCCTTTCCCTTCCCGGAGTACCTTGGAGAAGCAACGGTCACAGTATTCCGTACCCCGTCCGCCGCGGCGGGCGCCTCTGGCCTCAAGCTACGTCGGAACAGCGCCGCTGCGCCTTCCTCGCCTGTGCCCCGATCCGCCTCGCCACGCTGGTCCGGAACACGAAAGCCTGTGATCCGTGCTTCCCCTTTTGTGAGCACGGTGCCCGACCCGCCACTGCGGAGCCGGGCACCGTGCATTGTGCGTCGTCTTATCATACCCCACCGCGCAGACAGCATACGTCGCGAGCGGGAGGTGCGCCCCAGGGGCTCTTACGCCTCGGTCTTGGCGGTCTCGTCGATCTCGGTGACCTTGGCGTTCTCCACGAGCCAGTCGACGGCCTTGGAGCGACGGATGGAATCGCGGACGGCGGGCATGCGGCCCTCGGCAACAAAGCGCTCACGGACAGAGTCGGGATCCTCAACGCCGGCGCTCTGGAACTCCTTGTCCACGTCCTCCTCGGTCACCTCAACCTTGAGCTCGCGGGCGAGCGCATCGAGGGCGAGGGACTCGCGGGCCACGTCGTCGGCCTGATGATGCAGGTCGGCGATGAACTGCTCACTCGAGAGGCCGTTGGCCTGCAGCCAGGCGTCGAGGCTCATGCCGCGGGCGGCCAGGCTCTGGAGGAAGTTCTGGCCGAGCTCCTGGAAGACGGACTGCTCGTAGTCGGCGTCCATCTCGTCGAGCTCAAGGCGCTCGGCGAGCTTGGCCACGGCGCGGTTCTCCTTGAGCTGCGGGAAGCGCGAGGTCTTGTCAGCGGCGAGCTCCTCCTTGACGGCGTCGCGCATGGCGGCGATGTCGTCAAAGCTAAAGCCGGTCTTGGCAAACTCGTCGGTGAGCTCGGGGAGCTTGCGGGCCTTGATGCCGTTGACGGTGACCTCCACAGCCGCCTCCTCGGCACCCTCGACCTCGGGGGTCCAGCTGATCTCTTTGGTCTCGCCGATCTTCATGCCCATAAGGCCCTCGTCAAAGGCCTTGGGCAGGTTGCCGGAACCCATGGCGATCATGCGGGACTCGCCGGCGAGCGCCTCGGCGTTCTTGATGTTCTTGACGTTGACGGTCACAAAGTCGGAGTCCTCGACACCGCGGTCCTCGACGTCCTCAAAGGTCGCGTGGTAGCCGAGGAGTAGGTCGATCTGCGCGTCGATCTCGGACTCGGTGACCTCCTCGGGCGGCATCTCGATCTCGACGGGGTCGTAGGAGCTGAGCGCCGGGGTGGGACGCAGCGGGAAGACCACCTGGTAGGTGTAGTCCTCGTGGTCCTTGACGAGCTCGATGCCCTCGTAGTCGGCGTCCTTGACGGGCACGATGTCGAGCTCGTTGATGACGGCCGGCTCGGTGGAGCCGAGGATGTCGTTGGTGGCCTGCGCGAGCGTGGCCTCCTTGCCGAGCGCGCTATCGATGACGGGGCGCGGGGCGTGACCGGGGCGGAACCCCTGGAAGCGGTACTTGTGGGCCGCGTCCTTGTACGCCTTCTTGATGGCGGCGTCCACGTCGGCCGCGGGGATGGTCACCGTGGCGGTGAGCTTGCCGTCCTGCACCTCGGATTGCGTGATGTTCAACGTTCCTCCTCTTGCGTGGCCCAGCTCGGTTGGGTGCTGGGTACCCCTTGTTGCCATGTCGCCCCACAGGGCTGCGGGGCCAAGCCCCGCTGAGCGCGTTGGTGCGGGCGAAAGGACTCGAACCTTCACGGGAATCCCACTGGAACCTAAATCCAGCGCGTCTACCAATTCCGCCACGCCCGCACAGAGACGCACAGACTTGACATGATAGCAGAAACGCGCGGCTCCCACGCGAGACGCCTCACCTGCACAGGGTTGCCAAACGGGATCGGCTGGGGGCGTGTCCCTTTTGCGCCGTTTTCAAAAATGGGGCAAAAGGAACGCGTCCCCAACCGACCCTCCCCGGGCAGATGCCTTTACACCTTTGATGCAACAAGGCCGATGATGGGACCGAATTCCGTCCTATCACGGACCAATTTGCATCAAATGCGTGGGGCGGACATGGAATATGACGCCACAGGGAGCGCCGCCGCGGGACGCGCGCCCGCTCCCCACAAAAACAGGGCCGGAGGCATGCGACCTCCGGCCCTGCTTCCGCTCGATGCGCGGGCTACGCGATCGACTTATCCGGGTAGTGGCACTGCACCATGTGGCGCTCGCCCACCATGGTCACCGGCGGCTGCTCGTGCGAGCACTTCTCGGTCGCGAGCGGGCAGCGCGTGTGGAACGGGCAACCCGAGGGGATGTTCGAGGGGCTCGGCAGGTCGCCCTCAAGCAGCACGTGTTCCTTCTTGAGATCGGGGTCGGGCACCGGCACGGCCGAAAGCAGCGCCTGCGTGTAGGGGTGGCGCGGGTTGCCGTAGAGCTCCTCGTTGGGCGCAATCTCCACGATGTGGCCGAGGTACATAACGGCCACCACGTCAGAGATCATCTCGACCACGGCGAGGTCGTGCGAGATGAAGAGGTAGGTGAGGTTGTACTCCTCCTGCAGGTCGCGCAGAAGGTTCAGAACCTGGGCCTGGATCGACACGTCGAGCGCCGAAACCGGCTCGTCGGCGATGATGAGCTTGGGGTTGACCGAGAGCGCACGGGCAATGCCGATGCGCTGGCGCTGGCCGCCCGAGAACTCGTGCGGATAGCGCTCGCCGTAGGCGCGCGAGAGGCCTACAACCTCGAGCAGGTCGAGCGCACGCTTGAGGCGCTCGCCAGCCGACATCTTGGTGTGCACGAGCAGAGGCTCGGCGATGAGGTCCTGCACCTTCATGCGCGGGTTGAGCGAGCCGTACGGGTCCTGAAAGACCATCTGCATCTTGGCGCGCAGCGGCTGGACCTCCTTGGCCGAGAGCTTGGAGATGTCGGTCCCGTCAAACCAGATCTCGCCCTCGTCGGGGGCGATGAGGCGGTTGATGAGGCGGCTCGTGGTGGACTTGCCGCAGCCCGACTCGCCCACGATCGAGAACGTCTCGCCGGGCATGATGTCAAACGACACGTCGTTTACCGCGTAAACGAACTTGGTGGGACGCCCAAAGAAGTTCTTGCTCACCGGAAAGCGCTTGCTCAGGTGCTTCACCGAGACGAGCGGACGCTCGGCTGCAGATGCGCGGTTCTCAGCGGTCTCAGGCATGCGCTACCTCCTCTCGCTCCTGCTCGCTCAGAAGGCAAGCCGACGTATGGTCTGGGGACACCTCATGCAGCACGGGATCGTTGCAGCGGCAGCGCTCCTGCGCATAGCGGCAGCGCGGGGCAAAGCGGCAACCATCCGGCATCGCGGCGAGGTCGGGCACGCTGCCCGGAATGGAAGGCAGGCGGCGCAGGCGCTCGCCGAGGCGCGGTACCGAGGCGATGAGCCCCTGGGTGTAGGGGTGCTGCGGGTGCTTGAAGAGCTCGTCAACCGGCGCCTCCTCAACCACGTGACCCGCGTACATCACGATCACGCGGCTGCAGGTCTCGGCCACCACGCCGAGGTCGTGGGTGATGAGGAGGATGCCCGTGTTGTTCTCGCGACGAATCTTCTCCATGAGGGCGAGGATCTGCGCCTGGATGGTCACGTCGAGAGCCGTGGTGGGCTCGTCGGCAATGAGGAGCCTGGGCTCGCAGCTCATGGCCATGGCGATCATCACGCGCTGGCACATACCGCCCGAGAGTTCGTGCGGATAGTTCCTGAGCGTCATCTCGGGCTCGGGGATGCCCACCTGACGGAGCACCTCAACCGAGCGCTCGTGAACCTCCTTCTTGGAGAGGTCCGTGTGGAGGGTGAGGGCCTCGGCGAGCTGGTCGCCGATGCGCATGATGGGGTCGAGCGCGCTCATGGGCTCCTGGAAGATCATCGAGATCTCGTTGCCGCGGATGGCCTGCATATCGCGGTCTGAGAGCTCGAGCAGGTGCTTGCCTTCAAAGATGATGTCGCCCGAGATGCGCGTGGTGTCCTTGCGGTGCAGGCGCATCACCGAGAGCGAGGTTACGGACTTGCCGCAGCCCGACTCGCCCACCAGACCCACGATCTCGCCGGGGCGCACCTCAAACGAGACGTCGCTCACGGCGCTGATCCAGTTCTTCTTGCCGTGCTTAAACTCAGTAGCGAGGCCCTTGACCTCGAGCAGGGTATCTGACACAGGGGGCCTCCTTTAGTTGAGCTTGGGGTCGAGGGTGTCGCGCAAGCCGTCGCCGAAGAGGTTGAAGGCGAGCACCGTGAGGAAGATCACCAGACCCGGGAAGAACACGAGGTGCGGAGCGGTGGCGAGGTAGTTGCGGCCCTGCGAGAGGATCGCGCCCCACTCGGCCTGCGTCACGCTCGCGCCAAAACCGAGGAACGAAAGGCTCGAGGCCGAGAGGATCGCGCCGCCGACGTTCATCGAGAAGTTGACGATGAGCGCCTGGAGCGTACCCGGGAATACGTGCACGAACATGGTGCGCAGGCGGCTGCAGCCGATGGACTGGGCAACCTCGACGTAGAGCTCGCTTTTGACCTCGAGCACGGCGCCGCGGATGATGCGCGCAAACGAGGGCACGGTAAAGACCGCCACACCGATCATGACGTTGGTGATGCCCGGGCCGATGATGGCCACGATGGCGATGGCGAGCAGGATACCCGGGAAGGCGAACATGACGTCGCAGACGCGCATGATAAATGAGTCAACGATCCCGCCAAAGAAGCCGGCGATGAGGCCGAGGACCACGCCCGCCGCCGTGCCGATCACCGACGCGGTGAGGGCCGTGCCGAGCGAGAGCTGGGCACCGGCGAGGATGCGGCTAAAGACGTCGCGACCGAATTCGTCCGTGCCCCAGATGTGCTGCGGCGAGGGCCCCGCGAGGAGCGCGTTGTAGTCGTAGGCGTTGGGGTTATAGGGCGTGATGCTCGGGCCGATCACGGCGATGATCAGGATGAAGATGATGAAGGCAAGGCCCGCCACGGCGGACTTGCGCTGCGTGAACTTCTTGATGAACTGCTTTGCAGGGTTCTGCGCCTTGGGCAGCGCCTCCGCAGAAGCGGTCTGGCTGGTGGTGGTTTCGCTCATGGTCCCCTCCTATTCGTAGCGCACGCGCGGGTTGATGATGCCGTAGAGCACATCGGCGAGCAGGTTGATCACCATGTACTCAACCGAGAAGAACAGGATGAGCGCCTGAACCACCTCGTAGTCGCGGAATCCGATGGAGTCCACGAGCAGACGGCCCATCCCCGGGATGGAGAAGACCGATTCCACCACGACCGAACCGGCGATGAGCGCGCCGATCTGGAGCGCGGTGACGGTGATGATGTCGATGGCGGAGTTCTTGAAGGCGTGGCGCATGATGACGCGCGGCTCCGGCAGGCCCTTGGCGCGGGCCGTGCGGATGTAGTCCTTGTTGAGGTTCTCGATCATCGAGGAGCGCGTAACGCGCGCGAGAATGGCCATGATGCCCGCACCCATCGAGACCGACGGCAGGATGTAGCCCTGCCACGTGTTGACGCCGCCCGTGGGCAGCAGGCGCAGGTCGACGGCAAAGATCTGCATGAGCTGCAGGCCGAGCCAGAAGTTGGGCAGCGAGATACCGGCGATGGCGATGACCATGCCCACGAGGTCGAGCGTCTTGCCACGGTTGATCGAGGCGATCACGCCGATGGCGATACCGATGAGCGCCGACCAGGTGATGGAGCAGATCGTGAGGTAGATCGTGATCGGGAAGCGCGGAATGAGCAGCTCCGCGACCGTCATGTTGTTGCTGTAGGAGATGCCAAAGTCGCCATGGAAGATACCCGTGATCCACGTCACGTACTGCTCCACGAGCGGACGGTCGAGGCCGAGCTGGCGGCGGATGTTGTCGATCTCGCCGATGGTGGCGTCAACGCCGGCGATCTGGCGGGCAGGATCGCCCGGAATCAGGTGGATGAACATGAACACGATCACGGAGACCACAAAGAGCAGCGGGATCATGCTCAGCACGCGCTTGACGATGTATTTGCCCATTGCGCACCCTCCCTTTTTTACACATGCAGCCGCCAGCTCCCCCGGTAAGGGAGCTGGCGGAAGCGAATCGTAGCTGGATTAGACGGACCGTGCCATGCGCGCTAGACGTTGAGCGTCGAGTGCATGACATCGATGCCGTTGGGGATCATCTTCACGTCGGACAGGTACGACTTGTAGGAGTACAGGTAGTTGTCCGAAGCGAGGAAGAGCCACGGGCAGGCCTCCCACGCGATGGACTGGGCCTCGGCGTAGTGCTCGTTCTGCTCGTCGACCGTGGCAGCCGCGTTGCCGGCATCGACCTGCTCGTCAAAGTCGGCGTTCTTCCAGAAGGCGGTGTTGTAGCCGATGGGCGGCAGCGACGTGCTGTAGAGCAGCGAGCGCAGGAAGCCGTCGGCGTCGGACTGCGACCAGTTGACGTACCACATCTGAACGGTGGTGGTGTCCTCGGGCTCAGCCGTGATCTCGGCGTTGGTGGCCGGCTCGTTGGGCTGGACGTTGACGTTGATGTTGATCTGGGCGAGCTGCTGCATGACGAAGGTCATGCCCTTGGTCTCCTGGGTGGAGTTGTCGCCGATGAGGTTGATGTCAAAACCGTCGGCGTAGCCGGCCTCCTCCATGAGGCTCTTGGCCTTCTCGAGGTCGAACTTGTAGGGCTCCTGCTTGGCGTAGCCCGGCACGATGGTGGGCAGCACCGAGGTGGCCTCGGTGGCGGCGCCGGAGAACATGACGCGGATGTAGGCGTCCTTGTCGATGGCGTAGTTCATGGCCTGGCGCACGCGGACGTCGGAGAGGGCCTCGACGTCGTTGTTGAGCGTGACGTAGCGCATGATGTTAGACGGCGTGGAGCACATGTTGATGTCGCCCGCCGAGCGGATCGTCTCGACCTGGTCGGACGGCGTCGGGTAGACAACGGTGGCCTCGCCGGTCTGGAGCATGGCGATACGGGAGCCAGCCTCGGGCACCTCGCGGAAAGTGATCTTCTCGATCGCGGGCTCCTCGCCCCAGTAGCCCTCACGCAGCTCGAGGGAGGTGTGGTCGCCCTGCGCGTACTCCACGAGGCGGTACGGACCGGAGCCCGCGGAGCCCTTGGAGTAGTCGTAGTTGTTGCCCTGGACCACGACGGTGGGGTTGACGATCGAGAACTGCGAGACGCTGTTCATGAAGGGCGAGTAGGGCTTGACGAGGTGGAAGGCGACGGTCATCTCGTCCACGGCGTAGACGTTGTCGACGCGTACCTCCTCGGTGTCGTCGTCGAGCGTGCGGATGAACATGCGGCGGCGGCGCCAGTTGTTGGCCGGGTCGATGGCGGCCTGGTAGTTGGTCACCACGCAGGCGGCGTCAAAGGGGGTGCCGTCCTCGAAGGTGATGCCGTCGCGGATGTGGAAGGTGTAGGTGCAGGCGTCCTCGGAGATCTCCCAGCTGTCGGCCGCGGCGGGCTGGAGCTCGAAGTTGGAATCCCAGCAGACGAGCGTGTCGTAGATGTAGTACATCACGTTGACGGAGTTGCCGTCGGAGCAGGTCATCGGGTTGGTGTCCTGGATGGCGCCCTCGAGGGCGATGATGCACTCGTTGGCCGGGGCCTTGCCGTCGGTTTGCTCGGCACGGACGACAAAACCGTCCTTGTCGGTGGTGATGAGCTCGGTGGAGTCCGCAGAGCCCGTCGTGGTGTCGGTGGTGGAGTCGGAGTTGCCCGCGCAACCAGCAAGCCCGAGGCCCGCCACCGTTGCGCCGGCAGCCGCCACAAAGCCCCTGCGCGACACGTTCTTAGAAATGTTTGCCATACCCAGACCTTCCTTCATCGAGAAGCTGACTGATACCGCACAGCGTCGGCGTCGCTGTCGATGATACGGAGCGTAGGTAGACCATGCACCAGGCGCACCCCGCACGTTACAACCGTTTAACAAACGTTAAGTACACGTTCGAAACGTTCGACAGACGTTCGCCGACCACAATAGTGATAGCTATAGTACCATGGGCTCCGGCCCGACCGCCCGGCTCGGCGAAGGGTAGCAATCGAGCCGGTGAACGTGCGCCGGGCACACCCGCGTAAGCCAGTCCCACGACCCAAGGAGACAGACGATGTACCGCTTCGACCGCGACCGCTACAACGAGCGCATGCGCTGGTACCTCCACGACCGCTTTGGCATGTTCATCCACTTTGGCCTCTACGCCATCCCGGCGCGCGGCGAGTGGCTGCGCAGCACCGAGGAGATGCCCGAGGAGCGCTACCTCCCCTACTTTGACGAGTTCAACCCCAAGGACCTCGACATGCGCGCCTGGGCCCGGAGCGCCAAGCGGGCCGGCATGCGCTACGCCGTCCTCACCGCCAAGCACCACGACGGCTTTTGCCTCTACGACACCGACACGACCGACTTCAAGAGCACCAACACCCCCTATGGGCGCGACATCGTGGCCGACTTTTTGGAGGCGTTCCGCGCCGAGGGCATCCGCGTGGGCCTCTACTACTCGCTCATCGACTGGCACCACCCCGACTTTCCGCAGTACGGCGACCGTCAGGCGCCGCTGCGCCGCGACCCGGTGGCCGGCTCCAACGAGGGGCGCATTTTTAGCCGCTACCTCGACTACATGCACGCGCAGGTGCGCGAGCTCTGCGAGCGCTACGGCAAGCTCGACCTCATGTGGTTCGACTTCTCCTACGACGATATGACGGGCGAGAAATGGCGCGCCACCGAGCTTGCCGACATGGTGCGCACCCTTCAGCCGGGCATCATCCTCAACAACCGTCTTGAGGTGAGCGGCGAGGGCATGGGGTCGCTCGCGGCCTGCGAGCCCACGCCCTTCCACGGCGACTTTGTGACACCCGAGCGGATCATCCCGCCCGCGGGACTCTTTGACGCCGAGGGACGACCCCTTGCCTGGGAGGCCTGCATCACCATGAACGACAACTGGGGCTACGTCGCCACCGACACCAACTACAAGCCGGCCGACCTCATCATCCGCAAACTCGTGGAGTGCGTCTCTAAGGGCGGCAACCTCATCCTGAACGTGGGGCCCGACGCGCGCGGGCGCTTCCCCCGCCAGAGCGAGGAGATCCTCGCCGCGATCGGCGACTGGATGGACCGCAACGGCGAGAGCATCTACGGCTGCGGCCCGGCGGCGGACGGCCCTATCGACGCCGAGCGCCCCGAGGTCGGGCGCCTCACCCGCAAGGGTGACACCTACTACGTGCACCTCTTTGAGGGGTTCTTTGGCCCCGTGCCGCTCATGGGCTTTCCCAAGGAGCGCATCGCGCGCATCCGCCGCGTCTCGGACGGCACCGAGGTGCCCCTCTCCACGAGCTGGATCCACAGCGACTACCCCGATATCGCCTTTGCCGACCTCGGCCCCTCACCCGTCCTCCCCGACCCGGTGGACACCGTCCTTGCCGTAACGGTTGCCTAAGGACCGCTGCGCGCGGGGCTGCTTGGGCCGCGCCTCTGGGTCTCTGGAGCGCAGGCCGTGCGCCGTGCCCGCGCTTCGCTGCGCACGGGCGCCGCGTCCCGTTGGAACAGGCCCGCGTCACCGTGCACTACCGCAAACCTCCTGCTAGATGGAAACGCCATGACCGCTTCTGAACCCTTGCTCTCCACCACGCTCGCACGCTACACCGACGAGCACCTCGCCGCGCGTGCCAGCGAGCTCGCGCCCGTCATGCCGCACATCGAGGCGGAGCTCGCCGCCCTCGAAGCCGATGAGGCCCTGCTCGTCCGCTTCTTCTGCGCCACGCTCCCCCTGTCCGACGTGTTTGACACCGAGCCTGCGCTCCTCGCCTCGTTTGCCCGCCACGCCCTCATGCTGCGCCGCGAGATGCCCTGGTGCGCCGCCCTCGACGAACCCACCTTTGTGCACTTTGTGGCCTATCCGCGCATCAACACCGAACCCGTCACCGATTGCCGCCCCGTCTTCTGGCGTGAGCTCGTCGAGCGCATGCGGGGCAAGAGCGCCGCGGAGGCCGTGATCGAGACAAACTACTGGTGCGCCGAGCACGCCACCTACCAGGCGTCCGACGGCCGTACGCTCGGTCCGCTCGGGGTGCTCGCCTCGGGTGACGGCCGCTGCGGAGAGGAGTCCACCTTCCTCGTCACGGCGCTCCGCTCCATCGGCATCCCGGCGCGCCAGCTCTACGTGCCGTGGTGGGCGCACTGCGACGACAACCACGCCTGGGTTGAGGCCCAGGTAGACGGCAGTTGGCACTACCTCGGGGCGTGTGAGCCCGAGGAGGCTCTCGACCGGGGTTGGTTTACCGCCGCCTCGGGCCGCGCCATGGCGGTGCAGACCCGTACCTACGCCGACTTTGGCTTTAACTTTGAACGCGACCGCGCCCGCCTGACGCGCGAGGGCGACATGGTCATCGTCAACGTGACCTCCTCCTATGCCCCCGTAATCACCCTAACCGTTGAGGTGGCAGATGCCACCGGCGCGCCCGCGGCGGGCGTGGACGTGGACCTCTCCATCATGAACGCCGGCGGCTGGCGCGACATCGCCCGCCTGGTTACCGATGAGGACGGCCACGCGGCGATCGAGGTGGGCGCAGGGTCGCTCCGCGTCTACGCGCGCACGGCCACGGGCGAGGCCGACACGATCATCGACACCGCTTCCGTGCACGAGGTGCACCTGCAGCTCGCGGCGTATGATGCCGCCTTCCCCGCCACCGCCTGGCGCGCGCTTGACCTCGACGCCCCGGCGGACCATCCGGCCCCCTCGATGTCGCTCACGCCCGAGCAGCAGGCGGCGGGGCGCGTGCGCAAGGCCGAGGCCGACCGTATGCGCGTGGAGCGGCTCCAAGGCCTTGCCGCCGCAGTGCACGAGGCAGCCGAACGCGTGGCGACACGCTATGCGGAGGCGGGCTGCTCCGTCGAGCTGCCGGACGGCCGCACCCTTGCGGGCATCTTCTCGCTCTCGTTTGCCAACGCCCCCGAACTTGAGGCGTTTCTCACCGAGGATATCGCGCGCGACCGCCTGGAGCTCGTCTCCACGCTTTCCGACAAAGATTTCCGCGACCTGTGCGCCGCGGTGCTCGAGGACCACCTGCAGCACGCCCGGGCCCTCCGCGATGCAGTGGAACGCTCCCTTCTTGCGCAGGATCTTGACGCGGCCGAGGCATCAGACCTCTTCCGTCGCTACGTGCTGAGCCCGCGCACCGATATCGAGCAGCTCACCCCGTATCGTACGGGCCTGCTCGACCTCCTCGACGAGGACCAGCGCCGCTCGTTTGCCGAGGACCCCGCCAGCATCTGGACCTTCATTCGCGAGAACGTGACCTTTGACCCGGCACGCCAGCTCATGCACCTGGCGGCCTCACCGGTGGGAGCGCTCGTCTCGCACCAGGGCAATCCCTCCACGCAGCGCGGGCTCTTTGTGGCTATCGCCCGCACGCTCGGCATCCCGGCACGCCTGAACCCGGTGGACCGCGCACCCGAGTTCTTTGCCGAAGGGGCGTTCCGCCGCGCGGAGGCGGTGGACACAACGCCGCGCGCCCACCTTGTGCTCACGTGCCCGGAGGGCATGTCGCCCATCTACGAGCAGGATTGGGGCCTTGCCGCCGCGGTCTGCGCCGTTGCCCCGAGCGGTGCCACCTGCCGCGAGTACCAGATGCTCGACCTGTGGGGGTCTGCGTTTGCGGATGGAAAGCTCGTTGTGGACGTCACCCCCGGGCGCTACCGCCTCACGACCGCGGTGCGCCTGCCCAACGGCAACCAGCTGGCAAGCGAGCTCGACTTCGATATAGCCGATGCCGCCGCAGAGCGCATGGTAGCACTTGAGTTCCGCGAGCCCAAGGCTGTGGACATGCTCTGCGACATCCCGCTCGACGACTTCCCGCTCGAGGACGCTGCCGGCGAGCCAACCACGGCGCATACCGCAGCCACCGCGCACGGCGCCTCCTTTGCGCTCGTGGCGCTGCTCGAGCCCGCGGAGGAGCCCACCGAGCACCTGCTCAACGAGCTGCGCCAGCACGCCGACCGCGTGGCAGAGGCGGGGCTTGCGCTCGTGTGTGCCGTAAGCGATGCGGACATTGCGCGCCGCGACCCGACGCTCAGCCACACGCTCGAGGCGCTGCCCGCAGCGCAGCTTATGACCTGCGACTTTGATGCGTATGCCGAGCGACTCGCGCGCCGTATGTTCGTAAACCCCGAGAAGCTCCCGCTCGCGATCCTCGTGGATGTGCGCACGGGGCGGCTCATCGGCCGCTACGCGAGCGCGGGCTACAACGTGGGCACCGTCGACTTCGTGCTCAAGCTCGTGCGCCTCGCCGCCGCGTAGCGCGCGCCACACCAAATAGGTCAGTTGGGGACGTGCCCGGTTTAACCCATCCAAAATGGGTTAAACCGGGCACGTCCCCAACTGACCCGTTTTTGACAAGCAACCCTAGCAGCTCTCGATGAGCATGAGCTCGTCCATCTCGTCAAACGGCCACATCGGGCGGAACATCCGGCGAATCTGGATGTCCTCGCAGCGCTGGACCGTCGCTCCGCCGGAGAGCGCCATGGTGTGGTAGGCGGTCTCGGGGATGAGGAACGTGTCGAGGTAGCCCATCTTCACCACGACGATGTCGTAGTCGTGGAACTCCACGCCCGCGGCGGTAAACTGCCCCATGGTGCCGTACTGGACGTTCCGGTTGAGCACGATCACGTCTACGCCCGTGCCGTCGACGGAGACCGTGTAGCTCGGCCCCACGCGCCAGCCGTTGCGCGAGCCCACCTGTGCGTCGCCCGCAACCTTGAGGGTGCCCTCGATGTGAACCGGCTCGGCATAGACGTCCTCGCCCGTCCCCAAGTCAAACGAAACATGCTCGCCCTCCTTGCAAGTGCCGAGGTACTCGTTGGCTGCCGGGTCGTTAATGCCCGCTACCAAGACCGACTTGCCCTTGAGGTCGGCCGCGAGGAGCTCGCGAAGCATCTGGGTGTTATGCCCCGCAGCGCCGGCGCCGCAGTTGTCGCCCGAGTCGGTGATGACGGCCGTCTTGCCCGCAAAGGCCACCGCGTCGCGCACGGCATCGGCCGGTTCGGCAAAATTGCCCGAGAAGGTGAACTCGTCGCGGTGCTCCCAGGTATAGGCGGCCACGCGGTCGGCAATCTCCTCGCACCAGGCGCGGTCGGCCGGGGTGTTGGGCACCACCACGATGGCGGCGCCGAGCTTGTCGTCATCGTGGCGCATGTAGCCCACGTGATAGGAGCTCGAAAACACGCGCGGGTCCTGCTCGGCCTCATCGAGCATCGCGTTGATGGTGCGGAGCGGCTCATAGGCCGACATGCTGCGCTCGCCGTCCACCGCGATGGGGAGCTTGCGGAGCACGGGGTGCATCGGACGGCGATGGAGCATGAGGTCCACGAGCTTCTCGGCCACAAGGCGCCAGGTCTCGACGGTGTCGATGTGCGGCGACTCGCGGAAGCAGCGCACGATGTTCACGCGGCTGCAGAGCTCGGCGGTCACGTTGCCGTGCGGGTCGAGCGCCACGGCGATGGGCATGTGCTCGCCCACGATCTCGCGGATGCGCTTGAGAAGCGCGTGCTCGCCCGAGACGCACTCGAGCCCCCGCACGTCGCTCGCGCCGTGGAGCTGAAGGTAGATGCCGTCGATCTCGTCGAGATGCGCCTTAAGGTCGGAGATGATCTCGCCCTCGATCGTGGCAAAGGCGTCCGCGGCGATCACGCCCGCCGGCGGGAGCGCGGCGTAGATGCTCGGGATGATCCCAAAGCCCGCCTCCTCAAAGATATCGCGGACGCGCAGGGCGTCGATCGCCTCCTCGCCGTGGCGGATGTTAAAGGCGCCGAGGTCGGCGTCGTGGGTCACATGGTCGTTGCACTCGGCGGTAAAGTGCGCGACGAACACGTTCATGGCGGTCCTCCTTTGGACGGCATCTGGACAGGATGTTCCCGTGCCATGATAGCGCCTCTCCCCGCCGAGCGGGACGGGGCCGCGGACGATACCCCCGAGCGGTCTGACCCCCCTTGGCTCGCCGGCACAAAGCCCCTGTCCCTTTGTACCGGGGGCGGCAACGCCCTCCCCTACCATTCGAGGATCTGATAACCGCAGCAGTTGATAATCTGGGTGCCCGAGGGATGTTCGATCAGGCGGTGGATCCGCGCATACTCGGGGTGCACGTGCCCGTGGAGCAGATAGCGCGGGCGGAGGATCTCCAGGGCGGTGTTGAACGCCTCGAACCCCTGGTGCGGAAGGTCGTCGAGGTCACCGTAGCCGCGGGCGGGCGCATGCGTGATGAGCAGATCGATTCCGCCGCGGGCTTTGGCCGTGAGCGCGAGCTTGAGCATCCGCCAGTACATCTCGCGCTCGGAGAAGCCGAAGACGCTCGAGTTGTACCGGAGGCTCCCGCCGAGCCCCATCACGCGAAGGCCCGCCACCTCGCGGATGCGCCCCTCAAGGGACATGCAGCCCTCGGGTGCGTGATCGCGATAGGCGCTGTCGTGGTTGCCCCACACATACACCAGCGGCTCGTTGTAGATAGTCACGACGTGCTCGAGGTAGCGCGCCGGCAAGTCGCCGCACGATACGATCAGGTCCACGTCTCCCGTCCGCTCACGGCAGGCCTCGGGGTCGGTAAGCCAACGCTCCTCGGCATCGGCGACGGCGAGGATTTTCATGAGAGCGCTCCCTTGTGCGGCAGCTGCTCCAGATCAAGCGGAATCACGCCGCTCACCTCGACTTTCTCAAGGCCATCGCGCGAGAGCTCGCGCTGCTCGGGCAGGCGCCCCACCACGTTGGAGTTGAGCCAGCGCATTTGCACGATCTCTTTGCTCGAGAGGCGCTCGGGGCTCTCGTGCAGCACGGCGCCCTCCTGGCTCACGAGCTCGCCGGCAAAAGGATTGATGCGCCCCGTGAGGAGCGACTGCCGAATCCCCTCCACGAGCACCCGCTGTCCGTAGGGCACGGCATCGGAGAGCTTGACGTCGATCACGCCCGCCGAGAGCCCCCACCAGTAGTTGAGCGCCTCGCCTCGCCGGGCAAGACCCTCCTCCTCCCAAGTGTCGTTGCGAATGGACTGCACGATGAGCTCGTAGTAGCGCCCCCAGTCCCACACGGGCTCGGACAGATGCTCCGCCACACCGTCGTCACCGATGCGGTAGAGACCCCACGGCTCGGTTGGGTCGTTGGGGCTCACGTAGTCGCGCGCCGAAACGATGCGCACGTCCGTCTCGGCGAGCTCGCGCTTCCAGTCGTAGTCTTTGGCCGAGAACCACTTGAGATAGACCGTCGCGTACGGATCGACCATCTGAGCGCCGATGGCAAAGGCGTTGATCTCGGCCACGATGCCAAAGACCGGCGTCTCGGCCACATAGCCCACGCGGTGGTTCTCGGCCATGGCCGCAGCAAGCGCGCCGAGCAAGAACTTGGCCTCGTACGTCCGGCAGGCAAAGGTGCGCACCGCACTGTGCGAGAGGCTCACCGAGCAGTTGATGAAGCGCCGACCCGGATGGGCGAGCGCTCCACGCAGGCACGAGCGCATCTGCGTGGGCGAGATGGTGACCACCAGATCGGCCCCATCGGCGAGGGCATCGTCGACCGCATGGTCAAAGGCCTCGTCGTCCGCGCAGTCGGGGTAGGCGCGCGTCATCACGCTCGCACCGAGCCGCGCCTTGAGGTGCACGCGCCCCTTCTCGTGCAAGAGCGTCCAACCGTTGGTGAGCGGGTTGCGCTCGTACACAAAGGCGAGGCTGAAGGGCTTGGGGTGCACCACATCGTGATAGAGGTTCTTGACCTCGGGAAAGAGGTGTGGCCGGCCGCCCGAGGGGTCCTCGAGGTACGTGACGTGGCCCCCGTCGCGCGCCACGACAAACTCGCCCCACACGCGCGCCACATAGCCGTCGATCTCGGCGGGCGTGGCGCGCTCCACCGCCGGGAACCCGTACGCCTTGAGAAAGATGAGAAAGGCAGCACCCTCCGAGAGGCCGAGGTTCTCGCCGTGGCGGTTGCGAAACGCCTGCGCAAACACACCGTAGAGCGAGCGGAGGTCGCGCACGTGCTCGTCGGTCCAGGGGTGGTCGAGGTCCTCACCCACGAGCGCCGCGAGCTTGAGGTAGTCGCCTTCGTTGTCAAACACGATGCCGTAGATGGGGGCCGCGCTATAGAAGCGCATGAACTCCTGGTAGACGCGGTAGGCCTGGGAGTCGGAGGGCATGGGCACCACGCGCGTGACCTTGGCGTAGATGGTCGGCTGGCCGAGGTAGCGCAGAACCGACACGCGCTTGTTGCCCTCCTGCACATAGAAGCGCTGCAGGTACTCGTAGGCCACGATGGGCTCGCGGATGCCCTCGGCGCGCTGCGAGTCGATGAGGTCGCTCCACTTGCTCGCAAACTCCGAGCCGGCCTCTTGAAGCGGCATGAACCCCGACGAGAAGCTGTTCTGCCGCCCCCGCGTGCGGGTGCCCGCGATGAGCGGGAGGTCGATCTCGGTCGTACCGATGGGCACCTCACCCTGATAGCCCTGACCTTTGAGGATATCGTCGAGGGCCGGAGGATACGGATAACGGCCCGCCTGGACGTCGGACTGAAACTCCTTGATGCCGCGCTTGCGCGCGCGACGGTAGTCGTCGAGCATGCGCTCTCCCCTCTTGCAACACGGACGGCCCCGACAACCTACCTAACGCCGATGCCGAGGCCGATGGCTCCAGACGCCAGACGCGTGGGAGTCATCGGCCTGTCACCGGTGACGCGCGGTGTGTCCGCTCAGGCCGGAAACATCGGACGAGCCGAAGGTGCCACCCGCCCCCTAGCGTCTACAGACGCTCGAAGCGGTAGATGCGACCCATGTACGGCTCGGCATTGACCGGCAACGGAAAACCGCTGTCCATGAGGGCGTCGGCCGCAAAGACCGCGCCCGTGGTGAGCTCGCGGTAGAAGGCGCCCGGCGTGAGGCCCCGGGGCGTTACGTAGCGGGCCGCGCCGTAACCCTCGATGAGCAGAAGCACCATGCCCACCACGGCCATGCTGCCGTCTTCGGACACAAACTCCCAGGCGCAGGCCTCGTCTGCGGGGCCGGACAGCCTGAAGTAGCTGCCCTCGCGCACCACGCCCTCGATCTTGTGGTAGAGGGCGATCTGCTGCTTGATGTGCTCGCAGGCGCGCTCGGGCAAGTCCAGAAGGTCGAGCTCGTAGCCAAAGCCGCCGCCCGCCATAGCCACGGTGCCACGGGCAGAGATGGGGGTCGTCCGCCAGTTGATCTCGTTGGGGCAAGCGGAGACATGCGCGCCCATGGTGCTCGCCGGGTAGCCAAACGACGTGCCGTACTGGATTGCCAGACGGTTGACGGCGTCGGTGTTGTCGCTCGTCCAGATCTGCGGCGTGTAGTAGAGCATGCCCGCGTCAAAGCGGCAGCCGCCCGCCGAGCACCCCTCAAAGAGGATGTGAGGATAGCGCTGGACGAGCCGCTCGAGCACATCGTAGAGGCCACGGGTGTAGTCGTAGAGAACGCGCCCCTGGTCGGTAGCGGTGGCGGAGTAGAGGTCGACGATGTTGCGATTGCAGTCCCACTTGACGTAGTCGATATTTGCCTGATCGAACACCGCGCAGAGCTGCTCGTAGATGTTGTCACGGACCTCCTTGCGCGAGAAGTCGAGCACGAGCTGGTCGCGGCCGAGCACCGGGTCCTTGCCGGGGATGGCGAGCGCCCAGTCGGGGTGGGTGCGATAGAGGTTGCTGTCCTCCGAGACCATCTCGGGCTCCACCCAGATGCCAAACTTGAGGCCGAGGGCGTTCACGCGCTCCACGAGCTCGTGCAAGGTGCCGCCGAGCTTCTCCTCGTTGACGTACCAGTCGCCGAGCGCGCGGAAGTCGTCGCTGCGTGCGCCAAACCAGCCGTCGTCCATCACGAGCATCTCGATACCGAGCTCGGCCGCCTTCTCGGCGAGCTCGACGAGCTTGTCGCCCGTAAAGTCGAAGTAGTACGCCTCCCAGCTGTTGAGGAGGACGGGGCGCGGACGGTCGCGCCACTCGCCGCGCACCACGCGCGTGCGGATGCAGCGGTGGAGGTTCTGCGAGAGGGTGCCCAGGCCCGTGGCGGAGTAGGTCATGATGACCTCGGGGGCGATGAGCTCCTCGCCGGGTGCGAGCGGGTACGAGAACCGGTCATCGGCAAGGCCCATCTGCATGCGGGTCTCGGCGTATTGCGAGCGCTCGGCCTCCGCGTCAAAGCCACCGCTCCAGACAAAGCTCATCGACCAGGCCCGGCCCGAGTTCTCGGTTGCATTGCGGTCGCAGAGGATCATGAACGGGTTGTACTGCCCCGACGACATGCCGCGGCGGCTCCCCACGCGGAAGCTCCCGTGGTCGGCATAATGGCGGTCGAGCCGGCGCTCCATGGCGTGGCGACCGCTAAAGGTGATGACGTCAAAGTTGCCGTGCGTAAAGTCGAGGCAGGCCGTCTGCAGGCGGTCGACCGTAAAGGGCTCCGCACCCGCGTTGCGCACCACGGCGGCGCGGCAGATCACGTCGAGCTCGGGCATGACGCCGTAGAGGAGCTCGACCTCGAGCCCGATCCTGGGGTCGGCGAGCGTAACCGAAAGCGTCTGCGCCCCGTCGGCGGGACCCTCGTCGTACACGGCGGGCATGCCGGGCAGCGCGTACTTGCCCTCGCGCACCTCATGGCGCACGTAGCGCAGATCGCACCCGTAGATGCCGCGCGCATCGCGCACCCGGATAAGCGGCGAGCGCATGTCGCCCGCGCCGTCAAAGGGGAATTCCTGCGGGAGCCAGTCGAGCGACCAGGTGCGGTCGCGCACGTCGTGGGGCGTGGCGCACATGCCGCTGCGGTCTGCGTAGGTGATGAGGTAGTCCATCCTCCCCTTACTGCGCGTACCGTAATAGAGATGCAGCAGGTACCCGTGGGGGTCGACCTCCATCTGGTAGGTCGCGGAGCGGGTGTTGAGGGTAAAAGTGAGCGTCGCTTCATCGATAACGATCGACATGGGTCCTCCGTTACAGGGGAATCGAGGGGCAGAAACAAAACCGGGCCGGCGCGGCGCGTCCTAGGCCAAGCGCCAATATGGCGCGCAAGCTGCGAGAAAGGGCGCTCACCCCACCTCGCAGCCTTGCATTATAGGCACAACCGGCCCGGGTTCTCATCAGCTCGCAAGCTGCACGGTTACTTCACAGCACCGTTGGTCACGCCGTTGATGATCTGCTTCTGGGCAAAGATGTAGAAGATGATCATCGGCAGCATCGCCAAGAGGTACGAGGCGAAGGCCAGCGGGTAGTCGGTACCAAACGCCGTCTGGAAGCTCATCTGCGCAAGCGGCAGGGTGTAGACGCCCGAGCCGCCCATGATGACGAGCGGGGTCATGACGTCGTTCCAGACCGCGAGGCCCGTCAGGATCGCCACGGTGGCGTGCATGGGCTTCATGATCGGGAAGATCACCTTCCAGAACGTCGTCCAGGTTGAGGCGCCGTCCACGCGCGCCGCCTCCTCGAGCGCAACGGGGATGTTGCGCAGGTAGCCGGTGTAGAGCATCACGTTCATCGGCATGTAGAACACAACATAGAGAATCATGACGCCGACCATGTTGTCGAGGTGCATGATGGCCGTTTGCTTAACGAGGGGCATCATGAGGATCGCGAAGGGCACGTACATGCCGGCGATGATAAAGAGATAGCTCCACTTAAAGGCCCTGCGGTCCATGTTGCGCCCGATGGCGTACGCCGCGAGCGAATGCACGAGGATCGAAACCACCACGGCCACGACCGTGATGATGAGCGAGTTCATGAAGGAGCTGAAGAACTGCGTCTCCTCCATGGCCTCGGCGAAGTTCGCGAAGTCCCAATGCTCGGGCAGGGTGAAGATCTCGAGACCGGTGGGCATGGAGGTGGAGACGGCGATGCGCACCGTCATATAGAGCGGAAACACCACGACAATGAGCGCCACGAGGATAAGTGCCACGGTTACGGGCCAGTTGACGCGCTCACGAATCTTGGCCCCAAATGCGTCTTTAGCCATTAGAGCTGCTCCTCTCTGCTGCTCAGGAAGTTGGTCTGCACGATCGAGATGACCGCGATCAGCAGGAAGAAGATCACGGCGTTCGCGCACTGGAAGCCAAACTGGCCGCCCGACAGGCCGTTGTTGTAGATGAGGTACGAGATGGACTCGGTCGACTGCGACGGGCCGCCGGAGGTCATGGCGATGATCTGGTCAAACACCATGAGCATGTTCTTCATCACGAGCACCATGTTGGTGGTCACGCTCGGCATGATGAGCGGGAAGGTGATGTAGCGGAACTTGTTCCAGCCCGTGGCGCCGTCGAGGCTCGCCGCCTCGTAGACGTCCTCGGGCACCGACGAGAGGCCGGTGATGTAGATGATCGTGGTCTGCGCGCAGCTCTGCCACACAAGCACCACCACGATCGCGATCCACGCGAGCTCGGGCGATGCCAGGATCGACTCGGAGCCGGTGAGCGCCGGGATGATCCAGGTAAAGAGGTAGCTAAAGACGTAGCCGACGACGAGTGCGCCCAGGATCTGCGGCACAAAGTAAAGGCCGCGCAGCGCGCTCTTGAACTTGATCTTGCTCGACAGCGCGATAGCCAGGATGAGCGAGATCACGTTGGTGAGGATCGTGGCGACGACGGCCACCTTAAAGGTGAAGAGATAGGAGTTTCCCACGCGCGCGTCGCTAAAGAGATCAAGGTAGTTCTGAATGCCCACGATGTCAAAGGCACCGTAGCCCTTGGAGTTGGTAAAACTGTAGAACACGCCCGTGATCAGCGGGAACGTGTTGAACGCACAAAACAGGATGAGCACCGGGATAAGAATCGCGTAGAACGTCTTCATGCGGCCGGAGCCGATCTTGCTCTTTGCTCTTGCAAGACTTGCCATGGCATATCCCCCTTACTGCTGGCTCTCGTATTCTTGGACCTTGCGGATGACATCGCGGTTGTAGCGCTGCCAGTCGGTGTCGAATTTCTCGAGGAAGGTGGCGATTGCGGTGTCGTCATCACGGTTGTCGAGGAGCATCGTCTGCAGCTGCGCATCGACGGCCATGGCGCTCTGGTAGGAGTGGTCGAGGTAGTCGAGCACCCGGCCATCGTCCAGGAACTCCTGGATGCCATCAAAGAGCGGGTCGAGCTGGAAATTGCCCTCGAGGCACGGGATGGCGCGCTGGTCGGAGATGTAGGTCTGGAGGTTATCAGGGTCGGAGAGATAGGCGATGACCTCGTAGACCGCGTCCTTGTGCTTGCAGGCGGCCGAGACGCACCACTGCAGGTCGACGCCCGAAACCACGATGCGGTCGGCCGGGTTGTCGGCCGAGGGCATGGCAAACATGCCGACGTTGATGTCGGGGTTGCCAGTGAGGATCTGCGGCACGGCAAAGCTGCCGCAGGGGTACATGGCGCTCTTGCCGTTGGCGAAGCTCGTGCAGGCGTCGTTGTAGCTCGCGGCAAAGGGGCCGGGCTCGCCGGGCAGGCAGGTCTGGCTGTACTGGAGCATCTCGCGCATGCGGCGAGCGGGACCGGCGTAGTAGTCGGCGAACTTGGCCTTGCCGGCGTTTACCTGACGGGCAAGGTCGGAGGGGACCATGTTGACGGCGATGGAGTTCCATGGGGAGAGGATCGTCCAGGTGTCGAGGTAGCCGAGGTAGAACGGCGCCACCTGGCCCTCGTCCTTGATCTCTTTGCAGAGGTCCATGAGCTCATCCCAGGTCTCGGGAATGGGCCATCCCTTCTCGTCGAACATGTCCTTGTTGTAGAGCATGCCGGCGGCGTTGGCCACGTAGGGCACGCCGTAGATGCCCTCCATGGGAATGTAGGTCACGCTCTTGAGGATGTCGGTGTAGGCCGGCTTGACCTCCTCGAGCGCGGGGCAGTCGGACACGTTGGCGAGGATGTCGGAGTCGGTGAAGCTCGCGTAGTCGCCGTCGCCGCCGATGCCGATGACATCGGGGTAGTTCTCGCGCACAAAGCGCGTCTTCATGATGGTCACGGCGTCTGCCGGGCTGTCGATCTTCAGCTTGACGTCGTCGTGCGTCTTGTTAAAGTCCGCCTGGATCTGATCGAAGATCGACTTGGCCTCCTGCTTGTACGAGACGATCTCGACCTCGACCGCGCCGTCTGCGCCCTCGCTTGCGCACCCCGCGAACATGAGCGACGAGAGCGCTGCGGCAGAAAGGCCGAGCATTGAGCGCCGCGTGATGGGTTTGGTGGGCATGTGTTGCGCTCCTCTCGGACTAGTGGACGATGGCGAGCTCGGTGTCCTTGTCAAAGACGTGGAGCTTGTCCATATCGAACGCGACCTTGATGCGGCTGCCGGTGCGCGCCGGGTTGGCGGCAGAGATGTGAGCCGAGATGGCCCCGCCGTCCACGTCGCCGTAGATCATGGCCTCGGAGCCCAAGAGCTCGTAGACCGTAACGGCGGCATCGATCGCCTCGGAGAGATTGCGGCCCTCGGCGTACTCGTTCTCCTCCACCACGTCCTCGGGGCGGATACCGGCAACGACGACCTTGCCCACGTAGGGCTTGAGGGCCTCGGCCTTGGAGTCGGGTACGGTCACGGTGTTACCGCCAAAGTTGAGGACGATCTTGCCCGCGGCCTCGCCCACCGTGGCGTCGATGAAGTTCATCTGGGGGCTGCCGATAAAGCCTGCAACAAAGAGGTTGCACGGCTCAGAGTAGAGCTTAGAGGGCGTGTCGACCTGCTGCATGACGCCGTCCTTCATAACAACGATGCGCGTGCCGAGCGTCATGGCCTCGGTCTGGTCGTGCGTGACGTAGATGATCGTGGCGCCCAGGCGGTCGTGCAGCTTGGAGATCTCGGCGCGCATCTGAACGCGGAGCTTGGCGTCGAGGTTGGAGAGCGGCTCGTCCATGAGGAAGACCTTGGGCTGGCGCGCGATAGCACGGCCCATGGCGACGCGCTGGCGCTGGCCGCCGGAGAGCGCGGAGGGCTTGCGGTCGAGGAGCTTCTCGAGGTCGAGGATGCGCGCGGTCTCGTGCACGATGCGGTCGATCTCGGCGGCGTCGACCTTGCGGAGCTTGAGCGGGAACGCCATGTTGTCGTAGACGGTCATGTGCGGGTAGAGCGCGTAGTTCTGGAAGACCATCGCGATGTCGCGGTCCTTGGGTTCGACGTCGTTGACGACCTTGCCGTCGATCTTGAGGGTGCCCGAGGTGATGTCCTCCAGGCCCGCGATCATGCGCAGCGTGGTGGACTTACCGCAGCCGGACGGGCCGACGAAGATGATGAACTCCTTGTCGGCGATGTCGAGATTGAAATCTTTCACCCCCTCATACCCGTTCGGGTACTTCTTGCCCACGTGTTCGAGCGTAAGACCGGCCATTGATCTTCCCCTTCCATAGCGGGTTTGGCTTTGCAGTGCGACAGGCAAAGCGTATCTGTTCGTGATACTAACACCTACCATTTTGCTGTCTTTGACGGTTGTTTTGGTATATTTATTATCATATTCTGTGGTTACGCAGGTAGTTTATGGTGTTTCAAGACGGTTACATCTGCTGCTTTTTCGCCAAACGGTCGGTTTTGCGGCGGCAGCGGTTTATAACCCCCTGCTCTTGTTTCACCCCTATTATGCTGGCTTTAAGTGTGCTCATGCTATAATGCGAGACATAAACTTGATGCGAAAATCTATATACCATTATGGTTCTTCTATATCAGTAATTTATAGCATTATTTGACCTTTGTTGCATATTGGTATATTCTTGAAGCAGTCAGAAGAACCATGGGAGGAACCATGCGTCCACACGAAATCGAGTTCTCGACCTTTGAGGGCGGCGTCTTCACCGACCTCATGCCCTACCAGTACGGGCGCGAGGTCTGCTCGCCTGGACACGCCTTTGGCCCGGCCCGGCGCAGCCACTACCTCTTTCACTACGTGATCTCCGGCTCGGGGGTCTACACCACCGTCAACAGAAGCGGCGAGCGCACCGACCACCCCATCTCGGCCGGTGAGGGCTTTCTCATCTTCCCCACCGAGATTACCACCTACGTGGCCGACCTCGCCGACCCCTGGGAGTATATCTGGGTCGAGTTTGACGGCACGCAGGTCAAAAGCACGCTCGACCGACTCGGGCTCTCCCCCGCCGCGCCCGTCTACCGCGCACAGGACCCCGAGGCCGCCGCGGACATGCTCGCCGCCATGCGGTCGCTTCTCTCCAAACGGGCCGCGTCGCCCTTTGTGCTCGTGGCCGAGACCTATCGCTTTCTCGACGGCTTTGTTCGCTCGGCCGAACCCTATCGTGCCGCCTCCGCCGGTAAGCTCCACGGCTACTACGTCGACGCCGCGCTCGCCTTTATCGCCGAGCGCTACCGCAGCGATATCGGCGTGGAAGACATCGCACGCCATGTGGGGCTCAACCGCAGCTACTTTGGCAAGATTTTCAAAGAGACCATGGGCGTCTCGCCGCAGCAGTTTTTGATCGGGTACCGCATGGAGAAGGCGGCGGACCTGCTCAAGCTATCGGCGCTCTCGGTGGCCGAGGTCGGCCGGGCCGTAGGCTACCCCAACCAGTTGCATTTCTCGCGCGCGTTCAAGTCCGTCCACGGGGTTTCGCCGCGGGCGTGGCGCCGGGAGCACGCGGGGAACGTGAGCACATCTGCCGACATCACGCCTGTGCGGTAGCCCCGCGCGTTGGTCCCACCGGCCCTCGGGCGTGCCGGGCGGCCTACGGTGACGCGGTTGCGGGGTGAGCGACGCGGCTGTGAGGGTGGTGGATCCCGGCGCCGCCGGGGCCGGCTTTGCCGTCCCCGGCATAAACCCCTCACGAGGCGTATCATGGCTTCGCTTGGTCAAAATCTCGAGAAATCAACGATTTGGCATGCGTGCGTTGCTTTTGCATATAACTTCACCTGCGGTTTTACTGCGTCAGCGTCTCAGTCAACCCCTTCGGCCGTTGTCCTGCTCTCAGGAATCGTTGATTTCTCCGGATTTTGACCATGCGTGCGACTTGCTCGCCGCCACTAGGCAGGAGTTTGCTTCTTTCATGCATTGTTATGCATATTATTGCTAGATTATACATAGTTTTAATCTAATGCATCTACGAGTACTGTGCCGGGATTTATTCACCCCTTGTTCCTTCGGTGAAACGCGGAATATCCCTGCACCTCTGCAATCCAGGTGCATCCAAACCGGGCCGGGGCGAGGTCGGTGTTCGACCTCGCCGCGGCCCGATTTTCAAGATGATCTGTGCTCCAACGAGCACATTGCGGGACTCCTACGCCTCCTTCATCCAGATGAAGTCCCAACCCTGGAGGTCCACCGTCTCGACCCCTTCGGTCACGCCTGTTACGAGGTCGGTGTACTCGCGCACGGCGGGCATCCAGATGGTTCGCGGCTCGTCGCTGAAGTTAAAGACCGCGTGCAGCGTCTCGCCGCCCGCACGGCGCACGATCCAAAGAATGGCTGGATCGCTGTAGTCCACGACCTCAACCTCGGCATCTGCGTTAAAGACCTGCTCCTCGCGGCGAATATCTTCAAGGTCGGAGAGCGACTCAAAGATCCGGTGCGACACGGTCGCGGGGTCGTCAATCTCGTCCACGAGGTTCCAGGGGAACTTGCCGCGGTGAATGTAGCGCGAGTCCTCCGCACGCTCGGGATCGTCCTGGTAGGAGTAGTCGTTTACCTGCCCGACCTCGTCACCGCTGTAGATGATGGGCAGGCCCGACTGCGTGAGCATATAGGCGTGGAGCATGAGGTCCTTCTGGATCGCCCACGCCATCTTCTCGTCGTCGCCCTCAAAGCCCGCGGCCTCCACGCCGCACATCGAGGCCGTGGTGCCGCAGAAGCGCGCGTCGCCCGTCACCGGATCGGCGTTGTAGAGGGAGCCGCGGCTGTCGCTGCCCTCCACGTGCCCGAGGAAGTACTCGTTGAGGTAGCGCTTGTGCGGGACCTCCTCCATGCCCCAACACTTGAGGGTGGGGTAATCGAGCCCCCAGCCGATGTCGTCGTGGCAGCGCAGGTAGTTGAGGAACGTGTAGCTGCGTGGCAGGCTGCAGACCGCGTCCATCTGCCGACGCAGCAGGCGCGTGTCGCGCGTCGCCACCGTGTGCCACGTGGTCGCCATGGTGGTGACGTTGTAGAGCATGTGGCACTCGGGCTTCTCGGGCGTGCCAAAGTACGGAGCGACCTCCTTGGGCTCCATCACGACTTCGCCCAACAGCACGATCCCCGGACAGACGATCTCGCCGATCATGCGCATCATGCGCACGATGGTGTGTACCTGTGGGAGGTTTCGGCAGTTGGTGCCGAGCTGCTTCCAGATGTAGGGCACCGCGTCGATGCGAATGATGTCGAGCCCGCGGTTGGCGAGGTAGAGGAAGTTGTACATCATCTCGTTAAAGACGCGCGGGTTGCGGTAGTTGAGGTCCCATTGGTAGGGATAGAACTGCGTCATGACCGACTGGCCGAGCTCGGGCAGGTAGGTAAAGTGACCCGGCGCCGTGGTGGGAAAGACCTGCGGCACGTCGCGTGTGTACTGCTCGATAACCGCCGGGTTTGCCTCAAAGAAATAGCGGCTCATGTACTCGCCCTCGCCGGCACGAGCGCGGCGCGCCCACTCGTGCTCGTCGGAGGTGTGGTTCATCACAAAGTCCATGCAGAGACTGATGCCCTGCTTGTGGCAGGTCGCAGCAAGATGCGCGAGGTCGTCCATGGTGCCAAGATCGGGGCGGACACGCCGGAAGTCCTTGACCGCGTAACCGCCGTCGGAGCGGCTCTTATCGGCCGGCGTGTCGAGGAAGGGCATGAGGTGGATGTAGTTGACGCTGCAGCGCTTGAGGTAGTCGAGCTTCTCCTCGACGCCCTTGATGGTTCCGGCAAAGTTGTCGATATACATCTGCATACCGAGCATATCTCGGTTGCGGTACCAGGCGCCCTCGGCCTCACGCTCGGCATCGAGGTCGCGTAGCGCCGCGCTGCGCTCGGTGGAGAAGCGCCCCATCTGCTCAACGAGCTCGCCGAACATGTCGGGATTGTCGTATAGCTCCATGTAGAGCCAGCGGAGCTCGTCGTGATGACGGGTAAGACGCTCGGCAAAGTGCGGATCCGGACCGGCCGGGACGGCGGGCTTGGACTTGGACGCCACGGCCGGCTTGGGTGTGGCCGATGCCTTGGCCTTGGGCTTGGGTGCCGCGGCTGACTTGGCTGTGGCCGATGCCTTGGCTGCAGCCGGTTTTGCCGGGGCCGATGCCTTCGGCCCGGGCGCTGCGGCAGCCGGCTTTGCTGCGGCCGACGCTGTGGATGCAGCTGGCGCCTTGGCCGCCGTGCGCCGCTTGGCGGCGGGCTTGGCTGCTGCGGGCTTGGCGGCAGCGGCCTTGCTCGGGCTGACGGACTTTTTCGCGGCCGTCTTTGCCTCGTCACCAGAGGGCGTTGCCTTGCGGCTCTCCGCCTTGGAGTCACTCTGCGTGCGGGTTGCCGGCGCGCTTGTCGTCTTGCGTTTGGATGTTGGGGTATCGGGTTGCATGCGCGCTCCTTTTCGTATCACGTCAGGACGGCCCTGGCTCACCTGCCCGTGCCGCCCTCTCATTGCGTAACCAATGTAAGCGCATGCCTGTCGCAGGTACTACCTTACGCACATCTTCTGCAGATACCCGCTGTCGCATCGTGAGCGCGGCCGTTCTCTCGGTAAACGGTTGCCCCGGCGCGCGGTCGGGCGCCAGGGTCGATCACAAAGCCCCTGCCCTTTTGTACCGATCGTGCGGAATGCCAGCCCTTCCCGGGCGCCCCGGGCATCCACGGACGCACGTCGATCGATGCACCAGCGTTTCCTTACGTGACCATCTGCGGCAACAGCAAGAGAGCCCGACCACCGTTGCCGCAGTTTCGCACCTAAGGGGGTGCCTCGACGGTCTTGCGTGACAAAGTGCGGCAACCGCGGTCCCGCCTCCTCATCGTTGCCGCAGATTGTTACCTAAACCGGTCGAAACGCCGCCTTGCGTGACGAGCCGCGGTTGGAATGGGTCAAACGGAACACATCCCCAACCAATCCTTTGACGATCTGCAGCGCAACAGAAGCGAGCCCGCGCATTGCGCTTCAGATGGTCAATCGTAGCGCGGCGGCGCGCCCCTTGTTTGACGAACCGCAGCAGAACTGAGATGGCGCGCCGAATAGTGCCGCAAATCGTCAATCCAAACGACGCGTCGGCCCGCTTATTTGACAAACTGCAGCAGAATCCAAACGGCAGGACGGGGATGCACCAGAAAACGTCCGCAGTCCCCTTCGGCCAACATCCCCTAACGCATGAACAGCAAGACGATGTTGCTCACCACAGCGAGCACGGGTGCGAGCAGGCACAGAAAAACGCCGACGCCCGAGCAGATCTGGCCGATCGTCGCAGGAAGGTCGCGGCGATAGTCTTCCCGACGAGCGCGACGCCCCATCAAAAAGCCCCACACACCCACCGCGGCGCCCACGATCTGGAGCGGAATAATCGGCACAAACGATACGATCATCGACAGCACGCCAAGCACGATCGACGCGATCTCTTTGGGCATGGTTCCTCCCAACGCGAATGGGGCAATGGCGTTCATTATAGGCCCGCCCGGCGGCAGCGTCCTGGCTCGTACAGCGAATCGCGGGGCGCTCGCCTCTCAGCAGGTCGATGCATCGAGCCGGAATCTAGTAAAAACTCCGATTAAAAGCTTTCGCGCCCGACAAACCGCTCAAAAAGAGGGCCCCGAAGGGCCCCCAAATTCGTCCAAAGCGTCAGACAGGCAGTTAGCACACGCCCTGGGCCATCATAGCGTCGGCAACCTTGAGGAAGCCGGCGATGTTAGCGCCCATGACAAAGTTCCCCTCATGACCGTACGCGCGTGCCGTGTCGTCCACGTTGTGGAACATGCCGCGCATGAGGCTCTCGAGCTTGCCGTCAACCTCCTCAAAGGTCCAAGAGAGGTGCTCGGCGTTCTGGCTCATCTCCAGGCCGGACACGAGCACGCCGCCCGCGTTGGCCGCCTTGCCCGGCATAAAGGCAACGCCGTGCTCCTGGAGGTAGACGGTCGCATCGGGCGTGGTGGGCATGTTGGCGCCCTCGCCCACAACCTTGCAGCCATGGGCCACGAGCGCCTCGGCATCCTCGAGGATGAGCGTGTTCTCGCGAGCGCAGGGCAGCGCGACGTCGCACGGGAGCTGCCACACGCCGCGACCGTCGCCGGGGTGCCAGGTGGCACCGGGGCGCTCGTCGACGTACATCGCCAAGCTCACGCCCTGGTCGTGGCCGGAGCGCTTCTTGTTGTAGATGTGCTCGAGCACCTGGTAGTCGATACCCTCGGGGTCCTCGACCCAGCCCTTGGTGTCGGAGCAGGCGATGGTCGTGCCGCCGAGCTGCGCCACCTTCTGGATCGCGTAGATGGCTACGTTGCCGGAGCCGTGCACGACGACCTTCTTGCCCTCAAAAGAGTCGCCCTGGCTCTTGAGGTACTCGTCAACAAAGTACACAAGGCCGTAGCCCGTGGCCTCGGTGCGGGCAAGCGAGCCGCCAAAAGAAAGGCCCTTACCAGTGAGCACACCCGACCACTCGTCGCGCAGGCGCTTGTACTGACCAAAGAGGTAGCCGATCTCGCGGCCGCCCACGCCGAGGTCGCCGGCGGGGACGTCGGTGTTGGGACCGATGTGGCGCGAAAGCTCGGTCATAAACGACTGGCAGAACGCCATGACCTCGCGGTTGGACTTGCCCTTGGGATCGAAGTCGCTGCCGCCCTTGCCGCCGCCCATGGGGAGCGTCGTGAGTGCGTTCTTAAAAATCTGCTCAAAGCCGAGGAACTTGAGCATGCCGAGGGTGACCGTGGGGTTAAAGCGCAGACCGCCCTTGTAGGGGCCGATCGCGGAGTTGAACTCCACGCGATAACCGCGGTTGACCTGCACCTTGCCGGCATCGTCGACCCACGGCACACGGAACATGATGACGCGCTCGGGCTCCACGAGGCGCTCGAGCAGCGACTGCTCCTCAAACTCCGGGTGCGCCTCCACCGCGGGCTCGATGGTCTCGAGCACCTCGATGGCGGCCTGCAGGAACTCCGGCTGGTCGGCGTAGCGCTCGCGCAGCTCGTCGATGACCCTCTGGGTATAGCTCATAGATACTCCTTCACTCGTTGCTTGCGGCCTCCCCGGGCAGCGCCTGGGTGTCGGCCATCGGCCGTCCGTGCGCCGCAATGCGGTACAAAACCGGCCTAGAGTAGTGTAGCGTCGGCATCTGCACAGTGGGTCAGCTCATAAAACGGAAACGACCGTGCAACAGGATGGAAACGAACGCCCAACGGAAATCTGGAACCACGGGCGGGTGGCGCGCCGCGCACGTCCAGCTTCCCACCACAGGCCATCGCGCAGGTTGACCGACACATTCGCCACGATCTCGGTTGCTCGGTTCCCTGTGTGGCCCGCACCCGTCGGCCGGGCTCCACGCAAGCCAACGATATGCAGTTGACGTGTCGCAGTACCTCGCCCTCCCCGCTGGCTGTATCTACGCCAGATCAGCGGGTACCTACCTAGCGTATCGCCCCAACCCGGGAGGACCCATGACCACCACACCCGCGTCCATCGCCGAGAAGGTCGAGCGCTGCCGCACCTACGCCGCATCCGGAGCGACCATCCCCCTCGCCGCGCGCCGCAGCGCACTCACCGCACTCGACCGCGCCATCCGCGCGCACAAGAGCGACATCGAGGAGGCGCTCCACGCGGACCTCGGTAAAACGCCGACCGAGGGCTACATGTGCGAGGTCGGCCTCACCCTCGCCGAACTCCGTTATCAGCTCCACCACGTTGGCCGCTGGGCTCGCCGCCACCGTGTGCGCACAGACCTCGCAAACCTCCCCGGCCGGAGCTTCACCATCGCCGAGCCGTACGGGGTCGTCCTCATCATGAGCCCGTGGAACTACCCCTTCATGCTCACCATGGAGCCGCTCGTGGGCGCGCTTGCCGCCGGCAACACCTGCGTCGTCAAGCCGAGCGCCTACGCGCCCGCCACCTCCGTGGTCATCCGCCAGATTGTGGAGAGCTGCCTGCCGCCCGAGCTCGTCACCGTTGTGGAGGGCGGCCGCGCCGAGAACACCGAGCTCCTCGACCAGCGTTTTGACTACATCTTCTTTACCGGCAGCGTTGCGGTAGGGCGTCTCGTTATGCAGCGCGCCGCAGAGCACCTCACGCCCGTCACGCTTGAGCTTGGCGGCAAGAGCCCGTGCATCGTCGCCGCCGACGCCGACCTGCGCGTCACCGCGGCGCGCGTGGTCTTTGGCAAGTTTCTCAACTGCGGGCAGACCTGCGTTGCCCCGGACTATGTGCTCGTAGACGAGCGGGTGCACGATGCCTTTCTAAGCGAGGTAGAGCGGCAGATCAACAAGATGTTTGGCGAGCGCCCGCTGGAGAACCCCGCTTGGGGCAAGATCATCAACCGCAAGCACTTCGACCGGCTTCTCGGCCTCATCGACCCGAGCAAGGTCGTCACGGGCGGCGGGTCGTGCTCAGAGACGCTCCAGATCGAGCCCACGGTGATGGACGGCGTCACCGCCGAGGACGCCGTCATGGGCGAGGAGATCTTTGGACCCATCCTGCCCGTCATCACCTACCGTAGCGTCGAGGAGGCGGAGGCACTTATCAAGGCGCGGCCCAAGCCGCTCGCGCTCTACCTCTTTACGCGCGACCGCGCGCTCGAGGACCGGTTACTGCGCTACGTGCCCTTTGGCGGCGGCTGCATAAACGACACCATCGTGCACCTCGCCACGAGCGAGATGGGCTTCGGCGGCGTGGGCGCCTCCGGCATGGGCAGCTACCACGGCAAGAAGAGCTTCGACACATTCAGCCACGAGAAGAGCATCCTCAAGCGCAGCCTGTGGGCGGACCCGCCGATGCGCTACCAGCCCTATGCCCGCTGGAAGGATCGGCTCATCCGCCTCGTGCTGCGCTAGGCGGCCTCCGGCGCCGGACTGCCCGACGCCGGAGACACGCAGCGCAAGGCCCCCGCGGACAGGGCGGTGTTATGGCCACGCCCGGCTCGCGGGGGTAGATGAGCAGGAGAACGACCGCGAATGAAGCAGCTCTTCCTACTCGGTTGCAGCTATAAAGAAAAGCGAAACGTCGATGAAGAGCGGCTTGTCAGGCTCAGGGAGGTCACCGCCCTCCCTAGACGAGGAGATGATGATCATGTACTCGGCCTCCTGACCATTAAACGTCGAGGGTCCGGTGTAGTTGCCGAGCATCCTGTTCTCGTCAAACGGGCTCACATCGGTTGAGGAGCTCGTCATAGGCTCAAGACCGAACGCGTCGATCGCCTGCTGCGCCAGACCTTCCCATTCCGAAGGATCGACCTCGGGGTGGTACATCATGGCATCGACCCCCGTGACGATGGTCGCGGGGTCGAGCGCCTCCAAGGTCTGTTCAGAGTCGCTCGTGAATACCGGATGATCGATGGTCAGCGAGATCTGCAGGTACTCGCTCGCCCCCTCGACAAGCGGCTGGTTGAGCTCGCCGGTCAGGGTGATATAGAAGTAACTGTAGCCGTACTCCTCGCTGCCGTCGTAGTACGCATCCGCCACCTCAAAGGAGAGCAGCTCAAGATCGGAGATGACCTCGGTGACGGGGCGCTCGTAGAATGCACTCTCCGTCCAGTTTTCCATGGCGGGCTCGGAGGTCTCCTCCTCCACCGCCGCGAGCGTGGACCCTTCGGACGGCGTGGAGCCTGCAGACGCGCCCTGGCTGCACCCCGTAAGGAGCACGGCGGACAAGCAGAACACGGACAGAATCGCCGGAACGGCCCTCATACGGATCTCCTTCCTTCCCGTTGCCGTCGTGTCCGGCAACACACAGCCCTATGGTACGGACACGCTCGGTGCGGGAGCGGGAAGATGTCGGCGAATGGCCCGACGATGTAACAACGCACGCGGAATCGGTCACGAACGATGCCGCCGGCTCTGTTCCGCACCCTCCCGGGTTCGACTCCCGGCACGCGGTAGCAAAAAGCCCGACGCCGCGTGGGCACCGGGCTCGTCTCTCAATGGAGCGGGCGACGGGAGTCGAACCCGCCTCATCAGCTTGGAAGGCTGAGGTTCTACCGATGAACTACGCCCGCATATGGTCGGGACGACAGGATTCGAACCTGCGACATCCTGCTCCCAAAGCAGGCGCGCTACCAAACTGCGCCACGTCCCGACGTCCAGAGCCAGTAGTATACGGCCAAACGCCAGCCGGGGCAACGCTTT
Organism: Collinsella sp. An7; assembly: GCF_002159335.1. GTDB lineage: Bacteria > Actinomycetota > Coriobacteriia > Coriobacteriales > Coriobacteriaceae > Coprousia. The sequence goes on along the minus strand of NZ_NFHP01000004.1, from coordinate 212,495 downwards.
CACGAGATGCGCGAATGCTGCCGCCGTTACAGCCCGATCCGGTCCTCGTCGGTGATAGCGCGAACCACCCGACACGGCGCGCCCACGGCAAGATGCCCGGCGGGCACGTCGCGCGTGACAATGCTCCCCGCGCCGATCACGCAGCCGCGGCCGATGGTCACACCCGGCATGATCTTGACATCGCCTCCGAGCCAGCAATCGTCCTCGATGGTGATGGGTAATGCCCGCTCCACCCCGAGGTTGCGCTCTTCGGCAACCAGCGGATGCTGAGCGGTGTACGCGCCGAGGTTGGGGCCGATAAAGACGTCGTTGCCAATCGTGATCGGTGCACAATCCATAAGGTAAGCCCCGTGGTTGATAAACGACCGGTTGCCGAGCGACACGTTGTATCCGTAATCGACCTGCAGGGGCGCAAGCACGCTCGCGTGATCTCCCACATGACCAAAGAGCTCCCGCAAGAGCTCGCCTTGGCGGTCGCGGTCGCTCGGCTGCGTCTGGTTGTAAGCAAACGCGAGGTCCGCCGCCCGGCGCCGCGCTTCGCGGAGCTCCCAGTCTGCACCGGGATCGTACCAGGCGCCCTGCTCCATCTTCTCCCGTTCCGTCATGGTGACTCCCCTTCTGTCGCCTATGTCCGCAGCGCTTACCGTGCAGCGCCAACTCGCGGGTGAGCTACTCATCAATCCGCCGAGCGGGCTTCTGTAACACCGCCATCCGTACGGCGCAGCCCGGCAGGCTTGCCGCCCCTATGCCGCGCGCGCCCGGCGGCGGCTCACCACGCGGTTGAGCTTCTCGGCAAAGAGGATCATCACCACCAAGAGAACCGCGAGGTAGAACGGATACAGCTCAGGGCTGATGAGCTGCGCGAGCACGCCAAAGAGCGGCGACATCACCAGCGATCCCACATAGGCGAATGCCATCTGCATGCCGGTGAGCGCGAGCGCCGCGTCGTCGCCGAATCGCGCGGGCGTGGCGTGGATGATCGAGGGGTAGATCGGCGCGCAGCCGAGGCCGGTGAGCACGAGCCCCGCCACGAGCGCACCGTCACCCAGAGGCAGCAACATGCAGGCAACGCCCACCGCAACGAGCACCTGACCCAGACGAATCATGTTGTGGTCGGCCACCTTGATGGAGATAAAGCCGCTCACGCCGCGCCCGATGGTGATTCCGATATAGAAAAGCGACGCCCAGGCGGCCGCCGTCTCGGCCGGGATCCCGCGCGCGAGCGTGCAGTACGTGGCCGCCCACGCGCCGCAGGTGGTCTCGAGCGCGCAATAGCAGAAAAAGCAGACCAGCACGGCGAGCACGCCCGGGCGGCGCAGAAGGTCGCGCCGGCTCACGGCAAGAGCGCCCTCCTCCGTTGCGCCGTCGCCCAACCCATCGCCCGCGCCACGGCCAGCCGGCTTGGGGAGCGTGCGGTCCTTCCACAGCGGCAGCGAGACCGTGAGCACCACGGCAATGAGCACCTGGATGCCGCCGAGCACCATAAAGCCGAGCGACCACGACCCCGCGCCGATGCACTGCGCCATGATGACGGGCCCGCCGCTCGCGCCCACGCCCCACATGCAGTGGAGCCAGCTCATGTGCTGCGACTCGTAATGCACGGCCACAAAGGAATTAAGCGCCGCATCGACCGCGCCCGCACCGAGCCCGTAGGGAATCGCCCACACGCAGAGCTGCCAGAACGCATCGGAGAGGGAGAAGCCCACGAGACCCGCCGCGGTAAGAAAGACGCTCGCGACGGTCACGCGCCCCGTGCCAAAGCGATCGACTACCTTAACCGACATGAGGCTCGACGCGATCGTCCCCGCCGCGATGATCATGGTGACAAGACCGACCCACGACACACCCGCGCCAAATCCGGGCGCCATGGTCGGCCAAGCGGAGCCCAACGCCGAATCGGGCAAGCCGAGGCTGATGAACGCGAGGTAGATAATCGGAAGCAATCCTGCAGGCATGAGCCCTCCCAACGACAACACACGCCCACCACGATACGCGCGACCACTCGTTCGGACAAGTGAGCTGCAGGATCCTGACACTTCTTTTCAAAACGCTGATATGCGGAGGGCGCGGCGGACGCCGGAGGCGGGAACGGCAGTGACGAGCGCCGCAGGGGGCGAGCGCGGACACCGGCACCGGAGCGCAGGCGCGGGATAACCTACCGGCGGCAACCACGCACTTCTATGCAACAATGGACACGCAAAATCAAACGCACCCACCAGCGAGGAGGCTCCATGGCCATCGCGCTCATCGTCTTTGGCGCCGCGTGCGCCCTCTATGGCACAACCATCATGCTCGTAAACTCAGGGAGCTCGTTTTTTCTTGTGTGGTACGTCATCGCCGCGGTGTGTCTCGTCCCCGGCATCGCGAGCCTCCTCGCTCCGGAGAATGCCGCTGTGCGCATGGCGCGCATCGCGGCGAGCGCCATCACGGTGGTGTTTGTGGTCGCAACCGTGGCACTCAGCACCTTTATCATGACGGCGGACCGCACCGAGACGCCCGACGACCTCGACTACCTGCTCGTGCTCGGCGCCCAAGTGCGCGCCGACGGCACGCCGGCCGAGGTCCTCCGTCATCGCCTCGAGACGGCCCGCAACTACCTCGCGGACCATCCCGAGACGAAGGCGATCGCCTGCGGCGGCCAGGGCGACAACGAACCCGTGTCCGAGGCGGACTGCATGGCCGCCTGGCTCGTGGATGCCGGGATAGACTCCGAGCGCATCATCCGGGAGGACCGCTCGACCACCACGGCCGAGAACCTCGCCTTTGCGAGCAAGCTCATCGACCCCGCGCGCGACCGCGTGGGGATTGTCACCAACAACTTCCACGTCTACCGCGCGCTGCAGATTGCCGAGCACCAGGGCCTCGAGCACACTTGGGGCATCCCGGCGTACTCAACGCCGTGGTACCTCCCCAACAACCTGCTGCGGGAGTGCTTCGCGATCCTTAAGAACACGCTGCTCGGCACAATGTAGCCGGCAGTGCGGCTGAGGGCGCCGACGCCCGGTCGCCCCTAGTCGCGAACGGCCGTCGCCTCGATCTCAACAAGCCCACCCTTGGGGAGCGCCGCCACGGCAAAGCAGCTGCGCGCCGGGTAGGGCTTGGCAAAGAAGGTCGCATACACCTCGTTGACCTTGGCGAAGTCGTCGATATTCGCAAGCAGCACGGTCGTCTTGACCACGTCGCCGTAGTCGAGCCCCTCGCTCTTGAGCAGAGCGCCGATGTTGCGCAGCGCTTGGGCCGCCTGGGCCTCAACACCTTCCACGAGGGCACCAGTGGCAGGGTCGAGTCCGAGCTGGCCCGAGAGGTAAACGGTCTCACCCGCGGAGATGCCGGCGGAGTACGCGCCCACCGCGGCGGGCGCCTGGTCGGAAACAACGGCGGTCTTGCTCATGAATCCTCCTCAACGTAAGCGGTCGTAACGCCCTTAGGATACCGCAGCCCGCCTCGCGGGGCCGCGCAGCCGAGCAAGCGGTGTGACGGGGGCCGCGGCCGCACTCGTTAGCGACTCACCAGATGGATGCGCCGCGCGTCAAAGTGCATCCGGAGCGTCTCGCCCTCGCGCGGCAGTGCATCCCGGTCGGCACCCACCAGGTTCACTTTCCACTGCAGGAGGTGCGGCGAGTCCGCCCGCGGGGGCTCAAGCAGCACCAGCCGCTCAAAACGCGCGTCGCTCACGCGCACCACGGTGAGGTCGTAGGTGTTGCGCCCGGGCGCACGACGGTTGTCACGATGGAAGTACGACGCGCGAACGCCCAGGTAGGCCACGTCGTTGGGCACCGGTGCCCCCACGTCGAAGGTCATCCCCCAATCGAGCGCCTCAACCACGGTCTCGCCCACCTTGCGCGCCGGCGAGGTGTTCTTGCACCCCGTGAGCCGGAGCGCCGCGAGCGTCTGCGGGCGGCGCATGAGCTCCTCGGGCGTCCCCGACTCGGCCACGCGCCCCTCGTGCACCACGCAGATGCGGTCGCACAGGCGGCAGGCCTCGTCGATATCGTGGCTCACATAGAGCACGGTCGAACCCACCACGTCAAAGAGGTCAAGGAGGTTCTGCTCAAGCGCGCTCTTGAGGTAGGCATCGAGCGCCGAGAACGGCTCGTCGAGCAGGTAGATGCCCGGACGCGCGGCCACCATGCGGGCGAGCGCCACCCGTTGCTGCTGCCCGCCCGAGAGCTGAGCGGGGTAGCGCTCGGCAAACCGCTCCATGCCAAAGATCGCGAGGTAGCGCTCCGCAAGCGCGCGGAGCTCGGGGGCGGGGCGAGCGCGGTCCATGCCGGCGCAGACGTTCTCGGCCACCGTGAGGTTGGGAAAGAGCTGGTAGCTCTGGTAGAGGAGGGCACACTTTCGCTTCTGGGGCGAGAGGTTTATGCGCCTCGCCGAATCAAAGAACGTAACGCCGTTAACCACGATCCTGCCCTCGTCAGGCGTCTCCACGCCGGCGATGCACCGGAGCGTGCAGCTCTTGCCGCACCCCGAGGCACCGAGCAGCGCTACGCGCTCCTCCCCCGCCTCGAGTTGCATGTCGAGCGTAAAGCCGGGATAGCGCTTGCGGATATCGAGCGAGAGCGACATCAGCGGCCTCCCTTCGGGTGCGCGGACGCATCGTCGGCGGCGTGGCGGCCCGCGCCCGAGCCCCCAGCCGGCTCGCCAAGCAGCTCGCGGAGCGCCTCACGGTCGATGCGCAGCACGTCTCCGCCTGCCTCGGCATCTTCATCCGCGCCGACGACGCCGCCTCGATCCCCCTCAGAGGCAACCACCCCCGGCGCCCGCCGCCGTGCCCGCCCCCGGGCAATGCCGCCGCGCATCCGATAGCGCTGCGAGCGCGCCGCGTAGAGGTTGATGAGGAGCACCACCGCAAAGCTGAGCGCGATCACCACGACGACCCAGAAGATCGCCACATCGGTGTTGCCGCTCATCCACTCAAAGTAGATGGCGATCGGAATCGTCTGCGTAACGCCCGCGTAGTTGCCGGCAAAAAAGAGCGTGCACCCAAACTCGCCCATTGCGCGCGCAAAGGCGAGCACGGTCCCCGCCGCAATGGACGGCCAGGCAAGGGGCATCATAAGCCTGCGGAAAATCCGGCCCTCGCTCCAGCCGAGCGTGCGAGCCGCATCGAGCATGGCGGCGTCGAGCGACTCGAAGGCGCCGAGCGCCGTGCGGTACATAAGCGGAAAGCTCACCACCACGGCCGAGATAACGGCGGCCTCCCAGGTAAAGACGAGCGACACCCCATGCTCGATGAGCCACCTGCCCACCGGCGTGGCCCGCCCAAAGAGCAGAAGCAACAGAAAACCGCAGACCGTGGGCGGCAACACCATGGGGATGGTAAAGACGGAGTCGAGGAGCCCCTTGAGGCGGCTCGAGGTGCCCATGGTCCGCCACGCGGCCAAGAGCCCGAGCACGAAGGTGATGGCGAGCGCGGTGAAGCTCGTCTTGAGCGAGACCCAAAGGGGGCTCAGGTCAACATGGGAGATAGAGGAGAGAAACCGGTCGAACGGACCAGGCTCCACAGCGGGCGCCACGTCCTCGGCCGAGACGAGCGTACCGCCGTCGCACCACCCGGCGCCCTCGCCCAGATCGAGCCCCATGGCCTCGGCCGCCTCGGTGGGCGCGGCGCCCGCGGCAAGGCCGGCGGGCTGCACCGCGCAATAGGCGCGCCCCCCGGCCTCGATGAAAAAGATATAGGTGTAGGCGCCCACGCTAACGCTCGGGTCGCTCGTTACCACGAGGCTTTTGCTGCCGGCCTCGTCAGACATGCGCCCGCCGCCATGCGAGGCCTCATCGTCGAGCGTAGCAACAAGTTCAAAAACCGCCTGCGCACTGGCGGGGTCCGCAAGGTCGAGCTCTAGGGATTCCGCCGCCTCGGGCGCCACGTACACAAGCAGATGCTCCGGGGTGTTCAGGGCAACGAGGTTGGCGCCCGCGGGCAGGGGGAAGCGATAGCCCACGTCCTCGCCCGCAACCGGGCGCGCGGCACCGCGCTGATAGCGTGTAAAGCCGATCACGCCCAAGCCGGAGTCCGCATCGAGGGCGCTCCCCTCCTCTGCCCCCGACTCAACCTCCGCCCACGCAGGCATGGGCGCCAAGCAAGCAGCCGCGCCCGCGCATACCAGCGCGAGCGCGAGCAATACACACGCAAGGCCGCGGGCCCAGCGATACATGGCGGTCGGTACGGCGTTAATCATCATGGCTGGATACGGCACATGCTTCTTCGGTAGCTAGAGCCGCGCTAAGCGAGCTCAAAGCCGTACTCGGCCCACACGCCGAGTGCATCCTCGTTGGTCATGCAGAAGTCGAGGAACTCCTCGGCCGCCTTTGCCTGCTTTGAGGAGGCCGCAACTGCACCCGGATAGACGATCGGCTGGTGCGACTCCGCCGGACAGGTATAGGCGATCTCGATACCGTCGTAGCGATAGACGTCCGAGGAGTACACAAAGCCGATGGTGCAGTCGCCTGTGGCGACATACTGCGCTGCGGTTCCGACCTTGTCCGCCTCAACCACGCGATCGGCGATCGAAGAGGCGTACTTGCCGTCTTCGCCCTCGACGTTGCTATAGAGCCCCGCGCTCGCAAGCGCCTGGTTGGCGTACTTGCCGGCGGGCACGGCGCCCGGCTCGCCGATGGCGATGTTGCCCTCGACGGAGGCCACGTCCTCGAGCGAATCCACCTTTACGTCGCTGCCCATCGCACGGACGATCACCAGCTCATTGGTAAACATATCCTTGCGCGTATCGTCATCGATGAGCCCGTCCTCGGCGGCATCGTCCATAGTGCCCGCGGAAGCGGTGATGAGGATGTCCACCGGAGCGCCGCCGCGCATCTGCTCCACCAAGTCGCCGGAGCCCTTGTACTGCGTGTCGGCAAACGTCACGCCGGTCTGCTCGGTGTAGAGCGACTCAACATCGGGCAGGGCCTTCTCGAGCGAGTTGGCGGCAAAAATCTGGAGATTCACAACGTCATCGGCGGTCGCGTCACCCTTAACAGGCATAGAGCCGGTCGCCGACGTGTCTGAATCGGTCTGCGAACTGCAACCCGCTAGGGCGGCAGCCGCGGCAACACCTCCGAGGGCCACGAACTTCCGGCGAGAGCAGGTTGCGCGCGACATGATTACTCCTTTCTCTGCGAATGCGCGGGGCAACGTATGCCGCCCCTCCTCCGCTTCGCAACGAGAGTGCTGTTCTATATTATACTCACTTGAGAATAATTCAATCTTGGCGAGCCCGGTTCGCCTCTTGACGAAGGGGCGCTAGCTCGTCCGGCACGGCGCCCCAATCGGTTGTTACTATCAGAGGGGGTCGGCTGTATTCGGCCAAACCCCCGCGAGATTCCGCCTCGGGGCGCTGCGTCCGCACAGCCCAGCGCGGGCTCGCCGAGCAGCAATCGAACCGGCGCATCCCGGGCCCGCCGCCAGGGCAGCCCCGGCCACGTGAGAAAGGAACGCGATGTCTGAGCAGATGATCTCGGTCGAAAAAGCGCGCGCCATCGTGCTCGAGCACATACACCCCATGCCCGAGGAGCACCTCGAGGCATGGCGGGCCGTGGGCCTGCCGCTCGCAGCCGACGCCACCACCGACATCGACCTCTCCCCCTTTGCCAACAGCGCCATGGACGGCTATGCGGTACGCACGGCCGATCTGGCGGACGCCTCGGACGCACGCCCCGTCACCCTCAAGGTCACGGGCCACGAGGCGGCGGGCCACGTCTTTACCGGCGAGGTGAGCCCTGGCGAGGCGGTGCGCATCATGACGGGCGCCCCGGTACCCGCTGGTGCCGACGCCGTGGTGAAGTACGAGATCGTTGAGGTCACCGGTGGCGACGGCTCGGGCAACGAGGGTGCCCTCGCGACCTTCCGGGCGCCGGCGAAACCGGGCGAAAACATCCGCGAGGCGGGCCTCGAAGCGCATGCGGGCGACGTTATCATGCATGCCGGCGAGGTGGTGACCGCAGCGGGTGCGGGGCTCCTCACTTCGGCAGGCGTGGCGGAGGTCGCCGTGCGCCGGGCCCCGCGGGTGGGAATCCTCTCGGTGGGAACCGAGCTCGTCCCGCCCACGGAGCAGCCCCAGCGAGGGCAGATCCGCGACGCCAACGGACCGGCCCTTATGGCCGCCGCGCTCGACGCGGACGCGGAGCCGCGATTCTTCGGCATCGTGGCGGATGACGAGGATGCCATTGCCCAAGCGGTGCTCGAAATGGTCGAGAGCTGCGACTTTGTGGTAACGAGCGGCGGCGCCTCCGCCGGCGACTACGACTACATCGAGGCCCTGGTGCAGCGCGAGGGCGAGGTGCTCTTCGACCGCATCTCCATGCGCCCCGGAAAGGCCATCACCTTTGGGCTCGTGCGCGGCGTGCCCTTCCTCGGGCTCTCGGGCAACCCGGCTGCCGCTTGTGTGGGCTTTGAGATGCTCGCGCGCCCGGCCATCCGCGCCATGCGCGGCCACACCCTGCTCGAGCGGCCGCTCGAGCGCGCCCGTGTGACCCACAACGTGCGCAAACGGCAGGAGCGGCGCTTCTACGACCGGGCCCGCGTGGCGCGCGACCCCGAGACGGGCGAGGCCACCGTCACCGAGGAGCGCTCGCAGAACTCCGCCCTGCTCGGCACGCTCCATCGCGCCAACTGCCTGCTCATGGTCCCGGAGGGCCTGCAGGGCTACACGGCGGGCGACGAGGCCACGTGCGTGCGCATCGACCTCCCCGAAGGGGCTGAACTCTAATGGCGGCGGAGATGAAGCAGGCCCACATGCACGCAGAGGGGCCGGCGGTCAAGCTCGCCATCGTCACATGCTCGGACACGCGCGACCTCGCCTCGGACGAGGCGGGCGCGGCCTTGGAGAAGCTCGTCGCCCATGCCGGCTGGGTTTGTACGGGCCATGTGGTCGTACGCGACGACCGAGCCCAGATCGCCGAGGCGATCCGCGCCGCCGCCGATGAGGGGGCCGATATCGTCATCACCTGCGGCGGCACGGGCCTTTCGCCCCGTGACGTAACACCCGAGGCAACCGCCGACGTCTGCCCGCGCGACGTGCCCGGCATCGCCGAGGCCATGCGCGCCTACTCCCTCACCAAGACGCGCCGCGCCATGCTCTCGCGCGCCCGCTGCATGCAGCGCGGGCACACCCTCGTTGTGAACTTTCCCGGTTCGACCAAGGCCGCGCGCGAGTGCTGGGAGGCCGTGGCCGACCAGTTCGGCCACGCCGTCAAGATGATGGCCGGCGGCGGGCACTGAGATCGCCCGAACGGTTTTCCACCGATATGACGCGCCGCCTGCCCGATACCTTTTACCGGCACAACGGCGCACCAGCCTGACTCCTCCCGACAGCATACCGTCGATCCAGTCTGACCCATTCTGCCTCAAGGCCCGCCGGCGCCGGCCTGGCTTCTCACCAAGGTGTCGTTGGTTGGCCGACCCTTTCCGCCAGCACAACGTCGCCTGCCTAAATCCTTCTACCAACAATGTCCGATCCCTTCTACTAGAACGAATCAGTCAATTGAAGGGTTGCACTTGACCAATTCGTTCTAATAGAAGGAATTACCACCGGCCGGCGGTGACGCTTCGACCGACCCCTTTTCCGGCGAACCGGCAAGTCCGTTCGTCCGCGCGTCAGGCAATGTTTCCGCCCTCCCATCCACCCGGGTATCCGCTGTCAAATTCGCCGCCAATCCCCCTCATTCAAAATTGAAACGCTCCAAATAAATGAAACGTTTTAATGTACCGTTTACCAGAATCTTGCCATTCACCGAGTTCTTACTTGCTAAAATCAAGGCCGTAGGGTAAATCACCAGTCACGAGGAGAGACACATGGTGAAAAAACCAACAGCCGCGCCTGAGGTCATCGATTCCGTCGACGCCCTCGAGGCCAAGCTCGCGCACATGCGTGAGGCCCAGAAGGTCTTCGCCACCTACACGCAGGAGCAGGTCGACAAGATCTTCTACGAGGCCGCCATGGCTGCCAACAAGCAGCGCATCCCGCTCGCCAAGCTCGCGGTCGAGGACACCGGCCGTGGCGTCGTGGAGGACAAGGTCATCAAGAACCACTACGCCGCCGAGTACATCTACAACGCCTACAAGAACACCAAGACCTGCGGCGTCGTCGAGCGCGATGAGGCCTATGGCATCACCAAGGTTGCCGAGCCGATCGGCATCGTGGGCGCTGTGATCCCCACCACCAACCCCACCTCGACGGCCATCTTCAAGTGCCTCATCTGCCTGAAGACCCGCAACGCCATCATCATCTCCCCGCACCCCGCCGCGGCCAAGTGCACCATCGCCGCCGCCAAGGTCGTGCTCGACGCCGCCGTCAAGGCCGGCGCCCCCGAGGGCATCATCGGCTGGATCGATCAGCCCTCCCTCGAGCTCACCAACAAGCTCATGAGCGACGTTGACATCATCCTCGCCACCGGTGGCCCCGGCATGGTGAAGGCCGCCTACTCCTCCGGCAAGCCCGCCCTCGGCGTCGGCGCCGGCAACACCCCCGTCGTCATCGACGACACGGCTGACATCAAGCTCGCCGTCAACTCCATCATCCACTCCAAGACCTTCGACAACGGCATGATCTGCGCGAGCGAGCAGTCCGTGACCGCGCTCGACTCGATCTACGACGAGGTCAAGGCCGAGTTCCAGTACCGCGGCTGCTATTTTGTCAAGAAGGGCAAGGAGCTCGAGGCCCTGCGCGAGGCCATGTTCAAGAACGGCGCCCTCGATCACCGCATCCCCGGTATGCCCGCTCCCCAGATCGCCGAGCTTGCCGGTATCAAGGTTCCGGCCAAGACCAAGATCCTGATCGTCGAGTGCACCTCCACCGATCCGCTCAAGGAGGAGTTCTCCCACGAGAAGCTCTCGCCGGTGCTCGCCATGTACCACGCGAAGGACTTCCAGGAGGCTGTCGACAAGGCCGAGCACCTCGTGCTCGCCGGCGGCCCGGGCCACACCGCCTCGCTCTACGTGCACCCTGCCGAGCGCGAGAAGATCGCCCTCTTCGAGGAGACCATGAAGGCCTGCCGCATCGTCATCAACACCCCGTCCAGCCAGGGCGGCATCGGTGACCTCTACAACTTTGCCATGGCGCCGTCCCTCACGCTGGGCTGCGGCTCCTGGGGTGGCAACTCCGTCTCCGAGAACGTTGGGGTGAAGCACTTGCTGAACATCAAGACCGTGGCGGAGCGCCGCGAGAACATGCTGTGGTTCCGCGCTCCCGAGAAGATCTACTTCAAGAAGGGCTGCACGCCCGTCGCCATCGAGGAGCTCGGCCGCGTCATGGGCAAGAAGCGCGCCTTCATCGTGACCGACCAGTTCCTCTACAAGAACGGCAACTGCCGTGCCATCGAGGACAAGCTCGACGAGCTGGGCATCGCGCACGACGCGTTCTACGACATCCAGCCCGATCCGCGCCTGCAGGACGCCGAGAAGGGCGTCGAGCGCATGCGCCTGTTTGAACCCGACCTCATCATCGCCGTCGGCGGCGGCTCCGCGATGGACGCCGGCAAGATCATGTGGCTCATGTACGAGCACCCCGAGGCGAACTTCGAGGATATGGCCATGGACTTCATGGACATCCGCAAGCGCGTCTACACCTTCCCCGAGATGGGCAAGAAGGCCTACTTCGTCGCCGTGCCGACCTCTTCGGGCACTGGCTCCGAGGTGACGCCGTTCGCCATCATCACCGACGCCGAGACCGGCATCAAGTGGCCGATCACCGACTACCAGCTCATGCCGAACATGGCCATCGTCGACGTCGACAACGCCATGACCGCGCCCAAGGGACTCACCTGCGCCTCGGGCATCGACGTCATGACCCACGCCATCGAGTCCTACGTCTCCATCATGAGCTCCGACTACACGCGCGGCCTCTCCATGCGCGCCGCTAAGCTCGTCTTTGAGAACCTGCCCGCGGCCTACGAGAAGGGCGCCAGCGACCCGCACGCCCGCGAAGAGATGCACAACGCCTCCTGCCTCGCCGGCATGGCCTTTGCCAACGCCTTCCTCGGCCTCAACCACTCCATGGCCCACAAGCTCGGTGCCTACCATCACCTGCCCCACGGCCTGGCCAACGCCGTCATCCTGACGCGCGTCATGCGCTACAACGCCGCCGAGAAGCCCGTCAAGATGGGCACCTTCTCGCAGTATCAGTATCCGCACGCGCTCCACGACTACGCTGAGCTCGGCCGTTACTGCGGCTGCACCGGCGCCGACGATCGCGAGGTCTTTGAGAACTTCATCACCAAGCTCGAGGAGCTCATGGACACCATCGGCATCAAGAAGACCATCGCCGACTACGGTGTGGACGAGAAGTACTTCCTCGAGACGCTCGACGAGATGTCCGAGAACGCGTTCAACGACCAGTGCACGGGCGCCAACCCGCGCTACCCGCTCATGAGCGAGATCAAGGAGCTTTACCTCGACGCGTACTACGGCCGCGAGCCGCAGTCCTACGAGGCGTAAGGCGCACGGAGCTCGGTACCCGTTCGTTTACCTAGCACAGAGCGCCGTTCGCCGCCAACGCGGACGGCGCTTTTTGCGACGGGGTACCATTACGTCAGGTCGCAATCCTGATTTCTGATTGAAAGGACGGTTACGTCATGATGCTTCCCGATTCCAAGGTCGAGCTCGTCCACCGTGGCAACAAGGTCGTCTACGACCTCGGTGACAAGATCGCCAAGGTCTTTAACGAGACCAAGCCCGTCTCCGACGTCTTTAACGAGGCCCTTAACCTCGCCCGCATCAACGAGACCGGCATCCCGAGCCCCAAGGCGCTCGAGGTCACGCAGCTCGATGACGGCGGCTGGGCGCTCATCACGAGCAAGGTTCCCGGCGTCACCCTCGCCGAGAAGATGGACGCCGAGCCCCAGCGCTTTGGCGAGTACCTGGAGCAGTTTGTCGATCTGCAGATCAAGATCAACAGCTACACCTGCACCCAGCTCAACCGTCAGTTTGACAAGTACACCCGCATGATCAACTCCCTCGAGCAGATCAACGCGACCACCCGCTATAACCTGCTCGAGCGTCTGAACGGCCTCAAGAGCAAGGGCTATGTCTGCCACGGCGACTTTAACCCCACCAACGTCATCGTGGGTGACGACGGCGAGTTCTACGTCTGCGACTGGGCACACGCCACCCAGGGCTCCCCTGCCGCCGACGCCGCAATGACCTACCTGCTCTTTGCCCTGCACTCCAAGGAGCAGGCCGACGCCTACCTCGAGCTCTACTGCGAGCGCGCCGACATGCCGATGCAGGTCGTCCGCCAGTGGATGAGCATCGTCGCCGCCTCCGAGCTCGCGCGCGGTCGCAAGGTCGACGAGGAGTTCCTCCTGAGCTGGATCGATGTCGTCGATTACCAGGGCTAATAACTCCCAAGCTCGGATGTAAGCCCGAGATGCAGCGGACCCCGCACACGCGTGCGGGGTCCGTTTTTGTTTGAGTATGCTGACTGGATGATACGATGCGAACGAGACGGAACAGGCAGCGGCCCTTCTAGAACTCCGCGAACCTAGGCTCGCCCACACTCGGCTCAAGCGTATTGGCAAAGCGCTCAGTTAGCAGATCGAGAAACGGGCGCTCCTCTCCCGCTTTATATACGAGGCTGAGCGCCACCGCATCGGTATAGGCGGTATCCGCGATCTTGCCACCCGTGCGCTCCACCAGATCGCGCACCTGGTCGTAGCGGGCGTAGGGCACCGTGAGCAAAACGGGCAGCACGCTCGTCATCTCTACCACCTGGCCGTCGCGCTCCGCCGCAGCGATGGCCGCCTGCGCAGCCGCGGTATAGGCCCGCACGAGCCCGCCGGGACCGAGAAGCGTCCCGCCAAAGTATCGAGTGGTCACACAGCAGACATCGCGCAACCCCGCCCCGCGGAGCACCTCAAGCGTGGGAAGACCGCTCGTACGCTGCGGCTCGCCATCGTCACTCGCGCGCTCCGTACCGTTTGCGAGAATCCACGCAGGGACGTTATGCCGCGCATCAAAGTGCCGCGCCCTCACCGCAGCCTGGTGCGCCGCAGCCTCCTCCTCAGAAGAGACATGCACGAGCTGCGCAATAAAGCGGCTACGGCGATCCTCAAACTCCCCAACCGCCTCAACGCCCTCACGCAGCGTAAGATAGCTCTCCACGGTACCCTCCCTATACGCATCCCACCGGTCGCCGGTCGGGGTCTCCTGTTAGGGCTCAGCGGCCTGCGGCCTCGCTTCGCGATTCACCCTAACAGGAGACCCCGACCGGCGACCTGCCGCATGAGTGATTCGACACGATAACAAACATGTGCAATACCGCAGCCTATTATGAGTTGGAACGTCAACTCGTTACAAGGGCACCCGTGGACAAAATGCCGATGGGCGCCTGCGGCGGGAGCCCCACCTTCGTCCTACGCGAGTTCCGCATGAGCCGGAGGCGCCAGTGGCGCCTCCGCGCGAGTCAGGACTGTCCGAAGCGTAGGATGAAGGTGGGGCTCCCGCCGCAGGCGCCCATCGCTGCATGCGAAACGCCGCTACGAGTTCTTCATTACGATGCTGCTCACCGTGTCGGCTACGTGCTCGCAGCTGTCGACGCAGTACTCCAGGAAGGTGTAGACCTCGTGCCAGCTAAAGACCGTCAGCGGATCGGTGCAGGTGGTGTGCAGGCGGCGCATGGCGCGGATGTAGGCGTGGTCGGCCTCCTCCTCGAGGGAGTTGATGGCGATCACGTGCTCGCGCAGGGTCTTGGAGCGCTTGAACTGCGGAAGCTCCTCGAGGAGCGCGGCCATCTCGGTGCAGGCGCGCACGATCATCTCGGAAAGCTCGAGCGCATCATCGCGAATCTCGGTGATGTTGTCAAAGTAGAGGCGGTGCAGCACGCCCTCGATGCGGTCGGTCACCGTATCGAGATTCTCACTCAGCAAGGCGATATCCTCGCGCTCGATCGGGGTCACAAAGGCGGTGACGAGGGCGTCGTTGATCTCGTGCTTCTTCTCGTCGGCCGCCTGCTCGATGGCGTGCATCTTGTCCACCGCGGCCTTGAACTCCTCCACGTTATAGGAGCTCATGACCTCGTGCAGAAGCTCGGCCGCCTTGCACGAGAGCGCAGCGTGCTCGCGGAACGAGTCGTAGTAAAACGCGTCATTCTTTCTTGCCATGGCAGATTGCCTCCCAATCGCTGATCGCAACCTTGCGAAGACGCGGCCGCGCCGCGCCGATCCGTCCAACCTAAAGAGATAACTCGCCTAGAACACCATGAGGAAGATCTTGGCCATCACAAAGCTGATGAGGCCGCACCCCGGGAAGGTGAAGATCCAGGTGAGCACCATATCGCGCACCACGGTAAAGTTGATGGCCGAGAGGCGCTTGACCGCGCCGACGCCCATGATGGCGCTCGTTTTGGTGTGCGTGGTGGAGACGGGGATTCCGAAGACCGTGGAGAGCAGGATGCAGATGGCGCCCGCGAGGTCGGCCGAGAAGCCCTGGTACTTCTCGAGCTTGACCATGTCCATACCCACCGACTTGATGATCTTCTCGCCGCCGACGCTCGTACCGATGCCCATCACCGTGGAACAGAGAATCATGAGCCACACGGGGATGACCGCGCCGGAGACATCGGGCTGGCCGTTGCAGAAGGCCACGCCGAGCAGCAGCACGCCGATGAACTTCTGGCCGTCCTGCGCGCCGTGCATGAAGCTCATGGCCGCCGCACCAAAAATCTGCGCACCCGTAAAGAAGCCGTTGGCGCGCCGCCGGTCGATGTTACGGCACAAGATGGTCAGCCCCTTGCAGATGCCCCAGCCGAGGGCGAAACCGATCGCCAAGCTCAGCACGAGGCCGTAGATGACCTTGACCCACTCCTCGCCGTTCACGCCGTCGAGGCCGCCCTGCGTGGCGAGCGCGGCACCGGTAAGGCCGGCAATGAGCGAGTGGCTCTCGCTCGTGGGAATGCCAAAGATCGAGGCGCCCACGCTGTAAACCACGATGGAGAAGAGGGCCGCGCAGAGCGCCACGAGGGCCATCTGCGTATCGGTGCCGAAGTCGACCATGTTGGAGATGGTTGAGGCCACCGAGGCGTTGATGTGCGTCATGATGAGCACGCCCATGAAGTTGAAGATGGCGCTCATGATGATCGCCGGACGGGCGTTCATGCAGCGCGTGGTAACGCAGGTTGCGATGGCGTTGGGCGCGTCGGTCCACCCGTTGACGAAGATGACACCGAGCGTGAGCAACACGGTGATGGCGAGGATGGGGTTTGCCACCACCTCTTGCAGGAACAGCCCTAGCGAAACGTCCACGTATGCTCTTTTCCCTCACGTGATGCGCCGAGGCGCACTGTTTCACAAAACCGCAAACATTTTAACGGTTCTTAACGTGATTCTGATGTTGAGCTGACAATTTGTCGCTCCCCGGCACGCGGCGCCGGCAGGCGGCAGCGCTCTGACCTGCCCGTTCTATAGAGGGGGTTTATGAGCTTACGAAGCCTTTACATTTACCTTACGTACATCTGACGCCTTGAGCGGAATCAAAACACCCTGCCGCGGGCGGCGGAGGCAAGATATGAAGCGGGCCGATAAGCCGGGTTCTGTCGCGGACGGTCATTTATCTTGGCCGACGCGTTGCCGCGCGGCTCTTCGCACGCTACCCGAGCGCGGACCGGGCCGGCCCATCGCGCTCCTATTCGCGCTTGCTCCGCATGGGGTTTACCCAGCCGCCACGTCGCCGCGGCGCTGGTGGTCTCTTACACCACCGTTTCAGCTTTTCCCTTTACGCTTGTGCGCAGGTGGGAGTCTTCTTTTCTGCGGCACTTTCCGTCGGGTCGCCCCGCCTGGCCGTTAGCCAGCATGCTGCCCTGTGGAGCCCGGACTTTCCTCACGAGAGCGCAAAGCGTCCTCGCGCGACCGTCTGGCCCGCTTCGGAGGGAGATTGTAGCACAGTCGGGCCCGCATCGGCTGATGTCGGGAGCCCCTGCCGCCCACAGGGCAGTTCGGCGCCTGCGGCTCGCTTCGCGACTCACTGCCCAGTGGGCGGCAGGGGCTCCCGGCATCAGCCTTGTCTCCCACGCTTCAATAGGGGTGGAAGGATACTGCGCGGGCTACAGGCAGGTAGAGCCTCGCGGGTTCGAACTATGGCTTGTCCGCACTGAGGGGATGCATGGGTTTCTGGGCTCGTTGAGTTGGCTGAACGACGCTTCCTCATACGCGTTGTTCCTGTCACGAGTTTTTATGGGCGGTACAATGCGGTGAGAATGTCCTTCAACTTGGGAGGAACCTATGTCTTTTGCTGATCTTACGCTTGCTCGGTATTCGTGCCGTTCTTATGAGTCGCGCGCCGTTGAACCTGAGGTGCTTGCTGCGGTGGTCGAGGCGGGACGTGTCGCTCCGTCCGCCCATAACAACCACCCTACCCGCATCGTGGTCTGTGACACGCCCGAGCTGCGCGAGAAGGCGGCGCGTGCGGCGCACCACTTTGCTAAAGACGGCAGCGTCTTTGGGGCACCGGTGGTTATCCTTGCCTGCGCCCGCACTGAAGACGCGTGGATGCGAAGGGGCGACGGCATGAGCGCCGCCCTCATCGACTCCTCGATCGTGGTCGACCAG
This sequence comes from Collinsella sp. An7, assembly GCF_002159335.1. GTDB lineage: Bacteria > Actinomycetota > Coriobacteriia > Coriobacteriales > Coriobacteriaceae > Coprousia. The sequence goes on along the minus strand of NZ_NFHP01000004.1, from coordinate 194,957 downwards.
ATGATGATGCAGGCCTGCGAGCTTGGCCTCGGCACCTGCTGGGTCTGCATGTTCGACCCCGACATCGCCCGCGCCGAATTTGGCCTCCCCGAGGGTACAGACCCCATCTCGATGCTCACCCTAGGCTACCCAGCCGACACGATCGCCGACCCCATCAAGCGAGAAGCAAGGCGCATCCCCCTAGAGGAGTTCACCAGCATCAACGCCTAAGCCCGAAGAGCGGGTCAGGGACCGCGCACCCAAGCCGACCCCACCCCCAACGTTCGAGTTGCAACCTTAGCCCTTCCCCCAACGTTGGAGCGAAGCGACAACGTACCAGCAACCCGGGGAGGGCGGGTCCCCGTGAGGTGAGCGCGCAGCGAGCCGAAGGCGCCGAACCTCATGGGGACCCGCCCTCCCCGGGCGATCAGGTCAGTCAACTTATCAAGCGAAGAGCTACAACCCCATCTCCCGCTTCATCGCCTCAAGCTCCTCATCCACCGCGGCCGTCGAGCCGGCCTCAGCGTACTTGCGCTCCAGCGCAGCCGCCGCATCCTCGGGCGTGGCATTGAGCTCGCTCATGGCGTTGGAGCGGTCGAGCATCTCGTCCGCCCGTGCCTCCATGCGGTCAAAGGCGCTCATGGCGGCAGCGGCACCATCACCGGCTGAGCTCACCTTGTTGACCTTGTCCTGCGTCTTGGCAACGGCGACCTTGGCCTTGATGGCCTCACGCCGACCACGCAGCGTCTCGATATCGCTCACAAGCTTGTCGTGCAGGTCGCGCATCCTCTGGGCGTTTGTCGAGGCAGCCTCGGCAGCCGTGCCCAGGCTCTCGCCCTTAGCCTCAAGCTGCTGCTTCTTGGCAAGGAAGGTGCGGGCATCGTCCTCGTTGCCGGCTTGCAGCGCCCGACGCGCAAGACCCGCGTACTTCTCGATCTCTTTGTTGTTCTCGGCCACGGCGCGCGCCGTGCGGGCCTCCTCGGCCATCACCCCAGCGGTCTCATGCTTAACCTCCGCGAGCGACTCGGTAAGGTCGCGCAGATACTGATCGACCATCTTGGCGGGGTCCTCCGCGCGGTCGAGCAAGTCGTTGACGTTGGCCTTGATGATGTCTGCAAAACGGTCGAGCACTCCCATTTGGGCTCCCCTCACATCGGGTCCGGGCATCGCCCGGGCGCGCAGGCCGGTCCCCGCGCGCGATATAGCCACTCTTGTACCCCGTCAGCCCGCTGCGCAAGCGCCGCTACTGCTCTGAGGAGGACGAGCGGTACTTCTCCTCCAGATCGTCGAGCTTAGCGTCACCAAACGTCTCGAGCGGGGTGTTGAGCATCTCCTCCAAGTGCTCCTGCTCGCGGCGGCGGACCTCCGCGCGGCGGCGCACCACAACGACCACGATCACGGCCACCACAACCACCGCCCCGGCGATCGCCACATAAACGATGGGCGAGGTGGTGACCGACATGATGCGGTCGGCGGTGCTCGAAAACGCCTTGGAGAAGATCTCTTCCTCGCTTAGCGAGAGGTCTTGGTAATACCGGTCGAGATAATCGGCAAGAACACCGACCGCCTCGCTATCCATAACGGACTTTGCCTGCGACCCAGCCGTATAGCCGCAGTTGAAGGAGCCGTTGCCGTCGTCACAGAAAACGAGCAGAAAATGCCCCTCGTCGGTAAAGAGTGTGTCATAGAGCTCTTCGGCCCGCTTGGTAAGCTCTGAGGTAGATGTTGTGGTGCCATTCGGCAGGATGTAGATGTAGGGCTGGACGCCGGTCTTCTCCTGAAAAGCGCGAAGTCCCTGCTCGAGCGTCGAGGGGCTGCGGATCCAGTCGCCACTCTCGTCGGTGTAGTAGGCCGTCTCGTTGACTGCACTGGCGGACAGTGGCTCGCGCGTATGGGTGGATGCCGTGACATCTCCGCCCGAGAACATCGAGCACGAGCGCCCCGGTGCCATGACCATAAAAAGCAGCAAGCAGGCAATCACCACCACGATGCCGATGAGACAGCCGCGCGCAGCTCCGTTGTTGCGCTCGGGGTCGCCGCACGATGTGGGCGGCATCGGTCCGGCTGCGGCGGCACGACGGGCAGATGAGCCCCTGCCGATGCCCCAGCCGGCGAGGAAGGGCCAAAAACCGCCTCCCCCGCCGTAATAGACCCTGCGCGGGGGTCGCGGCGGACGAAAGCCGCCCCACGGCGCTCCCCCGCCGCCGAACCCACGGGAGCCAAAACTTCTTCCGCCGCCTCCGCGCCTGCCGGAGAATCCGCCAGAGCTTCGGCCTCCGCCGCCAAAGCCGCCTCCGCCTCGGGAGCCGCCACCGCCGCCTGCCGATCTGCCCATCGAAAACCCCTTTCAGCGAACCCGCGCCCGCGTGTTGCCCGATGGAGCCATTATGCCCCATCGGGCGGACACAATGCGCACCGTCCCAGGGTCAGCCTTACGCCACCGGCGCTGCCTTGGCAGGCCCCGAGGGTCCGCCTTGCGCCGCAGCTTCTCACTCAAAAGGCCGCTAGGCGCCGTTTTGCCGTTTACAAGGACGAACCGCATTTGCAGAAATGCCGTTTGCCCTTTTATCGGCCGTTTTCAGCCCGTATTTTGCACAAACCATGGGCGAACGACAAAACGGGCGGTCAAGGCGCTGCGACGAGAAGCAGAGGCAGGTGAAGTGCGATATCGCGGGCTGCGACAGCACAGAAGGGCTGCCGTGCCTCAAAGCGATAACACCCTGAGCGCCGAGACGCGGACCGCCCGGGTGCGGAGACATGGGCAGAAGCAGCTGAGAATCACAGCAGCGCGGAAGGGACGAGGCGTATCCCCAACGCCCATGCGGCGCAAAAAAAGAGGCCGGGGCGCAAACCCCAGCCTCGTAGACCAAATCTATGACGTGCGAGCCGCAAACGACCTCGCGGTCAGCATGCTCCAGACGGTTAGTCCAGGTCGTCCATGCCAAAGTTGTCGAGCGGAGCAAACGGATCGGCAACCGGAGCGGGCTCAGGCGCGGGCGCCGGAGCAGGCGCAGGGGCAGGTGCCGCAGCGGGCAGCGGAGTGGCGGCAGCGGAACCCACGGGCGCGGAGGACAGCAGGTCGGACGGGAAGGAGTTCTGCGCATCGTCCATGAAGTGCTGGATGAGCTTGAGGTACTCGCTCTTGAACTCCTCGCGAGAGGCCTTGAGGCGGTCGATCTCGGCAAGCTCGTTCTGCTTCTCCTGGAGCGCCTGACGAATGACATCGCGCGCCTTGGCGTCGGCCTCGTTGCAGATGCGCTCGGCGTTCTGCTGCGCCTCGGCCACGATCTGATCGGCCGTCTGCTGAGCGGCGATGAGCGCGGCAGAGATCTGGCGCTCGGTGGCGGAGTAATCGGCCTGAGGAGCGGGCGCAGGCGCCGGAGCGGGCGCGGGCTGCGCAGCAAGCTGAGCCTGGGCGTCGGCGAGCTCGTGCTCAGTCGCGGTCAGGCGGTTCTTAAGGTCGACGATCTTGGAGAGCATCGCGTCGACCTCGGAGGCAAGCTGCTCGAGGAAGACGTCGACCTCGGCGGGATCGTACCCGCGCTTGGCCTCGGAGAAGGTCTGCGCTTGGATGTCTTGGGGTGTGATAGCCATGCGAAAACTCCTTTTTCTTCGCGCCCGCACGGGCTCGCGGACGCCCAGGCTTCGTCTAGACCAGTATACCTATTACCAGTCGCGCCACGACGTTCAACGCAAGAACTGCAATAACCGGCGAGAAGTCGATCCCGCCCATAGGCGGGATGAAGCGCCGGAAGATGCCGAGGAACGGCTCGCAGAGCGAGCGCAGCACCATCGCGATGTCGTAGACAATCCCACCCTCGCGCAGGGGAAACCACGTGAGGATGATGTAGACGAGAAGCAGCATCTCGTAGAAGTTAACGAGCGTGCTGACGAGCTGTGCGAGTTGATAAATGGTAATCAGCTCCTGTTACTTGAGGTATCCGTCGGCCCGGAGCTTGGCGAGGTCGGACTCGGTGACCTCGCAGCCCTGGGGCAGCACCACAAAGACGCGGTCGCCCACCTCACGCACCGAGGCGCCCAGACCGCAGGCAAAGCCGTAGCTAAAATCGAGCACGCGCTTGGCAACCTCGGTGCGCACGCCTACAAAGATGAGGGCGACAGGCTGCTTGGTGCGCACGCGGCGCACGACGGTCTCCACATCGTCGTAGCTCTCGGGACGCAGCACGTAGATGGGCAGCTGCGGAGTGGCGTTTAAGATGGCGGCCGCATGGCTCTCGGCGGCAGATGCAGCCGGGCTTGGAGCCGCGGCGGCACGAGCGGCACTCGTGGCGGCGTAGCTCGAGGGAGTGTCGTACGCGCCGGGACGATAGGCGTCCTGCGAGCGAGCGGGCGGGTTGTAGGTGGTGGCGTGGCGGTCGGCGTCGCCCACGAGCTGACCGGAGCGGGTATAGACCGCTACCGACTCGGCCTCGCCACGGCGGGTCTGACCGAGCACGCCGCTCGTCTCGGGCTGGTGCTGCGGGGTGTAGCTCTGGCCATAGCCCGCATCCTGCGTGCCGTAGTCGTCATCGTAGCCATCGCCATCGTAGTAGCCGTCATCGTATCCGTCATCGGCATATCCGTCCTGCCCGTAGCCAGCCTGCTGCTGACCAAAGGGAAGGCGGCTCTTGATATCGTCTAAGAATCCCACGTCACTCAACCCCTCCGTATGGAGCGTTTGGCACACACGCTTTACCCAACAGATGTGCTATCAGCCTATTCTAGCTCAAAGGCGGGGTTGAAAACCACCCTGCCCAGCCTGACGAGCGTCGACCCCTCCTCAAGCGCCGCCTCAAAGTCCTCGCTCATGCCGCACGAGAGCTCCGCGAGGTCGAGCGCAGGATGCGCCGCGGCGAGCTCGTCGCGCAGCTCGCGCAGGCCCGCGAAGGTTTGGTGCACGATGCGGTTATCCCCCCGTGGAGCCATCGTCATAAGCCCCCTGATGCGGATTCCATCAAGACCCTGCAACTCGTCGATCGCCGCGCGGAGCTCCTCCGGGGCGAAGCCCGATTTGGACGCCTCGCCCGATACATTGACCTCGAGCAGCACGTCCTGCGGAGCGGCAAGCCCGCCGTCGGCGATGCGCCGCGCCGCCCGCTCGGAGATGGCGCGCGCCAGATGAAGCGAGCTCACGGAGTGGATGAGCGCGGCGCGGCCGAGGACGCTGTTGATCTTGTTCTTCTGGAGATTCCCGATCATGTCGAGGCGGACAGACGCCTGCTCGGCATCGGTCTCCCCCGTCAAGGCATCCGGAGTCGCAGGCGCCGCCTCAGACGACGCGGTGAGCCCGTTTACCGGTACGCCAGCCGCAGACAGGCCCTCGAGCTTACGGTTGAGCTCCTGAGGGCGGTTCTCGCCAAAGAGACGGTAGCCCACTTCTATGGCCGCAAGCACCTCGTCGACCCCAACGGTCTTGGACACGGCCATAAGCTGCGCTGATCCGCGCGGGCGCCCGGAACGCGCGAGGGCGGCGTCAAAGCGCGTGAGAATCTCGCCGCGGCGACGACGGAGCTCCTCGCGATATGCCTGAATATCGAAGCACGTGGTCATGGATGCACCCTCTTCCTCGATGGGGACAACGCCCCGCCCCATACTAGCGCAGGGCGCGGCCCCCAGCCGGGAGCCGCGCCCATATCACGCAAGGTTTACGAAGTGCACCGCATACCGTCCGCTTCACACGCGCAGGCTGCGGTCCGCGCTACTAAGCGAGGCCGTCCTCTTCCTCCTCGTCGTCCTCGTCCTCGTCGACGGGGTTCTCGATGAGCTCGCGCAGCTCGGGCGTGACCTCGTCGAGCGGGATCTCGGCCACGCTCTGGGCATCGATGGCAGGGCGCAGAATCACGCCCTCGCCCGAGGGAACGCGCAGGGCCTCGAGGTCGTCCTCGTCAAAGCCTGCGATGTCACCGGAGTTGAGGCGCTGCCCCGTGAGGAGGAAGGCGATGCGGCCCGCAGCGTCGATGGCATACTGCGCGCAGCGGTCGAGGTAGCGCGACACCATGATCACGCGGCGCAGGTCATCGTAGGAGCGGTCGTCGGTGAGCTCGACCGTGACCATGCGGTTGTAGGCGCGGAAGAACTCCTCGTAGATGCCGTGCGCCGACTCCTCCTGGTCGCTCAGCGTGCAGAGGAGACCGAGGTCGTTCGTCACGAGGACGGAGGCGGCGGTGCCCATGACCTTGTAGACGCTCGAGGCCTCCTGCTTCACGAGCTCGATGAGCTCGGCGGGCAGCTCGATCTCGGACGAGACGCGCAGCTTTGCCGCACGCGCGACGCGGCGCACCTTATCGCACATGCGCTGCAGGCAGAAGTCAGTGTAGATGATGGTCTGGAGCAGGCGGAAGTCTGAGGCGACAGGGCCCTGCGTGGCGATGAGGTTGTAGCAGACGGCCTCGAGGTTGGCGCAGCGCGCATCGATCTGGAGGGTCCGCTTCTTGGTCTTGCTCGCGAGCTTCTTGTCGCCCGTCACAAACGCGTGCACGGCGTCGTGAAGCGTAAGGTCGATGGCCTCGTAGATGGCGAGCATCTCGTGGCGCGCCTCGACGAGCTGGCGGGAGAACAGTTTGCGCATAGCTAGACTCCAATCGGTGCCGGGCGCTCAAGCGCCCCGGAATAGTCGCATCGTTAGTCTAGAGGGCGGGTGTCAGGGTTTTGTAAGCGCGCTGTCACGGTAAGGCTGCGCTGGGCAATGCGGCGGGCAGTGGCGCCCACGCGGTGCAGGGCCCGCCAGGGCGCGTTTGGTGCGATAGCGGCGCGTCGCGAGGGCAGACGCGGGCGGCGCCTACCGCATGATGGCGACCGCACCGTGACGGCCACAGCGCCCGTTCTCCGCCCGGTAGGAGAAGAACCGGTCGTTCTCGCGCACGGTGGAGAGGTCGGGGTCGCAGACGTTTTCCGCGGAAACCCCCGCCTCGCCCAAGGCGGCGCGGATGCAGGCGGCGAGGTCGAGCAGGCGCGACGGCCCAAGCGCGACCACACCCGGGAAGCGCTCGGCGAAGCGCTCGATGAGCTCGGTCGACACCTCGTACTCCGCTCCCGTGATGTGCGGGCCGATATAGGCGCGGATTTCGCGCGGCGCCGCACCGGTCTCTTGGGCGAGCACGCGCGCGGCCTTGGCCGCGATGCCCGCGATCGTGCCCTTCCAGCCGGAGTGCACCACGGCAAAGCCGCGCTCGCAGGTAAGCAGCACCGGCACGCAGTCGGCAAAGCAGAGGAGTACGGGCACACCGGGCAAGGTGCAGACGACGGCGTCCGCTCCGTCGGCCACCTCGGCCCGCACGGCGTCGAGGGCCTCTTCGTCTGGAGAGCGGACCACAGCCACATGGTCACCATGGACCTGATTGGGCACGATGAGGTGGCAGAGCGCATCTTCGCAGCCTAGAGCCTCGAGTACGAGGCGACGGTTCTCCCCCACTGCCGCGGGGTCGTCCCCCACGTGCGTCCCAAGGTTCAACGAGGAGAAGGGCGGATGAGAAACCCCGCCCGTCCGCTCCGTAAAGGCAAAAGCAACCGGCCCCTCAGACGACCCGACGAGTGTCACGCCGTTCTTATACGTACGCCGCTCCATCTGCGCTCCTCTCCACAACGGTTAGGCAACGTTATACCCGGCGTTGCTGAGACACAACCCAAGCGGCACCGGCATCAGCCAGTGAGCCCCATACATGCGCGGCAACCGCATTTCCGGCTAGAGCCCGCACGGCCAAGGGTAGCCTCAGAGGGACAGCTACTCGACCTCCTTAGATGGAGCCCGCTATAGCGAGAACGCCACAGTTCACGTAGGTATCTAACGCTATAGGTAGAGCCCACCACAGCAAGCGTGCCACCCCCGCACAAGCATTTATCCCCGTAGGTCGGACCCACAACAGCGAGCGGGCCCCAGGCACGCCAGGTTGCCGTGAACTAAGAGGGAGCACGCCTTACGGCGGCGACCCACGAGTGAACGGCAAGATGACGTGCCTGAGGCCCGCGCAGCGTCGAGGTTTGCGCTTCTAGCACAAACCCTTAAAAGTTACCGCGCTTGAGAAAGTCCGGGAGCTCAAACTGGTCGTTACCAAAGTTGTGGACCTCCTGGCCGCCGATGGTGCGGCTCGCGGGAGCGCTCGTGGAGGAGCTGGTGCCGCGCGAGGAGCTCGACGAATCGCTCGACTTGGGCGCCGCGGCAAAGAGCTCGTCCTGACGGCTGACGTTGGAATCGGAGAAGCCGGTGGCGATGACGGTGATGCGCACCTGATCGCCCAGGGATTCGTCCACCACGGTACCGAAGATGATGTTGGCCTCGGGGTCGACGGCGTTGGCAACGAGGTCGGCCGCGTCGTTGATCTCCTGGATGCCGAGGTCCTTGGAGCCGGCGATAGAGAGCAGCACGCGGGTCGCGCCGTCGATGGAGCTCTCGAGCAGCGGGCTCGAGATGGCCTGCTGGGCAGCGTCGACCGAACGGTTGTCGCCAGAGGCGGTGCCGATGCCCATCATGGCGGTACCGGCCTGCTTCATGATGGTCTTTACGTCGGCGAAGTCGAGGTTGATGACGCCCGGGACCGTGATGAGGTCGGTGATGCCCTGGGTGCCCTGCGAGAGCACGCCGTCGGCGTTGGAGAAGGCCTCGAGCATGGTGGTCTTCTTGTCGGCGATGTCGAGCAGCTTGTCGTTGGGGATGACGATCATGGTGTCGACGCACTGCGAGAGCGTGGCGATGCCCTCCTCGGCCGACTTCTTGCGCTTGCGACCCTCAAAGGTGAAGGGCTTGGTGACCACGGCGACGGTGAGCGCACCGATGTCGTTCATGGCGATATCGGCCACGATGGGTGCCGCGCCGGTACCGGTGCCGCCGCCCTCGCCCGCGGTGATGAACACCATGTCAGCGCCCGCGAGCGCCTCCTTGATGTCGTCACGGCTCTCGTCGGCTGCCTTGCGGCCGATCTCGGGGTTGGCGCCGGCGCCGAGGCCACGGGTGATCTCGGTGCCGATGTGGACCTTGATGTCGGCATCAGAGATCGCCAGCGCCTGCGCGTCGGTGTTGATGGCTACGAACTCGACGCCGCGGATGCCCTCCTCGATCATGCGGTTGACGGCGTTGGTGCCGCCGCCGCCGACGCCGACCACCTTGATGACGGCAAGATAGTTGTTGATCTCGTTCTCGTGCATGTGGTCCTCCGATGCCGGTTGCCGGATGGCTGCCGAAGCTCTGTATGCCGAAGCCCGTACCTTAACCTTCAAGTTTACATTAAAGTGCGAGGTAAACCCGCTTATCTTTGCACAAATCGGCAGGATGCGTCAAATGACGAGCGCCGAATTGTGTAATTGTCAGACAAAGCGCAGGTAATGCCCTCAACCGTTCACCGAATCGCGTCTCCGCTAAGCGGCAGGGGCGCTCCGGAAGGAGTAGCTGTCGGGCACGCGCACGTTGATGTAGGTCACGCCCTCCTGCTGCTCGAGCAGGCGCGTGACGACCCGCTCCTTGGTCTCGATATCGGTGGGCTCGCCGAGGGCGACCTCGATACCGGAGGTAAGGTAGGCGGTAATCGCATCGACCGAGGGCAGCGAGAGGCTCTGAATCTGCTGCTTGAAGGCGTCAGAGAAACCGTTGGCGTATTTGAGGCCGGCAAGGACCACGTCGGAGGTGACCTCCTGACCCGTGGAGGGCTCGATATCGGCCGGTACGTCAGTAAAGAGGAGCGCTCCCGAGGAACGGGCGAGGGCGCGAGCGGCATCGGTGCCCGTGAGCTGCTGGGCAGCCGTTGCAGCGGCGGGATCCTGGCCGAGCTCGGTGCCGTCTCCGCCCTCGGTGGCGGCCGTATCGGCGCCGTCAGCCCCAGAGGTGCCGGAGCCCGTTGCGGTATCTATGACATTGCCCTCGGCGTCCACCTGCACCGAGAGCGAGACGGGCGCGATCCAGCAGCCGTCGTCCCCCACCGCCCAGGCGATGTCGTCGGCCGTGATGTAGACGATGGCCGAGACGGCGCGCTCCTTCGGCACGATGCGCAGGGTGTTGGGCCATTCGCGCTCCACCGACACGCCGCTCACCCAGGGATTCTCCTCGAGCGAGGAAGCGATGGCGGCGGTGTCGACGTTGAGGAGGGTCGTACCGTCAGGCACGGAGATGAGGCGCTTGACGGTCTCGGCCGATACGTGCTCGCTCCCCTCGACGACGATGTTCGTGGCGGCAAAGATCGGCGAGTTGGCAACCACCACGCCCGCCACGCCGAGCACCACGGCCGCGGCGATGGCGATGGCGAGAGCGCGCGCGGAGGCGATATGTCCGATAAGCCGACCGATGGTGGCAAAGACGCCGCCCACCGCGCCGAGCACCCGCGCAACCGGGCCCGCACCGCGCTCGGAGCGTGCGGTACGCGGCTGGGCGGCAACAGACGTCACCGAGGTGGCCGAGAAGGGGCGCGGGGAGGTCTTCTTACGGACGGCGACCGCCTTCTGCTTGGTGGGCTTCTGCTTCGTTGGTTTCTGCTTGGCGGGCTTCTGCGTGGTGGGCGCCTGCGCGAGGGGCTTTTTCTGAGCGGGCTTCTGCGCAAGCGGACGGCGCGCGGCAGACATGCCCGCAGGGGTCCCCAGGCGCTTGGGGGCGCCGGACCGCACGCTCCCCTGCCCCGCAGCGCGCGGACGTGGGACCGCCGAGGAACGAGGCTGCCGCAGCGAACCCGCAGAGGGCTTGCCCGCCTTGGTGCGGGGCGAATACGAGCTGATGAGCTTGGAGGGCGCCTTCCGCGCGGGCTGCGCGGGGCGCGGCGAGGGGCTTGCGACGGGGCGGGGCGAGCCCTTGCCGCCGGCGCGCCGGAAGGTGGGCTTCGAGGCCTTAGAAGCCGAGGAATTTGACTTCCGGTTGGAGCTCGACGCCATACGCCTTTCGTACCTCCTCATGCACCTTCTTGATGACGGACGCCACGTCGGCGGCCGTTGCCGTTCCCGTGTTCACGATAAAGTTAGCGTGAATCGGCGAAACCTCGGCCCCGCCGACCGAAAAACCCTTCAATCCACAGTCCTCGATCATCTTGCCCACACTCATGTCGGCAGGATTCTTAAAGACCGAGCCGCAGCATGCGCTGCCGAGCGGCTGCGTCTTGCGCCGGCGATCGAGCGACTTCTCCATAACCTGGCGGATCTTACCCTTCTCGCCCGGAGCGAGCTTGACCGTGGCCTCGAGCACGATCTCGTCGCGCGGCAAGGTGCACGCGCGGTACCCCCACTGCACGTCGTCGTGCGCGTAGTGCCTGAGACCCGCGCCCGGTTTGAGCGTGAGGACGTCCTCCACCACGCTGCCGATGCCCTGCTCGCGCGTGCCGGCGTTCATGGAGATGGCGCCGCCGAGCGTGCCGGGGATTCCCACGGCAAACTCGAGGCCCGTGAGCCCGCGCGTGAGCGCCTCGTTGACGAGCCGCGCCAAAATCACGCCGGCGCCCACGGTGAGCGTGACGCCGTCCTCTGAGACGACCATGCGCGAGAACTCGCGCCCGAGCGTGACCACCGCGCCGCGATAGCCCTCGTCTGCCACGAGCAGGTTTGACCCCTTGCCGATGATGACCCAGGGCACCCCCTCCTCGCCGAGCACGTCGATGGCGCGGCGCAGCGCGTGGTAGCTATGGCACACGAGAAAGAGGTCAGCCTTGCCGCCGATGCGGTAGCTCGTGTGACGCGCGAGGCGCTCCTGCTCGATGAGGTCGGTGTCAGCGGCGCCCGAAAGCGCCATGACGGCGTTAAAGAGTCCCATCGCCGTCTCACGCGTCCTGCGCGGCGCAGTAGTCGATAAAGTCGGGGCCGACGGTCGTTACGTCGCCCGCACCCATGGTGATAAGCAGGTCGCCCGACTCGACCACACCCCTGAGCGCCTCCGAGAGCGCCATGCGGTCCGCTACGTAGTGGACCTCCTTGCCCGGATGCCGCTCGCGCACGAGGTCGGCGAGCATCTTGCTCGTGACGCCCGGGATGGGCATCTCGCCGGCGGAGAACACGTCGATGAGCACGAGCCGGTCGGCGTCGGCAAAGGCGTCGGCAAAGTCGCTCGCAAAGGCCTGGAGCCGCGAGTAGCGGTGCGGCTGAAAGACCACGTCAACGTGCGCAAACCCGAGCGTCTTGGCAGCGGCGAGCGTGGCGCGGATCTCGGTCGGGTGGTGACCGTAATCGTCCACCACCGTCACGCCGTCCACATCGCCCACATGGGTGAAGCGCCGGCGGACCCCCTCAAAGCTCGAGAGCGCCTCGGCGGCCTTGGCCACGTCGAGCCCGAGCACGTCTGCCACCACGAGCGCGGCGGTGGCGTTGAGGAGATTGTGGCGACCCGGGTTGCTCTTGATCTCGATATCGTAGCTGCGCTCCGGCGCAAAGGCGACCGTCGCCGCGTTGGCGATGGAGCGCTCGTGGGCGCGCGGGGTGCAGACCACGTCGTTGCCCGCGTCAAAGCCATAGGTCACTACGCGGCGACCCGTCGAGCGCGCCAGCTCGGCGAGGTGTTGGGAATCGCCGCATACCACGACCGTACCATCCTCGCCCACCAGGTCCATGAACTCGGCGAAGGTGCGCTCGATCTCGGCAAGGGAGCCGTAGTGGTCCATGTGGTCGGCCTCAACATTGGTGACCACGACCACGTTGGGGTTGAGAAAGAGGAAGGAGCTATCGGACTCGTCGGCCTCCGCCACAAAGTACGGGCCATGGCCGTTGCGGCCGTTGGTGTCGTAGCCCTCCACGATGCCGCCGATGAGAAAGCTCGGGTCCTCGCCCATGCGGTCGAGCATGGTGGCAACCATAGAAGACGTGGTGGTCTTGCCATGGGTGCCCGCCACGGCAACGGTGGTGTAGCCGGCGCCGAGCGCAGAGAGCATCTTGGCGCGGGGCCACACGGGAATGCCCAGCTCGCGAGCACGGGCGAGCTCGGGGTTAGTCTCGGGGATGGCGGTCGAGACCACCACCACGTCGGGTGAGGCCTCGTCGATGGTCTCGGCGCGGTGCCCGATGCGGATATCCACGCCGGCTCGGGTGAGCTGGCGGATGTAGCGGGAGGTCTTGAGGTCGGAGCCGGTAACGACGTAACCGCGCTCGTGGAGGACGAGTGCGATGCCGCTCATGCCGGCACCGCCGATGCCGATGAAGTGCGCGCGCGTAAAGGCGGGCGCGGCGGTCGGGGTTTCTGCCATGGGTTTGCTCCCTCGGTGATTCCGATATATCCGCCTTACTGTAGCGCAAAACCCCCCCGCGCGCCCCGGGCAGGGCCCGCTTCCACCCGAAGGGTACAGGGGCACCCGGCCGCTAAGCCCCGCCCGGCCAAGTTCGACCCCTAAGCCCTCGCGAAGAATCGGCCCTAATACGAAGGCGGCGACCCGCAGAGAGGGTCGCCGCCTTGGAAGGGAAGGAGCTGGTTGAGCACCGCACCGTGCGCTCGGAGCAATCGAGCTGCGCCACACGCCTACGAGAACATGCCCGTGAGGTAATCGTTCAGGCGCTTGTCGGTGGGGCGCTGGAAGATCTGGTCGGTCTCGCCGTACTCCACCATCTCGCCCATGTAGAAGAACGCCGTGCGGTTGGACACGCGCGAGGCCTGCTCCATGTTGTGCGTCACGATGATGATGGCGCGGTTCTCCACGATCGAGTTCATGAGGTCCTCGATCGCGAGCGTGGAGATGGGGTCGAGCGCCGAGCAGGGCTCGTCAAAGAGGATCACGTCCGGATGCATGGCGAGCGTGCGCGCGATGCACAGGCGCTGCTGCTGTCCGCCCGAGAGCGCAAAGGCGCTCTCGTCGAGCTTGTCCTTCACCTCGTCCCAAAGTGCTGCACCGCGCAGGGACTCCTCCACGAGCTCGTCGAGCGCGTCCTTGTCGTGCAAACCGTGGCGCTTGGGCGCGAAGGTGATGTTCTCGCGGATGGACTTATGGAAGGGGTTGGGCTGCTGGAACACCATGCCGATCGACTTGCGAAGTTCGTAGAGGTTCTCGGTCGCGGTGTTGATGTTATGGTCGCGGTAGATGATCTCGCCCGTCACGCGGCAGCCGCGGATCTCGCGGTTCATGAGGTTGAGCGAGCGCAGAAACGTCGACTTGCCGCAACCGGACGGACCGATGAGGGCCGTGATCTCGCCGGTGTGGAACTTGAGCGAGGTGTCGTGCAGGGCGTGGTTCTCGCCGTAGTAGACGTTCACGTCATGGGTCTCGAGCATGACCTCGTTCGAAATCGCCCGGCCTGTCACGCGCGGCGTGCGCTCGCTGGAGTCGACGCTCGCGAGGAACTGATCAGTATCGTTGGTCATTCTGCGGTCATCCTCCTCGCGAGGGCCTTGCCGGCGATACGGGAAAGCACGTTGAACAGAAGCACGCAAATCATGAGGACCGCAGCGGTACCCCAGACGATGTGCTGCGCCTCCGGGCTGCCCTCGCCGTAGATCTTATAGATGTGGACCGCGAGCGACTCACCGGGGCGGAAGATGTTCCAGGCGCACGTGGGGCTCGCGAAGTTGAGGGAGAAGAAGTTCAGGCGCGCCGGACTCGACATACCGGAGGTGAAGAGCAGCGCCGCCGCCTCACCAAACACGCGGCCGGCAGAGAGCACCACGCCCGTGACGATGGCGGGCATGGCCGCTGGAATGAGGACGTGCAGCGTCGTCTCCCAGCGGGTGAGGCCCATGGCCAGGCACGCGTCGCGTTGGCTTGCGGGAACGTCCTCGAGCGCCTGGGTGATGACGCGGGTCAGAATGGGGATGTTGAACATCGTGAGCGCGATGGCGCCCGAGATGAGCGAGTACCCCCAGCCGAAGTTCACCGAGAACATGAGGAAGCCGAACATGCCGACCACGATCGAGGGCAGGCTTGAGAGCGTCTCGATGGCCGTGGACGCGATCTTGGTGACGGGGCCGTCGGGCGCGTACTCCACGAGGAAGACCGCACCGAACAGCGAAATCGGCACCGAGATGATGAGGGTCAGCACGAGCAGGTAGAACGAGTCGAACAGCTGGTAGGCGATACCGCCCTCGGTACCGTTGGAACGGCTGGCCTCGGTAAGGAAGCCCGGCTGGAAAAGCTGGCCCACACCCTGGAAGAGGATGTAGGCGACCATGGCCACGACGATCGCCATGACGACGCCCACGATAACGGTGAGGATGCCCGTCGCCAGCTTGTCGTTGCGCATGGCGCGGCGGATGCGCCCCTCCTGCTCGGGAGCGTGCGCACCGGAGGTGGCAGCGGTTGTTGTCGTTGCGTTAGCCACGAGCCTTCGCCCCCTTTGCACCGATGAGATGGATGATCAGGATGAAGATGAGTGACATGCCCATAAGAAGCAGACCGAGCGTCCAGAGCGTGTCGTTTTGGACCGAGCCCGTGGCGTATACGGCCATGCTCGTGGTGAGCGTCGTGGTGATGGTGGACGCGGAGTCGATGAGCCCGGCGGGCATGGCCTCCACGCCGCCGATGACCATGCGCACGGCGAGCGTCTCGCCGAAGGCGCGCGTCATACCGAGGATGACGGCGGTCATGAGCGAGGGCGTGGCGCTCTTGAGCACCACGTGCCAGATGGTCTGCCAGCGGGTATAGCCAAGAGCGAGCGAGCCCTCGCGGTAGCTCTGCGGCACGGCGCGCAGCGCGTCGATAGAGAGCGTGGTGATGGTCGGCAAGATCATGAGCGCAAGCACGATGGAGCCGGGCAGGATACCGAGGCCGAGCTCCACGTTGAAAATCGCACGGACGGCACCCACGATGACATGAAAGCCGATAAGACCGAAGACGACCGAGGGGATGCCCACCAAAAGCTCGATGAGCGGCTGGAAGTACTTCTGGCCGAACTTGGGTTGGATCTCAACCACGTAGATGGCCGAACCGATCGCGATGGGCAGGGCGATGACCGTGGAGATGATAGTCACCGCAAACGAGGTCACGATAAGCGGCAGCGCACCCGTGAAGGGCAGGCCCGTCTCCGGATTCTCGACAGCGAGGTTCCACTCCGTACCGGTGAAGAACTCTAGAACACTAACGCCATCCTTGAAGAAGGTGGAGAGACCGCGCTGCGCAACCATGAAGATGAGCGCTACAACGACAAGTGTCACGAGCGCTACGCAGGCGCCCGTGACACTCAAGCCAACCTTCTCAAGGTTGCGTTTTGGCATCTGCTTTGCCATAGCGCACCTTTCGATGAGTTTACGTACAGGCGTAAATCAAGTCGAAGTAATTACTTACTTCTCGGTGACGTTGCCCTCGGCATCCTTGACGACCTTCATATCGGAAACCGGGATGAAGCCCTGCTCCTCCACAAGGGAACCCTGGACGTCGTCGGAGAGCATGTACTCGAGGAAGGCCTTGGTCGCCTCGTCGGCGTCCTCCTTGCAGTACATGTGCTCGGTGGCCCAGATCGGGAAGGAGTTGTCCGTGACGTTCTCGGAGGTGGGCTCGATGCCGTTGACCTTGATGGCCTTGAACTTGGTGTCGTCGAAGTGCGAGAAGTCGAGGTAGGAGATGGCGTTGTCGGTGCCGCCGATCTGGGTCACGACGTCGCCGGACTTGTCGAGCTCGGCGTCGCCCTTGAAGGTGGACTCGGGCTCGCCGGCACCGAAGACGGCAGCCTCGAAGGTGGCGCGGGTGCCGGAGCCGGACTTGCGGTTCATGACGTAGATGTCCGCGTCCTCGCCGCCGACCTCGCTCCAGTTGGTGATCTCACCGGAGAAGATGCCGCGGAGCTGCTCGAGCGTGAGGTCGTCGACGGTGACGTTCATGGAGACCACGGGGCCCATGCCCACGACGGCCACCTCATGGTCGACGAGGTCGGCGCACTGGTCGGCCTCGAGCTTGGTCTCGGCAAAGACGTCGGAGTTGCCGATGGTCACGGTGCCGTCGGCAACCGCGGTGAGGCCGGTGCCCGAGCCGTTGCCGGAACCGGTGATGGAGACGTTCTCGTTCTCAGCCATGAACTGCTCGGCAGCGGCCTCGACGAGCGCCTGGAACGAGGAGGCGCCATCGTAGGTCACCGTACCGGTGAGATCGGCGGAAGCAGCGGCGGAACCCGTGGCGGCGGGCTCGGAGCCGCAGCCGGCGAGGCCGAGGCCAGCGAAGGCAGCGAGGCCACCGGCGAGGCCGAGGAACTGGCGACGAGAGCAATCGAATGCGAGCATGGTTCTCCTTCCAAGAACACGTTTGCCGGACGGCGGCGCGGGGTCTCTGCTCCCCGCGACGACCCGCGCGCCAGGGGCTGCGCGGCACAGGTCCGAATACCGGAAGGAAGAATAAAGCGGCTCGCAGCGCCTGCAGGCGGCGTCGGCGAGCCATTACCGAGGTCTAATCAAACGTTACGCATGGGGTACGCACGGTTTACGTGCAGTTTACAAAGGGGCCAGTTCTGGTCTGACGGCCCTGGACCCGGCGACGCCGGGCTCCTCTCTGGGCTCGGCGCCCATTGGGCTCGCTTCGCGACTCGCCCTGCGAGGAGTCCGGCGTCGCCGGGTCCAGGGCCTTTCGCCCCACTGCGCGCAAACCGATGCTTGGAAGAGGGAAAAGATGGTGTGGCCCGGGAAACCCGGGCCACGTTTTACGTTAGAGCTCGACTTCCTGGAGCTTCAGGATGGCCAGGATGTAGATCTTGAGGGCGCGCTTGAGGGCCTCCTCGCTGGCGCCCTCGTCGGGGCCGTGCATGGGCCCTACCCAGCTCAGCGTGGCGGCTGCGGGCTCCTCGGGGCCAAAGCTCACCGCGCAGGCAAAGTTGCGCGCGTAGGTGCCGCCGCCCATCGAGAACGGGGCAGCCTCGTGGTTACCCGAGACCTCGCGGTACACGTTGATGAGCGTCTGGACCGCCGGGTGCGCCGCATCGACCGAGAAGGGCGGCTTGGTGCTGTCGACGGTGAGTGTGGCGCCATAGCGCGTCGCGAGCTCCGTGAGCGTGCACTCCATCTCCTCGGCGGTGATGCTCGCCGGGCAGCGGCAGTCGAGCGTCTGGGTAATATGGCCGTCCGCCACCTCGATCACGCCGGCATTGGCCGTGAGGGGGCCGAACGCCTCGTCCGCAGACGCGATGCCCATGGCCTCCCCAGCTGTGTCGGCGTGCACGATGGCAAGGAGCTCAACAAAGCGCTCCTCCTCGGGCGCAAGCACCCCCGTGAGCTCGCGCAGGTAGGTAACGATGAGCCCGATGGCGTTGAGCGACCCCTCCGGCATGGCGGCGTGCCCGCCGATGCCGTGCGCCGTGATGCGGGTCACACCGGAACGGACCTCCTCGATGGTGAGGCGGTCGGCGTTTGCTTTCGGGGCGGGAAGCTCCGCAGCGTCGACGGCGAGCTCAATGATCGACTCGCTCGGGATGGCGTTCGTGGCCTCGGCGCCCGACCAGCTGATGATGCGGCCGTCCTCGATGGCCCCGCTGGCAAAGGTCGCCCCAAAGAGGCCCTTCTCGGCGTTGCAGACGGGGAACTCGGCATCGGGCGTAAAGAGGAAGGCGGGGTTCTCGTGCGTCTCGAGGTAGTGGTGAACGTCGGTCATCCCCACCTCCTCGTCGCAACCCAAGAGCGCACGGAAGCTGTAGCGCGGCGTGATACCCTCATGCAGCAAGAAGGCTCCCGCATAGAGCGAGAGCACAGCCGGGCCCTTGTCGTCGGAGACGCCGCGACCGAGGAGATAGCCCTCACGCTGGCGCACGGTAAAGGGGTCGCCCGTCCAGCCGGGGCCGGCCGGGACCACGTCCACGTGACAGATCGTGGCGAGCTGGGTCTCCGTCTCGCCGGGGATATCGCCCCAGCCGAGGTAGCCCTTATCGTCGCCCGTGGTGTAGCCCAGGCGCTCCGCGATGCCGAGCGCTTCGTCGAGCGCACCGCGAACCTCGGGACCAAACGGGGCACCCGGCTCGGCCTTGGTCTCGTCGGCAACGGACGGGTGCTTGACGAGCCGCTCAATGTCGGCGATGACCTCCGGCCAGACCTCGTCGATGTAGGCGTCGACGCGCGCCTCGAGCTCCTGCTGGTTGGTGATATCCATATGAGTTCCTCTCTGCCGCGATGCGGCGATAGCGGTTGCGCGGTTGCGGGCGCCGGAGCACCCTCCCCTAGGATAGCCGTTCGGCCGGACAGCAGCTACCGCAGCACCACACCAAGGAACCGCGCCGCGGCGGCCGCGCTAGGGCAGAGGGCATCGGCGCCCGCCGCCTCAAGCTCCGCGCGGGCGTCCTCGTCGCGATAGATACCGATGCAGGGTAGCCCCAGCTCGTGGGCACCGTCGACATCGTGATGCCGGTCGCCCACCATCACAGCGTCCGCCGCCGTGCACCCAAGCATCTCGAGCACCGCGCGGATGCAGTCCGCCTTGGTACTCCGCCCGGGCTCCAAGCGACCCGCTACCGCATCGAAGGGCGCAAACGGCAGGTTCGCGAGCATGTCGTGCACCGAAGTCTCGAGCCGCGAGGACGCAACCGCAGTCCGCACGCCATGCGCACGAAGCACTTCCACGAGCTCTACCATCCCGGGGAGCGGCGGGTAGTCCTTAGGTCCCACCTCGCGGGCAAAGATGCTCCGGTAAGTGGCGATAAGCGGCTCAGCCTCCTCAGCCGTCACACCGCAGACGAGCCCAAAGCCGTCAACGAGCGGCGGTCCGATGAAGCGGCGCAGGTCGCCCATTGCCTCGGGGTCGTAGCCGTGTACGCGGAGCGTGGCCTCCACCACGTGGATGACCGCCCGCCCCGTATCGGCGAGCGTCCCGTCAAAGTCAAAAATCACAACAGGCCGCGCCAACACGCCAAACGGCACGTCGGCTGTACACTCCCCCATAGCGACTCCTTTCGCAGATTGCACCTTACATCATCAAACGAGCGGCAGTGGAGAGCCCGACGCTCAACCCCGCTCCAAACGCCCTCAGCCGCCGGATAGCCGCCGCGGGCAGACAGGTCACACGCCGCCCCGATATGCAAAACGGCCCGCCGCCGAAGGGGCGACGGGCCGTGCGTCTCACGCTGCTACCGCAGGGTTGGAGCCTACTCGGCGTCCTTCTCCTCCGGCTTGTCGAGCGGGGCAACCTCGATCTCGACGCCGAGGGTCTCGGCGGCGGACTTCATCGAGAGGGAGATGCGGCGACGGTCGAGGTCAATCTCCATGACCTTCACCTGCACCTTGGCGCCCACATGGGTGACCTGGCTCGGCTGGTCCACGTGCTTGTTGGCCATCTCGGAGATGTGCACGAGACCCTCGATGCCCTCGCCGAGGTCAACGAACGCACCGAACGGCACGAGCTTGGTGACGGTGCCCTCGACGATGGCACCAACCGGGTACTTCTTGACGAGCGAACGCCACGGATCCTCGGTGGTCTGCTTGAGGCCGAGCGAGATGCGCTCGCGGTTGAGATCGACGTCGAGCACCTCGACCTCGACCTCCTGGCCGACCTTGACGACCTCGGAGGGGTGGTTGACGTGGTTCCAGGAGAGCTCGGAGATGTGGATCAGGCCATCGATGCCGCCGAGGTCCACAAACGCGCCGAAGTCCACAATCGAGGAGACCGTGCCCTTGAGGCGCATACCGGCCTTGAGCTTGGAGAGGATCTCGGTGCGCTCTGCCTTACGGGACTCCTCGAGCACCACGCGGCGGGAGAGAACGACGTTGTTGCGGTTGCGGTCCATCTCGATGACGCGCGCCTCGATGCGGGTGCCGAGGTAGGAGCTGAGATCCTTGACACGACGGAGGTCGACGAGGGAGGCGGGCAGGAAGCCGCGCAGGCCGATGTCGAGGATAAGGCCGCCCTTGACGACCTCGATGACCTCGCCCTCGACGTTCTCGCCGGAGTTGAACTTCTCCTCGATGCGGTTCCAGGCGCGCTCGTACTCGGCACGCTTCTTGGAGAGCACAAGACGGCCGTCCTTGTCCTCCTTCTGGAGCACGAGGGCCTCGATGGAATCGCCGAGCTTGACGATGTCGGCCGGGTTGGCGTCCTTGCGGATGGAGAGCTCGCGGACGGGGATGACGCCCTCAGACTTGAAGCCGATGTCAACCAGGACCTCGTCCTTCTCGATCTTGACGACAGTGCCGCTGACAAGATCGCCCTCATCGAAATCGGTGATGGTGCCGTCGATAAGGTTGTTCATCTCCTCTTCATTCACATCGTCGAGAGAGAAGATGGACGCGTTCTGAATCTCACTCAAAGGTGGACCCCTTTCGATGTACGGGGCCCCGACCGCTAGACCTACGATGGATGTTGCGCCGGGTGGCGCGCCTCCCACCGGTTGGGAACACTCGGGGGCCGACAGATACGGACGTGAGCCTCGACAGAAACTCACAGGACTAAAGAATACGTTGATGTGCCCCGTTTTTCAAGGATGACTTGCGCATTTTTACGACCGGTGCGAAAATTCGCGCAATCGCGCGGGCCGGCGGCGCGCCCAGAACGGTAAAAGGTCGGCCCGCACCCTGCGCGCGATGCCGGCGGGTGACAAAACCGTAAGGCGCGCATCGCGTGGAGACGGCGTGCAGCGCGCCCAAAACGGGTACAGACAGGGTCCGACGGCAACATGCGCGAGGGGGACGGTACATGCTCAAAGCGGTTGCATTTGATATGGACGACACGCTGCTCAGCATCAACCTGAGCGCGTTCATCGCGGTGTTTGCCAAGGACGAGGCTGCGCTGCTTGCCGACATCGGCCGCAAGAACCCCTTTGCCGCGTTTGCGGCGTACTCCGGCGCGATGATCGACCTCAACAACAACGTACGCGAGCCTGACGACACACGCACCAACCGAGCCTTCTTTGATGACGAGCTCACACGGCGCAGCGGCGTGGCGGTGACCGACCCGGTCATTGCCGAGGTCTTTGACTACTACGAGCGCGAGATCCTCCCCCGCAAGAACGACCGGCTCATCGCCGCCTGCCCGCGGGCTGGTGCGCACGAGGCCCTCGAGCAGGTGCTCGGGCGCGGGCTCAAGGTGGCGCTCTTTACCAACCCGAGCTTCAGCCGCACGTGCATCGCGTGCCGCATGGGCTGGGCCGAGCTCACCGACGTGCCCTTTGAGCTGGTAACAGACATGGAGAACACCACGCGCGTTAAGCCGAGCGACATCTACTACCGCGAGAGCCTCGAGCGCCTGGGGCTTGCGCCCGAGGAGGTTCTCATGGTGGGCAACGACGCCAAGCGCGACTTCCCCACCCCGGACTGCGGCCTGCGCACCGCCTATGTAGGCAGCCGCCGACCGGCACGCGCGTTCTGGTCGGGCTCGATGGAGGAGTTTGCTCGGGATTTTGCTCAGATCGAGGAGCGCTTTAACGCGGAGAGCAAGGCGGAGGACGCTTAGCGACGGCGCTCGGAACGCTGCGGTGGGAGCAGGGCGGCGCGACGGGAGTACCGCGGGGCTGCGCCGTCGGAGCCGGCCGGAGTACCCCTAGCCTGACACCCTAGTGCGACTCTGCGCTAATCAGCCCCTCCAGACGACCGTCAAGGTCGGCGAGCGTGGTCTGGGCAAGACGGTCCTCCAGGGCAGCCTGCGCGGCAGCGAGCTCGTCATCGAGCACTGCATGGATGTTGCGACCCACCGGGCACGCCGCGTTGGGGTTGGCGTGGAAGTCAAAGAGGCTGCCCGAGACACTCTCCACCGCTCGGTACACATCGAGGAGCGTCACCTCGTTGAGCGGTCGGGTGAGCGAGGCCCCACCCACGCCCGCCTCCACATGCACGAGTCCAGCCTCTTTGAGCATGCCGAGAGTGCGGCGGATCACCACCGGGTTGACGTTCACGCTCGCCGCGATAAAGGCCGAGGTGACCTTGGTGGTCGGGGCAAAGTGCGCGATGCACAGCAGCGTGTGCACCGCGATGGAAAAGCGCGTAGAGATCTGCATGGACTCTCCCCTGCTCAAGCGCACCGCCACCCGGCAGCGCGCTTTCTCAGCATACCATAGATGTAGCCCCGGCAGTTACAGGCGATGCGGCGCCCGTCGCAAGGGCAGGGGGGCGGGAACGTGCTTCTCGAATGTAAGAAACACGCCCGTCCCCTCTTCCCCCACCCGCATGGCCGGTGCATCCCAGCAGCGGAACGGGGCATAAGAGAAGCGTTCCATATACAGAGAATCGAGGAGCTATGCCCAACGTCGACCTTACGCACCTGCGCGTGCTCACGCACAGCGCCATCCGGCTCGAGAGCGCAGACGGCGAAACGGTCGTCTATGCCGATCCCTTCGACCTCGTCGAGGAGCCGCACGATGCGACGCTCGTGCTCATCACCCATCCGCACTACGACCACCTCTCGCCCGCAAACTACGCGCGCGTGGCAAACGGGTCGACCGAGGTCGTGGCGCCGGCAAGCATCGCAAACGAGGTCGCGGCGCTCAACACCGTGGCCACGCACCTGATGCGGGCCGGCGAGACGCTCGACGTGCACGGGGTGCGAATCGAGGCCATTGCCGCCTACAACACCGATCCGAGCCGGCTTGAGAAGCACCCTCAGGAAAACGGGTGGCTCGGCTACGTGGTCACGCTCGACGGCGTGCGCTACCTCATTGCCGGCGACACCGACGAGCAGCCCGATAACCGCGCGGTTACCTGCGATGTTGCACTCGTACCCATCGGCGGGACCTTTACCATGGACCCCGTGCAGGCAGCGGCGTTGATAAACAGGATCCGGCCGCGCGTTGCCGTGCCGACCCACTATGGCAACATCGTGGGCGCGCCCGAAGACGCCGAGGCGTTTGCCGCAGCCGTCGACCCGGGCATCGCCGTCGAGGTCAAACTCGAGCGGTAGAACGAGCGGACAGGCGAAGCAGGCGGCACGGTGCACGTGGCGGTCACGGCGTGCGGATGCCCGGCGCAAGCAGAGGTGGTGGATACGCCCGCTCCGCAGGCCCGCCCACGGCGTGCCGTGCTACCATGGCGGGCGGAACTATCCACCCATCACGCAACGCAGAAAGGACCCCCATGGAACGTCCGAACGCCTGGAAGGCCTACGACGACGCGGCCCTCGCCGAGCTCGAGGAGCTCTGCCAGGACTACCGCGCCTTTATCTCGCAGAACAAGACCGAGCGCGAGTGCGTCACCGCCTCCGTCAAGCTCGCCGAGGCCGCCGGCTACGTGAGCCTCGATGCGGCGCGCGCCCAGGGTCGCGAGCTCAAGGCCGGCGACAAGGTCTACGCTACCTGCCACAACAAGACCCTCATGCTCGTCAACCTCGGCACCGCCCCGCTCGAGGACGGCCTCAACATCCTCGGCGCGCACATCGACAGCCCGCGCCTGGACCTCAAGCAGAACCCGCTCTACGAGGCCGGCGACATGGCCTACCTCGACACGCACTACTACGGCGGCGTCAAGGCCTACCACTGGGTCGCCACGCCGCTCGCCATCCACGGCGTGGTATGCAAGAAGGACGGCACCACCGTTGAGGTGGCCGTGGGCGAAGATGCCGACGACCCGGTGTTCTGCATCTCCGACCTGCTCATCCACCTCGCAGCCGACCAGATGAAGAAGCCGGCCGCCGAGGCCGTCGACCACGAGAACCTCGACGTGATCGTGGGCGGCCGCCCCGTGGTGATCGACGAGCAGAAGGAGGACGACCCCAAGGAGCCCGTCAAGCGCTACCTGCTCGGAATCTTGAAGGAGAAGTACGGCTTTGACGAGGAGGACTTCCTCTCGGCCGAGATCGAGGTCGTGCCGGCCGGCCCGGCGCGCGAGATGGGCTTTGACCGCTCGATGATCTTGGGCTACGGCCAGGACGACCGCGTCTGCGCCTACACCTCGCTCGCCGCGCAGCTCGCCGTTCCCGAGGTTGAGCGCACCGCCGTGACGCTCCTTGTGGACAAGGAGGAGATCGGCTCGGTGGGCGCCTCGGGCATGACGAGCCGCTTCTTTGAGAACACCATGGCCGAGGTGCTCGCGCTCGCCGGGCTCGAGAGCCCGCTGGCGCTGCGCCGCTGCCTCGGCAACTCGCGCATGCTCTCGAGCGACGTGTCGGCCGGCTTTGACCAGCTCTACGCCGACCGCTTTGAGAAGAAAAACGCCGCCATCATGGGGCACGGCCTGTGCTTTAACAAGTACACCGGCTCGCGCGGCAAGAGCGGCTCCAACGACGCCGACGCCGAGTACGTGGCGCTTGTGCGCGACATCATGGACGAGGCCGGCGTGGCCTTCCAGACCTGCGAGCTCGGCCGCATCGGCGCGGGCGGCGGCGGCACCATCGCCTTCATCTTGGCCGAGTACGGCATGGACGTGATCGACTCCGGCGTGGCGGTGCTCAGCATGCACTCGCTGTGGGAGGTCACCAACAAGGCCGACGTGTACGAGGCCTACAAGGGCTACCAGGCGTTCATCAAGCGCGCGTAGGCTAGAGCTCGGGCGCGGGGTGAGGCGGCTGGGCGCTCTCCTGCGCCGGCCGCACGCTGCCGGGCCGCACGTGGCGCCGAGCCCGGTTACTATGCAACGCAGAAGCGCGGGAGGCTCGATGTAATGTCGAGCCTCCCGCGCTTTTTTGCCGCTCACAGCATTTTGCCGTTTAGCTGAGTGAACCGCATTTTCGTTTTGCGGTTCACTCACCCTAGCAGCATTATCTGGCCCAAAAACGCTGTTTATCTGAGTGAGCGGCATTTCCGAGAGCCGTGGTGGCTTGCAAGGTGACGCGCCGCCCAAAGCAGTGGCCACGACATATCGTTACCCCACCTGCCGAAGGGTTTGCCGCGCCAACATAAGACCCGGATGCGAACAACCTGGCCCTACAGCCCCGCCAGCCCCTCGCGCCAGCGGGCGATGAGCCGCTCGAGCGGCCAGCTCGCGTTGGCAGGGCTCGTTGAGGGCAGCACCGTTGCCGCGAGCCCCGTGCGTTCCTCCAGATAGCGGTGGTAGAGCCGCCCCGCTGTGCCGCCATTGCAGAGTACGCGCTCAATCGGCGCCGTATCGGTAATGCGCTCGATGTGGGCCGGCACCACGTTGCGGATGCTCGCGTCAGATGAACCCTTGATATCGCAGCTCTCAATCACATCCCAAAGCGCGATGCCATGGCGTAGCAGAAGTGCGCGCTTGGCGGCGATGGATTCCTCAAGGGTCGCCGGGCGGAGCGCAGCGCCAACACCGCACGTCCTGAAACCGCCGGCGGCCGCACCAGGCTCCCCTGCAGCCTCAACGTTGCCGGACGCGCCACCGCACCGCCCCGCCACCTCGAGGCTGTCGGCCGCACCACCGTGCTCCCCCGCCAAACCACGGCGACCACCAACCGCCAGCTCCCCCTCATTCGGCGGAACAGGCTCTCCCACACACGCCGCAATCACTCGCCAAAAACGGTTCTGCGGGTTGCCGTAGAAAAACGCGTTCGCCCGCGAGAGTACCGACGGAAACGACCCGAGCACAAGTACCCGCGAGCGCCCGTCAAACACCGGCTCAAAGCCGTGCTCGATATGCTGATACTCGGCCATATCCCCTCGCACTCCCCCGCCAGAAAAAACTCGACCCTCGATGTGAGTGCATCTTTTGGGAACCGTCAGTACAACCTCTCAAAACCAGCTGCATGCACAGGCAAAGTGCCTGTTGAGCACTTCGCCACACTAAAGTGCTACTTACTCGCTCCAAAAGATACACTCACATCAGGGGTCGAGTTTTCTAGGCACCGCTCAACAACGCTAAACAACACCCCAAAGCCGCACGATCTCGGCCTATGCCAGCCCGAGCGCCAGCCCCGCGAGCCGCACGACGAAGGCCACGATCCACGCCACGCCGCACTGCATGGCGATCACCGCCCACATCATGCGCGTGCCGAGCTCGTTGCGCACGGCCGAGACCGCCGCCACGCACGGCGTGTAGAGCAGCGTAAAAGTAAGGAAGCAAAACGCGGTGAGCGGCGAGAAGAGCGTGGTGAGCGCCGCGGTCGAGCCGCCCATGAGCACCGTGAGCGTGGCAACGACGTTCTCCTTGGCGCCAAAGCCCGCCGCAAGCGCCGCGGCCGCCTCCCACGTGCCAAAACCCAACGGCGCAAAGAGCGGCGCCAGGAGGGTGCCCACCCCCGCCAGCATGCTCTGGCTCTGGTCGGCCACCACGTTAAAGCGGATGTCGAAGGTCTGCAGTATCCAGATCACCACACTCGCGGCAAAGATGATGGTAAACGCCTTGGTCGCAAAGCCCTTGGCCTTGTCCCACGCCAAGTGGAGCGTCGTCTTGGCCGAGGGCAGCCGGTAGTTGGGGAGCTCCATCACAAACGGCACGGGGTCGCCGCGAAAGGCCGTCCCCTTGAGCACCAGCGCCACGAGCACCCCCACGACCATGCCCATGAGGTACATCGCGATCATCACGAGCGCCGCGTGGTCCGGGAAGAACGCCCCCGCAAAGAGCGCGTACACCGGCAGCTTGGCCGAGCAGCTCATAAACGGCGTGAGCATCACAGTCATCTTGCGGTCGTGCTCCGAAGGGAGCGTGCGGGTGGCCATGATGGCCGGCACCGAGCAGCCAAAGCCGATGAGCATGGGCACAAAGCTCCGCCCGGAAAGGCCGAGGTGCCGGAGCAGCCGGTCCATTACAAAGGCCACGCGCGCCATGTAGCCCGAGTCCTCGAGGATGGAGAGCAGCAAAAAGAGCACCACGATGATCGGCAAAAACGAAAGCACGCTCCCCACGCCGGCAAAGACGCCGTCGATCACGAGCGCGTGCACCACCGGGTTCACCCCAAAGTTGGTGAGCCACACGTCCACCACGCCCGTAAACCAGTCGATCCCCAGCGCCAGCAGGTCGGAGAGGCGTTGCCCCACCACGTCAAAGGTCAGCCAAAAGACGAGCGCCATGATGCCGATGAACACCGGGATCGCCGTGTACTTGCCCGTGAGGATGCGGTCGGCCGCCACGGAGCGCTTGTGCTCGCGGCTCTCGCGCGGCTTGACCACGCAGGCGTTACAGACCCCCTCGATAAACGAGAAGCGCATGTCGGCGAGCGCGGCCATGCGGTCGGTGCCGGCCTCTTCCTCCATCTGGCAGATGATGTGCTCCACCGCGTCGAGTTCGTTTTGGTCGAGCGCCAGCGCTTCGATGACCAGCCGGTCGCCCTCGATGAGCTTGGTCGCGGCAAAGCGCACGGGAATGTGCGCGGCCTCGGCGTGGTCGTCGATCAGGTGGCAGATACCGTGGATGCAGCGGTGGAGCGCACCGCCGTCGGGGCCGTCCGCCGCGCAGAAGTCGAGCCGGCCGGGGTGCTCGCGGTAGCGCGCCACGTGGAGCGCGTGCTCGGTGAGCTCGCCGATGCCCTCGTTCTTGGCCGCCGAGATGGGCACCACAGGGATGCCGAGCGCCGCCTCGAGCGCGTTGACGTCCACGGTGCCTCCGTTGGCCGCGAGCTCGTCCATCATGTTGAGCGCGAGCACCATGGGGCGGTCGAGCTCCATGAGCTGGAGCGTGAGGTAGAGGTTGCGCTCGATGTTGGTGGCGTCCACGATATCGATGATCGCGCTGGGGTTATCCTGCAGGATAAACTGGCGGCTCACCACCTCCTCGCTCGTGTAGGGGCTGAGCGAGTAGATGCCCGGCAGGTCGGTAATCGTGGCGTTGGGGTGGCCCTTGATCTGCCCATCTTTGCGGTCGACCGTGACCCCGGGGAAGTTCCCCACGTGCTGGTTGGAGCCCGTGAGCTGGTTAAAGAGCGTGGTCTTGCCGCAGTTCTGGTTGCCGGCGAGGGCAAAGTGCAGCGGCGCCGACTCGGGCAAGGGTGCCGTTCCCTCGCGGCGCGGATGCGCGGGCCCCTCGCCGAGTGCCGGGTGCGCCACCTGGCTGGCCTCCGGGTTCTTGCGGGGGTTGTCGTGCGCATCGTGGATGTTCTCGAGCGCAACGCGCGCCGCGTCGGCCCGCCGCAGCGTGAGCTCGTAGCCGCGCAGGCGGATCTCCATGGGGTCGCCCATGGGGGCGAGCTTGATCATGGTCACTTCAATGCCAGGCGTAAGGCCCATATCAAAGATGTGCTGCCTGAGCGACGCGTCGTCGCAGTCCACCGACGCCACGATGGCGTCTTTGCCTATCTCGAGCTCGTCGAGCGTCATGCCCGATCCCCCATCCCCTATAAAGACGCCTCGGCAGCATGGGCGCCGGACATCGGTATCACGTGATTCCGCCCTACTATACACACCTCAGCTAACTTTCGCGCCGACGCTCGCCAATCAATGCCATAGATATACAGTTCACACCTTCAGGCCAACCCGCGCCCAGACCAAAACTGACCTCTCGTCCTTTGGCCATCAACGTGGAAGCAGATGGGTGTAGGCGCGTTTGAGCTCACGGATGCGCTCGAGCTCCTCGAGGGCCGAGCTGTCTAAGCGAGCCGCGACCGCAACCACAAGCGCGTCCACTAGCGCAACGGCGCTCGCCATGGAATGATAGGCACGCGGCTCGCCTCGATAGGTATAGAGCTCGATATCGGCCTGCGAGCCCGAACCGCGCACCATGCGATCGGTAAAGAGCACCGTCGTCGCCCCTTGCTGCGCGCCGTATTCGAGCACGACCTGCGCCTCCGCCGGCACCCGCTGGAATCCGAAGGTCACGAGCACGTCGGTCGAGCGCGTGTGGGCTAGCCCCTCGAAGAGCTCCGTGCCGCCCGAGGCGAGCACGTCGACCGCGATGCCGTAGCGCTTGAACCGAAAGGCGAGCAGATCGGCGACGCAGGACGCGGCGCCCTTGCCCTGGATGCGCACGCAGGTCGCGCCCGCGAGCGCCTCGGCCGCCCGGTCAAAGGAGGCCGTCGAGAGCCCTTCGAGCGTGCGGTCGATGTTGTCGCGTTGCTGACGCAGAAACGCCGCGACGTCGCCCGATCCCTCGCCGATGCTCGCGAGCATCTTGTCGGCGGGGCCGAGCGTTGAGCTTGCGACTGCCGCCTTAAGCGCCTTGAAATCGGCGAATCCGGCGTGGCGCGCAAAGCGCGAGACCGTTGCGTCCGAGACTTCGAGCACCCGCGCGACTTCTTGAATCGACTGGAGCAGGAACTCCTGGGGGTTCTCGATTACGTAGTTGATAATAAGCTGCTCTGCCGGCGTGTAGGTCACCCCGGACTTGAAGAGAGTCGGGTCGGTCATCCCCTACTCCGCCCCCGCGATGAGCACGTTCACGTAGTCGCCGCCCAAACGGTCGATCTCCTTAAGCGCGCGCTTGAGCATGCCTGCCGTCTTGACCTTGAAGGCGATATCGGGCGCGTAGACGATGTGATAGGTGTGCGCGAGCACCTGCGAGCGCAAATCCGCCACGGTGTCCACCTCCCGGTCGAGCACCGTCGTCACGCAACCGTACTGAAACGCCTGATGCGTGTCGCTGCCCGAAACCACGGGCACGCCGAGCTTCTCGGCAAAGGCGAGGGTACGCGCGATGGTCCCCTCGAAATCGTGTGCGAGGTCCTTGCCGTTGAGGTCGACGAACTCAAAGGTCGCGAGGTTCTCTTCCGGCTGCTCGGGGATGTGCCCGGGCGCGCGGAAGGGGTGCCCCGCACCGAAGAAGAGGCCACGGCGGCGCACCTCGGCAGCAAGATCGGCAAGCGGCAGGAACGAGCCCTTCTCCTTATGCGGGATGAGCGCACGGTTGAAGTCGAGAATCTCCTCCATCGTGCCGAGCACGAGCGTGTGACCGTTCTCGGCGATATCAATCTCCATGCCCGGGAACACCAGAAGCCCGTTGACGTTGAAGGCGTCCCCGCGACGAGGGTAGCGCGCCGCGATGTCGGCATAGACCTCCTCGAAGCCCTTCGTGTTGAAGTGCTCGGTCAGGCAGAGCGCGTCGAGCCCGGCCGCACGCGCTTCGGCAAAGAGCCAGTCGGTGTAGGCGGGCGAAAACGCGAGGTATTTGGCGAGCTTTCCGTGGGTGTGAAAATCGATGATCATACGAGAACCTCCAGGACATGGGGCAGTGCAAAGCAGCCCAGCGCCCACACGACGGACAGGGCGATAAACAGAATGTCGTTTCTGCCAATGGCGAGCGAGCCGAGCTTAATCTTGAGCACGGCAGCGTTCGTCGAGGCGTAACGGTACCCCTTGAGCTCGAGCGCCTCCACCGTGGTGCGGGAGCGCTTTGCCATGTTAAGCATGAGCGGATAGAACGATTGGATGATGGTCTTCACCTGGTACACGAGCCAGTGGACCTTGCCACCGAGTGTCTCGTGCGCGGGCGCGCGGCCGCGCATGCGAAAGGAAAGCAGGATGTTCTGTAGCTCCTCGAACATGATGGGCAGGATACGGTAGGCAAAAGAGATGGAGAACGACAGGCGCTCGGGGCAGCCGAACCACAGAAGCCCGTTGGAGAGCCGGTCGGGGTCGAGTCCCGAGAATACCGTGATTGAGGCGAGCGAGCAGGTGGTGACCTTAAGGGTCATGACGAGCAACGGGATGAGCGCATCGATACTGCCGCTAAAGAGTATCGATACGATAAGCAGGTAGCCCGTCTGTGAGAACACGCCGAGCGCAAAGACGAAAAGTACGAGCGGCGCCACGCGCGCAAGCCTCGTGGTAGCGGCGCAAAAGATAAACATGCCGAGCAGCGTGACCACGTCACCTAAAAACCACGGCACGAGACCGAAGAATAGATACCAGATGAGCAGCACACGCGGGTCGAGCCGAGCAATGGGCGTGTCATCGTTTCCGTATGCGTTCTTTAGCACCTGGTTGCGCAGGTAGTCAATCGAGACCTTGTCGAGCACGTTCTCGGAAAGCTTTTCGAGCATGCTATGCGACCTCCTTCTCACAGGCAGCGGATGGCGCGTTGGCAGCGGGCACTCCCGCGGACGGCGCGTCGGCTGTTCGCGTCTCGGCGACGGACACGTCGGCTACCGGGACATCGGCCGCCTCGCCCGTCGCCGCGTGGGCGAGCGCGCGGTACGCGTCGAAACTCATGAGGAAGTCCTCGATGTCGAAGCACGACGCACGACAGTCGAGGGCGGCACCCATGGCGTAGATCTCGGGTGGGCAGATACCTGACGCGCGCACGACCTCCTCGTCGTGGAAGATCTCCTCGGGGGCGCCGTCGCCAATGACGCGACCCTGGTTGAGCACGATCACGCGATCGGCAAACTGGCACACGAGCTGCATGTCGTGTGTAGCGATGACCACGGTGTCGGTAACACCGCGCAAGTCGGCGATGGTGCGCACAATCTCGCGGCGCGTCGCGATGTCGAGGTTCGCCGTTGGCTCGTCGAGCAGAAGGATCGGCGGGTCGAGCGCGATGCCGATGGCAAGCGATGCGCGCCGCATCTGGCCGCCCGACATGAGGCGTCCGTCGCGGTCGGCGAGGCGGGTGAGACGGAACCGCTCGACGAGCTCGTGGGCATGCTCGTCGGCGTCAACGCGACCGCGGGCGCGCATAGCAAAGGACACGTCGGCGCGGACGCTGTCCTTGATGAACATCTGCTCGGGGTTCTGGTAGACCAGCGAGATGGCGTCGGAGATCTCCTCCGCCCCGCGCCCGCGCGTGGAGACGCCCTTCAAGAGGACCTCGCCCCCCTGCGGCTTGACGAGTCCGCACATGAGCTTCATGAGCGTGGTCTTGCCAGCGCCGTTGGAACCCACGAGTGCGACCTTCTCGCCCTCATGAATAGCGAGGTCGAACCCATCGAACACCTGGCGCGGCGCACCCTTGACGCTGCGGTACGAAACGCTCACGCCGCGAAACTCCACTGCGGCGGGCACGTCCGCGCGCACGGGGCGCGCGGGGCAGGGCTGCGGCGTGAAGCCGAGGCCCGCGAACGCCTGGACGCCCTCGGCGACCGTGGTGGGCAGCGTGGCGCCGCTATCGAGCACACCCGTGTCTTTGAGCTCGCGAGCGGCGAGGGCGATCTCGGGTGGGTAGATATCGCTCGCGCGAAGGTCGTCCAGCTGGCGCAGGGCCTCGCGCGCCGGGAGCTTCCACGAGACGGCGCCCGCGTTCATGAGGACGGCGTGCTTGCAGTAGTCGGCGATGAAATCGGTGTGGTGCTCGATAACGATAATGGTCTTGCCATGGTTCTCGTTAAGCTCTCGCAGGACCTCGTAGGTTTGCCGAGCGTGATAGGGATCGAGCTGGGCGATGGGCTCATCTAAGATGATGACCTCAGGCTCGAGTGCGAGTGCACCGGCGAGCGCAAGCAGGTGCTTCTGACCGCCCGAGAGCGCCCAGACATAGCTCTCCGCCTTGTTGGCAAGGCCCACGAGCTCGAGCGCGCGCATGCCACGCGCAAGGTAGTCGGGCTGTGCGTAATTGAGGCTCGCGAACGATGCCTCATCGAGCACCGTGGGACGCACGAGCTGGTTCTCGAAGTCCTGGTAGACATAACCCACGTGCTGGGCGAGCTCGCCGAGCGGCGTCTGAGACGCATCAAGTCCCGAAACCATGAGGGTGCCGCTGATGTCGCCGGCGATGAACTGCGGAATGATGCCGTTCATCGCCTTGCAGAGCGTGGACTTACCGCACCCGTTCGCACCCATAATCGCGAGAAAGTCACCCTCCTCCACCTCCAGATCGAGATGGAGAAGGGTGGGATTCTCGGCGCCAGGGTAGGTAAAGGTCAAGTCGTTAATGGAGACGATTGCCATATCCGTACCCTCACACCCCTATGCGCGGGAGATCGTGGCGTTGCGATGCAGGCACCAGGCGGCAATCACGGCGATGACCACAGCGACGGCAAGGCCGGTCACGAGCGCACCGGTGCTCTCGGCCCACTCGGCCTCCCACTCAATCAGGGAAAAACCGGCCTTGGATACGCAGGCGGCAAGCACGGCGAGCACGAAGCAGACCACGGCGCCGAGCGCAAGGCGCGGGGAGGCCGCGTCGGCCACATCCTCGGGGGTACGGGGCTTGATGCCGAGCAGAGGCTCGATCTTGCCATAGAGGCGCGGGGCGAGGAAGAGCGTGGGCAGCAGGCAGAACAGAACGCCAGAGAAGAGCAGGTCGTTCAGGAAGGCGAAGCCCTCGGTGAAGTAGACCGACTCGGGAAGGCCGGGCACGGCCTCGAACTCCTCGACGGCCACGACGACCTTGATGATGTCGACGGCCGCGCTCATGGCGAGCTGGAGCGCCGTGGCGCCGAAGGCGGCGATGCCGACGCGCTTGATATCGCGCGGATCGGGCACGAGCTTACCGGCTACGTAGACGGCGATGGCGACGGTGAGGAACTTTTCGAGCTCGCCGAGGCCACCGAACTGGCCGAGCATGATCTCGGAAAACACGAGCTCGCCCGTAGCGGCACCGAGAGCAACCGACAGCGGGTCAAAGAGCATAGCAAGCGTCAACGGGATGAATAGAAAGAACTCGACCGAAAACTCAACGATGCCCACCTGAACGGACGGAATGAGTTCGGACACTAGCGTTGCCAAGCCGTACAGAGACATGCTGAGGACGAAGACCATCAGCTTGTGCGCCTGAGCGGCGGAGGTCGTGGAAGTTGACATGATAATCCCCTCTCTGATCGCGCCCGGCGAGGGGCGCGTTTGGGGGCACGTACGGCGCCGGCCGTGCGCACGGGGTGCCCCGGCTGCCGTCCTTATGGACGACATTGGGCATGATAGGGCGCTGACCTGCATGAATCAGTGATGCTAGCGTAAAGTGAAAATAAACTTTCAAGACCGGCAAGCATGAAAATAACCAGAAGAGCGCCACATTGTGGACCCGAATCCTCGCGCTCCCCATGAAAACGAATCGCAGAGCCGCCTTACCGTAAGCTGACAAATTGCACATGGAGGACGCGCGCCGCACTGGAGTGTACACTGGTGCTGGCAGCGGCACCGTTTGACGCCGTCAGCACCCCTGCGACAGGAGACGCTATGACCCTCACAGAGCCCATCATCAAAAACATCGTCTTCGACATGGGCAACGTGCTCATGACCTTCAACGGGCCGTACTTTGCGACGCGCTTCTCTGATAACGAGCAGGATGCCGCGCTCTTGCAGGCCGCCTATTTTGGGCGCGGTGAATGGGCGCTCCTGGACTCGGGCACCATCGGTTACCCGACCATGTTGCGCATCGCCGAGGCGCACCTGCCCGAACGACTCTGGCCCAACTTGCACGATATGGCGGCGCACTGGGCACGCTACTCCGAGCCCATCTGCGAGGTAAACGACCTCGCCCGCCATCTCTACGAGCAAGGCTATGACCTCTACCTGCTTTCGAACGCCGGCACGCGCATCGACGAGCAACTCGACCACTGCCCCGCCTATCCCCTTATGAAAGGGCGCGTGGTCTCCGCAGAGGAGAAGCTCATGAAGCCGGACCCCGCTATCTACGAGCTGCTTTGCAGGCGTTATGGACTCGTGCCGGCGGAATGCCTCTTTGTCGACGACAACGCGGACAACTGTCGCGGAGCCGAGGTCGCCGGCATGCAGGCGTTCCACTTCACGGGCGATGTCGCCGCACTCGCTGCGGCGATCGGCCTGTCACCGCAGCGATAAAACTCTCAAATGAGCCTTGGCGCACGGCGAGCCGCGGCGCTCTGCGCAAAAATTGATTTGCTGACCTTTTTGAAGGCTTAATCTATAAAATAACCCCCTGTTTATCTGGGCTTTTATTACCCAAAAAAGTGCCCTTTGCCCACCGGGGCGAAAGGGCACCAAGGAAGTCCCAGCTCATAGGGGCCCATAGGAGGTCAGCAAACGCATTTTTGCGCAGAGGGGTGTCATTCGCCTTGCGCGGTGCACGATGTCCCGGCCGCAAGTGGCCCTACGCGTTGAACACGTAGCGGTCGAGCCGTTCGAAGGCTTCCTGAACGCGCGCGAGCGGCAGCGCGAGGTTCATGCGAATATGGTGCGGTCCGTGGAAGGGGCGGCCATCCTGATAGTCGACGCCCACGCGCCAAGCCGTCTCAAGGAGCCAGTCCACGTCGCGACCGTGGGCAGCGCACCACTCCGTGCAGTCGAGGAAGAGCATGTAGGTGCCCTCGGGCTTGGTCACATGCACGCCCTCGAAGTGCTCGTCGATATAGCGGCACGCCCAGTCGACGTTTTTGCCCAGCACCTCGCGCAGCTCATCGACCCACTCGTAGCCCTCCGGCTTGTAGGCGCCAATGAGGGCGTGCATGGAGAGCACGTTCATCTCGTTGTAATGCGCCTTGGACGAGGCGGCGACCACGCGGTCGCGCAGGTAGTCGTTGTAGATGATGTGGTAGCTTCCCACGAGTCCCGCGAGGTTGAAGGTCTTGCTCGGCGCGTAGAGCGCCACGGTGCGCTGGCGCGCGTCTTCGGAGACCGACTGGGTGGGCGTGTGGGTGTGCCCGGGGAGAATGATGTCGGACCAGATCTCGTCCGAGATGACCACGCAGTCGTACTTGCGGTAGAGTTCCATCGCCTGCTCGAGCTCGGCGCGCTCCCATACGCGTCCGCAGGGGTTGTGCGGCGAGCACATCACCGCGACGTGGATCTTGTGCTCGGCGAGTTTGCGCTCCATGTCGGCGTAGTCCATGCGCCAGACGCCCGCTTCGTCCTGCACGAGCGGCGAGTGAACAATCTTGAAGCCGGCGTTCTCGATGCTACCGGTAAAACCGATGTAGGTGGGGCTGTGCAGCAGCACCGCGTCGCCCGGGCGCGCGAACGCCTGAAGCGTCGACACCACGCCGCCGAGCACGCCGTTCTCGTAGCCGATATGCTCGGGACGGAGTCCCGTGACGCCGTTGCGGGTCTCGTGCCAGCGGATGATGGATTGGAAGTACTCGTCGCGCGGCTCGAAGTAGCCGAAGTGGGGCTGGCGGGCGCGCTCAATCAGCGCCTCGGTCACGGTGGAAACCACGGGGAAGTTCATGTCGGCGACCCACATGGGAATGGCGTCGAAGCCCTCGGCGGGCTTGGTGGGGGCCATGCCGGTCGGTGTGTCGGTCAGGCCGTCCACCGCAACGGCATCCTGCCCGCGGCGGTCCATGATGGTCGTGAAATCGTACTTCATGCGCTCCCTCTTCCGTACCGAGCCGCACCAAGCGGCAAAGTTTCTTAGGCACAAACGCTATTTTTGTCAGCAGACGGGACAAAGTCAACGCCTGCTCCACCGACCTCGATTGCCTGATAATGTTCACGGTTCGCCCCATAGCTCCCGAGCACCGTCTTACGGTACCGCTGGGGCGAGACCTCCTTGAGCTCCTTGAATTTCTTGATGAAGTAGCTCGTGGACTGGAATCCGCACGAGAGGCCGATGTCAATGATCGAGCGGTCGGTGTCCAGCAGCTCGTCGCAGGCGCGCTCGATGCGGTAACGGTTGATGAAGGCCGTTGGGGTGAGACCGGTCGCGCGCTTGAAAAAGCGCGAGAAGTACTGCGGCTGGTACCCGCTCACCTGGGCGAGCGTGGCGCTCGATATCTGCTCGGCGTAATGGTCCTGCACGTAGCGAACCGCCTGTTCCGCCGCCGCAAGGCTGTGGCGGTCGCGCTCGTTCTCCACAAGGCTTCCGGTGCGGATGATTTCCTGAAAGATGCTAAGAAGGCATATCCGCACGTCGAGCGTGAAGCACGGGGGAAGGCCGCGGCAGTCGGCGAGAATCTGCTCAAACGCCGCGCCGATGGTGCCGCCCTCGTCGCGCACCGGGTTTCTCACCGTCAGGGTACCAGCGCGGTACGGGTCGATATAACGGCGCGATGCAACGTCTGCCTGCGCAAACTCCAAAAGCCCACCGTCAAATACAATCACAAAGAGGTGGCAGTCGCTCACGGCGCTGTAGCGGTGAAGGGTGCGGGGCTCAACGGCAAAGAGCTCGCGGGCGCCCACGCGGCGCGTGCTGCCGTCCTCAAACACGTCAATCGCGCCCTCGGCTACATAGACCCACTCCACCTCATCGTGCCAGTGGATGTAGCCGATGTCGCACCCCGCTTGGGCTCGCTGGTCAAAGGTATCAAGCGGAAAAAGGTCCGACCCGTGTTCCCTACCCTCTTTGAGGCGAGCGAGCATATGCACCGTCCTCCATGCCAAAAAGTCATAATCGTTATAGTTATACCGCCGAATCACGCAAGAATCCACCCGGCTCTCTGGGGTATCTTGTGGCGCAACGTCCCACGTAGAGCCAAGGCGCGCTGCCGAGGCACCGATGCGAGAAAGGTTTGGCCTTCATGATTGTTCGCTATCGTTTTGGACAACCCATCGAGACAGATGCCGTGCTCAACAAGCCCGCTGCAGAGACGGGCGAGGTGCGCCGCTTCACGGTGCACCGGCCCGGCGAGCCGCTCGAGCACGCGGCCGACCGCGCGTCCGAGGTGGACAACCCCGGCACGATCGGAAGCGATACGTTTGACGCCCGCAACCTCCAGAACCTCCTCTTCTTCACCTACACGATGGATCCCGATGACATCGTCTACGGTCTTGGCGAGCAGGTGCGCGGCATCAACAAGCGCAACTTTACCTACGTTTCGCGCTGCATGGACAACGCGCGCCACACCGAGGACCGCCACAGCCTCTACAGCGCCCACAACTTCTTTATCGTGAGCGGGCGCGAGACCTTCGGCGCCTTCTTCGACACCGCGGGCATCATCTCCTTCGACATGGGCGAGACCGACATCGACCGCATCCAGGTCGCGCTCGAATACCCCGACTGCGACCTCTACCTTATCGAGGGCGAGGACCCCACCGACATCGTCCGCCAGTTCCGCGCGCTCGTGGGCAGAAGCTACATCCCGCCCAAGTGGGCCTTCGGCTACCAGCAGAGCCGCTGGGCCTATAAGACGGAGGATGACTTCCGTGACATCGCGCGCCGCTACCGCGAGGCGGGCATCCCCCTCGATGCCATCTACATGGACATCGACTACATGGAGCGCTACAAGAGCTTCACCGTCGACCGCGAGCGTTTCCCACACTTTGAGAAGCTCACCGCCGAGCTCAAGGGCGACGGCATCCACCTCGTTCCCATCATCGACGCGGGCCTCAAGGTCGAGCCGGGCTACGACGTGTACGAGGAGGGCGTGGCCGAGAACCGCTTCTGCAAGAACGCCGCCGGCGAGGACTTCACCCTCGGCGTGTGGCCCGGCCACTGCCACCTGGTCGACGTCATGGACCCCGACAACCGCCGTTGGTTTGGCGACCAGTACCAAAAGCTCCTCGACCTCGGGATCGACGGCTTCTGGAACGATATGAACGAGCCCTCAATCTTCTATACCGAGGAACGTCTAGCCGAGGCGTACGCCAAGGTGGACGAGCTGCGCCAGGGCGAGCTCGACCTCAACACGTTCTTTGACATGGTCGCCACCTTCTCTGGCCTTTCCAACAACCCCGCCGACTACGAGCTCTTCTATCAC
Organism: Collinsella sp. An7; assembly: GCF_002159335.1. Lineage (GTDB taxonomy): Bacteria > Actinomycetota > Coriobacteriia > Coriobacteriales > Coriobacteriaceae > Coprousia. Next base: position 155,904 of record NZ_NFHP01000004.1, on the reverse strand, counting down.
ACCATCGACGGCAAGCGCGTGCGCCACGATCGCGTGCACAACCTCTATGGCTCGAACCTCTCGCGTGCCGCGGGCGAGGCGTTCTGCCGCCTCTCGCCCGAGAAGCGCATCCTGCTCTTCTCGCGCAGCTCCATGATCGGCATGCACCGCGTGAGCGGCATCTGGACGGGCGACAACATGGCATGGTGGTCGCACCTCAAGCTCGCCGTCTGCCAGATGCCGGGCATCCAGATGTGCGGTTTCCTCTACTGCGGCCCCGACCTCGGCGGCTTTGGCAGCGATACCAACGAGGAGCTCATGACGCGCTGGTTGCAGTTCTCGGTCTTCACCCCGCTTATGCGCAACCACTCCGCGAGCCGCCGCGCACAGGAGCTCGACACGTTCAAGCACGTCGATACCATGCGCCACATCGTGGAGCTGCGCTACGCGCTTCTCCCCTACCTCTACAGCGAGTTTGTGAAGGCCGCGCTCAAAGGCGACCTCTACTTCAAGCCACTCGCCTTTGAGTTTGCAGACGACGAGCGCGCACGCCGTATCGAGGACCAGCTGCTTGTGGGCGAGTCCCTTATGATCGCGCCCGTGATCGAGGAGAACGCGCGCGGCCGCATGGTGTACCTACCCGAGCCCATGCGCATGGTGCGCTACCGCGCGCTTGATGACTACGCCACTGAGGACCTCGCCGCGGGCGACCATTACGTGAGCGCCGACCTCAACGAGATGGTCTTCTTCATCCGCCCCGGCCATATGGTGCCCGTCGCCCAGCCCGCGCCGAGCACGCAGGCGATGGACTTCGGCCACCTGCGCCTGCTTGCCAACAAGGGCGAGGCCGAGCGTATCACCTACACGCTCTACGACGATGACGGCTACACCACCGATATCGACGCGCCCGAGCACTTCCATACCATCGAGGTGACCGCGAGCGGCGCCCGCTGCGCCACCAAGCAGGTTGAGCTCATCGGCTAGGCGCGACCGCACCCGTTAGCTAACGCGACCACGCCCGGTTGCGAACGCAGCCGCACCCGACCGAGAAAACAGGCCTCCCCGGCGCCGCCCACAAGGGCACAGCGCCGGGGAGGCCAAACTTATCCCAACAAAGACAACGGTCCCTCCAAGTGCCGTAGATTCGTCCGAAAGAGGAGGGAGCACGCCTTAGGGCGGCGACCGACGATTGAGGACGAAGGAACGGTGCCCAGAGGGGCCGCTCTGGTTGAGAGGAGCTTAAAACTCGGCGTTGCCCACGGTGCGCGGGTGCGGCAGAACGTCGCGGATGTTGCCCACGCCCGTGAGGTACATCACGAGGCGCTCGAAGCCAAGGCCAAAGCCCGCGTGCTTGCAGGTGCCAAAGCGGCGCAGGTCCAGATAGTACTTGTACTGCTCGGCGTCCATACCGAGCTCGGCGATACGGCGCTCGAGCACGTCCAGGCGCTCCTCGCGCTGGCTGCCGCCGATGATCTCGCCGATGCCGGGCACGAGGCAGTCGGCCGCGGCCACGGTCTTGCCGTCGTCGTTGAGGCGCATGTAGAACGCCTTGATCTCGGCCGGGTAGTCGGTCACAAAGGTCGGGCGCTTGAAATGCTGCTCGGTGAGGAAGCGCTCGTGCTCGGTCTGCAGGTCGATGCCCCAGCTCACGGGGTAGTCGAACTTCTGCCCCTTGGCCACGGCCTCCTCCAGGATCTCGATGGCCTCGGTGTAGGTCACGCGCGCAAAGTCCGAGCTCGCCACGTGCTCCAGGCGCTCCAGGAGCCCCTTGTCCACAAAACGGTTGAGCATGGCCAGCTCGTCGGGGCAGGCCTCCTGCACGGCGCGGATCACGTACTTGAGCATGGCCTCGGCAAGGTTCATGTCGTCCTCGAGGTCGGCAAAGGCGATCTCGGGCTCGATCATCCAGAACTCGGCGGCGTGGCGGGTGGTGTTGGAGTTCTCGGCACGGAAGGTGGGGCCGAAGGTGTACACATCGCCAAAGGCCATGGCGAAGTTCTCGGCATTGAGCTGGCCCGAGACGGTGAGCGAGGCCGGCTTGCCAAAGAAGTCCTGGCTCCAGTCGATGCCGCCCTCCTCGGTGCGGGGCGGGTTCTCCATATCGAGCGTCGTCACGCGGAACATCTCGCCTGCGCCCTCACAATCGGACGTGGTGATGATCGGCGTGTTGACGTAGACAAAGCCGCGCTCCTGGAAGAACCGGTGGATCGCCGCGGCGGCCACGCTGCGCACCCGAAAGACGGCACGGAAGAGGTTCGTGCGCGGGCGCAGGTGCTGCTGGGTGCGCAGAAACTCAACCGTGGCGCGCTTCTTCTGCAGCGGATATTCCGGCGCGGAAGCGCCCTCGACCACAATGGACTCGGCCGCGAGCTCAAAGGGCTGCTGCGCCTCAGGGGTGAGCTTGAGGGTGCCCGTGCAGATGAGGGCGGCGGAGACGTTCTGATGGGCGATCTCGTCGTAGTTGGCGAGCGCATCGCGGTTCATAACGACCTGCAGGTCTTTAAAGCAGCTGCCGTCGTTGAGCGTCACGAAGCCGAAGTTCTTCATGTCGCGGATGGACTTGACCCAGCCGGCCACGGTTACGGTGGCCCCACCCAGCTCCTCGGAGCGGCGGTAGAGCTCTGCGATCTTGGTGCGATCCATGCGGTTCCTTTCGTGTTCCCGGCACAGGGGCGCGCCACGCCCCGGCGCAGGCAGATTCAACCGTTCACCATGATAGCAGCCGGCCCCGCCCGCCGCGAACGGCAGAGCCGCGCCGCAACCAAAAACGGGCCGAGCCCGTCACCGCTCGCGCGGCTTGGAGCCCGGCCCGCTCGACAGACGGCCCGCCCTCGCGGGACGTCCCAGTTTAACTCAAGAGCATACGGTCGTTGGCGAGCTCGCCGCCCGAGACCTCCTCGAACTTCTGCAGCAGGTCCTGCACGGTGAGCGAGCGCTTCTCGGCGCCGGACACGTCGTAGATAATCCGCCCCTCGTGCATCATGATGAGGCGGTTGCCCAGGCGGATGGCGTCGTTCATGTTGTGCGTCACCATGAGCGTGGTGAGATGCCGCTCGTCCACGATCTTCTCGGTGAGCGCGAGCACCTTGGCGGCCGTCTTGGGGTCGAGCGCCGCGGTGTGCTCGTCGAGCAGAAGCAGCTTGGGCTCGGTGAGGGTCGCCATGAGGAGCGTGAGCGCCTGGCGCTGGCCGCCCGAGAGCAGGCCCACCTTGCTCGTGAGGCGACGCTCGAGCCCGAGCCCCAGCTCGCGCAGGCGCTCGGCGTACTCCTCCTTCTCGGCGCGGGTGACGCCCCAAGCGAGCGTGCGGGTCTTGCCGCGGCGCTTGGCCATGGCGAGGTTCTCCACGATCTGCATGTCGGCCGCGGTGCCCATCATCGGGTCCTGGAAGACGCGTCCCAGGTACTGGGCGCGCGCCGGCTCGGAGAGGCGCGAGATGTTCTTGCCGTCGAGCACGATCGTGCCCGCGTCGATGGGGTACACGCCCGCAATCATGTTCATGAGGGTCGACTTGCCAGCGCCGTTGCCGCCGATCACCGTCACAAAGTCGCCGGACGCGAGGTGCAGGTTGCAGTCGATGAGTGCGCGCTTCTCGTTGATGGTCCCGGCGTTGAAGGTCTTGGAAACATGCGTGAGCTTGAGCACGGCTACCGCCCCCCTTCTGCGGTCGAGCCGTCCACGGCGGCCACCTCGCGCGAGGCGCGGGCGTAGGCACGGCGCAGCTGGTAGCGCTCCCACACCACGGGCACGCAGAGCGCGAGCGCCACGATGATGGCGGAGAGGAGCTTCATGTCGTTGGCGTCCATGCCCATCTGGAGCACGATGGCGCGGATGAGGAAGTACACCACCGAGCCCACCACGGCCGACGCAAGCCGCCCGCCAAAGGCGTGCAGCTTGGCACCCGGCAGCACGCGCCAGAGCACTTCGCCGATTACGATGGCGGCAAGGCCGATCACAATGGCGCCCGTGCCCATGCCGATATCGGCGTACTTCTGGCTCTCGCAGATGAGCCCGCCCGAAAGGCCCACGAGGCCGTTGGAGAGCGTGAGGGCGATCATCTTGGTGACCTTGGTGTTGACGCCGAGCGCACGCACCATGGCCTCGTTGTTGCCCGTGGCGCGGCAGGCCGAGCCGATCTCGGTCCCAAAGAACCAGTACAGCGCCACGATGATGACCACGGCGACAATCAGGCCCACGATGATGGCACCCACGTTGGTGGAGAGCCCGGTGGCATCGGTGACCTCGCTAAAGATGGTGGCGTTCTTGAGCAGCGGCGTGTTGGACTTGCCCATGATGCGCAGGTTGATGGACCACAGGCCGATCTGCGTGAGAATACCGGCGAGAATGGCAGGAATCTCGAAAACCGTGTGGAGGAAGCCCGTCACCGCGCCGGCCACCATGCCCGCGACCATGGCGGCGAGGATGGCGAGCAGCGGGTCGACGCCGGAGACCACGAGCACGGCGCACACGCAGCCGCCGAGAGCAAAGCTGCCGTCGACCGTAAGGTCTGCGATGTCGAGCAGCTTATAGGTTATAAACACCCCGAGCACCATGATGCCCCAGAGAATACCTTGGGATACGGCACCCAGAAGCGCGAGCGCAAGCCCCATATCGTCCCCTTCCGTCTATCCGGGCACGGGCGCCCGGACGCTGTAGCCGAACAAGCCTCGACGGCATGCCGTCGAGGCGCAGGTGGTTCGATAGTGTAACAGGCTGCGGCGCACATGGTGAGCACGCGGGCGCGCGTAACGCGCCGGAAACCGATGCGGGGTAATAAAAAAGCAGCCCGCCCGGATTTCTCACCCGGTCGGGCCGCATCGTCAGGCGTTGCTCGCCCGCTTAGGAGGCGCTCACGTCCTCGCCGCCCTCGGCGGCAAGTGCACTCACGTCAACGCCGATCTGGTCGGCGGTCTCCTGGTTGTAGACCAGGTCGCACTCGCTCGCGGACATCGTCTCGATGGCCATCTCGGCCGGGTCGGCACCCTCGGTGAGAATCTGCACGGCCATCTCGCCCGCACGGTAGCCGAGCTCCTCGTAGTTGATGGAGACACTCGCCAGGCCGCCGGCCTCGACCTCGCCTACCTCACCGCAGATCGTGGGGATCTTCGCCTCGTTGGCAATGGAGGCGACCTGCGTCATGGCGGCCGAGATGGTGTTGTCGGTGGGAACATAGATGGCATCGACCTGCCCCACCATAGACTCCACCACGGACTGGATCTCGTTGGAGCTCGAGACGGTGTACTCCACGCCCGTAAGGCCGACGGCCTCGAGCTCCTCGGAGGCCATCTCGATCTGGATGTCGGAGTTGGACTCGGCGGTGCAGTAGAGCAGGCCCACCGTCTTGGCATCGGGCAGCAGCTCGTGCAGCAGGTCGATCTGGTCGGCCACGGGGTTCATGTCGGACGAGCCGGTGAGGTTGCCGCCCGGCGCGTCGTTGCTGTCCACGAGGCCCGAAGCGGCAAAGTCGGTAATCGCCGTGCCCACGACGGGGATGTCGGTCGTGGCGCCCGCGACGGCCTGCGCAGCCGGCGTGCCGATAGCCAGAATAAGGTCGCAGCCGTCGTTGACGAGCGTCTGCGCGATCGTCTGGCAGGCGGACTGGTCGTTCTGGGCGTTCTGCTGCTCGATGGTGTAGTCGATGCCCGAGTCGTCGAGCGCCTCGACAAAGCCCTCGTTGGCCGCGTCGAGCGCCGCGTGCTCGGTGAGCTGCAGCACGCCAATCTTGTAGGTGGCGCCACTCGAGGCGTCCGCCTCGGCGGTGGAGCCGGAGGCCGAGCCGCCGCCGTCACTGCAGCCGGCAAGGGCGAACGCACCCGTCGCCACGGCGGCGCCGGCCATTCCCTTAGCAAAGGCGCGGCGGTCGATGGTCATAGTCATAGCTGGTCCTTTCGGTAGAAATCGGGGCCCGGTGCGCGGGCCCCGACAATCAAACGGCTTAAACGATCTCGGCGTCCTTAAGCCCGGAGATGTCGACGCCCACCTCATCGGCCGTCGCCTGGTTGGCGATGAGCTGGCACTCGCTCGCATCGAGGTACTCGATGGGCATGTCAGCCGGGTCGGCGCCCTCGGTGAGGATCTTCACGGCCATCTCGCCCGCCTTGTACCCCAGGTCGTAGTAGTTGATGCTGTACGAGGCGAGGCCGCCGTCCTCGACCATGGTATCGCAACCCACGATCACGGGCAGCTTGTTCTCGTTGGCGACCATGGCAACCGTGGACATGCCGGCGGCGATGGTGTTGTCGGTGGGCGCGTAGATGGCGTCGACCTTGCCGACCATCGACTCGATGACCTGCTGGATCTCGTTGGAGCTCGAGACCGTGTAGCGCTCGTGGGCGATACCCGCCTCGTCGAGGGCCTCCTCGGCCATCTGGATCTGCACCTCGGAGTTTGACTCGGCGGTGCAGAAGAGCAGACCCACCGTCTTGACGTCGGGCACGAGCTCCTGCAGAAGCTCGATCTGGTCGGCGACCGGGGTGAGGTCGGAGCTGCCCGTCACGTTGCCGCCGGGGGCGTCGTTGCTCTCCACCAGGCCGGACTCGGCGAAATCGGTGATCGCCGTGCCCAGGATGGGGATATCGGTCGTGGCACCGGCCATGGCCTGCGCGGCGGGCGTGCCGATGGCGAGCACGAGGTCGTCGCCGTCGTTCACGAACTTGGAGGCGATCGTCTGGCAGGCGGACTGGTCGTTCTGCGCGTTCTGCTGGTCGATGGTGTAGCTGATGCCCGAGTCATCGAGCGCCGCGACAAAGCCCTCGTTGGCCGCGTCGAGCGCCGCGTGCTCCGTGAGCTGGAGGACGCCGATCGAATACGTGGTGCCGGCGTCGGCGCTACCGGACGTGCCGGCCGAGCCCTCCGCCCTACCGCCGTTTCCGCCGCAAGCCGTGAGCGCGAGGGCAAGGGCCCCCGTGACCAGGGTTGCGCCAAGGGTCTTGAGTCGCTTCATGTGCGAGCTCCTTCATACGAAGATGGATACTTCCCCCACCCGGCCGCGGGCACGGGCCCGAGCCGGATAGGGTTTTATGATAGTGAAGGTCCTCGCCAAGCCCTGGACGTCACGAAGTGTTAACCTTGCACACCGCTCGTCGCACGGCCGCCGCCGTTCGCCGACGGCTCAACGTAGACCGACCCGAGAGGGCGCTCCGTCCTCTGTCGTGTCCCGTCGCGGCGCGTCCTCCAGATTGCCCGCCTGGCCAAAAACCAGCTCGAAAAAGTAATTCAGGCTTGCAAACTCCCTTGCGGGAACGGTTCTACAGCCGAATGCGCAGGCCAAAAGACGCATTACGATATATAAAATAGCTAAATTAACAACACGCTCTCCGAGAACTGCCGCCCTCAGGCAGCTTGAGACGCTTCCCAAGATCTGAAAATACTTTTTCGACCATCTATTTGGCCACACCGCCCCACAAATGCAGCCCCGGAACCCTCCGCGAGCGACATTGGATAAAGAAACGAGCTTCCCGAGTGCGCGAGTGCGGGCGATTCGCCAGAAATGAGAGGCGGCGCGCGACCGCCCCGGCACTAACCGCCGGAGCGGAGCGGACACTAACGAACGGCGCGTGACCTACGCAACCCGCTAAGCCACCTTACGAAGTCCCAAGCACAAGGTTGACGGTATTTGACCTCCAGAAGCGAGCTTCAGCCGTTCGCCTCCCCCAAGTCCAACAACGATTCTCGGCAGAAACAACCTGTCCTTTTGCCCACACCCCCAAGATGCGTTTTTAACAGCCGTTCTCCCTGTAATCGCCGACAGGATGGGGCTATCTCATGGCGGCGTTATCGACACAGGCCAGCGCGTTCAGGCTGCGCGGATAGCCGATGTAGGGCAGGCACTGCTCCACCACGCGATACATGAAGTCCTTCGTGCGGCCGAGACCCATATTGGCAGCGGCGTGGCTCGTGAGCTGCGGCTCGCAGCCGCCCTGGGCGGCGATGTAGCAGAACGTCACGAGCTCGCGATCAAGGTCGGAGAGACCTCCGCGCGTATAGTAGTCGCCAAAGCAGTTGTCGGCGAGCCAGCGGTTTACCACCGAGCGCTCCGGAGCACCCTTGGTCCATCTCTCGCGCATACCCTCGCCAAAGTAATCGATCTGTTTCTGGTTGCCGGCGGTCAGGCGCGTCTCGGGTGTGGTGGTCGACTGGCCTTCGAGCGGCAGCTCGATCCCGCGCTCGGCGAGCACTTCGTCAACCGCCTTCACAAACGGGAAGGCGCGACCGAGACCCAGATAGGCAGTCCCCTGGTAGGCAACCTCTTTGATCTCGACAGGCGTCAAACCCGCATCGAGCGCACAGCCAGCCTGAATGCGAAACATGTCGAGCCCCTGGCAGCCCATGAGCGCGGCGAGTATCGCCAGGTAGCGTTCGCGCTCATGCAGCTCGGCCGCCGGCTCGCCGGGCACCTCGGCGCCCGCGAACGCAGACGCAAACCGCGCGTACTCCGGATTGGCCTCGCCCAGCGAGCCGGCTCCGTTGCCAAAAACCTTCTCTTGAAACGTAGCGGCATCCATACCTTGCTCCTTAGCTTGTATGCCTGATATTAAGTGACGATATGTTACATAACATGATAACACAGATATCCGCGACGCGTATTCGGAAGAATGTCTGGGAGCTCCGATCACGCCCCGATTTTCGCATAGAGTCCTTGCCCCATGCCCCGCCGGCGCATCGGCGGCACTTCGCCGACGCCTCCACGATGGATATGCCCTCATCGCCTACAATCATCACGGACAACATCCCCAAGAAAAGGAGCCCGTATGGCACGTTCCGTTACCAACTTCTATTCGTATGTGCTCAACCGCGCCGTCGACATCTCGGTGGTGGTGCCGTCGGTGACCTGCCCGGAGTCGCTCGGTCTCACCGGCGAGACCCCCTCGCACCAGTTGCCGGCGCCCTTCCCGGTGCTCTACCTGCTGCACGGCTTTGGCAACAACCACGCGCAGTGGATGGGCTACTCCAACGTCGAGATGTACGCCGAGGAGCGCCGCATCGCCGTGGTCACCATGTCTGCCGAGAACAAGGGCTATGCCAAAGTCGGCGGCGACGACTTCAAGCGCTTCGTCGACGTCGAGCTGCCCGAGTTCGTGACCAGCTACTTCCCCGTTTCCGCCAAGCCCGAGGAAACCTACATCGCCGGCCTCTCGATGGGCGGCTTTGGGGCGCTGTATCACGGCCTCGCGCACCCCGAACGCTACCGCGCCATCGGGTCGTTCTCGGGCGGTATCGGCATCAACCCCGAAACGCTGGCGAACAACGTCCATATAGGCGATCAGGGCGCACCGCTGCCCGAGGAATACGATCTGGCAGCGCTCGCCAAGAAGGATGTCGAGGCGGGCGTGAAGCTCCCGCCGCTCTACATCGCCTGCGGCACCGAGGACTTCCTCTACAAGGCAAACGCCGCGTTCGTCGACGAGCTCAAGGGCCTGGGCACCGACATCACCTGGGATGCCGTGGAGGGCTACACCCACGAGTGGCGCTTCTGGGACCTCGAGGTCGAGCGCTTTCTCGACTGGATCCCGCGCGACGACATCTACGCCAAGATGGGCAAGCGCTCGGTCTAGGCGTTCGCCGTCCGCCCAATCGTCCAAACATGATGGGGCGGCGCGCATCGACGCGCTTCCGCAACACGCCTACTACACCGTGCCCGAAGAGCCGCCCGCCTTCGTACTCGTGGAAAACGACTACACCCAGCAGGCCTAACAACGGGAACGCCGGGTCCCATGAGATGACCCGGCGTTCCCGCGTATCGCGGCACAAACCCGCATCATCGAACCGCTACACCCGTAGCGCCGTCAAACCATCGCACGAGCCGCATCACCGTAAACAGCACGATCGAACCACCTCATCAGATTGGAGCCCGCATAAACACGCGCACCCTTGGCACGTTGACCGTTTCAGAGATCGGCATGGGATGCATGGGGCTCTCCCACGGCTACGGTGAAATCCCCAACCATGACTACAGCATCGAGGCCATTCGCCGTGCCTATGACGCCGAATGCACCTTCTTTGACACCGCCGAGGCCTATGGCCCCAACCTCGCTCCCGAAAACCGCGGCCACAACGAGCGCCTCGTGGGTGAGGCGGTCGAGCCCTTCCGCAACAAGGTGGTTTTGGCCACCAAGTTGCACCTTGATACAACGGAAGTCGCGCAGGCAGGGCTTGAAGCCACCATCCGTGCACACCTTGCCGCCTCACTCGAGCGGCTGCGCACCGACCATGTGGAGCTCTACTACCTCCACCGCGTGAACACGCAGATTCCCCTTGAGGACGTGGCGCGCGTCATGGCGCGGCTCATCGACGAGGGCCTCATCGGTGGCTGGGGCCTCTCGCAGGTCTCGGTCGAGATGCTCGACCGTGCGCATCAAACCTGCCCGGTCACGGCGGTGCAGAGCATCTACTCGATGGTCGAGCGCGGGCTCGAGGAATCGGTGATTCCCTACTGCCAAGCGCGCGGCATCGGTGTTGTGGCGTTCTCGCCGATTGCAAGCGGCCTTTTGGCCGGCACCCTCACGGCACAGAGTGATTTTTCGCACGCGGACGATGTGCGCAAGTTCGTGCCGCAGCTCAAACCCGAGAACCTCGCTGCCAACCAGCCCATCGTGGATTTGCTGCGCCAGGTGGCCAGCGCAAAGGTCGCCACGCCCGCGCAGATCTCGCTAGCGTGGATGCTCCACAAATGGCCCCACGTGGTACCCATCCCTGGCTCCAAGCATCAAGAACGCATCCTCGAGAATCTGGGTGCCGCAGCGGTGACGCTCACCGACCATGAGTTCTCCCAGCTCGAGGATGCGCTCGAGGCGCTGCCGGTGGCAGGTCACCGTGGCCACGTGCAGGTGGAGGGCGAGTCTATGGCATCGTGGGGCGCGCACGAGAAACGCACCCGCAACGCGCCTTCCGCTTCCTAGACCTATCGCTTCCCAGGTTCGTGCTTCCTAGACACCTGATTCCTGGGTCGACTGCCTCATAAACCGCCTTAGTTTTTCAGAGCAAGTGCAACGCCACCGAGTGGTAGACCTCATAGGGCGTCCTCCAGCCCAGGCGCTCGCGCGGCCTTCGGTTCAGCTCATCGAACACCATCGCGACCTCCTCGTCCGTCACCGCGCCGAGGTCGCAGCGCTTCGGGAAGTACTGCCGCAGCAGTCCGTTGGTGTTCTCGTTGGCGCCGCGCTGCCACGGGTGGTGCGGCAGGCAGAAACAGCGCTCGGCGCCGACGGCCTCGGTGAACCGGGCGCGCGCGGAGAACTCCCCCGACGCCGTCGACTTGTCCCGGCCGATCGCGCGGGCGATCTCGCAGACGCCCTCCCCTGCCTGCAGAGGCACATGACGTCCTCGCGCTCCTCGATGGCAAGATGGCTGTACCGGCCCATGGCTGCCTCCTGATGATGCTGTCGTCGCAAGCACCATCGTGTCAGGGCGCCGTGGGCCGACCCCGTTCGAAGCCGTCGCACTTGGAATGAAAAGACTAAGGGGCAAAGGTGATGCCAACTATCGATGTGATGCTTTTGAGGTAACCTCATATCGCAAAAGGGGAACGTTACGGCAGCAAACCACCTGTAATGAAAAGGCGGGGCACCCCCAAGGGGATACCCCGCAGGTTCAAGATCGCAGGCTGCATTCCACATCATACCTGCAATCTGGTTTAGGGCGAATGGGATCACGGTGAGCCGTGCCGCGATCGCAAAACGCGGCCGGCCCGCCCCTGCCTGACCATACCGAAGCCGCAGGCCATGGCCAGCCTAACCGCGCCGTGGCCGCAAGCTACTTCTTGATCCAGCTGAACATCGAGCGGATCTTCTCGCCGACCTTCTCGATCTCGTGGTCGTTGATCTTCTCGCGCTCCTCGAGCAGCTTCTTGTGGCCGTTGTTGCAATCGTCGACGAACTCCTGCGCAAACGAGCCGTCCTGGATGCGCTCGAGGATCACCTTCATGGCCGCGCGGCTCTCCTGGTTGATGATCTTGGGACCGGCGTAGTACTCGCCGTACTCGGCGGTGTTGGAGATGGAGTAGTTCATAAAGTGGATGCCGCTCTCGTACATGAGGTCCACGATCATCTTCATCTCGTGATAGCACTCGAAGTAGGCGAGCTCGGGCGGATACCCCGCCTCGGTGAGGGTCTCGAAGCCGGCCTTCACGAGCTCCACGAGGCCGCCGCAGAGCACGGCCTGCTCGCCAAAGAGGTCCTCTTCGGTCTCCTCCTTAAAGGTGGCCTTGATGATGCCCGAGCGGGCGCCGCCCACGCCCCAGCAGTACGCGAGCGCGATGTCCCACGCGTTGCCCGTGGCGTCCTGCTGCACGCAGGCCAGGTCGGGCACGCCGGAACCCTCGGTAAACTGGCGGCGCACGATGTGGCCCGGGCCCTTGGGCGCGCACATGATGACGTTGACGTCCTCGGGCGGCACGATGTAGCCGTAGTGGATGTTAAAGCCATGGGCGAAGGCGAGCGTGTTGCCGGGCTTGAGGTGCGCCTTGATGTGCTCCTCGTAGACCTTGGGCTGAGTCTCGTCGGGAACGAGCATCATGATGAGGTCGGCCTCCTCGGCGGCCTGGTCCATCGTGGTGACCTTGAGGCCCGCCTCCTCGGCCTTGGCCCAGCTCTTGGAGCCCTCGCGCAGGCCGACGCGCACGTCGCAACCCGAGTCCATGAGGTTGAGCGCGTGGGCGTGCCCCTGGCTGCCGTAGCCGATGACGGCGATCTTCATGTTCTGGATCACCTCGGGCTTGCAGTCCTGCTCGTAGTAGATCGTAACGGCCATTTTCTTCTCCTAACTGTTGACCTTACTGCTATGTTTACCGGCCACATCTGGTACCCCACCTTGCCCTTCAAGCGTCGGGCATCGCCAAAAGGCGCATGCCCTTCCGCTTTCAGGGCAATCTGGGGCACCAGCTGCGGCCCTTGGTAACCGAACTGTCTGACAAAGTCCCCAAGAACCATGTCAGGTCGGGCGCGAATGGGTCAGATGGAACACGTCCCCAACTGACCCTTTTGTCCCGCCCGGACTCCCCAGGTGCCGCAGATTGGCCCAAAAGAGGAGGGAGGGCGCCTTACGGGCGCCGACCGACGATTGAGGGCCAAGGTGCGGCGCCCGGGAAGGCCGGGTCAGCTGCGCGACATGGCGATCTTGCCCGTCCTCGTGAGCTGCCTGATGCCGTAGCCACGGAAGAGCCCTTCCATGGCATCGAGCTTGCTCTGGGTACCCGTCGCCTCCACGGTGAGGGTGTTCTTGCCCACGTCGACCACCTTGGCGCGGAAGATGTTGGCGATCTCGATAATCTCGTGCCGGCGATCGGGCGGGGCCATGACCTTAAAGAGCACGAGCTCGCGCTCGATGGCGTCCTCGTGGGTCATGTCCGAGATCTTGTAGACCGAGACGAGCTTATGGAGCTGCTTGGTGAGCTGCTCATAGGCCACCTCGTCGGCGTCGACGATGATCGTCATGCGGCTCATCGAGACGTCCTCGGTGGGGGCCACGGCGAGCGAATCGATGTTGAACCCGCGACGGCTGATGAGCCCCGTCACGCGGCTGAGCACGCCGGGCTTGTTCTCTACGAGCACCGAGAGGATGTACTTCATCGGGCGTCGCCTCCCTTCGCGGCCCCATCTTCCCCGGCGGCCGTCTCCCCCATCGGCTGCGGGCGCGCCTCGGCGCCCATGGGGCCCGCGCCCATGCGGACGGCCCCGCCGGTGCGCAGGGCGCCGTCGGTTGCAGCGGTGAGCGGCAGCGGCTCCGCCACCGTGCCCGCCGTCTCGCCCGCCGGGCTCATGCCCTTCTCGGTAACGCGGACACCGCCGAGCGTCACGTCGATGGCGCCGATGATGTCGTCGATCGCCGCACCGGGCGCGACCATCGGGTAGACGGTCTGGGCCGTGGGGATCACCACGTCGAGAAGGTAGGGGCCCTCGGCGGCGAGCATACGGTCGAGCGCTGCGTCCACCTCGTCGGGATGGCTGATCCGCTCGGCGCCCCAACCGTAGGCCTCGGCGAGCTTGACGAAGTCGGGGTTGGCCGTGAACTCGGTGCAGCTGTAGCGCTCGTGGTAGAAGAGCCGCTGCCACTGGTGCACCATGCCGAGCGCGTTGTTATCGATGAGGAGCACCTTCACGGCCACGCCGTTACCGATGGCCGTGGCCATCTCCTGGATGTTCATCTGGATGGATCCGTCGCCCGCGATGCAGACCACCTGCGCGCCCGGCCGGCCGATCTTGGCGCCGATCGCCGCGGGAAAGCCAAAGCCCATGGTCCCCAGGCCGCCCGAGGAGATGAACGTCCGAGACTCCTCGCGGTGGATGTGCTGGTGGGCCCACATCTGATGCTGGCCCACCTCGGTGGTCACCACGCTCGCGTGCGGGTCGAGCTTGGCCGAAAGCGCCTCGAGCACCTGCTCGGGGGCGATGCGATCGGGATAGTCGGCAAAGTCCTCGATGTAGAACGGCCAGCGGTCGCGCCATTCAAAAACCGTCTCGACCCACGGGGCGTCGACGGGCTCGGCGCCCAGGCGGTCGAGCCGTTCGTTGATGGCACTCACCACGTTGCGTGCGTCGCCCACGATGGGAACCTGCGGGTCGCGGACCTTGCCGATCTCGGCTGGGTCGATGTCGATGTGGATAATCTTGGCGTGCGGGGCAAACTCGCTGAGCTTGCCCGTCACGCGGTCGGAGAAGCGCGCCCCGATGGCGATGATGAGGTCGGCCTCGGTCACGGCGAGGTTTGCGTATTTGGAGCCGTGCATGCCGACGGGCCCCAGGTTGAGCCGGTTGGAGCAGGGCACAGCCGCCTTGCCGATGAGTGTCGTGACCACGGGGATCTGCATCTTCTCGGCAAGCTCCACCACCTCGGCGCAGGCGTGGCTCGTCACCACGCCGCCGCCGGCCATGATGAGCGGCCGCTCGCTCGCGCGGATGAGCTCGACCGCCTGCTTGACCTGCTTGGCGTTGCCGCGGTACGTGGGTCGGTAGCTCGGGATATCGACCTGGTCGGGATAGTGGAAGACCATCTGCTCACCGGCGAGGTCGGACGGGATGTCGATGAGGACCGGACCCGGGCGCCCCGTGCTCGCGATGTAGAACGCCTCGCGGAAGGTGCGGGTGAGGTCGTCGTTGGACTGCAGCAAAAAGCTGTGCTTCACCACGGGCATGGTGATGCCCACGATATCGGCCTCCTGGAAGGCGTCGGTGCCGATGACCCCGCGCGTTACCTGCCCGGTAATCACCACGAGCGGCACGGAGTCCATGTAGGCCGTGGCAATGCCCGTGACGGTGTTGGTGGCGCCCGGGCCGCTCGTCACGATCACCACGCCCACCTTGCCCGTGGCGCGCGCGTAGCCGTCAGCCTCGTGCACCGCGGCCTGCTCGTGACGAGCGAGGATGTGGCGGATCTTGGTGGAGTCGTAGAGCGCGTCGTAGATCTTGATGGCCTGACCGCCGGGGTAGCCAAAGATCGTGTCGACGCCCTCGGCCTCGAGCGAGGCGATGATCGCCTCGGCGCCGGTCATGGTGCGACCCTCCTTCTCGGTGCGGCTGCCCGGGCCGAAGGGCCTGCCCGAGAAGGCGAGCTCCTTGAGCGCGAGGCGCTCCTCGCGGGTGGTGCCGTCTCCCTTGCCGTCCGGCCGCGCCACCGCAGAGGAGCAGAGGTGCTGGCGGATGTCGTCGGGCATGTCGGACGTGCGCGGGCTGCCGGCGAGCGGGGCGCCGCCGGGCGCCGGGGCAGGCGTCGCGGGCGCCGCTGGCTCAGCGCCTGCCGAGGTCTGAGTCCGATCGTTCATCATTGCAGATACGCCCCCTTATCGGCCGAGGTCACGAGCTTGGCGTAGCGTGCGAGTACGCCACGGGTGTACTTGGGCGCGGGCGGCTGCCACGCGGCGCGGCGACGGGCAAGCTCGTCGTCGGTAACCTCGAGCTCGAGCGTGCCCGCCTCGATGTCGATGGAGATGCGGTCGCCCTCCTCCACGAGCGCGATGGGACCGCCCGCTGCCGCCTCGGGCGAGACGTGGCCGATGCACGGGCCCTTGCTCGCGCCCGAGAAGCGCCCGTCGGTGATGAGCGCCACAGAGTGATCGAGCCCCATGCCGCAGATGGCCGAGGTGGGCGTGAGCATCTCGCGCATGCCCGGGCCGCCGGCCGGCCCTTCGTAGCGGATGACCACCACGTCGCCCGGGTGGATCTTGCCGCCGAAGATGGCCTCGCACGCCGCCTCCTCGCTATCAAAGACGCGCGCCGTGCCCGTGAAGCGCCACATGTCGCTCGCCACGGCCGAGCGCTTGACCACCGCGCGGTCGGGCGCGAGGTTGCCGTGCATGACCTTGAGACCACCCGTGGGCGAGTAGGCGTCCGCCACCTCGCGCACGATCTCGCCGTCGGCCGCAGGGCACGCCGCGACCCACTCGGCCACGGTGCCGTGGCAGGTGAGGGCATCGCCACGCAAAAGCCCCGCGCGTCCGAGCACGCCCACGATGGCCGGGATGCCGCCCACGGCGTTGAGGTCCTCGATGTGGAGCGGGCCCGCCGGCGCGATGCGCACGATGTTGGGCGTCTTGGAGCTGACCTCGTCCCAGTCGTCCATCGAGATGTCGCAGCCCGCTTCGTGGGCGATGGCCGTGAGGTGGAGCATGGTGTTGGTGGAGCCGCCGAAGGCCATGTCGAGCACCATGCCGTTGTAGACGGAGGCCTCGTTGAGGATGTCAAGGGCGGTGATGCCGCGCTCGACGAGCTCCATGACCTTCATGCCCGTCTTCTTGGCAAGGCGGATGCGCTCGGCGTACACCGCGGGGACGGTGCCGTTGCCCGGCAGAGCCAAGCCCAGCGCCTCAGCGAGGCAGCAGATGGAGTTCGCGGTGAACATGCCCGAGCAACTGCCGCAGGTGGGGCAGGCCGTGTTCTCGAGCCAGGCGCACTCCTCCTCGGTCATAGTGCCCGCCGTAACCTGCCCCACCGCGTCAAAGAGCGTGTTGAGGTCGGTCTGGTGGCCGCACTTGTCGCGGCCGGCGAGCATGGGGCCGCCCGAGACGAGCATGGTGGGAATGTTGAGCCGCGCCGCCGCCATGAGCATGCCGGGCACGATCTTGTCGCAGCTGGGGATGAGCACCATCGCGTCAAACTGGTGCCCCTGGATGGCGCACTCCACCGAGTCGGCGATGACCTCGCGACTCGTGAGCGAGTAGTGCATGCCCTCGTGGTTCATGGCGATGCCGTCGCACACGCCGATGGTGTTGACCTGGAGCGGCGTGCCGCCGGCCATGCGCACGCCCGCCTTGACGGCGTCGGCGATCTGCTGGAGGTGAATGTGGCCGGGGATGACCTCGTTCTGCGCCGAGACCACGGCGACGAGCGGGCGCTCGAGCTCCTCATCGGTGAGTCCGTCGGCTTTGAGCAGGCTCCGGTGCGGTGCCCGCGCCAGCCCCTTCTTGATGGCATCGCTTCGCATGCGCATCGCCCTCGCTTCCTTGGCGTCTATCTGGTACGCGTCAGGAAATGCGCTGGCGACGGGCTTGCCGTCCTCGCGATGCCCGTAACGGGGGCTCCGGCGCGGCGTGGGCGCAGGCGCGGGTGGGGGTCTCCCGCCTCGTCGCTCCCCGGGGCGATGGTTGTTGCCCCGGCGCCGCGCGGTGGTCGCATTCCGACGTGGTGGCCGGCGATGCGGAGGCGCGGCGTGCGCGTTCAGCCGAGCTGCTCGAGGGTATGTTCCCCACCGGCCGCCGCGGGTTCTCACACTCCCCCGCTCGCTGTGGCACGGCCGTCAGGTACTCGCCCTGTCAACGCATTTGCTGAGTTGTGCCAGTATGCCGTCGGCTGCGGCATCGGCGGACGGAGCGCACGCGGCGGAAACAGAACGGAAACCCGGACTCCGGCGAACGGTAGCATCTGACCCACGGGCGGTCGTGATGCGGGCAGCCGGCCGGCGCGGGTTGCATCGCCGCGGTCCGAAGCGCCTCGTGACGTCCCGGGGCACCGAGCTGAGCGCCGAGCCGCGCCGCCCGCAACCCGGTGCCGCCCTCTTCAGGCTCGCCGCCTGCGCCCTCGGCAAGGTACGAAATGGGTCAAACGGAACACGTCCCCAAATGACCCACGCCCTGCCGGCTCCGGGCGTGCGCCGAGCGCCTATAATGGTGCGCGACATACGGGGAGCTTGCAGGAGCGCGCGGCGCGACGGCAGGCTGAGAGGGGG
The DNA here is from genome assembly GCF_002159335.1 of Collinsella sp. An7. Classification (GTDB taxonomy): domain Bacteria; phylum Actinomycetota; class Coriobacteriia; order Coriobacteriales; family Coriobacteriaceae; genus Coprousia. The sequence continues at coordinate 137,774 of NZ_NFHP01000004.1, read as the reverse complement.
CGCGCCCGCCCCGACCCGAGGAACCTGATATGGGTAATACCAGCGAAGGGAGCTTGCGCATGGACGCGCCGACCACCTACACCACCCCTAACCTCGGCTCCACCGGGCCCGACGGCAAGAAGCTCATCACCCAGATGGACTTCGCCCGCGCGGGCATCGTCACCCCCGCCATGGCACACGTCGCCGAGCGCGAGAAGCGCGACCCGGAGTTCATCCGCGCGGGCGTGGCAGCCGGGCGTATCGCCATCCCCGCCAACATCCGCCACCTCGAGCAGGGGCTCGAGCCCCGCGGTGTGGGCGAGGGCCTCTCCACCAAGGTCAACGTCAACCTCGGCATCTCGGGTGACGTGGCCGACGCCGATGTGGAGTGGGAGAAGGTGCACACCGCCGAGCGGTTTGGCGCCGACGCCATCATGGACCTCTCCAACTCGGGCAAGACGCGCTTCTTCCGCCAGGAGCTCGTGCAGAAGAGCCCGCTCATGATCGGCACCGTCCCCATGTATGACGCCATCGGCTACATGGAAAAGCCGCTCGTCAAGCTCACCGTCGACGACCTGCTGGAGGTCACGCGCGCCCACGCCGAGGACGGCGTGGACTTTCTGACCATCCACTGCGGCATCAACAAGTCGGTGGTCAAGACCTTTAAAGAGACCGGCCGCCTGATGAACATCGTCTCGCGCGGCGGGTCGCTGCTCTTTGGCTGGATGGAGGTCACCGGCAACGAGAACCCGTTCTTTGAGTTCTACGACGAGATCCTCAAGATCTGCCACGAGTTTGACGTGACCATCTCGCTCGGCGACTCCTGCCGCCCGGGCTGCCTCTACGACGCAAACGACGCCGTGGAGACCGCCGAGATGATCGAGCTTGGCAAGCTCACCCGCCGCGCCTGGGACGCCGGCGTGCAGGTGATGATCGAGGGGCCGGGCCACATGCCCATCAACGAGATCGAGGCAAATGTCCGCCTCGAGAAGAGCCTCTGCCACGGCGCCCCCTATTATGTGCTGGGCCCGCTCGTGACCGACATCGGCGTGGGCTACGACCACATCACCGCTGCCATCGGCGGAGCCATTTCGGCGTCTGCCGGTGCCGACTTCCTCTGCTACGTCACACCCGCCGAGCACCTGTGCCTGCCCGACGCCAAGGACGTTCTCGACGGCCTCATCGCCACGAAAATCGCCGCGCACGCCGCCGATATCGCCAAGGGCGTGCCCGGCGCGCGCAACGTCGACGACCGCATGGGCGACGCACGCCGTCGCCTCGCCTGGGACGAGATGTGGCAGTATGCGCTCGACCCGGTAACAAGTCGCGCGCGCTACGAGGCCTCGCCCGCCTCGACCGAGGGTACCTGCACCATGTGCGGCAAGATGTGCGCAGTGCGCACGGTCAACAAAGTGTTTGAGGGCACGACGATCGACCTGGACGCCGAGTAGGCAACCGGGACCGTCCGCGTCCCGCCCCATGCCTCCTCTGCTCAAACAGGCCTCGGCCCCCGCGCGCCGCGCGGGGGCCTGCGGAACTCGCCGGATGGAGAATCTGGGGACGGGTGCGTTTTTCTCGCTTTTGGGAAAAACGCACCCGTCCCCGGATTCTCAGTTGGTATGCAAGGGCGGCAGACGGGGTACGTAGAGCTGCGACACCTGCAGAAAGGATGACCGCCATGCAGACCAAGACCATCCCCGCCGTCCTCTCCATCGCCGGATCAGACTCGAGCGGCGGCGCCGGCATCCAGGCCGACATCAAGACCATCACGGCGCACCGTCTCTTTGCCGAGACCGCCGTCACCTCGCTCACCGCCCAGAACACCACGGGCGTGCGCGCTGTGCAGGATGCGACGCCCGCCTTCGTCGCCGCGCAGATCGACGCCGTCTTTGAGGACATCCCGCCCGCGGCCGTTAAGATCGGCATGGTCTCGCAGGCGGGCATCATCGAGGCGATCGCCGAGCGCCTCGAACACTGGGAGGCTCCCAACATCGTGGTCGACCCGGTGATGGTGGCAACCTCTGGGGCGCGGCTCATCTCGGACGATGCGATGGACGCCCTGGTAAACCGGCTCTTCCCGCTCGCCACGGTCATCACCCCCAACATCGAGGAGGCTCGCGCCCTCGGCGACGGGCGCGAGGTTGCCACCGCGCATGATCAGGAGCGCCTCGCCGCCGACCTCGCCCAGCGATTTGGCTGCGCCGTGCTGCTCAAGGGCGGCCACAACGTCAACGACGCCAACGACGTCTTGGCGGTGCCCAATGCAAACCGCAAGGCCAACGCACACACCACGTGGTTCCGCCACAAGCGAATCGAGACCGAAAACACCCACGGCACGGGTTGCACGCTCTCCTCGGCCATCGCCTGCGAACTCGCAACCGGGCACGAACTCGTGGACGCCGTGTCGCTCGCCAAGGACTACCTCACGGGGGCCCTCGCGGCCGGGCTCGACCTCGGGCACGGCTCCGGCCCGCTCGACCACATGTGGGGCTACTAGAGCGCCCGGGCGGCGACCCGCCGAGTCGGCATCCGCCCTCGCGCAGACCGCCGCTCCCGACACTCCGGACAACATGCCGCGCCGCCGGCGCCGCGCACAGGGCGCCCGCGGCGCACACGCCACGCCAATAGTGAACATCCACTTAAGATGGGCGCTCCTCCGTTGGCGCTCCCCCAAACGGGTAGAAAAGAGGTACCCCACACGCTCCCCGACTGGACAGAGGTTGGGGAGCATTTGTTATAAGGAGCGCCTATGTCACCCTACGATCAGAATCACGACTACGTCAGCGACTACGTCGACCAGTGGAACCAGAGCGTCAAGCGATCCAAGGCGGGGATGATCATCCTCGGCATCGCGCTCATCATCGTGGGACTCGCTGCCGCGTTTGCACCGTACAGCATGTACGGGGTGATCCAGGGCATCGTCGCCGCGGTGCTGATCGTGCACGGCGTGAGCCAGGTGGTGACCTACTTCCAGACGCCGGAGTTCTTCCGCGCGGGGACGGTCCTCGCCTCGGGCATCCTCAACGCGGTCCTCGGCGTGCTCTTCCTGCTGCTGCCGGCCACCTTTACCGCGGGCACGCTCGTCTTTCTGCTCTCCTTCCTGCTCATCATGACCGGCATTGAGCGCCTGACGTTCTCGCGCCAGATGAGCTACTACGGCATCCCCACCTCCTCGATGGGCGGCGCGATGGGCGTACTCAACATCATCCTCGGCGTGGTCTTTCTGTTCACGCCCCTGATGACGAGCGTCGTGCTGAGCTACCTCATCGCCGCGTACCTTATCGTGGCGGGCATCACGCTCATCGCGGAGGGCATCGCGATCAAGAAGATCGAGCGCTAACAAATCAACCAGGCAGCAACGAGAGTTTTGGTTTGGGCCCGGCGGAACTTGCCTTGGTGTGCAAGCTCTGCCGGGTCCGTGGCAAGATATAACAATAACGAGCGCAATGCGGCAGCTTGTAACAATAAGGGAGCATTTTGACCCTCTTATCGTTACAAACTGCCGCATGTTGCAAAGCGCTGCAGTCGCACCTCGACGACCTCGACAAAGACGGGCGCCGGGTGCCTGACGGAGAAGCCTCCCTCAGGCACCCGGCGCCCGTTGTCTCTGCCGCGCGCTGCGGCACTCGGGCGGGCCGCGCGGCGCGCGGAGTTCTTACAGGTACTTCCGCCAGTCGTCGTCCTCGTCGTCATCGTCGGCGGCAGCGGATGCCTCGGCTGCCCGGGCGGCATCGGCCGCGGCGCGAGCCTCGGCATAGCTCTCCTCCGGTGCCTCGGGAAACGCCGAGAACCCGTGCCGGAACACAGCGAGGTTGTCGTCGTAGCGCGTCTCGGGGATGGCGAAGATCGCCTGCTTGACCCCGTGCGCCCCGCTCGTGAGCTCCTCGCGGAAGAGCTCGACCACCAGCTCGGCGTCCCAGCCAAAGACGCCGCACCCGTAGGCCCCGAGCACGACCTTCTCGCGCCCGAGCGCGTCTGCGATGCCCAGCACGAAGCGGATGCGGCTGCGCATGGCATCGGTGAGCGCGTCCTCGGCCACATGGTAGTCCGTCCGGGCACGCGCGGCGTTGGGCGCAGCCGCCACGATAACGTCGGCATACGCATGCATCTTGCCGCGCTCAAAGCGCACCGCGGGCACCACGAGCGCACGGTCGCGGTAGAGCTCGCAGTTGATGTTGCGCCGGCGGTTCTCCTGGTACCAGTCGCGCTGGCCGTCGAGCACGTTGTAGAGGTACGACTCGGTGCAGAGCGCCTCCTCCTGCGCCAAGCCACCGCGAATGTAGCCGCCGCCCGGGTTGACGAACGAGGCAAAGTCGAGGACCGCCAGATCGCAGAACTGCGCGTAGCCGCGCCCGTGCTCGAGGATGGCGGCAACGCTGTCCTGCGCCACGACGGTGACCTCCGGCATCACGGGGTCGGCCACCTTGGCCGTCGGCACGCCCTCGTAGCGCGTCACGCCCGCGCTCGAGCGCTCGATATCCTTTGCCAGCCGCTGGGCGACCTCGGCCGTATGCCGCTCCGCCGCCTGCCGCCGCGCCTCGCGCCGCGGGTTCTGTCTCCGACCGTTCTCCTTGGGCATGTCAACCGCCTCTCCTCGCGTCACATACTGCTATTCATCCTAGGTCAACCGGATCGGACCAGCCGCCAGAATTCGGCGGTTGGGAAGGCGACGAGCGCTTAACGCACGGGACGAGCGACGTGGAATCGATGCCGAACAGTTGAAGACGACGGGCGGCCACGCAGTCCTCAGGGCCGGTACGCCTGCCGGCGCGGGCGGTTCATGGATGGGCGTTTGCAGACGCGCTCACAGGCGGGTTCACTGCTCCAGCGTCTTAGCAGAACATGCCGGCAGAACGTCGAGCAATGAACCCGTTCGTGAACCGGGTGAGTGAGTCGCCCAAAGGTGCCAAGCGTCTACTCCCCTACGCCTCAATTGCGCTCGTCGCCACAGCGACGGCCTCGGACACGTCGTCGGTGATGGAGACGAGCTTGGGGTCGAGGTCCGAGATCATCCCCTCGCCCCGCACCACCTCGTCCAACCAAGTAAAGAGGCCGTGCCAGTACGCAGTGCCCACAAGCGCCACGGGAATGCGCGTAACCTTATGCGTCTGGACGAGCGTGAGGAGCTCAAAGAGCTCATCGAGCGTGCCGAAGCCACCGGGAAAGGCGATGGCGCCCGCGGAGTATTTGACGAACATCGTCTTGCGCACAAAGAAGTACCGAAAGCTCATGCCGAGGTTGACCCAGCGGTTGAGCTCCTGCTCGCGCGGGAGCTCTATCCCGAGTCCCACCGAGACACCGCCGCGCTCCGCGGCGCCGCGGTTGGCGGCCTCCATGATACCGGGGCCACCGCCTGTGATGGTGGCGATGCCGCGCTCGGCAAGCAGCGCGCCGGCTTCGCGGGCGGCGGCGTACATGGGGTCGTCCGACTGCGTGCGCGCCGAGCCGAAGATGACGACCGCGGGGCCCACCTCGGCGAGCGCGCCGAAGCCGTCCACGAACTCCGCCTGGATCCGCAGCACCCGCCAGGGGTCCATGTGCAGCCAGTCGGTCGATTTCTCCGGGGCGAGCAGGTTGGCGTACGTGTTGTCGGTGGGGATCATGCGGCCGCGCATCATCACGGGACCGCGGTAGTAGGTGCGCTCCCCCACCCCCTCGTTTACGCTCCCGTCCTCGGGCGGGCCGGGCGCATGCAGATCGCTATCAGAACTCACAGGTGCTCCCCTCGACAAGTGGTGAACGCAGCGCTCACCTTCATCGCGCCATGATGTTTTATCCTACCCAGCATCCCCGCACAGCCGCGTAAGCACGCAGAAAAGAATCTGCCAGCCAGGCAAATCCCCGCTGCAAAAGATGTTTTGCAGCACTCGCAGCGATCCCTCGGGTAAGCTCAGGTATGAAAGCGCATGACGCGTTGGGAGAAAGGCAGTTGCGATGAAAGAGAACAACGACCGTCGATGCGACGGCCGCGCCCGCATCGCCCCACTTTCCGAGGAGATTGCGCGGCGCATCAAGGCGCATCGTCAAACGTTGGGCATGAGCCAGGAGGCGTTCGCCCGCCGGCTCGCCGTGACGCGCCAGACGGTCAGCAACTGGGAATGCGCACGCACCATCCCCGACGCCGTCTCGATTCAGTACATCGCACGCGTCTGCGGTGTAACGGTCAGCGAGCTCCTTGGTGAGGACGAGAGGCGCGCACGCACCCGTGCCCTCGCTTCGCGCCGCGAGCTTGCACTGGTCATGGGGATCGTTCTGGGGATCCAAATCGTGACCATGGTCGCAAACGGCATTGAGCTCAACTCCTCAGGCTCGCTCTCCCCTCACTCCTTTGGCACCTTTCGCCTCGGCGCTCTTGCCCTCGGGGCGCTCTGGATGCTGCATATCGCGCGGCGGGAAGGGCTCACCACCATCCGCCAGATGATCGACTTCGCAAGCCTCGCCTCGCGCAAACCGGGAGGCCCGTGCGACAAGGTCCTGCGCTTTATAGGCCGGTGGTTCTGGACCATCTGGTTCGCTATGGCTGCCGTCACCTACTCTGTCGGATGTGTCCTCGGCATGGCCGGAGGAACAGCAGAGGCGACGAGCCTTATCGGCCCTGCATTCTTGCTGCTTGTAGGGACGATTCCGTTCACCTGGGAATACTCGGTAAACAGAGGCCGGAGCCGTCACTCCACCGCACAGGGTAGCTCGCCTGACGCAATCAACTCGCAGAACAGACGATAATCCGCCTCGTTCTGATCCGCGTAAGCGTGGGCGAAGTCGGCGAGCGCGTCGGCAAACGCATCCTCCGCGGCGCGTAGCTCTTTCTTGGGAAGTCCGTAGCCCGTATACGCCGCAATGGCAACACCGTCGCCCGTGCGCGCGTGCGCATGCGCAAGGGCCCAGGCGCAGAGGCGCGCCGTCGAATGCAACCCTTCCACGCCGATACCCTCGAGATCAATCGACCCCTTGCCGTTCCAGAGCTGTCGCACGTAGTAGTCGCGGTGCTCGCCGAGCGGGTTCTCGACGCTCGTCCAGCCTAGTAGAATGTCCGCCGTTGATTGGATCAGGCGCTGGCCCTCGACCACGCGCTCACCGGCGCTCGCAAACCCCGCGGGACGCCAGAAACGCTCCACAACCGAGGTCTGCGCCTCTTTGACCTGCATAACCAAGGGATCGTCGGCGTCCTTGCCCGCGAGCAGCACCGCCCATGCGCGCGTGCCGACGCTTCCCACGCCCACGACCTTTTGCGCCGCATCCTGGTAACGGTAGCGGTTGAGCAGAAAGCGCCGGTCGTAGGAGAGGCTGTCGAAGTAGCGGCGCATAAGAACCATGAGCGCGTGGGAGAGCTCCACGGTATCGCGGTAGCCGTGGTGCTCGGAGAGCGGCACGAGCTCGGGCGGACGCATCTCAAAGCGAAGCCTTCCGCCCTCGACGCGCGCAAGCTTCTCCACGGCACGAGCGCTGTTCTTGGAACGCGCCTTCTCCATGGCCCGACGAAGCGTCCGGCTCTCTTTGCCGCTCATCTCGTCCTCAAAATGAGCGACCACCTCATCAAGGTCGAGGTGGGCATGCCATACATCGAGCTCCCCCATCTCGGCAAAGTCGGCCATCGCTTGCGCATAGGCCTTGGCGCAGGCGCGCACGGCAACGCGGCGGTCGTGGCGCGAGAAGCCGCGCGCGCGGCCGCAGATCTCGATGCTCGCCGCAAGACGGCAGACGTCCCACTCCCAGGGACCCGGCGCCGTCTCGTCGAAGTCGTTGATATCAAAGACCAGGTGGCGTGTGGGGCTCAAGAACATGCCGAAGTTGGCGATATGCGCGTCACCCACCGCCTGCACCTCGATGCCGGTGACGGGGCGCGTGGCAAGGTCGCTTGCCATGATGATCGCCGAGCCGCGGAAGAACGCAAAGGCAGAGGCGCTCATGCGGCCGTAGCGTATGGGGATGAGGTCCGCCACGCGCGTAGCAGACTGTTCCTCAAGCAGTGCGATGGCCGAAGCGCCGTCCTGACGGAGACCCCACGACGCGAGCGCCTCGATAGGGCAGCGTGAAGCCGCCAGTCTGCCGCGCGCCACGCGCTCCTCACGCGTCCCGCGGTCACGGCGATCGGGCGACACCCGTGGCGCGGCGCCCATTAGTAATCCGCCGCCGCGGGCGAGTCCATCCAAGCGCGAACGAACTCCCCATAGGTACCCGCGATGATGGCCTCGCGCGCCTCGCGCATGAGGTCGAGCAGGTAGTAGATGTTGTGCATCGAGAGCAAGATGCCGCCCAGCATCTCCTTGACCGTCACCATGTGGCGGATGTGCGCGCGGCTGTAGCCGCCCGTGCAAACCGGGCAGGTGCACTTCTCGTCGATGGGGCGCGGGTCGCGCGCAAACTTGGCGTTGCGGAAGTTCAGGCGCCCCTCGCTCGAGAACGCCGTGCCCATGCGCCCCGTGCGCGTGGGCAGCACGCAGTCGAACATGTCGATGCCGCAGGCCACGCCGCGCACGAGCGTGGTGGGGTTGCCCACACCCATGAGGTAGCGAGGCTTGGTGCGCGGCATGTACTCCGCGGCGAGCGGCTCGAGCGTCTCGAACATGATCTCGTGGCTCTCGCCCACCGAGTACCCGCCGATGCCGTATCCCGGGAAGTCACCCATCTCCTCGAGGCGCTGGAGGCTTTTCAGACGCAGGTCCATGTGCATACCGCCCTGTACGATGCCAAAGAGCGCCTGGTCGGGGCGGGTGTGAGCCTTGTAGCAGCGCTCTGCCCACCGGCTGGAGAGCTCGGTCGACTTCTCCACGTCGCGGCGCTCGACGGGGTAGCCGATGCACTGGTCGAGCTGCATGCAGATGTCGCTCCCCAGCTTCTGCGCGATGGCCATGTTGTCCTCGGGCGTCCAGAACACGTGGGAGCCGTCGTAGTCGGTTGCGATGAAGCGCACACCCTCGTTGGTGAGCTTGACGGCGTCGGAGTGGCTGAACACCTGAAAGCCGCCGGAGTCGGTGAGGATGGGTCCGTGCCAGTTCATGAACTGATGCAGGCCGCCCATCTCAGCAACGAGGTCGGCACCAGGGCGCATGGCCAGGTGATAGGTGTTGGAGAGCACGATCTGCGCGCCCAAGTCGCGCACCGTCTCCCACGGGATGCCCTTGACCGTGGCCTTGGTTCCCACGGGCATGAAGATAGGCGTCTCGATGTCGCCGTGCGGCGTGTGCAGCACACCGGCGCGGGCGTGCGTCTTGGGGTCCTCGGCAACGATGTCGTAGCGGAAGAGCGTCTGATCCATGGAGCGGTCCTTTGCGAGTTGAGGCTGAGCGCGGCGGCGTCTGCCCCGCGGGCGGGTGCGACCGGGAGCCGTCGGTCGTCCCATTATCGCCGAGTGCCCGGGCCAAGCGTGCGACATGCGCCCATCACCGCAGGAACTCCGTCCCCGGCCTGCTGCAGACCGGGCTGCAACCGAACACGCTGGAAGAACGACCTGGCACCGCGCCCGCCGCCTTTGACGGGCCCTGCCCCATCTCCGGCGGGCTGCCGAACAGGCCCAATCGGCAAGCGAGCCAACCCTGCCGCCCCCCGCGCCGCAGCCGCTCGACAGCGCGCGCCGTAACACGGCCGAAATCTTTACCCCTGCGCGCCGTCCGGCCCCGGGGCTGTGCTATAGTCTGCCGCAACAGATTGGGATGCCCGCATCCCCCGATTGCACGAAAGGAGCCACCAGCCATGAAGAACGCTAACCTTGCCCTCAACAACTGGTGGTGGCGTGATGTGAACTCGGCCGGTCAACGGTGAGCCCCTCGCGCTAGCTCTTTTTGCTCAGCCAAGGCCCCCGGGTTGACCGGGGGCCTTTTTTTGTTTTGCGGCTCCCCGGCATCTATCACCGGCAAACGCGTCCGCATCACGCGCCTCCGCCCCTCGCCGCTCGCACGCGGCACCCCCCCCAGACACGCCATCCCGAAAGGAACCCATCATGTCGCAGAACACCACCGCCGCCCAGCCCCGCACTGTCTCGACCGTCGACCGCGGCAAGCTCGACATCAAGGCCCTCGTCCTCCTCGCCGTCCTCCTCGCCGCCGGCTTCATCCTCAACTTCACCGTCGGCCGCGCCATCTCGGCCATCTCCGGCGGCATGATCAGCCCCGAGTTCATCATCTCGGCCTTCTGCCTCACCATCCTCGTCGTCCGGCCCAACCTCCTCCAGGCGCTCATCATCGGCCTCGTCTCGGCCGCCGTCATCCAGATCACCACGACGCTGCCCGGAGCTGACTTTGTGGCCGAGGGTGTGGCCGCCGTGCTCATGGCGCTCATCGTCAACGCCGGCATGAAGACCCCCGCCAAGTCCGTCATCCCCATCGTCGGCACCTTTGTGACGACCTTTGTCTCGGGCTTTATCTTCATGCTCATCCGCATGGCGCTCATGCAGTTTGATATGGCCATCGCCGCCGCCATGCTGCCTGTGGTCGCGCTCACCGCCGTCTTTAACGCCGTCCTCGTAGGTGCGCTCTACCTGCCCATCAAGAAGGCCCTCAAGCTCGCCGACTAACCCAAAACCTGCACCCAGACGGACCGGTCCTTCGCAAGGGGCCGGCCCGTCTGCGTCACCGGCCAACGGCCTCACGCTCTATCCGCCCCGACCAGAAGGCTCGCCCATGTCCAACATCATCGAGCTCAACGACGTCTCGTTCTCGTACGCGCCGGGCGCGCCCCGCGCCCTCAGCCACGTTACGCTCGACATCCCCACCGGCTCGTTCACCGGCATCATCGGCCCCTCGGGCGCCGGCAAGTCGACCCTCGCCAACGTGCTCTGCGGCGCCATCCCGCACCACTTTACCGGCGAGCTCTTTGGGGCCACCTACGTGGACGGGCAGGACACCTGCGAGATCACCCTCACCGATATCGCGCGCATCATCGGACACGTCAACCAGGATATCGATGCGCAGATGGTGGCCTCGGTGGTGGAGGACGAGCTGCTCTTTGGACTCGAGAACTTTGGCGTGCCGCACCAGCACATCGAGAAGTTCATCACCGCCGCGCTCGACGCCGTGGGCATCGCCGACCTGCGCGACCGCGAGATCGCCACGCTCTCGGGCGGGCAGAAGCAGAAGGTCGCCATCGCCGCGATCCTTGCGCTCGCGCCGCGCGTGCTCGTGATGGACGAGCCCACCGCCGCGCTCGACCCCGTGAGTTCGCGGATGGTCTTTGAGGTGCTCCGCGACCTCAACCGCGACGAGGGCATCACCGTGGTGGTCATCGAGCAAAAGGTCGCGCTGCTCTCTGAGTTCTGCGACCGCATCGTGGTGATGGACGGCGGCAGGACCGTGCTCTCGGGCACGCCGCACGAGGTCTTTGGGCACGCGGAGGAGCTCCGCGAGATCGGCGTCGACAGCCCGCGCACGGCGCGCATCTCCAACAGCCTCGCCGCCGCGGGCCTCTGCCCCGCCGAGCCACCGGCGCTCAGCGTGGACGAGGCGGCCGGGCTCGTCGAGGGGATCTTGCGGGAACAGGGGACGCGTATCGCAGGCAGCGTACGCACCGCCGAGGCGCCCGCTCCGGCGGCGCCCACCACACCCGCCCCACGTCCGCACGCCGCAGGCGCCGAGCCCGTCCTCACCTTCCGCGGCGTCTCGTTTGCCTACCCCGGCGGCGGCGCCTCGGTCAACAACCTCGAGCTCACCGTCTATCCCGGGGAGCTCGTGGGCGTCATCGGCCAGAACGGCGCGGGCAAGACCACCGCGACCAAGCTCGTCAACGGCCTGCTCAAGCCCGCCTCGGGCACGGTGACCGTGGCGGGCCTCGACACCCGGACCGCCCCCGTCTCGCGCATCGCCCGGCACGTGGCAACGCTCTTTCAGAACCCCGACCGGCAACTCTGCAAAAACACGGTCCTCGACGAGGTTGCCTTTGGCCTCGAGCTGGCCGGCATCGACCGCGCCGAGGCGCGCCGCCGTGCCGAGCGCGTGATTGAGCGCTTTGGCCTCCCCGCGGAGGAGTCGCCCTTCTCGCTCTCGCGCGGGCAGCGGCAGATGGTCGCGCTCGCCTCGGTGGTGGTGGTCGAGCCCGACATCGTGGTACTCGACGAGCCCACGAGCGGCCTCGACTACCGCGAGTGCATGACCGTTATGGAGACGGTGCGAGAGATGGCCGAGCACGGGTGCGCCGTCATCATGGTCTGCCACGACATGGAGGTTGTCTCGGACTTTGCCGAGCGCTTGGCGGTGATGGCCGACGGCTGCATCCTCGGCGCCGGCGCCACGCGCGACATCTTTGCCGACGCGGCCCTCATGGAGCGCGCCCGCGTAGCGCCGCCGCAGGTCACCGCCCTGGCCGAGCGCCTCACTCGAGAGGCAAGCCCCGCGTTCGCGCACGCGAGCGAGGTCGCCGATGTTGTTCGGACCGTAAAGGAGCTGGTCAACCGTGCTTAACGTCATCGACTACATCCCCGGCACCACGGTGCTCCACCGGCTCAACCCCGTAACCAAGGTCGCGCTCGCGGCGTCCATCATCGCAGCGACCTTCCTCGCCGACAGCTACGCCGCGCTCATCGCCCTGCTTGCGCTCACGCTCGTGCTCGGCATCTACGCGGGCAGCGGCTCCCGGCTGCTGTCGCTGCTCAAAGTGCTCGTCCCCGTAGCCGCGCTCATGCTCGCTTTGCAGGCAATCTTTGTGCGCCGCGGAACGCCCGTGTTGTTCTTTGCGACCGACGAGGGGCTCATCTCGGGCAGCAAGGCGTGCCTGCGGCTTTTGGGCGTGGCGCTGCCGCTCGTGCTCATGCTCACCGTGACCAAGCTCACCGACCTTGCCAACGCGTGCGTTGAGCACCTGCATATCCCCTACAAGTACGCCTTTACCTTTACCACCGCCCTGCGCTTTGTGCCGGTCTTTACCCAAGAGATGAACGCCATCATGGAGGCGCAGACGGCCCGCGGAGTGGAGTTTGATACCAAGAACCCCTTTAAGAAGCTCACGCTCATGCTGCCCGTGTGCGTGCCGCTGCTCGTGACCTCGGTGGGAAAGACCGACGCCACGGCCCTTGCGGCCGAGGAGCGCGGCTTTTACCTGCGCACACGCGAGAGCAGCTACAAGCGCTATCCCTTTGCCGCGCGCGACGCGGTGGTCGCGGTGTGCTGCGTGGCGCTCATCGCGTTTGGCCTGGTGCTGTAGGCGGGTGGCGACAGGCGCTCTCGCCTGACGCGCGGCGGCACCGCGCCGCGGACGGGCGGGCGGCTCTGCTACCATGCTGGAAGCATCCGCATGGGAAGGACCGCTATGGACGAACCCCGCACCGCCCCCATCCTGCCGTCGATTCTAGAAGAGGCACTCGCCCAGCGTTTTGACGCCGACGCCGCAGCGCGCATCCGCGCCGGGCTCGCCGCTGCCTGCGAGCGGCCCGTGACGCTCCGCGCCAACACGCTCCGGGCCACGCGCGACGAGGTGGCCGAGGCGCTCAGCCAGGCCGGCATCTCATGGGAGACCGTCCCCTGGTACGCAGATGCGTTTGTGTTGACCAACGTGCGCGAGCACGCCGTGTGGGACCTGTCCATTTACCAAGAAGGCAAAGTCTACCTGCAGAGCCTCTCGTCCATGCTGCCGCCGCTCGCGCTCGGTCCGCGCGACGGCGCGGACATCCTCGACATGTGCGCCGCACCCGGCGGCAAGACCACCGAGCTCGCCGCCCTCGCCCCGGCCGCCCACCTCACCGCCTGCGAGATGAACGCGCCGCGCGCGGAGAAGCTCGCCTACAACCTTGAGAAGCTCGGCGTGCGCGGTGCCAACGTCATGCGCGTCGACGCTCGGCAGCTCGACGAGTTCTTCTCGTTCGATCAGATTCTGCTCGATGCTCCCTGCACCGGCACGGGTACGCTCCGTGTCGGCGACGAGCGCGCGGCGGCACGCGTAACGCCCAAGCTCCTCGCTAAGGTCACGCGCTCGCAACGCTCCCTCCTCGACCGGGCGCTCACCGTGCTCAAACCCGGTGGAGAGCTCGTCTACTCCACCTGCTCGGTGCTCCCGCAAGAGAACGAGGAGCAGGTCGAGGCTGCCCTCAAACGGCATCGCGACTGCTCGATCGTACCGCTTGCGGGCGCGCTCCCCGAGGACGCCCCGACCCGCCCGGCAACGGCAGAGGCCCTGGCCCGCGCCGCCGAGGATGGGGCGCTCCCGCTCTTGCCCAACGGTCTGCCCGGCACGCTCACCATCTGCCCCACCCGCGACTACGAGGGCTTCTACCTCGCCAAGATCAGAAAGGCCGCGCGTTAGGGAGGCGCCGATCAAAATCGCGCGCGCCCCGTGGCGGTCGCCCTACTGTGCGCGGCGGAGTCCGGTCGGTTGCGCCGATGCGCACAACGGGGCCCGGTCGGTTGCGCTAGCGTGCGTGCCCGCCCCGACCCGAAGCGTCGTCTCCGCCCGAGCGGCGGGACTTGATGGTCGTCACCACAAAATAGAGCAGCGCCGCCACCGCGATTGCACCAAGTACCAGCCCAAACGGGGCAAGCAGGTCGACAATATCCACCATATGCGTACCACCAGCTATCGATAACCCGCGCGCACGGGGCGCAACGGGGTACATTCATACGTGTTATGTCCGCAAGCTTACCAGAGCATGCGGCCTGCCCCGTGCGCGCATGCCCGAACAAGCTAAAAGAAACAGGAGCGACTCATGGCATTCATCGACTTGGCGCGCGAGCGCTATTCAGAGCGAAACTTCGCCCCCATCCCGCTCGAGCCCGAGAAGCTCCAGGCGATCCTGGAGGCCGGACGCATCGCACCCACCGCGCGAAACCTCCAGCCCCAACGCACGCTCGTGGTGCAGAGCGCCGAGGGACTGGCCAAGATCGACCGGTGCACCCGCTGCCGCTTTGGCGCGCCCGTGGTGCTCGTCCTCACCTACGACATGACCGTGGCTTCGCACAACCCGGACGTCGTCGATTTTGGCATCGTCGACACCTCGATCGCCGCGACCCACATGATGCTCCAGGCGGCCGAGCTCGGCGTCCACAGTTGTTGGGTGGGCCTCATCGACCCGTCTGAGCTGCGCCGCCAGTTTGACATCCCGCGCACGCACCGCATCATCTCAGTGATGCCGCTCGGGTACCCCTCCGAGGAGAGCCACCCCTCGCACATGCACGAGGAGTCCCAGCCCCTCGAGCGGCTCGTGCGCTACGAGACCTTTGCCGACCACTGCGCCTAGCCGCAGCACGCGCTGCCGGCACCCTGGCGATATCCGCGTCAACGCTCGCCCGGGCGCCCGAACCGGCGCCCCGCAGTCCCACAAACGCGCGCCCGCATCGACACACAGCCAGAAACACAAATCGCCCCGCCGCGCACACATGCGCGACGGGGCGATGAGCTGCTAGTCCACCCGGCGGTCGCCCATAAAGAAAAGCGCCACCGTACCGGGACCGGTGTGCGAACCGATCACCGTGCCGATGTTGTTGACCTCGATCTTACCCGCGAGCTGCGGGAACTTCTCCTCGATACCCGCCACCACGGCATCAGCGTCGGCGCGGCAGTTAGACTGCGAGAGCACGCACTTGCCGCTGTAGGCGAGCCCGTCCTCGGCGTGCGCCTCCATCATGCGCACGAGCTCGGCGATCGCCTTCTTGGTGGTACGGATCTTCTGCCGCGGAATGAGCTTGCCCTCGTAGTCCACGTTGAGCACGGGGCAGATCTTGAGCGCGTTGGCCAGAAGCGCGCTCGTGGCAGAGACGCGACCGCCGCGCTTGAGGCAGTCGAGATCGGAGACAAAGAACCAGTGGTTGACGTTGAGTTTGTGCTCCTCGGCCCAATCGCCGAGCTCGGTAAAGCCCATGCCGCCATCGCGCAGGTCGGCGAGGTACTCCATGAGCAGGCCGTAGCCTGCCGACGCCGCCAAGGAGTCGATCACGCGCACGGTCCGCTCGGGATAGGCCTGGCGCAGCTGCTCGGCCGCCACGCAGGCGGAGTTGTACGTGCCCGAGATGCCCGACGAGAGCGTGAGGTGCAGCACGTCCTTGCCCTCCTTGAGGAAGGGCTCCCACAGCTCCACGTAGTCGCCGACGCCCACCTGCGAGGTCGTGGGCTGTGCGCCCGCCTTGATCTTGTCAAAGAATGCCTCGGGCGAGATGGAGGCATAGAGATCGTCGGGATAGCTCACGCCGTCGAGGTTGTAGTGGAAGGGCACCCACGCGATCTGCCGCTCCTCAAAAAACGAGCGCGGATAGTCCGCCGTGGATTCGCAAGACAGTACGAAGTCGCTCATAGCCGCTCCTTTGCACCGGGTGCCGGCATATGCACGGTACCGGACCGTTACCTATCTACGCAATATTATTGCAGAGTCCGGGCCGCCATGAGCGCGATTTTGACGGAGTGTCAGCGGTGCCCACGCGCCCTGGCGCCGCCTCGGCGCTATACTGGGTGGTCGGCGCAGTCCGCGCCACCCTATCCGCCGGCACCCGGAAAGGACGACCGTGCAAAAGCTCCTGGCTCAGATCGTGAAGTTTGGCATCGTGGGCGTTATCGCCTTTGCCATCGACTTTGGCGTGCTCGTCTTTCTCACCGAGGTCTTTGGGCTCAACCCCGTAGTCTCGGCCACCATCTCGTTTATCGTTTCGGTGATCTTTAACTACCTCGCGAGCATGCGCTACGTCTTTAGCCATCGCGAGGGCATGAGCCGCCAACGCGAGTTTGTGATCTTTGTCGTGCTCTCGGCCGTGGGGCTCGGCATCAACGACGCGCTCATGTGGCTCGGCACCGAGGTGGTGACGCTCGATTACCGCCTCGTCAAGCTGGTGGCAACGGCCGTTGTGATGGTGTGGAACTTTGTGACCCGCAAGATCTTCCTCGAGGGCGACGAGAGCAAGTAGGCCCGGCGGGCCGGACCGGGTGCTCGGCGACGACGCGGCCGGTAGCCGCGCCCACCCAACTGTGCAGAATGCGCGGTTTTCTCGCCCGAGGCGGCGCGTCGCTTACACAATCCTGATGTTTACCGTATAGTTCCTGGTACTCGCGGCCGCCCGGACTCGGATTCTGCCGAGACGCGCCCGCGGTAACCGATGCGCCGGGGCACTCCGGCGCCGCCTGAGAGAAAAGGGGCATCGTGCGCGCTGCGCTCTCCAAACCGTCGACCATGCAGTTTATGAAGTTCGCCGTGGTGGGAATCATCTCCTTCGCGGTCGACTGGGCGCTGCTGGTCTTTTTGGTGGAGCTCTGCCACGCCGACTACCTGCTCTCCACCACGATCTCGTTTACCGCGTCGGTCATTCTCAACTACGCGCTGAGCATGCACTACGTCTTTGATCACCGCGACGACATGAGCCGCAAGCGCGAGTTCACCATCTTTGCGATTCTCTCGGCCGTGGGCCTGGGCCTCAACGACGTCTTTATGTTTGTGGGCGTAACCGTGCTCAACATCGCCTACCAGGCCATGAAGGTCATCGCCACCTTCTGCGTGACCTGGTACAACTTCTTCAGCCGCAAGAAGTTCCTCGCAGGGTAGCCCTCCGCCGCCGCCCGCCGCCCCGGCGCCCCGGCGTGGAACACGACGCATCTGTGGCGCCTCGCGCATTCCCCGCGATTGACACATAGCACCCCGCCCGCGGGAATCGCGAAATCGCGCGGCGCCCATCGATTGCGCGCCGCTCACGGGTGGCCAGGTCGCGCCCAACAGGGATATTAATAACCCCTCTGGCCAGAAAAGCGCTTCAAATAACGACAGGACACGGGAGCAGAGGCTTCCGGCGCGCGCAAGTTGCCCGCACTCACCTTGGCGACAGGACGTTTCCTGCGGAAACGCTGGTTGTAGCTGGCGCCATGTCCCGTCGCAGCACAGTGAAGGCCCCTGAGAACGAGGGTCAATCATTATTTCGATGCGCTTTTTGTCCATAGGGGGTTATTTATTTCGGTGAAACGGCGCCTCCGTGCGGGATGCGCGCGGCTCTCCTCCCGCGGGCGGCGCTCTCGAACTCTCCGGTGCGGCAAAACGGGGCGCGGGCGCACCCCTTGCGCCCGCGCCCCGCAAACCGACGCGTAACGGAAACCCTTCCCGTCGCTTACTCCTCCACGTTCACGTACGTCCACACGATGCTATCGCCCGCGCTGAGCGTATAGGCGGAGCACGCCACGCTGGGCTCGACGCCGTTGACGCTGAAGATCCACCCGCTCATGGGGCCGTGCTGGCGCTCCGCGAGGCCTCCGATCGCCGACACGTACATGCCGTAGGCAGACCCCGAGGCGGAGATGCTGATGCCCGTTTTGGCAAGCGCGTCGTAGACCGTTGAGCCCGCTGCGAGCGATACCGTGGCGGACGAGGCGCCCGCCCCGGCAGCCGAGCCGTCGACGGTGATGGACACCGTGATGAGGTCTGCCGTGGTGCCGGACGTGGTGCCGGACGTGGTGCCGGACGTGGTGCCGGACGCGGTGCCGGTCGGGCCGCCCTGCGCCGCGCCGGCAGCGCCGCCCCCCGTCGAGCCGGAGGCGCCGCCTTGCGCGGCATCGGCCCCATCGGTTGCGGTCTGCGCAAGCTCGATGGGCACCTCGCTGCCGTCGGGCAGCGAGGGCGCCGCACCCGCCTCCTGCTCGAAGGCCGGGTCGTCGAGAGAGGCGTACGCGTCGCCCGCGATGCGGTAGCCGGTGGCCGCAGCGAGGATATCCGCGGCAGAGGCGTCTGCCGCATCGGACACAACGGCGGCGGGATCGAGGGCCAGGGCAAAAAGCGCCGTCTGACCCGCATCCTCGGCGATCCAGGTCACCTGGCTGATAGCGGGGTCCGCCTGCGCGGCCCACTGCGCGAGGCCCGCCGCGCGCCGCGCGGCGAGGTCGATGACCGCGGAGGCATCGGTCGCCTCGGGGTACTCCACCCAGATGCCGTCACCGTCCACCACGCAGGTGATGCCGGTGGCGTCCGGGGAGATGGCCAGGTCACCGGGGAGCTCCGCGAGCGCCCCCTGCACGTCGTCGACGGTGACCGTCGCCGTGAGCGCGGCATCATCTTCCGCCGGCTCCTCGGCCACCGTCTGAAAGAGGTCGGAGCCGAGAAGCCCCGCGAGGCCGTCTCCGGCGCCGAGGGCAATCGCCCCGCCGACACCGACGACGATGAGCAGGACCGCGAGCGCGGCGAGCGCGGGACGGATCCAGTGGGGCGCGCGCCCCTGATCGGTGGCAGTCATGCTACTCCTCCCCCGCGCGGCGGCGCGTGACGACAAGACCGATGATGAGGATGACGCCCGCGGCGATGGCAAGGAGGAAGACGGCGACGAGCGGGGCGCGCGGGCCCTCGGTCGCGTCGGCGGCGGAAGCCGCCGCAACCGCACCGTCCTCCCCCGCGCGGGCGAAGGCTGAGAGCAAGCTCTGGGGCTCGGCGTCTGCGGTATCGCCGGCATCGCCATTCGATGCGGCGGCGTCGGCGGCCGCGGCCGTGCCCGTAAGCACGATCTGCGGCACGGTGCCGCCGGTTGCCCCGCCCGCGCCGGAGACCGTGCCGCTCTGCCCCGCGCCATCCGATGTCCCCGAGCCCTCGGGGTCTGCCGGCGCCTCCGGATCGGGCAGTGCCGCGCCCGCATCGATGCGGAAGAGATGGCCGGAGTCGTTGACGTAATAGAGCGCGCCCTCGGCATCGACGGCCACGCTCGCCATGCACCAGTCGGCATAGGCTCCCGTCGGCTCGTACACAAGCACCGCCGCATCGTCGCCCAGGCGGTAGCGGTACACCGCACCGGTCGCGGCGTTGCAGGTGAAGTAGACGTAGGTGGCGTCGCCCTGCACCGCGACCGTCGGCGCCGCCTTGACGTCGCCGGGAAGCGACGCCCCGCTCGCAAAGCCGGTGACCTCGTGCTCGACCGTCATGGTGGCCAGATCGATGACCGCGAGCACACCCGTGTAACTCTCCGTGGCGCCGCCGACATAGGCGCGCCCGTCGGCAATGGTGGGCGTGGAGGTCGAGCTCGCCGCAAAGCGGACGCTGCCCGTGAGCGCAAGCGATCCGTCCGCCGCAACCGTGATGCGGTGGAGGGTTCCGTCCTGCGTTACGGCGTAGAGCGTCGAGGCGTCCGACGGGTCTGCCACGAGCGCCGCGCGTGCGTCGGCGCCGAGCGCGAGCGTCTGCTCGTCGGCACCCGTCGCCGCGTCGAGCGAGCGCACTGTACCCGCGCCGTCGACGGCGACCACGCGATCGCCCGCGCGCACGGCGCCCGTCCAGTAGTAACCGGCGTCACCGGAGCCGGTCGTCGACCACGCGACGGCGCCCGTCCGCAGGTTGACGCAGAAGAGCGCGCCCGCGGCGCCGGCGCCGTCCGTCGTGCCGAAATACGCGTATCCGTCCCACACGGTCACCGAGGAGAGCGCCTGCGCGCCCACCGCGAGCTCCGAGGTGAGCGAGACCGTGGTGAGCGTATCGGCCCTGAGCACCTGCAGCCGGCCGCCGTGGAGCGGCACGACGATGAGACCGTCCGCAAAGACGAGCCGGCAGGCGGAATCGATGCTCGTGGCGAGGGTCGCGCGGGCGAGCTCCGTGCCCGTCGCGCTGTCATAGGCCCTGAGGGTGTCCCCCACCGCCAAAAAGACGCGGCCGCCCGCGATGGCGGGGTCGCTCTGATAGACGGCGGAGGCGCTGCCCGGCGTGGCCCCCGTGGCGACCGCCCAGGCGAGCTCGCCGCCCTCGGTGGGCGTGGCGATGCCCGCGAGGGCACCCGGGGCGAAGCCCTCCCACGCCGCCTCCCAGTCGGAGGGGCGCTCGTCCCAGGCGTCCGGATCGACCGTGACGTCGTTTGCGGGAAGCTCGGCGCCGTACGCGGAGTAATACCACACCACCTGGGTGCCCGGCTTGAGCTCCACGCTGCCCGCGCCGAGGTCGGACGCCGCGCCATCCACAAACAGCTGCCAGTACGACCACGTACCGGGCGAGGTCTCGACCGTGCCCAGTGACTCGCCGGTGAAAGGCGAGGTGATGCTGTTGAGGAACCAGCCGTACGAGCCGGTGCCCGTATCCGCCTCGAGGCCCGCGAGCGCGAGGGCGCGCTCGGTGAGGTCGGCCGCCGTGGAGCCCTGCGGGAGCGAGATCTCGGTGAGGCCCATCCACGACGCGTCCGCGCCCTCCGCATCGGGACCGATGATCTGCGCGGTCACCGTGATCTTGGCCTTGCCGATATCCTCCGGCGACGCGCCGTAGGGCGCGTAGTACAGCACGACGTCGGTACCCGGCTCGAGCGCCACCTGGCCCGCGCCCGTATCGGAGGCGGCGCCGTCCACAAAGAGCTGCCAGTATTTGCCCGTCTCCTCGTCCCAGCCCAGCACGCGGCCGTCCGGAGCGGTGATCGTGCTGAGGTAGTACCCCTCGGTGCCCACGCCCGACGCCTCGTGCGCGAGCCCGGCGTCGGCGAGCGCCGCCTCGATAAGGTCGGCCGCCGTCGACCCCTTCGCGAGGTCGTAGGACGTGCGCGCCACCCAGACCTGGTCCTCGCCAAAGGCGTCTGCACCGATGATGGCGACTGTGGCCTCCACATCCGGGTCCTCAGGCCCCCTCGTGCCCGCGACCGTGAAGGTGGCGCGCACCTCTTGGCCGGCGAGCCGGGTAAACGCGGGACCCCACGTGGCATCGTCCGCATAGAGCTCGGCGTAGCGCGCGAACCTCTCGCTCGCGAGCATGCTCGTGACGGTGACCTGCGTGTCGTATTCCGGCTGGGTCACCCGCAGCGTGTCGTGCGCCACCACGCCGGCGTCGCTTGACTTGAACCAATGGCCGGGCACGACGCCCATCTCGTCATCCGCCTCGAGGTCGACGGTCTCGATACCGTCGCCCGCGGCGGAGGCCTCCGCGTAATCGCGCGCCCACGCGAGCGAGCCGTCCTCGGCGCGGTACGCCTTCTGGAAGATGGCGAGGTCGCCCGTCACGGCATCGGCGCCCTGCCCGTCGAGCAGGGCGGCGGCATAGCCCGCCGTGGCCTCCTCCATAAGGGCGAGCTCGGCATCGATCGCCTCCGCCGCGAGCGGCGAGACGGTGAGCGCGATGGTCTTGGTCGCCGTGATTGCGGGGTTATCCTTGCTCGTCACCGTGAGCGCGAGCTCGACCTCGCGCGGCGCGCCGCCCGGCAGCGGCTGGTACACGTTGGCGCGGTACCCGTTGATGACGAGGGCGTCCGTCGAGGCCGCGTACGCGACCGTGTAATACTTGCCGTCGATACCGAGGGCGCGCGTCGTGGGCAGCTGCAGGTCGCCCGCCACCGCCGCCGCGTCGACCGCGGCGCCGTCAGCGCTGTAGGTGAGGGCGTCGGGCGTGAAGGCGGCGTCGACCTTCGCCGCGAGCGCGGCCGTCTCCTCCTCGATGGCGGCGGGATCGGCCTTGACCGTCAGCGTGAACGGCACCTCGACCGTAACCTCGGGGCCGCCCGAGGTCACTACGCCTACCGTAGCCGTGAGCGTGACCTCGGTATCCTCCGCCGGCCGCGTGACCGCGCCGGTCATGGTCTTGTCCCAGCTGTTGCCGGTAACCTTGACGACGTCCTCGTCGGAGCTCGTCCAGCTGACAGTCGACCAGCTCTTGTCGGCCAGCTTGAGCGGCAGCGTCACGTCCTGGGTGACGGATTCCGCCGCGTCGCCTGCGGTGTACCCGATGGCAAGGGCGGCCGCCGCATCGGATGCGAGCATCTCATCGAAGCGCGCCTCGTCCCACGGCATGGTCGCCGTGCGCTCGGGGGTGAACAGAACGGTCTCGCCGTCGCGCGCAAGCTCGAACGTAGGTGTGAACGTGCGGTAGCCGGTGAACCCGCCCCAACCCGTGAGGTCGTCGGGGTCCATGAAAAAGTAGGTGATGGCGCCGTTTGAGGCATCATCGGTCGAGATGCCGAGCACCGCGCCCTCGGCAGGCCGCGAGACCTCGACGGCGACCGTGCGCACGGCGACGTCGTCCGCGCCCATGCGCGCGAGCTTCGCCCGGAGCACGTCGTTCAGGTTGGTGTCCACGCCGTAGGTGAGCTCGGGGCGCCAGCTCTCGTCTGCGAGCTTGGCCGCGATGCCCGCAAGCGACGTCGCATCGATGACGGGGTTCGCCGCGGCGATCTCCACCGTGGAGGAACCGCTGGTCGCCACCGCCTTGAGGTAGAAGCCGGCGAGGTCAGCGCCGATGGTGAGCGAGGCCCCGTCCGCCCCGTCGATCGCCGCAAAGGGGCCCTCGGCGGTGTCTGCCGCATACCACTGGACCGCAACGCTGTCGGTCACGTTGTCGCCGTAGGTCGCGGACCCGCCGAGCCGGCGCGCCTGGACCGTCGCCGTCACGGTATCGCCCGTAAAGAGCTGCGTGGTCGAGCTGGAGACAAGGGGCGAGGTGGTCACGCGGAGCAGGTCGTACGTACCCGCCGCGAGCACGGTGAAGCTCTCGGAGACGACCTCGTTGTCGAGCGCCGAGGCGCGCACGCGAAGCGTCTTGCCCACGTAGCCGTCGAGCAAAAGGAGGTCACCCTTGCCGCTCGCGGCAAGGCGTTCGTCGAGCGGTTGCCACGACCCCGCCTCGTCCTGCACCTCCCATATGAAGCCGAGGGCGGCGTCCGCGGGAGCCGCCACATCGTAGTAGCCCTGGCGCACCTGCGCCGTGGCGGTGATGACGTTGCCCGCCTGCGCCGCCTGACCGCTCGAGGACAGTTTGATGCCCGAGAGCGTGTAGCGCCCCGCGTCCCTAGCAGGGGCGGCGCCCACGGCGGCGTCCGCGATCGCAGCGTCGCCTGCCGCCGCCGTCACGGCGAGGGACGCGACGCCCTCGTCGGTCGCAGGCGATTCGTCCGCTCCTGCGGTAGCGGCATGGGAGGCGCCCGCCGTCTCGGGCGCCGTGGACGCAGCCCCCGTAGACGCGCTCGCAGGGGGCGCCGCAACGGGGCCGACCGGCGCGACGGTATCGAGGGAGCCCTGCGCGGTGCCAAAGCGCTCCGCAGGACCCACGTGGCGCTCACTGTCGACCGTCACCGCGACGGCGAGATAGCTGCCCGCAAGCTGCTCTGCCAGGTCTTCGGTGAGAACGAGGCTCTGCGCGGTTTGGCCCGCGATGGGCTCGTAGTCGTCTATGCGCGCGGAGGCGGTGCCGCAGGCGTACCACTGGTAGGTCCAGCCGTCCTGCGCGGCCACGGCCGCGTCGGCATCGGCCCCATCGGCATCCTCCCCACCGATGAACAGGTTGGCCCAGAGCGTCGCGCCCGCGCTCACGGCGCCCTCGACGCGGCCCTCCGACGACGCTGCGTCCTTTGCGTCCTGAATCAGCAGGTACGCGGCCCCCGCATGCGCCTGCGAAGCGGCGTCGGGCGCCGTCGTCCCATCGGCGGCAGACGGCGCCGCCGCATCGGTCGAGGGCGCATCCGGTGCCGGCGCCGCGTCCGCAGCCGTCTCCGGGGACGCATCGTCTGTTGCCGCGGATGTCGCGCCATCCCCCGCGTCTGTGGCAATCGTGCCCTCGGCAGAATCTGCGCCCGCCGCCGTGTCACCGGCGCCGGCAGCCCCATCCGCCGCCGTGCCCTCGGCACCGACCGCGTCCGTCGCAGCGATACCCTCGCCTGCGTTCTGCGCAAGCGCAACCACGTTTTGGGCCACGTGCCCGAGGGCCTCTGCCTCCGCCGCCCACGCTGCCGCGGGAACCTGGCCAAACAGCAGCAATCCCGTAAGTCCGACGGCGACTGCACGCCGCGCGGTCGCACGGCGCCAGGGCGCGCCCGCGCGCCACCAACGTCCGCCGCGGCCGAGCGCCTCCCGCGCCCGTGCAGCGTCCCGATTCACCTTCATAGGTGCACCTCTCTCCCAGGGCCCGACGCGCATGCACCCAAGCGTTGCCTGCGCGCCTATCGAGAGGAGGCGATCCGGCTCACCGCCCTTCCCGCCGCGCGCCGTCCGATCTGCGGCGCGAGTACCCGGCGGGCATCGCGATTCACGGTTACTGGTATAGCGGGGGTCTCGCACCCCTCTTCCCCTAGGCGCCTGGCGCCCGTACGTCTCCGCACCACTCTCGAGGCCAACGTATATGTGCCCCGTATGCTAGCACATCGGGATGAGAGGTTGGCCCGCGGCGGAACGCGGCAGGGAGCCGGTGACACACCGGGGGCCCACAGGGGAACGCTCCCCGTCGCACACGCCGAGTCGAGCGCGGGAAGTACGCCTGGCCCGAGGCGCTTACGCCCGGTAGGGGGCCCCGCAGCGCACGATGCTCTCGCGCACGAGCACATCCATCGCGTCGAGCACACGCGGCGGCATCGCGCGGTAGCGCCCGAGGACCGAGAGCTCCGTGCAGGCCAGGATCACGCGGTCGCAACCGCCCTCGTCAAACTCAGCAAGCACCCGGTCAAACTTGTCGAGGTCCGGCTCGCGCCCCGCCTTGACGTCGTCATAGATGAGCGACATCACGTCGCGCTGCCGTGGCGCGCTCGGCACCACCGCCTCGGCGCCCACGAGCGCGCAAGCGTCTGCATACACGCCGGAATCCACCGTACCGTCCGTCCCCATAATGCCGATGCGCCGGATGGGACGCTCAAAGAGCCCGCCGCTGCGCTCGGGGTCAAAGTCGCACTCCCCCGCCACGGCACCGGCCACCGCGTAGCGCGCCGCCTCGCGCGGCATGTGGATGACAGGAACGCTCGTCATGGCCTGGATGGCGTCGTAGAAGTAGTGCGAGGTGTTGCACGGAATGGCGATGTGCCCGCAGCCAAGGTCCTCGAGAGCCGCCGTGGCCGCGCGCATCTCGGCGAGCAGGCCCGCGTGGTCGCCCGTCTCGATCGCGCGGGTGCGGTCGGGCATGGAGGCGCACGAGAGGATCACCATGTTGAGGTGTTCCTGATCGCAGGTAGCCGCCGTGTGGCGCACCACCTGGTCGTAGAAGTACGAGGTAGCCTCGGGGCCCATGCCGCCGATCACACCGAGTTTCTCCATGTCGCTCACCTCCTGCGGGCCTTTGCCCTGTTGCCGGCGGGCATGCACTGCGTGCAGGCCACCCGCGCATCCGCTTCTGGGCCGCACCCCGCCGCGCACCACCCGCCAGCCGCGCCGCTACCGGTAGTACTGCTTAAAGATCTTATAGTGCCTGAGCGTGGTGTGCACCATGCGCAGCCACCGGTTGAAGGTAAAGTCGCCCTTCATAAAGACCGGGTTTACCGAGCGCCCCTCGCGCATGAGTCTGAGCGCCCGCGCGCGCAGCTCCGGATCCTTTACGTAGCGGCGGATCACGCCGCGCGGCACCACAGTCCAGAGGTGCTCCTCGCGGGCCGTCTCAAACGCCGGGTCGAAGGGGCGTCCGTAAACGTACTCCTCAACCACGTAGCGCGCCACGTTAAAGCCCGAACCCGTGACGTAGTAGTTGCTGCGCCCCTGGCGGGTGTTGAAGTCAAAGAACTTAAAGGAGCCGTCGCGCTCGTCGTACTTGACGTCGAAGTTGGAGAAGCCCACAAAGTGCAGGTCCTCCAGCAGCTCGCGCACGCCGCCCATGAGCTCGTCGTTGGGCTCGGTGATGATGCAGGCGTGGTTGCCCTGCGCATGCGGGCCGTGCTCCTCGAGGAGCACGTGGCCGAGGCACATCATGCGGACCTTGCCCGTGCGGTCGGAGTAGCTCGTGAGCACGCGCATGTACTCGTCGTTGCCCGGCACGCGATCCTGGATGATGAGGTCGTCGGTGTAGCCCGAGGCGTAGACGTCGCGGATGACGCTCTCCAGCTCCTCGCGCGAGCCGATCGTGTAGGCCTTCTGCTGCGTGGCAAAGGGGTGCTCCCAATAGGCGATGCCGTCGGAGGGCTTGAGAATCATCGGGTAGGGAAAGTCGAGCCCGTCGAGCGCCTCGGCCATAGTGCCCGGGTCGGCAGCCATGGCCGCGGTAAAGGTGAAGGTGTGCGGATAGGGCACACCGTGCTTCTCGCAGAGCTGGTAGAAGACCTCTTTCTTCTGGCAGCTGTCCATGAGCTCAAAGGGGCCGTAGGGCGCGATGATGTTGGGCTCGAGGGCGCCGGCGTCCTGCGCGCGGGCGATGAGCGCCACGTAGGCGTCGCCGCAACCCATGAGGACGATCTTCTTATCGGCGTGCTCGCGCGCAAACGCGTTGACGGTGGGCAGAAAGACCTCGTCGGTATCGATGCGCTCGTTGGGCCGATAGTCGATCATGAGGCTCCGGAACGCCGGGCCGGTGTGGTACTTGCCAAAGGCGACGCTTTTGACCTGATACTCCTCGTAAAAGGCGCGGGCCACGGAGTAGACGTTGATGTCGCCGCCCAGAAGGACGGGGATAAACTCGCGCTCGGTAAAGGTAAGGGCCATGTGCTCCCTCTCTCGCCGGATGTGCCCGGGCGCGCCGCTCAAGGGGGCGCTCGGCGCGCCGTGCTGTCTGCCCCGGAGGTTTGGGGCGGCCGTACGGTGCAAACGCTCTTTAGTGTAGCGTGAGCGCGCTCGGAGTCGGCGGAGGCGAGGCAGCTTCTACGCGTTCCCCATCTTGCGGGGCGCTCAGAGGCATCTCCCCCGTCTTGCGGACCCCTCTGCCCACCCGCGCACTCGTTTTCCCTGCTTTAGGCCGCAAACGTCTCCTCAGACGCACCGCTTGCCGCAGGCTTTTCGCCCTGTTCATCCTTAACCTTAAACGTGAGCTTGAAACTCCACAGTTTCTTAACGTGGCATTAAACCCGCAGGTCGGACGCAATCTTAAACCTTCAACTTGAGCCTTAAGGATTGTATAGGGGGTTATTTAATAAAAACCCCGGGGTATACTGCTCGACGTAGATTCGGTACGACGTATCTCGAGGACGAGGACTTCTAATGCGAGATTCCAACCGTTCGATCATCAGCATCATCGCCCGGCGTCCGGCCCGCGCGCTCACCTGCGCCGCCCTCGCCGTGGCCTTTACCGCGACGCCCGTGCTCTCCCCCGTTGCGGCCTATGCCGTCTCGGCCGAGACGCAGGCTGAGCTCGATGCCGCCGAGAGCCAGGTCGACCAGTACGCCGCCGCCTACGACGAGGCCGTGGCCAAGCTGAACGAGCTCCAGGCTAAGATCGACGAGAACACCGCCAACATCGCCCAGATCGAGGAGGAGCTTCCCGAGCTCCAGGCCGAGGCGAGCCGTGCGATGCGCGACGCCTACAAGTACCAGAGCAACTCTAACCCCCTCGTGAGCTTTGTGCTCAAGTCTGAGTCCCTCGACGACCTCATCACCAACGTCGTTTACATGGACCAGATCCAGGCCTCCAACAACGCCGCCATCGAGGAGCTCAACGCCAAGGAGCAGGAGCTCGAGCAGCAGAAGACCGAGCTCGACCAGGCCAAGGCCCAGCTCGAGGAGGAGCGCCGCACTGCCGAGAACGCACTCGCCGAGGCGCAGGCCGCCCGCTCCGCCGCCCAGAAGAAGGCGGAGGAGGAGGACGCCGCCGAGCTTGCGCGCCTGGCTGAGCTTGCCGCGCAGCAGAGCGTCGAGGCGACCGCCCCGGCCACGGGTGAGGGCGCCGATTCGGGCAACAGCTCCAACACCGCCACCACCCCGGGCCAGTCCGTTGACACCTCGGTGAGCTCCGGCGGGGTTAACTGGAACCTCAGCAAGGAGGACTTCGTTAACCAGTGGGCCTCGCGCATCGACGCCTATCTGGCCGGCTCGCCTCTCGCGGGCTACGGGCGTCTCTTTGCGGAGTCGGCGTGGAACTCCGGCGTGGACCCGCGCTGGTCGCCCGCTATCAGCTGCATCGAGAGCACCAAGGGTGCGCATTGCTTCCGCCCCTACAACGCCTGGGGCTGGATGGGCCAGAGCTTCAGCAGTTGGGAGCAGTCCATCCCCGCGCATGTGGCCTACCTCAAGCGCGTCTACGGCCCGACTCTCACCGTCGCCGCAGCCAAGAAGTACTGCCCTCCCACCTGGCAGGACTGGTACAACAAGGTCGCCGCACAGATGAACAGAATTTAAGAAAAGGCCCCGTTTGGGGCCTTTTTTCATACGCGCGCAAAATGGGTCAAACGGAACACGTCCCCAAATGACCCATCTGCCACGGAGCCGGCCTCCCGTAGCACCCGAGGTTGGCCCGAAAGAGGAGGGAGCACGCCTCGCGTGCGGCGACCGACGATTGAGGGCCAAGGTCGGGTGCTACGGGAGACCGGACGGGTTAGTGAACCTTAATGGCGCCGCGATCGCACCTATTCCCCCACGAATCGATGAGCTCGTCGTCGCGGTAGACGCAGACGATCTCGCAATGGTTGGCACAGTGGCCGCAGACCACCTCGCGCGTGCGGAAATCAAAGTCGTCGATGTCAAAGCGGAAGGGCTGCTCGCGCATCTTGGGCGCGTCGGCGGCAAGCAGCGCTGCGCCAAAGCAGCCCATCAGGTGCCCGTCCGGGTCTACGATGACCTTCTTGCCGAGCGCCTTCTCAAACGCATCCACCACGCCCACGTTCTTAGAGACGCCGCCTTGGAATACCACGGGGCTCTCGATCTTCTTGCCCTTGCCCACGTTGTTGAGGTAGTTGGTGGCCACGGCGCGGCAGAGCCCGGCGATAACGTCCTTCTTCTCGTAGCCCACCTGGAGCTTGTGTACCAGGTCGCTCTCGGCAAAGACCGTGCAGCGCGCGGCGATGTTGGCCGGCTTGTCGCTCGTGAGCGCGATGCGTCCAAAATCCTCAACCTCCACACCCAAGCGGTGCGCCTGGCTCGAGAGAAAGGAGCCCGTGCCCGCCGCGCAGAGCGTGTTCATGGCGTAATCCACGGCAATGCCGTTCTCGATGCAGATGATCTTGGAGTCCTGGCCGCCGATCTCGAGGATCGTGCGCACGTCCGGGTGCAGAAAGGTCGTACCCACCGCATGCGCGGTGATCTCGTTCTTGACGATCTGTGCCTCGAGCATGGCACCCACCAGACGGCGCGCCGAGCCCGTCGTGCCGATGGACATGACCTCGACCTCGTTGAGGTCGATCTGCCCGCGCAGGTCGTCCACCACGCGCCGCACCGCGCCGGCCGGGTCGCCCTCCGTCCAGAGGTAGCTGCGGGCGATGATCGTGCGGTCCTCGTCAATCACCACGCCCTTGGTGGAGATGGAGCCGGTGTCGATACCCAGATATGCCTTCATGAGCGAACCTTCCTCATTGCGATCATGTCGTAGAAGGCCTCGAGCCGGGTGTCGAGTCCGGCGTCGGAGGTCTGCGTGTCAAACGTCAGAAAGAGCACGGGCACGTGGTAGTCGCGGCTGATGCGCTGCAGCGGCGGCATGACGTCGATCTCGGGCGTGCAGCCGGCGCTCTTGATGTGCACGATGCCGTCAAAGCCCTCCTCGGCCGCACGCTTGGCCGCGGCGATGTTAAAGCTCGAGGTCGGCCCCATGTCAAAGCGACTGTACTCGGTGATGCTCGCCCGCGTGGCATCGGCGTTGTAGTGCAGGTTGAAGTTGGAGATCGACATGTAGTTGACGAGCTCGACCCCCATGTCGAGGAGCTTCTGCTCGAGCCCGAGGTTGCTCGACGGGTCCTGAGCGGTGTAGTACTCGCCCAGAATCGCCACGCGCACCGGATCGGCCGGCTTATCGATCGGCAGCGCCTCGAGCTCGTCCACCGACTGGCGAAAGCCCGTCTCGATATCGCTGAGCGTGGTAGCGGCGTTCATGCGCGCGATGAAGCTCCGGCGCACCCGCTCAAACGAGCCCGCCTCCTGCGCAAACCCGGCGCGCGCCAGGTAGAGATCACGAAACTCGTCGATATGCTCCACCATGCGCCAGGCCGCGTAGAGGCCCTTGACCCCGTGCGGAATGGAGAGGTTGGGGTTTACGACCTTTTTGCAGTAGGCCACGTAGTCGCGGACCTTGCCCGTGCCCACGTCCGAGAAGTTGAGCATATCGAAGTCGGCGTAGCCGCGGTCGCGCAGAATCATCTGGGCGAGCTCGCCATAGTAGTTGAGGCGGCAGAACCCCGTAACCTGCACGAGCACGTCGGCGCCGCGCTCGAGCGCCTCCACGTAGTCACCCATGATGTGCTTAAAGGGTGTGCAGACGTAGTCGCTCGAGAGCTCCTCGCCGATCTTGACCGTGCGACGCGTGGGCGGCGGCAGCGGGATAAAGTCGGCGTCGAGCACCTGCTCCACAAAGAACTTGAAGGCAGGCTCGTAGTTGCGAAAGTGAAAGAACGCCACCTTGCGCCGAGAGTGCCGGTCGCGCTTGGGACGCTTGCCCGTAAAGAAGAGCGGACGCGGGCGGCCCGGCTGCATCACGACGCGCCCCTGCTCCTCGGATGCGCGCTTGGGGCGCCGCGGCTCGCCGGCGCTCTGCTCGGGGCCGGATGAAAGGCTAGGCATGCAGATAGCCTCCCTTCTTTTGGTAGGAGAGGATGTCGACAAAGCTCTCCACGCGCGTCTCCACGCCGGCGGTGCCGCCCTGCGCGTCGACGGTGAGCGTGAGGATGGGCTTGCCGTGGATGCAGCGCTCGATGGCGTCGTCGGCCATGGAGTCGGGACCGCAGGGGTAGGCGCTCATGAGCACGATGCCGTCCACGTACTCGTGGAGCATGAGGATCGACCCGATGAGCTCGCGGTTGACGATCCAGGGGATGGAGTGGCTAAAGTCGTAGCTCTTCTTGAGGGTGCGGGCGCGGTCGGTCTCGTCGGCAAAGAGCACGCACGCTCCCTGCTCGCGCAGGGCGTCCTCTACCACGCCGCCCACAAAGGGATCGTGGCTCACGTAGGGGTGCGCCGCCACGAGGATGGTGAGTGGGCGCTCCTCGGCGGGCAGCTTGGCGAGGCTCTTGACGAGCTGCTCCTGCTCGCGCGCCATGCGCTCGTCGTAAGCGCGCTGCGCGGCGATGGCCGCCCGGTAGGCGCGGCGTCCCTCCTTGCGCGTGGCGCCGAGCTCCGCCGCCACGCCCAGGTAGGCGTCCTCCTCGGAGGTGCCGCGCGGCTCCTCCACGCGCATCGAGATGACGCGCAGGCTCTCCCCCGCCACCGCAAAGGCGTTCTCGGCGAGGTCGGGCAGCGCCTGGAACTTGGTGCAGAAGGTCTCAAAGCGCCCGTAGCCCATGAGGCTCGGGATAAAGACGGCGTCGCAGCGGCCGGCGAGCGCCGCCACATGGCCTAAGAAGAGCTTGGAGGCCAGGCAGCACTCGTCAACGGAGAGACGGTCGCCCACCTCGAGCGTACCGCGGTCGGACGGGCTGTCGAGCACGACCTCGCGGCCGAGCTGCTCAAAAAAGGTGCGCCAGGCAATGCCGTAGCGGTAGTAGAGCAACGCGCGCGGAATGCCGACGCGCCGCACGTCGGCAAAGGGCGCACGCTGGCCGAAAACAGATTGCACGGAATCCTCCCTTCGGATAAGGCAAATGGCTATTATGCACCCTGTCAAGAGGCGGGGCGGCGGGCGGTGCTGTTCTTAACACGTAAAAAGAAGAATGGCACCGTGGCAGTGGCAGATGAGGGCTAAAAATGGGTCAAACGGAACACGTCCCCAACTGACCCATTTTTACCGCCCTAGCCGAGGGTCATACGGGCGACAACCGTCACCGTGAGCGTGGCCATGACCACGATGAGCGCGAGGCGGGCGTCCTGGCGCCACGTGCGCCGGGCGAGCCGGGGGATGCGCCGGCGGAGGCGCCGCTTGTCGAGCACCAGGTAGGCCAAGACGCTAGCCCACGAGAGCGTCATGCCGAGGTACTCGAGCGCAAGAAACCACACGGGGTAGGCGCGATCGGCCTCGGTGGGCTGCACGACCGCCGAGACGCACGACGAGGCGAGCAGCAGGTAGATAAGGAGCACGAACACGTTCCACGCGATACCGAGCGGGGCGGGTAGCCGGTTGGCCCAGGCGGCGATGCGACGGGGCCAGGCGGCAATTCGACGGAAGAAGCCTCCTTGGCGCTCCGGACGGCGCGGGGACGCGGCTTGCTCGCCCGGCTCGTACGGATCTGCGGGCTGCACGGGCTCTGGGGCGGCGGGCGCGGGCGCAGATGCAGGCGCGGGCGTGAGCGCGGCTTCAGCCGCCTTCGCACGCTCGCCCTCACCCGGCCGGCCGTCGCCGCGCGGAACACGAGCGCCGCCGCTTGCCCGGGCAAACGCCTCCCCCAGCTCGCGCACGCTTGCGTAGCGCGCCTCGGGGTCAAAGGCCGTCGCCCGTGCGATGACCTCCGCATAGGTGCGCCCGACCTGCGCGAGCGCAGCCTCCCCAAAGGGCACGGGCGGTTCCTCGCCCACCAGGCAGTACCACAGGAGCATGCCGAGCGCGTAGACATCGCTCCGCACGTCGGTCTGGCCAAAGCCGTACTGCTCGGGCGGCGCGTAGGCTCGGGTGCCAAAGCGCACAGTGTCGGCGCCCGCCCCCTCGTGGAAGCGCCGTGCTATGCCAAGGTCGATGAGAAAGAGCCCCTCGGGCGCCACGATGACGTTTTGGGGCTTGAGGTCGCGGTGGATGAGCGGCGGGTCAAAGAGTTCGTGGAGCTCGCCCACCGCCTCGCAAAGCGCCGGAAAGATGCGCCGGGCGAGCTCAGGCGAGGCGCCGCACACCGCAACCTCCTCCTCGAGCGTGCGCCCGGGCACATATTCCGCAACAACTACAAGCTCATAACCGGTCTTATAGCACTCGGCCACACGCGGCAGATGCCTAAAGCGCCGCCCCGCGCGCTCGGCGGCCCACAGCGCCTCGTACGCGCCGCCCACGCCGGTGGCGAGGTCGATCCGTTTGCGCACAAAGGGCCCGAGCGCGGCGCCGTCCACCCCACGAAACATCACGAGTTCAGTGCTGCCCGCGCTATCGCCCGAGCCCAGCGGGCGCTCCACAGCGTAGGAACCCTCCCGCGCCACGGCGGCAAGGTAGAGCTCGAGGTCATCGGGTTGCTGTGTCTGGGTATCCATGGGGCACATGGTAGCACGGGGCCAAGGAGGTCGACAAAACGGAGGTGGAACGGGCGGCCGAACCGACGGGGCCCGCATGTCGAGGGCCAGGCACGGGACGAGGGCATCCGCCGGGCAAGAACACCCGCTCCGCGCCCGCCGGTCTCACTCCCCTAGCGTCTTCTCGCCAAACCGGTAGAGTTCGTCGTCCACCTGCTGCAGGGTAAAGCCGCGGTCGATGCAGAAGATGATGATGGCGTCGCGCCGATCTTTGCAGTAGAGCTCGTTTACGCCGGCCGTCTTGAGCAGGCGCCGCGTCTCCACAAGGTCGCAGCCCATGGCGAGCGCAAGGCACAGTACCTTGTCGCGCCCGGCGCCGCGCTGCCCCTTGAAGATCTGGTAGCCAAAGGTCTCGTTGAGGCCCGCCTCGCGCACCACCTGTGCGCGCTTGAGGCCCTTCTCGGCAAGAAGCTGGTTGAGGTACTCGGCGAGGGTCCGGTGAGCGATGCCGTGCGCCTCGGTAAAG
Source organism: Collinsella sp. An7 (assembly GCF_002159335.1). Classification (GTDB taxonomy): domain Bacteria; phylum Actinomycetota; class Coriobacteriia; order Coriobacteriales; family Coriobacteriaceae; genus Coprousia. Next base: position 103,552 of record NZ_NFHP01000004.1, on the reverse strand, counting down.
GCCACGGGGCTCGGCGCGGCAAGGAGCTCGTCGAGGAGCTCCTCGGTAAGGGGCTCCTCTACCAGCGGGTTCACGGCACCGGGAGTGCCCGGCTCGGCGTCCGCCTGAGTAGCCGCCGACGCCGCAGCGCAGGTCGGCTCCCCGCCGCGCGTGCCCTCGGCCGCCACAGCGCGCCGCCCGCCACGATCCGCACCACTCGCAAACATCTTCCAGCACCCCTCCGAGCCCGTTGTCGCCTCCCTCTGCACCATACCATGCTGCGCCCGCCGCCGAACGCGCGACCGGGCCCGCGTCTCACGGGCCCGGTCGCGTCCCCGGTCCTCATTGCGAGGGTGCAGCGGCTTGTGCCCGCTCCCTGCCATCGGTTGCGTTTGCCTTGGCGTCGTGCGAGCGGCTACTGCCCGGACGATGCGCGCCGTGCCTTGCGCATCTGGGCAAAGGCAACAAAGCAGAGCACCATCTCGACGATGACGAACATAAAGTACATCGGAAAGAGCACCATCGCGACCGCATAGAGAATGCCCGCGGTGAGCGCAAAAGCCGGTTTGCCAAAGACGACGCCCAGCACGTTAAAGACGGCGGCGATGAGCTCGACCATCACGTGCGGCATCACGATCGCCGCGGCCATCGCCCCACCAAGCTGCGCAGCGGAATCTGTGCCCGCCTGCGCCGCGGCACCGCCGGCCATCCAATACCAGAGCGAGTAGAGCGCGTAGGCAACGCCGATCACCATGGCGATGATGAGCGGAATGTTCTTCTTCTCTTTCATGAAATCCCCCTTGTTCCACACTGGGCAGGCCCATCGGGCAGACCGGATCGCGCTCGACGGCTAGGCGAGGTTCCAGCTCGCCGTGGGCTCGTCGTCAAGCAGGGTGTTGGCAAAGTAGAGAAGCTTCTGCGTACCGCCCTTGAAGTACATGTTGCCCGAGACCGTACCGCCCGCGGCGAGCGACCCCGAGTTCAGCTGGTCGACGGCATCTACGTAAATAACCGTGGATTCCTGGGCACCGTTGGCGTCCTCGCCCTTCCAGTCGTAGGGGTTATAGTTGGCAGTGTCCTCGCTGCCGTTGACGTAGGTGACGTGCACGCCGACGATGGCCGACCCGTCGTAGTCGACGAGGCTCGTGTCCACCGAGTCGACCGTGATGGTGAGGCCGTTATCGAGCTCGGCAGAGGTGCCCACGGCAAGGTCGAGCGTGCTCGGCGCCTCCTGCTCCTGCGCGGGTGCGTCCCCGCCGCTCGACGCATCGTCGCCGCAGCCCGTGAGGGCCACTGGCGCGATGCAAGGCGCCGCCGCAAGACCCGCAACAACCGCACGACGCCCAAAGCTCTTTCCAACCCAAACGCTCTTGCCCATCCCTATCACCCATTTCTCTCGAGGGAACGCAACGTAGGCCCCAGCATAGGGATTCGAGGGGATGGTTTCATTAGCTCCGAGCTAATTTAGGCAGTACGGACCGGCTCGGTACGGGCGGCCCGCATTCAGGCAACGGGGTGCGAGGTCGTCCTCGTGCGCCCCTTTGCGAAGTGTCGAGAGGCGCGGTCGGCGCGCCCTCATGCGAACAGTCCGCCGATGAGCAGGACGTAGCTCTCCGCGAGCCGTCGGGGGTCGTCCGCATAGCCCTCGCGCGCAACGGGAATCCGCGGCGACGAGGCTCCGCTCTCGCGCTGGAACTGCCCCTACGTCCTCGGGATGATCGCCCTGGACGTAGCCGCGCCCATCCTGCTCATCCAGTCCTTCGGGAAACCCATGGGGATAAGGCTGACGGAAGGATGTTGTTCGATGCAGGAGGCAAGCTCATCCAGGAGCGACTCCCATTCCTCAGGCCAAGACTTCTCGTATATTCTGCGAATCACGAGGAAGGTCGGGAACTGCTTGCTCATGTCGCGTCGTCTGACGCACTTCTCGTCCCTCTTCAGGAGAGCGGGACGGATGGTCATCACGCGGTTGTAGAAGCGGTCGTGGTGGGCGGCAATATTGCGGACCGTGGTCAGATGGTGCATCCAGCTTCTCAGGTAGTACGGCTTTGTGCCAAAGGCTTCCGCGACCTCCGCCTGAACCCCTCTCGAGCTGTCGCTGGTGCCCGTGTCGGGGTCGAGGTTCCCATAGAGCATCGAGAGCGTGCCAAGCGACATGCACTCCACCGCTGCCCAAACCGACAGCTTTCCGTACTTATCCATGTTATGAACCACGCAGGGCACGCCTTGGCTGTAGGCCCTGTCCCTCTCTCGCTCGAAGTTCGAGACGGCCTTCTGGAACCCGGAGGCACTCCTGTAGTTTTCGACATTGAGATAAGCGTCGGCGCCGCACAGATGGGCGAAGTAGTAGGCGAACTGGGTCCTCAGCTTAATCTCGACGGGTGCTATCGCGCGCCAGAGCCACGTGCGAAGTCCACGATCGAGCTGGTAGATCTCCCAAATGTCATCGAAACTCGCGCCCTCGATGAAGGAACCGTCCCGCTCGAGCGTGAGCCAGTAGCCGCGGAGCCGATAGTAGTTCAGGTCGCGCAGCCGGGCGATGGCAAGCCCCTCGTCGGCAACGGCGAGGCCTCGCCCCTTCATTTTGGAGAGCTGCTCGACGTAGGTCGTTGCTTCTGGAAGCGGAGAAAAAGATGACCCCGCCTGGTTCGCTGCGTTGCCGCTCGCGTGTGGGGTACTGTCGATATGGTTTATACCACCATCGGCCAATTTCAAGCAAGGCGAGTCCTCGCGGTTCTCGGCAACGGGATCGAGCGATGAGCGCCGTCATGAAGTCAGATGGCAGCACGGTCATCTTAATGAACTCGTCTTGCGAACTGACAAGTTAGGGTGGAACTCCTCGTGGGCCAGTGGTGCCTGCTTTTACCTCCATCTTTTTACCGCCACTGGCAGTAAAAAGATGGCGGCGTGCGCTGCAGCTCGGGGCCGGCGGCGACGAAACGGCCGAGGGCGTCGGCCTCCCCCGCGTCCACCACGTCGGCCACGAGCTTGATGCCGCGGTCGTAGTTGAACGTCTTGGTCTCGAACCCGTAGGTGATGGATCCCGTCTTGTAGCCCATGTTGCGCGTGTAGTCGCCGAGGCCCGACACCTCGATCTTCGGGACCATGATCTCCTTGGCGTTGCGCCCCGCGCGCGCCATGCGGCGCGGGCTGTTCACGCACGTCGAGCACGCCGCGCGCTTGTAGACCTCGTCCAGGATGCTCGTGTAGTTCCTCGTGTATGCGATTGAGCTCGGCATGCTCTACTCCCTGTCGTCCTCGATGCCGGCGATCCTGCGCCAGCGCCTCATCTGCGAACCCTCGTCGGCCGCGGCTCCCGCGTTGGGGAGCCCGGTGGCGCCCGCAGGCGCCGGAGAGGCCGCACCCGCACCGAACAGCCACGGCTCGGCGGCCTTGAGCTTCTCCACGTCGTTGTCGTAGTCGGCGAGAAGGGCGCGGGCGGCCTTGACGTTGCGCACGCCGGCGAGCTGCAGCTCGAAGCCGATTCGCTGCTCGTCGCCCTGGCGCCGCAGCTCGTCCATCTCGGCGCGCAGCTTCTCCGCGCTCTCGGCCGTCTTCGCGGCCTCGGCGATCTCGCCCTCGAGCTCCGCGATTCTCGCGTCGCGTTCCTTGAGCGCCGCCTCGTAGTCCGCGCGCGCCCTCGCGGCGTCGCCCGACCCTACCTGCGCCGGCGCCTGCTGCGCCTGGTCGCCCTGCGGCTCCGGCTGCTGCGCCGCGCCCTCGTCGACCTGCTGCGTCCCGTCCTGCAAGCCATCCATGTCCCGTCCTTTCCGTAAGGCGGGCAAAGAGAAAGCCCGCACCCTAACGTCTCGGTCAGGGTACGGGCGTGTCACAAAGGGGTGTTGCCGGGGGATAATGTCCGCAACGGAAGGAGGAGAGATGTGCGTTCGGTTCAGCCCGCTCACAGTGGAGGAGGCCCAGGCAGTGCTCGACGCCCGCGATAGCGGGCGCGGCCACGCGCTTGACGACGACTGGCAATTCGATGCCATGCACGACGCGCATCCCGGCTCCACCGTCGCCGTCTACGTCCCCAAGGAGGACGGCGCCCTCACTGTGGCAAAGCTCGAGTGGGGCTTTCCGCTGGACGGCAAGCCGCACGCCGTCTTCAACACCCGCATAGAGTCCGCACTCGAGCAGTTCCGACGTGGGAGGCGCGGCATGTGGGCTAAGGCCATCGCGCACGGCCGCTGCCTCGTGCCGGTGCGCGCCTTCTACGAGTCCAGCGCCACAGAGAAGGTCATAAGCGAGCAGACAGGCAAGCCCGTCCGCCGCCAGTACCGCTTCCGCCTCCCCAGCGCCCGGGCATTCCTGCTCGCCGCCATCCAGGAGGAGGGCCACTTCTCTATCGTGACCACCACGCCCAACGCGAGCGTTGCTCCCATCCACGACCGCATGCCTCTCGTCCTCGGACCGGGAGAGTCGAGCATGTGGCTCAGTCCGGATTTCGCATTACTCGTAGATCGCAACAAACTCCAGCTCAGTTCCCTAGCTGAAAAGTAATCCTCACGTCGAAAAGGCGAGGGCGCTCTTCCTCGGTCTTCCTATATCCCATATAATAAATATATGGAATATAGATAAACGGGAGGTCAGAGCGTGTCTCAGGAAAGAAAAAATCCGGGCCCCACCCCGATGGACCACACCTGCCTGCTCCTCAACACGACGACGAAGGAGTACGAGGAGTTCGAGCGCTGGGCCCAGAGGTCCGGTATGAAAAAGATCGATTTGTTCAGGCAGATGATGGGCGAAGAGCGCAGGCGCCGCGCCCAGAGCGCAGCGGAGGGTTAGCCATGGCACAGACAGCGCAAGCTCAAATACAGGACATGATTGAGCGCGCCTCTCGCCTCGGAGACGATGTGCTCGCCTCGGAAATCAGGGCGTTCGCCGCCTCGCGGCAATTCGGTCTCGTCTTCGAGCACAACCGCCCGGAGCGTATGAGGCTCTACGGAAAGGCCGTGTCTGCCGGCGACGTGGTCCAAGTGCTCCCTGAGCGTGGAAAGAAAGAGGGTGCCGCTTCCAAGCTGCTCTGGCTCGTCGACGCCATCTGCGGGAGCACTGCCAGCCTCACCGCTTATCGTACCAACAGCTACAACGAAAACGACGAAGAACCGCGACAGGCGAATGTTGACGACCTCGTGGCGGTCGCGGAGTACGACCAGCCTATCTATGCAGGTCTCCGCGAAACTGGGCGCGTGGAGCGCGGCGGCGACAAGCCCTATCAGGTCGTCATCAACGGTGAGAACTACCACGCACTCGAGAGCCTGCTCTTCTGCTACGCAGGCAAGGTTGACTGCATCTATATTGATCCGCCCTACAACTCAGGCGCGAAGGATTGGAAATACAACAACGACTACGTTGATGGCAGCGACGAGTACCGTCACTCCAAATGGCTCGCCATGATGGAGCGTCGCCTCAAGCTCGCGAAGAAGTTGCTCAATCCAGCTAGCTCAGTTCTAATTGTGGCAATTGATGAAAAAGAATATCTGCGGCTTGGATTGCTGTTGGAGCAATTGTTCCCGTCTTGCGGCAGCGAGATGATCACCACCGTTATAAGCGCAAAGGGAGTAGCGCGTGCGGGACAGTTTTCTCGGGTTGAAGAGTATCTCTTTTTTGTCCGAATTGGCGAAGCCGAAATTGGCTTAGGCGCAGACAACATGCTTGATAATACCCGCAATTCTAAAGAGAAGTTAGGTAAAGATGTTGATTGGCTGGGGATGCGTCGGCGTGAACCAAGTGCGGTGCGTGGTGCGCGAAAAGACCAGTTCTATCCGGTTTTTGTTGACTCTGAAACAGGGTTCATAAAATCAATCGGAGATTCAATTGCGGACAATGTGGAAAGAAATTCCGTGCCGTGTCCTGAAGGATGCGACGCCGTTTGGCCTTTAAGGAAAAACGGCACAGAGGGGATTTGGGGAATAACCCCTTCTACTGCAAGAAGAGATTTATCGAAAGGGTATATCCGATCCAGCGTTACCCAACGGAAGGGAATGCGCAACATCACAATTAAATATTTACCGGAGGGTACTGTTAACGCCATAGAATCAGGGTCCATTCGCATTGTTGGGCGAAATGAAGACGGATCCGTAATATGCAGCTATAGAGTTGAAAAAGGGGTTATTCCGAAACGCGTATGGAACAAGAAATCCCATAATGCAGAGACACATGGCTCTCTCTTAATCGGGGCGCTACTGCCCGAGAGGAAATTCTCTTATCCAAAATCATTGTATGCAGTTGAAGATGCGCTCTCTTTCGTGATCAGAAACAACCCTAATGCTCTCGTGCTTGACTTCTTTTCTGGTTCCGGTACCACTGCCCACGCGGTTATGCGTCTCAACCACCAGGACGGCGGCCATCGACGCTGCATCTGCGTGACGAACAACGAGGTCTCAGAGGTGGAGGAAAAGGAGCTTACGAAGCAGGGCTATCGCCATGGTGACCCCGAGTGGGAGCACTTCGGCATCTGCGAGTATATAACCAAGCCTCGCATCAGGGCCGCTATCACTGGGCGCACTCCGGACGGAGATCCCATAAAGGGCGACTACAAGTTTACCGACGAGTTTCCCATGGCGGACGGTTTCGAGGAGAACGCAGTCTTCTTCGACCTCACCTACCAGAATCCCGACGCCGTGGAGCTGGGAGCCGCTTTCGAGGAGGTCGCGCCCCTGCTCTGGCTCAGGGCAGGCGCCCGTGGGAGAATGATCGGACACGAAGAGAGAGGCTTCGCCGTCGCAGACACCTACGCCGTCCTCTTCGACTACAGCTGCGTGCGCGAGTTTGTCGGCTCCGTGCGCTCAAAGCCTGCGCTCTCATGCGTCTTCATCGTGACAGATGACGCCGGGCGTTTCGCCAGCGTAAAAGCTGAGCTCGGGGACCTCGAGTGCGTGAGACTGTACGAAAGCTACCTGCGATCGTTCAAGATCGCCGCCGAGGATGCAGTGAGGTAAGAGATGAGAGTCGAGCTCAAAGACTTCCAAACAAATGCGGTCGTTACGCTCTACGATCGCCTTCGCCAGATGCGCTCCGCATACGAACGAGACGGTGCCCTGTCGAGTGTCTGCCTCTCCTCGATCACGGGATCAGGCAAAACGGTCATGTGCGCCGCCGTTATCGAAGCGCTGTTCTTCGGCAACGACGAGCTCGGTCTTTTACCCGACGAGCGCGCCACCGTGCTCTGGGTCTCCGACTCCCCGAGCCTGAACGAGCAGACCCATGCGCGATTCGTATCCTGCTCCGACAAGCTCGCCGACTGGCCGGGCGACACACGCTGCCTGGAGGACGTGGGCAACACGTTCTGCGCTGCTCATGAGGTACTCGACCCACGCCATGTCTACTTCCTCTCAAAGGACCTTCTCGGACGCGGCAACAAGCTCGTGAAGGGAGGCGAGGAGAATTCCGGCCGCGTGTTCTGGGACGTGCTCGACCGCACAATCAAGGACCCAGCTGTGAACCTCTACCTCTTCATCGATGAGGCGCATCGCGGATTCGGCACAAACGCCTCTGGCGGTAAGTCGACGGAGACCATATACGGCAACATCGTGAACGGCTACGAGGACAGGGCGCCCATGCCCATGGTCGTGGGCGTCTCGGCGACCCCGGAGAGATTCGAGGCCCGCATGGACGGCATGCGGGACCGCGACCGCAAGGCACGGGTCAGCGTGTCGCCGACAGATGTCCAAGAGTCCGGCCTCATTAAGGACACAATCGAGCTGCGCGTTCCCGAGAGCGACGACCCCGTTGAGCACCAATACCTCACCATGGCAGCCGAGCGCTTCCAGCTCTGCCGGGAGCACTGGGACACGTACTGCCGTGAGCAGGGCGAGCAGTTCGTCTGGCCGCTCATGATTGTGCAGGTCAAGGACAAGCAGTCCACCGAGAGCATCAAGGAGATGTGCGACCAGATTTGCAAAATCGTGCCCGGGCTCAATGAGGCCGCGTCGTTCGCCAACGTGTTCGGAGACCACAAGGACCTTGCCGCGGGCAAGTACCTCATCCCCTACGTCAGACCCGAGCTCGTGCAGGCGAGCCCCCACATCCAGGTGCTCTTCGCCAAGGAAGCGATTTCCAACGGATGGGACTGCCCCAGAGCCGAGGTTATCTTCTCCCAGCGCAATCGCAAGGATCCCACCTACATTGCGCAGCTCATCGGCCGCATGGTCCGTACGCCGCTCGCGCGTCGAGTCGAGGCTGACGATCTGCTCAACTCAATAGCATGCTATCTGCCTCAGTTCAACAGAGATGCCACGCAAGGAGTGGTCGACTACCTCACTGGCAAGACGGACGAGATGGGCGGCACCGCAGTGGCGAAGGTTACCGTTCAGCCCGTAACAGTACGCGCGGCGGCTCCCCGCACGCAGGAGGATTACGAACGGGAGCAGATCGCCTATGAAAGGGCTGAGGCAGCCCGACGCGAGGCGGAAAAGAATAAGCCGGGCTATCAGTTCGAACTCGGCGAAAACCCGGAGAATGTCCAGACAAAGATTGATTTCGTATCGACTCCACCAACCGAGGGATCCGATGGCAATCATCCGCAGCAGGGTGCTACTGTAAACATCGAGTATGACAGCGTGGTGAAGCCTACGCCCATGGCGCCTCCGAAGCCGCTAAGCCCTCGAGATGGTTCGTTTACTCATGAAGAGTGGGACGGGATACGGGCGGCCTTCGAGAGCATCGAGGTGCGCCGCAATCCCAAGAAGGCGCGCAACGAGTTCGTGAGCCTCCTCAGAACAGCCACCCTCTTCATGGACACAGGGATAGACCGCGACGCCGGCAGGCGCGTCAACGAGGACTTCGCCCGCAACCTCGCGGGGGCGCTCGTCAGCTGCGAAGACGAGGTCGAGCCCGTTCGCACCGAAATCGAGACCACCAATACCAAGCTCATCCGTATCGACAAGCGTCACGGCAATGAGGTGACCGAGCGCGGCGAAGAGGTCGTCGTTGATGACGAGGGGATTGCCAAGGCAGCGCGCGAAGCCGACGCCGTCTTCGGGGGACGCGAGCTCACCAACGCCTATCGCAAGCGCCTCCTCTTTGAGGGAAAGACTCGCAGACAAATGGACCTCGACCTCGCCGCGGCATGTCGCACAGCATCTGTCGTAACGGCGCTGAGTGAGTGGGCGAAGACCGAACGCGTGGGCCTCTTCGACAAGGGCTCCACGGAGTACGACCTTTTGAGCGACAAGCACAAGCAGCGTTACCGTGAACTGGAGAGCGAGACGGGGAGCAAGCTCACTACGCACATGCAGTGGCCGGAAACCGTGAACGTCAAGGCGGCAGAGACGCGCTGGCCCAAGCACATCGTCCAGGAGGAGGACGGCCTCTGCCCGCTCGACCTCAACGACGATGAAACCTACGTAGTGAGCCGAGAGCTTGAGCGGCCCCGAACCGTGGCCTTCTATCGTAATCCGGCGGAAAGCATGTCACCCCTCGCCTTCTCCATTCCGTACACCTCACCCGTCGGCCGCAAGGCAGTACATCCCGACTTCATCTTCTTCGTACGTGATGCGGAGGGGACAATCCGGCCCTCGATCATCGATCCGCACGGCTCGTACCTCGCTGACGCCGTTCCGAAGCTCAAGGGCTACGTAGAGTACCTGCGCGAGTATCCCGACACATTCGTCCAAGTGCTCTCTATCAGTTCCATGAGCGAGGGGCACGACAAGTATCGGTCGCTCAACCTGCTCGACCCCAAGGTGCAGGATGCAATCATAGGATTCGACGGCGACATGGCAGAAGAGCTTTACCGTGGCCCGCTGTCCCACAAGTACGAGTAAGTCGGCTAAACAAGGGAAGTTCAACATGACAGGCGAGGAGATTATGCGTACGCAGGCCCCGGTAGTGAAGGTGGGAGCGACTGCGGAGGCGTCGATTGAGCCCGACATCGCGATATTCGGCATCAGGTTCGGACGACGCTGCAAGGCTCAGGACGCCTGCGCAACAGATTTCGCCTCAGAGCAACAGAAGGTGAAGGTCGCGCTCGAACGGTTCGGCGTGGTCGATGATTTCAAGACGTCAGGATACGCATCCTATGCCCACCGCACGGGCAAGAGGGGCACGATCGACGGCTATGACTATGTCTGCTACGGGAGCTTGGAAGTCACCCGCAAGAACAACGACGTGGGCGCGATTTGGCAGGCGCTTGCGGAGTGCGGAACGTCGGCATCGATTGGGCTGCATTATGAGCTGAAAGACGTGCACGCATCTGAGGACGCCCTCATCAGGCAGGCGGTCGAGCGCGCCCGAAGCAGTGCGGAAACGCTTGCAGAGGCAGCGGGAATGGTGCTCGGGGGCGTCAAAGAAATCCGCTACCGGCGCGATAACGATGGATTCGGCACGATCTGCTTCGACGCAGCCCCGCCTTCGAGTCCACTTGGCGACTCTTCAATGCCCGACTTCTCACCAGAGCCCATTAACATTGAATGCCATGTGGACGTTGACTGGTGGCTTGCGAACACTGCAAGCCACTAACCTTCTCGGATATTCATCGGAGTTGGTCACTGGGCTTACCTGTCCTGTCTCGGGAAATGTTGCGGCGTAGTTGCTTTGGGTCTTTGCGTCTTGATGGCAATGGATGTGCCCGCCCCGCCGCCTCGGGGACGCCCGGAGCCGCCGCGTGCTACTCGTCCCGGGCCATCCGCTCCAAGCTCCGCCCGCACCCGCGCGCTCGCCCGTCCCGCGTCGCCCCCGGGCGGCAGCGGGGCGGCGGGGCGGGCGTGCGGCAGCGACCCGACGCCACCGGAAGGCGCCATCCGCCCATGACCGAGCCACACCAGACTGGCCCGCGCCAAGGCGCGGGCGGCTTCGCCCCTCAATCGTGAGACAATACGCAAGAGCGAGACGCACGAACTTGATCCACAGGAGGCTGCGATGTCCTTCCTCGACCGCATCTTCAACAGAAACCAACCCGAGGACGACCGCGACCCGGAGCCATCCATCACCCTCGCGGGCGACTGCGAGCTCGCGCCGATCGAAGAGACCATTACGCGCACCGTGGTCGTTGCCGCGGGCGAGCGGGCGGCATCCTTCGCCGACGCACTCATACCCGCCGCCGCGAACGCGGCGCAGGCGGCACAGTCCTACGGCATGGCGGTGGTCAAGTTCCCCGAGGGCGTCGGCTGGGCGGACCTCTGCGTGTGTAAGAGCGACGGCTGGAACCTGCTCTCCAACATGAAGGACGGCAAGTTCAACGAGATGGCGACAATCAAGCAGGCGGGGCTCCAGCCGACCGTCGTCGCCAACCTCGCGCTCCAGGGCGCGGCGGTGCTCGTCGGCCAGGCATACATGACCCAGATCAACGACAAGCTCGAGGGCATATCCGAGGGCGTCGCCGAGATCCAGCGCGCCATGGAGCGCAGCCGCGAGTGCAGGCTCAAGGCCCGGTTCGACGCGCTCGAGCGCGTGGCCCTCATGTTCGACGAGAGCGGCGCCGACTCCGACAAGCGCACCGTCGCGCTCCAGGCGATCGAGGACGCCACCGTCGAGGCGCAGGATGCGTGCCACTACGAAGCGGACGCCATGCGGGGGATCGCATCGAAGACCGCCAAGGGGAGGATGTCCCGGGCGGACGTCGAGCGCGCGATAGGGGGCCTCCGAAGGTCGGAGGCGCACGCCGCGGCGGCCTTCCAGCTCCTCGTCGCCGCGCGCGAGATCGGCATGCGCCTCGAGTGCGACTACACGGGCGAGCGCATCGAGAAGGAGCTCTCTATGGTCGGGAAGGCGTCAAAGGAGCTGACGAGCGCCCGGAACGCCGCGCGCGAGCAGGTCGAGAGGCGCATATCCTCCCTCAAGGGTGCGCCGCTGGCGCTCGCCGACCCCGTCGAGGCGAACGAGGGGGCCAAGGGTGCCGCCGCCGCGTTCGACGCGGTGCGGAGACAGGCGTCGCGCATAAGCCCCGTGCGGGCGAGAAGCGCCGCGAAGGATAACCTCGCCGCCGAGAAGGCCGATCTGCGGGACGCCATGGGGTCCGAGAACGTCGTGAGGGCTATCGCCGAGAGGACCGAGAGCGAGCTCGAGACCCTTCGCTTCGCCTTCAACGAGGCCGACGCCATCGTCATCGACGGGGACGTCATCCGAGCGGTGTCGACAAGGGCGGGCGAGAAGGACGAAGGCTAAGCCCCTCCACCGCCCCCGCCCGACGCTGCCAACCAGCGCCCGTCCGCCCCGCGCCCGTCGCCGCTCCGGTTGCGCGCACGGGGCGTCCGCGCCGCCGCCGGGCGCGGGGCTGCACAATCCCGCTCGCCCGCGTCAGGCAGGGGCGGTGGAGAGGGTTGCCGGAGTCGGTGTACCCTGGAGCGCGCGTCCCGCCGACGCCCTGCGAGCGGTCGCCTCGTCCTCGCCGCGCCACTTGGCCCGGTATTCCCACGGCTCCAGGAGCCCAGCGGCGACCTCGTCCATGTCCTGGCGCTTCTCCGCCGTCGTGTCCGTGATGATGCTGTCGTCGAACGTGACGCGCACGAGCCCCTCGTCGGGCAGCTCCACCCCGAGCCTGCGCTCGGCCGCGAGCAGCGCGCGGCAGATGCCCGCGAGCGCGCCCTCGAGCGCGCGCTCGTGCCGGCGAATGTTGCGCATCAGCGCCGAGTTGTCCGTCGACACCTCCGTGGCCGTCTTCACGTACCCGACGTTCTCGAGGTCGAAGTAGTTGATGCCGAAGCCGCAGAGGTCCCCGAGCGTCTGCAGCGCCACGCGGAACGCCCGCGCCTGCGCCTCAGTGCGCAGCGTCGGCGCGAACTCGTGGATCGTGTCCTCCGTGCTCATGACCTTGCGGAACACCGTGCAGTCCTGGCGCCCGAAGGGGATGGAGACGCGCCCGCCCTTGCCGTCGCGCTCGACGTCGAACATCACGTCCGAGAGGAACACGCGCATCTTCCCGTTGTCGATCTCGCCCATCATCGCGTCGTAGCAGAGGTCGACCGCCTGGATCGCGTCCACCGCGTCCGCGAACACCGACCGCCCGTAGGGGCTCATGTCCACCCGCGTGTTGTCGATAGCCGGCTTCACGAGCGCGAAAGTCGGCCACGCCGAGCCCGTGTCGTACACCGGGCACACGCCCTCGGGCTCGACGCGGTTCCCGTCACGGTCGAAGCAGGCGGTTACAATCCGATAGGTTTCCTCACGTGCGCCGCTTTCAAGGGGAGAAAAGCTTGGGCGAGAAGAACCTGCCGCCACAGCCCCTCCAGATGATTCGCTTGGCAAGAAGAACGTGCCGTCAGCGCCCCTCAGATGCAGCTGCACCTGGTCGATGGCCCTGCCCCTCCAGAACGCCCGCGTCACGAACGCGCACTCCGTCACGCCCTCCTCGTCCCACGTGAGCGGCACCACCATCCGCGCGTCGTATCTCCTCACGCGCACCTCGCCCGCGCCCGCGTCCACCCAGAGCGCCCACGCCCCGGTCCCCAGGCCGAACGCGCGCACCACCGTCGCCTGCGCCGCCGGCAGGAACCCCGTGTCCGCGATGAACCGCGTGAGCCAGTCCGTGCACGCCTGCTCCTCGCACGCCACCTGCGTCCGGTCGTTCAGCAGCAGCGACCCCCACTCGCGGCACACCCGCATCGCGGGGTGGATCGAGCGCCGGTGCACCTCGTACACGCGCCCCACGCCGTCCGTGTCCCGATAGTCGTAGAAGTCCCCGAGCGCCCGCATCCACCTATCCCAGGAGCGAATGTGGGGCTCCATGTCCTCCAGCGGCAGCGAGAACCCGAGCGACCTCAGCCACTCCCTCACATGCTCCGGCACCCAGTACTCGTCATCCAGCCCCTGCACAGCGCACCTCCCGCCTCGTCCGAACACGCCCATTGAACCCGCCCGTCACAAAGGCCGAGAAGGACGTCCGAGATTCAGTAGCCAACTGAATTGCGCTCTAGGCGAGAAGAACGCCCAGGCACGCACCGCCACCAGCGGTTTTGCACATTCCCGCGAGAACTTGTCGATAACCTCCCAGCGCTCCGCGCGTTCCGTTGCCCAGCGTTCCAAAGCGTCTCACGCCGAGAAGAGCGCCCGGAGGCCCCAATGTGGAAAACTCCCGCATGCGCCCCGTATAATGTCCGCACGGGGCGAGAAGAGCCGAGCGACCATGCGCCGACCAAAGCGCGCGCCCGCCTCCAACGGCGCCGCCCGGGCAATGTCCCCGTCGAAAGGACCCAGATGATCACTCACACGCTCGGCTCGGGCACGCGGACGGCGGTGCTCCTGCACGGGGGCGGCCTCTCGTGGTGGAACTACCGGGCAGTCGCCGACCTGCTCGCCGCCAACGGGTACCGTGTCGTGCTACCCGTGCTCGACGGGCACGCCGGCTCGGACCGACCGTTCACCTCGATCGAGGAAAACGCCTCCGAGCTCGTTGCCCTCATCGACCGCGAGCTCGGCGGGCGCGTCGACGCGCTCGGCGGCGTCTCCCTCGGGGCGCAGGTCGCCCTCGAGGCCCTTGCGCAGCAGCCGCGGATCGCGGGGCGCGCCGTCATCGAGAGCGCGCTCGTGCTCCCCATGCGTGCTGCCCGCGCCCTCGTCGCGCCCGCCGTCGCCCTGAGCTACCCGCTCGTGCGGCGTCCCTGGTTCGCGCGGGCGCAGTTCGCGAGCCTCCATCTCCCCGAGGAGCTCTACGAGTCCTATTACCGTGACAGCTGCGCCATATCAAAGCGGGACATGATCGCCTTTATGCGGGCGAACAGTTCCTACCGGTTGAGACCCGAGCTCGCGGGCTGCGGGGCGCGGGCCACCATCCTTGTCGGCGGGAAGGAGCCCCGTATCATGGTGCGCTCGGCGCGCGCCCTGGCTAAGGCCATGCCGGGCAGCACGCTTGTCGAGCACCCTGGCTGGCGGCACGGCGAGGCGAGTTTGTGGCATCCCGGGGTCTATCTCGAGGCGCTCGAGGGTCGCCTATAAGCAAGCGCCCGAGCACCGCTACGGCAGATGCATGGCGTTGCGTATCAAAATAGGACGAGAAGGACGCCCGCACCGCTATCCCCTCAGCACGTCGTCCATCATCGCGTAGCGCACCGCGTCGATGGAGTGGTCGTTGCCGTCCGGGATATCGTCCACCCACGTGCCGTCGCGGTCGCGCTCGTACTCCTTGAGGCGGAACTCCTCGTAGGCGAGCGGCGCCCGCTCCGGGTCGATGCAGATCTCGCGCAGCCCCGCCAGCCACTCGTAGCTGAGCCGCCGCATGTTGCTCTTCCTCGCGGGCCGAACACGAAGCCCCGCCTCGCGCCGCCACACGGCCATGCTCTGCTTGCCGTCCGGAGTGTCGTCGCATCAGATCAATTCATCATGAAGATAGGGATCTTCGCCGGGCTCGTCAGCGTAGGTGAGCGCCGAGACCACCATCGCCGCCGTCTCCGAGGGCGTCTTCCTGTTCGCCGAGAGCTCCCCGAAGATCGTGAGCCGCCGCTCGCCGGGCTCCCAGCCGCAGCGCACGAACCGCCACGGGTCCGGGAACCACCCCCAGCCCACGCCGCAACGCGTGCGCGAGAAGCCCCGGCACGCCGCGTCGGACAGACGCATCGAGACCACGTTGTTGAAGACCGAGCCGCCCGTGCCCGTGACCTCTCTCAGGTACTCCGAGCGCCACGCCCGCTCGTCGACCTCGCGCAGGTACTCGGCCTCCTCGACGAAGGGTCCGCCCAGCCACTCCGGGTGGCTCTCGACGACGTCGAGGTACGAGCTCTGCCGCACGAGCGTGTCAGCCCTGCGCTCCCGCTCCAGCTTCTCGCGGTTCACCCAGCTCCACAGCGTGCGCGGCGGGTTGTAGCTGTAGAAGATCCAAAAGTCCTCGCCGCCGCGCCGAAGCGAGTTCAGGATGCTCCGCATCGCGTCGATGCCGTCGAACTGGTCCAGCTCCTCGAACCAGATCACGGCGGCGTACCCGCGCGAGAACTTCACGCCCTTGAGCTTCAGCGGGTCGTCCACGCCGCAGAACACGATGCGCTGCCCGGTCGGCAGGTAGGTGAGCTCCATCGGCGAGATGCGGGCCCGGAACCACGCGTCGAGCCCCAGCGCCGCGATCGCCCACGTCATCTGCAAGAACACGGAGTCGCGCAGCGTGTTCGAGAAGCGCCGCACCACCACCGCGTTCGCCTCGGGGTGCATGAGGACGAGGAGGACGACGCACAGGCTGATGAAGCTCGACTTCGTGGAGCCGCGCCCGCCGTGCAGCCAGTAGTGCGTGTGGCCGTGGGCCATCACGTCGCCGAGCACGTCGTGGAAGGCCGGAATCACGAGCGAGGACGCGTCAACCATCGGCGCCGCCCCCGTCGAGGCCGGGCAGCGTCTCCTGCACCGGCTGCGCCACCACGCCGAGCACGATCTTCGGCGTGGCGTCGGCGTTGGTGTCATCGCGCTGGCGATCCGCCTTGCCGAACTCGTCCGGGTACTTGCGCTCCAGCAGCCACGCGGCGGCCGTCCAGTACTGGTTTCTCGCCAGCGCCGCCGAGCGGATGGTCGTGAGCAGCGTCCGCTTGAACGCGCTCTCCTCCTTTTTTAGCCCTCGCTTAACGCGCGCTGCAGCCTGTTCTTGGGGTCGCCGATCCAGCGGTAGAACGTGGACTCGTGGATCCCCAGGGCGCAGACGATGTCGCCGTTGGAAAGGCCGTCCGCCTTGAGGCGGATCGCCTCGTCGACCATCTCCTGCGTCAGCTTCGCCCGCCTCGCCATGCAATCACCCCCGTGAAAGGTCGATAGATTCCCTCACGGTGGATTCTCGTGGCGCGTCACAAAGAGGGGCGCCCCTCCGGGCGCCCGGACAAGCCCTCCGCCCGCTGCTGGGTGGAGCCTACATCAAGGCCTTCCCCGCGCTCCAGGCGCCGCCGACCTCCTCCCCGACGGCCCGGTAGACGCGACGCGTCGAGTCGTACACGATCGGGCGCATCCGGGAGAAGTCGACGCGCCCCTCTCCGTCGAGCACCGCCTCGTCGACGCGGGTGTTGACGATCTCCCCAACGAAGCGCTTCTCGCCGGCCCAGTCCTCGACGGAAACCACGCGACACTCCATGGTGAGGGGGAACTCCTCGATGACCGGCGCGTCGACGAACTCGGAACGCGTGAAGGTGAGCCCCGACCCCTCGGCCTTGTTGACCCTGCGCCCGGTGGCGATACCGAAGTAGTCCGCCTCGGCGACGTGCGCCGCGTCGGCGGGCGCAACCGTGAACGCCCCGCGCGCCAGGATGTTGTCGGTCGTCTTGTGGTCGCCGATGTTGATCGCCACCTGCGTGCGGGTGCACTCGCCGCCCCACGCGACGTTCATGGCGTTTGGCGTCCCGTCCTCCCCGTAGCTCGCGACGATGAAGACCGACTGGGGAAACAGCTCGCCCGCCACGCCGAGATTCTTTTTCATGGCCTCTCCTCCTCTGCTCGAGCGGCCGCACCAGGCCGCGCCATCCTGCCTCGAGTATCTCCCTGCGTCCTCATTCTGTTAAGTACCGGCATTAATGTCAGGTGCTATCATTTGGTAAAGCGCATGCGACGGGAGCTTCACGGAGGGGGTGCGACATGGGGCGGGGCATAGAGGGCGCGTCGTTCGAGGGCACGGGGTACAGCTACACGCTCTCGCTCATCCGGGGCAAGCACAAGATGTCAATCCTTTACTGCCTCATGGAGTACCAGCCCGTCCGCTTCAACGAGATGCGCCGCTACCTCGGCGGGGTATCCGACCGCACGCTCTCGCGGAGCCTCAAGGAGCTCGAGGCCGACGGGCTCGTCGCGCGCAGGGAGTACCCCCAAATCCCGCCGCGCGTCGAGTACTCGCTCACGGAGCGAGGCGCGTCGCTCATGGAGGTCCTCGACCTCCTGTGCGTCTGGGGCGAGAGGAACCGGCCAGGCGATTGAGGCGTCAGCACTTCCGCTCCCGCCTCCCCTTGAGCCCATACTTCCTGCACAGCCGCGAATTGCGCTGCCGCATCATGTCCCGCTCGCGCCGAACCTCCTCGAGCTCGGCGGACTCCTCGCACGCCGCCCGCTCTCGCTCCAGCTGCTCGTTGAAGGCGCGTTCCTGCTCCAGGTGGTAGCGCTCGGTGCACAGCGGGCACATCCCCGTCTGCCGGTTGATCTTCACGCCCACAGCCCCGCATCGCCCGAGCCCGCAGGGAGCGGCTCGACCCAGATGACGTATATTCTCAACACCAACACCGACGTGTTTCACCTACCCGGCTGCGGCTCGGTCAATCGGATGTCCGAGCACAACAAGCAGGAGTTCACCGGCGCGCGCAAGGAGGTTACCGCCGCGGGATTCCGCCCCTGCGGCAACTGCAATCCCTAGCCCCAGGCGCCAACTTACTCGATGGGTCGGTTGGGGACGCACACGCTTCAGCCCATCCAAAATGGGTCGAAACGAACACGTCCCCAACTGACCCATTCCACAAGCCGACACCCTAGAAAAAGCAGAACGGCCGCAGGGTCACCACCCCACGCCCGCCCGTTGCATCGCCCTACTTCAGCGTTGCGTACATCACGGCCTTGATGGTGTGCAGGCGGTTCTCGGCCTCGTCAAAGACCCGCGAGCGCGGCCCCTCAAAGACCTCATCGGAGACCTCCATCTCGGAGATGCCAAACTCCTCGGCAATGCGCGCGCCCGTCGTGGTCTTGGTGTCGTGGAAGGCCGGCAGGCAGTGCATAAAGATCGCCTGCGGGTCCGCGAGGGCCATGAGCTCAGGCGTCACCCGGTAGGGCTCAAGGAGCCCGATGCGCTCGGCCCAGACCTCGGAGGGCTCGCCGAGCGAGACCCACACGTCGGTGTAGAGCACGTGCGCGCCCTCAGCACCGGCCGCCGGGTCGGACGTCAGTGTGATAGTGCAGCCGTTGGCCTCGGCGATGGGGCGGCACGCCTCGAGCACGTCGTCGTCGGGCATGCGCTCGGCCGGGCCGCACGCGCGGAAGTTGATGCCGAGCTTGGCGCAGACCACCATGAGCGAGCGCGCCACGTTGTTCTTGGCGTCGCCCATAAAGGTCACCGTCTTGCCGCGCAGGTCGTAGTTAAAGTTCTCCTGCATGGTGAGCACGTCAGCGAGCATCTGCGTGGGGTGCCACAGGTCGGTGAGGCCGTTCCACACGGGCACCCCGGCCTGCGCCGCGAGCTCCTCCACGTCGGCGTGCGCAAACCCGCGGAACTCGATGCCGTCAAACATCCGCCCGAGCACGCGCGCGGTATCGGCAATCGACTCCTTGTGCCCCATCTGCGAGCCCGACGGGTCGAGGTAGGTCACGCCCATGCCGAGGTCGTGCCCCGCCACCTCAAAGGCGCAGCGCGTGCGCGTCGAGGTCTTCTGAAAGAGCAGCACGATATTCTTGCCCTCGAGATAGCGATGCGGCGTACCCGTGCGCTTGAGATCCTTGAAGTTACGGGAGAGGGCGAGCAAGTACTCGATCTCGGCCGTAGAAAAATCGAGGAGCTTGAGGAAGCTCCGTCCAGAGAGGTTGACGCCCATTGCGGTTCCTTTCGAGGTCGCGCCCGCCGTCGCGGGCTGAAGCCCTCAGTATGCCACGCGGTGCGCGCCGCCCGCGCAAGACGGCGGGGCGTTCGTCAAACGGTAACGTGAGGGCCGGGGCGAGCGCCCCTTCCTTGTCCGCCGGCCGCGTGCCAACCGTCATGCCTCCCCGCCAGCCACGCACCCGCGCAATCCCCTTCCCCAATGTAAAGGCTTACTAAAGCCTTGGCACGCGAGGCAGGCCGATGAGTAAGATAGAGGGGTAGCATCGAACGCGCCCCGCGGGCGCGAGAGTATCAAGGTGGGAACCATGACATCGAAGCAGGACAAGGACCAGAAAGAGAAGAAGTCCAAGGCTAAGAAGACAAAGGCGCCGCTCGGCGAGCTCGCCCGCTCTGAGCGCTTTGACTTTACCTACACGCAAAACCGCGAGATCAGCTGGCTGCGCTTTGACAACCGCGTGCTCGACGAGGCCTTTGACGAGACCGTCCCGCTCTTCGAGCGGCTCAAGTTCGCGGCGATCTTCCAGTCGAACCTCGACGAGTTCTTTATGATCCGCATCGGCGGTCTCTCCGACCTCGCCACCCTCAAGCGCCAGCCAGTCGACAACAAGAGCAACCTCACGCCGAGCGAGCAGATCGACCGCGTCTTTCAGGCGCTGCCGCCCCTTGTAAAACGCCAGAACGCTGTGGTGGCCTCCATCGAGGCCGACCTCGAGGCGCACGGGGTCTTCCGGCTCACGACCGACGACCTCGCGGGCACCGAGCGCACCTTTGTGGAGCGCTACTTCCAGAGCTACGTCTCGCCCGTTATCTCGCCGCTCGTCATCGACCCGCGCCACCCCTTCCCCAACCTCCGCAACGGCGCACTCTACCTCGTGTGCGCGCTCGAGAGCGTCGACGAGGAGAACCTCATCGGCCTCATCGAGGTGCCCGCCTCCATGAACCGCGTGGTGGCGCTCCCCTCCGAGGCGGGGAGCTACCGCTATATCCTCCTCGAGGACGTGATCCTCACCTGCCTGGGCAGCTGCTTTGGCTCCTACGCGCCGCTCGACCGCGCGGTGGTGCGCGTCACGCGCAACGCCGACATCGACCCCGACGGCGAGGGCGTCGAGGAGGACGAGGACTACCGCCAGCACATGAAGAAGATCCTCAAGAAGCGCCTGCGCCTGCAGCCCGTGGCGCTGCAGGTTGAGGGCCGGCTCGAGCCCGCGACGCTCAAGAGCATCCGCAAGTCGCTCGGCCTGGCGTCGCGCGCCGTTCTCACCTACACCACCCCGCTCGACCTCGACTACGTCTACGGCATCGAGGGGCACCTGCCCGAGCCCGCCAAGTCGGAGCTCGTCTTTCAGCCGTTCCGTCCGCAGGCAAATCCGCTCATCGAGCCGGGCCGCTCGATGCGCAAGCAGGTCATCGAGGGCGACAAGCTGCTCTTCTACCCCTATGAGTCGATGAACCCGCTGCTCGACCTCATGCACGAGGCCGCCTTTGACCCCGACTGCATCTCGATGAAGATCACCCTCTACCGCGTGGCCAAGCAGAGCCGCCTGTGCGAGGCGCTCATCGACGCGGCCGAGAACGGCAAAGAGGTCACCGTGCTCATGGAGCTGCGCGCCCGCTTTGACGAGCAGAACAACATCGAGTGGGCCGAGCGGCTCGAGGAGGCCGGCTGCACCGTGATCTACGGCGCCGAGGGCTTTAAGGTGCACTCCAAGATCTGCCAGATCACCTACCGCGAGGGCATGGCCATCACGCGCATCACGCTGCTCGGCACGGGCAACTTCAACGAGAAGACGGCGCGCCTCTACTCCGACTTCATGCTCATGACGGCGCACCCGGGCATCGGCGAGGACGCCAACGCGTTCTTCCGCAACCTCGCGCTCGGCAACCTCCACGGCGACTACCGCTACCTCGGCGTGGCGCCCACGGGGCTCAAGCCGCTCATCATGAACGGCCTCAACCGCGAGATCGAGCGCGCCCTTGCCGGCGAGCCCGCACGCGTCTTCTTTAAGATGAACTCCCTCACCGACCGCGAGATCATCGACAAAATCGCCGAGGCGTCGCAGGCGGGCGTGGTGGTGGACATGATCATCCGCGGCATCTCGTGCCTACTGCCGGGCGTGCCGGGCAAGACCGAGAACGTGCACATCCGCTCGATCGTGGGGCGCTTTTTGGAGCACGCGCGCGTCTACGCGTTTGGCGTCGAGAACGACATCGTCTACCTCTCGTCGGCCGACATGATGACCCGCAACACCGAGCACCGTGTAGAGATCGCCTACCCCGTGCTCGACCCCATCTGCCGCGCGCTTGTGGAGGACTACATGCAGGCGCAGCTGCGCGACAACGTGAAGGCCCGCGCGCTCTCGCCTGCGGGCGCCTGGGAGCACGTGGCGCGCGGCACGGGCGAGGAGCCCTTCAACGCGCAGGAGTTCCTGCTCGCGCAGGCCTACGAGCGCGCCGCGCACCCCAAGCGCGCCCGCGCGGAGATTCTGGGCACGGGGGCCGGTGAGGCTGAGGGTACGGGTGTCGAGGCTGCTGATGGAGCGGGCGCTGCCGCCGCCTCTGCACCGGAGATCGTGCCCGAACCCGAGGCGCCCTCGCCCGACGAGGCAGCCCGCGCCGCGCTCGAGACGGCGCTCTCCGAGACGGAGGCGCGCGCCCAGGCGGCCGAGGTTGCCCAGCGGCGGATCGCCGCTGCGACGCGGGTGGGCGCCGGGGCTGCCAAGGTTGGCGCGGGGACGGCGGAAACCCCCGCTGCGCCGGCAGCGCCCGATGCCGCCACAGCCTCCGCAGCTTCTGCCGAGCGCGACCGCACGGCACAGGCACCGGTTGCGGCCGAGCTCATCGAGCCCGAGCCCGCCGGAGCGGGACAGGTGGCCAGCGGATCAACCGCCGGCGACAACGAGTCCTCCCCCGCCACGGACACGCAGCGAACGCTCGCCAAGCGCCCTGCCGGACGCCTGCGCACGGGCCTTGCGCTCATCGGCCTCGGCGTAAAGACGCTCATCCGAGGGACCAAGACCCGGTAGCCGGACTCCTGCGGCCGGGCCGCCGCCAATCGAGGTCTCGGCAGACGCCTCACGCGCCGACCGTTGCCCGGCAAGCTGTACTATGACCAGCAATAACGTGGCGGACGAGCAGCAAACGGTGCTGCAACACGTTCAGCGCACACGGCGCGTCGGGCAGACCGGCGCGCCGTTTTTTTGCAATAAACGTCGTTTACTCATCCAAACAACATTTTGATGCCAGAAAACGCTGGTTGGATGAGTGAACGACAATACCAAAATGCACAACGCCCACCTGAACGGCGTTTCTGCTCCGAGCACCCAGAAGGTCCGGCCTCGCGCTCCTGGGCCCAAACGCCCACTCACCACGCACCCCGCTTCACGCACCCAACCCACAAGCGCCCGGCGGCGCGCACCTGCCCCGCTGAGCGTACCCGGCACCCAAGCGCCCGGCCCACCTATATCCAGCGCACAATCAACGCGCCCCCACAGCACCACGCCTCTCCTACCCGCCCCCGCCCGTGCGATTTTGCCGCACTTGCGGGCGCGCCACCTCCGCACCCGAGGTCATCGCCTACACTGAGATGCCGAGACAACGAGGAGGAACGATGCAGCTCACCATCGAACGCATGGTATACGGACCGGACGGCCTGGCGCACACGCCGGAAGGCAAGACGGTCTTTGTGGCGGGCGCACTCGCCGGCGACACCGTCGAGGCGCACGTTGTGAGCGAGGAAAAGTCGCTCGTCCGCGCCGTGGCCGACCGCATCGTGGAGCCCTCCCCCGAGCGCGTCGACACGCCATGCCCCTTCGTTGGCGTCTGCGGCGGCTGCCCGTGGGGCGGCCTCTCGCGCACCGCGCAGCGCGCCGCCAAGGAGGAGAACCTCAAAAGCGCGCTCGAGCGCATCGGCGGCTTTGAGCGTGCGGAGGTCGAGGAGCTCGTTGCACCGCTGCGCTCCAGCAAGGACGTCTGGGGTTACCGCAACAAGATCGAGCTCGCACCCACCACGGGCGCCGGCGGCAAGATGTTCCTCGGTATGCACGGGCGCGACCCCCGCCAGATCATCCGTGTGGACCGTTGCCCGCTCTTTGAGAAGAAGTTCCCCAAGGTAGTCAAGGCCGTTGCCGGAGCGCTCGCCTACCTTGGCAACTCGCGCGACCTCGGACTCGAGCGCGTGGGCATCCGCGCGAGCCGCCGCACCGGCGCGCTCGAGATCGCCCTGTGGACGCCCACGGGCGGGTTCCCGCGGGCGCAGGTGGCCCGTGTGCTGGCCGACGCCGTATCCGACCGTGCCGGCGTGGTACGCGTGATGAGCAAGGGCGAGAAGAAGGCACGCCGCGTGAGCGCCACCGAGGTGCTCGCCGGGAGGAGCTGCTGGAACGAGCAGATCGGCGAGGAGGAGATGCTCATCTCGGCGCCGTCGTTCTTCCAGGTGAACACCGGCGCGGCAGAGATTCTCATCGACCTCGTGCTCGACGCGCTCAAGCCCCGGCCTGACGAGCTCGCCATGGACCTCTACTGCGGAGCGGGCACCTTTACCCTGCCGCTCGCGCGCCGGGCGGACTACGTCTCGGCGGTGGAGTCGTACGGCCCCGCCGTGCGCGACCTGCGCCGGAATCTCGAGCGTGCCGGGCTCGACAACGTCGACGTCATCGGCGGCGACGCGGTGCGCGAGTTCCCCGATGCGGACGCCGACGTGCTCGTGGTCGACCCGCCCCGCGCCGGCCTCGCGCCCGAGGCCATCGAGCTCATCGCCGAGACCTCGGCGCGCGACGTAGCCTACGTGTCGTGCGATCCGGCCACGCTTGCGCGCGACCTCAAGCGCTTCCGCGAGCAGGGCATCTTCTCCCCCGTCCGCGCAACCCCGGTCGATCTTTTCCCGCAGACCTTCCACTGCGAGACCGTCGTGCACCTCTCGAGGGCGTGAGGCGCACCGTCTTGCCCCCTCAATTGTCAGTCATGGCGCAAAGGCCTATTCCCTCCTCTTTCAGGGCAACACGGCACACCTCACGCCCCCGAGCCGATCGAACACCCTCGCCCGCAGTGTCAACGTACCTTAAGCACGTGAACCGCCGACGATTTATCTAACTGCGAAGCGCCGGCTCGGGGGCAAAGCGGGTACAAGATGCCTGATGATTTGCCGGGGCCGCGCGCCCACGTCGAAAGGAACGCCCATGTCTGCCGTTGCCGTACTCGTTGCCGATGGATTCGAGACCATCGAGTGCCTCACGATCGTCGATGTGCTGCGGAGGGGCGGTGTGCGCGTCTCACTCGTCTCGATCATGTCCACGCGCGACGCTGTGAGCTCCCAGCAGATCGACATCACCTGCGACCTCACGTTTGACGAGGCCAACTTTGACGAGTACGACTACGTGGTGCTCCCCGGCGGCCTGCCCGGCACCACCCACCTGCGCCAGGACCAGCGCGTCTGCGACCTGGTAACGGAGTTTGCAGCCACCAAGCACGTCGCCGCCATCTGCGCCGCGCCCTCCATCTTGGGTGAGCTGGGGCTCCTCGTCGGGCGCCGCGCCACGTGCTTCCCCGATTTTGTGAAGACCCTTCCCGCGGGCACCTACGCAGGCGGCAAGACCGTCGTTGTGGACGGCAACATCATCACCGCCTCCGGCATGGGGCAGGCGCTTCCCTTTGCGCTCGCCGTGCTCGGCGATATCGCGGGTGAGGCAGCCGTTGCCAAGGTGCGCGAGAGCATCCAGCTCTAGGAGGCACGTCGCATGATTCTTGCCTCCCAGTCGCCGCGCCGCATCGAGCTGATGCGCGAGGCGGGTTTTGACGTGCGGGTCATCCCCGCCGACGTGGACGAGACCCCGCGTGCGGGCGAGCCGCCTTTTGAGCTGGTCGAACGGCTGGCCGCCACAAAAGCCGAGGCGGTAGCGGCAGAGAGCGCCGAGCCCGGCGAGCTCGTGCTTGCGGCGGACACGATCGTGGCCATCGACGGCGAGGCGCTCGGCAAGCCCGCCGACGAGACCGACGCGCGAGCCATGCTGCGGCGCCTCTCGGGCCGCACCCACCAGGTGGCTACGGGCGTCTGCCTGCTGCGTGCGGCGTGCGAGGGCAGCGAGCCCGGCTCCCCCGAGCGGCCGGCGACGCGCGACGTCTTTACCGTGGTGACCGACGTGACCTTCTACGATCTTGCCGATGCCGAGATTGACGCCTACGTGGCAACCGGCGAACCCGCCGACAAAGCGGGTGCGTACGGTATCCAGGGCACCGGCGGCCGTCTGTTGGTGCGCGGCATCAACGGCGACTTCTATAACGTTGTCGGCCTGCCCATTGCCGAGGTCGTCCGCCACATGCGCTTGCTGAATTGAACCAACGCCGTTGGTTTGGCTCTCACATAACGCTGATTTGTGCACAAAACGCTGAACTAACGCGCCATGTGAGAGCCATATTCTCTGATGAGCACGCAGCCATCCTCGAAAGGAACCCTATGACAGCCTCAAGCCTCTCCCCCATTCCTCTCGCCGCCGTGGGAGCGCTGCGCTTTGGCCACTGGACCGACGTCGAGGCGGGTACGGGTTGCACCGTCATCGTGGCGCCCCATGGGGCCACAGGTGCCGTGGACGTGCGCGGCGGCGCCCCCGCCTCGCGCGAGACCGACCTGCTCAAGCCTGAGAACACCGTCCAGGAAGTGCACGCTATCTGTCTATCAGGCGGCTCGGCCTATGGGCTCGAGGCAGCCTCCGGCGTGGCGCGCGAGCTCGAGGCACGCGGCATCGGTCTCGACGTGGGCGTGGCATGCGTGCCCATCGTCTGCTCGAGCTGCATCTTCGACCTCGCCTTTGGCAGCGCCACGGTGCGACCGGGCGTGGACGCGGGAATCTCCGCCACGCGCGCCGCGCTCGACAGCGACCCGGACATCCCGCTTGCCGAAGGGTGCGTGGGCGCCGGCACGGGAGCGACCGTTGGCAAGCTCAACGGACCGGACCGCGCCATGAAAAGCGGACTCGGTGCCCGCGCCTTTAAGCTCGGGGGGCTCCGCATGGGCGCGATCGCCGTGGTCAACGCCTGCGGCGATATCGTGGACCCCGCAACCGGACACACCATTGCCGGCATGCGCGCCGCGCCCGACTCGCTCCAGCTTGACAACATGGAAGACGCCATGCTCGCCGCCGGTGCCCAGATGGAGATGCCGCTCGACCGCACCAACACCACCATCTCGTGCCTTGTGACCAACGCGCGCCTTACCAAGGCCGAGGCCACCAAGGTCGCCCAGATGGCTGCCGACGCCTACGCGCACGTTATCCGCCCCACGCACACCACCAACGACGGCGACACCATCTACGTGCTGGCCACCGGCGAACTCGAGGGCCCCACGCCCCCGCTCGACCTCATCGGCCTTGTTGCCACGCGCACGCTCGAGGCCGCACTCGTTGCCGGCGCCACCGAGGCCACCGCGCTCCACGACCTCCCCGCCGCGCGGGACCTCATATAGCCCTCATAGAGCTCCAAACTGGCCAAAATCCCGAGAATTCAACGATTCGCGTGGAGCCAGGCCAACCGAGCAGATCGCAATCCTGCGCTTTTGCTAGCAGCGTGGACAAAATCCCGAGAAATCAACGATTCTCTGTTTCGGCAATCGTTGATTTCTCGGGATTTTGTCCATCTGGACGGCCTATCATGCGTTAAAGACCTGCGAACGGAACAGCCGCCACGCGCACGCCCCGCCTACCAAGCAGCAAGGTCAGGTGATCCCATGTCTCCACGCACGCAGCGCGTCATCAACATCGTCACCGTGGCGCTCTCGCTCATTCCACTCGTCTGGCTGGCGTGCAACCTACCGGGCCTCCCCGAGAACGTCCCCGTGCACTTTGGTTCTGCGAACATCCCCGCCCGCAACCACGTATCCCACGCGCCTTTGCCCTCTTCCACACAGAGGGTAAACGCAGGTGGGGGACGCCGCTGCTCCTCGCGACGAGTTCCGCATGAGCCGAAGGCCCCAGTGGGGCCTTCGTGCGAGTCAGGATTGTTTGAAGTCGCGAGGAGCAGCGGCGTCCCCCGACCGGTGGGAGCGCACCCCCTGTGCACTTCTAATTGAATTTGAAGATCTTCTGCGCCGCGCGGTAGAGCCCCACGGACACCTTCTCGCCCACGGGCGTCGGCAGGTTGGTCCAAAAGCCCAAAAGCCCCCAGCGGGCATGGTTGTACATCTTCTTGTCGAACGCCTTGAGCTCGGCCCAGATCTTGATGACCTCGTCCACCTTGCTCTTGTCGTTGGCCAGCTTAGAGAAGATCGAGCACACGACCATCATCATGGTGAAGTAGCCCATCATGCACGACGCGAGCGGTTTCTCCTCGATGTCGTCGTAGAGATGGTAGGCCTTCATCATGATGCGCGTGATGCGGAACTGCTGGTCGATGCGCTTAATCATCGTGCTCTCGTTTACGCTCTGCCCCTCGCGACCGATAAAGTACCGGTAGAGGTCGATGTCGGCGTAATAGAGCGTCTTGCAGCGCGGAAGCGGCACGTACGCGTAGATGTTGTCCACGTAGAACGTGTGCGGCGGCAGCGGCAGGTCGCCTGCGCGCAGCACATCGGTGCGGTAGCACAGACTGTGCATGAGCAGGTGCTGATCGGGACGGAAGTGTCCCACGTCGTTCCAGGTGAGGATCTTCTTGCGCGGGATGGCGAACCGGTAGTCGATGGTGGTGTGCGTGCCCTCGTGGACCTTCTCGTACACGTAGTTCGAGATAAAGAGGTCCACGCGCGTATCGCGCTCCACAAAGCCGCGCAGGATCGAGAGCATCGTGGCGAGCGCCTGGCCGTCGAGCCAGTCGTCAGAGTCCACAACCTTGTAGTACACACCCGTCGCCTCGCGCAGGCCCGAGAGCACCGCCGTGCCGTGGCCGCCGTTCTCCTGGTGCACCACACGGATGAGCCCGGGGTAACGGCGGGCCCAGTCGTCCGCCTTGGCGGGCGTCTCGTCCACGGAGCCGTCGTCCACGATGATGATCTCGACATCGGGGGCGTAGCCGCTCCCCTCAAGAATCGAGGTGATACTCCGGTCCATGTCGGACGCGGAGTTATAGCACGGAATGCCGAACGTCACGATCTTGAACATCGTGCGAATCGGTTCTCCCGACGCCTCGACGGGTGCCGTCGTCTGTGTCTCGGTCAATGGGGTCGAACTATGCATGGCAGGAGATAATCTCGTCGGACAGGTCGAGCGCCGAGGCCGTCACCGCGTCCATGTCGTAGTAGCGGTACTCGGCAAGGCGCCCTACCGGGTGGAAGTTCGTAAGGTTCTGCACGCGCTCCAGGTAGCGCTCGTAGAGCTCCTGATTCTCGGGCGCGATGATCGCGTAGTAGGGAGTCTGGCCGCTGCCCGGCTCGTAGGCGTGGCTGTACTCCTTCATGATGGTGGTCTTGCCCGGCACCACCTGGCCGGTCATGTTCTTAAACTCCGTGATGCGCGTGTAGTCCTCACTCGTGGTGTAGTTGACGGTGCCCACCGGCTGGAACTGGTCGACGTCGATCGTCTCAAACACCATGTCGAGCGTGCGGTACGGCAGCGCGCCCAGGTCGAGGTTAAAGAGCTCGTCGAGCGGGCCGGTGTAGATGATCTCACCGCCGTAGACCTTGCCGCACACGCTCACGTTGGTCTCGCCGATCTCGAGGATGTCGCGCGCGTCGACGTTCACAAAGACGTCGATGAGGTCGTGGTCGAGCATGTGCTCAAAGAGCTTGGTATAGCCCTCGGCGGGCATGCCCTGGTAGGGGGCCTGCGGGAAATACCGATCGTCGTCACCGATAAAGATCGGCACGCGCCCCGTCACGGACGGGTCGATCTGGTCGGGCGTCTGACCCCACTGCTTCATGGTGTAGTGGAGAAAGACGTTCTCATAGACATAGTCGGCGACCTCCTGCAGATCGGGGTCGTTCTTCTTGCGGAGCTCCATGATGGGGACCTTCTTGTTCTCGCCGAAGGTCTCCACGAGCTTCTGATAGAGGGCCTCGCCGCGCTCCTCGCCAAAGGCGAGCTTGAGCGAGGTGTGGTTAAAGGGCACGGGCATGAGCGTGCCGTGGATGTTGGCAAGCACCTTGTGCTGGTAGTCGGTCCACTTGGTAAAGCGCGACAGGAAGTTGTGCACGCGCTCGTCAAAGGTGTGATAAATGTGCGGACCGTACTCGTGAACGAGGATGCCCGCGTCGTCGAGGCGGTCGTAGGCGTTGCCCGCGATATGGTCGCGGCGCTCGAGCACCGCCACGCGGAAGCCCGCGCTCTCAGCCAGCCGGCGCGCGCAGACCGATCCGGCGTATCCCGCGCCGACCACGATCATGTCGTACGAACCGGGGTTGAACGACTCGGGTAGCCCAGAAGTGATGTCCATCGATGCTCCTCACGAGATGCCGGTGATCGGCGCCTCCCTCATGGCCCGCCCCGATTTTGGGCGAACAGAGGGCCGAATAATCAGAGGAGATTATAGCGCGCGCCGCCTATAATAGGAGATGCCACACAAGGAAAGCTCAACACGCGGGCGCCGTCTGTTGTTTTTGTTGTCTTTGCAGCTCACGGGGCGCACACGGTGCTGGGCGCGTTTTTTTGAGGAGCGTACATGAGCGACTTTCTAAACCGCATGAAAGAGGCTGCGCGGGCCGACAAGAAGCGGATCGTCCTGCCCGAGGGCGAGGACCCGCGCACCATTGCGGCGGCCAAGACCATCGTTGAGGAGGGGCTCGCCGAGCTCATCATCCTGGGCGACCCGGCCAAGATCGACGTCGAGGGCGTCACCGTCATCGACCCCACCTCCCCCACCGCTCCCAAGCACGAGGCCTATGCGCAGAAGTTCGCCGAGCTCCGCGCCAAGAAGGGCGTGACCATCGAGCAGGCGCGCGCCCAGATGATGGACGCCACCTACTACGGCACCATGATGGTCAAGATGGGCGATGCCGACGGTCTGGTCTCCGGCGCGTGCCACTCCACCGCGAACACCCTGCGCCCGGCGCTCCAGATCCTGAAGACCGCCCCGGGCACCAAGCTCGTCAGCGCCTTCATGGTCATGTGCACCCAGACCCCCGAGTTCGGCGCCGACGGCACGCTCGTCTTCGCCGACTGCGGCCTTAACATCGACCCGACCTCCGACGAGCTCTCCGAGATCGCCATCGCCTCCGCGAACTCCTTCAAGACCTTCATGGGCGACGTGGAGCCGCGCGTGGCCATGCTCTCCTACTCCACCATGGGCTCCGCCGGCGGCGACACCGCCAAGAAGGTCCAGGAGGCCACGGCGTTTGCCAAGGAGAAGGCCCCCGAGCTCGCCATCGATGGCGACCTGCAGCTCGACGCCGCCATCGTTCCCGAGGTCGCCCAGCTCAAGGCTCCCGAGTCCACCGTCGCCGGCAGCGCAAACGTGCTCGTCTTCCCCAACCTCGAGACGGGCAACATCGGCTACAAGCTCGTCCAGCGCTTCGGTCGCGCCGAGGCGTACGGCCCCATCCTGCAGGGCATCGCCAAGCCGGTGAACGACCTCTCGCGCGGCTGCTCCGCCGACGACATCGTGGGCGTCGTGGCCATCACCGCCGTCCAGGCCCAGATGGCGTAGCGCGCTAACGCACAGGTCGCAACCAAACGTGCCGGCCCGCTCTCCTTGCGCTCCATGGAGCACGAAGGAGAGCGGGCCGGCTTTTTGCTGCCCCGACGCGAGGGGAATCGCGTTTCTAAGCGAAGTCTTCCGCGGGGCGCCTCGTGCAGCGCACGAGCCGCCTGAGGACCGCAGAGCGCGGAGCGCGATTCCCCTCGCGCCCCGTCACCGCCACGACCCCAAAGTCAACCTTGCGCTAGCAGCCCTCTACCAGCCGCTTAACATCAAGCGCGATCATGTACTCCTCGTCGGTGGGAATCACCATCACGGTAACCGGCGAACCCGCCGCCGAGATGACCTGCGCCCCGTTGC
Organism: Collinsella sp. An7; assembly: GCF_002159335.1. Lineage (GTDB taxonomy): Bacteria > Actinomycetota > Coriobacteriia > Coriobacteriales > Coriobacteriaceae > Coprousia. The sequence continues at coordinate 72,255 of NZ_NFHP01000004.1, read as the reverse complement.
CCACGGCCGCCTGGTTGCGCTCGCGGTCGATGCGCACGCCCAGCCAGTCAAAGCACTCGCAGAACGCCTGGCGGATGGTCCAGTCGTTCTCGCCGATGCCGGCCGTAAAGGTGATGGTGTCCACACCGGCCATCGACGCGATCATGGCACCGGCCTGGAGCATCGCCTTGTAGGCAAACATGTCAAAGGCGAGCAGGCAGTTCTCGTCACCTTGGTTGGCGCCGTTGCGGATGTCGCGCGCGTCGCTCGAGATGCCCGAGATGGCCAAGAGGCCCGACTGCTTGTTCATCATCTCGTCGACCTCGTCATAGGTGTAGCCGCCCTCGCGCTGGAGGTAGCACACCGTCGCCGGGTCGATGGAGCCGCAGCGGGTGCCCATCATGAGGCCGTCGAGCGGGGTCAGGCCCATCGTGGTGTCGCGGCACACGCCGTCCTCGATGGCGCAGAGCGACGCGCCGTTGCCCAGGTGGCACGAGAGCAGCCGGTGGCAGAAGTCGCCGAGCATCTCCTTGGCGACCATCCACTCATAGCGGTGGCTCGTGCCATGCGCGCCGTACTTGCGGATGTGGTAGCGCTCGCGCACGTCCTTGGGGAGAGCGTAGGTGTAGGCGACCTCGGGCATCGACATGTGGAACGACGTGTCAAAAACCGCCACGTTGGGGAGGTCGGGGTACTTCTCACGGCAATACCCGATTGCCGCGGCCTCCCCGTAGTTGTGCAGGGGCGCAAGAGGAGCCACCTCAAGGATCTTGGCCATCACATCGTCGTCCACGAGAGCCGAGTCGTCAAAGTACCAGCCGCCCTGCACGATGCGGTGGCCGATGCCGTCAAACTCGTAATCGCCCTCGGCGAGCACCGAGAGCACGCGCGCGATGGCCGAGCGGTGATCGGGAAAGAGCGCGTCCTCGCTCGTCTTGACGCCGTCGCGGCCCGTGTGGGTAAAGATGCCCCGGTCGAGCCCGATGCGCTCGCAGTTGCCCTTGGCGCTGATCTGACGCGTCTCGGTATCGAGGAGCTGGTACTTGAGGCTCGAGCTGCCGGCGTTGACAACGAGTACGTTCATGGCTCTCCTTTAACTATCGGGCGGCGCCGTATGCGCCACCCCTTTACGCTAGCACCCCGCCGTACCGGCCGGGGCGTCAATCGCAAAACGGGCCCGCTCCTAGGGCAGACGGCGCGCCGGGGCACCCAGCTCCGACGCGCCGCACGCAACCTGTTGGCGCAGATGGCGCTACTTGCTGCCGACGATGCGCTCCACGTCGGAGGCGATCATGTACTCCTCGTCGGTGGGGATCACATAGACAGCCACGGGCGAATCGGGCGTGGAGAGGCACCAGGCGCCCTCGGCACGCAGCGCGTTCTTGGCGTGATCCATGTGCACGCCCATCCAAGCGAGGCGGTCGGCCACGCCGGCGCGGACGGCCGGGGCGTGCTCGCCGATGCCGGCGGTAAAGACGAGCGTGTCCATGCCGCACATGGCGGTGGCCATCTCGGCGACCTTGGTCGCGATCTTGTAGACGAACATGTCAAAGGCGAGCGCGCAACCCTCGTCGCCGGCGGCCGCACCCTCCTCAACGTCGCGCACGTCATTGGTGCCCGAGATGGCGAGGAGGCCCGACTTCTTGTTCATCATGTCGTCGACCTCGTCAAAGGTGTAGCCGCCCTCGCGCTGGAGGTAGCAGACCGTGGCCGGGTCGATGGAGCCGCAGCGGGTGCCCATCATCACGCCGTCGAGCGGGGTCAGGCCCATGGTGGTGTCCATGCACTTGCCGTCCTCGATCGCGCAGAGCGAGGCGCCGGAGCCGATGTGGCACACCACGACCTTGTGCGCGGCGCCGTTCGTCATCTCGGCAACCTTCTGCGAGATGTAGCGGTAGCTCGTGCCGTGCGCGCCGTACTTGCGGATGTGCAGCTTCTCGCACACGTCCTGCGGCAGGGCGTAGGTCTGGGCCACCTTGGGCATGTCAAAGTGGAAAGCGGTGTCGTAGACCGTGACGTTGGGGAGCTCGGGGTACTGCTCGAGGCAGAACTCGATGACGTTGGCCTCGGGGTTGTTGTGGAGCGGCGCCAGCGGGGCGACCTCGCGGATCTTGGCGAGGATGTCGGCGTCAACGAGCGTGGAGTCGCCAAAGTACCAACCACCCTGCACGATGCGGTGGCCGATGCCGTCGATCTTGACGTTGTGGGCCTCGAGGTCCTTGAGCACGACCTCGATGGCGGCCTTGTGATCGGGGAACTCGACGCTGTCGGTAACCTTGGGCTCGCCGTTGGCGGTGTGGGTGAAGGTGCCGCCCGAGAACCCAACGCGCTCGCAGGAGCCCTTGGCGGACACCTTATGCGTCTTGGTATCGATGAGCTGGTACTTGAGCGTAGAGCTACCGGCGTTGACAACGAGAACGTTCATGAGTCTCCCTCTCTTGGGGCGCACGTGGCGCCACAGGACCAATCGGTCCCCCTATGATACCGCCAAATGCGCGGCGGGGTGTCGTGCGGAAGGGCGTGCCGGCAGCGGTTTGGGGGATCGGCTGACCCCCCTGCGTACGGTACGATCCGCTTAGGCACGTCAGGGAAGAAATGCCGCGCGGCCTAGCCCCTTGCGCCCAAAGCTTCCCAGGGGTGCCGTGCTCCCCGCAGATTTCATTCCCTTGTCCGCGGTTGGTCGAGCAGCCCGCTTCCGCCGTCCTGCCCGGGCTGCCTATACCAGGTTCTCGCCCAGGTCCGTACCGCCAAGCACATGCCAGTGCAGGTGCATGACCGTCTGGCCCGCCGCCGCACCGGTGTTGGCGATCACGCGGAAGCCGTCGGTGAGGCCCTTGGCCTCGGCCACCTTCTTAACGGCGAGAGCCATGTGCTCGAGCACCTCGCCCGGCACACCGTCCACGATGTTCTCGTAATGCCCCTTGGGCACCACGAGCGTGTGCACCGGAGCCTGCGGATTGGCGTCGTCAAAGGCGGCCACCAGGTCATCCTCGTAAACAATGGTGGTGGGAATCTCGTGGTTCGCGAGCTTGCAGAAGATGCAGTCGGCCATGATGGGTCCTTTCGGTCGGTACCTGGGTTAGATGCTGAGCGCGTCATCGGTCGAGGCGGCCTCGCCCGCCACGAGCGTGTCCGAGCCGTCCATATCCTTTACGAGGATCTTGACCTGCTGTTCGGCGTTGTCGAGCCGCTCGCGCAGGCTCTTGACGAGCGCCACGCCGCGCGTGTAGCTCTCGAGCGACTGCTCGAGCTCCATGTCGCCCGACTCCAGCGCGCGGATGATGCGCTCAAGCTCCTGGGAGGCCTCCTTGTAGCTGAGGTCCTCGATCTTGGTGTCAGCCATGTTCGTCCTTTCTGTCCTCGGGCCGCGTGGCCCGTTGTTACCTGTATGTGGTCCGCGCGCCTCGGGCGCTGGCTCCGCCCCCCAGAGGCGGAGCGCTTGCGGGTCGCCGCGGGACTACGCGCCCGCACTTGCCGCTGCGGGGGCTACTGCCGAGACCGTTCCCGACACCTCGCCGTCGGCAAAGCGCACCCGGAGCGCGTCGCCCGGCGCAAAGGAGCCCGCGCTCGTGGCGACCCCCTCTCCGTCGTAGGCGATGGCGTAGCCGCGCGCGAGAACCTTGAGCGGCGAGAGCGCATCGAGCGATGCCGCCTGGCGCGCCAGCTCGGAGCTGCGCGCGTCGCAGACGCCCCGGCCGGCCCGCACCAGCCGCTCACTCGCACGGGCAAGGTCGGCCCGGGGCGTGGCAAGCAGGCTCTCCCCCGCAGGGAAGCGCACGAGCAGCCGCTCGAGCGAGGACCGCAGCCGCTCCTGCCCGCGCGCCATGGCAGCCTCGAGCCGGTCGGCGCTCTGCTCGAGCTCGGAGGCGCGCCTGAGCACCGTCTCGTCGGGACGACGCAGGCAGGGCCGCTCGGCTAGCACACGGAGCGCGAGGGCCTCGCGCGAGAGCCGGGCCTCGATCGCGTGGGTCGCCCGCTCAGATGCGCGGGCAAGCTCGGATGCCGCCTCACCCGTGGCGCTCGCCATCGCAGTGGCAAGCCGATGCTCGCGCGTGCGAAGGAGCTCGGCAAGCTCCGTTGCTGCCGGGGCCACCGACTCCGCCGCCGCCGTGGGCGTGGAGCAGCGGCGGTCGCTCACCATGTCGCAGATCGAGGTATCGGGCTCGTGGCCGATGCCCGTCACCACGGGAACGGGCGAGGCGGCCACAGCGCGGGCGAGCGCCTCGTCGTTAAAGGTCATGAGGTCCTCAAAGGAGCCGCCGCCGCGCACGAGCAGAATGCAATCGGGCGCGGGCTCAATCGCGGCGGCCCTTCCCAGAGCCTCGATAAGCTCCGCCTCGGCACCCTCGCCCTGCACGCGCGACCCGACGCAGATAAGCTCAACAAGGGGGTTCCGGCGCCGGAGCGTGCGTTTGACGTCGTCGATAACGGCACCCGAGAGCGAGGTTACCACCGCCACGCGCGTGCAGAAGGCCGGGATGGGGCGCTTGCGCGCCTCGTCCATAAGACCCTCGCGACGGAGCTTCTCGGCAAGGGCCGCCACCTGCTGGCGGAGCAGGCCCTCCCCCACCGGCTCAAAGCGCGAGATGGTAAAACTCATCTTGCCCGTACGGGCGTAGACCTCAAACTTGCCGGTAAAGCGCATCTTGAGGCCGTTTTTGAGCTCGTAGGGGCTCGCCTTGTAAACGCCTCCCCAGATGATGCACTCGAGCGAACTCGACTCGTCCTTAATCTGAAAGTAGCAGTGCCCGCGTGCCCCGTACGGCCCGCGAAAGCCCGATACCTCGCCGAGCACCGTGATGGGCGGGAGCTCGTCGAGCGTGGCGCCCGCGAGCTTGACCGCCTGGGTAACCGAGAGGATGTTGGGGTCGTCCTCGGCTGCGGCGCCCGCACTGGGGGCGGCGCCGGGGTGCTCCCACGGCGCGGCCGAGATTCCCGTTAGATTCCAACCGCTCATGTGCTCCTCGTCTCCATCGCTCATGTCAATTGAAACCAGTCTAGCGTCCCGTGCGGACAAGGTTTTGATGAGAATCTGAGAACCGCTTCAAAATGTGACAGTGGGGGCAGGTTATGTTGTCACGTGACAACATAACCTGCCCCCACTGTCACAAAAATGGGTCAAACGGAACACGTCCCCAAATGACCCATCGACAACGAACCCTGCCCATCGAGGTGCGCCAGATCGGCCTGAAAGAGGAGGGAGGACGCCTTGCGTGCGCCGACCGACGATTGAGGGCCAAGATCGGGTGCTACGGGAGGCCGGCCTAGAGGAGCTCAATTCGGCGGTCTTTGACCGTCAGTCCCATCCGCCCGGCGAGCAGGTCGTCCAGACGCGTGCCCACCAGCTCAAAGCGCCACCCTTCGCGCAGGCGGCTCCGCTCGGGATGGTCCACGTAGTCCACCAGGTCGTCGCGCGAGGCGATCATCGCCGTTGCCACGCCGGCGCGCTCCGCCACAAGCCGCAGCAGCGCGTACATAAGGTCCACCACGCTCTCGAGCTCGCCCGAAGGCGCCTTGCGCGCGTGCTGCGCGGGCGGCAGGCGGTCGGGCGGGCAGCGGCGCCCGCGGTCCACGGCAACCAGAATCGCCGCCACATCGCCCTCAGAGAGCTGCTCGGTCCCGCGCACGCCCCGCACATCCTCCACCGTATGGGGAGCGCGCTTTACGAGCGCCACGAGCACTTCGTCCGACATGACCCATTTGCGCGGAATGTCGAGCTTCTCGGCCCGTCCCTCGCGCCACGCGGCGAGCTCGCGGGCGATCGCCATCTGCTTGCGCGTGCACGAGTTCACGCGCTTCACCCGCTTGTAGGCTTGCCGACGGTCGATCTCGTAATGCGAGCGCTCGACCAGGGGGCGCAGCTCGTCGAGCACCCACCACAGACGCCCCTCCGCCTCCAAGCGCTCGCGCATCACCGCGTAGGCTCGGATGAGGTAGCGCACGTCATCGAGGGCGTACTCGAGCTGCTCTGCGGTGAGCGGCCGGCGCGACCAGTCGGTGAGCGACTCGGTCTTAGGGAGCGTCACCCCGCAGAACGCCTGCACCACCCCGTTGTAGGCCACCTGCAGGCGCTCGCCCAAAAAGGCGGCGGCTACCTGCGTGTCAAAGATGGGCTCGGGCAGCACCCCGAGCGCGTGGAGGATGACCTCCATGTCCTGCGTGCAGGCGTGGAAGACCTTGATGGTGGACTGGTCGGTGAGGAGCGCGGCCAAGGGGTCCAGGTGCCCCTTGAGCGCCAGTGGATCGATCGCCACCGACTCCTCGGGCGTCCCCACCTGGATCAGGCACAGGCGCGGATGGAATGTCCGCTCGCGCAGAAACTCCGTGTCGACGGCGACCGCATCAAAGCTCGCGGCGCGCGCGCAGAATTCGGCGAGTTCGCTCTCTGTGGATATAATCATGCTCTCCCGTGCCTTGATATCCCCCACGGGCGCGGGGGTAGGATACGACAATGTAACTATACGCGCTTTAGCCCAGAACGGAAGAACCTGCATGCGTTGCCTCATCATCCACAACCTCGCCTCGGGACCGCGCTCCGACGAGATCTTCGCCTTTGAGCACGCGCTCGTCCGGGCGGGCGACGAAGTGGTGATGCGCTTCATCGGTGGCGGGACGGAGCCCGCCGATGCCACGGCCGACGCGCGCAGCTTTGACCGCGTGGTGGTCTCGGGCGGCGACGGCACCATCTCCAACGTGCTCGACTGCCTGCGCGACACGCACGTCCCCACGCTGGTCTTTCCCTCGGGCACGGCCAACCTCTTCTTTAATAACATCGGCAACGGCACCGAGATCGCCGCCCTTGCCGCCGCGTGCCGCGCCGGGCGCACCGCCAAGGTCGATATGGGCGAGCTATTCTGGAAGAACGACTCCGGCGCCATCGAGCGCCACGGATTCACCATCATCGCCGGATCGGGGTTTGACGCCACCATCATGGAGAAGGCCGCCCCTGCCAAGAAGGACATGGGCGAGGTGGCCTACTTTCTCTCGGCGCTCTCTACCCTCGAGCCCGATGTGGCTCACTTTACCATCGAGCACGACGGCAAGGTGGACGAGCTCGACGGCATCTCGTGTATGCTGGGCAACACCGCCGTCATCCAAAACGGCATCAACCTCTTCCCCGACTGCCGCATGAACGACGGCCTGCTCGACATCGCGGTTATCGAACCGGTAGGGCTCGTGCAGCTGCTGCCCACGGCACTCGCCGCGGTCATCGACCCGGCGGGCAAGGGGCTCGGACGTCCGCAGTTCAAGATGATCCAGGCCCGCGAGGTCAAGGTGACCTGTACCCCCTCGCTCGGCATGCAGTTTGACGGCGAGCTCATCTCCAGCAACACGGGGGTCTTTGGCGCACGCGTGCTGCCGCAGTGCCTCGACATCATCATCGACGAGTACTCGCCGCTGGCATAGGGGCTGAGAACAGGGATGCCGGCGCGCGGCAAATAGCCCGTAGCACACAGGCGCGCAGGCACCGGGAACCATCTCCACAACGCAAAAAGGGTCCCGAGGGACCCTTAGATGCGCATTGGTGCCTGAGGAGAGATTCGAACTCTCACGGTGTCACCACCGGAGGATTTTGAGTCCCCTGCGTCTGCCGTTCCGCCACTCAGGCGCACGAGCCATGGTACCACAACTGCCCCACCCGGGCGACAGACGACCGCACCGCGTCGATCGAATGGCGTCGGAACCGTTACGACCGCGCGAGCGGCGCGCCCGATTGACCAACCGCCACTGAATCCCAGGTCTCGCCGCACTCCACAGCAGTTCGTCAAACCGCACCCGCTTTCCCGGCACTTGTTTGACAAGTTGCAGCAGAATTCCGGCGCCCAGCGCAATTCTGCTGCACCGTTTCAAACAAAACGGCGTCTCGGCCCCATCGTTTGACAAACTGCAGAGGTATTTCCGCGCGTGGCGGTCTACGCAGCCCTCAGACGCAACGAGGCCCGGCTCCCATGCGGAAGCCGGGCCTCGCCCAAGCTCAAAAGCTGCTCACGCTGTGGCACTTACGCCTTGTTGACGGAGCCGAACTCCTCCATGAGGGCCTTGGTCTTCTCGACGATGGCGTCGCGACCGGGCTTCAGGAGCTTGCGCGGGTCGAAGCCCTTGCCCTCGAGATCCTTGCCCGCCTCGACGTACTTGCGGGTAGCGGCCGCAAACACGAGCTGGAGGTCGGTGTTGACGTTGATCTTGGAGACGCCGAGCGAGATGGCCTTCTGGATCTGGTCCACCGGGATGCCCGAGCCGCCATGGAGGACGAGCGGCAGGTCGCCGACCTGCTCCTTGATCTCGCCGAGGCGCTCGAACGAAAGGCCGGCCCAATCCTCGGGGTACACGCCGTGGATGTTGCCGATGCCGCAGGCGAGGAAGTCGACGCCCAGATCGGCGATCTGCTTGCACTCGGCCGGATCGGCGAGCTCGCCGGAGGAGGTCACGCCGTCCTCGGTGCCGCCGATGCCGCCGACCTCAGCCTCGATGGAGAGGCCCTTGGCATGGGCGAGCTCCACGAGCTCCTTGGTGCGGTCGAGGTTGAGCTGGAAGGTCTCCTCGTGGGAGCCGTCGTACATGATGGAGGTAAAGCCGGCATCGATAGCCTTGAAGCAGTCCTCATACGAACCATGGTCGAGGTGCAGCGCAACGGGGACGGTCACGCCGGTCGCCTCGACGGCGGCCTTGACCATGTCGGCGCAGACCTTGAAGCCGCCCATCCACTTGGCGGCACCGGCGGTGCACTGGATGATCAGCGGGCTCTTGGCCTCCTCGGCAGCCTGGAGAATAGCGAGCGTCCACTCCAGGTTGTTGGTGTTGAAGGCACCGAGGGCGTACTTGCCGGCCTCGGCCTTCTTGAGCATGTCAGCTGCATTGACGAGCATAGAAACCTCCCAATAGACGGGTTGCCCAATGACGCTCTTAGTGTACCACGCGCGCCGTGGGCGTAGACGCTCGATACGCGGGGAGGCAGACGTCGAGCCCAACGGCTCCGGTGCGAGCAGGGCGCGGGCAGCCGGTTTCGGTGCGGTGTCCGCACCATCGGCACCGCCCCGCTCGGGCAGCCACCCCTAGCGCATAAACGGGTTCGTGGCGAGCTCGCGTTCGATGGTGGTCGAGGGGCCGTGGCCCACAAGGCAGCTGGTCGCAGACGGGAGCAGCTGCCCCAGACGCCGGAGCGAGCGGATGATGGCAACCTCGTCGCCACCTGCGAGGTCGGTGCGACCGTGGCTCCCCGGAAAGAGTGTGTCGCCCACAAAGGCGATGGGCCCCTGGTCGATCGCGCAGAAGTACACCATGCCGCCCGGTGTGTGCCCTGGGGTTGCAATCGCCTGCAGCCGGGCCGACCCGACCGTGATGACGTCGCCCTCGTGCACCAAGCGGGTCGGCTCACCCGGATCCGGCGTCTCGATGCCCCAGGTGCGCTGGCGCGCGATATTGGTCTCCACAGTTGCGACATCCTCGGCGGGAAGCAGGTACTCAATCTCGGGGAGCGCCTTGCGAAGACCCGCCACGCCACCCACGTGGTCGGCGTGACCGTGCGTGCACACGATGGCCCGGATTCTCACTCCGGGGTGCGCCGCCGCAAACGAACGCGCCAGCTCCTCCCCGTCCCACGCCGGGTCGATCACCACCGCCTCGTCACCCGAGATGACAAAGTACGTGTTGGTCTCAATCGGACCGTTGACCACATACGCAACCTCAACCGTCCCGCAGGGGGTCGTATCGAGCGTAAAGCTATCAGCCATGACGCCTCCTCAACAATGCACGTAATCAATTGAGACGATTGTACCCAGCCGGGCGTAGATGAGGGCAGGGGGCTGGCGGGACAAAGCCCCTGCCCCATTGTCCCGAAATGGGTCAAATGGAACACGTCCCCAACTGACCCATCGACAACAGCATACGGCCCGCTGAAGTGCGCCAGATTGCCGCGAAAGACTTTGGGATAGGCCTTAGGGCCATGCCCGAAATCTTGAACGGCAAGGTGGCGTGCCTCAGCGGGCCGGGTACGGCCTTCCGTAGTGCCCGAGGTTGCCCAAAAGAGGAGGGAGGACGCCTAAGGGCGCCGACCGACGATTGAGGACCCAAATCGGGTGCTACGGGAGACCGCGGGGCCGCGTTACCCCCTTCTCTTCATCTGCAGCGCGCCCTCTCCCGGCTTGAGGCGGCGCGCGTCGTAGACGCTCTCCACCCGGCTGATGGCGGCCAGCAGCGGATCGAGCCCGCTCGCGTCGGAGATCTCCACCAAGAAGCGCAGCACGGCAACGCCATCGCGGTTGGTGGAGGTCGCCGCCGAGAGAATGTTCGCCCCGGCCTCGCCAATGGCGATGGTCACGTCCTTGAGGAGCCCCATGCGGTCGAGGCACTCGACCACGATCTCGACCCTAAAGGCGGCGTCGGCACGCGTGTCCCATGCCACGTCGATCATGCGCTCGGGGTGCTCCATGAGCCCCTTGACGTTGGGGCAGTCGGCCCGGTGGACCGAGACGCCGCGGCCGCGGGTCACAAAGCCCACGATGTCGTCGCCCATCACAGGGTTGCAGCAATGCGCAAGGCGCACGAGCAGCCCGGAGTCGGACGAACCCTTGACCACCACGCCGGAGCTCCCCTTGGAGCCGTGCCCCGAGCCGCCGGAGCGCGGCCGGCGGTTGCTCCCCCGCGCCGGGCGTTCGCCCGCCGCGCCCGTAGCGCCGGCAGCCGAGCCGTCCCCCGCAAGGGGCACCGCGGGAATCTCGGGCTTGGGGTCCAAGATCTGCTGCACGCGGTTGCCCACGAGGCGCGGCGCCACCTTGCCCGAGCCGATGGCGGCGAAGAGGTCCTCGAGATGGCGGTAATTCAGCTGCTCGCACACGGCGGTGAGCGCGCGCGTGGAGCGCGGCGTGGAGATGCCGTAGCCGCGTTTGCGCAGGTCCTTGGCCAGAATCTCGCGCCCGGCGGCAGCGTCCTCGTCCTTGGTCGCCGCGGCAAAGTACCGGCGGATCTTGGAGCGGGCACTCGGGGTCTTTACGATGGTCAGCCAGTCGCGCGAGGGTTTGGAGTTCTTGTTGGTAAGGATCTCCACCCGGTCGCCCATCTCGAGCTCGTGCGTGAGCGGCGCCACCACGCCGTTGACCTTGGCGCCCACGCAGTGGTTTCCCACCTCGGTGTGCACGGCGTAGGCAAAGTCGAGCGGCGTGGAGCCCGCGCGCAAGCTCATGATCTCGCCCTTGGGGGTAAAGACAAAGATCTCCTGGTCGTAGAGGTCGACCTTGAGCGAGTGCAAAAACTCCTTGGGGTCGTCGATGTCGTCGGAGGCCGCCCAGTCGAGCGTGTGCTTGAGCATGTTGATCTGCTCGTCAAGGCGCTGGGCGTCGACCGACTTGGTGGCCGACGAGCCGCCCGAGCGCTTGTAGAGCCAGTGCGCGGCGATGCCGTACTCGGCCTGCTCGTGCATCTCGTAGGTACGGATCTGGATCTCGAGCGGGCGCGCCGTGGGCCCGATGACCGTGGTGTGGAGCGACTGGTAGTTGTTGAGCTTTGGGTTGGCGATGTAGTCCTTGAAGCGCCCCGGCATGGGGTGCCACAGGGCGTGCACCGCGCCGAGCGCCGAGTAGCAGTCGCCCACCGTGTGACAGATGACGCGCATGGCCACGAGGTCGTAGATCTCGGAGAACTCCTTGCCCTTGCGCTTCATCTTCTGGTAGATCGACCAGTAGTGCTTGGAGCGCCCGTTGATCTGAAACCCCTCGAGCCCGGCGTCGTGCAGCTCGTCGGTGAGGGTCTTGATGGTCTCGGCGAGGTAGCGCTCGCGCACCTCGCGGCTCTCGGCCACCATGCGGGCGATGCGCTGGTAGGCCTCGGGCTCCAGATAGAAGAACGAGAGGTCCTCGAGCTCCCACTTGATGGAGCTCATGCCCAGGCGGTCGGCGAGCGGCGCATAGACGTCCATGGTCTCGCGCGCCTTAAAGAGACGGCGGTCCTCGCGCAGCGCGGCGAGCGTCCGCATGTTGTGCAGGCGGTCGGCCAGCTTGACGATGATCACACGGATGTCCTTCGACATGGCGAGAAACATCTTGCGCAGGTTGAGGGCCTGCTTCTCGTCCATGCTGTCGACCTCGATGTTGGTGAGCTTGGTGACGCCGTCCACGAGGCCGGCCACCGTCTCGCCAAAGATGTCGCGCACGTCGGCGAGCGAAACCTCGGTGTCCTCCACCGTGTCGTGCAAAAGCGCCGCGCAGATCACGTCGCAGTCCATCTTGAGCTCGGCCAGGATGATCGCAACCTCAACGGGGTGGTTGATGTAGGGCTCGCCCGAGCGGCGGCGCTGGGCGGCGTGCTTCTCGGCCGCGAAGCAGTAGGCATGCTCCATGAGCGCGCAGTCCTCGTCGCTCATGTACTTGCGGCAGAGCCCGGCGAGCTCGTCGTAGTCGTCGGCGCAGATCTCGGGCGGGAGGTCGTCGGCATGGGTGTAGTGCACCATCTTCGACGATGAGGTGAGCGTCGCGTCGTGCGCGGCACGCGTTGCGGCATCCATGGGGCCTCCTCACACGGTTGCGGCGTCTGGCTACGCCGGGGTGTCGCCGCGCCCCGGGGTGATGGGACGGGTTATTCGGTTAAGCATATCACGAGGCGAGGCGTCGAGCGCCCAGCTCCGAAACGTAGCAAAGGCCGAACGGGCGCGCAGGCCCTCAAGATAGCGGATCGACTCGGTGAGCGCCATGTGCCCCGGCTGCTCGCGCATCTCGATACGCCGGCCGTCGGCAATGCCCGTCACGCGGGCAAAGCCGAGCTCCTCAAAGATCTGGATGCCGCTCGCCACGCTCCGCTCGTCAACCGTCTCGCGGGCGTCGATGGCGCGGCACATGCTCACGATGTCGAGGTCGCTCGCCTGAAAGGTGCGCTCGCCCGTGGTGCCCCGGTGGCGGCGCCATATGGTCTGGAGCGCCCGGTAGAGCGTCACGAGCTCACCGCGCTCGGGGGCGGCGGCATCGAGCAGGCGCTCGTTGATGCGGGCATCGCGCGCGGAGTACATGACGTGGATGAGCGCCGGCTCGCCGTCGCGCCCGGCCCGGCCGCTCATCTGGTTAAAGGCCGTGGCCGAGAAGGGCATGTGGTAGAGCACCACGTGCCGGATGTCGGGGAGGTTGACTCCCTCGCCAAAGGCCGAGGTCGAGACGATGCAGGTGAGCTCACCGGCACGGAAGGCCTCCTCCACGCGGGAGCGTGCCTCGCGCGCAAGGCCGCCGTTGTAGAAGGCGATCGCCCCGCCGAGCTCGGGCACGCGCTGGCGGAGCGTGCGGGCGAGCGCGACCGTCTGCTCACGCGAGTTGACGTAGACCACGCACTTCTCCCCCGTCGCCACGATGGAGACAAGGCGGTTCTCGCGGCTCGCGAGATTGCGGTCGTCCTCAAGGTGGAGGTTGGGGCGGTCGGCATCGTCCACGATCTGCCGCGAGATGCCGAGGAGCCGCATGATCTGCCCGGCCGTGCGCGCGTCGGCCGTGGCCGTGACGGCGAGAACCGTCGGGTGGCCGAGCGCCGTGAGCACCTCGGGGAGCTCGAGGTAGGCACTGCGGTCGCCGCCCGGCGCGGCCGCGATGTGATGAGCCTCGTCCACCGCGACAAAGCCCACGCGGCGGCTCTCGGCAAAGCGGGCCCGGTGGATGGCGAGAAACTCCGGCGTGGTGAGCACCACGTCCACGTTGCCCGTGGCGATGCCATGGAAGATCCGGTCGCGCGCGGCCTCGGTGGTCTCGCCCGTGAGGACGCCCACCGACACGCCGTAGCCGCCGAGGAGCTCGACCAGGTGGAAGGCCTGGTCGGCGATGAGGGCGCGGAGCGGATAGACGAAGATGCTCGCATGGTGGTTGAGCACGGCCTCGCGCGCGGCGTGCACCTGAAAGACGAGGGACTTGCCGCGCCCCGTGCCCATGATGGCAAGCGCGCTCTCGCCGCGGCCGAGGACATCGAGCGCCTCGCGCTGGGCGGGATGTGGCGCGGCCCCGCCGATGAGCGCGTGCAGCAATGTGCGCGTGAGCTCGTCGTAGGGGAGGCGCTCGAGCGTGGCGCGGCGGGCGCGGCCATCGGGGGTAGCCGCCCGTGCATGGGTGGTGGGCTCGTCCGGGTCGGCATCGGCTGCGCCCCAGGCCACCTCTGTCGTACCCGCGTCGTCTGCCGCGACATCACCTGCAGTGACGGGCGCGACACCGCCCCCCGCACCGTCCGCGCGGTCGTGGCGCAGGATGTCCTTCACCATGAGCTTGGGCTTCACGCGGCCCTGCCAGTGCTCCGCCACCGCCTCAAAAACCAGGTCGACCACGCTATCGCACGAGCAGAGGACGTCGGGGTCGGGCGCGCGGAACATGATGGCCGCCACGCTCGAGATCCCGTCCGTCGCGGTGAAGCGCATGTGGTCGCCCGTCCGCCCCACGCAGGAGCGGTCGGCCATGGTCACGCCCGTCGCCGCCAAGAGCGGCACGCGGTTGCCCTGGCCAAAGGGCTCCAGCAGCCCGATCTGCTCGATGTTCTCTATGGTGAGCTCGCCGAGCGTAACGGTGGCCGCCACCTCACCCTTGTCTTCAAAGGCCTCCGCCGGCAGCTCCGAGAGCACGGCGTCGAGCCGCTCGCGCAGCGCGGGCAGGTTTGCCGCGGGGAGCGTCACGCCCACGGCGCCCGCGTGGCCGCCAAAGCGCGTGAGCAGATCGGCGCAGCGCTCCACCGCGTCAAAGAGGTTGACGGTGCCCACCGAGCGGCCGGAGCCCCGCGCCACGTCGCCCTCGATGGAGAAGAGGAGCGCCGGCACGTGATAGCGGTTGACGATGCGGCTCGCCACGATGCCCTTGACGCCCTCGTGCCAGCCCTCGCCGCCCACCACTACGCAGCGGCCACCCGTGTAGGTCTCCTCGACCTTGGCGAGCGCGTCGGCTGTGAGTTCGGCCTCGATGTCGCGGCGCTCCTGGTTGATGGCCTCGAGCTCAGCGGCGAGCCGGCCGGCCTCGACCGGGTCGCGCTCGAGCAGCAGGTTGAGGGCGAGCGTGGGGTCTGCCATGCGCCCGGCGGCGTTGAGGCGCGGGATGAGCGAGAACGAGAGCGCGTCGGCGGTGATGGTGGAGAGGTCGGTGCGGGTGAGCGCGGCGAGCGCGATGTAGCCCGGACGCGCCGTGGCGCGCATCTGCGCGATGCCGTCGGCCACGAGTGCGCGGTTCTCGGGCGTGAGGGGCATCATGTCCGACACGGTGCCGAGCGCCGCGACCTCGGTGAGCGTGCGCCACAGGTCGGGCTTGCCGCGGTGCTCGCCCAGCACCTGCACGAGCTTGAGCGCCACGCCCGCTCCCGCAAGCTCGCGCGAGGGGCCCGTCGGCGCGAGCTTAGGGTCGGTGAGCGGCACGCCGCGCGGCACCATGTCGGAGGGCTCGTGGTGGTCGGTCACCACGAGATCGATGCCGCGTTCGCGCAGGTAGGCCACCTCGTCGCGCGCGGCGATGCCGTTGTCGACCGTAACCACCACGCTCGGCGCGCAATCCCCGATCACGCGGTCGAGCGCCGCCTGACTGAGGCCGTACCCTTCGTCAAAGCGGTGCGGGATGAAGGGGTGCACGTCGCCCCCGAGCGCGCGCAGAGCCTCGGTGAGCAGGCAGGTCGAGGTGATGCCGTCCACATCGAAGTCGCCAAAGATCGCGATGGTCTCGTGCGCGTCGAGCGCCCGCTCCACGCGCGTTGCGACCTCGTACATGCCGGGAATGGTGAGCGGGTCGGCCCAGTCGCGCTCGAGCGAGGGTGTGAGGAAGAGCCTGCCCTCCTCGACAGAGGCGATGCCGTGCGCGACCATGATGCGCGCCACGAGCGGCGCGACGTTGAGCCCGGAGGAGAGCTCTTGCGCGAGCTCGGGGTTCTCGGGAGCTACCACCCAACGGTGGCTCGTTTTGAGCGAAGCCATGGAAAGACGTCCTTGTGATGAGGCCCGCTGCGGCGGGCCGGGCTGTTGAACGCATCCATTATACGCGCTTCGTGCGGACACGGTTTTGGCTTGGGTGATAGCGGGGTGGAGCGGGGCGATGACTATGGGGCTGATGCGCTCTTTGGGCGAGGTGGGTCGGAGCGCTCCTCCGGGGCTCGGCGCCCTGCGGGCTCGCTTCGCGACTCGCCCCGGAGGAGCGCCCCGACCCGCCCGCAGGAGGGCGGGCTCACCACAGACGAGAGAGGGAAATGAAGTGCACCGGCCCCTTGGCTGAGGTAGGCGCTGGCTTCGTGCGCCTGGGTTGGCATGGTGGGGTGACGTTGGCACGCGGGGACGGCGGTTGGCGGCTTTGCCGCCTTCCGCCGGTGGATGCCCCGGCGGGACCTTTGCATAGGGACTATGGAATGGGTCGCTCTTGCCGGCCCTTGGCCGGCAAATCGCGCGCCTTTGGGGTCGGGGCGATTAGCGGGAGCGCGGCGGTCGGGCTCACCGCGCGGGCCGCACCCCGCGCGCCGCTACGTCTCCGGCTTGTGGAGCCAGCATTGCGTCTGGCCTATGCGACGAAGGCCCAGTCTGCGCTGCAGCGCCTGGGACGCCTCGTTGTCAGGGGCCACCTGGCAGAAGGGGATGCGGTCCGCCTCGAGCATTGCGCGGATCTGGGCGGCCTCGATCGTGGTTGCGTAGCCGTGGCGGCGGGCCCAGGGAAAGACCTCGAGCATGCCCATCGAGGCCTCGTGGTGCTCGCCGATAAAGCCCACGAGCCGACCCTCGCCGTCGTAGCCGCCGATAACCCAGCCGCGGCGCAGATGGTCCTCCACCCCGTCACGGTCCATGAGCGCGTACTGCGCGTCCACCGCATCGGTGTCCTCCACCGTGAGCGGGCGCATCTCGAGCGGAGCGCCCACCTCGGCAGGGGGCTCAGCGGCCTCGTAGACCCAACCATCGTAGGGCCAGACCTCCGCACCCGGCGCAAGCTCCCCAGCGAGCGCGGCGTCGTCGAGGCTCACCACGGCACCGGGCTCGATGCGCTCCCCCATCGCCCGGGCGCCCGCCGCAGAGAAGGGCGAAGCGAGATAGGCACCCTTGCCGGCAAAGCGCGCGAGCACGCCCAGCTGCTCGTCCGCCATAAGCACGTCCGCGCGGCCAAGACGCACGGACTCGCTCGTGCACAGGTGGCGCGCCGGGTCGTCCCGCGCCGCAAGCAGCACGAGCGCACGGCGCCCCTCGGGCGAGAGGAGCGCGAGCAGGTTATCCACCTCGTCGCGGCGCTCGCCCAAAAGCGGCACGTCGACCCCGCGCCGCACCCGGACCGCACGAAAGCCCAGCTTCTTAGCCACGTGCGCTGAACGCTCGTTGCCCGCGTAATACCCGAGCCAGATCGCCCGGGCACCGAGCTCCCGCTGCGCGGCACCCATGAGCGCGCCGGCAGCCTCGGGCGCGTAGCCGCGGCCCCAGAACGGCTTGCCCGTCCAATAGCCGATCTCGTACTCGCCCGCGTCAAACGCAAGGTCACTCGCGTCCGGTCCCATGAGCCCAACCGCGCCCACAAGCGTCCCGGCCGGCTCGCCATCCGCACTCGGCACGCGCAGCTCCACGGCGTAGGTATGGGGAGCGCCGAGCACGGTCTGGATAACCGTCAGGCTCTCCTCGACGCTCCGGTGCGGCTGCCAGCCCGCCCCGTAGCCGAGCTCCGGCTCGCGCGCGAGCTCAAAGAGCGCCGGTGCGTCCGCGTCCGTCCACGGGCGCAGACGCAGCCGCTCGGTCTCGATCGCCCCGCGCATCCGCATCTCTCCCGCCATCTGCTACGCGAGCTTTACGATCTTGGTGCCGTGCGCCTCGTGCACGCCGAGCGCCGCCACGATCTCGTCCACGTTCTGGTAGGTAATGCCCGCGCCCGGCAGGATGATGATGCGCCCGGCAGCGCGCTCGATGTAGGTGCGCAGGCGGTCGAGGTTGTCCGCGATGGGCGTTCCCGCCACGCCGCCGTGCGTGAGGATGCGCGTCGCGCCCGCCTCGGCGATGGCGTCGATGGCGGCGAGCTGACGGTCCTCGGGCAGAACGTCAAAGGCCATGTGGAAGGTCACGTCCACCTTGTCGTCGCGCTCGGCCTCCGCCTCGTGCACGATATGCATGAGCCGCTCGATCGCATCGTGGTCGAGGTCGAGCTCGCCCGACGCGTCCGGCGCGAGGCACCCAAAGACGATGCCGTCCACGCCGAGCGCGAGCGCCACGCGTGCGTCGGCCTCCATCATGCCGAGCTCCTCGGGCGTGTAGACAAAGTCGCCGCCGCGCGGGCGCACCATCGCCATCACGCGAGCGCCGAAGTCGTGCGCGTAGGCCACCGTCGCCTCGATTACGCCCGTCGAGGGCGAGGTGCCGCCCACCGCCAAGTTGTCGCAGAGCTCAATGCGGCGCGCACCCGCCTCGACTGCCGCCGGCACGTCGGTAAAGTTCTCGGCGCAGAACTCACGGATGAAATCGGACATGGGGACCTCCCGCCCTCGCTGGAAACGCCTGCTCGGTCCATTCTGCCACAACGACCCCTCGGGCGGATGTCGCGAGCTGCGTAGGGACGGGGCGAGGCGTGGACGCAGCGCAACGAAATGGGTCATTTGGGGACGTGTTCCGTTTGACCCATTCACGCGGCAACCCGAGCCACGAAACGACCCGACCGGCGGCTCCCTAGTCAAACCGCAGCGCCACAAGCGCGATATCGTCCTCGAGGGCAGAGTCGGTAAACGCGTCGAGCTCGTCGAGCACCTTCTGACAGAGCCCCTCGACCCCCTCACCCGCGCGCGCGAGCAGCACGTCGCGCAGACGTTGCTCGCCAAAAAACTCGCCGGCAGCGTTTCGGCCCTCGATGGCGCCGTCGGTATACATAAAGAGCATGTCGCCCGGAGCAAAGGTGAACGACCCGCTGTTAAAGGCCATCCCCTCAAAGGCGCCCACCACGCCCGACTGGCGGCTCAAAAGCTCGATCTCGGTCGTCTGGGGCCCTGCGGGCTCCTCGCCGTCGTCCGGTACGGCAGCACCCGAGCTTGCCAGTGCACGACGGCGCAGCAGCATCGAGGGCGGATGCCCCGCCGAGCAGTAGAGGGCGCTCCGCCGGCGCAGGTCGATCTTGGCCACGAACATGGTGGCAAAGGTCTCCACGCGCGAGAAACTCATGAGCATGCTGTTGAGCGAGCGCACCATGTGCACCGGGCTCGCCCCCTCCCACGCGTAGGCTGAGAGCGCGGTCTTAACGAGCGCCGACATCGACGCCGCCTCCACGCCCTTGCCCGACACGTCGCCCAAGATCATGACGGCGCGGTCGTCCGGCAGGCGGATGAGCGTGTAGAAGTCGCCGCCCACGAGGGCCTGGCGCGTGGCGGACGAGTAGAGCGCGTCGGAGGTTATACCCGGCACGCGGCCGAGCGAGCTCTGCATGCCGCTCTGGAGCGTCTGGGCGATCCGTCGGTCGGCCTCCTTCTGCTCCACGCGGCGGAAGAGCATCTCGTACTCGCGCGTGATGCGGACGACATAGTCGTATTCCACGTCGTCGATGGGCTCCTGGGTGTTGTCGCGCAGAAAGAGCACCGAGCGGCACTGCGCCAGGCGCTCGGCGTCCCCGTGGGTGATGAGCGCACCGGCGGCGGGATTGGCAGCAAACGCCGCCCTCGGGTCCTGAGTGCCCTCCTCGTCCGCGTGGAGCCCTAGCTCCACGAAAACGCCCTGGTTGGGCAGGTCGTGTGCAAGCAGCCACTCGCCCGCGCGCGATAGCCGATCGATGCGCGTCACCCGGGCATTGTCAAAATCGTCACCATCGGCGGTAAGGCCCGTCCGCTCGTGCGCAAAGTAGTCGGCCACACCGGGCGCCACCTGCGCGGCGGGCGCGGTGGTGGAGGAGGTGAGCCACTCGATGCCGCCCGGCAGCGCCACCTGGCTGCCGCCCTCGTAATCGAGCACGTAGCAGCCGCGGCCGGCATCAAAGACCACCGGGCAGATGTGACAGCTGAGCACGCGCTTCACTTCGGCCACAACCTCTGCCCAGGCTGAGTTGCGGTCGTCCTCGAGCGAGAAAATTGTGTCGCGGACGGTATTGAGCGAGCGCGTGAGCTCGGCGGCACGGCGCGAACGCATGCTCGCGATGAGGCTCACGAGTTCGATGGAGAGGTAGTCGCAGATCACCTCGAGCACGCTCACGTCGTAGGCTCGCGGCATGCAAGGGCGCTTCCAGCCGAGCTCCATCACGCCCATGACCTGCTGGCCAAAAAAGACCGGCACGGCGATGAGCGTCTTAAAGGAGGGGGCGTCCTGCACGCGCAGCGGGCGCGTCCGGCGACGGTCGAGGTCGTAGAAGACGCCGCTCGATGCCGTGCCCTCCCCTGCCGGCACCACCGAGATACGGCAGGCCCGGGCCTCGCGCAGCACATAGGTGGGAATGCCCGCGCCGTAAGGGATGAACTCCGGCACAAAGGAGCGCTCGAGCGAGCGCGAGATCGCCCGGAGCTTAAAGCCGCCGTTCTCGGCAAAGTACATGGTGGAGCCGTCGGCGTCGAGGGCGTCCACGAGCTTGTTGAGCACCGAGTCGAGCATCTCGGGAAGGTTGTCGGCGCCGACCGTCGCCATAATGACCGCGAGCGTGCCCGAGAGGCGCTTGTTTGCCGCCTGAAGCTCCGAGAGCACGCGGCGCATCTGACGGTCGCGCGCGTACTGCTCGGCAAGGCTGCGGATGACCACGAGCACGCGGTCGCGGGCCTTGAGACTGAGCGAGAACTTCTTACGGAGCTCGACGGTGCGGTGGCCGATGGGGATGGCGCGCGCCTCAACGGGAACAAACGAGCCGTCGGCCAGCTTGAGCTTGAGCGCCACCGGGTCGCCGTTGATCGGGAAGGGCAGGCCGTGGTTGACGGCGCGCTCAAAGGCATCGCTAAAGAGCAGGTCTTTGATGTCGGCACCCACCGCATCGGAGCGGGTCTTGCCCGAAAGCTCCAAAAAGCGGCTGTTGGCGTGGGCGATGGTGCCGTCATGGCCGCAGACGACGACGGCGTCGCTCGTAAGCTCCACCAGCTGCGAGATCTTTGGAAGTTCGTCGTGGGCGTCGCTCGCCATGCCGCTCCTCCCATCTGCGCCCACCCCGGGCGTTGGGTGGGGCGCTTGCCCGGCCGTGCCTCGATATGAAAAGAGCCTCCGAAGAGGCCCCGAAGATTCGATGGTGTCGGAGGCGGGACTTGAACCCGCATGACCGTTGGTATGGTCACTAGCACCTCAAGCTAGCGCGTCTGCCAATTCCGCCACTCCGACAAGCAGCAAAGAGAATAATACCCAAGCCCCTAGGAGTGCGCAAGGGGGAATTTTAAAAAAGTTTGTGCGGAGGGTTCAAAGCGGGAGCGGGCAGGTCCCGCTGGGGAGTTTCATTCATCACATGGGCAGGTAGAAGCACCAGACGGGACAGGGCGCCCAACGGCGGCGAGGCGGAGGGAACCTGCGGGCAACGCGTAAACGCGGTAGAGGGCCCTACGGGCGACGCGACAGCGCGGCAGGGCCCCACGGGCGAAGCGAAGAAGGGCACCACCGGGCAACGGCACCAACGAAGCAAAGAAAGCCCGCGGCAACGGCACCAACGAGTCGAGGGGGTGCTCGTGCGCGACGGCACGAGGGAGACAGGCTGTGGCAACGGCGCAGCTTCCGAAAGGCCACGCCCCTCCCCTACTCCTCGGCGAGCACCGCCCCCGCCAGGTCGAGCGCGCCCGTGGGCTCGACCACGAGCGTCTCCACGCGGTTGGAGGTCGCCACGGCGTGCGCCGGGTAGGTGAGCGGAATCACCGGCATGTCCTCGGCGATCAGATCCTCCGCCTGCTGCAGGAGCGCCATGCGGTGACCGGCATCTTTGGTGGCGCGCGCCTCGGTCATGAGCGCACTCGCCTCCTCGTTGGTGTAGCCGCTCACATTTGCGCCGCCGAGCGACCGGGTGTGGAAGAGCGGAAAGAGGATACTCTCGAGCGTGGGCTCCTCGGTCTGAACGTCAAGGCGCGCAAGGGTAAAGTCGCCCGCGGCAAGTCGATCGTAGAATACGTCGTATTCCAGCCCCTCAACCTCGCAGGGCACGCCCACGGCTTTGAGCTGCTCGGCAAGCTCCTCCATGGCGGACTCGCTCCCACCGCGCGTGGCGTAGATGATACTCACGGCAACCGCGCGCTCATCGGAGTCGAGCAGCGGGTACAGTCCGTCGAGCAGCTCCTCGGCACGGGCCGGGTCGTGCGCCGTATACGCCCAGGCGCCCTCGCGGTACCCGGGAACGACCGGCGGAACAATGCTATCCGCAGCAAGGTGCATCTCGCGGTAGATGCGCTCGCAAAGGCCCGTGCGGTCAAAGGCGAGCGAGAGCGCACGGCGGAAGTCGGCATTGTTGCAGGGGGCGACCGCGGTATTACAGACGAGGTAACTCGTGGCGAGGTCGGCCGCATAGACGAGGTGCTCGCCCGGCCCCGCCACGAGCCCGTCGACCGCCCGGCCATAGCGCGCGCCTGCCCCTTCGAGCTCGTCCACCGGACACGAGGCCACATCGACCGCCCCCGTCAGAAAATCCTGAAACCCACTCGCCGTGTCGGACTCAAAGGGAAAGCGCACCCGCTCGATCGCCGGAACCGTGCCCGCATAATCGTCATAGCGCTTGAGCTTGATGGCAGCCGAGTTCTTGCCCCACGAGCCGTCGAGCATAAAGGGGCCGTTGCCCACCGGCGCAGAGCCAAAGGCCGCCACGTCCGCCTCCGCCGCCTCGGGCACCGGCGAGAGCGCCAGATGCGCCGCAACGTACGGAAAGTCCGCGTACGGCTCGGTGAGCGTAACCACGAGCGTCCGGTCGTCGGGGCAGGATACGCCGCTGAGCCCATCGGCCTCGCCCGCGCGAAGCTCGGCCGCACCCGCCACGAGCGCCAGAAGGTAGGCATGGGGCGAGACCCCGTAGGCGGCGCTTGCCGCGCTCGAGGGGTTGAGCAGGCGCTCCCATGCGCGCTTAAAGCTCGCAGCCGTTACGGGCTCACCACTGTGGAACATCCGATCGCGCAGGTAAAACGTAATCGTGAGGGCATCGTCCGAGACCTCAAAACGCTGCGCCGCGCGGCCCACGAGCTCGCCGGTCTCGTAATCAAAGCCCGTCAGGGGCTCAAACACCTGCCGGACGATCTGCAGACCCGCCTCGTCGCTTGCAAGAAAGGGGTCGATGCTCTTGGGACGCAAGATGGCGACGCCAAAGCTCTCGTCAGCCGCACTGCCGTCTGCAGAGGAACCCGGAGCCGAGCAGCCCGAGAGCGCCGCGAGAGCTACCGCGCCAAGCGCGCCACCCACAAGGGCGCGACGAGAGACGAGCGGGGCAAAGTTGGGGTTACGGCGATCCATGGGCATCCTCACAAGCACGTGCGGTCGGTCCTGCTCTCCAAGACGATAGGGCATGCGCACCACAACGTCCACAGACGCAAGCCCGATAGCCCGGAATCTGCAGCCCAACGCAACAACCCGGCGGACACTGCCACAGATCGCGCGCACCACGCCTTTGCAGCAAGAAGGGACCCCGTCCCAACCAGGACGAGGTCCCTCCCCACGTAAGAGCCTCAACCCAAGACTCTCAACCTCGTAGGCACAGGCGCGCAGGCGGGTGGGCTTGCCGTGTTTCCCGACGGCGTTTCCCGCAGTCCTTTGCGCGCGGACGCGCAAAGGACGAGGACCACGCCAGAGGGAAACACGGCAAGCCCACCCGCCGCCGGGAGCACCTCACCTACAGGTCAATATGCGATTCCTTGATCGGGAACGGCTGCGCAAAGTGGCACGCGCAGAAGTGCCCAGGCTCGACCTCGCGGAACTCCGGCTGCTCCTCGGCGCACTTGGCCTGCGCGATCGGGCAGCGCGTATGGAAGCGGCACCCGCTCGGCGGGTCGAGCGGCGAGGGCGGATCGCCGGCGAGGATGATGCGTCGACGGCTCTTCTGCAGGTCCGGGTCCGGAATGGGCGCGGCCGAGAGCAGAGACTGCGTGTAAGGGTGGTTCGGCTGAGCGTAGAGGCTCTTCCAGTCGGAGAGCTCCACGATCTTGCCGAGGTACATCACGGCCACGCGGTCCGAGATGTGCTGAACGACGGAGAGGTCGTGCGCGATGAAGAGATAGGCCGTGCCAAACTGCTTCTGCAGCTCCTTGAGGAGGTTCAGCACCTGCGCCTGGATCGACACGTCGAGGGCCGACACCGGCTCGTCGCAGATGATGAGCTTGGGGTGCAGGGCAAAGGCGCGCGCGATACCGATGCGCTGGCGCTGACCGCCCGAGAACTCGTGCGGATAGCGGTTGATGTGCTCGGGGTTAAGACCCACCACGTCGAGGAGCTCGCGCACGTACTTCATGCGCTCGCCCTGGCTGCGGCCGTCACCATGGATCTGCAGCGGCTCCGAGATGATCTCGCCGATGGTCATACGCGGGTTCAAGCTCGCGTACGGATCCTGGAAGATGAACTGCATTTGGCGGCGAAGGTCCTTGAGCTCCTTCTTGTTCATCTTGGCAACGTCGCGGCCCTCAAAGTATACGTGGCCGGCGGTCGGGCGCGTGAGGCGCATGATGGAGCGACCCGTCGTGGACTTGCCGCAACCGGACTCGCCCACCAGGCCGAGGGTCTCGCCCGCGTTGATCTCAAAGCTCACGTCGTTAACAGCCGAGACCTTCTTGGCAAAGCGGCTCGCAAAGACGCCGGACTCCGCCGGGAACTCCTTGGAGAGGTGCTCGACCTTGAGCAGGGGGGTGTTCTCTGCCATTTATGCCTCCTTCGTCTCGGTCGAGGGTGCCTGCTCGGCCTTGGCCGCGGCGCGGCGCTGGTCGAGCTTGGCGCGGGTACGGGAGTTCTCGGGTGCTGCCGCAAGGAACGCCGGGTCGTCGGCAAAGTGGCACGCCGCGTAGTGGCCCGTCTCGGTGGTGAGGTACTCGGGCGCCTGCTCATGGCAGATGTCCACGGCGTACGGGCAGCGCGGGGCAAACGGGCAGCCAGAGGGCAGGTTCACGAGCGAGGGCGGGTTGCCCGCGATCGGCGTGAGCTCCTTCTTCTCGTCGAGCCCGTGCTCGGGGATGGAGCGGATGAGGCCCCAGGTGTAGGGGTGGCGCGGCTCGTAGAAGATCTCCTCGGCCGTACCGAACTCAACGGGGCGGCCGGCGTACATGACCATGATCTTATCGGCCATGTCGGCCACGACGCCGAGGTCGTGCGTGATCATGATGATCGCGTTGCCGTTCTTCTCCTGCATCTCCTGCATGAGCTCGATGATCTGCGCCTGGATCGTTACGTCGAGAGCCGTAGTGGGCTCGTCGGCGATGAGGATGTCGGGGTCGCAGGCGAGCGCCATGGCGATCATCACGCGCTGGCGCATACCGCCCGAAAACTGGTGCGGGTACTCGTTCACGCGCTTCTCGGGCTCGGGGATGCCCACGAGGTCCAGAAGCTCGGTGGCGCGCTTGAGCGCCTCCTGCTTGGAGTAGCCGCGGTGCAGGCGCAGGCCCTCGCCCACCTGGCGCCCGATCTTATAGACCGGGTTCAGGGAGGTCATGGGGTCCTGGAAGATCATGGCGATGTCGTTGCCGCGGATGTGCTGCATCTCCTCCTCGGTCATCTCCAAAATGGAGTGACCGCGGTAGCGGATGTCGCCGCCCTCGATCTTGCCCGGGGGCATCTCGATAAGGCCCATGATGGTCATGTGGGTCACCGACTTGCCGGAGCCCGATTCGCCCACCACACCGAGGGTCTCGCCGCGGTCGAGCGTGTAGCTCACGCCGTCGACCGCATGCACGATACCGTCCTGCGTGTGGAAGTACATCTTGAGGTTGTCGACCTCGAGCAGGTGCGAGCCCTCGGGAATGGGCTGCTCCTTAAGGTCGACGTAGCTGGAGTTACGCTTAGCCATTATGCATCCTTCATCTTAACGTCGAGCGCGTCGCGCAGACCGTCACCCAGCAGGGTGAACGCGAGCACCGTGGAGAGGATCGCGAGACCCGGCAGGATCATGAGCCAGGGCTGGGTCTGCAGGTACTGCTGACCGTCCTGGATGAGCGTGCCCCACGAGGGATCGGGCGGCACGACGCCCATGCCGAGGAACGACAGAGCGCTCTCGGTGAGGATGGCGCCGCCGATGTTCATCGTGGCGTAGACCACGATGGAGGCCACGGAGTTAGGGAAGATGTGGCGCACGATGATGCGCGCGTCGGAAGCACCCATGGCGCGTGCGGCGTCCACGTAGTCGTTCTGCTTGACCGAGAGGATCGCCGAGCGGAAGACGCGGGCGATGCTCGGCCATCCGAGGATGCCGATGGCGATGAACACGTTCTGGATGCCGTTGCCGATCACGGCGATCATGGCAATGACAAAGAGCGTGTAGGGGAACGCCAAGAAGATGTCAGCAAGGCGCATGATGATGGTGTCCCAGATGCCGCCGTAGTACGCAGCGAGGGCGCCCATCACCAGACCGATGGCCGTGGAGATGCCCGTGGCCACCACACCGACGGTGAGCGAGACGCGCGCACCGTAGATGACGCGCGAGAGCACGTCACGGCCGAGCGTGTCGGTACCGAAGGGGTGCTGGAGCGACGGCGGCAGGCGCGAGGCGTCGGCCATGCTCACGCCGGCAGCGGTGGCGTTGGGGTCGCCGAGGACCTGCGGCACCCACAAGTCGGCCGAAAGGGCAACGATCACGATGAACACGATCCAGATCGCCGCGATGATGGCGAGCTTGTTCTTCTTAAGACGGCCCCAGGCGTCGCCCCAGAGCGTACGCGACGCAGCGCTGTCGCTCGAGCTCGCGGCATGCGCGGGCGTCTGGATGTGCGCGTCGGCAGGAATTGCGTGAGGATATTTCATGCTGCTCCTCCCCTAGCCCTCGTTCTTGGAGCTGCCGAGCCTGATGCGCGGGTCGAGGAAGGCGTAGCTCACGTCGACGATAAGGTTGATGATCATGACCACGACCACGATCACCGTCACGGTGCCCATAACGATGGGCCAGTCGCGCTGGGTGATGGCGATATAGGTCTCGCGACCGATGCCGGGCCAGCTAAAGACCGTCTCGGTCAGGATGGCGCCGGCGAGCATGGCGCCAAAGTCCATACCCACGTAGGTCACCACGGGGATGAGCGCGTTCTTGAGCGCGTGCTTGCGGATGATCGCGCTCTTGGAGAGGCCCTTAGCCTTGGCGGTACGGATGTAGTCCTGGTTCATAACGTCCAGAAGCTGCGAGCGCATGATGCGCGCGGTGTAGGCGGTCGAAACCGCGGCGAGGGTCACGGCCGGGAGGATGTAGTACATCCACGCGGGGTACTTGGCGATGGGGCCGGCCACGCCGGAGATGGGCAGCGACAGGGCGCCACCGGTGAGGTCCTTGAGCCACACGCCAAAGATGAGCTGGAGGAGCATGCCGAACCAGAACGCCGGCATGGCCACCAGAAGCGAGGTCACAAGGGTAACGAGGATATCCCAGAACGAGTAGCGCTTGATTGCCGAGATGATGCCCGCGCCGATACCCACCACGGCCTCAATCACAATGGCCACCAAGGCGAGCTGAACGGTGTAGGGGTACTTCTGCGCGATGATCTCAGACACCGGGGTGCCGCGCTGGTACGACGTGCCGAGATCTCCGTGGAGCAAGTCCGACAGATAGGTGACGTAGCGCTTCCACATCGGCGTCTCGATCGTGTCGCCGTTCTCATCGTAGATGATCTTGCCGTCGGCATCCGTCTCGATGAACCCGTGTGTCGCACGGAGATTCAGTTCAACCTGCGGGTCGAGCTTCCTTTCGCCGGCGATCAGCTTGATGGGATCGCCCGGCACCACGTTCTGCATGATGAAGAGGATCAGCGTCACGCCAAGGAAGACAGGGATGAACTGTAGGATTCGCTTGGCAATGTACTTGACCACGGCGATACCCTCCCTTGTCTGGCTTATACGACTACGGCGCTTTAGAGCCGTAAAGTGTGAGTATACCGGAAAACACGGTACCTCATCAAAAATATGCGAATGAGCGAGATGCACCCACCCCATTTCATGCGTTTCACCATATCGCGGTAACACACTGTCAACATTTTTGTGGGAGCACGGTCCCGGCGCGCCGCGGGCCAGGACGCCCTGCCGCGCCGCGCCCCGCATGCAAAGGGGCGCCGCGCGAGCGACGCCCCTTGGGCTACGACCCTACCGAGCCGTTATGCGGCAAACCCGTACCTTACGCGAGTTCAGCGGTCTCGAAGTGCGGGATGGTCTGCGAGTCGTAGTAGAAGCTCGCGAGACGATCGGTGCCCACATAGTTGTGCGCATAGTACATAATCGGGATGACCGGCATGTCCTCGCCCACCTGGTGGCAGATCTGACGGTAAGCAGCCTTGCGCTCCTCCTCGTCCTGGATCTGGCGGGCGGCCAGCATAGCGGCGTCAACGTCGGGGTTGTTGTAACCACCGTAGTTGTTGTCGGCCGTGGAGAAGAAGTTCGGGTAGAGGAAGTTGTCCATGGTCGGGTAGTCAGCGGTCCAGCCGAGGCGGGCGAGCTGATAGTTACCGTCGGACAGGTTGTTGAGGTAGGTGGCCCATTCGGTGGTGTCCTGGGTCACGGTGATGCCCACCGCCTCGAGGTCCTGCTGCACCTTGGACATGAGGTCCTCGTGGCCGCCGTCGCCGTTGTAGCTCAGGCTCACCTTGATGTCGCCGTCGGCGTAGCCGGCGTCGGCCAGAATCTGCTTGGCCTGCTCGGGGTCGTACTTGCAGTACTCCCAGACGTTCTCCTCGTTGTCGTCGATGGAGAGCGGCATGATCGAGGTGGCCGGCTCACGATAGCCCTCGTAGAGGGTATCGACGATAGCCTGGCGGTCGATGGCCAGCGAGATGGCGCGACGCACGTTGACATCGGAGAGCGCCGGGTCGTTGAGGTTGACGACGAGGTAGTAGGTCGAGAGCTCGGTGCCCGTGAGGACCTGCTTGCCCGGGGTGACGGTAAAGCCGTCGTCGGAGAGACCGTACTGGTCCACGGCCTCCTGGATCTGTCCGGTCGGGATCATCGCAAAGTCGATGGAACCGGCCTGCAGCTCACGGTAGGCGGTGTCGGGGTCGGCCTGGATGGAGAAGTACACACCATCGATCTTGGGGGCCTCACCGTAGTAGTCCTCAAACTTGGAGGCGATGATGTACTGGTTGTGCTGCCAAGCCTCGTCAAGCTTGAAGGGGCCGTTGCCGATGGGCTGCTCGAGGAACGCCGCCGGGTCGTCGAGGGCGGCCTGCGGAACGGGCACGAGGCCCGGGTGGCAGCACACGGCGGTGAAGTCGGCCATCGGGTCGGTGAGGGTCACCTGGAAGGTGAGGTCGTCAACGGCGACGAGGCCGGAAATCTCGTCGGCGTCGCCGGCGGCCATCTCGGCGTAACCGGCCACGGGGGCGAGGTGGTAGCCGATCTCGGACGGGGACTTCATGGTCGAGTCGGCCAGGCGCTCCCAGCCGCGCTTGAAGGAAGCGGCGTCCACGGGGTCGCCGTTGTGGAACTTCATGCCCTCGCGCAGCTTGAAGGTGTAGGTGAGGCCGTCCTCGGAGACGGTCGGGAGCTCGGCGGCGGCCAGCGGCACAACGTCGTTGGCGGCCCAGTCCCAAGTCACAAGGCCGTCAAAGGTAGCGCGGACAACCGCGGTACCCTGGTTCTCCTGCGCGTTGTACGGGTCGATGTACGCCGGCTCGGAGAGGTAGAAGCTGATATAGTTCTCGCCGACCTCGGGGGCCGCAGCCGGAGCGCTGCCCGCGGAACCGGCGGTGGTGCCGCCGTTGCTGGTGCAGCCGGCCAGCGCGGCAAGCGCGCTCGCAGCAAGGGCGCTGCCCACGAACTGGCGACGATTCAGGTTGATCTGTGCCATGCATTTCCTCCTTTAGGCTAGGTGCGCTCTTTGCACACCCCTTACGCAACCGTGACGCACGCCACGCACAAGGGTGGCAGCATCAAGGCATTGCAGATTACCTTACCCGATTCACCGTGCATCCGGGATGGTTTTTCGGCAAACGTGCTGGGCCCTCTCTGGTTTAGTGGAGTATATGCTCCTTTATCTGCACTATTTTTGGTTTCGCCCGCCCGCCGTGAGCGGTCGGTGAACGGATTGTTTCCAAGCTGTTTCTTCAGGCTGACTCGGACCTCAAGCTTTGTGTGGGAATCGCGAAGAGCGGGGTGCGAAGCGCCTGTATACAAGAGGGCCGCCCTTACGAGCGGCCCCTCGATACGGCTGGATTTGGCTTACGCTGGGGTGCGGGCTTTAGCGCTTGCGGTCGTGCGGCTCCCCGGGAGCAGTGCTCGAGCGCAGTTTTAAACGCAGCTTAAATGCCCACGATTCCCTGCGGGAAGAAGAACATGCAGAGCACCACGCACACGGCAAAGACCACCGAGACGATGATGGTGAGACGGTCGAGGTTCTTCTCCATAACGCCGGTCGCAGCGCTCGCGTTATAGAGCGAGCTAGCGATCATGTCGGACACGCCGGTGCCCTTACCGGAGTGCATGAGCACGAGCGCGATGAGCGCGAGCGTGGAGAGCGCCCACACGGCAAAGATAACGATCTGGAACGGACCCATAGGTTACGACTCCTTCGGTGTCTTGCTAGAACGTTCAATATGCTACCACACCGTTTGGTGCAGTTGGGGACGTGTTCCATCTGACCCATTTTTCTTCCCAAAATGGGTCAGATGGAACACGTCCCCAAATGACCCACGTGACCCAAAAAGGAGGGCCGCCGCAACCTGGTGGCTGCGGCGGCCCTCCCTATGAACGAAAATTACCCCGTCCCAAAATGAGTCAGGTTACTCCTCGGTGGCGAGGACGCGACCGGTCATCTCGGCTGAGGGCTTGAGCCCGGCAAGAGTGAGCAGCGTCGGCGCGATGTCCGACAGGCGCCCGCTCTCGATCCCGGTGAGCTTGGCCTTGGGGTCGACCACGATAAACGGCACGCGGTTGGTGGTATGGGCGGTGAAGGGGTGCTTCTCGCCTGCATCGTCCACGTCGTACATGTGGTCGGCGTTGCCGTGGTCGGCGGTGATGAGCGCAAAACCGCCCTTGGCGAGAATCGCGGGAATCACCTTGGAGAGGCCATCGTCCACGGCCTCAACGGCCTTGACGGCAGCGTCAAAGACGCCGGTGTGACCCACCATGTCGCAGTTGGCATAGTTCACGATGTAGAAGTCGGCCTCATCGTTCTCGATGGCGGCAACGAGCTTCTCGGTGACCTCGGGCTCCGACATCTCGGGCTGCAGGTCGTAGGTGGCAACCTTCGGCGAGGGAACGAGCACGCGCTCCTCCCCCTCCTTGGGCTCCTCGACGCCGCCGTTGAGGAAGAACGTCACGTGGGCGTACTTCTCGGTCTCTGCGGTGTGCAGCTGCTTGAGGCCGTTCTGCGCGATGACGTCGGCCAGCACGTTCTCGGGGAACGTCTTGGGGAAGGCCACCTCGACGTTCTTGAACGTATCGTCGTACTCCGTCATGGTGACGAAGTGCGAGAGCTTGGGGGCAACCTTGCGCTCAAAGCCGTCAAAATCGGGCTCGGTAAAGGCGCGCGTCATCTCGCGGGCGCGATCGGGACGGAAGTTGAAGAACACCATCGCGTCGCCGTCGTGCACGCCCTCGTTATGGCAGGCGAAGGGCTCAACGAACTCGTCGCCGCGCTCGTCGCGCTCGTAGTAGGCCTCGACACCCTCGACCGGATCGACATCCGGGCCCTCCTGGGGCAGGGTGATGACGTCGTAGGCGCGCTCGACGCGCTCCCAGCGGTTGTCGCGGTCCATGGCCCAGTAGCGGCCGGAGACCGTGGCGATGCGGGCGTCGACGCCGGTGTACTTGGAGAGCGCCTCGAGGTTCTCCTTGAGGGTCTTGATGTAACCCGCGCCGGAGTGCGGATCGACGTCGCGGCCGTCCATGAAGCAGTGGAAGCGAATCTTCTCCACGCCGTGCATGGCAGCGAGCACCGACAGGACCTCGCCGTGGCGCTGCATGGAGTGCACGCCACCGGGCGAGACAAGACCGAGCAGGTGGACGGTGCCGCCGTGGCGGCCGGTGTCCTCCATCGCCTTGGCGAGCGTGGGGTTCTCCTCGATCGAGCCGTCGATGATGGAGTT
Organism: Collinsella sp. An7; assembly: GCF_002159335.1. Taxonomy (GTDB): domain Bacteria; phylum Actinomycetota; class Coriobacteriia; order Coriobacteriales; family Coriobacteriaceae; genus Coprousia. The sequence goes on along the minus strand of NZ_NFHP01000004.1, from coordinate 40,239 downwards.
GTTGATGCGGCTGAGCTCTTGGAACACGATGCGGCCGGCACCGATGTTGAGGTGCCCGACCTCGGAGTTGCCCATCTGACCCGCAGGCAGGCCCACGTCCTCGCCCGAAGCGCCGAGCGTGGTGTGCGGATACTCGTTCCAGAGCTTGTCGAGATAGGGCTTCTCGGCCTTAAAGACGGCGTTGTTGTCGCCGGCCGGAGCCAGGCCAAAGCCGTCCATGATCACGAGGAGCGCCGGAAGATGGCGCTTGTTCTCTGCCATTACTCAGCCGCCTTCTCAACCATGGCCGCAAAGTCATCGGCCTTGAGCGAAGCGCCGCCCACGAGGGCACCGTCCACGTCCTCCTCGGCGAGGAAGCCGGCGATGTTCTCGGGCTTGGCGGAGCCACCGTAAAGGATGCGGATGCCGTCGGCGGTCTCCTGGCCGAAAATCTCGGCGAGGGTCGCGCGGATGGCGCCGCAGACCTCCTGGGCGTCAGCGGCCGTGGCGGTCTTGCCGGTGCCGATGGCCCAGATGGGCTCATAGGCCACAACGTACTTGGAGGGATCGGTGATGGTGAGGCCCTCGGTGTCCTTCTTGATCTGGTCGACCACGAAGGCAACGTGCGTGCCGGCCTCGCGGACCTCGAGCGACTCGCCGCAGCAGCTGATCGGGGTGATGCCCGCGGCCATCAGCGCCTTGGCCTTCTTGTTGATGTCCTCGTCGGTCTCGTGGAAGTAGTCGCGACGCTCGGAGTGACCGATGATGCAGTACTCGGCGTTCACCGACTTGAGCATGCCGCAGGAGGTCTCGCCGGTGTAGGCGCCCTTCTCCTCCCAGTACACGTTCTGGCCACCGAGCTTGATGGCGGACTCGGCGATCTTGTGCGAGGTGCAGGCCAAATCGATCGTCGGCGGGCAGATGACCACCTCGACGCTATCGGAGGCCGGAACCTTCTCCACGAGCGCCTCGGCCAGCTCCTTAGCGGCCGGGACGTCGTTGTTCATCTTCCAGTTGCCTGCGATGAGGCGGGTGCGCTTACTCGGCATCGTTCAGAGCCTCCACTCCAGGAAGGGCCTTGCCCTCGACGAGCTCCATGGAGGCGCCGCCACCCGTGGAGATCCAGGACATCTTGTCGGCCAGGTTGAACTTGTTCACAGCGGCCACGGAGTCGCCACCGCCGATGATGGAGGTGCAGTCGGTGTTGGCGGCCACGGCCTCGGCGACGGCCTGCGTGCCGTGCGCGAACTGATCCATCTCAAAGACGCCCATGGGGCCGTTCCAGAAGATGGTCTTGGCGCCAGCGATGGCGTCGGCGTAGAGCTTCTCGGTCTTGGGGCCGATGTCCATGCCCATGCGGTCATCGGGGATCTTGTCGGAGTCGACGACCTCGCCCACAGCGTCCTCGCCAAAGTGATCGGCCACGACGTTGTCGACGGGGAGCAGGATCTTGACGCCCTTCTCCTCGGCTTTCTTGAGCATCTCGCCCGCGCGCTCGACCCAGTCCTCCTCCTTGAGGGAGGTACCGACGGTGTAGCCCTTGGCGAGGAAGAAGGTGTAGGCCATGCCGCCACCGATGATGAGGGTGTCGGCGGAATCGATGAGGTGATCGAGCACGCCGATCTTGGAGGACACCTTGGAGCCGCCCACGATGGCCACAAACGGACGGGCCGGCTCAGCGAAGATGCTGGTCAGGGTGTCGACCTCCTTCTCGAGCAGGAAGCCCGCAACGGCCGGCAGGTACTCGGCCGGGCCCACCACGGAGCCCTGAGCACGGTGTGCGGTGCCAAAGGCGTCGAGCACGAAGATGTCGCCGTAAGAAGCGAGGGTCTTGGCAATCTCGGGGTCGTTCTTCTTCTCGCGCTTGTCAAAGCGGACGTTCTCGAGCACGAGGATCTCGCCCGGCTCGAGGGCGTCGACCGCAGCCTTGGCCTTCTCGCCATAGGTATCGTCGACGAACTTGACCTCATAGCCGGTGAGCTCGGCGAGCTTGTCGGCGGCCGGCTTGAGCGAGAGCTCGGGCTCGGGGCCGTCGCCCTTGGGGCGACCGAGGTGGCTCATGAGGATGATCTTGGCGTTGTGGTCCTTGAGGTACTGGATGGTGGGGATGGCGGCGCGCACGCGCGTGTCATCGGTCACCACGCCGTCCTTGAGCGGCACGTTGAAGTCAACGCGCATGAGGACGCGCTTGCCGTCGACATCGATGTCGCGGACGGTCTTCTTGGTGAAAGCCATGTGCATCTGCCTTTCGTCGGGTTGGTGGGACTTCCATCTGTCGAGGGCGCGGGTCGAGCGGGCTCGCCTCCCGGGCGCCCATCGAAAAAGGGGCGCGGCTTCTGGGCCCAAACCCAAAGGCCGCGCCCCTGTCAGACGCTAAAAGCGCTTAGAGTCGTGCGTCGGCACTTAGGCGACGAACTTCTCGAAGTACTTGATGGTGCGGACCATCTGCGAGGTGTAGGAGTTCTCGTTGTCGTACCAAGAGGTGACCTGAACGAGGCTCTGGCCGTTGCCGAGGTCCTGGACCATGGTCTGGGTGGCGTCGAAGATCGAGCCGTGGGTCTCGCCGATGATGTCGGAGGAGACGATGTCGTCGGTGTTGTAGCCGAAGGTCTCGGGGATGGTCTCGGCGTAGGCCTTCATGGCGGCGTTGACCTCGTCGACGGTCACGGTCTTGTCAACCACGCAGTAGAGGTTGGTGATCGAGCCGGTCGGGGTCGGGACGCGCTGGGCGGCACCGATGAGCTTGCCGTTGAGCTCGGGGAGCACCAGACCGATGGCCTTGGCGGCACCGGTGCTGTTGGGGACGATGTTCTGAGCGCAAGCGCGGCTGCGGCGCTTGTTGCCCTTGCGCTGCGGGCCGTCGAGCGGCATCTGGTCGCCGGTGTAGGCGTGAATGGTGGTCATGATGCCGGACACGATGGGCGCGAAGTCGTTGAGACCCTTGGCCATCGGGGCGAGGCAGTTGGTGGTGCAGGAAGCGGCGGAGATGATGTTGTCCTCAGCCGTGAGCTGCTCATGGTTCACGTTGTAGACGATCGTGGGGAGGTCGTTGCCCGCAGGAGCGGAGATGACGACCTTCTTGGCGCCAGCGTTGATGTGGGCCTGAGCCTTCTCCTTGCTGGTGTAGAAGCCGGTGCACTCGAGGACGACGTCAACGCCGAGCTCGCCCCACGGGAGGTTGTTAGCGTCGGCCTCCTTGTAGATGGTGATCTTCTTGCCGTCGACGGTGATGGAGTCCTCGCCGGCCTCGACCTTGTGGTCGCGAGCGTAGTTGCCCTGCGTGGTGTCGTACTTCAGCAGGTAAGCGAGCATGTCCGGGGAGGTGAGGTCGTTAATGGCGACGATCTCGGAGCCCTCGTGACCGAACATCTGACGGAACGCCAGGCGGCCGATGCGACCGAAGCCGTTGATAGCAACCTTTACTGCCATGCGTGTCTCCTTTCGTTAGACCCCCGCGGGCGGGTGCCCGCTGTCGAGGCCCACAAACAAACCACTCAACCAATATACCTTTTTTTCAAAATCTCAGTCGCGTCATTACGGACTTTTTGACCGAACGCTGATGTTGACGGTGGGTCTCAAAATCCACGCGGGCCCGCATCAAGCACCCGAGAACCGACCTGCCGCCGCTATTCGCGCTCCCCTACCAGCTTCTCGAGCCGCAGGACCCGGTGGTAGAGCGCCGACTTGCTGAGCGGCGGGTCGGCGAGGGCCCCGAGGTCCCTCAGCGACAGGTCCGGATGCGCCAGGCGCAGGTCGCAGAAGGTGCGCAGCGCCCCGGGCAGGGTGTCGTAGAGCCCCTCGTCCACCACACGGCGGATGAGCTCAACCTGGTGCTGGGCGGCGTCGGCGGTGCGCGTCTGGTTGGCAAGCTCGGCGTTGACCTTGCGGTTGACGTTGTTCTTGACGAGCTTCATCGCGCGCGCGTCCTCGATCCCCGCCACGCTCCGGGTCGCACCGAGCTCCGTGAGGAGCCGGCAGATATCCTCGGCGCTCTTGACGTAGACAGCGTAGGCCCCGCGGCGCGGGTTTACGCGGGCGCGCACCCCCTCCTGCTCGATGAGCTTTGCGAGCCCGCGGGCAAACTCCTCGCCCGAGACCGCGATCTCGAGGTGAAAGTCGCCCCGCGGGTCGGCCACAAAGCCCCCGGCGATGAGCGCGCCGCGCAAGTAGGCGAGCCGGCAGCACGGGCGAGCCACCACATGCCGGGGCACCCCCGCCACGAGGTTGCCCTTGCGGTCGAGCACGCCGAGCAGCACGAGCGCTTTGTCGAGCCCCGGCTGCTCGGGGAGGGTGATGAGGTAGTTGCGCACCTTGTGGAGCACCGAGCGGCGCGGGGTGAGCTCGGTCTTGAGCTTGAGCACCGTGTGGGTGAGGTTGATCATGGTGCGCGCCACCGCGCCCGTCTCGGTTGCCACCGTGAGCCGGCGGCCCGAGCCCGCAATCGAGAGCGTGCCCGTCACGCGCACGAGCGCCGCAAGTGTCGCCAGGTTGCAGTATTCGCAGACGGGCTCACAGCGCGACAGCTCGTCGCGCACCTCGGCCGTAAACGACATGCTCCTCCTCTCCTGTGAGCCGGGTTGGGGCGGGGCGCCTCACGCCGCGCGGACACGCGCACGCGCCCGGCACGCTCAGTGGATCTCGCCCTCGGCCGTGCGGTTGGCGCGGGCAAGATCGCGGTGCGAGACCGTCACGTGGTACTGCTGCCCCGCGAGGTAGCGCCCTGTGGCCTCGGCGATCGCAACCGAGCGGTGCTGACCGCCCGTGCACCCCACCGCGATAGAGAGCTGCGGCTTGCCCTCGGCCACGTACCCGGGCATGACCGCATCGAGCAGCTGGCACCAGGCGCGCCAGAACTGCTGGGTCTTGGGGTGGTCGAGCACAAAGGAGGCGACCTTCTCGTCCTTGCCGGTGAGCTTGCGCATCTCGGGGTCGTAGAAGGGGTTGGGCAGAAAGCGCACGTCGATCATGATGTCCGCCTCAGCGGGCAGGCCGTGCTTAAAGCCGAAGGAGAAGACGTGCACCTCCATGAGCTGCTGGTCGGTGAGCTCGGAGAAGGCAGCTCGCAGGCGGGCACGCAGCGCGGAGGTGGCGAGGTGCGAGGTGTCGATGATCATGTCGGCGCGGTCGCGCACCACGGCGAGCTGCCGGCGCTCGCGCGCGATGGCGCCGGAGGTGCTCTCACCGGGGGCAGCGAGCGGGTGCCGACGGCGGTTCTCGTTATAGCGGCGCATGAGGACCTCGTCCGACGCCTCGAGGTAGACGACCTCGACCGACATCTCGTGCTCCTCGAGCGCCTCGATCACGTCGACAAGCTCGTCAAAGAGACCCTGACTGCGCAGGTCGCAGGTAACGGCGAGATGCCTCCCCACGCCCGAGTTGATGCCCACGAGCTCGGCGAGCTGCTGGATGAGGCGGGGCGGCAGGTTGTCGATGCAGAAGTAGCCCATGTCCTCAAAGACGTGCATCGCCTGCGTGCGGCCCGAACCGGACATACCGGTGATGACCACGATATCGGGCACGCGCTCGGCGTTCTCCTTGCTATGGATCGCCTCGTCGCTCGGCATGGTCTACCTCCTCAACACGTTAAGCCTGTGGATAAGTATAACCGTGCGGCGGTGGGGACAGACACTTGGTCGCGCGCCCCTCGTAGGACAAAGCCCCTGTCCCTCTGCCCCGTGAAAATGGGTCAAACGGAACACGTCCCCAAATGACCTGCGCGCGGCGACCGACGATTGAGGGCCGAGGTCGTGCTGCAGTGGGCCGGCAGAGTTAGTCGGCGTTCTCCCAGGCCCGCAGCGTCTCGTACACCGCCTCGGCCACCTGGCGCGGGACGCCCTTGACCGCTGCGATGTCGTCCACACTTGCCGCGCGCAGGCGCTTCATCGAGCCAAAGTGCCGCATGATGGCCTTCTTGCGCGTGGGGCCCACGCCCTCCACCTCGTCGAGCACACTCACGGTCATGGCCTTGTCGCGCAGCTCGCGGTGGAAGGTGATGGCAAAGCGGTGCGCCTCGTCGCGGACCTGCTTGATGAGGTAGAGCGAGGCCGAGCCGTTGGGCAGCACCACGGGCGTGTCGTCCCAGGGCACAAAGACCTCCTCGTCGGCCTTGGCGAGGCCGCAGACCGGGATGTCGAGCCCGAGCTCCGAGAGCTGGGTGAGCGCGGCGGTGAGCTGCGGCTTGCCGCCGTCGACCACGAGCAGGTCGGGACGGCTGCCAAACCGCTCGTCGGCCATGCGCTCCGAGGCGTAACGACGGCCCAACACCTCCTGCATCGAGAGAAAGTCGTTGGCCTCCCCCGTAACGCTCCGCACGCGGAAGCGCCGGTACTGGCTCTTGTCGGGCCGCCCGTTGGTAAAGACCACCATCGAAGCCACGGTAAAGCGTCCGTGGATGGTCGAGATATCGAAGCACTCGATACGCAGTGGCGGCGCGGGCAGCGCCAGCGCGCTCTCGAGCTCAAGAAGCGCCTGGTTGGTCCGGTCGTCCGCGTAGCCCGTGCGCATCATGTAGCGCATGAGGGCGTGGCGGGCGTTGCGTTCGCAGGTCTCGAGCAGGTGGCGCTTCTCGCCGCGCTGCGGGCGATGCAGTCGGCAGATGTGCCCGCGCTTCTCGGTGAGCCACTCCCCCAGCACCTCGGCGTCGGCAAGCTCAACCGCCACGTCGACCTCGGCGGGGATATCGGCCGTCTCGTCGTAGTAGCGCTTCACAAAGCCCGAGACGAGCTCCTCCTCGTCCACGTCGAGCCCCTTGTCGAGAATGAACTCGCAGCTTCTGACCGTGCGCCCCTCGCGCACGGCAAAGACGCAAGCACCGGCAATCGTCTCCTCGCGGTAAAACCCGATGACGTCGAGGTCCACGCGGGAGGGAAAGACCACCTGCTGGCGGTCATCGAGCCCGTCGATCACCTCGAGCCGACGCTTGAGGCGCGCCGCCCGCTCAAAGTCGAGGTCGGCGGCGGCCTCGGCCATCTCAGCCCTGAGCTCGCCCGTCACCTCGCTGCGCTTGCCCGAGAGAAAGCGCTCTACGCGCCGGACGTTCTTGGCGTAGTCCTCGGGGGTGATGGCGCCCACGCACGCCCCGGGGCCGCGGCCCACGTGGTAGTCAAAGCAGGGCCGCCCCTTCTCGGCCATGATGAGCCCGAGGATGTCCTCGTCGCCCTTGTGCGCCTCGGCAAGGCGTCGGCAGCGTTTCCACTCCGCGCAGTTGGCGATGCAGATGGGGATGACCTTACGGATGGTGTCGATGGTGTCGCGGGCGGCGCGGCTGTCGGTATAGGGTCCAAAATAGCGCGTCCCCGGACGGTGCCGCTCGCGCGTGTACTTGATGGCCGGAAAGAGGTCCCCTTTGGTGAGGGCGATAAAGGGATAGCTTTTGTCGTCCTTGAAGTCGACGTTGAAGTAGGGGTGGTATTGGCCGATGAGGTTGCGCTCCAGCACGAGCGCCTCGTGCTCGCTCTCCACCACGAGATAGTCAAACGACGCCACGAGCTGCATCATGAGCGGAATCTTCTGCCGCTCATCGGTGAGCTGCACGTACTGGCGCATGCGGGCGCGCAGGTTCTTGGCCTTGCCCACGTAGATAACGGTACCGGCCGCGTCCTTCCAGAGATAGCACCCCGGGCTCGTGGGAACGCGCGCCACCTGCTCGGCGAGGCTCGGGGCAATGCCCGGCGCCGGCGCGATGAGGGTCTCGTCGATGTGCTCCGTGCGGTCGGTATCACCCGGGGCATCGTGCCACTGCGTATCGGCCATAGGGCTAGCGCCTCACGCGGCGGAGGATCGAGCGGAACATATCGGCCTCGGGGAACTTGAGCGCAATGGCCGGGCCAAAGGTCACCACGAGCGAGACGATACCCGCCACCGCCAGGTAGGCGACGGTCTGGAGCATGCCGGCCGTCTGGGCGGTGCCGTCGGGCAGGTAGGTGACGAGCGGCGCCACGAAGGTCTCCAGCAGCGCGAGCACACCTGCGCCCGCCGCCGCTCCAAGGCCGCCGAGCAAGAGGCCCGCCAAAATGCCGTGGACAATCTGCTTGGCCCTGAGACCGTGCAGGCGACGGCGCATCCACCAGAAGGCGCCGATGTCAGAGACGAGGTAGCTCGCCGTCATGGAGAGCGCGATGAAGGGCATCCCGCCGCCGAGGCCGAGCGCAAAGGTGACCGACCAGGCGATCTCGGCCACGGCGCCCGCCAAGATAAAGGCGGCATAGGGGTGCATGTTGCGCAGCGCCGAGCAGCCCTTCTGCATGAGCATGCACACGCCGTAGAGCGGCAGCGACGGCGCCAGGAAGCGCAGGTACTCGGCAACGAGCCCCACGCCCTCGAGGTCGAACTTGCCCGCACAGTAGATCATGTTGAGCGGGAAGCTGAAGACCATGAGGTAGAGCGCAAAGGGGATGAGCACAAAGAACTGCTGGGCAATGCCGCGCGAGAGGCCGGCGCGCACCGCGTCGTCGTCGCCGCGGGTGGCGTCGCGCGCGAGCTCGGTGTAGAGCGCCGTGTTGAGCGAAACGGCCAGAAGCGCGTAGGGCAGTGTGTACCACAGGCGCGCGTAGGCGATAACAGACGAGCCGGTGCCGGGCTGCACGGCGAGCGCGGTGGAGTTCATGACCGAGCTCGTGACGAGCGTGCAGAGGGTGGCAATGATGGTGGGCACGCCGAGCGAGACCGTCTTGCGCAGAAGCGGGTCGCGCAGGTCGATGTGCAGGCGCGGGTGGATCCCATGGCGTCCGAGCGCCGGAATCTGGCAGGCCATCTGCACGAACACGCCCGCGGTGGTGCCCACGGCGAGCACGGTGATGGCCACGGCGTCGCTCACCTGCTGCAGGAAGGGAAATGCCACAAAGCTCGCGATAACGACCACGTTGTTGAGGATGGGGCCGACGTTGCTCCAGAAGTAGTCGCGGTGCGCGTTGAGCACGCCCGAGAAGACCGAGCCGAGCCCGTAGAACAGAATCTGGAACGCAAAGATGCGGAAGAAGTAGACCGCCGTCTCCATCTCCTCGCCCGAGCTCATGAACGACTGCGTCCAGATGAGCGCCGGGGCAAAGACGCACGCCGCGACCGACGCCACGCCGAGCACGACGAGCAGGATCGAGAGAAGGTTCCCCACGTAGGCGTTGGCGCCCTCCTTGCCGCCGAGCCGGCGCGCGTCCATGTAGACGGGCAGAAACGCCGTGACAAGCATGCCGCCCATCACGAGCTCGTAGAGCATGTTGGGCAGGTTGTTGGCGATGTTGTAGGACGAGGCGAGGAGCGACACGCCGAAGGCCAGGCCCATGAACCAGGTTCGGGCAAAGCCGGTGAGGCGCGAGATGACGATCAGCAAGGTCATAAGGCCCGCCGAGCGGCCGACGCTCTCGTAGTCGCCCGAGGCGGAGAAGTCGTCATCGTCGGCCTCGGCAGCCGAGCCGTCGGGCAGTTCCTCCGTGCCGGGCGCGGGCATCCCGCAGGACGTTTCCCGCAGGGAATTCGAGCAAGAGCTCGAATTCACGAGGACCACGTCCGAAGGGATGCCCGCGCCCGGCACGGAGGAACTGCCCGACGCACCGTTGTAGAGGGGCGGGAAGAGCCCCGTCTCTCCGCCTTGGGCGGCTGCTAGGTTGCCGGTCGAGCCTGGGCCCTCGCTGATGGAAGAAAAAGGATGAGAGGGGGTCGGGGCGGTGACGGCGGGGCGTGCGGGTGTTGCGTTCACCGACTGCTCGGCCATCGCGAGGAAGACCGAGGTCTCGTCTGCACTGGTACGGGGGTGCGGGGTCACGCGCGCACGCTCGGCCGCCGTGATGAAAACGGCCGTCTCGTCCGGGCGCGCCACGCCGGGCGCCTCGGGCGCAGGGGCCTTGAAGTGCTTGCCGCGGGGGTGTTCCCCGTACGTTTCGGTCATGCTCATATCCCCTCTTGAACGATATCGGCGAGCGCAGCGTGGCAGAACGACACAAGCTCCGCCGGGTCGAGCTCCAGCTGCAGACCGCGCCGCCCGCCCGAGATCATGATGGTGTCGAAGAGCTGGCAGGTCTCGTCAATCACCGTTGGAAAGACGCGCTTCATGCCCACCGGCGAGCAGCCGCCTCGCACATAACCAGTCACGGCCGTGAGGTCGCGGAGATGCAACATCGAAAGTGACTTGACGCCCGCCGCCTTTGCCGCGCGCTTGAGGTCGAGCTCGCAGCGCACCGGGATGCAGCACACCACGTGCTCACCCGTTGGCGCCACAGTCACAAGCGTCTTAAAGACCTGGTCCGGGTCCTCGCCGAGCTGCTCGGCCACGTGCACGCCCGAGAAATCACCCTCGACGTGCTCGTAGACGTGCGTGCAGTAGGCGATGCCCGCGCGCTCGAGCTCGCGCATCGCGTTAGTCTTCTTGGGTGCGGAGGCCATACGCGCCGCCCTACACCGGGCTGCCGCCGCCGCAGAAGCCCGAACTGTAGTAGAGGCTCGAGGTGATGACGCCCGTACTGTAGTCGCTCGCGTGAATCACCTGACCGCCGCCGATGTAGATGGCCACGTGGCCCACCACGCCGCCCGACTGGTAGAAGACGAGGTCGCCCGCCACGAGGTCACTCGCGTTGGTCTTGAGGTTGCCGGCGTTCTTGACGGTGCGGTACTGAGCGGCCGAGCTGTGCGAAAGCGAGATGCCCGCGGCGCGGTAGGCGTACATGGTAAGACCCGAGCAGTCAAAGGCCACGCCCGGCGAGCACGCGCCCCAGCTGTAGGCGCAGCCGAGCTGGCTCCGCGCGGTGGAGACGATGGTCGAGCGCTGGGACTGCGAGAGGTTGCCCGAGCTTGCGGAGCCGCCCGAGCCCGATCCGCCACCCGACGGGGTCGAGGGGTTGCTCGTCGAGCCGCCGCCGCTGGGGGCAGAGGGCTGCTGCTGGGTGTTGTTGCCGCCCGAAGGGGTCTCCGGCGCGGGCGTGGTGTCCGCCGTGCCCTGGTTACCGTTGTCCGTAGCGCCCGTATCGGTGGCGGGCTGCTGCTGGGCGGCGGCCGCAGCCGCTGCCGCACGCTCGGCGGCAAGCGCCTCCTGCAGCTCGGAAGAGAGGCCGTTCACGTAGCTTGAGGCCTCGCTTTGGGCCGAAGCGAGGGCGTCGGCGCTCGCCGTCTGCTGGTCGAGGAGCCCGGTCAGCTCCTCCTCGCGCGTAGTAAGCTCGCTCTGCTGGGCGTTCAGACTCTCCTGCAGCTCGCGAACGTTCTCTACCTGCGAGCTCTCGGCGTCGGCAACCTTGTTGGCGTAGTAGAAGCGGCTCGCCAGCTCGTCAAAGCTCGACGAGGAGAGGATGATATCAAAGAGCGTGACGCTCCCCGCCTTGTAGGTCTGCGCGGCCTGGCTCGAGAGCTCCTCCTGCGCGCTCGCGAGCTTCTCGGAGGTCTCGGCGACCTGCGTCTCGAGTGTGGCGATGCGATCCTGCGTGTCGGCAAGCTCAAAAGCGGTGGTATCAACCTCGGCCTGAGCACGCTCGAGCTCGCTGGTAAGGTCGGCAAGCTCCTGCTGCGCTGCGGCGAGCTGGCTGGAAAGGTCATCAGATTCTGCGGCAAACGTCGCAACCGGCGCGAGTGCCGGCCCGGCAGCGAGCGCGAGCGCCAGCGCGGCCACCGCGGCGCGCCTGCCGCGGAGCGCGTGCACGGGGGATGCGACGGTATGGTTGAGCTTCATGGTGCGCCCTCCCGGTGATTCGATAGGCATGGTCACCATCATACCAGCCCGCCCGGAGGCGCGCGCATCGCCCTCGAAACACTCCACACGGGGGACAGACGGGCTTGAGGGCGGGGAGTTCCGCCCGATGGCCGACGGTGGGTCCCGACCAGAGACCGCCCCGCGCACAGCAGCCGACGGCGGGCCAGACGGAAACCGCACTTTGCGGTTCACTCACCTTTTGTGCATTCTGGTTTTGTCGTTCACTCACCTATTGGGCGTTTTAGGACGAGAACATGCGCAAACGATGAGTGAACCGCGTTTTGGGAGTTCGATGCCGATGCGCGCGTCAAGCTGGCCACCGAGTCCCGGACTGAGCCCCGGGCCGGGTGCCGACCGGGCCCGACCGCGGAGCAGGCGGACGTGCCAAGCTCGAATGCGGCGCCGACGAGCGCGGCGAGCCGGTTGCCGCGCCCTCGGCCCGAAGCACAACCAAAGCAACCGGAGGCGGGTCGCCTTGCTGGAAGCGCCGCGCGCCCCCGGCAAAACGGCCCGCCCCCGGTCGTGCATCTTGCAAACTTGCTACTCCGCGGCCTGGCGCGCGCGGTCGCGCTCCAAGATGGGCCCGAGGAAGCGCCCGGTATAGCTCTCGGGGCAGGCGGCCACCTGCTCGGGGGTGCCCGAGACCACGATGCGCCCGCCGCCCGAGCCGCCCTCGGGGCCGAGGTCGATGATGCGGTCGGCCACCTTGATCACGTCGAGGTTGTGCTCGATCACGAGCACGGTGTTGCCTGCGTCCACCAGACGCTGAAGCACATCGATGAGCTGGCGCACGTCCTCAAAGTGCAGACCCGTCGTGGGCTCGTCCAAGATGTAGAAGGTCTTGCCCGTCTGCTTGCGGTGCAGCTCCTTGGCGAGCTTGACGCGCTGCGCCTCGCCGCCCGAGAGCGTCGTGGCGGGCTGTCCCAGGCGCACGTAGCCCAGGCCCACATCGTAGAGCGTCTGGAGCTTGCGCTTGATCTGCGGGATGTTGCCAAAGAAGGCCAGCGCCTCGGTCACGCTCATGTCGAGCACGTCGGCGATGGACTTGCCGCGGTAGGTTACCTCGAGCGTCTCGCGGTTGTAGCGCTTGCCGCCGCAGACCTCGCACGGCACGTAGATATCGGGCAAGAAGTGCATCTCGATCTTGATCTGGCCGTCGCCCTTGCACGCCTCGCAGCGGCCGCCCGACACGTTGAACGAGAAGCGCCCCGGCGAGTAGCCGCGCGCCTTGGACTCCGGCACGCTCGCAAAGAGCGCGCGCAGGTCGTCCCAGAGGCCGATGTAGGTTGCGGGGTTGGAGCGCGGGGTGCGGCCGATAGGCGACTGGTCGATATCGATGACCTTGTCGATCTGGTCGAGCCCCTCGATCTTGCGGTACGGCCCCACGGGGCGCGCCGAATGGTGGACGGCGTTGGCGAGCGCCGGCGCGATGGTGTCGGTCACCAGGCTCGACTTGCCCGAGCCCGACACGCCCGTCACCACCGTAAAGGTGCCGAACTCGATCTTGGCCGTCACGTTCTTGAGATTGTTGGCGCGCGCCCCCGTGATGGTGAGGCAGCCGCGCCCGGGGTGGCGCCGCTCGTCGGGCAGACGCACCATGCGCGCACCGGTGAGGTACTGGCCGGTGAGCGAGTCAGGGCAGGCCATGATCTCTGCCGGGGTGCCGGCGCACACCACCTCGCCGCCGTGCTCGCCCGCGCCCGGCCCCATGTCGACCACGTAATCGGCAGCACGGATGGTGTCCTCGTCATGCTCGACCACGATCACCGTGTTGCCGAGATCGCGCAGGCGCTCAAGGGTACCGATGAGCCGCTCGTTATCACGCTGATGCAGACCGATCGAGGGCTCGTCCAAGATGTAGAGCACGCCCATGAGGCCCGCGCCGATCTGCGTGGCAAGACGGATGCGCTGTGCCTCGCCGCCCGAGAGCGTGGCCGAGGCGCGGTCGAGCGTGAGGTAGTCCAGGCCCACGTCCACCAAAAAACGGAGACGCTCGAGGATCTCCTTTACGATGCGCCCACCGATGAACTCCTGGCGCTCGTTGAGCTCGAGGTGCTCAAAGAACTCGAGCGACTCGCGGCACGAAAGGCAGCACACGTCGTAGATGGACTTGCCGCCCACGGTAACGGCCAGCATCTCGGGACGCAGGCGCGCGCCGTGGCAAGCGCGGCAGGGCTCCTCGCGAATGTACTTCTCGAGACGTGCCCTGGTGTTCTCGTTGGTGGTCTCGGTGTAGCGCTCGTAGAGGATGTTGCGCACACCCGAGTACTTGGTAAACCAATGCGTGTCGCGCCCGTCCTGGGTGTGGTAGTCCACACGCATCTTCTTGTCGCCCAGACCGTCGAGAAACACCTTGCGGGCGCGGGCCGGCAGGTCGCGCCACGGGGTCGTCGGGTCCACCTTGAGGTGGCGGCAGAGCGCCCTGAAAATCTGCGGGTAGTAGTTCGACCGCCCAAAGAAGCTACCGAAGACCCCGTCCTCGATGGAGAGCGACGGGTCCTCGATAAGCGCCTCGGCGTCCACGACCTTCTTAAAGCCGAGGCCGTCGCACTCGGGGCAGGCTCCGTAGGGCGCGTTGAACGAGAAATCGCGCGGCTGCAGGTCGTCGATGGAGTGTCCGTGCTCGGGGCAGGCGAGCGCGAGCGAGTACATGAGAAGCTCACCCTCCGTGCCCTCCGGCGCGTCGCGGTCGGGCAGGAGGTACACGCCCACGCGCCCGTGCGCAAGCTTGGTGGCCTGCTCCACCGCCTCGGCGATGCGCCCCACCGAGCCCTCGCGGATGACGATGCGGTCTACCACGACCTCGATGGTATGGCGGAACTTCTTGTCGAGCTCGATGGGGTCGTCGAGCGAGCGCACCTCGCCGTCGATACGCACGCGGCTGAAGCCCTCGCGGCGCAGGTCGTCGAGGAGCTTGGCAAACTCACCCTTGCGGTCGGTCACCACGGGGGCGAGCATGTAGGCGCGCCGGCCCTCCCCCGCCTCGAGGATCTTGTCGGCAACCTGGTCGGTTGTCTGGCGCTCGATCTCGCGCCCGCACTCGGGGCAGTGCGGCGTGCCGATGCGGGCAAAAAGCAGACGCAGGTAGTCGTAAATCTCGGTCACCGTGCCCACCGTGGAGCGCGGGTTTTTGGAGGTCGTCTTCTGGTCGATGGAGACGGCCGGTGAGAGGCCGTCGATGGAGTCAAGGTCGGGCTTGTCCATCTGCCCGAGAAACTGCCGCGCATAGCTCGAGAGGCTCTCCACGTAGCGGCGCTGGCCCTCGGCGTAGATGGTATCGAAGGCAAGGCTCGACTTGCCCGAGCCCGAGAGGCCCGTGATGACCACGAGCTTGTCGCGCGGAATGGTAACGTCGATATCCTTGAGGTTGTGCTCGCGCGCCCCGCGGATGACGATGGAAGAATCGGACATGGGTATCCCAATCTGACCGAAGGTGAACAGCCGGCTGATGATACTCCGGCAACGGTAGTGTAGCGCGCCGTCTGCGCACATATGTTCGGAGCGTGCGGCCATCACGGGATATTCAAGCTTTGTTCGATGCCGCCGTACCGCTGTCCGCGCGCCCCTTGCGCCGCGCCGTCCGCTCAGGCTCCGCCCTGAGCGCCACGCTCCCGCCCTATGGCCTCGACGGTCCGCTCGACGAGGCTCTCAATCGTAGCCGCGCGCGAGACGACGCACCGATAGCCGAGCGCCGCGGCGGCGCGGCGTGTGGTCTCGCCAAGGCAGACCGCCGTAAAGGCCCGCGGTGCAACATCCGGGAACGCCCGGGCGAACCCGCGCGCAGTCGACGCGCTCGTAAAGGTAACGGCGTCAAACTCCCCCGCCGCAAGCCGCCGGGCAAGATCGGGCGCAGGCGAGACGGGGGCGAGCACGGTCTCGTACGCGGCAACGTCCTCAAAGGGCACGCCCGCGCGCTCGAGCGCCTCCGGCAGGTCGGTGAGCGAGTCGCGCGCCCGAAAGATGAGCACTCGGTCGCACGCTGCGTCGGCGCGCTCGACAAGCCCCGCTCCCAGGTGCGCGCCGTCGTAGACCTCGGGCACGTAATCGGCCGTGATCCTATGGGCCGCGAGCGCCGCGGCAGTGGCGGAGCCGATGGCCGCGATGCGCAGATGCCCGAGGCACCGCAGGTCGAGCGGGCCCGCCGCAATCACGTCCATAAGGCAGCGCACGCCAAACGTGCTCGTGAGCACAAGCCAGGTGAAGTTTCGCAGGCGGCCGAGCATCTTGGCGGCAGACGGGAGCGGACGCGTCTCGATGCACGGAAACTCCTCCACCGCCGCGCCCTCGCCCGCGAGCGCCCGCACAAGCCCCGCCGCGCGGTCCACCGGGCGCGTCACGAGCACACGGGTGCCGCGCAGGGGCAGCCGGTCGTACCAGTCGAGCTCCGGCGCGAGCGCGCACACCGCCCCCACCACGAGCACGGCCGGACTCTCCACGCCCACCGCCCGGGCACGCTCGGCGATACCGCCAAGGGTGCCGTCGATGCGGCGCTGAGATGCGCTCGTTCCCCGCTCGACCACGGCCGCCGGCAGGTCAGCGGCAGCACCGGCGGCAAGAAGCCCCGCGCAGATCTGGGGCATCGTAGCGACCCCCATCAGAAAGACGAGTGTGCCGCGCGTGCGCACGAGCGCGTCGTAGTCGATGTCGAGCGTGCCGTCGGTGCGGCGATGGCCCGTCACCACAGTACAGGACGATGCGAAGCGCCGATCGGTGACGGGGATGCCCGCCCACGCCGGCGCCGCAACAGCACTCGAGACCCCGGGCACCACCTCAAAGGGGATGTCCGCCGCCGCAAGCGCCGACGCCTCCTCGCCACCACGGCCAAAGACGTACGGGTCGCCGCCCTTGAGACGCACGACGAGCCCGCCCGCCCCAACGCAGAGCGCCTCCTCCATGAGCAGGCGGTTAATCTCTTGCTGTGGTACGGAATGCACGCCCGCGTGCTTGCCCACGTTGATGAGCTTGGCGTCGGGACGGCAGAGGCCGAGCAGCTCATGGCTGATGAGCCGGTCGTACAAGACGGTGTTGGCGCGCGCGAGGAACTCCCGACCGCGCACCGTGATGAGGTCCGGCGCACCCGGACCCGCGCCCACAAGCGCCACGCGAGCAGCACCCTCGGCGCGCACCCCGCGCGAGGTCGCTGGATCGTCCATATGGCCCCCAGCTAGCTGCCCCTGGTCTTCCATAGCCGCCTCCTTGCCCGTTTGCCGCCGCCCCACCGCGGCCTATACTCCGCCGTCCCCAGATTACGTGCCAAAATCTAATGCTTCTTCCCCTCAGGAGGATGTGCCGTCTACCTGCTCAAACGCTCTGTTTCCGCAGGTCGTGTACTGCGCGGAAAACCACCGGTTTCAGCACCAAAAACCGCCATCACGCAAGTAGCCGCTCCGCAAGGCTCGACGCTGCAGCCGTGAGTCGTGCGGTCGCAACGTCGGCAGAGGCGTCCGCAAGCTCGACCACCGTCTTGCCGCGTCGCGGCGCGCAGCCGGGTGGCGCAAAAAGGCCTTCGAGCTCGATGGCACCGGAGTCCGTTGCGCACGCATACGCCCCGCAGGGTGTGGCGCAATCGGCTCCGAGCGCGCGGGTAAAGGCGCGCTCGGCCGTAACGCACAGGCCCGTCTGCACATCGTGATAGCGCTCGAGGAGCCGATCGATGAGCGCGACCCGCCCGTCGGGAGTGCCGCCGCGGCGCAGCGCCGTGACCGCAAGCGCACCCTGCCCCGCTGCGGGGAGCATCTCGTGCGGTTCGAACACGCGGCTGAGGCGTGAAGTTAAGCCAAGGCGCTCAAGGCCCGCCACGACGAGCGTGAGCGCCGCATACGAGCCCGCGTCGAGCTTCTCGAGCCGCGTGTTCACGTTGCCGCGGATCGACGCCACGGGAACACCGGGAAAGAGCTCACCCAGCTGCACGCGACGTCGGGCGCTCGAGCAGCCGATGGGGAGCCCCGTCGCCACCAGGCGGGCACCCAGCTCCGCAAGGTCGCTGCAAGGCTCTGCGCTCCTGCCGGGCGTCGGGACGTCCGCGACTGCGGCACCTTCACCGCCCGGCACGGGCAGCACGAGCACGTCGCGCACGTCGCCGCGGGCGGGAATCGCCGCGATGCGGACGCGCGGGTCGAGCTCGACGGGAAGGTCTTTGCAGCTGTGGACGGCGATGTCGATGCGCCCCTCGGTCATCTCGCTGTCCAGCTCGCGAATGAAGAGCCCCTTGCCGCCGATCTGCTCGAGCGGGCGGTCCAGGATGCGGTCGCCCGCGGTGGTGATGCCCACGAGCTCAAAGGTGAGCTCGATGCCCTCCGCGCGCGCCACAGCCGCAAGACCTGCGCCCACGATGCGCGCCTGCTCCCGCGCAAGGACGGAGCGCCGCGTGCCGATGCGCACCAGAACCCGCTCCGCCATGGGACCCCCTTTGCTCAAAAACGCGCCGCAGGGCGGCGCTGACCGTCCCGACATGCTAGCACGCACGGATGGGCGGACGCTATGGCAGGATGCTGCGCACGTCGCGTGCCGCCCGGGCAACGAGCGCGTGATCGGCGTGCGCACCGTCGCGCGAGACGATGCCCGCAACGAGCCGCTCACCCTCGCAAAGCGCCGGGAAGAAGAACGTGCCCTCCTCCGGGGCGTCCGCAACGGAGACCGGGATGCCCCGCTCGCGGCAGCGCGCGCCGATGTGGCGGTTGACGGCCCGGTCGCTGGTGGCCGCCACGACGAGCGCGCAGCCCTCCTCGTCGCCCTCCCGGTAGGCGCGCGCGGCCACGACGATGCGCCCGCCACCAGATGCCGGGAGCACGAGGCGCGACGGCGCATCGCCCTCGTCGCACGCGGCAGCGGGCTCATGCGGCGCGCCCCCGGCAACGCGTGAGGCGTGGGAGGCCTTTGCCGCGAGCCCGACATCGCCTGCAGCGTCGTTGACATGCGGCGCATCCGCCTCTGCACCCACGGACGCCGCCCCGCGTGGGTCCACGACGAGCACCTCCGCGCCAAACCGCGCAAGCGCCCGAGCGCGGCGCTCCCCCACCGCTCCAAATCCCGCAACGAGGCAGCGCGCACCCGCCAGCGAGACGAAGAGCGGGAAGCGCGGCGGGCGGGCAGCACCCTCCGAGCGCGCTCCCGGGGACACACCGAAGCCCGCAACCGCATCCCCCGCCGCGTGCCGCGGCGGCAGCTGCGGCCGCACGTCCGCGGCGTCCTCCGCCGGCTGCGACACGGCCGCCAGCACATGGCGCACCGCGAGCTCGCGCACCGCGGGGAGCTCCGCCAGACCTTCCGGCGCCACCGTCACTTCATAACCCGCCGCCGCAAGGCGCACGCACCAACTTCCCGCTCCCGTCCCGCCGATATCGCGCGCGGCGTGCACGCCCGTCACGAGCATGAGGGGCGCGAGCAGCACGCGTCGGCACCCGAGGGCGGCGAGCTCGGCCATAACCTCTTCCGCGCCCGGTCGCCCGCGGAGCGTACCCACCAGCACATCGGCACGGCCCTGCGCGGCAAGGTAGGCCTGGAGCGCGGCGTAGGAGAGCTGCGCCGCCCCGGCCGCGCCGTGCCCCACGAGCACCACGGCGCGGCCGGGCTCGGCGGGATAGCGGTCCGTCAGCGCCCGGGCCAGACAGATCGCATCGTCCGCATCTGCCAGCAGCGGCGCCGCCACGCGCACGGCGCAACCGCGCGCCTCCGCCCAAGACGCGGCATCCGCAAGCGCGCGGTACGAGCCGCCCGCCACCAGATGTGCCGACGCCACCGCCACCTCGCACACCCCGGCGCGGGCGAGGTCGTCGAGCGCCCCGGCAACGTCTGCAACGGCAACACCACGCGCCGCAAGCGCAGTGCGGACCCCAGGGCTCGTAAAGGCGATACGGCAGGCAAGGTCGTCCGCCGAGACGCCCCGTGCCACCGTCAGGGCGTCGCGAGCCTCCCACATGAGCGGTACCGCCCACCCCTCGACAAACGCCGGGTCGGACGCACCGTAGCAGGCGACCACCAGGCCGTAGCGCGCATTTTGGCCGCGGACCGCCCCGGCCCTCGCCTCGCCCACGCCTCAGCCCTCCACCGAGATGCCCGCGGGATCGGGGAGCGTCCCCCGGCGCGCACGGCGGGCCGCCACCAGCCAGCCCGCGCCGAGCACCGCCGGCATGAGGCAGCCGAGCACCAGATTCACCGCAAACGACTCCTGCTCGGTCAGGGCGGAAAGGTTCGCCATCACGAGTACGCTCACCGCGCCGAGCGCCACCGCCGCGAGCACCGGCGCAACGCGAGCCCTCAAGAACCCGTACTCAAAACCCGGCTCGCCCGCATGCCGCCGCAGATAGCAGAAGGCGGCGACCGACGCCAGCAGCTCGAGCAGCATCACGCCCACGCAGGCGAGCGCCGAAGCCGTCGCCCCGATCTGCGCGTAGGGCGAGAGCCCCGCCGCCGCGGCCAGCGCGAGCACCCCGCCACCGAAGGCCGCCTGCGCGAGGCCGGCGACGTAGGGGCTCCGACGCCGCGGGTGCGTGCGGGCGAGCACCCGCGGGAGCAGCCCCGCGCGCCCGAAGGCGTACAGGTAGCGCGTGGCGGCGTTGTGCGCGCTCACCCAGCACGCAATCGAGCTCAGCATGTAGAACCAGTTGTACACGTGACCAAAGCCCGCGCCGAGGCGCGCCGCCACGATGCGGTAGAGGATCGTCCCCGCATCCTCCCCCTGCGCGAGGCGCACCGCCTCCGGCCCGAGCGCGGCGAGCATCGCCCACGCCGCGGCTACAAAAAGCGCGCCCACGAGCGCCAGCGCGGCAAAGGTCGCGCGCGGGACGGTGCGCCGGGCATCGCGCGCCTCCTCGCTGTACTCGGCCGTGGCCTCAAACCCCAGATAGCACGCAAAGGCAAAGACGAGCCCGAGCCCCGGCGAGCCGCGCACGAAGCTCTCGGGCGCAAACGACGCCGCCAGAAACGCCGCCAGCCCCTCACCGAGCACGACCGCACCCACCGCCGCGACGATGATGACGAGCTCGAGGACGAGGCAGACCCCGAGAAAGCGCGCGCCCACGTCCACCCCCGCGGCGCCGAGGAGCCACACGACCACCCAGAGCACGGCGGACACCGCCCACCAGGGCAGGTCGATCCCCAGCTCAAAGCCGAGGTTGCGCGAGACGATGTAGCCTCCCATGGCGGAGGTGCATACGGTGAGCACGTTGTACGACACGAGCGCGAGGTAGCCCGCCGCCGCGCCCGCGACGCGCCCGAGACCCTCGGAGACGTAGGCCCAGAAGGCGCCGGCGTTGACCATGTGCTCGCTCATGGCAGTGTAGCCGCAGGAGAAGAGCGCGAGCACGACCCCCATGAGCACAAAATCGAGGGGCGCAGCGATACCGTTGCCATGCCCGATGATGAGGGGGATGTTGGCCGCGCACGCCGCCAGCGGGGCGATGGCAGCGATGACGATGAAGACGAGGCTCGGCGCGCCCAGGGCGTTGCGCTTGAGCTCGGTGGAGCCCGCCCGCCGTGCGGTGCGCCCCTTGTCTGTGCTGTCGTCCTGAGCCATGCCGCCCTCTCGTCGATGTCGTCCGTTGCATCGCCCTATGGTACGACAGGAGGCAGCGCGGCGGCGCACTCGGGCGGCGTGGCCCTCCCCGGCGCAAAGCCCTGCCCCTTTGCACCGATCGTTCGGGGATGCCGGGCACCCCCGAACGCGCATCGACCGAATATCAGCGCCCTTACCGCAGCAGGTAGGCGCTCACGACCTCCCCGTAGTAGGCGGTGTGATAGACGGGCGCGTCGCCGTAGGTGCCCGCGCGGAGCTCCTCGGGCATGAGCGCGGTGTCCTGGTCATGCCGGTAGATGATCCGGCACTCGAGGGTGAGCGGCAACTCGCGGATGGCCGGGGCGTCGACCTCCTCTCCCGGGACGAGCGTGAGGCCGAGCTCGGCCACCTTATCGCCGTCGCGGCCGCTGTGGGAACCGCAGAAACCGAGCGCATGGCGCGCGCGGCGGTCCGCCTCGGCGTCGCCCGTCGGCACGGGAACGTTCACGGTAAAGCAGTCAGCATCCTCAAGCAGCTCGTGCGTGTAGCGGTCGCAGCGGACGTAGGCGATAAAGATCGGCCGGCGCCATTCGATGCCGAGCATGCCCCAGCCGATCGTCATGGGGTTCACGCGCCCGTTCGCCTTGACCGTAACCAGCGCCCCGGGCGTCAGCGCGCCCAAGATGGCGCCCGCCCGCTCGATGACGTCGATATGTTCTCTCATACGCTCCCCTTTCCGCCGTCAACGGCCCGCCCTCCGGGCAGCGCCACGGCGCACCGCCCCATCTACAGGTCATTTTTGCGCAGGCCGGGCGCGGGCCGGGGCAGTATTCCGCAAACTACCCCGTGGGAGAGCCGCCCGCAAGCAGCAATGGGTCAAAACGACCCCGTCCCCAAATGCACCCAAATGCACCGTCCCCGTGCCGCGTCACGCCGCGACCGCGGCGAGCAGCGCACTCGCCTCCGCATCGAGCCCGGCGAGTATCTCATCGGTGAGGGGGAGCTCATCCGACGCAAACGCCGCGCCGTCAAGGCTCACGCCCACTTGTAGCTCCTCGAGCGGGACCGCCTGCATGGCGCGCAAAAGCTCCGTGAGCTTGGCGCGCGACCCGGCACCGGCGGACCGACCCGCGCAGGAGCTCACGGCAACGGGCTTGCCCGCCGTGACGGCCGTGGCGCGCTCACCGGGGACGACCGGGCGACTCAGCCAATCGAGCAGGTTCTTGAGCACCCCGGGGTAGCTGTAGTTGTACTCGGGCGTAAAGATCCAGAGCGCATCGGCCGCACGAACGGCGGCGCGCACGCGCTCGACCGCCTCCGGCGGCGGAAACTCCACATCTTGATTCATGAATGGCACATCTGCATACTCGAGCATCTCGGTCTCCGCGCGGCCGGCGAGGCGCGCCTCTGCCGCGCGAGCGAGCTGCCGGTTGAACGACTTCTCGCGGAGCGATCCCGCGATGATGAGCACCTTAGCCATATCGGCCCCTCTCGTCTGAGGCGCAACGCGCCCGTTTTTTCCATGGTACCCCACCCTGCGGACACCGCAGTCCCCGCGAGAGCGGGAGTAGGCGCGCCCGCGCAAAACCACGCCAACGTCGTATGGGCCAACAACGCCCCGAGGGAACCGGCGCGGGCGGCAGACGATCCAGCCCACCCGCCAGCCCCAACGCGCCGACCGCTCGCCCGCGGCGCGCACCACCTCCGTGTCGCCGCCGTCAAAACGACCTATGATGGAGTGTGTCATCCAAGCGAAAGGGGACCTATGCGCTTTCTCATCGTGGGCGGTGTGGCCGCCGGCACCAAGGCGGCAGCCAAGATCAAGCGCTGCGACCGCACGGCCGAGGTGCGCGTCATCACGCGCGATGCCGACATCTCCTATGCCGGCTGCGGCCTGCCCTACTACATCGGCGGGGGCATCGAGTCGCGCGACGAGCTCATCGTCAACACGCCCGAGAAGTACGAGGGCCTGACCGGCGTCCATGTGGAGACGGGTGTGGAGGCCACCGGACTCGACGCCGCGGCGCACACGGTCTCTGTCCGCCGCTCCGACGGCACGACGGACACCGAGTCCTACGACAAGCTCGTGATTGCCACGGGTGCCGCGCCCTTTGTGCCGCCCGTGCCCGGCACCGACCTCGAGGGCGTCTTCTGCGTGCGCACGCCCGACGACGCCGAGGGCATCCGCGCCTGGGCCGAGCGCCGCGATTGCCGGCGCGCGGTGGTAGTGGGTGCCGGCTTTATCGGACTCGAGGTTGCCGAGAACCTGCTCGCCCGCGGGCTCGACGTGACCGTGATCGACGCGGCCGACCAGATCATGCCCAACGTTTTTGACCCCGAGATGGCCGCTTGGGCCACCCGTCAGCTCAAGGCCGCCGGGATGCGCGTGCGCCTCTCCACGCCGCTCGAGGGCATCACCGCCGGTACGGGCGATGCCGCAGACCGCGCCGGCGCCGTCGCCACGCCCACCGGCAGCATCCCCGCCGACCTCGTGGTGCTCGCCATCGGCATCCGCCCCGCCACCGCCTGGCTCGAGGGCTCGGGCATCGAGACACTCAAGGGCTGCATCCTCGTAGACGAGTACCTCGCGACCAACCTGCCCGACGTCTACGCCGCCGGCGACTGCGCCGAGGTGAGCAACGCCCTCACGGGGGCGCCCCAGTGGAGCGCCATGGGTTCGACGGCCAACATCGCCGCCCGCGCGCTCGCCAAGACCCTTACCGGCACGCCGACGCCCTACCCCGGCGTGCTCGGCACCGGCGTGGTCAAGCTCACCTCCTCCCTCAACGGCGGGCGCACCGGCCTGACCGAGGCCGCGGCGCGCGCTGCCGGCTTTGAGCCCGAGAGCATCGTCTGCATCGTGGACGACAAGGCCCATTACTACCCCGGCGCCTCGAGCTTCTACCTCAAGCTCATCGCCGACCGCCCCACGCGCCGGCTCCTCGGCGCGCAGGTCTTTGGCGCGGGCGCAGTCGACAAGGTGGTCGATATCGCCGTTGCGGCCCTCTACCAGAAGCTCACCGTCGACGACCTTGACCTCATGGACTTTGCCTATGCGCCGCCCTTCTCCACCGCCATCCACCCACTCGTGACGGCCTGCTACATCCTCGAGAACAAACTCGACGGCAAGCTCGAGACCATCACCCCCGCCCAATACACCGCGGGTGAGGCGCGCGACTACACCGTGATCGACGTGCTGCCCGAGCCCACCATCCCCGGCGCGGAGTGGGTGGACCTCGCCCAAGTGGGGCCGGAGGGCATCGCCGGGCACGCACGCGACGAGAAGCTCCTGCTTGTGTGCGCCAAGGGCAAGCGCGGCTACTTTACGCAGAACCGTCTCAAGGCCGCGGGCTACACCGCCACGCGCGTGCTCGAGGGCGGCATGACCTTTAACGAGGTGCACGTGCCGCGCAAGGCCGGCAACAAGCTCCCCGCCGCCGAGATCAAGCGCCTGAAGGGCCTCGGATGCCTTCAGGACAAGCGCTACGACGACGTCTTTAACGTGCGCGTGATCACCCGCAACGGCAAGCTCACCGCCGCCGAGCAGAAGACGGTTGCCGAGGCGGCCGAGAAGTTCGGCTCGGGCGAGGTGACCATGACGACCCGCCTCACGCTCGAGATCCAGGGCGTGCACTACGGGCAGATCGAGCCCTGCATCGCCTATCTGCAGGAGGCGGGCCTCGACGCGGGCGGCACCGGCTCCAAGGTGCGCCCCGTAGTCTCGTGCAAGGGCACGACCTGCCAGTACGGTCTCATCGACACCTTCGCTCTCTCCGAGAAGCTGCACGAGCGCTTCTACGTGGGCTACCACGGCGTCGAGCTGCCGCACAAATTCAAAATCGCCGTGGGCGGCTGCCCCAACATGTGCGTCAAGCCCGACCTCAACGACCTTGGCATCGTGGGCCAGCGCGTACCCGCCATCGACCCCGCCAAGTGCCGCGGCTGCAAGGTCTGCCAGGTGGTCGAGGCATGCCCGCTCGGTGACGCGCACATTGCCGAGAACGGCCGCATCGCCATCGACGAGGAGGTCTGCAATCGCTGCGGGCGCTGCATCGGCACCTGCCCCTTTGGCGCGGTGACCGAGGACCAGGTGGGCTACAAGGTCTACATCGGAGGGCGCTGGGGCAAGAAGACGGCGCACGGCATCCCGCTCGGCAAGCTCTTTACCAACGAGGACGAGGTCATGGACGTGGTCGAGCGCGCCATCCTGTTCTTCCGCGACGAGGGGCTGAGCGGCGAGCGCTTCTCTGACACCATCGCGCGCCTCGGCTTTGACTACGTGGAGGAGAAGCTCCTCACGGCCCCCATCGATAAGGAGGCCATCCTCAAGAAGGAGGTCAAGGGCGGCGCCACCTGCTAGCCGTCTTTTGGACCGGTTGACGTCGGCGGGCGGCGTGTGTTGCCCGCCGACGCGCTGCGGGGCCCCACGCCGGGCACCGCGTTTTCTGAACAGCGGGGGGTGCTCCGGCGAAGAACCTCGGTAGAACGCCCCGCATGTAGCCGAGCATCGAGCATACCCAGGAGACTCCCCTTATGAGCACGCGCCCCATCATCGGCATCGCGCCGACGCACCTGCCCGCCGTGGGCGATATCCGCCTCGCAGCCAACTACGCCGACGCCGTCATCGCCGCGGGCGGTGCGCCGCTCATCTTGCCGCTCACCGCGCCCGGGCAACCGCCCACGGCGTAACAAAGAAACCTGTCCCCATTGTCACGTGACCGTGGGGACAGGTTTCTTTGACACATGGCGGCGATGCTTTAGTCCGCAAGGCTCGCGATCAGCGCCTCGGCGCAGCGGATGCCGTCGGTGGCGGCGCTCATGATGCCGCCCGCATAGCCCGCGCCCTCGCCGCAGGGAAAGACACCGGGCGCGCCCTCGGCCTCGCATGCGCGGCTGCGGCGGACGGTCACAGGCGAGCTTGAGCGGGTCTCCACGCCGGTGAGCACCGCGTCGGGCACCGTAAAGCCCCTGAGCTGGCGCTCCATGAGCGGAATACCGGCCAGGAGCCCCTCGGTGACATAACAGGGCAGCAGAGCGTCGAGCGCCGTCCACGTTACGCCAAGCGGGTAGGTCGGCCGCACCGCACCGGGCCCCGTGCTCGGCCTGCCGGCAAGGAAGTCGCCGAGCAGCTGCGCCGGAGCGCGGTAGTCGCCGCCGCCCGCCGCAAAGGCAGCGCGCTCGCATTGGCGCTGAAGCTCCACGCCCGCCAGGGGCGAGGTGCCGGGCAGGTCGTCCGGCAGCACGTTGACGAGGAGCGCCGCGTTGGCGTTCTCACCCGCCCGGACGTGCTCGCTCGCCCCGTTGGTGACGACGCAGCCCTCCTCCGACGTTGCCGCCACAACCGTACCGCCCGGGCACATGCAGAAGCTAAAGACCGCGCGGGCATCGCGCGGATGCGCCACGAGCTTGTAGGGCGCCGCGCCGAGCGCAGGGTGGCCGGCTGCGGGGCCGTACTGCGCCCGGTCGATCATTGCCTGCCGGTGCTCGATGCGCACTCCCATGGCAAAGGTCTTGCGGGCAAGGGCAAACCCACGCCGTTCCAGCAGCTCAAAGACATCGCGTGCCGAGTGCCCACAGGCAAGGACAAGCCGCTCGCACGCGATGCGCGAGACGCGCGGTGCCGCTGTTGCGCTGGAGCCCTCCTGGTCCTGCGCCGGCTCGCCATCGGGCCCCGTGGCCTCGATCTCTATCCCCCGTACGGCGCCTGCACCATCGCGCTCGATGTCGACGAGCCTCGTGCGAAAACGCACCTCGCCGCCCAGCTCGCGGATGCGCGCCACAATCCAGGTGACCACGCGCGGCAGGATATCCGACCCGATATGCGGCTTGGCGTCCCAAAGGATCGCGCGCGGCGCCCCTGCGGCCACAAAGGTCTCGAGGATGAGCCGGTGCGCCGGATTCTTGGTGCCCGTGGTGAGCTTGCCGTCCGAGAACGTCCCCGCTCCGCCCAAGCCAAACTGGATGTTGCTCTCGGGATCGAGCGCGCGCGTGCGCTCAAAGCGGTCGATGGCGTCGGCGCGGCGCGTGGCGTTGTCGCCGCGCTCGATGAGAAGCGGCTCGAGCCCGGCCTCGGCAAGGGCGAGCGCCGCAAAGAGGCCGGCGCAACCCGCGCCCACAACCACGGGGCGGTGCGGGAGTTTTGAGGGCACGGGGCTCGGAAACGCCACCCGCTCGGGTTCGACCGAGCGCACGTTGCGGCGCGCCTGCGGGGCGAGACGCTCGATGAGCTCCCGCTCGCGAGACGGACCGCCCACCCCCGCTCGGACCGTACAGACCAGGTGCACGTCGCGCTTCTTGCGCGCATCGATCGAACGCCGACGGAGCTCCAAGTCCGAAAGCTCAGAAGGGGCGCAGCGGAGCAGCTTTGCGGCGACACGCCGAGCGGCCGCAAGACAGTTTTTCTCGTCCACGCCGTCATCGAGCGCAATCCGCAGGTTGGAAATCTCGAGCATATCGCCCTCCCATCGAGTCGTCTCCGCCACCGCCCGCCGCCCGCCGCCGTTCGGCAAGGCGCGCCCTCTCCCCCTCAGCCTTTGATGCGTCTTGGTCCACGATGGTGCCACGTGAAGGCTCGTCGCGGGCCACCGTACATCAAACGTAAGCCGTACCGGCATAGATGCGCTCCCACACCTGCTCTGCCGCCGCCGTGCGCATCCAGCTACCTCCGCGCCGCCGCAGCGGCAGACGACCCCGCGCGCAGACCCGAGAGCCATGCCCACGCCAAGTTAAAGCCACCACAGTCGGCGTCCATATCGAGCGCCTCGCCGCACGCAAAGACGCCCGGTGCCCCAGCGCCCGCAAGCTCAAGCGTCTCGAGGTCGACGGCATCAAACGGGATACCGCCCTGCCGCACCTGCGCCGCTTGTTCGCCCGCCGTACCGGCAACCGTAAGCTCAATGCCCTTTGCGGCGCGGGCAAGTGTCTCTGGCGTAACCCGGGCAGACGTCCGCTCCGCCACCTCACGCACGAGGCTGCCAACCCGTCGGTCGAGGACTCCGTCAAACCAGGCGTCCGCATCTTTCGCACCCGCGAGGTCGCCGCGCAAATCCGCACGCCGCTCAAACGCCGCCGCAAGCTTTTCCTCATCCATCTCGGGGAAAAGATCGAGCACGATCTCGTCGCCGGGGCGAATGCGACGCGACAGGTTAAAGGCCGCGATGCCCGAGATGCCATATGGGCGAAAGAGAGCCTCCCCCGCCTCGCGCCACGCCGGACCATCAGGACCCCGGAGCGTAAGCGCGGCATGAACCCGCACGCCGTCGAGCGCAGCCGTTGCTTTGGGCAGGTCGCGCACCGCGCACGCAATCGGGCAGAGAACGGGCCGCTCCGGCACGTGCGGGAGCCCAAAGATACCGCAGATGCCCTCGGAGCGCCCCCCGGGCGCCAGGACCACGGCACGAGCGTGCAGCCGCCCATCGCACTGGGCGACATCCGAGAGGGCCCGCCGTGCCGCCCGGAGCGCAGCTTTCTCGTCGCGCCCGCCGCGCAGGCGGACGGGGCGCTCGGGCCCACGCAGTGCAAGCTCCCAGCCCGCGGCATCGGCGTCCGCATGTGCGGCAGTTAGCGTGCAGCCACAGCGAAGCTCCACCCCCGCACGGAGACACGCACCAAGAAGCGCGTCGCGCACCGACGCGGCTCGACGGCTGTAGGGATAGAGCCTCCCCTCGTCCTCGGCGGCGGTCCACACACCCACGCGGTCAAAGAACGCAGCGACGGAGCGCTCGGGCTCCTCGCCCATCACGACCCGGGCCGCTGCGGGGTGCCGATAGCGCGCAGGGTCCAGCCGCTCGTTGGAGAGGTTGCAGCGACCGTTCCCCGTAGCGAGGATGGAAAGCCCGCAGGCCACGTCGCGCTCGAGCACCACGACCCGAGCCCCTGTCCACGCGGCGGCAAACGCGGCGGCAAGGCCCGAGGCCCCGCCGCCGATCACGGCAACGTCGTATGCAGTCGCCGCAGCCTTCATAGCGCCTCCCTCGCCGGTGGCCTTCCGTCGCATCGCCCTACCGCAAGCCCGTAGGCAGACCTACTCAGCCGAGTCAGGCGCGCCTTCGCCCTCGCGTGGCGCCACGGCCTCGCAAGCCGCGAGTGCCTCGGGCAGAAAGCCCTCGGGCAGCGCCTCCTCGAGGGCGCCCGCATCGCAGGCGGCGGCGAGCGTCGGGTCGATCGGCAGGCGCCCGAGCACCTTCACACCGTACTCTGCCGCCACGTCGTCGAGCTTACTCGGACCAAAGACCTCGATCTTCTTGCCGCAGTCGGGGCAAGTCACGTAGCTCATGTTCTCCACGATGCCAAGCACCGGGACGTTCATCTTGTCGGCCATGTTGACGGCCTTGGCCACGATCATCGACACGAGGTCCTGCGGACTCGTGACGACCACGATACCGTCCACCGGCAGCGACTGGAATACGGTGAGCGCCACGTCGCCCGTGCCCGGGGGCATGTCCACGAGCAGATAGTCGAGTGGGCCCCATGAGGTATCGCTCCAGAACTGTCGGATGGCCCCGGCGATCACCGGACCGCGCCAGAGCACGGGGTCGGTCTCGTTGGCAAGCAGCAGGTTGGACGACATGACCTTGATCCCCGTCTGCGAGATCTCGGGCAGCAGCAGGTTGCCCAGACCCGAGGCGTGCCGTCCGCTCATGCCGAGCATCTTGGGGATGGAGGGGCCGGTGATGTCCGCGTCGAGAATGCCGACCTTGTTGCCGCGGCGGGCAAGCTCCACCGCAAGCGAGCCGGTGACGAGCGACTTGCCCACGCCGCCCTTGCCCGAGAGGATGGCGATGACTCGCTTGGCCTCCGAGAGGTTGTTCTCCTCAAACTGCTGCGGCGCGGTCTGCCCGCCTGCCGCCTGCGCATGCTCGCACGTTGCCATGGTTTTCCTTTCATACACGTCGAGAGCGCCCGCGAGCGCTCTCGACCGATTGCCACCGTTTCTGATAATACCCCCGCGGGGCGCGTCGGCTACTCGGCAGCAGCCACTACCGTCTCGCACGCCTCAGCGCCCTTGTCGGAGCCACCGAGCTTGAGGGCACCGTAGACAAAGCCCCACGCCGCCACAAAGAAGGCAAGGCTGTAGAAGCCCACGAGCGCGGCATCGGAGGCCATGTTGACGCCGCCGGCGAGCGAGATTGCGAGAACCGCCGCGGCGACGAGCATCTCAACGTACCAATAGCTCGCGTCGCGACGATAAAGCTCGAGCGCAATCACGGCCACATAGAGTGCAAGAAAGACGCCCGCGAGCGTGTAGGTCTGGCCAAACGTCCCGAGCTCGGGGATCGAGTAGATGCCCCAGAGGCCCGCGAGGAGCATCACGATGCTCACGAGCGGCTCGACCCAGCCGAGTGCCCACGGCGAGCGCGAGACGACGGTCCCCACAAACCCGAGGAGGCCGCCCACGATGCCGCACCACGGCAGCAGCCCCACAAGACCCGCCGGGCCCTCGACCGGCGTGGGCAGCAGACCGCCCGCACCGCCCTGAGGCGCCGTCACATACATGTAGACCGCCCAGAAGAAGCAGAGCACCGCCATGATGACGAAGCTCCACTTAACCCGCGCCAGCTTTGCCAGCAGCGCTTTCCCGTCAACCGGGCGATACTCGAGCATGTACTCGTCAGTCATGGCAACCCCTCAAAAACCAGCAGCCTCATGGGCCGCGACTTCCCTCAACCCATGAGTATACCATCGTCAACGGATACGCCACTACGCACTGACGATGTTGAGGGCTCGCTTGACCGGGCCGCGGGGCGCGGGATTCCAACTTCAGACAGTCCTGGGCTCGCGCCCCACGGTGCCTCCGGGCCGTACCAGGTCTCGCTCCTAGTGCTTTGCGCGTTTTGCTCGGGTGCCCTGGCGTTTGCGGCCTGCGGCGAATACGCTCCCCTTTCGCGCATCGCGGCGCAGCAGCTCGATAACCTCGTCCTCGCTTGTGCCCTCGGCGACGGCGCGCAGGTGCACGATGGCGTCGCGCAGGCGGGCGGCCTCCTCAAAGTCCATCGCCTCCGAGGCGCTCCGCATGTCCTCCTCCATGGTGGCCACGATGCGCGCGAGCTCGTCCTTGGGCAGGTTTGCCAGCTCCTCGGCAAGCTGCTGGCCGTCGGAGACCTCCACGCCGGGCGCCTCGTCGGCACCCTCGGTGCCTGCCGGGGTAAAGAACGCGCCGTGCCCGAGCGAGTCGCCACGGCTGCGGTCGCGCTTGCCCACGTTCTCCTCCGCCTCGGCGATAAAACTCGAGATGTCGTTGATTGCCTTGCGCACCGTCCGCGGTTCGATGCCATGTTCCTCATTGAACTTCATCTGGATCGCACGGCGGCGGTTCGTCTCGTCGATGGCCTCGCGCATGGAGTCGGTGATCGTGTCGGCGTACATCACCACCGCGCCGTCGGCGTTGCGCGCGGCGCGACCGATTGTCTGGATGAGCGAACGGCGGTTGCGCAAAAAGCCCTCTTTGTCGGCGTCGAGGATCGCCACGAGCGACACCTCAGGCAGGTCCAAGCCCTCGCGCAGCAGGTTGATGCCCACCAGCACGTCAATCTTTCCCTGGCGCAGGTCGCGCAGGATATCCACGCGGTCCATCGTGGCCGTGTCGGAGTGCATGTAGTTGACCTTCACGCCCGCATCGAGCAGGTGGTCGGTCAGGTCCTCGGCCATGCGCTTGGTGAGCGTCGTCACCAGCACACGCTCGTGGCGTTCCGTGCGCTCGCGGATCTCGTCCAAGAGGTCGTCGATCTGCCCGCGCACCGGGCGCACGTCGATCTTGGGGTCCAACAGACCGGTGGGGCGAATGATCTGCTCCACGTTGTTCTGCGACACGCGCAACTCGTAGTCGCCCGGGGTGGCGCTCACATAGATAAACTGCGGAATCCGCGCCTCAAACTCGTCAAAGCGCAGCGGGCGGTTGTCCAGCGCCGAGGGCAGGCGAAACCCGTGCTCCACGAGGGTCACCTTGCGTGAGCGGTCGCCCTCGTGCATGCCGCGGATCTGCGGCACGGTAACGTGGCTCTCGTCGATGATGCAGAGCATGTCTTTGGGGAAGTAGTCGATGAGCGTAAAGGGCGGCTCGCCCGGCTTGCGCCCGTCGAGGTGGCGCGAGTAGTTCTCGATGCCGTTGCAGTAGCCCATGGTCTCGAGCATCTCGAGGTCGTAATCGGTGCGCTGCTGCAAGCGCTGCGCCTCGAGCAGTTTGTCGGCCGCCTTGAGCTCGCCCACGCGATGCTCCAGCTCCTCCTCGATGGTCTTGAGGGCCGCGGTGACCTTGGGTTTCTCGGTCACGTAATGCGAGGCCGGCCACACGGGGATCGCGTCGTACTCGCGCAGAATCTCGCCCGTCACCTCATCAGTCTCGGCGATGAGCTCCACCTCGTCGCCAAAGAACTCAAAGCGCAGCGGGTGCTCCGCATAGGGCGGATAGACATCCACCACGTCGCCGCGCACGCGGAACGTGCCACGCGCCAGATCAAAGTCGTTGCGGTCGTATTGGATGTCGATAAGCGTGTGGATAAAGTCGTCGCGCTCGAGTGGCTCCTTCTTGTCCACGTTGGGGGCGAGCCCGGCATAGTCCTCGGGCGAACCGATACCGTAGATGCACGAGACAGAGGCGACCACGATCACGTCCCGGCGGCTGAGCAGCGAGGCCGTTGCCTGGTGCCGCAGCATCTCGACTTCCTCGTTGATGGAGGCGTCCTTCTCGATGTAGGTGTCCGACTGCGGCACGTACGCCTCGGGCTGGTAGTAGTCGTAGTACGAGACGAAGTACACCACTGCGTTATGGGGGAAAAACTCCTTGAGCTCGCTCGCAAGCTGTGCGGCGAGCGTCTTGTTGGGCGCCATGACGAGCGTTGGCTTACCCAGAGCCTCGATGGTCTTTGCCATGGTGTAGGTCTTGCCAGAGCCCGTTACGCCAAGCAGCACCTGATAGCGGTCCCCATCCTTAACCCCTTGGACGAGGGAGGCGATAGCCTGGGGCTGGTCGCCCGCGGGCTCAAAAGGCGAGACAACCTCAAAGGCAACCGGATCGCCCGCGACGCCAAAGAGCTTGAGCTCGCCGCCGACGCGCTCGACTTCAAACTTCTCCACGTCATCCTCCTCAATCGGCGCGGTGCGCTCGCCATCAGCCCACGCTCTGCCCTATACCCAAAAGGACGCGGTGGCAGCACAAGCGATGCGGGAGATCGCTACGCTGCAGAAAAGCCCACAACCTTCCCGCCACACGAGGAGATCCTAGCTACTCAAGGAACGCGTCCAAATACAGCTCCTTATAGCGCGCCCATGCATTGTTCACCCGCACAAGATACGCCTGTGTCTCGGGGAAGGTGATGGCGTTATGCAGCACCGTATCTGCCGATGCCCAGTCGTTTACGTTCGAAAGACCGGCATTATACGCCGCGATGGCCCGATCGGTCGAGCCGTTGAAATAGTCGATGAGGTACGACAGGTAGGCGCAGCCAAACTCGATGTTGGTGCGAGGGTCGTCAAGCTCATCCGGATCAAAGCGCGCACCATCGACAAGGCCCATCTTGACCATGTCCTCCGCCGTCTCGGGGAGTAGCTGCATAAGACCCTGGGCCTCTTTAGAGGAAACCGCTTGTGCGTTCCAATTCGACTCCGTCTCGATCACCGCGGCGACGAGAAACGGGTCTACGGTATGACGCTCGCTCGAATCCGTAATGTAATCCTCGTAGTCGAGAGGATACAGTAAGCCAAAAAGCGGCGCAGGAGCATAGCTGTAGACAAACGAGACGGCGCCGACAGCAAACATGAGCGCAATCGGCACCACCCGATACCAGGCAAAGAGCCTCAGACCCTTACGCATCAAGAGACTCCAAGGCCATCTGTCGGTTATCGAACCCATGGCAGGCAAGCCATTCATCAAGAGCCAAGAAGAGCGAATCATCACCTGCCGTGTTATCGAACACGGTGTTGGCCAGGCCACAGAGCTCTTCTTCAGAAGGCTGCAGAGCGGCACGATTCTCAGCATCGTCCTCGCTCATCCCACGCTCAACGGCGCGCGCAATACGCACCTCAAGAGGAGCGGTAATGGCCATAATCTCGTCAGCGAGAGGGAACGCATACGAGAACTCGCGCGCAAGTGAGACCTCAACCACAGTTAACGCGGGCAGGCTGCGCTCGGTTGCCATGCAGGCACAGGGAAGCAGCATATTGTTGAGACGCTCATACACAAGCGGCAGCACAATGTCGTTCAGCGCGCGGGTCTGTTCCGGCGTTGCAAAAGCCCGCTCAGCCAAAACACGGGGACGCACCGCGCCATTCTCATCGAGAATGTCGGAACCAAAAGCGTCCGCAAGTGCTGCAACAACGTCAGAGCCAGGGACATAGAGGTCCTTCGCAAGCTGATCAAGGTCGATCCGACGAGCACCACGAGAGGCAAGGTAGCGTGTGGCAGTGCTCTTGCCAGACGCAAGATTGCCAATCACAAAGAGCGTAAACACGACCCACCTCCTGGCGACATGATTCAAAGACACATACCAGCATACGTTAGACACTCAATACATAGCAAAAGACCCTCTGATAAACAGAGGGTCTTAGCAATCGATTGGACGGCTCGGTGCCGTCCACCGGTCAGCGGCGCCCTGCTCTCCCACGGGCTCACCCCGCAGTACCATCGGCGCGAGGGGTCTTAGCTTCCGGGTTCGGAACGGGTCCGGGCGTGCCACCCCTGCTCTGGCCGCTGACCGGTGGGCGGCGCCCGCCGGCCCCGGGGGACCGCGTGCCCTGAGGGCCGCACAGCGGAAGGAGGGGGTGAGAGGGGACGGTGTCTCGATACGGGGCGCTTCGTCTCTCTCCGTCTCGCGCCACCCGCACGGGCAGGGCGCCCGGTCCGGGATGGCGTGGGTAAGAGCTCGGGCTATCGGAACCGCTCGGCTGAACCCCTCGCGGGGCTTGCACCTGCGGCCCGTCGACCAGGTGTTCTACCTGGGCCCTTACCGGAAGGAGAACTGATCTCGGGAACGGCTTCCCGCTTAGATGCCTTCAGCGGTTATCCGCGCCGGACGCGGCTACCCGGCCATGCCGTTGGTCGACAACCGGTGCACCGGAGGTCCGTCCACCCCGGTCCTCTCGTACTAGGGGCAGCCTCCCTCGATTCTCCTGCGCCCGCGGGGGATAGGGACCGAACTGTCTCACGACGTTCTGAACCCAGCTCGCGTACCGCTTTAAACGGCGAACAGCCGTACCCTTGGGACCTGCTCCAGCCCCAGGATGCGATGAGCCGACATCGAGGTGCCAAACCTTGCCGTCGATGTGGACTCTTGGGCAAGATCAGCCTGTTATCCCCGGAGTACCTTTTATCCGTTGAGCGACGGCCCGCCCACGCGGAGCCGCCGGATCACTAGAGCCTGCTTTCGCACCTGCTCGGCTTGTGGGCCTCGCAGTCAAGCCCGCTTACGCTCTTGCACTCATTGAGGACGGTTGCCGACCGTCCCGAGCGGACCTTCGCGCGCCTCCGTTACCCTTTAGGAGGCGACCGCCCCAGTCAAACTGCCCGCCTGGCACGGTCCCCCCGCCGGCTCACGGCCGGGGGTTAGGACGCCGCACGGGAGAGGGCGGTATTCCAAGGTCGGCTCCGCCGGGGCTGGCGCCCCGGCATCGCAGCCTCCCGCCTATCCTCTACACTCCCGAGCAGCGGCCAATGCCAAGCTGCAGTGAAGGTTCACGGGGTCTTTCCGTCCTCCCGCGGGTAGGTCGCATCTTCACGACCAGTGCAATTTCACCGGGTCCACGGTCGAGACAGCGCCCAAGTCGTTGCGCCTTTCGTGCAGGTCGGAACTTACCCGACAAGGAATTTCGCTACCTTAGGACCGTTATAGTTACGGCCGCCGTTTACCGGGGCTTGGGTTCGGGGCTTCGCGGAAAGCTAACCCCTCCCCGTGACCTTCCGGCACCGGGCAGGCGTCAGACCCTATACGTCGCCTTGCGGCTTCTGCAGAGTCCTGTGTTTTTGGTAAACAGTCGCTTGGGCCTCTTCACTGCGGCCCGCCTCCGCTCCCCGGGCAAGCCGGTTCACGTACGCGCGGGCACCCCTTCTCCCTAGGTTACGGGGCCATTGTGCCGAGTTCCTTGACCATGGTTGACCCGATCGCCTCGGTATGTTCTACCCACCCACCTGTGTCGGTTTGCGGTACGGGCGCAGAATCGCTGCCTAGCGGTTTTTCTAGGGACCTCGGGCTCACTCGCTTCGCTCAGTCGCTTCGTCCGGAGCCTAACCCTCGTGCAGGGGGGACTTCCCTCCCCTGCGGGCCGCGCTCCATCACGGGGACGTCCAGAACCCCGCCGAGCCACCCCCATCCGTCGCCGCGTCGGTCGTGACGCTCATCTGCGGTGCAGGAATGTCCACCTGCTGCGCTTCGGCTACGCCTGCCGGCCTCGCCTTAGCCCCCGACTGACCCTGGGGGGATTAGCCTCGCCCAGGAAACCTCGGGTTCACGGCGGACGAGTTACTCTCTCGTCTCTCGCTACTCATGCCAGCATCCTCGCTCCCGCGCGGTCCACGGAAGGTCGCCCTTCCGCTTCGCCCCGCGCGGGACGCTCCCCTACCAGACGCGCAGTGCTGCGCGAATCCGCCTCTTCGGCGCCATGTTTAGCCCCGTGTATTGTCGGCGCCCGTCCACTCGGCCAGTGAGCTGTTACGCACTCTTTGAAGGGGTGGCTGCTTCTAAGCCAACCTCCTGGCTGTCTGCGCAGACGGACATCCTTTGCCACTCAACATGGACTTGGGGGCCTTAGAGGGCGGTCTGGGCTGTTCCCCTCTCGAGCACACAGCTTAGCCCACATGCTCTGACTGCCGGGGTGTGGGCCGCAGGCATTCGGAGTTCGGTCGGGATCGGTAGGCGGCGAAGCCCCCTCACCTGTCCGGTGCTCTACCTCCTGCGGTGAACCCCCGACGCTAGCCCTAAAGCTATTTCGGGGAGAACGAGATATCTCCGGGTTTGATTGGCCTTTCACCCCTATCCCCAGGTCATCGCCGCCGTTTTCAACCGACGTGCGTTCGGCCCTCCACGGGGTCTTACCCCCGCTTCAGCCTGCCCAGGGATAGCTCACCCGGCTTCGCGCCCACGGCGCGGGACTCGTCGCCCTGTTCGGACTCGCTTTCGCTGCGGCTCGCTTCCAAGCTTAACCTCGCCCCGCACCGGTGGCTCGCTGGCTCATTCTACAAAAGGCACGCCGTCACAGAACAAGTCTGCTCCGACTGCTCGCGGGCGCACGGTTTCAGGTGCTGTTTCACTCCCCTCCCGGGGTGCTTTTCACCTTTCCCTCACGGTACTAGTGCGCTATCGGTCGCAGGGGAGTGTTCAGGGTTGGATGGTGGTCCACCCAGCTTCGGACCGGGTACCCCGTGCCCGGCCCTACTCGGGGAACGGACGCCGGTCTCCGGTCGAGGCTTCGCGTACGGGGCTCTAACCCGCTGCGGCCGGCCTTCCCATGCCGTTCCGCTCGCCTCGCCGGACGGCCGCCGGGACCGGCAGGTCCCGGATGGTCCGCCCCGCAACCCCGGTGGCGCGAAGGCTGCCGCCCGCGTGCGCTCACCGGTTTGCCCTAGGCCCCCTTTCGCTCGCCGCTACTCGGGGGATCTCGATGTTGATTTCTCTTCCTCCGGGTACTTAGATGTTTCAGTTCCCCGGGTTGCCCTCCCCCCTCCTATGAGTTCAGAGGGGGGATGACGGGACTGCTCCCGCCGGGTTCTCCCATTCGGGTACCCCTGGATCTCAGGCCGTGTGCGCCTCCCCAGGGACTATCGCGGCTTGCCGCGCCCTTCGTCGTCTCCCTGCGCCAAGGCATCCGCCGTGCGCCCTGCATATCTTCCCCCGCCCTCCCGGGGCGGGGCGCCATGCGTGTAAATCCGTGCTTCTAACAAGTTGGTGTCGCGATCGGGAGTGAGACGCGCCCCACGCGGGGGACACCGTCGTACTCCCCGAACGTTCACTCTCGTTCGGTATCTGTCTCAATATCCGCGTATATCGGATCGGAAAGATAAATCGTCAACAAAAAAGATGTCGTAGATGGAGAATCGAATTCAATCGTTCCTCTCGACAGGAGCCGAAGGGCTCCTGCCTCCTTCTCGCTATGCGGCTCTCAAGGTACGCGGGGCGAACCCCGGGGACCGGGTACCGCGGGGGAGGGGGTGCCCACAGGGTTCGAGTCGGGCGGGCTCGATGCTCCGCGCCGGGGTCCGGTCGAACCGGATATCAAAGTTTGAAAGTCATAGCTCTCCAGGTGTCTCCCTAGAAAGGAGGTGATCCAGCCGCACGTTCCCGTACGGCTACCTTGTTACGACTTCACCCCCCTCGCCCTCCACACCTTCGACGCCTCCCCCCTCGCGGTTGGGCCGGCGGCTTCGGGTGCAGACGACTCGGGTGGTGTGACGGGCGGTGTGTACAAGGCCCGGGTACGCATTCACCGCGGCATGCTGATCCGCGATTACTAGCAACTCCGACTTCACGGGGGCGGGTTGCAGCCCCCGATCCGAACTGGGGCCGGCTTTCGGGATCCGCTCCCCCTCGCGGGGTCGCCTCCCTCTGTACCGGCCATTGTAGCACGTGTGCAGCCCCGCGCATAAGGGGCATGATGACTTGACGTCGTCCCCGCCCTCCTCCGCCTTGGCGGCGGCGGTCCCGCGTGGGTTCCCGGCATCACCCGATGGCAACACGCGGCGGGGGTTGCGCTCGTTGCGGGACTTAACCCAACATCTCACGACACGAGCTGACGACAGCCATGCACCACCTGTGACCGCTCCTCTCGGCCACCGCGTCTCCGCGGCTTCACGGTCATGTCAAGCGCGGGTAAGGTTCTTCGCGTTGCTTCGAATTAAGCCACATGCTCCGCTGCTTGTGCGGGCCCCCGTCAATTCCTTTGAGTTTTAGCCTTGCGGCCGTACTCCCCAGGCGGGACGCTTAATGCGTTGGCTGCGGCACGGGGGGATCGTCCCCCCACACCTAGCGTCCATCGTTTACGGCTGGGACTACCAGGGTATCTAATCCTGTTCGCTCCCCCAGCTTTCGCGCCTCAGCGTCGGTGCCGGCCCAGAGGGCCGCCTTCGCCACCGGTGTTCCGCCCGATATCTGCGCATTCCACCGCTACACCGGGCGTTCCACCCTCCCCTGCCGGACCCGAGCCGGGCGGTTCGGGGCGCGGGACGGGGTTGAGCCCCGCCATTTGACGCCCCGCCTGCCCGGCCGCCTACGCGCGCTTTACGCCCAATGAATCCGGATAACGCTCGCCCCCTACGTATTACCGCGGCTGCTGGCACGTAGTTAGCCGGGGCTTCTTCTGCAGGTACCGTCTTGACTCGTCCCTGCTGAAAGCGGTTTACGACCCGAAGGCCTCCATCCCGCACGCGGCGTCGCTGCGTCAGGGTTGCCCCCATTGCGCAAGATTCCCCACTGCTGCCTCCCGTAGGAGTCTGGGCCGTGTCTCAGTCCCAATCTGGCCGGTCGGTCTCTCAACCCGGCTACCCGTCGTCGGCACGGTGGGCCGTCACCCCGCCGTCTACCTGATGGGCCGCGGAGCCATCCCCTCCCGCCTGGGCTTTCACCGGGGGGCCATGCGGCCTCCCGGCTCATCCGGTATTACCCCGGGTTTCCCCGGGCTATCCCGGTGGAGGGGGCGGGTTCTCCACGTGTTACTCAGCCGTTCGCCACTCGCTTCCACCCGGAGGTGGGTGCCGTTCGACTTGCATGTGTTAGGCGCGCCGCCAGCGTTCATCCTGAGCCAGGATCGAACTCTCCGTCCAATATCGACCGCCGACCCCGAGGGTCGGCTGCTGTTCCTATCGGCGCGGGAGCCCGCCCGTGGCCCGGCCTGAAGCCGGTGCTCTCTCGGATCCATCGTTCGCGTGACTGCCTGAGCGGATCTGGGTAAAACCTCACCACTCTGCTATACTGCTGTCTGGAAGATGGTTCTTCTTCTCTCATCCTGTGGGACACTCTCTGGCCTGCTCTGAGGCCGTGTCCCCCGCGATATCCGGTTCTCAAGGTGCCCGCCGCGTCCCCTCGCTCTCGGCTCCGGGCCGCGCGGCAAGGAGATATATTGCCAGCCCTCCCCCCGGGGCGCAAGGGGGAATCCGGGGCTCCATAGTTCCTACACAATT
>NZ_NFHP01000003.1 GCF_002159335.1 Collinsella sp. An7 | reverse complement strand
GGGCACCCGGGCGGCGCCCCCTCCTGAGGAAAGGCTATTCGGTTGGGGCCGGTACCGCGTGCGCGGAACGCCGGTACTCGGTAGGCGGAACAGCGGTACTATTTACGCGTGCTAGACAGCGGAGCCAAGACGAAGTCCAGGGGACCGGAATGAGAGCCGGATATCATTCTCGCCTGCCTTTAGGTGGAAGGACATCATGCCGCCATCGAGGACGGGCTCGGTTTCGCAGATCTCTCCGTTGACCGTAGCGGTCCATCCGCGGTCATAGGGAATGGAGAGAACAAGGTCTCCCGCTTCGGCTGTCATAACGGTGCCGGAAACCACGCTGTCGCCCATCTGGGTGACGTTCATCTGGGATGTTCCCAGCACCTCGCAGCACCGGGCGAGCGCATCGAGGTTCAGCCCATAGAAAAGGCAGGTGGGAGTCGGGCTTGAAGGTTCGGCGGTTGCATCTTTTGCGAGCGTTACGGTTGCGACCGATGCTGTGTCCGTTGTGGTGTTGAGCGGGCGCAGTGAATGCTCAAAGCGCATGTTTTCTTGATATGGGGTCATCCCAATGGTGAGGACGACCGGTGTCCGTACACCATCCTCCGGGGATTCTTGAACATAGGCGTACCCTATGGCGCCCTCGGGAATCGCGACGTTCCAACTCGGCGTGCCATCGGTGGACGTAACCTGCTCAACCGCAAGCGGTGTATAGAGGTCTTCTTCTACGCCGGAGAACGCACGAAAGATGGCGTTTTGCGCCGCAAAGGGGTCCATGTCTTTATAGTAAGCGACGTTTGCGGCCTGGGCGTTTGCCACAAAGCCGAGGGAGAGTGCATACGGGTTTTCGTACAGCATGGCGCCGTTGGAGGTAGCCGGCAGGCCGGTTGCGAGGTAGCCGGCGGGCTTTTCAAAAGTCGCTGCATAACGGACGCCCAAAAGCGCATCGCTCGCAAGAATGGGGGCGGAATAGCGCGTGGAGAACTCGCCCTTGCTGCTGTATCCCAGCGTGTTAAGCAGGTCGATCGCGTGGGGATTATTGGCTGACGAGTAGGACGAGAGCTGCATGAAGTTGCGGGCGATGCCCTCGTTGAGGGCGGCTCCGTTGCGTGTATAGGTCTTATCCATGCGATAGAATGCGCTGTCGTCAAAAGCGCGCAGCGCTTCAAGCTGCGCATCAGCCTCGTTTACGTAGGCCTCGTGCTCCTCTTGGGGATACCCCACATAGAGCTGGTTCCACGAGAGGTGGGCGTTGATGGCAAGCTCTACGACGGTCAGGGCGAGGAGCGCGAGCACTGCTGGGCGGCATCGGGTGAGACGGAAGCCCCTCGCGTCGCATGCATGGGGGAGAGCATTGGCTGTGTGTTCGGGCTCAACAGCCGCGTGCTGCCATGGTGCTTGCCAGCCGCGACGTACGCAGTAGGCAGCCATCCATACCATGGTGAACGAGGCGAGGATCGCCGTACGAGAGTAGAACCCGTTGGGCGCACGAAAACCGCACCAAACGTACTGCAGGGGTTTAAGTACGGCGCTGGCAACCATGAAGCCCGCGATAATAAAGACGATAACTCTGAGTCGCAGGGGGATGCGCGCATTCAGTAAGAAGAGCACGGCTGCGATGAGCGCGACGAGCCCCGTATAGAACTGGGGCGTGCCATAGGCCCACAGTCCCGGAAAAAGGCTTTTTGCGAGTTCGGTGGGCGTGCAGGCAAAAATGCCCGTCATGTTGGCGCCACCCGACCCGCCCAGCATGGCGAGCACCGTGGGCACAAAGGTCCAGGCGCTGAGCGCGAGTCCTAAAATGAGAGCCGCGGTAAAACGAACCGCGCGACCGAGCACAAACCGCGCGCCCGCCCGATTGCCGATGGAGATATGCACCGCAAGCTCTAACAGCACATAGAGGCAGAAGAAGAGCACGCTCATATAGGCCATGTACCAGCAGCAGATGATGTCCGCCGCCACCACGAGCGAGAGTGCCAGAAAGCGCCCCGTGCGGATGAGCCGCCAGCAGGCCAGCGCGCCGAGCGGCAGCAAGATGAGCGCGTCGAGCCACATGGGGTTCCTGAGCTGCGTGACCACCCAGCCCGAGAACGCAAACGACACGGCAAAGAGCAGGCTCCACGCATAGGGGAGCTCAAAGCGTCTTCTTAGGAAAAAGCCCATGGCAAGCCCGATGCAACCGAGCTTGAGCCCCGTGATGATAAAGATGGCAAGGGTGAGATGCTCCTCGCTAAAGAGCCTAATCAGCAGGTTGAAGGGGCTAGCAAGGTAGTAGCTGTAAAGTCCCCAGGCGTTGGAGCCCAGGCCTTGGGCAAACGAGTAGAAGATCGAGTGCTCGCCCGTAAGCACTCCGCGGTACCACGTAAAGAAGTCGATGTACTGGTACTTGAGGTCCTCGGTAAGAAACGACTCGCCGCCAAAGGGGTAGACG
Organism: Collinsella sp. An7; assembly: GCF_002159335.1. Lineage (GTDB taxonomy): Bacteria > Actinomycetota > Coriobacteriia > Coriobacteriales > Coriobacteriaceae > Coprousia. Next base: position 359,887 of record NZ_NFHP01000003.1, on the reverse strand, counting down.
CCTCCCCAGGCAGCGGTGACGCAGAAGAGCGCAACCGGCAGCACAAAGCACCCGATCCAAAAGAGCGCCGCGATACCTCGCTGCGGACGGCGCCCGGCGTAGGCGTACTTAACGGTCTCGGTCATCGCTCGACTCCTTCACGATATAGAGTGGACGGTGCTTAGTCTCCAGATAGGTCTTAGCCAGGTACTGTCCCATGATGCCGAGGCAGAGCAGCTGAATGCCGCCGAGGAGCGTGATGAGGCAAGCAAGCGAGGGCCAACCCTCAACCGGGTCGCCAAAGGCGATCGTCTTGGCCACGATAAAGATCACGCCCGCAAGCGCCACGAGGCACAGCAGGAGTCCCGCCACCGATGCTATGGAGAGCGGCACGGTCGAGAACGCCACGATGCCGTCGATCGAGTAGAGCAGAAGCGAGAAGAAGCTCCATTTGGTCTCGCCTGCCACGCGCTCAACGTTAACGAAGGGCAGCCACTTGGTTTTAAAGCCGACCCATCCAAAGATTCCCTTAGAGAAGCGGTTGTACTCAGGAAGCGACAGGATGGCGTCGACCATGGGGCGTTTCATCAGGCGGAAGTCGCGCGCTCCGTCCACAATGTCCGCCTTGGAGATGCGGTTGATGAGCTTGTAGAAGAGACGGGCAAAGAACGAGCGGATCGGAGGCTCGCCCTCGCGGTTTACCCGGCGCGTGGCCACGTTGTCGTAGTGCTCGGTGAGGAGAATCTCGTACATCTCGGGCAAGAGGTTCGGCGGATCTTGCATGTCGGCGTCCATGAGGGCGACGTAGTTGCCCTGGGCATGCTCGAGCCCGGCGGCGAGCCCCGCTTCTTTACCGAAGTTTCGCGAGAACGAAAGCCAGTGGATATCGAGGAGCGGCACGCTGTCCACCGCGTCTACCCGCGCCTGCTCGGAGGCGCGCTTCATGACCTTGAGTGTGTCGTCGGTCGAGCCGTCGTCTACGAGCACGACCTCAAACGAGACCTCGTGACGTTCGCGCATCCCACGCGCCACCCCGGCGAGCGCCTCCAAAAAGATGGGCAGGCTCTCCTCCTCGTTGTAGCACGGCACCACGACCGAGATAAGATCCATGACGGATGTCCTTCCCCGCGTCTATCCCGTATGCGATCAGATTGCTGTAAGTGTAGCGTCTAGGGTTCTTTCGCGCTCAATCCGCTTCTACTATAATCGCTCACGATGCGCCCTTAGCTCAGTTGGATAGAGCAGGAGACTTCTAATCTCAAGGTCGTGGGTTCGAATCCCCCAGGGCGCACCCCGAAACTAAGGCCCGGTTGTCTTTGCGACGCCGGGCTTCTTGCAAACGCGTCCGGCACGCGCGTACTGCCCCGCAACGAGCGCGCGATCGTCCTTGCAACCCGCCGCTCACCGGCAAACGAGTTACGCGGAGCCATTTCTCGCAACAAAAACCTTGCCATGGGGTAAACTAGACCCGTCGTTGTAACGTGTCCCGTCGCGCGGGTGCGCGGCTGGCATGGTCAAAAGGAGTCATTTATGGTTTCTGAGAAGGTCACGCTCGTTAACCCCCAGGGTCTTCACATGCGTCCCGCCGGCCTCTTCGCCTCCACCATGGGCAAGTTCGCCTGCGACGTGACGGTCGTCACCCCCGAGAAGGAGGTCAACGGCAAGTCCCCGATGGCCCTCATGGCTGCCGGCATCCCTTGCGGCACCGAGGTCGAGATCCGTTGCGACGGCGCCGACGAGGCCGATGCCCTCACCGCAGCCGTCGAGCTCATCAAGAGCGGTCTCGGCGAGTAACATCCCCTGCGGGGCTGTTGAGGCACAACTGAGTCCAGCAATTGGTGCGCAGGCGTCTGGTACCCGGACGCCTGCGTTTTTCATCGGCGGCCCGTCCGCCGAGGAAGGAAAGAGGAATGTACGAGGGAGTAAACGCATCCGAGGGCATCGGCATCGGTACCGTGGTTTTGGCGGTCGAGCCGGATCTCTCCTTTGAGCCCACCAAGGTCGAGGACACTCAGGCCGAGCGCGACCGCTACCAGGCGGCGCTCGATGTCTTCTGCCAGAAGACGCAGGCCCAGGCCGACCGCATGAAGGTCACCGTGGGCGAGAACGAGGCCGAGATCATGAGCGGTCACATTATGCTCGCCCAGGATCCCGGCATGACCGACGCCATCAACGCCTCCATTGACGGCGGCACCTGCGCTGAGCAGGCGCTCGTGGAGACCTCGACCATGTTCGAGAACATGTTCCTCTCCATGGACGACGAGATGTTCCGCCTCCGCGCTGCCGATATCGCCGACATCCGCACCGGCATCTTGGCCGAGCTCCTCGGACGCGAGGTTGTTGACCTCTCCGTGCTCCCTGCCGGCAGCATCATCGTCGTGCACGATCTCACCCCGTCCATGACGGCAACCATCGACAAGGAGAACGTCGCCGGCATCGTCACTGAGGTCGGCGGCCGCACCTCGCACTCCGCCATCATCGCCCGCGCGCTCGAGATTCCTGCGGTCCTCTCGGTGCCCAACGCCTGCGGCGCCTTGCACAACGGCATGACGGTCATCGTCGACGGCATCAACGGCCACGTCATCAACGATCCGACCGACGAGCAGCTCGCCGACTACCGTGAGCGCGCCGAGTCCTTTGCCGCCGAGAAGCGCGCCCTCGAGGCCTTCCGCGGCAAGCCGACGGTCACCGCCGATGGCGACAAGAAGGTCCTCGCCTGCAACATCGGCAATCCTGAGGACGCCAAGGGCGCCGTCGACCACGACGCCGAGGCGATCGGCCTCTTCCGCTCCGAGTTCCTCTTCATGGACGCCAAGGAGCTCCCCTCTGAGGACGAGCAGTTTGAGGCGTACCGCAAGGTGGCCGTCACCCTCAAGGGCGCGCCGGTGATCATCCGTACGCTCGACGTGGGCGGCGACAAGGAGATCCCCTACATGAACCTCCAGAAGGAGGACAACCCCTTCATGGGTTATCGCGCGGTGCGCTACTGCCTCGATAACCCCGAGGAGTACAAGGTCCAGCTCCGCGCCCTCCTGCGTGCGAGCGCCTTTGGCGACATCAAGATCATGGTGCCGCTCGTTACCTGCGTTGAGGAGCTCCGCCATGTCAAGGCGCTCGTCGAGGAGTGCAAGGGCGAGCTTGCCACCGAGGGTTACAAGTTCAACGAGAACATCGAGGTCGGCATCATGATGGAGACGGCCGCCGCCGCCAACATCGCTGACATCCTCGCCGAGGAGGCTGCGTTCTTCTCCATCGGCACCAACGACCTCACCGGCTACACCATGGCCTCCGACCGTGGCAACGACCGCGTGGCCTACCTCTACAGCTGGTACTACCCGGCGGTGCTCCGCGCCATCAAGAAGATCATCACCGAGGGCGTCAAGCACGGCATCATGGTGGGCATGTGCGGCGAGGCCGCGGCCGACCCGCTGCTCACGCCGCTGCTGCTCTCGTGGGGCATGGAGGAGTTCTCGGTCTCCGCGCCGAGCGTCCTCAAGACCCGCAAGACCATCTCGCAGTGGTCCAAGGCCGACGCCGACGCGCTCGAGGCGGAGGTCATGCAGCTCAAGACCGCCGATGAGGTCAAGGCTGCCCTCGAGAAGGCCGCCCGATAATTTTAATTCGGTAAACTGCGTGTAAGTCTGTCGCCCATGTGCATGCCACCTGGGCGACAGACGCGTATAATAAGCAGCGGTCGAATGCTGCCCGGCGCGCGAGCGCGGGTGCAGAGCATCTAAGAAAGGAAGGGCTTATGTTCTATACGCTTACCGCGAACCCTGCGGTCGATATGACGGTGTCGAGCCCGTCGCTCGTGGCCAACGAGAACGTCCGCACCTACTCGGCGAGCTACACGCCCAACGGCAAGGGTCTCGACGTGTCGTTCGCGCTCAAGAAGTTTGGCCGCGACTCCGTGGCCCTCGGCTTCTTTGGCGGCTTTACCGGCAAGTTCATCGTCGAGGAGACCATGAACATGGGCTGCTTCTGCCAGCCGGTCTGGATCGACGGCGTGACGCGCATCTGCGCCTATGTCAACGACGGCGAGAGCGAGTACGGCATCCTCAACCCCGGTGCGCCGCTTACCCCGCAGTACGAGCAGGAGCTCTTCAAGATCATCGACGGTGCCTCTGAGATGGAGTGCCTCATCATCTCCGGCTCCGTGCCGCCCAAGGCCTCGCCCGACTTCCTCGATCAGGTCGTCGCGCACGCCAAGGCCAAGGGTGCCGACGTGGTGCTCGACCTTTCGAGTGACAAGCTCAAGACCCTCGCCAAGACCGGCCCGCTGCTCATCAAGCCCAACCATCACGAGATGAAGGCCATCTGGGGTGTCACCATCGATACCGACGACGACGCCAAGCGCGCCCTTGAGCTCGCTCATGCCGACGGTGTCCAGAACGTGCTCCTCACCATGGGCAGCCGCGGCAGCGCCTACTTCTCCAACGGTGAGGACATCTGGTACGCCAAGCGCGACTTTAACATCAAGCTCGTGTCCTCGGTGTGCGCTGGCGACTGCACGCTCGCCGCGTTCCTCAACAAGTGGTACGACGATCGCAGCAACGTTGAGGAGGCGCTCAAGTACGCCATGGCGACGGGTGCCAACGTTGCCGAGAGCGTGGGCCTGGGCGACTTTGGCCATGTGGACGAGTACGCTAAGCATGTGACCGTTCGCAAGCTCTAAGCGCTGCACATACGCTGCATAGTGCGATTTCTGGGGCGTCCCGCGGTTTTTCTGCCGCGGGACGCCCCATTGCGTTGGGGTGGGTGGCGATGGTCTCCGGAGCCACGGGGGCTTTGTGCGGTGGGCGTCGGCTCCACGGGTCTCACGTCTGCCGCTATACTGGACTCCGACCAAGGGAGGCCCGATGGCAGCTACGCTCGACACAACGCTTGCGGGGCACGCGCTCTGCGGTACCGTCCCCAGCGAGGGGGCGATCCGCGTGCTGAGCGCACTCGAGGCCGCCGGGCTCGAGGCGTGGTTTGTGGGCGGCTGGGTGCGCGACGCGCTCCGTGGCGCTCCGAGCCACGATATCGATGTGTGCTGCTCCGGCTCTTGGCAAGAGAGCGCCCAGGCGCTCAGCGCGGCGGGTATCGGCGTGGTGGAGTCGGGCACGCGGTTTGGCGGAATCACCGGCCTTGCCTCGGGCGAGCGCATCGAGGTGACGACCTACCGCGTGGACGGTTTTTATACCGACGGGCGGCATCCGGAATCGATCGTACGCGCCTCAAGCGTTGAGGAGGATCTCGCGCGTCGCGACTTTACCGTCAACGCCATGGCCTGGCACCCCGAGCGCGGGCTTCTTGACCTCTACGACGGCCGAGGCGACCTGCGGCGCGGGCTCATCCGGGCGGTGGGGGAGCCGTGGCGGCGTTTTGAGGAGGATGCTCTGCGCATGCTCCGGGCGGTGCGCTTTGCCTGCCGATTGGGCTTTGCGATGGACCCAGCTACGGCGGAGGCGCTTGCCGCCTGCGCGCCGCTGCTCGACGCCGTGGCGCGCGAGCGTGTGGGGGTCGAGCTCTCGGGCATCCTCGCCACGGGGCGCGGGGGAGAGGCCCTTGAGCGCTACCCCGAGCTCATGTGCGCCGCTATCCCCGAGCTTGCGGCCTGCCGCGGGTTTGCGCAGCAGAGCCCCTACCATATCTATGATGTCTACGATCATACGGCGCGCGTGCTCGCTGCGGCAGGGGAGGAGAACACCGCGCCCTCGCTCATGTGGGCCGCCCTTCTCCACGATATCGGCAAGCCTGATTGCTTTACCCTCGACGAGCACGGGCGGGGGCACTTTTATGGTCACCCTGAGCGTGGGGCAGAGCTCGCGGAGGGAATCATGCACCGTCTTGCGCAACCTGCGCCGCTCATCCGCGAGGCGAGCCTGCTCATTCGCTACCACGACCGTCCGATGCGGGCCGAGCGCACCAACCTGCTCGGGGTCATGCGCCTCTTTGCGGGAACCGCTCTGGATACCCCGCGCCTCATGAACGAGCTTTTTGACCTTAAGCGCGCCGATGCACTTGGCAAGGCACCGAGCTGCCATGGCTACATCGACGACATTGAGCGGATGCGCGAGATGGTGCGCGAGCTAGTGGCCAACGGTGAAGCGTATAGCATCGCGACCCTTGCCCTCAAGGGGCGCGACCTCATTGCTGCGGGCGTGGCCCCGGGCCCGGGCATCGGGCGTATGCTCGACCGCGCGCTCGAGGCCACCATGGCGGGCGAGGTCCCCAATCGCACGGAAGATCTCCTGGCCTATCTTCTTTCCGAGTGAGAATAGGGGGACGGGTGCGTTTTTCTCAAAATTGAGAAAAACGCACCCGTCCCCCTATTCTCACTCAGGGTAACACGGCAGAAACCTGCTCAGGTGCTGTGCTATCCTTCTGCCTACCGTTTGCAGAAAGGACCATCATGGCAGAAGAGATGTCCAAGACCTACGATCCGGCCGAGACGGAGCCCAAGATCCTCGAGAAGTGGCTCGCCGGCGGGTACTACCAGCGCCGCCCCGGTGTGGGCGATTGCACCGTCACCATCCCGCCCCCCAACGTCACCGGCAAGCTCCACATGGGCCACGCGCTCGACGACTCCATCCAAGACGCCATCGTGCGCGAGGCGCGTATGCGCGGCCGCTCCACGCAGTGGATCCTGGGCACCGACCACGCGGGCATCGCCACGCAGACCAAGGTCGACAAGAAGCTCAAAGCCGAGGGCAAGAACCGCCTCGAGATGGGCCGCGAGGCCTTTATCGAGGCCTGCTGGGACTGGACGCGCGAGTACGGCGGCACCATCAAGGAGCAGATCAAGCGCATGGGCTGCTCGGTGGACTTTGAGAACGAGCGCTTTACCATGGACGCCGACTACGCCGAGGCCGTGCGCCGCGTCTTCTGCGACTGGTACCACGCCGGGCTCATCTACCGCGGCAAGCGCATCGTCAACTGGTGCCCCTCCTGCACCACCGCCATCTCGGACGACGAGGCGGAGTACCAGGAGGAGTCGGGCCACCTGTGGCACCTGCGCTACCCGCTCACCGAGCCGGTGAACGGTCAGGACTACATCGTGGTGGCAACCACGCGCCCCGAGACCATGCTCGGCGACACGGGCTTGGCCGTCTCTCCCAAGGACCCCGAGAAGGCGGCCTTTGTGGGCAAGACGGTGATGCTGCCCATCGTCGACCGCGAGATCCCCATCTTCGAGGATTGGCACGTGGACGCGGGCTTCGGCTCGGGCTTTGTCAAGGTCACCCCGGCGCACGACCCCAACGACTACGCCATGGGCCAGGCGCACAATCTGCCGCAGATCAACATCTTCGACGAGCACGCCGTCGTGGTCGATGGCTACGGTGAATTCTCTGGCATGACGCGCGACGAGTGCCGCGAGGCCGTGGTGGCGTGGTTTGAGGAGCACGGGCTTCTCGACCACATCGAGGAGCACGACCACTCCGTCATGCACTGCTACCGCTGCGATACCACGCTCGAGCCGTGGCTCTCGGAGCAGTGGTTCGTGGCGGTCGACCAGCTTAAGGGCCCGGCGATCGATGCCGTGACCTCGGGCCGCGTGCGCTTTAACGCCGAGCGCTGGAAGCAGTCCTACCTCACCTGGATGAAGAACCTCAAAGACTGGTGCATCTCGCGCCAGCTGTGGTGGGGCCACCGCATCCCCGTATTCTACTGCGAGGACTGTGGGTGGGAGGACGCCCTCATGGAGGACGCTGACGTGTGCCCCAAGTGCGGCGGCCACCACGTCCATCAGGACGATAATGTGCTTGACACCTGGTTCTCGTCGCAGCTGTGGACCTTCGCCACGCAGGGCTGGCCGCAGCGCCCCGAGGAACTTGAGGGGCATCACCCCACCACCGCGCTCGTTACCGCGCGCGACATCATCGCGCTCTGGGTTGCCCGCATGGTCATGAGCTCCGAGTACTTCCTTAACGAGGAGCCGTTCCGCGACGTGGTCATCTACCCGACGATCCTCGCCAAGGACGGCAGCCGCATGTCCAAGTCCAAGGGCAACGGCGTGGACCCCATGGACCTCATGGACAAGTACGGTGCCGACGCGATGCGCTTCAACCTGCTGTCGCTCTTCACCAACAACCAGGACGTCAAGTTCGACGCCGACATCGACAAGAAGACCCACGAGTTCCTGGGCAGCCCCCGCACCGAGCAGGCGCGGGCCTTCGTGACCAAGATCTGGAACGCGAGCCGCTTCCTGCTCATGAATATGGAGGGCTACACCCCTGGCGAGCCCGTGGCCGAGACCGAGGCGGATGCCTGGATGATGAGCCGCCTGGCCAAGCAGGTGCGCGCCGTGACCGAGGGTATCGAGACCTACGCCTTTGGCGATACGGTCCGCGGAGTGCAGGCGTTCTTCTGGAACGAGGTGTGCGACTGGTACGTCGAGGTCACCAAGGCGCGCCTCAAGGACGACGCTGCCCGCTTGCAGGCGCAGCGGAACCTCATCTTTGTGCTCGACACGTCGCTTCGTCTCATGCACCCCTTCATGCCCTTCGTGACCGAGGCGATCTGGGACACCATGCCTGTAAGCTGGCTCGACGTTGACCCGGCAACCGGCGAGACCGATCGCGCCGAGGCGCTCATGATCGCCCGCTGGCCGGAGCCGGAGGAGTTTGACCGCTGGGTCAACGAGCCGGCCGAGCGCGCCTTTGAGCTCACGCGCGCCGTGGTGACCGACGTGCGCTCCACGCGCGCCCGTTACCGCATCAGCCCCAAGGAGCAGCTGCCTGTGGTGGTGCTCGCCCATGCGCCTGAGGTCAATGAGGCGATCGGCAACATGGCGAGCTTTATTGCGAGCCTTGCCAACGCCGAGGCGGTGACGGTTGGTCTCGACGTCGAGAAGCCTGAGGGTTCCATCGCGCTCGCCGGCCCGGACTTTGACGCCTACGTGGTGGTGGGCGACCTCGTGGACTTTGCGGCCGAGCGCGCGCGCATCGAGAAGGCCGTCGTCAAGGCCGAGAAGGAGCTCACCGGCGCCGAGCGGACGCTTGCCAACGAGGGTTTTATCGCCAAGGCGGCGCCCGAAGTCGTGGCCAAGAAGCGCGAGCGCGCCGAGGAGCTCACGGCCGAGATCGCGGCGCTCAAGGCGCAGCTCGCCGACCTTTCGTAGCACCTATGTGACAATGGGGCGGGTTATGTTGTCGCGTGACAACTTAACCTGTCCCCATTGTTACGCTGCGACTCTCCGTCGACCGATTGGGGCGTGTCGTCGGCCCCGAAGCACCCCACCTCATGAGACAATATGACTGTTTGCAGGCGCGTCCGCCGGGTGTGGGCGCTCGATGTCAAGGAGGCCGATATGGCATTTCCCGAGGGATTTCTGTGGGGCGGCGCGACCGCTGCCAACCAGTGCGAGGGCGGCTACAACGAGGGTGGGCGCGGCCTTGCCAACGTTGACGTGATCCCGCACGGCGCAGACCGCGGTCCCGTGATGGCGGGCCTGCGCAAGATGCTCGACTTCGAGGACGGTTACTACTATCCCGCTCAGGTCGGTATCGACATGTACCACCACTACAAGGAGGACATCGCGCTCTTCGCCGAGATGGGCTTTAAGACCTATCGCCTCTCCATCGGCTGGACGCGCATCTTCCCCAACGGCGACGAGGACGAGCCCAACGAGGAGGGCCTGGCGTTTTACGAGGACCTCTTCCGCGAGTGCAAGAAGTACGGCATCGAGCCGCTCGTCACCATCACGCACTTTGACTGCCCGATCCACCTCATCAAGGAGTACGGTGGCTGGCGCAACCGCAAGCTCATCGATCTCTATAAGAAGCTCGTGACGGTTCTCTTCACGCGCTACAAGGGGCTCGTTAAGTACTGGCTGACCTTCAACGAGATCAACATGATCTTGCACCTGCCGTTCATGGGTGCGGGCCTGGTCTTTGAGGAAGGCGAGGACCGCGAGGCCGTCGAGTACCTCGCCGCACACAACGAGCTTGTGGCGAGCGCCTGGGCGACCAAGATCGCGCACGAGATCGACCCCGAGATGAAGGTCGGTTGCATGCTCGCCGCCGGTACCTACTACCCCTACAGCTGCAACCCCGAAGACGTGCGCGCCGCGCAGCTCGCCAACCAGGAGAACTACTTCTTCGTGGACGTCCAGAGCCGCGGGTACTATCCGGCCTACGCGCTCAAGCAGCTCGAGCGCAAGGGTATCGACATCGGTATGACCGACGAGGACCGTCAGGTGCTTGCCGAGAACACCGTCGACTTCATCTCGTTCTCCTACTACTCCACGCGTTGCGTCGCAGGCGAGGGAAGCGACGCCGAAGAGACCGAGGGCAACGCCTTCAAGGGCGCCAAGAACCCTTACCTCAAGGTGAGCGAGTGGGGCTGGGCGATCGACCCGCTCGGCTTCCGCATCACCATCAACGATCTGTGGGACCGCTACCAGAAGCCGCTCTTTGTGGTGGAGAACGGCCTCGGCGCCCGCGATGAGGTTGAGCCCGACGGCTCCATCAACGACGACTACCGCATCGACTACCTGCGCCAGCACATCGAGGCCATGCGCGACGCCATCACCGAGGACGGCGTGGAGATGCTCGGTTACACCACGTGGGGCCCGATCGACCTCGTCTCGGCCTCGACGGGTGAGATGTCCAAGCGTTACGGCTTTATCTACGTCGACCGCGACGACGCGGGCAACGGCACCCTCGCGCGCTCCAAGAAGAAGAGCTTCGAGTGGTACAAGAAGGTCATCGCCACCAACGGCGAGGACCTCGCCTAGGTATCTGTGACAACGGGGACAGGTTATATGGTCACGTGACAAAGTAACCTGTTCCCAATGTCACATCGTGGGGCGGGTCCGTTTTTCTCGCGTTTGAGAAAACGGACCCGCCCTGTTTTTCTCCATGGGCTATGCTAGTGCATACGTTTCAACCGTAAGAGAGGGGTTGCGGCATGGCAGAGTACAAGTCGGATATCGAGATCGCGCAGGAGGCGGAGATGCTCCCCATCTCGGAGGTCGCCGCCAAGGTGGGCCTCACGGAGGACCAGCTCGACCATTACGGCACGTACAAGGCCAAGGTCGACATCCACGCCCTCAAGGATCTTCCGCGCAAGGCCAAGCTCGTGCTCGTGACGGCCATCAACCCCACGCCGGCGGGCGAGGGCAAGACCACCACCTCGGTCGGCCTTGCCGACGCGCTCAACCGGCTTGGCAAGAAGGCGGTGCTCGCGCTCCGCGAGCCGTCGCTCGGCCCGGTCTTTGGCATCAAGGGCGGTGCGGCCGGCGGCGGCTACGCACAGGTGGTGCCCATGGAGGACATCAACCTTCACTTTACGGGCGACTTCCACGCTATCGGCGCGGCCAACAACCTGCTCGCCGCAATGCTCGACAACCACATCCAGCAGGGCAACGCCCTTGGGATCGACCCCAAGCAGATCGTGTGGAAGCGCGCCGTCGACATGAACGACCGCCAGCTCCGCCACATCGTGGATGGCCTGGGCGGCAAGATGCAGGGCGTCCCGCGCGAGGACGGGTTTGACATCACCGTGGCCTCTGAGGTCATGGCGGCGTTCTGCCTCGCCTCCGACCTCATGGACCTCAAGCGCCGCCTGGGGCGCATGGTCGTGGCCTATACCTATGCCGGCGAGCCCGTGACCGCGAGCGACCTGCATGCCGAGGGTGCCATGGCGGCGCTCCTCAAGGATGCCATCAAGCCTAACCTCGTGCAGACGCTCGAGCACACGCCGGCCTTTGTGCACGGTGGCCCCTTTGCCAACATCGCGCACGGCTGCAACTCCGTACAGGCGACCGACACCGCCCTCAAGCTTGGCGAGTACGTGGTGACCGAGGCGGGCTTTGGCGCGGACCTCGGTGCCGAGAAGTTCCTCGACATCAAGTGCCGTATGGCTGGGCTCGACCCCGACGCCGTGGTAGTGGTTGCCACGGTGCGCGCCCTCAAGTACAACGGCGGCGTGCCCAAGGCGGAGCTCACGACCGAGAACCTCGAGGCGCTCGAGGCGGGCCTGCCCAACCTCCTGCGGCACGTCTCTAACATCCGCAACGTGTACGGGCTCCCCTGCGTGGTCGCCATCAACGCCTTCCCCACGGATACTCCCGCAGAGCTTGCGCTTGTGGAGGAGAAGTGCCGCGAGCTCGGCGTTAACGTGGCGCTCTCTGAGGTGTGGGCAAAGGGCGGCGCTGGCGGCGAGGCACTTGCCGAGGAGGTCATGCGCCTTTGCGAGGAGCCGCACGAGTTCCACTACTCGTACGAGTCCGGCGCCTCGATCGAGGAGGCGCTCGAGGCCATCGCCACCAAGATTTACCATGCCGACGGGGTCGACTACATCCCGGGCGCCAAGAAGCAGCTCAAGCAGCTCGAGGCCAACGGCTTTGGCAACTTGCCCGTGTGCGTGGCAAAGACCCAGTACTCCTTTACCGACGACCAGCATGTGCTCGGCGCGCCAGAGCACTTCCGCATCACGGTTCGGAACCTCAATGTCTCGGCCGGTGCGGGCTTTGTGGTGGCGCTCACGGGCGACATCATGACGATGCCTGGCCTGCCTAAGGTACCCGCTGCTGAGAAGATCGACGTGCTGGAGGACGGCACAATTGTGGGGCTCTTCTAAGGCTTTGGCTCCCTGCGGCCTCGGGGTCCGGCCGTCCGCCTGGGCGTGGTCCTCGGCGGTCGCGCGCTCTGCGCGCGAGCGCCTGCGGGAAACGCCTTAGCGGACGGCCGGGCCCCGAGGCCTGCGCCTTCTGCCTTGATTCGCGGTGGTCTAGATATCGCGTGGGTGACGGGGTTAGTGCGGTGACGGGTTCCCTGGGGCTTGTTGCATGTTTCTACCGAAAGGGTTGGATTGTTGAGGGATAAGCTTACCGATTTGAGTTGCGAGGCGTTTGCTTCGGAGCTTGCTGCTAAGGTGCCTGCGCCGGGTGGTGGCGGAGCTGCGGCGCTTGCCGGGGCGCTTGCTGTGGCGCTTTGCGAGATGGCGGGGAACTTTACCGTGGGTAAGGCCCGCTATGCTGCCGTGGAGCCCGACCTCAGGCGCGTGCTCGCCGAGGCCGAGGGCCTTCGGGCGCGTCTTGTGGCGCTCGTTGAGGCCGATGCGCATGCCTTTGAGCCGCTCGCCCAAGCGTATCGCATTCCCGCCGACGACCCCGACCGGACCCATCGCATCGAGGACGCGCTGCGCGGTGCCTGCTCGGTGCCGATCGAGATCATGCGCGCCTGCGCCCGTTCGCTCGACCTTCTCGACGAGATGGACGCCAAAGGGAGCCGCCTTATGCGCTCCGACGTGGGCTGCGGGGCGGCGCTTGCGGCGGGCGCGCTCCGTGCGGCGCACTTGACGGTGCTCGTCAACACCACGCCCCTTCCCGACGATCCGGTGGCGCGCGACCTCGAGGCTGAGGCTGACGACCTGCTCGCTCGCTATATACCGCATGCCGATGCGCTCGCCACTTCGGTTGCCGAGGCGATCCGCGAGGAGGCCTCCCATGGCTAGGCTGCTGCGCGGCGCGCCGGTGGCTGCCCAGCTTGTAGAGGAGGTCGCCGAGCGCGCTGCCGCGCTTGCCGAACGCGGGACCGTTCCCACGCTCGCTGTGGTGCGTGTGGGGGAGGCCCCTGGCGACCTCGCCTATGAGCGGGGGATTCTCAAGCGGGCTGAGCGCTGCGGTGTTGCGGTGCGGCGCGAGGTCTTTGCCGAGGACGTGACGCAGGCAGAGCTTCTCGCCTGCGTGGAGCGTCTCAATGCAGATGCCGCTGTCCATGGGTGCCTTATCTTTCGTCCTCTGCCTGCGGGTTTGGTTGAGGAGGCTCTCTGCGGTGCCCTCGCACCCGAGAAAGATATGGACGGCATCACCCCCGGTGCCCTCTACGGCGTCTTTGCCGACCGTACGGTAGGTTTTGCCCCCTGCACGGCCGAGGCGGTGGTGGAGCTTCTCGAGCGCTCGGATGTGCCGCTCGAGGGCGCTCGCGTCTGCGTGGTCGGGCGCTCGCTTGTGATCGGCCGGCCGGTCTCGCTCATGCTCCTCTCGCGCAATGCCACCGTCACCATGTGCCACACTCGCACGCGCGATCTCGACGCCGAGTGCGCACGCGCCGACGTGCTCGTGGTTGCCGCGGGGCACGCCGCGACCGTTGGAACTGCCGCCGTGCGTCAGGGCCAGACCGTGGTCGACGTGGGCATCAACGCCGACCCTGTGACAGGCGCCCTTGTGGGCGATGTTGCCTTTGACGAGGTCGAGCCCATCGTGGATGCCATCACGCCCGTTCCCGGGGGCGTGGGGGCGGTGACGACGGCCGTCCTTATGCGGCACGTGGTCGAGGCCGCGGAGCGCGCCCTCACAAAGCGCGTTGACATGTGATCCGGGTCAAAGCAACCTTTCGACGATAACCGCCTTATGCCGCGTCCGCGGCGAACGTAAAGGAGTAGCCATGGCAGTCGACCTTGAGCGCGCCCGCGCCGCGGTCCGTGAGTTTTTGCTTGCGGTGGGGGAGGACCCCGACCGTCCCGGTCTGCTGGAGACGCCCGACCGTGTTGCCCGGGCGGCCGCGGAGCTCTTTAGCGGGTATGACGAGGACCCTGCGGCCCACCTGCGCAAGCAGTTCACCGAGAGCGGCAACGAGGAGATGGTGATCGTTCGCGACATCCCCTTCTCCTCGATGTGCGAGCACCATATCCTGCCGTTTACCGGTAAAGCGCACGTGGTCTACATTCCGCGCGCGGGGCGCATCACCGGGCTCTCCAAGATCGCGCGGACGGTCTCGGGCTACGCGCACCGCATGCAGCTGCAGGAGCGTCTGACGGCTCAGATTGCCGACGGGCTCATGGCCGAGCTCGAGCCGCTCGGCGTACTCGTGGTGCTGGAGGCGGAGCACACCTGCATGACGATGCGCGGCATCCGGGCGGCAGGCGCCCTCACGGTGACCTCTGCCGTCCGCGGCGGGTTCAAAAACGATATCAAGACCCGCGAGGAGGCCCTCCGCCTGCTGGGGCTCAATGGGTAACAGCGTGTCGGAGCATAAGCGTGAGCTGAGGCGCCGCTTTCGGGCGGAACGAGATGGGTTGGTAACGGAGACGCGCGTCTCGGCAGATGCTCGCATTGCGCGGCGCGTTTGCGCGCTTGCCGCGTGGCGGCAGGCGGATGTTGTGCTCGCTTACTACGCTATGGGGAGTGAGGTCTCTACGCGTCCGCTCATTGAGGAGGCGTGGCTCGCTGATAAAACGGTGGCGCTTCCTCGGTGCAACGCGGGCAATACGCTGAGCTGGTATCGAGTCGGGCCAGGTGAGTTGGACGCACTTGCTCCCGGGTCTTGGGGGATTCCCGAGCCCGAGGCATGCAGCAATCGTTTGATTGACCCTGCGGCGCTACGACACGCAGTGGCGCTTGTGCCCGGTCTTGCGTATGACCGGCAGGGATTTCGACTTGGATATGGCGGCGGGTACTACGACCGGTTTCTTGCGGGGTTCTCGGGCGTTGCGCTGGGACTTTGCCGGAGCGCCCAGCTTGTCTGGAGCCTCGGGGAGCTTGGCGCTCTCGATGCGTATGACCGCGCGGTTGCCTGCGTCGTGACGGAAGAGGGTCCGATTTCTTGCGCTGCTGGGCATCAGGCTGGGTCGTCCGCCTCTGCTTGGTCAAAATCCGGAGAAATCAACGATTCCCTGGCCTGGTAAACGGGGAGTGAACGAGCTCACTCCCCGTTTATGCAGGAACCGTTTTGCCACCATGGCGCTGCGGAAACCAGGTGCGTTCTCAAACGTTGATTTCTCCAGATTTTGGCCACGGCAGCGTGTTGCGGGACTCTTGAGGCCTGTCCACGGGTTCTTGAACATTCAAGTAAGCGCCCGCGCCGCCACGTGCGTTTCGCAGTGGAGCGCTTGACGCACCCGAGACGCAGTCCGTGCGTTGCGCTAGGATGGGTTGCTGCATGCCAGAGCTATTGAGGAGGAGCCGTGACCGTTTGCAATCCTGGCGCGTCGAGGGAGACGCTGAATAACGGCAATTGCACCCCGGGTAAACGTGGTGAGGCGGATCGGGGTAAAGCCGAGGAACGCGCAGTGCCGCCGCTGCAACCCAGCCTGAGTCCCGAGAAGCCCGTCACGGCGGGACGTGAGGCGGCATGCCCCAACCAGCGTCTCCCCAGATATCGTGTGCCGTTTGCCGTGGAGGAGCTCCCCTTTGACGAGGCCGTTGCCCTGGCGGCGGATACCGGCACCATCTCGGGCGATGCCGGTCCTCTGCTCGAGACGGTGATCGACATGCTCGACGAGCTCGAACGGCCGGACCGTCACTTCGATTGCATTCAGGTTGCCGGTACCAACGGCAAGACGTCAACGGCGCGCTTTACCGCGGCGATCCTTTTGGGAGAGGGGCTCACCTCGGCACTCTACACCTCGCCCCAGCTCGTGCGTTATCCCGAGCGCATGGAGATCGGCGGGCGTGTTGTGAGCGACGAGGCCTTTGCGCACGGGGTGTCGGCGGCCCGTGCGGCGGGGGAGCGCGTTAATGCCCGCCGCATCGCGGCGGGGGAGCGCGCCTATACCATCACCCCCTTTGACCTGCTCACTGTGGCTGCGCTGGTGATCTTTGCCGAGGCGGCGGTTGATGTGGCGGTGCTCGAGGTCGGACTTGGCGGGCGTTGGGACGCCACGAGCGCGACGGATCCGGTGGCCGTGGCCATCACGGGGATCGGCCTCGACCACATGCGGATCCTGGGCGACACGCTTGCCCAGATCGCCGGCGAGAAGGCCGCCGTCATCAAGCCGGGGCGTGCGGTCGTGCTCGGCGAGGGTACGCATGAGTCGAGCGTGCAGCGCGTGATGGACGAGCGCTGCCGCGCTTGCGGCGTAGTGCCCCTGCTTGCCAACCATGTGGTGCTCGAGCGGCCCAAACGGCTGGGAGACGCGTGCGTGTTCTCTACCACGACGTCGCGCGCCATCTACACGCCGCGTATCGTCAAGCCCGCCTACCAGGCACAAAACGCCGCCTGTGCCATCGCACTTGCCGAGGCGTACCTCGCCCGCGCGCTCGACCCCGTGACGCTCGAGGAGAGTCTGGCGACGTGCCCCACGCCCGGGCGTTTTGACGTGGTGCGCGCCGAGCCGCTGGTGCTCGTGGACGCCTGCCATAACCCTCAGTCGTGCGAGATGTTCGTGAGCTCGCTGGACGAGATCTCGCCCGTCGTGGCAGAGCGCCCGACGCTCCTCATCGCGGCGCTTACCGACAAGGATGTCTCAGGCATCGTGGACGTGCTGGTGCCGGCCTTCCCGCGCGTGGTGGTGACCCAGACCGCCTCGACGCGCGCGATGACCGCCCGCGAGCTCGCCGGCTTGGTGGCCGAGCGGCTTGCGGCGCTCGGGCGCCCCGAGGGCGACCTCGTAGCGGTGTATGGCAGCGTGCCTGAGGCGCTCGATGCTCTGACGGCCGCGGGCGAGCCTGTGGTGGCGGCCGGTACCATCACGCTTGCGGGCGAGGTTGCCGGCTGCCTTGGTCAGTAGCGTTTCGTGTCGGGCGTAGGGGGCGTAGGACCAGAGAGAGGGTGGGTATCGTGCTGCTGCAGGATCTGATGTCCCTGCGCACGACGGGCTCGGCGGTGGAGCAGGAGCTCGTGCGCTACCTCCTCGAGGCCGGGGAGGGAATCGGTCAGGTGAGCGCCCGCGCCATCGCGCGCGAGCTCCACATCGCCCCGTCGAGCGTGGTGCGGTTCTGCAAGCGCCTCGGCTTTGCGGGGTATTACGACTTCCGCGATGCCTTCCGCTTGGAGCTGAGGCATGCGGCCGAGCATTACGAGGGCGTTGACCCCAATTACCCCTTTGAGCTTGGAGAGCCTCCCATCGTTATCTCGCGCAAGATTGGTGCGCTTTATCGCGAGATTGTCGACGAGACGCTCGAGCACATCGACGACCGCGCGCTCGGAAGGGCGACCCGCCTTCTCGCCTCGGCGCTCGAGATCGTAGTTACCGCATCGGGTGTTCAGCTCGCATTTGCCGAGGGCTTTAAGAACAAGATGCTTAAGATTGGGCACTCGGTTGTGGTGGAGTCTCGCGTGGAGGCGGCGCTCTACCGGGCTGCCCATGCGCGTCGCGGCGAGACCGCGCTCATCCTGCTTTCGTATTCGGGGGAATCTGGGCGCATCCTCCGCGTTGCCCGGCTTGCTCGCGAGCGCAGTGCTCCGGTCATCGCCCTCACCTCGAGCGGCGGGAACACCCTCTCACGCATTGCGGACGTTGCCCTTGTCGTGCCTTCACGCGAGGAGGTCGAGCGCAACCTCGGGCACTTTGCGATGAATATCGCCACGGCGCTTCTGCTCGACATCCTCTATGCCTCCATCTTTAACGGTGACTACGCCGAGCACTATGCCGCGCGCATGGAGATGAACCGCCTGGGGTCCCGCTCGGGTTCGCTTCGCAGCGGGCGCGACGCCTAGGCGCGGCAACATTGTTGCGGAACGGCACGGGTATCGTACTAAAGTTGCGCAACGTTGTTCAGAAATGCGCAACGCCGTCCACATCATGGTAATGCTTTTCCTATGATAGGCATGATCCATGGCAACGATGCTCCGCATACTGCGCGGCGTAGCACCTGGATAAGAGCCTTGCGTGGTGGGAGGTAACCCTTGTCGTATCTACCGGTATTTATCGTCTGCTTTCTCGCGTCGCTTCTAGGGCCGCTCTGCGGCATCGGTGGCGGCGTTATCATCAAGCCCATCGTCGACGCCATGAACGTCATGAGCGTGAGCGCCGTGAGCTTTCTCTCGAGCATCTCGGTGCTCGTTATGTCGCTCTCAACGCTCGCCCAAAACGCCGTAACCCGACAGTCGTCCATCGATTCGCGCGCCCTCATGCCCATTGCCGTGGGCTCTGCGGTGGGCGGTCTTGTGGGCAAGGCGGTCTTTAACGAGCTGAGCGCACTCTTCCCAAGTTCCGACTTTGTCGGTGCCGTGCAGGCGGCCATCCTCATCCTGCTTGCGGTCCTTGTGCTCGTTTACACGCTCAACAAGCGGCACATCCCAGGCATGCGGCTCCAGAGCGCTGCGGCGCAGGCGGCGATCGGCTTTGTGGCGGGTGCCTGCTGGTCCTTCCTCGGCATCGGTGGCGGCCCCTTCAACCTTGCCATCCTCGTCTTTTTCTTTGCCATGGAGAGCAAACTTGCCGCCGAGGCATCGCTCTTTATCATTGCCTTTTCGCAGACGGCCGGTCTTATCTACACACTGGGGAGCGGCACCCTGCCTGCCTTTGACCCCGTGGTGCTTATTGGAATGTGCACGATGGCGGTTCTGGGCTCCGTGGTGGGCCGGCGGCTTCTCAAGCGCGTGGACAGTTCGGCGGTCGACAGGCTCTACATCTTTGCCCTCGTGCTCATCATCGCTATCTGCGTCTATAATTTCGTGCGCTTTGCGGTGCTCTAGCCGAGGGGGAGTTGCATGACTGGAGAAACGCCGAAATCGGCCCTGTGGCGTGCGGCGCGCCGTCAGGAGCGGGTGTTTGCCACCGACGCGCGCCGGAGCCTAAGGGACCTCCGCGAGAGCGCGCGGCTCATGGCGCTCGTGCTGGTGGTCTCGGTGCCTATGGGGGTTGCGGCGTGGGCCTTTCTTGCGGCGCTCGACGCGGTGACGGCTTTTCGCGAGGCGCACGGCTGGCCCGTCTTTTTGCTGCTGCCCGTGGTGGGCGTGGGTACCGCGTGGCTCTACCGCACGCACGGCAAGGGGGCTCAGCGCGGCAACAATCTGGTGATCGACTGCGCAGTGACGGGGCGGCCCATCCCCAAGCGCATGGCGCCCTTTACCTTTGTGTGCTCTGTGGCGACGCATCTCGCCGGTGGCTCAGCCGGTCGTGAGGGCACGGCGGTGCAGATCGGCGGGACCATCGCCGGGGCGGTCTCGGAGCGTCTGGGGCTCGAGCCGCATGACCATCAGGACCTTGTGATGGCGGGCATCTCCGCCGCGTTTGGTGGGGTCTTTGGCACGCCGCTCGCCGGCGCGTTCTTTGGCATGGAGATGTGCTTTGTGGGCAAGCTCCACTATGCTGCAGGCATCTACTGCCTTGTGGCTTCGTTTGTGGGCGATGTGGTGGCGAGCTTTCTTGGTGCGGGCCGCGAGGATTACATCATCGGTCGTATTCCCGATCTTGACCCCCGCATGATCGTCTGCGCCGTGGCGGCGGGCCTTTTGTTCGGCATTGCGGCGCGTCTCTTTTCGGCGGCCATCCGCACGGTCAAACGTCTCTACGCCTCCCGGATCACCAGCTATCTCGTGGCGGCGCTCGTGGGATCGCTTGTTCTCTTGGGGGTATACGCCCTGTTTGACATGTGGCGCTACGCCGGCCTCTCCACCTGGCTTGTTCAGGCGGGGTTTGAGGGCGAGACCACGCCGATGGACGCTGCGGCCAAGCTCGTTATGACGGCGCTCACGCTCGGTGCGGGATACCAGGGCGGCGAGGTCACGCCGCTGTTTGGCATCGGCGCGGCGCTCGGCGGCTGGCTCGGCACGGTAATGGGGACGGCGCCGTCCTTTATGGCTGCGTTGGGGATGGTCGGGCTCTTTGGAAGCGCGCTCAATGTACCCATTACGGCCATCATGCTTGGCATCGACCTCTTTGGTGGGCACGCCGCGCCCTATTTTGTAATCGTGTCGTTTGTGGGGTATCTCGTCGCCGGGCACCGAGGCGTCTATCCCGCACAGCGGATCGTCACGCCCAAGTGGCGCTCGCTTGCGGGTGACGCGGGCGAGACCGTCGAGGAGGTCATCGACGAGCATCGCCACGGCGTGGTGTAGCGCGGCTGCCGACGCATCCCGGGAGGGTCCGACATCCCTCGCAACCGGTACAAAGGGACAGGGGCTTTGTACCGGTTTTTCTAGCGCTGGGCGAGCGACCGGGCGATGCGCTGCATGGCCGGAGCGGCATCCTCCAAAAAGTCGCGGTAGCCGCAGTAATCCTCGCGATAGTAGGCGATGTTAAGTCGCTTGCAGTTGCGGTGGAAGAAGTCCGCCCACACGTCGTCCACCACGTAGCCGTTGGTCCGAAGCGCGTAGTGGATGGTCTACGCGGTCGCGTGTTCGTCCACGTAGGCGCAGAAGCGCTCAAAGAACGCAAGGCCCGCGCAGGTGGGCTCGCCTCCCTGGAAGGCATAGGTGATGTCGGCGTCGTCGCCTGGGGCAAGCGCGCGGTCGATGAGCGCGTGCGCGACGTCATCGGTCATAATGCCAAAGTTCGCGACCTCCCGGTGCTCGGCGACATCGGCGTAAAGGCAGTATCTACAGCGCGTGTTGCACAGCGACGAGGCGGGTTTGATGAGAAAGCCGATGCGTTTCATAAGATAGCCTTTGCGATGCTCCGAAGAGGTCCGACAGCTCGATACTACATCGCATAGAAACGCCCCGTTGGCACCGGGCATGCCCGCGCGTCGATTTGCACCATTGTCGTAGGAGGCAAGGGGGTATTATTTATAGCGCTGTGATACGTGGGGGCTGCGGCTTTGCTGCCGGGGCACCACCAGAAGGAGAAAAGCATGCCACAGAGTCAACCGGGCGGTGAGAGCCGACTCAACAGCCGGTCGATCCGCGACCATAACCTCTCGCTCGTGCTCCACGAGCTCGCCCGCACGCGCGGATGCTCCCGCTCACGCCTGCGCGAGACCACGGGGCTCACGCCGGGTGCGGTGACGCTCCTCGTGAACGAGCTCATCGACGCCGGCATGATCGAGACGTCCGATACCATGCGGGCCGAGGGCGGCCGCCGCAAAAAACAGCTTGCGCTCGCCGGGGATTCCTATCCCGTTGCGGTGGTGGAGCTGCGGCGCGACGGCATCGCCGCCGCCCTCGAGACGTTTGGTGGGACGCGCCTGATGGACGTGCATGCCCCTAAGACGTTTTACGGAAAGTCGGTAGAGGAGTTTGCCGACGCTGCCGCCGAGCAGATCGTCGCGTTGGACCAGTGCGCCACGGAGTCGGTCGAGCGCCCGCTTGTTGCGGTGGGGGTGGTCATGCCCATCGGCGTGCTTGTCGACAACAGCACGATCCTTCCTATCGGAGCTTTTGGGTGGGACATGGTAGACCTTGGGTCGCTGATCGCCACGCGTCTGCGCGAGCAGAGCTTGACCTTGCCCGTGGTGGTGCTCAGTGCGCCCGCCTGCGCCGGATGGGCCGAGTACCGGGCGCTTTACGACGACGAGTCGATCGAGACGCCGCAGGGCGTGCTCTACGTTGCGCCCGACGTTACCGACGGCGGCTCGCTCATCATCCGGGGCCGTCTCTATCGCGGCGTGCTCGGCACGGCGGTAGAGATCGGTCACACGCAGGTCGAGGCGGAGGGCGAGCTTTGCACCTGCGGCAAGCGCGGTTGCCTTGCGGCCTATGCGGGTGCCGATGCCATCATTCGGGCATGCGGGCTCGAGGAGTATCGCGCCGAGCACGGTACCGACGAGGCCCTGCGCGAGGCGCGCAGCCGGCGCGCCGCCGGCGATCCTGCGGTGTGCGCGGTGATCGACAGGGCGGTCCGCTGCACGCGCGTGGCCATCGAGAACGCGCTCACGCTTCTCAACGCCGACTGCGTGGTTCTTGGCGGACGGCTCAAGCGCTATCGCGACGAGATTCAGGCGGTCGATAACGGCTTTACCTCGCTCGGTGTGCCCGGCGTAACGAGCTTTGTGGCGGGCCGGCTCGACGATGAGGCGGCGCTCCTGGGCGGGCTTATGCGCATGCGCCGTGCGCTCATCGACCACGTGGGAGACCTCATGCGTGGCACCCCGCTTACGGCCGAGACGTTTCTGCAGGATATGGTGTAGGCTGC
Organism: Collinsella sp. An7; assembly: GCF_002159335.1. Taxonomy (GTDB): domain Bacteria; phylum Actinomycetota; class Coriobacteriia; order Coriobacteriales; family Coriobacteriaceae; genus Coprousia. Next base: position 337,177 of record NZ_NFHP01000003.1, on the reverse strand, counting down.
GCACGGGTAGACGCAGCGCGGCTGTGCCGGCAAACGGACCAAAGTAACGGCGGGGGCCTGGCGGAGATATCTCCTCCAGGCGCCCCGCCGATTGTCGTGCGACGCGGCCTTGGCGGCTCCGAATCGCTGCGATACTAGTGGGCGAGTGCGGCGAGCTCCCGCGCAAAGCGGTAGGCGCCCGCGTCGTAACGCTCCGTGCCGAGGAACTGGATTGCACCCATCGGCTCGTCGGTGACGGTTGGGGCGGTGAGCGCGCCCGTCGAGATAAACTCCATCCAGCGGCCGTGGATGCGGTCGGCGAGGCTCTGCGAGGGCTCGGCGCCGAGCACCGTCAGCACCTTGGGGTCATCGAGCACGTCAAAGGCGTAGGGAATCTCGTCGCAGTGCATCGAGGCGTTGGAGACCGCCGAGGTCTGCGCAAAGTCGTAGAGCCAGGTGCGGTTTGCGCTGCCGCCCGCCTCGCGTGCGGATACCGTGCGGGCGAGCCCCAGGTGGAACATGCTTGTCGTCATGAGCTGCCCGGCGATGAGCGGCTCGCCGATGCGGTGCACCTCGTTGGCAAAGCGCGCGATGGCATCCTCGGTAAGGCCGGCGGCGCGGAAGGTGTTCTCGGCGTGGTCGAGGGTCTCGGTGGTGGGGACGGGGTACGAGAACTCGTTGCGGACCGTGCCCATAAGAAGCGCCACATTGGCGCCGGTGCCGTGGGCGTAAGCGCAATCGAGCGGCTCGGGCAAGACGGCGCCGTCGATGGTGGGGGCGTAGGCGAGGTTGGAGTCGCCCACAAAGCCTTGCTTCACCTGGCCCACGAGCTCGGCGGCCGTGGTGGGCGCGGGCGGGATGTCGGCGATCTCGTTCACGGCGCGCTCGTGGTCGAGAATCGCCTTCTCCGGGACGCTCTCCCAACCGGCAAGCGTGGGCTCGACGCCGATCTCCTTGGCGAGGGCGCGGCCCACGGTCTCGGCCTGCGCGGGGGTGACGCCGTTCAGGCAGCCCGACTCGCAGATGACTCCGCGGAAGAGCCCCGCCGCCTTGGGCGAGCCCAGAAGTGCGAGGACTGATCCGCCACCCGCGGACTGGCCGCCGATGGTTACCTTATTGGGGTCGCCGCCAAACTCTGCGATGTTGTCGCGCACCCAACGGAGCGCCGCGATCTGGTCGAGTAGGCCACGGTTCAGGGGTGCGCCTTCAACCCAGCCAAAGCCCTGAAAACCGAGGCGGTAGGAGACGGAGACCGTCACGACGCCGTCACGGTTGAACGACCGTCCGTTGTACCAGGGCGAGGAGGGCGAGCCGGCAAAGTAGCCGCCGCCGTGAATCCACACAAAGACGGGGAGCTTGGCGGTGGGGTTGCGCGGCGCGGGCGTGAAGACGTTGACGTTGAGGGTCTCGTCGCCGGGGATGGACGGCTCGGGGATGGTCACCGCCGGGCCGAAGGGGCGGCGCTGCGGGGTGGGGCCGTAGTCCACTGCCTGTCGGATGCCCTCCCAGGCAGGGTAGGGCTCCGGTGCGGCAAGGCGGAGCGCTCCCACGGGCGCTTTGGCAAAGGGGATGCCTAGGTAGGCGGCCGAACAGGCATTTTGCCAGCGGCCCTCAACCAAGCCGGAGGTGGTGCGCACCACCGGTGCGCGGTCGTGAACGTCATAGTGGATATGAGCCATGGGATTCCTCTCTCTTGCGCCCCAAGCGGGGCCATGCGTATTGTTCACCCGTATGCCCAAGGCGGGGGGCGGCACGTCGGCGGACGCTCCGCCCCGGCCGGTGAGCTGCGGTGCGGGTGTGCCCGGCGCGTGTTACTTGACCTTCTTGATGGGCACCACAAAGATGGCCGAGAGCACGACGGCGACCGCGGCGTAGATGAAGAGCACCTGGTAGTTGTTGCTGAAGGCGCCCAGAAGCGCGGCGGCGATGAGCGGGGTGAGCGTCTGCGGGATGTTCGCCGCGAGGTTCAGCACGCCAAGGTCCTTCGCCGCGTCTTCGCCGGAGGGCAGCACGTCGACCATCATCGCCATGTCGACGGCGGAGTAGGTGCCGTAGCCAAGGCCGAGGCAGGCACCGTAGATGAGGATGCCGGGGACGGTGGGGGAGATGAGCGGGATGCAGATGAAGCCGCCGATGAGCAGCGTCGCGATACCGACGAAGATTTTGCGACGGCCGAGCGCGTCGGAGGCGCGGCCGGCGAGCATGTTGGCGATGGTGGTGGTGATAAGGGTGATGACCGAAAGGATGGATACGATGTTGCCCGCCTCGGCATCCGAGACACCGATGTAGTCGGTGATGATGTAGAGCTGATAGTTCATGACGGCCTGATAGCCGAGGGTCATGAAGAAGCGTCCAAGGAAGCCCCAGAAGAAATCGGGGTGCTTACGGGGGTTAATGAGAAAGCCGCGGAAGAACGCGCCCCAGTCCATCTTCTCGTGGGTCTCGGTCGTACTCGACTTGTCCGGATTGAGGACGACGAAGAGGATGGCGACGACGATGACGAGCACACCGTAGAACGTGTAGGCGACGCCGATCTGGCTCAGCAGCTGGCCGGCGATGATGGTGCCGAGCGTACCACCGATGGACATGCCTGCACCGGTGATACCGGAGGCGAGACCGCGATCCTCGGACTCGATACGGTCGGAGATGATGGCGGAGAGCGGTCCCTGGAAGGCATTCAGGAGCACTTGGATGAGCACCCAGAACAGTCCGATTATAAAGACGGAGTTGCCAAACTGGATGAGGATGGTCGAGATGCCGCCGCCGATGGCGCCGACGATGATCCACGGTGCGCGACGGCCGAGCTTGGAGCGCGTGCGGTCGGAGAAGGCGCCGACGATGGGCTGGACGAACATCGTCGCGAAGGCGGAGACGGAGGTGACGATGGCGAGGTTGCCGACGGCGTTATCGGCGTCGAGCAGGCGCATCTGCTGGGGAAGGATGACTGAGACGAGTGCGGCGTAGGTCATGAAGAGGGCGAGGTAGGCGACGGCGAGCGAGCCCAAAAGCTTGGTCGGTCGCTTATGCGGGATGGGTACGGGTGCAGTGGTCATTGGGCGAACCCCCTTTGGGTTTCGGGTGTGGTGCTCAGTCACGGTGGCCACCATGAGCTTACGGGGAGTATGGCTCATGGCCTTCAATAAATTCAACAATCAAAAAGAATGAGTCTGTGAGTGGTTATTTTTTAGCCTTGAACGGAATGAGGGGTTTGTATTTTGTCGGGGTTCTGTGTGGGTAAGGGCGGGTAAAGCGCTCGCGGCAATTTCCCTAAAAATGGGGCTTGCGCAAACAGAACCGGTGCCGTATTATTCCTACTTGCGCAAGCGGAAGCGCGCGCAAAGCTGTTGGGATGTCGTCTAATGGCAGGACAGCGGATTCTGGTTCCGTCAATGGGGGTTCGACTCCCTCCATCCCAGCCAGTTTACATGGCCCGTTCGTCTAGCGGTTTAGGACGCCGCCCTCTCAAGGCGGAGATCACCAGTTCGAATCTGGTACGGGCTACCATCGAGTTTTACGGACCCTTCGGGGTCCGTTTTCGTTTGCGCCGAGTCGGTTCCGGCGTGCCCGAGGGCCCGGATCCCCCCGCTTAACAACCCCTGGAACAAAACTTCGCGTCAATGTAAGGATGGAATCGCGTCTCACCGCGTAGCCGGCGCCTCGAGCCGAACAAAACCGCAGGTAGCGGCGTCGAGCGGAATCTGGCTACTTCAAGAGCGCCGATTCCATCCTTACATTGACGCGAAGTTTTTTCACTGACCCCCTTTAGGGATACAGCTCAGCTTTGTTTTCACGAGGGATGGCCGCTGAGTTAGAAGCTTTCGTGCGGATGGCAACCACTTCCGTCCGCCGAAAAATCAAGAATCCCCCTTTACTTGTACGAACAACCTACTACTATGGTCGGAGCAACAGACAACAGCGGCTCCGGGCCGCGCGTGAGAAGGGTGGATTCATGGCAGATGAGCAGCATGGCGGCGTTTCAGCGGCCGAGTGGTGGAAGCAGGCGGTGGTCTACCAGATCTACCCGCGGAGCTTTAAGGACGCAAACGGTGACGGTCTGGGCGATATCCCCGGCGTCACCAAGCAGATGGGCTATCTCGAGGCGCTCGGCGTAGACGCTATCTGGCTCTCGCCCTTCTATCCCTCAAACCTTGCCGACGGCGGCTACGACGTCATCGACTACCGCAACGTCGACCCGCGGCTCGGCATGCTCGAAGATTTTGACGAGATGGTTCGCGCGGCCCACGCCTCGGGCATCAAGGTCATCGTGGACATCGTGCCCAACCACACCTCCGACTGCCATGTGATGTTTCAGGAGGCGCTGGCTGCGGGCCCGGGCTCGCCGGAGCGCGACCGCTACATCTTCCGTCCGGGGCGGGGAGAGGCGGGGGAGCTTCCGCCCAACGACTGGCAGTCGTCCTTTGGCGGTCCCGCGTGGGAGCGCGTGGCGGATGGCGAGTGGTACCTGCACCTCTTTGCCAAGGAGCAGCCCGACCTCAACTGGAAGAATCCCGAGGTGCACGAGGAGTTCAAAAAGACGCTCCGGTTCTGGTCAGACCGCGGGGTCGACGGTTTCCGCGTGGATGTGGCGCATGCCCTCGTCAAGGATCTTGAGAGCCGCCCGCTCGACGAGTTCCCGGCCGATGCGGTGAGCGCTCCGCTTGACACATCGGGCTCAAACCCGCTTTGGGATCGTCCGGAGGTCCACCAGATCTATCGCGAATGGCGCGAGGTCTTTAACGAGTACGAGCCGCCGCGCTTTGCCGTGGGTGAGGCGTGGGTGCACCCCGATCACCAGTATCTCTACGCCTCCCCGGAGGAGCTCGGCCAGGTCTTTAACTTTGAGTTTGCCAAGGCCAATTGGTGCGCGGCCGATTTTCATCGTGCCATTGAGGAGGGGCTTGCCTCGGCCGAGCGCTCCGGCTCGACCACCACGTGGGTCATGTCGAACCACGACGTGGTGCGCCACGCCTCGCGCTACGGTCTGCCGCAGGTTGCCGCGCGGGCGCACCATCAGATCGCGACGGACTGGGTCCTGCGCGACGGCGCGAGCTATATCGAGGACCGTGCGGTGGGCGAGCGCCGTGCCCGCGCTGCTATCCTCATGGAGCTTGCACTTCCCGGCTCGGTCTACATCTACCAGGGCGAGGAGCTTGGGCTCTTTGAGGTGGCGGATATTCCGTGGGACCGCCTGGAGGACCCGCAGGCGGTAAACACGAGCGGTGCTCGCCAGATAAAGGGCCGCGACGGGTGCCGCGTGCCCCTGCCCTGGTGCGCGGGCGACCTTCCGGAGCCCGCTAGCTGGAACGCGAACTTTGGCGACGGGGCAACGGGCACCTTCGGGTTTGCTGACCGCACGGAGGGCGCGCCTGCGCCTGCCGCGCCGCATCTGCCGCAGCCTCTTTGGTTTGAGGACTTTGCGGTCGACCGCGAGGAGGCCGATCCCGCCTCGATGCTCGCGCTCTATCGCGGCGCGCTCCAGCTCCGTGCGCGTGAGCTCACGGCGACGGGCGACACCGGCCTCACCTGGCTCGAGGACATCACGCCTGAAGCGCAGGCAGACAAAGTCGTTGCCTTTGGGCGGCCCGCCGCTTCGGGCGGCACCATCCTTTGCGTCACGAACTTTGGCGAGACGGCGGTGCCGGTGCCGGAGGGCGAAGTGCTCCTGAGCTCCATCCCGCTCGAGAACGGCGTGCTCCCGCGTGATGCGACCGTCTGGGTCCGCGCATAGCATGTGTGCGTAGCCCGCCCGGCCCCTTCGCCTCAAAGCGGGACCGGGCGGGCTGCCGTTGCCGCGGCCCTACGCTACGCTCCATGTGCAGTTGACGTGCGGGGGTGTCAGGGTCTGCCGTTCGGTATACAATAGGGCGCGTTATCCGCGACTACGAAAGGTTCCCTCCATGTCGAGCCTCCTCTCTGAGCTGCTCACGCCCGAGCTCATGATGGCCATCTACCTCTTTATCGCCTTCATCGTGGCACTCTACGTGCTGTCGGTTATCTACGTCTTCATCGACGCGCGGCGCCGCGGCATCCAGGCGTTCTGGGTGTGGGGCCTCGTTTCGCTCATCCCGTTTATCGGGCTCATCGCTTACCTCGCGCTCCGGCCGCATACCTACCTTGCCGACCGCGAGGAACAGGAGCTCGACATGGCGCTCCGCGAGCGTCAGCTCTCGGCCTACGGCACCTGCCCTAACTGCGGCACGCCCATCGAGAAGGACTTCATCGTCTGCCCGGTGTGCAACACGCAGGTCCGCAACGTCTGCCCGAGCTGCCACCGCCCGCTCGAGGCGCACTGGAAGGTCTGCCCCTACTGCCGTACGCACATCCAGTAAGGCTCTGCCATGTGCTGCGTCGTCTTGTATAGCGCTCGAACGCAGACTATCTAGGCGTCTGTCCTTTCCCGGGCCGTCGGTCCCGGACAGGCGCCGTTTGCCGCTCGGTGCCCTGTGGGGTGCCGAGCGTTCTCGTATTTCTGCACGCCGCAAACGATAGGAGCTATCTATGAAGGTCCTCTATAACGACGGCCATGTTGCCGAGTGCCCGGCCGACGAGGTCACCCACGTCATCCGCCACAGCGCCGCTCATATCATGGCCCAGGCCATCAAGCGCCTCTATCCCGAGGCCGACTTTGCCTACGGCCCCGCGACCGAGAACGGCTTTTACTACGATATCGACCTCCCCGAGGGCCAGAAGATTAGCGAGGACGACTTCCCCGCGATTGAGGCCGAGATGAAGAAGATCGTAAAAGAGAACCTCAAGTTCTCCGTCTTTGAGCTTCCGCGCGAGGAGGCCATCGCGCTCATGGAGGAGCGCGGCGAGAAGTACAAGGTCGAGCACATCGGAGACCTGCCCGAAGACGAGCGCATCACCTTCTACCAGCAGGGCGAGTACATCGACATGTGCGTGGGCCCGCACCTCACCTACACCAAGGCGCTCAAGGCCTTTAAGCTCACCGGCGTCTCGGGCGCCTATTGGAAGGGCGATAAGGCCAACAAGATGCTCACCCGTGTGAATGGCACCGCCTTTGCCACCAAGGCCGAGCTCGACGAGCACCTGCGCCTCATCGAGGAGGCCAAGCGCCGCGACCACCGCAAGATCGGCCGCGAGATGGACATCTTCATGATGCGCGACGAGGCGCCGGGCTTCCCGTTCTTCCTGCCCAACGGCATGATCCTTAAAAATGAGCTCCTGAGCTACTGGCGCGAGATCCACCACAAGGCGGGCTACGTGGAGATCTCGACCCCGCAGATCATGAGCAAGAGCCTGTGGGAGACCTCGGGCCACTGGGATCACTACAAGGACAACATGTACTCCACGATCATCGACGACGAGGAGTACTGCATCAAGCCTATGAACTGCCCCGGCGGCGTGCTCGTATATAAGTCCAAACCGCACAGCTACCGTGAGCTGCCCATCCGCGCCGGCGAGATTGGCCTCGTGCACCGTCACGAGATGCGCGGCGCCCTGCACGGGCTTTTCCGCGTGCGCTGCTTCAACCAGGACGATGCGCACCTCTTTGTGCGGCCTGACCAGCTCACCGACGAGATCGTGGGCGTGGTGAACCTCATCGACTCCGTCTACCAGAAGTTCGGCTTTACCTATCACCTCGAGCTCTCCACCCGTCCCGACGATTCGATGGGCTCCGACGAGGATTGGGAGCGCGCCGAGGCGGGCCTGCGCGAGGCGCTCGACCGTCTGGGCAAGGACTACGTGGTCAACGAGGGCGACGGCGCCTTCTACGGCCCCAAGATCGACTTCCATCTGGAGGATTCGCTCGGCCGCACCTGGCAGTGCGGTACCGTGCAGCTGGACTTCCAGATGCCGCTCAACTTCGACCTCGAGTACGTGGACGCCGACGGCTCCAAGAAGCGCCCGATCATGCTGCATCGCGTGTGCTTTGGCTCCATCGAGCGCTTCATCGGCATCCTCATCGAGCATTACGAGGGCAAGTTCCCCACATGGCTCGCTCCCTGCCAGGTTAAGGTTCTGCCCGTCTCTGAGAAGAGCCGCGACTATGCCCGCTCGGTGACCGAGCGACTCGAGGCTGCCGGCATTCGCGCGGTGCTCGACGAGCGCGACGAGAAGATCGGCTACAAGATTCGCGAGGCGCGCAACATCGACCGTCCTCCGTACATGCTCATCCTTGGCGAGCAGGAGGTCGAGGCCGGGAACATCTCGGTGCGCGACCGCACCAACGAGACGCACGCCGCCGAGCTCGAGACCTTTATCGACGAGGTCAAGGCCGAGATCGCGGAGCGCCGGTAACGGGTGCACGACGAGATGGCGATACCGTCTGCCCGCGTGGCCGATGGTATCGCCATCTGCTTTATGGAGCACAAGAGAGGGGGATGCGCGATGTCGCTGCCAAAGGGGTTTCTGTGGGGCAACTCGGTCTCGAGCATGCAGTACGATGGTGCCCAACATGAGGGTGGCAAGGGTCCGAGCGTCTACGAGCACAAGCCCGGCGCGTGGGAGGAGGCTGTAGACGGCTACCACCGCTTCTGCGAGGACAACGCGCTTATGGTCGAGATGCACATGGGGTGCCTGCGTTTTCAGACCTCGTGGTCGCGCATCATGCCTGCGGGGGAGGGCGAGGTCAACCCCGAGGGCCTTGCGTATTACGAGGCGCTTGCGGACGACCTCATTGCGCGGGGCATCGAGCCCATGGTCTGCCTCTACCACTTTGACATGCCCCTGGCGCTGGCTGAGCGCTATGGCGGCTTTGCGTCAAAGCACGTGGTGGATGCCTTTGTGGAGTATGCCAAGGTGGTGATCGATGCGCTTGCGCCCAAGGTGCGCTGGTGGATTACCTTTAACGAGCAGAACCTCTACAGCATGCCCCTTGCCTTTGACATTGCGGGTGCGCCTAAGCCGGAGCACACCGACGACCCGGCGCACGAGGCCGAGATTCTGCAGATCGCGCACAACGTGATGGTCGCGCATGCGCGTGTTGCCAACTACCTGCACGAGAATTACCCGGGCTGCAAGATCGGCGGGATGTGCGCCTTTGCGCCCGTCTACCCGGCGTCGTGCGATCCGCGTGACGTTTGGGCGGCAACCGAGGCGGATCGCCTTGCCAACTGGGTGGTCCTCGATACCTGCGCCCATGGTGGCTACCCCGCGTATTACCGCGCCTACCTCCGTCGCCGCGGTATTGCGCTTGAGATCACGGCCAAAGAGGTGGCCGCACTTGCGCAGATGCGCAACGACTTCTCGGCGCTCAGTTACTACCAGTCGCGGTGCGTTGCCGCTACCGACGCGGTTGATGATCCTGCGGCAAGCGCACTAGAGCTCGCCCGACCCGTTGATAATCCGCACGTTGAGGTTAACGAGTGGGGCTGGGGCATCGATCCTGCGGGCTACCGCCGCGCGCTTACCGAGATCTACGAGCGCACGGGGCTTCCGGTCTTTTCGCTCGAGAACGGCATCGGGTGGCGCGAGACGCTTCCCGAGGATGGCTCGCCCGTGGCGGACGACTACCGCATCGCTTATCACCGTGCGCACATCCAGGCGCTCAAGGATGCGGTCGAGCTCGACGGTGCCGAGGTTATCGGCTACCTCGGTTGGGGTCTTCTTGATATCCCGTCCTCGAGCGGAGATATCGAGAAGCGCTACGGCGCGGTGTACGTAGATTACGCGGCGGAGGGTCGCGACCATCTGCGCCGGCTGCCCAAGAAGAGCTTTGCGTGGTTTGCACAGGCGTTTGGCTCAAACGGTGAGGATTTGGACTAGGGCGATACGGCTGTTGCAATGGGAGGCCCAGGCGGGATTTGGCCCCTCGCGCCGCCCGCCGACCGCAGCGCTTGATTTGTCGGACGCCCCGCACGGTGAGGATAAACCCGGTATACTTGTTCCGTCGCAGACGAGGGGAGGGGTCATGAGTCAGATGCAGGGAGAGCTTGCAGAACGGTTTGCCGAGCTGCAGGGTGCCCGTGCCACATGGCTTGTCCCGGCACGCCACACCGTCGACGTCCTCGCTAAGATTGGGCTCGTGGGACCCGAGGACCATCTCGTTGCCTTTGCAGACGATTTTTCCGATGCCTTTGCCGAGCTCTTTCCGGGGCGTCGGGTGACGCTCGTGGCCGAACCTTCGCCCGATGCGTTTCTGGTTGCTTCGGGGTGGGGGACCGATCCCTCCGATGCCGAGGAGCCTGAGGAGGCCGTCGACGGATCCGACGGCCCTAAGGAGCTTGGCTGGGGCGACACGCGCCTTGCGGTGACGGGATCGCCTGCTTCCTACGCCTATCCTGCGGGGCGGGTCTCGCACCGCACCTTCTGGTTTGTTTCGAGCATCGGCGGGCTCGGCCTCCGCGTGCCCGACCTCCGGGAGCTTTCGCGCGCTGCGGCCGCTGCTGGTGCGCTGCTTATTGTGGATAACACCGTGCCCTCTGCCTTTGGCTGCCATCCGCTTAAGCTTGGGGCGACTATTTCGCTCGAGGCGCTCGACCGCGTGGCGGCTGGCGCGCTCTCGCAAAAGGTCGTCGCCATCTCGGTGGCGCGCTCGCTTTCGGGGCGCGGTCGCCGTCGCGTGGTGCGACCCGAGGCGGAGGACGCCTACCGTCTGCTTATCTTTGATTTGGGTGACCCTGCGGCGCCCGCCCACGCCTTGGAGTTGGCGGAGTGCGACCTTGCCGCGCTCGCCGCTGGCCTCGATACGCTCGCCAGCCGCATGCAGCACCACACCGACAACGCGCGTGCCATTGCCGAATACCTCCGCTGCCACCCCAAGGTGGGACATGTGTTCTATCCGGGCCTCAAGACCCACGCCGACCACGCCTGCGCGACCGGTGTGCTCGAGCACGGGTTCGGCCCCGCCATCGACTTCTCGCTCACCGGTTCGGCCGACGAGACACAGCGTGTGCGCCATGAGCGCTTCCTCGCGCTCTGCGAGGTTGCGCACCGTAACGCGCCCGCAGGCGGTGCCGTCACGCGCATCGGTATCGCGCAGCATCGCGACGTGAGCTATCTCCGCATGTTTGCCGGCACCGATGACCCGCTCTATGTTGCCGATAGTCTCGACCAGGCGCTTCGCCTCTTCTGCAATCCCCCTGAGCCCTAACGAGCCGCGTGCATCGCGCCTACGTTTAATCGGCTCTGCCCCTGGGAGGTTGCAGTGAATTCGTTCTTGAGCTCGGGCGATGCGCTCGAGGCGCTCGTGCTTGGCGTGGCGCTAGCCATGGACGCGATGGCGGTCACGCTCTCAAACTCGCTCTGCGAGCCCGATATGCCGACATCCAAAAAGCTCGCGATGCCCGTCCTGTTTGCGCTCTTTCAGATGGCGATGCCCATCGCCGGCTTTTTTGGCGGCACGTTGGTCGCGCCCCTTATCGAGGCGTATGCGGGCATCGTTTCCCTTGTTATCCTTGGTTTTGTGGGTGGCAAGATGATCTGGGAGGCGGTACAGGAGCTGCGCGAGCCCGAGCAGTGCCCCACCACGCACCTTACGTACCCTACCATCTTCTTTGAGGCGATCGCGACTTCGATCGACGCCTTTATCGTGGGCGTGTCGCTTGCCGCGGCGGGTGCCAACATCGTGCTCTACGGTGCCGCCATCGGTATCACGACGCTTGTGTGCTGCCTCGCGGTGCTCGCGCTAGGGGGGCGGCTCGGGGCGCATTTTGGCCCGCGGGCAGAGGTCGTGGGCGGCATCGTGCTCATCATCATCGGCCTGCGAGCGTTTCTCTCGTAGTTGTGCTGCTGCGTGAGCGCCTGCGGCACGAGTTGGCCGATTGCCCGTACCTTGCTCGCCTTCTTAAGTGGGCACGTGCTTGCCTTGCGCTGTCAGCGGTTTGCTGCGCAAGGCCCGGGCCCATGCCGCCGCTTACGAGCACGAGGGTGACGTGGGCAATCGGCATCGCTCTATCGGGTGGCGCGGAGCGTTGCGGTTGAGGCCCAGGAGCCGAGCACCTCAACCTGCGTAAAGCCTGCTGCGCGGAGCGCCTCCATCTCGTGGGCGACGGTGAGCGGCGTGTCGAAATGGTAGAACTCCCCGTCCTCGATGCCCTGCTCGCGCCGGAGCCGCTCAAGCTCCCCGCGGAGCCGCGCTTCCTCGGCGCCTGCGGAAACAAAGTAGTCCGTGAGGATAAAGCTGCCGCCCGGAACGAGCGCGGTGCACAGGCGCGTGTAGAGCGGGATCTTCTCCGCTTGAGTGAAGTGGTGGAGCGACTCGACCGAGACCGCTGCATCAAAGCGCTGCGCTCCCAAGGGAACGTCAAAATATGAGTCGCAGATGAGCTCGAGGTTGTGCTTGGGGAACTTCGCGCGCAGGGCGTCGAGCATCCCAGGTGCCAGGTCGATTCCGGTGACGCGCGCCGTCGGGTTGAGCTGGAAGTACCATTCAAGCTCGAGTCCCGTACCGCAGCCCAGGTCGAGCACGCGAGCGCCTGGCTCGCGGGGGAGCAGTCCTGCCGTGAACGGATAGAAGTCGCGTGCCGAGGCGATGGCGTCGAGCTGGTGCTCGTCGTAGATGGCAAGGCGGGAGTCAAAGAACTCGTCCATTCGTTCAAGCACGGTCGATCCTTTCGTGGTGGTGTGCAAGACAGGGGGTTGGGTTATGCCGCGCTGCCGGCGGTAGGCGCGAGAAAGCGCTGGTAGGCGTCCGTCACCAGGCTTGCGACCTCAGAGTCGCTGATGGCGATCTGGTTGGAGACGATCTGCGTGGCGATGCCATGTGAGAAGAGCCAGACCTTGAGAAAGACCGCTTCGGCCTCGGACTGTTCGCACCCGGCGATTGCCCGGACGTTCTCAATGGTTGCACGGTTCCACTCGGCGTCGGCGACGCCCTGCAGGGTGGAACCCGCCATGGTGCGGTTCATAAAAAGGGCGTTGAAGATCTTCGGCTCCTCCCGGGCAAACGAGACGTAGGCGATGCCTTGGCTGATCAAGCGGTTCGCATCGGTCATGCGCGCGTCCATGTATGCGTTATACCGAACGTTGAGCTCGTCGACGAGGCACGCCTTGAGTTCCTCCATGCCTGTAAAGAGCCGAAAGAGGGGCTTGGTCGACGTGCCCAGCCGTGCAGCGAGGGCGCGCGCGTTGACGGCATCGAGTCCGCCTTCGCGCACGAGTTCGACAGCCTCCTCGATAACGGACGCCCGGTCAAATTTAGGTTGCGGCGGCATAGACACTCCCTTCTTCAGCACGCTGAATAGTAACACATGTTGCGCAACAGATAGTGCGTAACTATTCAGATTGAGGAACGCTTGGTCACCTGCACCTCAGCTCCACCGCATCGACGCTAGCTAAACGGTTGATAAGGTTTGCCAAGAGGGGAGCTATCAAGACAGTGCCAAGATGTGCGCAACCGCCCGCGCTGCCAACAGACTAGCCAAAGAGTTCGTCAGATCTTTGGGCGAGGAGCTCGTTTACCTCGGCCTGGAGGGTGCGATATGCCGCAACGGCGCGCTCGCCCTCGGGGGTGAGCGTCGACCCGCGGGCACCGTCACGCAGGAGGAGTACGCAGCCCAGATGCGCCTCGGCCTCGCGGACGATGCGCCATGCTTTGGAGTAGGCCATGCCGAGCCGTTTGGCGGCACCGTTGAGCGAGTGCTCCGTCGCCACACCTTCAAGCAGCTGCACGCAACCGAGTCCAAAGGCACCGGGCAGATCGAGTTCGGAGTTTTTGAGCGTAATGCGGGCAGATGCAACGACAGACATGAGTACCTCCTCTGCGCAGCACGATACCACGAAGCGCACGGGTACCGTCTGCGACGACTTTCCTACCGTTCGCGGAAGTCCCGTGTTAATTGACCCAACTCAGAGTTTCCGCCATTTGATTGTTTCGGCTGCATTACAATGCCTGCAGGCGGATCGCGTGCCAGGCGGTTCGCAAGGTTACATCGCGTATCGCACCCCGTTGCCGCTGTGCCCGGGGAGCGCCTGCGCCTAACAGAGAAGGAGTACCCATGGCGATGTTCTTCCCCGGTGAGTCCCATACGTTTTCTGAGTACCTGCTGGTGCCCGGCTACTCTTCCTCTGAGAATGTGCCGGCCAACGTTTCTCTCAAGACCCCGCTGACCCGCTTTAAGCGCGGCGAGGAGCCGGCGATTACCCTCAACATCCCCATGGTTTCCTCCATCATGCAGTCCGTCTCGGGCGAGCGCATGGGCATCGCCCTTGCCACCGAGGGCGGCATGGCCTTTATCTACGGCTCGCAGACCCCCGAGCAGGAGGCCGCCATGGTCAAGGTGGTCAAAGACTACAAGGCGGGCTTTGTGGTGTCCGACTCCACGCTCACGCCCGATATGACGATGGCCGAGGTCATGGACCTTAAGGAGCGCACCGGTCACTCCACCATGCCCGTCACCGCCGACGGCACGCCGCACGGCAAGCTCCTCGGCATCGTGACCTCCCGCGATTACCGTCCCTCCCGCGACGACCACAACGCCAAGGTCGCGACCTTTATGACCCCGCGTGAGAAGCTCATCGTGGGCGATAAGGACATCACGCTCAAGCGCGCCAACGACGTCATCTGGGACAACAAGCTCAACGCGCTTCCCGTGGTGGACGAGAACGACTGCCTCGTGGGCATCGTCTTCCGCAAGGACTACGACCAGCACAAGTCCAACCCCAACGAGATGCTCGATGCCAACAAGCGCTACATGGTGGGCGCCGGCATCAACACCCGCGACTACGCTGAGCGCGTGCCGCTGCTCCTCGAGGCTGGTGCCGATGTGCTCTGCATCGACTCCTCCGAGGGCTTCAGCGAATGGCAGAAGCTCACGATCGATTGGATTCGCGAGCATTACGGCAACGACGTCAAGGTGGGCGCCGGCAACGTCGTCGACGCCGACGGCTTCCGCTTCCTCGCCGACTGCGGCGCCGACTTTGTCAAGGTGGGCATCGGCGGCGGCTCCATCTGCATCACGCGCGAGACCAAGGGCATTGGTCGCGGCCAGGCCACCGCGCTCATCGACGTGTGCCGTGCCCGCGACGAGTACTATGAGGAGACCGGCGTCTACGTGCCCGTCTGCTCCGACGGCGGCATCGTTTACGACTACCACATGACGCTCGCGCTCGCCATGGGCGCCGACTTCATGATGCTCGGCCGCTACTTCGCGCGCTTTGACGAGAGCCCGACCTCGCGCGTCAACGTTAACGGCCAGTATATGAAGGAGTACTGGGGCGAGGGTTCGGCGCGTGCCCGCAACTGGCAGCGCTACGACCTTGGCGGCGCCTCCAAGCTCGCCTTTGAGGAGGGCGTGGACTCCTATGTGCCCTACGCGGGTTCGCTCAAGGAGGGCGTCAACGCCACGCTCTACAAGATCAAGTCCACGATGTGCAACTGCGGCGCCAAGACCATCAAGGAGCTGCAGGAGAAGGCGCGCCTCACGCTCGTGAGCTCCACCTCGATTGTCGAGGGCGGCGCGCACGACGTGGTGGTCAAGGACCACAACCACCAGACGGTGAGCTATCAGTAAGCCATAGCGCTCATAAGGGTGCCGCCAGCGCGGCGCACCATGCGGGGCCGAGGACGCTCAAATGCGTCCCCGGCCCCGTTTTTGTGCCGCTAGCTCACACGAGCGCCGTTAGCTCGCCGGCTGATGCTGGGCGCGGTAGGCTGCCGGGTTCATACCGTACTGCACGCGGAACTTGCGGTAGAAGAAGCTCTGGTTCTCGTAGCCCACCTCGCGGGCGATGTCGTCGATGGTGCGCCCGGTGTTGCGGAGCATACTCGCTGCGTGGCCGAGCCGCTGCGCCTGCACGGCCTGTACGTAGGTCATGCCCGTGTGACGCTTTAAGAGGACCGTCACGTAGTTGGGGCTCACGGCAAAGTGCTCCGCCACGCTCTCCTGTGTGCAGGTGCGGTAGTGCTTCTCTATGTAGCGGATGATGGGGATGACCGAGATGGCACCGCGGTTCTCGTCGCGCTTGACGTAGTCCTCCTCATAAACCGAGATGAGCTCGGCAAAGAGCAGCTGCAGGAGGTTGAGGAGCACGCGGTCGGCGTTGTTCGACGGATCGAAGTACTCGCACATGATCTCCTGGAAGTACCGGCGCACCCGGCGGCTCCGCTGCGCATGAAAGCGCACGTAACGGTTGTGGTCGGTCTCGTCGTTAAGAGCGTTGACAAAGAATTGCGAGAGGATGCTCTCGTGCGTAAAGGTGCCGAGCAGGCTCGACCGCAGAAAATCGCGATTGAGGACGAGGCTCATCATGATGTCGCCCTCGCCGAGTTCCCCGATGGCGTGGGGGCAGTTGGTGTCGAGCAGGAGCACCTGGTTCTCGCGGAGGGTCACGGGGTGCCCGTCGATCACCTGCGGGCAGTTTCCGGCGTAGACATAGCTGATCTCGATGTTCTCGTGTACGTGCTCGGGTACGGGGTTGAAGCGCGAGTTGCGCCGCAGGGAGAGCGAGCCCAGAAGCGGCGGGCAATCCGTCTGTGTGATTTCGAGCTCCCGGTACGAGCGGTCGACGGTGCCTGACTGCTCGATGCGAAAGACGCTGCGCCCGTCGAGAGAGACGCGCCGGTTCTCCCGCTCCCAGTCGTAGCGCTCTCCGCGGCGGTAGCGTTCCTCGCTCGGCGAGAGCCTGATGAGCATGCTGTTCAGCTGGCTGATTTCCATAGGTGCTCCTCGGTTGAGCGCATCGGTTGCGCAAAAGAGGCGCGTACAGAAGAAACATACGATATATCGCACAGATACTTCCATAAATCACACGAGAGCGGCCGATGTGTGGATATGGTCAGTCAAACCCTGTCGATATCGATATTATCACACCCCTTGCGAGCTTCTACCATGGTCTTGTCAACGTGAGAAGCAGCTGCTCGCGTGAACGGTTACCTACCTTGAGAGGGGATTGGCATGGCTAAGGATTACAGCCAGCTTGCGAAAGATGTGGTTGCTGCCGTAGGTGGTGGCGAGAACATCGTCTCGGTCACCAACTGCATGACGCGCCTGCGCTTTGTGCTCAAAGACGACTCCATTCCCAACGAGGAGGAGGTCAAGGCCGTTCCCGGCGTCAAGGGCGTCATGAACCAGGGCGGCCAGTACCAGGTCATCATCGGCACGCATGTGGGGAACGTCACCCCGCTCGTGCGCGAGGTCGCGGGTATCACCGCCGAGGACGATGGCGCTGTCAAGATCGACAAGGTCGGGCAGGGCTCGCTCTTCGACCGGTTCTTCAAGGTTATCAGCGGCTGCATCATGCCCATGATCGGCCCGATGATCGCCGGCGGCATCATCAAAGGTATCCTTACCCTCTGCACCACCTTCGGCGTGCTCGCCACCACCGACGGCGCCTACCAGCTCTGGTACGCCGCGGCAGACGCCGTGCTCTACTTCATGCCCATCATCGTCGGCTTCTCGGCCGGTAAGGTCTTTGGGTGCAACCCCTACGTCACCGCGGCCATCGGCGCGGCCTTCGTGTACCCCAACCTCGTCTCCGCCGTCTCGGCCGAGGGCGGCATCTCCTTCTTTGGCCTGCCCGTCGCGGCGGCGAGCTACTCCAACACGCTCTTCCCGGTACTTCTCGCTTCGTTCTTCGCGAGCCTTGTGGAGAAGGGCGCCAAGAAGGTCATCCCCGAGATGGTGCAGCTGATGCTCGTGCCCGTCGTTGTGCTTGCGGTGACGGTTCCGGTCGCCTGGCTTGCCATCGGCCCCGTGATGAACATGCTCTCGAGCGCCATCAGCTCCTTCGTGATGTGGCTCTTCGAGGTGGCGCCGGTCCTCGCGGGCGTCGTTCTCGGTGCCTTCTGGCAGCTCGTCGTGCTCCTCGGCCTCCACAGCGCGATGATTCCCATCATCATCAACAACGTCACCACGCTCGGCGCCGACCCATTGAACGCCGTGCTCGGCCTTACCGTCTGGGCGCTCGCCGGCGTGAGCCTTGGCTACGCGCTCAAGATGCGCGACCCCGAGAAGCGCGCTGAGGGCATTACCGACATGACCACCTGCCTCTTTGGCGTGACGGAGCCCACCATCTACTCGATCTGCCTGCCGCAGTTCAAGTGCTTCATGGCCGCGTGGGTGGGCGGCGGTATTGCCGGCGGCATCCTGGCTGCGCTCGGCGGCAAGTGCTTCTCCATGGCGGGCGACGGCCTCTTCCGTATCCCGGCTATGATCAACCCCGAGGGCATCGACATCAGCTTCTACGGCTTTATCGTCACGATGCTCATCGCCTTCGTGGTCTCGGCGATCCTCTCGTTTGTGCTGACCGACCGCGACAAGTAATCTGTTGGTAACCTCTGGGACGCGTGCCGTCTGCGCGCGTCCCCTCCATTTTTTGAAAGGGACTGGGGATGGCTCGCTTGCTCGACCAGGTGCTCGAGGGCGCCTATGACAACCACGTGCTGCCGTTTTTGTGGATGAAGGGGGAGGACCGCACAACGATCACCGATTACCTCGAGCACATCGCCGCGGCGGACATCCATGAGGTGTGCCTCGAGAGCCGCCCACACCCCGATTTCTGCGGCGAGGGTTGGTGGGCCGATGTTGCCTTTGTGATCGAGGAGTGTAAGCGCCTGGGTCTCAAGATCTGGCTCCTCGACGACGCGCACTTTCCCACGGGCTACGCCAACGGCCTTATCCGCGACCGGTACCCTGAGCGCCGCAAGGTTGTGCTCGGCCACCGCATGATCGATGTGGCCGGTCCCGTGAGCCGCATGAGCATCGCCTTGGGCAACACGCTCGACCCCAGCGAGGAGTTTGTGGGTGCGGTGGCGATCCGCGAGGGCGAGCCGGTGGAGCTTCCGATGGAGCTCGTAGCCGGCGACGGCGCGGGCCAGGTCGTGGGTGGCGAGTCGGCTGATGCGGTGTATTTTGGAACGCCGCAGGTGGGCGGAGTGCCCGACCGGCTCATCTTTGACGCTCCCGAGGGCACGACGCGCGTGTGCCTCATCTACACCACGCGCAAGAGCGGTTTTAGGGACGAGTACATCAACATGGTGGACAAGGTCTCGTGCGACACGCTCATCGAGGCTGTCTATGAGCCACACTATGAGCACTTTGCCGATGAATTCGGTCGCACGATCAAGGGTTTCTTTACCGATGAGCCCGGCTTTATGAACGAGAAGGGCGCGGTGGACGATGCCTCGCGCGCCGATAGCATCATCGGCAAGACGGGGCAGCTCCTGCCCTGGTCGGTGGAGCTCGAGCGGCGCCTCCGCGAGCGCTGGGGCGAGCGTTTTCTCTCCAACCTCACCTGGCTCTGGACGCGCGACGCGGCGGGCGCTCGCGCGCGTCACGACTACATGGACGTGGTCACGGCGCTCTACCGCGAGTGCTTTGACGAGAACATCGGTAACTGGTGCCGCGCGCATGGGGTGGAGCACATCGGCCACGTCATCGAGGACAAGGACTCCCACGCCCGCCTTGGTGTGGGTGCGGGGCACTACTTCCGCGCCGTTGCCGGGCAGGACATGGCCGGCGTCGACATTGTCATCAACCAGCTGGTGCCCGGGATCGACCGCGGGCTCTACTCCTACGGTCGCGGCCAGTGGGACATGGAGTTCTTTACTTATGCCCTGGCTAAGCTCGGCAGCTCGGCGGCGCACCTCGACCCCAAGAAGGGCGGCCGGTGCATGGCTGAGGTCTTTGGCGCCTTTGGGTGGCACGAGGGCCTGCGCGAGATGACGTGGATCGCTAACCACATGCTCGTGCGCGGCGTTAACTACTTTGTGCCCCACGCCTTTAGTATGGCGCCCTTCCCCGACCCCGACTGCCCGCCGCACTTTTATGCCCACGGCGAGGACCCGCAGTACCGCCACTTTGGCATCTTGATGCGCTACCTCAACCGCATGGGGACGCTCCTCTCGGGCGGGGAGGCGCACCCCGTGGCGGCCGTACTCTACCATGCCGATGCCGAGTGGGCGGGAGAGGCCATGCCCATCCAGGAGCCGGCCCGTGTGCTCGCGCAGGCGCAGATCGATTTTGACTTTGTGCCCGAGGATGCCTTTGCATCTGACGGAGGCTATACCGTGGAGCTCTACCCGGAAGAGCGTTCGTTTGCCGTGAACGGCCAGCGTTATCGCTGCTTCGTGCTGCCCCGCGCGGCCTTTGCAGGTGCGGGGACGGTTGCCTTTGCGCGCCGCGCGGCGGACGCGGGCATCCCGGTCTTTGCGGTCGACAGCCTGCCGCATGCCGCCTACGACGGTGTGGGTTCCGAGGCTGCCGGCTTTGCCGAGCTGGGCCGCGAGGCGCTCGCCGGCGTGCGTGCGGTCCCGCTTGAGGGGCTTGCGAGCGCTGTTGCCGAGGCGGGGATTACCGAGCTTGCCGTGGCCGGGGTGGAGCCGTGGCTGCGTGCCTGCCGCTACACGCATGGTACGGGCGATGCCACCGAGGAGCTCTGGATGTTTGTGAACGAGCATCCGCATCGCGCGGTGCGCACGTGCGTTGCGGTGCGCGGTGCTGCAGGTGCGTTTGAGCCGCTCGTGGGTGTGCGCCACGACGTGCTCAACGGCGGGTCGAGCACCTGTACTGGTGCGCTTGAGCTTGCGCCGGGCGAGGCCTGCCTGGTGGCGGTTACGTCTGCGGGTGAGAGCGGTGAGAGCTGCTGCGCGGGCGCCGCGACGGCGGTGCGTACGGATGCGCTTAAGGTAACGGGTTCCTGGCACGTCTCGTATGCCTCGGCGCGCGCGTACCCCACCTTTGACGAGGAGGGTGAGCTGCCGGCTCTGACCGACCTCTCTGGCGAGCTCTTCCCGGGCAAGTCCGGCACGTTCCGCTACCGTACGACCCTCACGGTTGACGAGGCGCGCTCCGAGGCCGTGCTCGAGCTCGGCGAAGTCTACGAGACTGCGGAGGTCTGGTTCGACGGGCGCTCGCTCGGCGTGCGGATCGCGCCGCCCTACCGTTTTGAGGCGGGAGAGCTGGCCCCCGGCGAGCACGAGCTCGTCGTGGAGGTCACCAACACGCTCGACCATGCGGTGCGCGACATGTTCTCGCTCACTGTTCCCTCCGAGCCGAGCGGCCTTTTGGGGCCGGTCCGCCTGATCGGATAGGGCAACGCCGATTACCAGCTTGCGCGCCTTGGACGCCCGGTGCGTGTCGAATGCGCCGGCCGGTGCTTCCCGGAGGACGCTTCCTTACAGTTGATGCACATTGGTCTATGATGGAGCCGAATTCGGCCTCATCATGGACCAATGTGCATCAACTGCGTGGATTGGGTCGAAGCATGGTAACGGGTCGCGGCTTCCCGACGGGCAAAGCAGCGTGCGCCCTGCGGCAGTTGGTAACAGGTGGCGGTTTGTAACAATAAGAGGGCGCAATCGTGCTTTGTTGTTACAACCTGTTGCTCGGCGTCTGTTGTTGTTTCGTTCTGCAGCGCGGCACTGCGCTTCTGGTCCCGCTGCCCGTTAAACCGCTCCGTGCACCCCGTTGTGCGCGGGGCGGTCTTGCGTATACTCAGGAGAAGGCTGTACCCCCTTGCTGAGCGGAAGGGTGATGGACCGTGGATCACGAGGGGCTTGAGGATACCGCCACGGGCGGATGGGATGGAGCGTCTGCTGCGCCGCAGTCCGGCGCGGACGAAGACGGCACGCTGTGGGATGACGCTGCGCCCGTGACTGCGCGCGACGCGACGGGCGCGTTTGGCACGGACCACGCGGCTGACGAGACGACGGTGCTCGCTGCAGATGATCTTGCCGCGGCCCATGTGCCTGTCGAGGATGCGCTTGTGGGGCATGCCGACGGCGCGTATGCACGAGACGCAGCAGAAGGCCCCGCTTCGCCGGATGCTTCGGATGCCGCGACGCCTCGCTCGGATGATCGCTGCGGTCCGCTTACGCGCGTCGTCCGGTGGGGGAGCGCTCATCAGGGCTGCGCCGTCGCGCTCGGCACGTTCGTGGCGCTTGTGGTGATCGCCGGGGGCTTTGCCCTCGGCGCGATGGCGGTGGTCGCGGGTGTCGACGCCGATGTGGCGGCGCGCGCGGAGGAGCGCATCCAGAGCGAGAAGGCTGATGCGGATATGTCGCTCCCACGCCTCAACATGCGCTTTACCTCGCTTGCCGATGAGGCGTTTCCCACGGTGACGGCTAATCTCGCGTTCTCGACTTCCGACGGCTCGGCACTGCCCACGCTCACGGCCGATGCGGTGCACCTTACCGAGACCGACGAGACGGGCGAATCCTCGGAGCCTGCCATTACGGGCTTTACCTTCGAGCCGGCGACGGGCGCCTGCCAGATCACCTATGTCGCAGACGCTGAGACGCTCGGCGAGGACCGCACCCTTTCGGTCTCGCTCGCGGGCGAGAGCGGATACCGCGGCAGTGCCTCGATGGGCTACCACGCCTTCATCCCCGAGGAGGGCGCAGACGTCGATACCGCCGAGTGGATCTTGCCAGACAGCGACACGCATCGCTACACGGCCACCGAGCTTTCCGACCTCACGAGCGACGAGCTCTTCATCGCCCGCAACGAGATCTTTGCCCGCCACGGCCGCATGTTCGGCGACTCCTGCCTGCAACAGCATTTTGAGTCAACGAGCTGGTACGAGCCGCGCTACACGGCAGAGGAGTTCGACAGCATGAAGACCCCGCTCAACGACACGGAGATAGCCAACGTCAACACCATCCTCCAGCTAGAAGGTCGCGCCTAAGGCACAGGCGTTCAACGCTGTTTTGCAGTCTGAGCCTGCAGCCCCGGACTTTCACACGTTCCTTCGTTTCGTGCCCACTCGGACCTGCTAAGCACCGTGCATTTTCGATATTCGCCCTTGCCACGTTCTCGTTACGCGCTCGACCCGACGTTCACCTGCAATGGCGTTTTTGCTAGAATCAAGCTCGTTACCACTATGGCAGCGGGTTTCCCCTTCTCCTCCCCGCAAGTTCCGCACGAGCCGGAGGCGCCAGTGGCGCCTCCGTGCGAGTCAGGACTGTTCGCAGCGGGGAGGAGAAGGGGAAACCCGCTCCCTCAGTAAAAGGAGCAGCACATGTGCGACTGTGCCGACCACAAGCACGCCCCCGGGGAGATTCCCGCCTATGATGCACAGGCCATTGAGGCCAAGTGGATGCGCATCTGGGACGAGGAGAACCTCTTTGCCGTCGATACCGACCCCAGCAAGCCCAAGAAGTACGTACTCGAGATGTTCCCGTACCCCTCGGGCGACCTGCACATGGGTCACGCGCGCAACTACACCATCGGCGACGCCATGGCGCGCCAGGCACGTATGCGCGGCTTTGACGTGCTGCATCCCATCGGCTTTGATGCGTTTGGCCTGCCGGCCGAGAACGCCGCCATCAAGCACAACACGCAGGCTGCCGAGTGGACGTACAAGAACATGGACCAAGCGCTTGCCACCATGCGGCGCATGGGCTTCTCCTACGATATGGACCGCCTGGTAAAGACCTGCGACCCCGATTACTACAAGTGGGGTCAGTGGATCTTTGAGAAGCTCTGGGAGCGCGGGCTCGTCTATCGCAAAAGGAGTCCTGTCAACTGGTGCCCCACCTGCAAAACCGTGCTCGCCAACGAGCAGGTCACCGAGGGCAAGTGCTGGCGCTGCGGCTCCGAACCCGAGAAGCGTGACCTCGAGCAGTGGTACTTCAAGATCACCGACTACGCCCAGGAGCTCTTGGACGACCTCGACAAGCTTCCCGGCTGGCCCGAGCGCGTCAAGCAGATGCAGGCCAACTGGATCGGCCGCTCTGAGGGTGCGGAGGTCGACTTTACCCTCTGCGACGCCGAGGGCGAGCCCATCGCGGGCGACGAGGGCAAGATCACCGTCTTCACCACGCGCGCCGACACGCTCTTCGGGTGCACCTTCTTCCTGCTGGCTCCCGAATACGAGGGACTCATGGACCTCGTGGCCGGCACGCCGTACGAGCGCGATGTGAAGGCCGTCATCGAGGGCGCCAAGAAGATTTCGGCCGTGGAGCGCGCTCAAGGCACGCTGGAGAAGCATGGCGCCTTCACGGGGCGCTACGTGGTCAACCCGGTGTCGGGCACGAAGGTGCCCGTGTGGGTCGCCGACTACATCGTCTCCGACTACGGCACCGGCGCGGTCATGGCCGTTCCGTGCGGCGACCAGCGCGACTTTGAGTTCGCACGCAAATATGGCCTGCCCATCGTTCCCATCATCCTAACTGATGAGGATCGCGCCGCCGTTGAGGCCACGGGCGAGTCGATCGATACCTATCATGCGGAATCCGTCGATTGGACCGAGGCGCATACCGCCGAGGGCACGCTCGTGCAGTCCGGTAAGTACACCGGCATGCGCGGCGGCAAGCACTCCGAGGCCGAGGCCGCGATCGTCGCGGATCTCGAAGCTGCCGGCACGGGTCGCCGCAAGGTCGAGTTCCGTCTGCGCGACTGGCTCATCTCCCGTCAGCGCTATTGGGGCAACCCCATCCCCGCGGTCCACTGTGATCATTGCGGCATCGTACCGGTGCCCGAGGACCAGCTGCCCGTGACGCTCCCCGACAACCTCGACCTGGGAGCCGGCGAGACCCTCGCCGAGTGCAAGGAGTTCTACGAGACCACCTGCCCGGTGTGCGGTCGCCCGGCGCGCCGCGAGACCGACACCATGGACACCTTTACGTGCTCCAGCTGGTACTACCTGCGCTATTGCGATCCGCACAACGAAGCGCTGCCGTTCTCCCGCGAGGCGGCCGATCGCTGGATGCCCGTCGACAACTACATCGGTGGCATCGAGCATGCGATCCTGCACCTCCTCTACAGCCGCTTCTTTACCAAGGCCCTGCGCGACCTGGGGTTGCTCGACGTGGACGAGCCCTTTACCAACCTGCTCTGCCAGGGCATGGTCAAGGACGCCAACGGCGATACCATGTCCAAGTCCAAGGGCAACGTTGTGCCGCCTTCGAGCGTGATCGAGCCCTACGGTGCCGACACCATGCGCCTCGCGATCCTCTTTATCGCGCCGCCCGAGAAGGACTTTGACTGGGACGAGGAGGCCGTGGCGGGTGCCAACCGCTTTATCCGCCGCGCCTGGCGTATCGTCTGGCAGCTCGTCAACGCGGGCGATGCCGCGGCGGTGCTCAACAAGGGTGCGCTCGATGAGGCGGCGCTCACCCTCTACCGCGAACGCCACCGCACGCTCGCCAAGTGCACGGAGGACTTCGACCGTCAGCAGTTCAACACCGCCATCTCGGCGATCATGCAGCTCGTGAACGCTGCCTCGGCCTATCTCAACGCCACCGAGTCTGCGCCGGAGTCGCGCGATGCGGCGCTCTGCCGCCTGGTTGCGACCGATATCGTGAGCGCGCTTGCGCCCATCTGCCCCTTCTGGGCCGATGAGCTTTGGCACGAGGCGCTCGGCAACGAGGGCAGCGCGTACACCGCCCCCTGGCCGGAGTTTGACGTTGCCGAGGCCGCGAGCGACACGGTCGAGATTGCCGTTCAGGTGCTCGGCAAGGTGCGCTGCCGCATCAACGTCTCGGTCAACGCCACCAAAGACGAGGTTGAGCGCGCGGCACTCGAGAGCGCGTCCAAGTGGGTTGAGGGCAAGACGGTCATGAAGGTCATCGTCGTGCCCGGCAAGCTCGTCAACATCGTTGCCAAGTAGCGCTTGCGCGCTTGAGCCGCAACCTTGTTGCTTAAGGGGCGAAGGACGGCCGGATGGTCATCCTTCGCCCCTTTTCATGTTTACGGTTGCCCACACGGTTGATCATTGCGGGCATTGGGGCTGCTTTTCTCAGGCTGGACCGCTTGCTGGTCAAAATCCGGAGAAATCAACGATTGTCTGTGGGTTTAGCTTGGATGCATGCGTGCCGACCTGCGGTTTCTTGTTGGCCATTGGCTTTCGTGCCCCCAGCATGCCTCGCGTGGGCTGTGGGAATCGTTGATTTCTCCAGATTTTGACCAGCGTTAGGTGTTTTAGCTTTGCTCTGAGAATCCTCGTTTGATGCCGCATGCAAAAGCGCGCATACTGCAGTCGATATATTCAGGTTTCGATAAACCCTTGCGCCGCGCTGCGCTCGAGCCTCATGGGGATGGTCACAACGATGAAAACTTCAACAATTTGGGACGAGCTTATCAGCGCAGCGAGACGGGTGCAGAACCCACGCGCGGTGTCAGAGCTTGTCGAAGCGGGAGACGTCGCGGCTGCGCTGCAGACGTCGTCGGGGAGCATCTTCTCGGGCGTTTGCATCGACACTGCCTGCTCGCTTGGCATGTGTGCCGAGCGCAATGCCATAGCCCACATGGTCACTGAGGGGGAGGGCCATATCGTGCGGTTAGTGGTCCTCATGCCCGATGGCAGCGTCGGCATGCCATGTGGCGCCTGCCGCGAGCTCATGATGCAGCTCGGGGGAGATGCGGCCGCTATCGAGATTCTTGCCGACGCCAACACCTTTTGTACCGTTCGGCTGGCCGACCTCCTGCCGACCTGGTGGAGCTGATCGCTTCTCTAGTTAACCACGTGCCTGTTCGTGGACGAAGTGTGGAGAATCGGCGCACTTCACACCCATTTGCGCTTGTGCTAAGCTCTGTAGCTGGTAATTGACGTTGTTGTAGAGAAGGGAGCGGGGCATTTGCCCTGTTCCCTTCTTGTTTGAGAAGGAGGGGTTGATGGTCAAGAGCCCGACCGAGCAGCGCATCATTGACGCGCTCGAGGAGCTCGCCGCAGAGCACGGGGTCGACATCGTCGACGTCGAGCTCACCGGCGCTACCAAGGCGCCCTGCGTGCGGGTGCGCATCGAGGGGGCCGACGGTTCGGCCTTTACGCTCGACCAGATCACGGCCGAGACCGGCTGGGTCTCCGACGCCATCGAGGCGCTCGACCCCGTGAGCGGTTCCTACACCCTCGAGGTGTCTAGCGCCGGCATGGCGCGCCCGCTCCGCCGCCCGCGCGACTTCGCCCGTTTTGTCGGCGAGGATGTCGAGCTCACCACCACCGCCACCGAGGGTCGCCGCCGTTACAAGGGGCGTATCGAGTCGGCGGACGACGCCGCCGTCACGCTTGTGCTCGAGGGCGACGAGCAGGTGACCATCTCCTTTGACGAGGTTAAGAAGTGTACCCTGAAGCCGGTCTACGACTTCAAGGGCAAGAAGGAAGGGAAGTAGACATGGCATCCCAGATGATGGAAGCGCTCATGGAGCTCTGCCAGGAGAAGCACATCGACCAGCTCTACCTGATCGATCGCCTGGAGGAGTCGCTCGCCAAGAGCTACACCGACATCCTGCACCTGCCCTTTGGCGCCGAGGTCACCATCGACCGCGCCACGGGCAAGGTCTACGTCTATGAGCTCGTGCCCGTCGAGGAGTCCTACAACGAGGAGACCGACGAGTACGCCGAGTTCACCAAGCGCGATGTGACTCCCAAGGACACGAGCCGCATCGCGGCAAAGCATGCCAAGGAGGAGATCAACGCCATCGTGCGCAACTCCGCGCGTCAGCAGATCTTTGAGGAGTTCTCCGACCGCATCGGCGACATCATCACCGGTACCGTTCTGCAGTCGACCCCCGACTTTACGATCGTCAAGATCCGCGAGGGCGTCGAGGCCGAGCTTCCGCACTTTGACCTGCGCCGTCATCACGACGAGGACGGCAACCCCACCGAGCGCAACGAGCGCCCGGCGGGCGAGCGCTACCTGCACAACCAGCGTATCAAGGCCGTTATCATCGACGTGCGCGACCCCAACAGCACCGTGCAGCCGGTGCGCGGCGAGCACTCGCGTCCGCCCATTGTCATCAGTCGTACGCACCCCATGCTCATCCGTCGCCTCTTTGAGCTCGAGGTTCCTGAGGTCTACGAGGGCACCGTCGAGGTCATGAGCGTTGCCCGCGAGCCCGGTCAGCGCTCTAAGGTGGCCGTGCGCTCGCTCGACCCGCGCCTCGACCCGGTGGGCGCCTGCGTGGGTCCCAAGGGCAGCCGTGTGCGTACCGTTGTCTCGGAGCTCCGCGGTGAGCGCGTTGACGTTATCCTCTGGGACGCCGACCCGTCGCGCTACGTGGCCAACGCCCTCTCGCCGGCCAAGGTCACCCGCGTGCTCATCGACGAGGAGAAGAACTACGCCGGCGTGATCGTGCCCGACGACCAGCTCTCGCTCGCCATCGGCAAGGAGGGGCAGAACGCCCGCCTCGCCGCCCGCCTCACCGGCTGGCACATCGACATCAAGAGCGAGTCGCTCGCCGCGGACATCCTGCGCAACATCCCCGCGCGTCCGGAGCCCGAGGAGAGCCTCATCGATGAGGGCGAAGAGCCGGCGCGCTGCCAGTATGTGAGCGAGGACGGTGTCCAGTGCCGCAACCAGGCCCGCCCGGGTTCGCGCTTCTGCGGCGTGCACGAGCAGGATGCCATCGACGCTGCGGAGGACCTGATCTAGCGCTCGGAGCGGCTCCGGCTCAGCCGTCCGCCGGCCCCGCGCTCGATCCGTCGTTCGTCTGGTGCACGCTCGCGTGCCCGAGAGGTAGGTGAAAGGTATGGCTAAGATTCGCGTCTCGAGCCTTGCCAAAGAATTCGGTATGACCTCCAAGGAGCTCTTGGGGCACCTTGAAGAAATGAAGATCCCCGCCAAGACCCCGTCCTCGGCGCTTGAGGACGCCTACGTGTCCATGGTGCGCAAGAAGCTCGCGCCGGTGCTCGAGGCCCGCGCCGCCGAGATCGAGGCCGCCCGTAAGGCCGAGGAGGAGGCCGCCGCCGCCGAGGAGGCCGCGAAGGCCCAGGCCGAGGAGGAGGCCCGTCTTGCCGCCGAGGCGCGCCGCGAGGAGGAGCGCAGGCTCTCGCTCGCTGCTGCCGCCGCCGAGGAGTGCGCGCGTGCCGCCCAGGCCGCTGCCGAGCAGGAGGCCCGCGACCGCGCCGAGCGCGAGGCTCGCGAGGCTGAGCTCGAGGCCAAGCGCCGCGCCGTGCCGGCAACCGACTCCGGCCAGCGCTTCCGGTCGCTGCTCGACCAGATCGCCCAGCAGGAGGTCGTGCTCAAGGAGAAGAAGGAGCACGAGGAGGTCGCCAAGAAGCAGCAGGCGACGGAGCGCGCCGCCCGTAAGGGCGATCGCCGCGGCGGTCGTGCCTCCGCGGGTCGCGATGCCGCCCCGAGCCATCGTCGCAACGCCTCCGCACCGGCAGTCCCCGCCGGTATGGACATGCCCGCGCCCGAGAAGGCTGGCAAGGGTAAGCGCCGCCGTGGTGGACACGCAGCCGAGGAAGACCGCTACAGCCGCATGGCGCGCGAGGCCGAGGAGTACAGCCGCGAGAAGGTGCTCGAGGAGGCCCGTGCCGCCGTTGAGGAGGCGAGCCGTGAGTCCACGGGCCGCCGCAAGAAGCGCAAGGAGAAGCGCGAGCGCGAGGCCGAGGCCGCACGCCAGGAGAAGAAGCTCGAGGAGGCCAAGGCCCAGGGCATCTCCGTGGAGGAACTCGACGCCGTGCGCGTCTCCGAGGGTGTGACCGTGGCCGAGCTTGCCGAGGCCCTCGACGTGCCCGCCAACGACATCATCAAGCGCCTCTTCCTGCTGGGCACGCCGCTCACCATGACGCAGTCGATGTCCACCGACCTCGTGGAGCTCGTGGCAGACGACCTTGGTCGCCAGATCAAGATCATCTCCCCCGAGGAGGAGAACTCCTTCACGTTCTACGACGATCCCGCCTCCCTCAAGCCGCGTCCGCCGGTGGTTACCGTTATGGGCCACGTCGACCACGGTAAGACGTCGCTCCTCGACGCGATCCGCCACACCGGCGTGGCCGCGCACGAGGCCGGCGGCATCACCCAGCACATCGGTGCGTCTGAGATCATGATCAACGGCCGTCAGATCACCTTCGTCGACACCCCGGGTCACGAGGCGTTCACCGCCATGCGTGCCCGCGGAGCCAAGGTCACCGACGTCGTCGTCCTCGTCGTTGCTGCCGATGACGGTGTCATGCCGCAGACCATCGAGGCCATCAACCACTCCAAGGCAGCCGGCGTGCCCATCGTCGTGGCCGTCAACAAGTGCGATAAGCCCGATGCCAATCCTGACCGCGTCCGTCAGGAGCTCGTGGAGTACGGCGTCATCCCCGAGGAGTGGGGCGGCCAGAACATGTTCGTCAACGTGTCGGCCAAGACGCGCGACGGCATCGACGACCTGCTCGAGACGATCCTACTCCAGGCCGACGTCCTCGAGCTCAAGGCCAACCCCGACACCTTTGCCTCGGGCTACATCCTCGAGGGCAAGCTCGATCGCGGCCGCGGCCCGGTGGCCACGGTGATCGTCAACCGCGGTACGCTCCATGTGGGCGACGCTGTGGTGGCCGGTACCTGCTTTGGCCGCGTGCGCGCCATGCTCGACCAGCACGGCCGGCCCAAGGATGCTGCCCGTCCCTCCGATGCCGCCGAGATTCTCGGCCTCGACGCCGTGCCCGTTGCCGGTGACGAGTTCCGCGTCTTTGAGGACGAGCGTGACGCCAAGAAGCTCGCTGACGAGCGTGCGCTCAAGGCCCGCATCGAGGAGCAGTCCAAGGTCAAGCACGTCACGCTCGAGACGCTCTTCGACGAGATGAACGAAAACGAGCTCAAGGAGCTCAACCTCGTCGTCAAGGCAGACGTTCAGGGCTCCATCGAGGCGCTCGCCGATGCGCTCGGCAAGATGGACCAGTCCGAGGTGCGCATCAACATCATCCACTCTGCGGTTGGTGCCATTTCCGAGACCGACGTGATTCTCGCCGCCGCCTCCAACGCCATCATCGTCGGCTTTGGCGTGCGTCCGCAGGCTAAGGCCCGCGACCTCGCCGAGCGCGAGAACGTGCAGATCAAGACCTACTCGATCATCTACAAGGCGATCGAGGACATCGATGCCGCGCGCATCGGTATGCTCAAGCCCACCGAGGAGGAGGTCCAGACCGGTACCGCCGAGGTCCGCGAGACCTTCCGCGTGCCCAAGGCCGGCCTCATCGCGGGCTGCATGGTCACCGAGGGCGAGATCGAGCGCACCGACAAGGTCCGCGTCGTGCGCGACGGCGTTGTGGTGTTCGATGGCAACTTCGGCTCGATGCGCCGCTTTAAGGATGACGTCAAGAGCGTCAAGGCCGGCTACGAGTGCGGTCTGGGCATCGAGAAGTTCCAGGACATCAAGGTGGGCGACATTCTCGAGGCGTACAAGGTCGTCGAGGTCGCCCGCACCGAGTAGGGGAGGGTTCTTGCCGTGAAGCAGAACAGCGTGACGCGCCGCCTCTCCGCACAGCTGCGCGAGAAGCTCGGCTATATCCTGCTTTTTGAGATCGCGGACCCGCGTCTCGACCTCGTGACGCTCACCGGCGTCGAGGTCACGCAGGACCGCTCCTTCGCGCGGATCTTTGTGTCGTGCGAGGGCGATCGCTATGAGGAGGTGCTCGAAGCGCTCAACAGCGCCAAGGGCCGTATCCGGAGCCTGCTCGCCCGCGCGCTCGACTGGCGCGTGACGCCGGAGCTCGAGTTTAGGATCGACCGGTCGACCGACGAGGCCGAGCGGATCGCCCGCGCGCTCGAGAACGTCCCCGAGACCCTTTCCGTCGCCAAGGACGACGAGGGCTACCCGCTGGTGGACGACGAGACTGCCAACGCGGACGACCTCTCGGCTGATGCCGATGAGGCTCTGGCCGACGAGGCCTATGCTGCCGACGACGAGGAGGGGGCCCGTGCATAAGGAGCCTCCTCGAGAGGACGCCTGCGAGTTTGCCGAGGCGTTCCAGCGCATCACCGAGCTCATCGAGGGCGCCGATACCATCGCCATCTCGGGGCACACCTCCCCGGATGGCGATGCGCTCGGCTCCGTCTTGGGGCTCGGGCTCGCCCTGCGTGCGCGGTATCCGCAGAAGGACATCGCCTTCCTTCTGGCCGATGACGCGCCCGTGCCGCGCATCTACCGTTTCCTTGAGGGTGCGGAGGAGCTCGCGCCTGCATGTCGGTATGCGCTCTCGCCCGACCTCTTTATCGCTGTAGACTGCCCCGTGCTCGAGCGCTTGGCGGATTCCGCCGAGATCGCGCGCCGCGCGTCCCACGTGGTGACCTTTGACCATCACCCCTGCCGCCAGGAGTTTGCCGAGGTGGCGGTTCGCCGCGTTAACTGCGCGGCGACGGCCGTGCTCATCGACAAGTACCTTGCGGTGACGGGCTATGAGCTCACCCCCGGGCTTGCCACGGCGCTGCTCTGTGGCATCGTTACCGATACCGGGCGTTTCCAGTATCAAAACGCCGACCCTGCCGCCTTTGCCGTGGCTGCGCACCTGGTCTCTCACGGTGCCGACCCCGCGCGCATCGCGCTTGAGGTCTACCAGAGCCAGCGTATCGAGTACCTCAGACTCGAGTCGCTCGTCATGGGCCGCATCAAGACCGTGGCCGATGGCCGCGTGGCCTATAGCTTTGCCCGCGCGGCCGACCTCGAGCGCCGTCATGTGAGCCAGGACGAGTGCGATGGCCTAGTTGACGTGGTGCGCTCGGTGCAGGGGGTGGAGGTGTGCCTCTTTCTCAAGGAGTCCCAGCCAGGATGCATCCGGGGCAACCTGCGCTCCAAGGGCGCGCTCGACGTGTCGGGCGTTGCCGCCTCCTTTGGAGGGGGTGGGCACGCCGCCGCAGCTGGCTTTACCTATAAGGGAACGATCGAGGAGGCGCTTGAGCGCGCCCTGCCGCAACTCGCCGAGCTCGTGGGGGCCGACCCCGCAAGCATCTGCGTAACGCTCTAGGGGTCGCGCATGGCAAAACGTACCCCGAGCACCCTCAATCTGCTTATCGGCATCGACAAGCCTGCCGGTATGACCTCGCACGACGTTGTCGCGCGCGTGCGACGCGCCCTCAACGAGCGGCGCGTGGGGCATGCCGGCACGCTCGACCCGCTCGCCACGGGCGTCATGGTGGTGGGCGTGGGGCAAGCCACGCGCCTCTTGGGACTCCTCACGCTCAACACCAAGGCCTACGTGGCGCAGATTCTCTTTGGTGCCGAGACCAATACCGACGACGCCGAGGGCGAAGTCACCCGCACGGCCGACATCCCCGCGGAGCTCTTCGACCCCGCGTTTGCCGTTGAGGCGCTGGCCCGCACCTTAGGTCCCCAGGAGCAGGTGCCGCCGGCGTTCTCGGCCATCTCGGTTGACGGTGTGCGCTCTTACAAGCGCGCCCGTGCGGGCGAGGCGGTTGAGCTTCCCGCACGCCCCATCGAGGTATTCGATGCCCTTCTTTTGGGTATCGAGGAAAAAGACGGCCGCCCGCTCTGGACGGTCGCCTTCACGGTGAGCAAGGGCACCTACATCCGGGCGCTTGCGCGCGACCTCGGCCGCGCACTCGGTAGTGCGGCGCATCTCGCCGAGCTCCGTCGCACGGCCTCGGGTGGCATCGGCATCGGCTCATGCCTGGCGCTCGACGGCCTCACGGTGCGCGAGGCGCGCGCCCGCGCAATCGATCCTGTTGCTGCTCTGGGCGTGCAGGGGGTTGCGCTCGCCGAGCGCTGGCGAAGTGACGTCCTCTGCGGTCGTCGCCTGCCCTTTGAGGCGCTGCCCGGTCGCGTGCTCGGCGAAGGTACCGTGCCCGAGCGATCGGCGAGCCTTGGGCTCTCGATTGCCGGTGAGCTCGTGGCACTCGCCCACGTGGACGCCAGCTCTATCGTGATGGACCAGGTCTTTCCGCAACCTATTGGAGGTGTTCGCCTATGATGCCCGACCGCTCGGAGCTTGCGCGCGACTTCCTCCTCACGCGCGAGTCCGCACCCATCTACCGCATCCCCAACCTCAACGCGGCGGAGCCCTTAGGGCCCGCCGCCATCGCCATCGGCGCCTTTGACGGCCTGCACACCGGTCACCGCGAGCTCATCGCCCGGACGGTTGCCGACGCGCGCGACCGGGGTTGCGCCGCCTATGCCGTGACCTTTGACCCCGATCCGGACGTCGTGCTCGGGGGCGATCCGGTGGCACATCTGCTCCCCATGGCCGAGCGCCTGCGCGCGCTGGCCGCCACGGGGGTGGACGGGGTCATCGTCGTCCCCTTTACCCGCGAGCTTGCGGCGCTCGACCACGCTGCCTTCTTTGAGCGGGTGCTCTTCCCGGTCTGCCGTGTGTGCTCCATCCATGTGGGGAGCGATTTTAGGCTCGGCGCGGGCGGGGCCTCCACCGTCGAGGTCATCCGCGCCTGGTGCGCCCCGCGCGGCATCGACGTGACGGGTCACGAGCTTGTGCGCGACGATGGAGTCCCCATCTCCGCCACGCGCATCCGCGGCCTTCTTGCTGCGGGCGATGTGGTGGCCGCTGCTCACGAGCTCGGACGTCGCTTTGCCGTGCGCGGCATCGTCTCCAAGGGCCGCCACGAGGGGTCCGATATGGGCTTTCCCACGGCAAACATCGTCGTGCCTGCTGGCCTTCAGATGCCCGCAGACGGCGTTTACGCCGGGCTTGCGCTCACCGAGGGGTGGGTGTGGCCCGCCGCCATCAACGTCGGCGTTCCCCCGACCTTTGCCGACCGTCCCGGTGCCGCCGCGCTCGAGGCCAACCTCATTGGATTTTCCGGCGAGCTCTACGGTACAACCTGTGCCCTTGCCTTTGACCGCCGCCTGCGTCCCTCGCGGGTCTTTGACTCCACCGAGGAGCTCATTTCCGCGGTTCTGGGTAACATCGCCGAGGTGCGTGCCGAGTTTGGCGAGGGCGGGGTGAAGCTCGGCGATGATCTCTGACGAGGATCGCGAGCGGGTCCGCGCCGCCACCGACCTCGTGGCGCTTGTGCAGGAGACCGTGCCGCTTCAACCGCGCAACAAGGAGTTCTGGGGCTGCTGCCCCTTTCACGGCGAGAAGACACCGTCGTTTCACATCATCCCTGCCACGCAGGTATGGCATTGCTTTGGCTGCGGTGAGGGCGGGGACTGCTTTACCTACGTCATGAAGCGCGAGAACCTCTCGTTCCCCGAGTCGATCCGCTATCTGGCCGACCGCGCGGGCATCGAAATCCACGACGATTACGATGGTCGCCCTCGCGGTTCCAAGCGTTCGCGCATCATCGAGGTGTGCGAGGAGTCCTCGCAGTTCTTCCACACCATGCTCATGCGCGGCAAGGACAACCGTCCGCGTGCCTACTTTGCCTCGCGCGGGATGGGCGGTGCCGTCTGCAAGCGCTACCGCCTGGGGTTTGCACCGGGGCGGGGGAGCCTTGTGGCGCATCTCTCCTCCAAGGGCTTTACGACGCAGGAGATGATCGACGCCAACGTTGCCATCCGGCGCGACCGCGGCAACCTTGCCGACCGCTTCTACGACCGGGTGATGTTCCCCATCTTTGACGAGCTTGGGCGCTGCATCGCTTTTGGCGGGCGCATTATGGGCGACGGCCAGCCCAAGTACCTCAACACGGCCGAGACAGCGCTCTTTCACAAGAAGCGCAACCTCTACGGCTTTAACTGGGCAAAAGACCAGATCGTCGCGCGGGCCGAGGCCGTGGTGGTCGAGGGCTACACCGATGCCATCGCCTGCTACGAGGCGGGGATCGGCAACGTCGTGGCAACGCTCGGCACTGCCCTCACCGAGCATCACGTAAAGACGCTCACCCGCTTTGCCAAGAAGATCATCTACCTTTTTGACGGGGACGCTGCCGGTCAGAAGGCGGCTGAGCGGGCTATCCAGTTTATCGAGAGCGATGCCATTGACCTGCGCTGCGTCGTGCTGCCCGACGGCAACGACCCCATGGAGTTCATCACCGCGCACGGCGGGGACGCGCTGCGCGAACGTCTTGACGCCTCCGAGCCCCTCATGGAGTTTGTCTTCCGCAAGCTCGAGGAGCGCTCGGATGTCTCCACGCCGGGCGGACGCACGCGCGCGCTCGAGGAGGCACTGCGGCTCATCTATCCGCTTCGTGTGAGCTACATGATCGATTCGTACTACCTCAAGATTGCCGACCGTGTGGGGCTCGATGTCGAGAACGTACGGAGTGCCGCGCCGCGGGTGTTCCGCGAGGTGGAACGCGAGGAGGCCGAGCGTGAGCGCCGGGCGGGCGCACGCGAGCGCTACCAGGCATCACAGGCCCTAGGGCGCGACCGTACTCCGACCGCGCAGGTTGCACCGGCGTCGAGGGAGCCCTATGACGAGGTGCCGCTCGACGCCTATGGAGTCGCCCCCGTGCCGCCGGCGCCGGAGGATGACCCGTGGCGCACGACGGGCGACGTGCCCGCCTCGGCCACCGGTGCGGGTGCCGCGGCCCCGGTAGTTCTGACCGAGCTCGAGCGCCGCTCCCTCACGAGCGAGCGCGAGCTCCTTACGCTTCTCACGGCGCATCCGGACGCCTTCCGCGCCTATGCGGAGCGCATCGTGGACATCGATTGGGTCGATCCCCGGCATGAGGCCATCGCCTGGGCGGTGCTCGCCACGCCGGAGGGCGCCACGCCCGTTGAGGCTATGGATGCCGCTCGCGCCGTGTGTCCCGAGGCGGCAACCCTCGTCTCGTCGGGCCGTATCTCGTCCACGAGCGCGCATCCCACCGACGTCAACATCAAATTCCTCCTCGATACGCTCGAGCTCTTTACCGTGCGGCGGCGTTTGCGGAGCGCCCAGGGCAAGCTCCGGCAGGGGAGCGGCCTCACGCGCGAGGAGCGCCGTGAGCTCACGATACAGGCATCGCAGGGAGCCGCGCGCATGCGCGAGCTCGAACGCGAGCTCGAGGGCGTTGCCGACCCATTTGCCGAGGGGTTGGTGCCCACGGGCGGATCTGCGGCGAGTGCTTGACGGGGTCGTGATGATTGAAACGTGGGGGTTTTCGACCAAAAGCCTGCTGGGTATACACAGGTGTGATAAAGTAATGAACCCTATGACTCTTGAAGGGAGACTCTGTGCCTCAAGCGAATGAGAATACCGCGGCCGAGCTCGATTCGTACGTCGACAAGCTCCTCGAGCGCGCGTCTGGGACGGGCTCGGTTTCTGAGGACGACATCCAGATCGTTCTCAAGGACGTCGAGGTCTCCGATGCGGAGCTCAACGGTCTCTACCGGTCGCTCCGCGAGCAGGGCGTCGAGATTGTCTCGCAGGGCGATGACGACTCCTCGCTCGGCGGCGACGACGCGGGCGTGCTTCGCGACGACCTCGATGACGACGAGTTTGAGGACGAGGACGTCCGCGCCGCTAAGAACGCTGACGCCGAGATGGCCTCCGTTGCCAAGCCCAAGCGCAAGTCCACGCTGCGCACCTCGCGCTCCCGCTCCCGCGCGCGCGGCATCGACGCCTCGACCGTTATGCTCACGGGCGACCCCGTGCGCATGTACCTCAAAGAGATCGGCAAGGTCGACCTTCTGACCGCCGAGGACGAGGTCGACCTCGCCATGAAGATCGAGGCCGGTCTTGCCGCCACCGACAAGCTCGAGGCGCACGAGCGCGGCGAGCTCGAGCTCACCCGTGCCGAGATGCGCCGCCTCACGCGCGTGGAGCAGGTGGGTCTCGACGCCAAGCAGGCCCTGATCTCGGCGAACCTTCGCCTGGTGGTCTCCATCGCCAAACGCTACGTTGGCCGCGGCATGCTCTTCCTCGACCTCATCCAGGAGGGCAATCTCGGTCTGATCCGCGCGGTCGAGAAGTTCGACTACGAGAAGGGCTTCAAGTTCTCCACGTACGCCACGTGGTGGATTCGTCAGGCCATCACGCGCGCCATCGCCGATCAGGCCCGTACCATTCGCATTCCCGTGCACATGGTTGAGACCATCAACAAGCTCATCCGTGTGCAGCGCCAGCTCCTGCAGGACCTTGGGCGCGACCCGACTCCCGAGGAGATCGGCGCCGAGATGGACATGTCGGCCGACCGTGTGCGCGAGATCCAGAAGATCAGCCAGGAGCCGGTCTCGCTCGAGACGCCTATCGGCGAGGAGGAGGACTCCCAGCTCGGAGACTTCATCGAGGACCATCAGGCCGTCGTTCCGCCCGATGCCGCGACGTTCTCCATGCTGCAGGAGCAACTCCAGCAGGTGCTCGATACCCTTGCCGACCGTGAGCGCAAGGTTATCGAGCTTCGCTTTGGCCTTGTGGACGGGCATCCGCGCACCCTCGAGGAGGTTGGCCGCGAGTTTGGCGTCACGCGCGAGCGCATCCGTCAGATCGAGTCCAAGACACTTGCCAAGCTGCGTCATCCCTCGCGCTCCACGCGCCTGCGCGATTACGTGGAGGACTAGCGCTGCGCGGTAAGCGCTTCTCAATAGGAACGCTTCTGAGCGGGGACGAGGGTTGAGCCTTCGTCCCCGCTTTGCTGTCTAGAAGCTTTGCCCCATGCGTCGCACGTAATATCGGGATAGAGGTCGGCAGTCGACGGCCCCACGGCGGCAGAACGGCACTCGTGCCGTTGTGTTCG
This sequence comes from Collinsella sp. An7, assembly GCF_002159335.1. GTDB lineage: Bacteria > Actinomycetota > Coriobacteriia > Coriobacteriales > Coriobacteriaceae > Coprousia. The sequence goes on along the minus strand of NZ_NFHP01000003.1, from coordinate 299,070 downwards.
TTTCGGACGATCCGGCCCTATAATGGCCTTCCCAGAGAGCGGGGGTGGTCCAGATGGGTGAGACGCTAGGTACGGTTTTCGACGTGGCGATGACGGTGGAACTTATCTGCGCGGCGGTGTTCGACGCGCGTGAACGTCGGCTGCCTAACGGCCTTGCCCTGCTCCTTGCGATAACGGCGGCGCTCCTGTGTGCGGCGCGAGACAGATTCTCGAGGCTGCTTATGCACGGTGTTGCCGCGATCGTAGTGGTCGGCGCACTGCTAGCATTTGAGATGGTCTGGCGCCGTGTGCGCCATACGGCAGGGCAGGGGATGGGCGACCTCAAGGCGCTTTTTGCGCTCTGTCTGGTGAGTCCTATCCGCGCGGTTGCCTCTTACGCCACAGCGCTCCTTGTGCTGGCGCTCGGGTGCCTTGTCTGCAAAAAGTCCTCGTTGCCCTTGCTGCCGTTTCTTGTTCCCGTCTTTCTTCTTAGCTTGACTATCTGGGTGTAATCTAACGCGTCAACCGTGGAAGGCGACCTACGCGGTTGACACACGTTGTTGTGCAAGGCGGCTCCAGTGAGAGTTTAAGTGCCTATCTGCGGCAACAGCGAACTCGCTTCTCCGTAGTTGTCGCAGATTGTAATCTAAAGAACCTGCACTGCGCGTTGCAACACATGCCCGTCCGCTCGGCAATACGCTTCTCGAGCTCAAACATACGGCTGTCGTGCGCTCTGTCCGCCCGATGTGCGATGATGGAGTGACCGATTCCGAGAGGAGCAAATCATGGCTGCCGCAGATCGAGAGACGACGTGCGCGCAGGTTCGGGAGCGCATGGGCCGTATTCAGGGAAGCCTTTCTCCTGAGCTGATTGAGCGCATGACCGATGACCGCGCTCGCGGTTGGCAAAACCCTTTCCGCACACCTGACGCTGCAGCCCTGCGCCGCGAGGACCGCCCCGGGGATGCGGCGAGCATCTGGCGCCCGGCCTTTGTGCGTGACGTGGAGAAGATTATCCACACACCGGCCTATAACCGCTATGCCGGCAAGACGCAGGTATTCAGCTTCCGCAGCAACGACGATCTTTCGCGCCGCGGGCTCCATGTGCAGCTCGTAGCCCGCATCGCGCGCGACATCGGCTACGCACTCGGGCTTAACGGCGACCTCATCGAGGCCATCGGCCTTGGGCACGACCTGGGCCATACACCCTTTGGCCACGCCGGTGAGCGCTGCCTCAACGAGGTGTTCCGTGAGCACACGGGCCGGTGGTTCTTCCATAACGTTCACTCCGTGCGCGTACTCGATCGGCTCTATGGGCGAAACCTCACTCTCCAGACGCTCGACGGGTGCCTCACGCACAATGGGGAGTACGAGCAGCAGGTCTTCTATCTGTCGGGTCTCAGCGGCTTTGCGGAGTTCGACGAGACGGTCGAGCGCTGTTACACCGATGGTGGCGTCGCGGTGGGGCATCTGCGCCCTATGACGCTCGAGGGCTGTGTGGTGCGCATCTCGGACATCATCGCCTACGTCGGGCGCGATCGGCAGGATGCCATTGCGGCCGGTCTTCTGGATGAAGATGCCTTTGAGGATGGGCTTGGTGGCGCATACAACTCCTGGATCTTGGAGCATGCCTCGGCCGATATCATCGAGCACAGCTACGGCAAGGACCATATCGAGATGAGCAGCGACCTTTTTGCCGAGATTCGACGCGCCAAGGCCGAAAACTATGCAAAGATCTATCGGTCGAGCGGCATCGAGGGAGAACGGGCCGAGGAGCTTGCGCGGGCATTCAGTCTTATGTACGAGCGCTGCCTGGCCGATCTGCGGTTGCGCGACGAGTCGAGCTACATCTTCCGGCACCATATCTTCCGTATCGAGCGGGCGCTGGCCTACTATGGGCGCACGTACGATTGGCAGCGCGACCTCAATCAGACGGTGGTTGATTACATCGCAAGCATGACCGATGGGTACTTTACCGAGCTCGCTTCGCGGTGGTTCCCCGAGATTCAGTTCCCACGGCGGACGTACATCAACGAGTAGGTGGGTTGAAGCTCGTCCTCTCGGCTGGACTCTGGAAATTGCGAACAGATGTTTGTTTCTGACACGATAGAGCCCGTCTCCATGCTATGATGGAAGCGGGCTCGGCAGTGCCCTCGTGCCCATTGCGTAGGGTGTCGCTCGCAGGCATACAAAGGGAAAGCGTCGGCGCTAAGCGGCGACTTCCCTAACTAAAACCAACGGCGCTGCCCAAGTTCCACCGTGGGCTATCGCCGAGTTCATTCTGCACGCATACCAGCTCTTTCGCAACCGCGGTTCACGCGGAGCCGCGCGGGGAAGGGACGCCATGGAAACCTTGTTCAGCCAGGGAGAAACCGAGCGCACGCTCAAAAACGCACCGCTTGCCGTCCGTATGCGCCCCACCACGCTCGATGAGTACGTGGGCCAGCAGAAAGCGGTCGGTCCGGGCTCGTGGCTCCGTTCGGCCATTGAGCACGACGTGCTCTCGAGCATGATTCTCTACGGGCCGGCTGGCACGGGAAAGACCACGCTCGCGCGCATCATCGCCGCGCATACAAGGAGTGAGTTTGTCGAGGTGTCGGCCGTAACCGGTACGGTCAAGGATCTCAGGCGCGAGATAGACGAAGCCAAACGACGGCTCATGGCGTACGACCGCCGGACCATCCTCTTTATCGACGAGATTCACCGGTTCAGTCGCTCACAGCAAGATGCGCTGCTCCATGCGGTCGAGAACCGCACGGTGGTTATGATCGGTGCTACGACGGAGAACCCGTACTTTGAGGTCAACTCGGCCTTGCTCTCGCGCTCGCGGGTAGTTGAGCTCGAGCATCTCTCTAACGACGATGTGGCGGTTCTGGTGCGCCGAGCACTCAAGGCGCCGCAGGGGCTCAATGGCAAGTTCACTGCTGAGGATGAGGTGGTAAACGCCATCTGCATGCTCGCGGCGGGCGATGCGCGCTCGGCGCTGACCACGCTTGAGCTTGCGAGTGAGATTGCCCTTACACGTCCTGCGTCAGAGAATACGCACGCAGAAACGGAAGCGGTTGCGGGGGATGGCGATGATGGGCCAATCGTCATCACCCTCGAGGACGTTAAAATGGCAAACCCCCGACGCGGTCTCTCGTACGACAAATCGGGCGACATGCACTACGACATCATCTCCGCGTTCATCAAGTCGATGCGCGGCAGCGATCCCGATGCCGCGGTGTACTGGCTGGCGCGCATGATCGATGCGGGTGAGGACCCCAAGTTCATCGCACGGCGTATCCTCATCGCCGCCTCGGAGGATATCGGCAATGCCGACCCGCAGGCGATTCTGGTGGCGGAGGCTGCCTTTAAGGCCGCTGAGGTGATCGGTTACCCCGAGTGTCGCATCAACCTCGCCCAAGCAGCGATCTATAACGCCCTTGCGCCCAAGTCCAATGCCTGTGAGGCGGCGATCGATGCCGCGCTCGCCGACGTCCGGACGAGCGGCCAGCGCGAGGTGCCCAACCACCTGCGCGACCGGCATCGTCCAGGTTCAGACGAGTACGGCCCGTATCGCTATCCGCACGATTATCCCGAGGGTTGGGTGGACCAGCAGTATCTTCCTGACGGCCTGGAGCGCGGCGCCTTTTGGAAGCCCGCTGGCCGTGGTTGGGAGGAATGGCGCGTGGAGCAGAGCGTTCGCGACCGCAGCGGCCGAGCTCCGCAGACCAATGACGAATAAGTTCGGAACGCGCGACCACAGAGGCAGGCGTCTTAGACCTGCGGTGCTCAGACACGGGTCAGGGTGGCGCTGCAGTCTAAGGTGGCGCTACGGCCCATGACGGCGTGTCTCGCGCGCTCAGACCTAAAACGCGCTTCACCCACCTATTGGGCGTTTTTCAGTTCTCGAACGCACAAAAGGTGAGTGAACGACAACGTGAAAATGTACAAAAGCTGAGTGAACGGCAAACCGGACCGCCTTGGATGCAACGTGCGGTGTTCTTAGCGCGGACTGAAGCGCGGGTGGCGCTGGATTTTCACGGGACAACGTGCCTCGAACGGACCAGTGTCTCAGCTGAGGGCTGTTGGGGCACGGGTCTCCAGCTACTCGGCAATCGCGGGCTCGAGCTGACCTTCCTCGAGCGACTCCTCACGCCGGGCCGACCCGTAGATCTTCTGACGGCGGAGCAGGTAGACCACACCCAAGAAGATAGTCATGAGCACCCAGGTCACCGGCTCGGTGATGCAGGTCCCCACATAGCCGAGCATAGGGATAAAGATCGTTGCGCCCACGGCCTTCATCGCGAGCTCTACGCAGCTCGAGGCAACGGGCGCCGCCTTGTAGCCCATCGACTGCATGGCGGTCCGGAGGCACAGAAGCACACCCAAGACGGGGAAGAACGGCAGATGGATCCGCATGGACATAACGCCGTTGGCGATAATCTGGGCGTTCTGCGTGCCGGTGATCAGTCGCATGAGGGGGTCGGACAGGAGGTAAACGATGACACAGGCAAGAACACCCCAAAGCACCTCAAGGCCGAGCACGCGTCGCAGCGTCTTCTGGATGCGCTCAAACTTGCCCGCGCCCCAGTTCTGCGAGACAAAGGTGGCGTTGGCGGTGGCGAGCACGCCGAGCGGCTGCATAAAAGCCTCGATGATCTTGCGCGAGGCCGTGTGCGCGGCGATCACGTTCTGGCCGAGGACGTTGTTGGCGCGCTGGAAGATGATCGTGCCAAGATTGACGACGCACATCATGAGCGCCATCGCCATTCCGGAGGAGAGAAGGCTCGGCCACAGCGCCCGCGAGGCCGCGATATCGCCGTGACGGGGGAGGAGCGTGCGGTACTTGCGCAGAAGCACGCTCGCGCAGAGCACGGCGGAGAGCCCCTGTGCGATTACGGTGCCGAGCGCCGTGCCCACGACCCCGAGCCCGAGCCCGATGATAAGGAAGAGGTCGAGCGCGATGTTCACGATGCTCGACACGATGAGGATGTAGAGTGGCGTCTTGCTGTTGCCGACCGCCTGGAGCACACCGGCGCACATGTTGTAGCACACGGTGGTGCAAAGCCCGGCGCAGAGGATCATCATGTAGATGTAGGACTGGTCGAAGATCTCGGCCGGGGTGTTCATAAAGGTAAGGAGCGGCACCATAAAGAGGAGCGAGCCTAGGGTGACGATGACCGTCATGCTCGCGTTGAGCACGAGCGTGCCGCCGACGGCGCGGCGCATGCGCGTGGCGTCGTGTGCGCCAAACGCCTGCGTGACGATGATCGCATAGCCGTTATTCATGCTGATGGTGAGACTCAGCAGCAGGTTGTAGAGGGCGGAAGCCGCACCGATGGCAGAGATGGCGCTGTCCCCGACGAAGTAGCCCATCTCCATGGTGTCGATCATGGTGTAGATCTGTTGAAAGATGTTGCCGATGAGCATCGGCGTCGCAAACGAGACGATAAGTCGGATGGGGGAGCCGACAGTCATATCCTTCGTTGCGCCGGTCTCGGTCGCATTCGTCCTTTTGCGGTTGGCCGTGCCCATTACTAAACCCCCTCGTCTTGATGTGCCGGGCGGCATGGTAGCACGAAACCATGTGTCAAGACCGCTGCCCATTCTGTTGAGCGGGCAAGATATCCGGGCAAACGGGTACTATAGAAATCTGTATATAAGCGCGGCAGCTTGCCGCCGATGAGCCGGGAGGCAGTAATGGACCCTCTCCAGATCGTATTGATTGTGGTCGCGATCGCAGCCGTATGGTTGCTCGTGGAGCTTGCGCTTCTTGCGCGTCGCGGGCGTGAGACCGTGCAGAACCTCGATAGCACCGTGGGCGAGATCAACGAGACGCTTGCCGAGGCTAAGCCTGTGATCGCCAAGCTCGACGACGCCCTCGAGGAGCTGCAGCCCGCCGTCCAGCGGGTCGAACCGCTCTTGGTAAGCGCCAACGTTGCGGTCGACGCGCTGTCGGCCAACCTCGTGGAGGTAGAGGCGGTGGTGCGCGATGTCGCGTCCTTTACCGATACCGCGGTGAGCGCTAAGAACGCCGCCCGCGATATGGCCGATTCCGCCTCGGGCGCCGTTCAGCGGCTCTTTGGCAAGAAAAAGCATCCGGCCGCGACGGACACCGACCGTGCGCTTATCGAGACCAGCGCTGCGGGCGAGGCACCCGCCCCCGCCGAAGGGGCCGATGAGGCACCCGAGCCAATCGAGCACCGCTACTACACCTACGACGACGAGCCCGCGGCCAGCACCGCTGTACAGGGCGATGCCGCGTCCCAGCCGGCCACGACTGAGGCGGGGGAGGCCGACCATGAGTAGCGCGATTTCCCCCATCACCCTTACCATCGCTGCCGACCCGCAACTTGCCCGGCTCGTCCGCATGACGGCCGCCAATGTTGCCGCCCTCTCGAGCATGTCCGTCGACCGCATCGAGGACATCCGCATGGCCGCCGAGGAGGCGTTTATCTACGTCTCGTCCATCAGCCCGGCGGGTGCGCTCACGGTCACCTTCGAGGTCGACGCTGAGCATGTCTCACTCACCTTTGCTACCGAGCTCGAGGACTTCCCCGAGCTCGACGACGGCGACCCTGCGGCCTATGCCGACCTCATTCTCTCCGCTGTGTGTGACGCGTATCAGAAGACGGCGTCGCCGGCGGCCCTCACGCTCAACCTCAAGGCGGATGTCTGATATGCCCCAGAAAAGCGCTTCCGGCAAGACCGCATGGGATAAGGAGAAGACCCACGAGCTCTTCCGCCGCTACAAGGAGGAGGGCGATCGCGACGCCCGCGAGAAGCTCGTCATGTCCCACCTCAACCTCGTGCGCTTTCTTGCCAACAAGTTCAAGAACCGCGGTGAGCCCATCGACGACCTCATGCAGGTGGGCTATCTCGGCCTCCTCAAGGCGATCGACGGGTTCGATCCCTCGCGCGGGCTCGAGTTCACCACGTACGCCACGCCTACCATCTTGGGCGAGATCAAGCGTCACTTCCGCGACAAGGGCTGGAGCGTTCGCGTGCCGCGCCGGCTTCAGGAGCTCTCGGCCAAGGTCAACCAGGCAACGGACGTGCTCACCACGCAAATGCAGCGCTCGCCTAAGATCGAGGAAGTTGCCGATTACCTAGGGGCCTCGGTAGACGAGGTGCTCGAGGCCATGGAGTCTTCTTCTGCCTATAGCTCCGTGCCGCTTGAGGGCACCGGTTCGGCCGAGAACGAAGACGCGCCCTCGATCATCGACCGGTATGCGACCGACGACAAGGATCTTGAGCACACCGACGACCGTCTCATGATCGAGGAGGCTCTGAGCGAGCTCTCTCCGCGCGAGCGTGAGGTCATCGAGCTCAGGTTCCGCGAGGGGCTCACGCAGATCGAGATGGCGGAGCGCCTGGGCATCTCCCAGGTTCAGGTCTCGCGCCTTCTGAGGCGCACGCTCAAGAAGATCCAGGACCGCATCGACCCGACTGGTTCGCTGGTGCGCTCATGACGCGCGACGAGGGTCGCACCCCGCGCCAGGGTATGTTCGCAGGTCGAAACGAAGCGGTGTTTGGGGCGGCGCTCCGCGTCTGGATCGTGGTGGGCGCGATCGTCATCGGGTCGGCGATCCTCAACGTGCTCGATGTCCTCGCTCCCGTTATTGAGTTCTTTGCCGTCGGGTCGCTCGTGGCCTTTGTGGCGGCACCCATCGTCAACGGGCTCTCCTCAAAGGGGGTCCCGCGCGGGGCCGCCGCCCTCATAGGGCTCGTTGTGGTGATCGCCGTCCTCATCTGCGTGCTCATGGTGGTGGCACCGCTCATCGTTGAGCAGCTTATCGAGCTCTTCTCGCGCGTTCCGGCACAGCTGCGCGACCTCGGCGATTGGATCGTCGACATCTCGGGGAACTTCAAGTTCTTGCGTGAGTCCTCGTTTGGTCAGAACTTTGGCTCCATCGTGGACAACGTGGCCGACGCTGCGGCGGGCTATGCCGCGCAGGTGGCTGGTGACCTCGGACGGGGCGTGTTCCCCTTCATCTCCACGGTGGGCTCCCAGCTCTTTGCCATCTTTTTGGGGTTTGTGCTTGCATTCTGGCTTGCCTGTGACTATCCGCGCATGCACCGCGAGATCGGTCAGATTCTGGGCGAGGGCCACGAGTCGAGCTACCGCTTCATGGTCGCGATTCTGGCGCGGTCGGTTGGTGGCTACATGCGCGGTATGGTCATAACCTCTCTGATCGACGGCGTCCTCTCGTACCTCGGTTTTCTGGTGGCGGGGCACCCGTATGCGCTGCTCATGGGCGTGCTCACGGCGCTCTTTCACCTGGTGCCCGTGGTGGGACCTGTCATCTCGTCGGGACTTGCCGTGCTGGTGGCCCTGTTCTACAGCCCCGCGCTCGCGTTCTGGACGCTTGTGGTGTGCGTCGTCGCGCAGAACATAACCGATAACGTTCTCTCGCCGCGCATCATGCAGTCGACGGTCTCGGTTCACCCGGCTATGAGTCTTACGGCCATCGTGATCGGGTCTGCCCTGATGGGGCCGCTCGGCATGGTGATCGCCATCCCGCTCTGCGCCGCGCTCAAGGGGCTCTTTATCTTCTACTTTGAGAAACAGACTGGGCGACAGATCGTCTCGTGGGACGGCGCGGTCTTCCAGGGTCAACCGTTCCACGACGACGAGGGACATCCCGTTCCTGCCTACGATGCGCTCGGCGACGATACCTTTGTGAGCGACTCGCAACTCATTCCCGATGAGGCCGCCCCCTCTGCTGAGGCGGAGCCGCGCCCGTATGAGCTCGACAACCCGTGGGCCAAGCTCGCGGCGCTCAACAACAACCTTCAGGCAGGTGGCACCGGGGTCTTCCGCAACCCGTTTGCCTCCGACGACTCCTCGGGCGGGGGCGCGGGGGCGCGTCAAACCGGCAAGGATCATGGCAGTGCCAAACACTCCGCGGGCCGCGGCAAGGGAAAAACTTCCTAGCCATCGAGGGGTTTCGCTATACTCTATACGTTTGACGAACCGACCGATCCACACGAAGGGAGAGGCGCCCTTATGGCAGCAGCCGATTTTCCCACGATGACCACTGCGGAGATTCGCTCCGCGTTCCTGAGCTTCTTTGAGGAGCGGGGTTGCAAGCTCTTCCCCAGCTCGTCGCTCGTGCCCGATGACCCCTCGCTTCTACTCGCCAACGCCGGCATGAACCAGTTCAAGCCCTATTACCAGGGCAAGAAGACCATGCACGAGATCGGCGCTACCTCGTGCCAGAAGTGCGTGCGTACCAACGATATCGACATCATCGGTTCCGACGGCCGTCACGCGAGCTTCTTTGAGATGCTCGGCAACTTTTCGTTTGGCGGCGTCTCTAAGGAGCAGGCCTGCGCCTGGGCGCTCGAGCTCTCCACCAAGGTCTTTAAGCTGCCGATTGAGCGACTTTACTTTACCGTCTTTACCGAAGACGATGAGACCTACGACATCTGGCGGAGCCTCGGGATCGAGGAGAACCACATCTCGCGCCTCGGTGCCGACGATAACTTCTGGGCGGCTGGCCCTACGGGCCCCTGCGGTCCCTGCTCCGAGATCTACTACGATCAGGGTGAGGACGTGGGCTGCGGCCGGGCCGACTGCGCTCCCGGCTGCGACTGCGACCGCTTCCTCGAGTACTGGAACCTCGTCTTTACGCAATTCGACCGCCAGGAAGACGGCTCGATGCCGGAGCTCCCGCACCGCAACCTCGATACGGGCATGGGCCTCGAGCGCATGAGCGCCATCATGCAGCACAAGAGCTCGTTCTACGACAGCGACATCATGCAGGGGCTCATCCGCCTTGGCGAGGAGGTCTCGGGCGTGACCTATGTGGGCGACGACTACGAGGGTCCGAGCCGGAGCCTGCGCATCATCGCCGATCATGCACGTTCCGTCGACTTCATGATCTCCGACGGTATCCTGCCGGGCAACGAGGGCCGCGGCTATGTGCTGCGCCGCCTGCTGCGCCGCGCGGTCTTCCATGGGCGCCTGCTCGGCGTCGAGGGGGCCTTCCTCGGCCGCTTCATCGACCGGGTGAATGAGCTTATGGGCGATGCCTATCCCGAGCTTATCAAGAACGCCGCCCTCGTAAAGGGTATCGTCTCCGCCGAGGAGGAGCGCTTCTCCACCACGCTCGACAACGGCCGCGTCTACCTCGATGAGGCGCTCGGCAAGCTCGGTGAGGGCGAGACGCTCGACGGCGAGGCGGCCTTTATGCTGCACGACACCTTTGGCTTCCCGATCGACCTTACGGTCGAGATCGCCCAGGGTGCGGGGCACGGTGTTGATATCGAGGGCTTTAACCAGGCGATGGAGCGTCAGCGCGAGCGCGCCCGTGCCAACGTCAAGGGCGATGCCTGGGGCACGTTCAACGACGTGTGGACTGAGCTTTCCGACAGCCTCTCCGCGACGGAGTTCTGCGGGTACGATGACGATGCGCTTGAGGGCGCCCGCGTGCTCGCCATCGTGCGCGACGGCGCGCGCGTCGAGCGCGCGAAGGCGGGCGATGAGGTAGAGGTCGTGCTCGACCGCACGCCCTTCTACGCCGAGATGGGCGGTCAGGTGGGCGACACCGGCCTGCTCGCCGGTGGCGGCGTGCGCGTGGCGGTTTCTGATACCAAGTCGCACAACGGCCTCCATGCCCATGTGGCCACGGTCGAGGAGGGTGAGCTTGCCGAGGGTGGACTCGTTACGGCGATCGTCGACCATCACCGTCGCGAGCTCCTGCGTCGCAACCATACCGCCACGCACTTGCTCGACGCCGCACTCAAGGAGGTCCTCGGCGACCACGTTAACCAGGCGGGTTCGCTCGTGACGCCCGATCACCTGCGCTTTGACTTCACACACTTCGAGGCGCTCTCGGGCGAGCAGCTTCGCGCTATCGAGGACCTCGTCAACGCACAGATCTTCGCCGCTAAGCCCGTTGTGACGGCCGTTATGGGCATCGACGAGGCCAAGGCCGCCGGCGCGGTGGCGCTCTTTGGCGAGAAGTACGGCGACGTGGTGCGCGTGGTCTCGGTGGGCACGGAGGACCGTCCCATCTCGCGCGAGCTCTGCGGCGGCACGCACGCCCGCAACACCGCCGAGATCGGCTTCTTCCACATCACCTCTGAGTCCTCCACGGGCTCCAACGTGCGCCGCATCGAGGCCGTGACGAGCGAGGGCGCCGTTGCCTGGTGGCAGGAGCGCACACGTCTGCTCGAGGAGGCGGCACAGGTCCTCAAGTGCCGCGTCGACGAGGTCCCCGCGCGCGTGGCGGGACTTCAGGCCGACCTGCACGCCAGCGAACAGAAGCTCAAGGCGGCGCTGACCGGTGGCTCGTCCGATGCAATCGCCCAGGCGATTGAGGGCGCGACCGACCTCGGTGCCTACAAGCTCGTCATTGCCGAGCTCAAGGGGCTCGAGGCGGCCGACCTCCGCAACGTCTGGGACACCATTCGCCAGAAGGTCCAAGGCCCCGTTGCCTGCGTGCTCGCCACGGTGACCTCCAAGGGTCAACCGGCGCTTCTTGCCGGGGCGACTGACGAGGCGGTTGCGGCCGGCTTTAAGGCAGGGGACATCATCAAGAAGATCGCGCCGCTCGTGGGCGGTGGCGGCGGCGGGCGTCCGACCATGGCCCAGGCCGGCGGCAAGAACGCGGCGGGCATTGCCGACGCCCTTGCACAGGCCCGTACGGAGCTTGGTGCGTAACCAAGGTACGTTTTTGGTGCACCCAGAGAGGTCCTGCTGTTAGCCTCTCTGGGTGCGTTGCGTTATGGGGAGGAGAGCACATGGTCGCCATGGCACTCGATATCGGCGAGAAGCGCGTCGGCATTGCGGTCTCCGATGCCTCGGGGCGTATCGCCTCGCCGGTCAAGGTACTCCCCGCCGCCGAGGTGCTTGCGGGCGCACGGAGCTTTTGCTACCTCGTGGAGGACTATGAACCTGAGGTGCTCGTCTGCGGTCGTCCTATGACGCTCGCGGGGGAGCGAGGCCCTCAGGCGGAGCGCATCGAGGAGCAGGCACAAGCCATTGGACGGATGCTCGGGCTGCCGGTGGATTTTGAAGACGAGCGACTCTCGTCGGCCGAGGCCAAGCGCATCCTCCGCGAACAGGGGCTCAACGAGAAATCGATGCGCGGTAAGGTCGACATGGTCGCCGCGAGCCTCTTTCTGCAGACGTGGCTCGACCGACAGCAAAGCTAACGTGACCGCCCTCGGGTTGTCGCCCCCGTGCGGATCGGTTTGCCTGAGGCTTTCAGCAGCAAGATTGCACGTCTCTATCGCACGGTAAAGACCATTTACCGAATCGTCTCTACCTGCGAAAACGACCGTTTACGGATGCTTGGCGCTTCGTACTCACCGTTTCTATACAATAAATACGACTGCGCGTAAGGAAGCTTTTCCTCGCGGTGCTGAACCAGTTTGTAACCTCTCTAGAAAAGGAGGTAGGTATGGTAGGTATTGTCCTTGCAAGTCATGGCGACCTTGCTTCGGGCATCAAGCAAACGGCCTCGATGGTCTTTGGCGACCAGCCGGACGTCGTGACCGTCAGCTTGCAGCCCAGCATGGGACCGGATGACCTGAGGGCCGAGATCGAGAAGGAGGTGGCAACACTTTCAGATCCCGAACAGGTGCTGTTCCTGGTCGATCTGTGGGGCGGCACGCCGTTCAACCAGATCAACGGGCTTTTGGACTCGCATCCCACGTGGGTGGCGGTTACCGGCATGAACCTTCCCATGGTCATCACCGCGTACACGCTGCGCATGAACCCGGAAGCGACCGCGCACGAGATCGCCTCCGGCCTCATCACCGAGTCCCGTGACGGCGTGCGCGTCAAGCCCGAGGACCTTGAGCCCAACGCGCCCGCACCGGCAGCTGCGGCTCCCGCCGCTGCCGCTGGCGCGATCCCCGAGGGCACAGTGCTGGGCGATGGTCACATCAAGTTCGTGCTGTGCCGCGTGGACACCCGTCTGCTGCACGGTCAGGTCGCGACCACATGGACCAAGATGACCAACCCCGACCGCATCATCGTGGTCTCCGACGCCGTCGCGCACGACGAGCTCCGCAAGACTATGATTCAACAGGCTGCGCCTCCGGGAGTCAAGGCTCACGTCATCCCGATCCAGAAGATGATCGACGTCGCCCATGACCCTCGTTTCGGCGCCACGAAGGCGATGCTTCTCTTCGAGACGCCCCAGGACCTGCTCAAGTGCATCGAGGGCGGCGTGGATATCAAGAAGGTCAACCTTGGTTCCATGGCTCACTCGGTGGGCAAGGTCGTCGTCACCAACGCCATCGCCATGGATCAGGCTGACGTCGATTGCCTTGAGGCCCTCGCGGCCAAGGGCATCGAGTTCGACGTCCGCAAGGTCCCTGCCGACTCGCCCGAGTCGTTCGACGGCATGATGAAGAAGGCCAAGTCCGAGCTGGCCGCACAGGCATAAGAAGGAGGGAAACATGTCGGTTTTCACAATCATCCTGATTGTCATCGTTGCCTTCCTCGCCGGTATGGAAGGCATTCTTGACCAGTGGCAGTTCCATCAGCCGCTCGTCGCGTGCACGCTCATCGGCTTGGTGAGCGGCCACCTCGAGGCGGGCATCATCCTGGGCGGCACGCTCCAGATGATGGCCCTCGGTTGGGCGAACGTCGGCGCTGCCGTCGCTCCCGACGCGGCACTTGCCTCGGTCGCATCGGCCATTCTGATGGTCCTCGCCCTCAACTCGGGCGCTGACCAGAGCCAGGCCATCACCACGGCTATCGCCGTGGCCGTGCCGCTTTCCGTGGCTGGCCTCTTCCTCACGATGATCGTCCGTACCATTGCTATCCCTATCGTCCACTTCATGGACGCTGCGGCTGCTCGCGGTGACTTCTTCGGCATCGACGTGTGGTCCATCGTGGCCATCTGCCTGCAGGGCATCCGCATCGCCATTCCGGCGGCGGCCCTGTGCTTCATTCCTTCCGATGCCGTCATGGGCGCCCTCAACATGATGCCCGCGTGGCTCAACGAGGGTATGACGATCGGTGGCGGCATGGTTGCTGCCGTCGGTTACGCCATGGTCATCAACATGATGGCGACCCGCGAGGTCTGGCCGTTCTTCGCGCTGGGCTTCTGCCTCGCCGCCATCTCCGAGCTCACGCTCATTGCCCTTGGTGTCATTGGTGTCTGCCTGGCCCTCATCTACCTGGGCCTCAAGGATCTTGCTAAGCAGGGCGGCGCCGCCGCCGGCTCCGGCGATCCTCTGGGCGACATTCTGGACGACTACGAGTAGGAAGGGGGGAGATTGTAATGGCAGAGAAAAAAATCACGCTTTCCAAGAGCGATCGTCTCAAGGTTTGGTTCCGTCACCAGTATCTCCAGGGCTCCTGGAATTACGAGCGTATGCAGAACGGCGGTTGGTGCTTCTCGATGATCCCCGCAATCAAGAAGCTCTACACCAACAAGGATGACCAGATTGCCGCGCTCAAGCGCCACATGGAGTTCTACAACACGCACCCCTATGTGTCGTCTCCCGTCATTGGCGTCACCCTCGCCCTTGAGGAGGACCGTGCCAACGGCGCGCCCGTTGAGGATGCCGCTATCCAGGGCGTCAAGGTTGGTATGATGGGCCCGCTCGCCGGCGTCGGCGACCCCGTCTTCTGGTTCACCCTTCGCCCGCTGCTGGGCGCCCTTGGTGCCTCGCTTGCCATGGGCGGCTCCATCATGGGCCCGATCCTGTTCTTCGTGCTCTGGAACGTCATCCGTCTGGCCTTCGAGTGGTACACGCAGGAGTTCGGCTACAAGCTGGGCACCTCCATCACCCAGGACCTCTCCGGCGGCCTCATGGGCAAGATCACCGAGGGTGCTTCCATTCTTGGTATGTTCGTCATCGGCGGTCTGGTCGAGCGCTGGGTCTCCATCTCCTTCGCACCGACCGTCTCCACGGTCACTCAGTCCGAGGGTGCCTACATTGACTGGAACGCCATCGCCGACACGGCGAACCAGGGCGGCCAGGGCGTTGCTGACGCCATTCATAGCGCGCTTACGCAGTACTCCTCGCTCGGCGCCACGGGCCTCGAGATCGAGAAGGTCACCACGCTGCAGCAGAACCTCGACCAGCTCATTCCTGGCCTTGCCGCTATGGCTGTCACGCTGCTGTGCTGCTGGCTCCTGAAGAAGAAGGTCTCCCCGATCGTCATTATCATCGGCATGTTCGCCGTTGGCATCATCGGTCATCTGGTGGGCCTGCTCTAAGAGCCCTATCTATCGCGCGCCTCGAGCGCTTGCGGTACTTGTGCGCGGGGTCGCGTCGCGCGGGGGAGCGTGCCATAATGGCAGCGCCCTCGCGGACGCGACCCCGCGTTCGAGCAGTTGTTCTCATGTAAGGAGCGACCTCTTATGGCGCAGTCCCAAAACACCACGGTTGAGTTCACTTCGCGGGGTACGTCATTTGCCGGCCTCTCCACGTACGGCAACATCTTGATCGGTGATAAGGCCTTTGAGTTCTATAACGAACGCAACCCCGAGGACTATATTCAGATTCCTTGGGATGAGGTCGACTACGTGGCGGCCTCCGTCATGTTTGGCGGAAGGTGGATCCCGCGGTTTGCCTTGTTTACCAAGCAGAACGGTCACTTTGCGTTCTCGTCCAAAGATAACAAGGCCACGCTTCGCGCCGTTCGCGAGCATGTGCCCGCAGATCGCATCGTGCGTTCGTTGAGCTTTCTCGACGTGGTCAAAGCGGGGATCTTGGGGTTGTTCCACCGCAGATAGGGGAGGGGCTGTCGATGAAGAGGGGACCATTTGGGATTCTGGCACCCCAATTTCTCGATAGCACTTCGAAGCTCCAAGCGGTTGGCAGCTCATCCGAGGCGACTGGAAGCGTTAATGCGTTGCATCCTTCAAGGTTCGATGAAAACTTTAAGGTTTTCATAACCTTGCGCTAGACTGGTGCCGGGCCATTGCGCCCCGTCTACCCGCTGCAACGTAAGGGGGCCCCGTGCTAACTGAGAACAAGCCCAGCCCGCGCACCGGTCGCGCTGCAACGTCCCGATCCCAGGCGACCCGCCCGGCGGGCACGCGCTTTAAGACCCCTGCGGCCTCTGGTCCCGCACGTCACGCGGCCAAAACCTCGGCGGGGACCCGTGGCCACCATATCCCGCACGGCGTACACGGCCATGTTCAGCCGGTTTGCACTCGTCGCTCTGCGCAACCGGCGCGTCGCTCGCACGTCCCCGTTATCGCCGCTATCATCTGCGCCGTTGCGGTGCTCGTGTTCTTTATCATTGTGGCGCTTCCCGCCATCACCGGGCTCTTTACCTCCGTGTCGGCCGACCAGGCCGTCGAGGCGGGCGTTGAGGTCGAGGTCAACATTCCTCAGGGCGCGACAGGTGACCAGATCGCATCGATCCTCTCCGAGAACAACATCATCCCCGACCCACAGGATTACTACGCCGAGGTCAAGGCACAGAACGCCGACATGTCGCTCAAACCCGGCGATTACCGCTTTACCACGCTTCAGGATCCCGCCGACGTGGTGGCTCAGCTCGTGGCCGGGCCAAACGTCCAGGGCGTTACCCTTACCATCGCCGAGGGCCTGACCGTTAAGCAGACTGCGAAGCGCGTTGAGGATGTTTACGGTATCTCGGCCGACGATTTTATGGCGCAGGCCAAGGCGTCCAACTACGCGGCGGACTATGACTTCCTCGCCGATGTTGCCGACGATTCGCTCGAAGGCTTCCTTTATCCCAAGACCTACTCCTTTGCAGGTACCCCCACGGCCGACGATATCATCCGTGCTATGCTCGACCAGTACCAGGTGGAGGTCGACTCGCTCGATTTTGATGGCGCCCGTGCGACCATCAAGTCGCGCTATGGTGTGGAGCTCTCCGATTACGATCTGCTCATCATGGCCTCGGTGATCGAGCGCGAGGCCCTGACCGAGGATCAGCGTTACAACGTCTCCTCGACCTTCTATAATCGTCTTGAGGCGGGGATGCCCCTCCAGAGCGACGCCACCATGATGTACGTCACCGGTGGTGCCGTTACCTCGGAGGACCTCAAGCGCGAGAGCCCCTACAACACCTACCTCAACCAGGGGCTTCCGCCCACGCCCATCTGCTCGCCGTCGCTCGCGTCCATCAATGCGGCGCTTGCTCCGGCTGACACCGACTACCTGTACTTCTTCATCACCACCGATGACGAGTACTTCTCCGAGACCTACGACCAGCATCTCGCTGCCATTGAGGAGAACCGCTGAGATGAGCCTGCTCGCTCCCGACCGCTACGTTGCTTCCGTTGATCGGATCGACCTCGACGACCTCTGGCGTCGCGGCACCCGAGCCATCCTGCTCGATCGCGATAACACCCTCGTGCCGCGCGACCGCACCACAGCGCCAGCATCGGTTGCGGCATGGCTCGATGCGGCGCGCGACCGAGGTTTTAAGCTCTACATGGTCTCCAACAACTGGCATCGCGACCAGGTGGAGCGCTCTGCTCGCGAGCTGGGGCTCGGCGCCATCTGCTTTGCCTGCAAACCGCTGCCCTTTGCGCTGACCCGGGCGCTCAAGCACCTCGGTGTTCCCAAGGGCGAGGCCGTGATGGTGGGAGACCAACTCTACACGGATGTTTGGGCGGGGAACTTTGCCGGTATCTCCACTATCCTCGTTCGCCCGCAGACCACGGTTGATCTGTGGTACACCCAGATCTTCCGAATCTTTGAACGGCGCGCCCTCCGGCACGTTCCCTGCGAGGAGTAGGACATGGGCGGCCGATCGCCCGGGGGGCGGGAGCACGTCGCGGGACCGTCGGTTAAGCACGGCTGCGACCATATCTTCTTTATCGGGTTTCTCGGAGCGGGCAAGTCGACGCTCGCCCGCAATCTCGGTAAGATGTTCCATCGACCCTTTGTGGACACCGACCGCATGGTCGAGCGCCGTGCGGGCGCCTCGGTTGCGCGCGTCTTTCGTTCGCGCGGTGAGGCGGGCTTTCGCAAGCTTGAGACCGAGGTGCTCCGGAGTCTTAAGAACGAGCAGAGCCTTCTGGTCTCGTGCGGGGGCGGCGTGGTCGAGACGCCCGAGAACATCCGCCTCATGCGCGAGATGGGCACGGTGGTCTACCTCGAGGGGGACTTTGCCGATTCGCTCCGCCAGATTCGCTCAGTTGCGGCACGCCCCGACTTTAAGTCGCGTGCCCATGCCGAGCGCCTTTTTGAGCATCGGCGTCCGCTCTATGTGGAGGCGGCCGACCTCACCCTCGACATCCGCGGAAAGTCCTTTGAAGATGTGTCCTATCGTTGTGCCGAGATGCTGTTGGAGCGTGGTCTGATATGACGGTTAAGCGTTTGCTACTGAACTTTGGTTCGCGGAGCGTGGATTTTCGCATCGGAGCCGATGCGCTTGGAGAATTTGGCCGGATTGCCCGCGTGGTGGTGGGCCGTCCCCAGCGCGCTTTCCTCATCTGGGATTCTTCGGTTGAGGACGAGCTTAAGACGCGCATCGAGCGCCAGCTCATCGATGCGGAGTTTTGCTTGGCGTCGTGGACCGCTCCTATAGAGGAGGAGGCACTCGCCTCTGCTGCGTGCGAGACGCTCTTTGGCGAGCTCGCCCGGGCGGGTATTACTGCAGACGACGTGATTGTTGGCGTGGGGCGTACCCAAGTCACGTCGCTTGCCGCTTTTGCCGGAAAGTTCTGGTGCGGTGGCACGGCGTGCGTGCTGGTGCCTACTTGCCTTGAGGGTATGGTCACGGCGGCAACGGTAGCCGACCCGCTCGCGATTGCGGGGACTGACGGGCGCGTGCTCCTCGCTCCTGAGCCGAATATGGTCTTTTGCGACATCGACCTTATCGATGGGCCTGCCGACCCGGCGGGAAGCGTCTATCTCGTAGGTGCTGCGATCACCGAGAGCAGACGCGCCTGGGAGCGCCTCAAGGAGGCTGCCCCGCGCCTGGGGCGTGGCGAGGCCGCAGCGCTGGTCGACGCGATCTGCAATGCCCAAACCGCCCGCCGCATGGTGGTCTCGGCGGTGAATCCCTCGGCACGCCATGCCCTTTCTTTTGGTGTCACCACTGCTCGGGCGCTGCGTTCCTGCCTCTCCGGCAAGCAGGGGGGAGAGGCTCCCTGGTGGCAGCTTCTTGCCGAGGGCATGCGCTTTGAGGCGCGGCTTGCCACCGAGGTGGGCGCGTTCCCGGTTGACGAGGTCTTTACGCTCGACGATTGCTTTGAGGACCTCGGTATCCCCGAGCTCGCCTTTGCGCTCGATCGCGACGCCTTCCTCACGGCACTCACCGCGGAGAACGCGCGGTGGGCAAACCGGCTCTTGTTTGCCCTCCCCAAGGCGTTTGGCTCGATCCGTCTTTCCAACGTCGACGAAGAGGTGCTCGCGCGCCATGCCGAGGCCTATCTCGCTTCGCGTGCGGAGCTCGTCTCGTAGGACACGCTGAGAGACACGCGTACCGCAGTACCGTTCACCAACTTCGTGCCGGGCGTAGGCACACGATTCATGCTTGGCGGCCCCGGCGCGTTGCCCCGTTTTGCCCTGACTGGCTTCTGAGCCCGCCTGCCGCTCGATTGCGTTTCGTCGGCGTTTCCCAAGCGCTGCCGGTACGTTGAATCCCCGGCGCGGGTGGTCTATTCTCACAGGGGATTATCGTCAAGAGAAAGGACAGGCATGTCTGAGTTTGTTTCCGGTCCGGCTGGGCGCATCGCCCGCGTGCGTGCGCTCATGGCCGAGCGCGGCTACGACGCTGTTATCATCCGCGATGAGGCCAACCTCCGCTGGTTGACGGGCGCCCAGGGAGTCTTTGACTTTACGGGCGAGCTCCCGCACTGCGCCTTCATCACTGCCGACGAGACGCTCCTTCATACCGACTCGCGGTATTTCAACAGCTTTGAGGAGAAGCTCCCCGAGGACTCTCCCTGGAAACTCGACATGGAGGTCATCGACATCCCCGTCTGGGCTGCCCAGCGCGCCCGCGATGCGCGCTGCCGCGTCATCGCCGTCGAGGACACGATGGAGCTTGCGTTCTACACGGGGCTCGAGCGCGGTCTTGATGACGCGGGTATCGCATGCGGTATCGCGCAGATGCATGGCGACCTGCGCCTCATGCGCGCCGTCAAGGACGCCGAGGAGATTGAGCTCATGCGTCGCGCCCAGGCGATCACCGACGCCGCCTTTGAGCACATGCTCGGCTTTATCAAGCCCGGCCTCACCGAGAAGCAGATTAAGCTCGAGCTCGAGAACTTTATGTACGAGCAGGGTGCCGATGGCCTCGCCTTTGGCTCCATCGTTGCCTCCGGCCCCAACACGGCCAACCCGCACGCCATCTCGTCCGATCGCGTGGTCGAAAAGGGCGACTTTGTCCTTATGGATTACGGTGCGCGCCTGAACGACTACAACTCCGATATGACGCGTACCGTTGTGGTGGGCGAGCCCTCTGAGGAGCAGCGCAAGATCTACGACCTCGTGCGCCGTACCCACGAGGAGTGCGTGCGCGCGATCCACGCCGGTGTTGACGGCCGCGCCATCCACGAGCTTTCCGTCAAGATCATCTCCGATGCGGGCTATGGCGACTACTACGGCCACGGCCTTGGTCACGGCGTGGGCATCGACATCCACGAGTTGCCCGTCTTTGGCCGCAAGAGCAACACGGTCGAGGAGGGCGCCGTCATTACCGTCGAGCCCGGAGTGTACCTGCCCGGCGTGGGCGGCGTGCGCCTCGAGGACTACGGCGTCGTGACGGCCGACGGCTACGAGCCCTTTACCACCTCACCGCACGAGCTTCAGATCATCGACTGCTAAGTATGAGAAAATGGGGACGGGTGCGTTTTTCTCGCCTTTGGGAATTTGGGGACAGGCCCCTAATTCCCAAAGGCGAGAAAAACGCACCCGTCCCCATTTTCTCATGGTGTTTTAGCTGCAGCGCGCGTCGATGAAACCAAAAGAGTATACTTTTTAGGATTGCTGTACCGTTGCCCCTACGTGGGCACGTCAACCAAGAAAGGCACCACATGGCAAGCATTACCACTGCTGACTTTAAGAACGGTCTCGGCCTGCGCATCAAGGACAAGGTGTGCACCATCGTCGAGTTCCAGCACGTCAAGCCCGGCAAGGGAGGCGCGTTCGTTCGCTACAAGACCAAGGACATCAAGACTGGTCGCGTGGTCGAGCAGACCTGCAACGCCGGCACCAAGTTTGAGAGCGTCACCCTCACCACCACCGAGATGCAGTACCTCTATAACGACGGTGACCACTACTACTTCATGAACATGGAGACCTACGACCAGGTGCCCGTGCCGGTGGACTTTATCGGCGACAACGCTAAGTGGCTCAAGGAGAATGACATCTGCCAGCTCCTCTATGCCGACGATGAGCTCATGGGCGTCAACCCGCCGATGTTCATCGAGGTCGAGATCACCGAGACCGATCCTGGCTTTAAGGGCGACACTGTTCAGGGTTCCACCAAGCCCGCCACCATCGAGACCGGCGCCGTCATCCAGGTGCCGATGTACCTCAACCAGGGTGATATCATCAAGGTCGACACGCGCGACGGCAAGTTCGTCTCCCGCGTCTAGCATCGCCCCCGTATCCAACTCACGCGAGGAATGAGGGAGTCCATGTCACACGAGATCATCGTTTCCGGCATCGGCATCGCACCCGAGGTGCTCGCGACCGTGGTGTCGCGCGCTGCCGAGGAGGTCGAGGGCGTTGCGTCGGTGGGGGACAAGAACCTTGCCACCAACCTCGTCTCCATGTTCTCCACGCGCAGCACCACCACGGCACCTGCCGTTGAGGCCGCGGTCACCGACGACGATCGGCTCTGTCTCACGGTGCGCCTCACCGTGTTCTTTGGGTACCCCTTCAAGAAGCTCGCCGAGGCCGTTCGCACCGCGGTTGTGCACGCTATCGATGCTCAGGTGGGCGTTGGCGTTGCCCGCGTTGACGTGTGCATCGATGGCCTGGTTTTTCCCAAGGAGTAGCGCGTGAGTCTTAAAGTCGATCGCGGGCGCACCCGTGCCCGCAGCCAGGCCGTGCAGCTGCTTTTTCAGGCCGAGGCGCGCGACGTGCCGCTCGATGAGGTTCTTGAGGGCGATTACCTTCTCTCTAAGGGGCCACTCGAGGAGTACGCCGGTGTGCTCGCCCGCGGAACGTACGAGTGCCTCGATGTAATCGACCGCGCGCTTGCGCAGGTGCTCGAGAACTGGAGCTTGCCGCGCCTGCCCGGTACCGACCGCAACCTGCTGCGCATCGCCGTCTATGAGATGCGCTTTGCCGATGAGCGAATCGAGGACGCCGTCGTTATCGACGAGGCGGTCGAGATCGCCAAGGCCTATGGTACGGATGAGTCGTCCCGCTTTGTGAACGGCGTGCTCGGGCGCGTGGCTCGCAGCGACGAGTCGCTCTTTGCCGAGCCTGCAGCCTATACGGCTGACGCCAACGCACTGGAGGTCCCCGTGGCCGAAGAAGCGCCCGTTGAGTCCGAGACTGTGGAAGCTCCCGCTGAGGTTGTTGCCGCAGAAGGCTTGGAGGCGTAGGTCATGGCCGAGTCGACCGTGCATACCTTTGAGGACATCACTGCGCGTCTGGACGAGATCATCACCACCGTCCGCTCCAAGGACACGTCGCTTGAGCGGAGTCTCGACCTCTTTGACGAGGCCATCAAGCTCGGCTCCAAGGCGGTTGAACTTGTCGACAGCTTTGACATGAGCCCCACTGAGGCCGCCATGCTCGAGGAGGCGCAGGAGTCAGATGCTGCGTCGGGCTCTGAGTCGGGCGCGATGGATGTCGCGGCTGGCGGTGCGCCCGCCACGAAGGCCGACTCGGATTGATGCGGCGCCCATGAAGAAGGTCAAGAAGGTCCGCCTCGATGACGAACTTGTTGCCCAGGGCATCTGCGCCGATCGCGCGGATGCCCTGCGCACGTTGATGGCCGGTCTTGTCTCCGCCCATGGCGAGCGGCTCACCTCGCCCGGCATGCTCGTGGTACCAGGGGCCGAGCTCCACGTTAAGGGGCGCCTGCCCTACGTGGGCCGCGGGGGTCTCAAGCTCGCGGGCGCGCTCGACGCCTTTGGGGTGGACCCGACAGGCCTTGCCTGTCTCGATGTGGGTTGCTCCACAGGTGGGTTTACCGATTGCCTCCTCAAGCGGGGCGCGGCGAGCGTGCTCTCCGTCGACGTGGGGCGGGCTCAGTTTGACTGGTCGCTGCGCAACGACGCGC
This sequence comes from Collinsella sp. An7, assembly GCF_002159335.1. Taxonomy (GTDB): domain Bacteria; phylum Actinomycetota; class Coriobacteriia; order Coriobacteriales; family Coriobacteriaceae; genus Coprousia. The sequence continues at coordinate 275,952 of NZ_NFHP01000003.1, read as the reverse complement.
GCGTGACGCTTCTCGAGCGGACGAACATCGTGGACCTTCCCGCGTTTGGCTATCGCGGCGCTGCTGACCTTGCCGTCTGTGACGTCTCCTTTACGAGCATCGCCCACGTGCTCCCGGCGGTGCTTGAGGTCCTCAAACCTACGGGCGCCTTTCTCACCCTCGTCAAGCCGCAGTTTGAGGCGGCGCCCGATGAGGTGGGGGAGGGCGGTATCGTTCGCGACCTCGCTGTGCGTCGCCGTACGCTCTGTGATGCCGTGCGGCTCTTTGCCGCGAGCGGCCTCGCCCCGCTTGATGTCTGCCGCTCGCCCATTACGGGCGCCAAGGGCAACGTGGAGTTCTTCTTGTTGGGCAAGCGGGGTATCCTAGACGGCGCGGGTGCCGTCGAGGAGGACGGGCACCTTGCCCGGGTTCTTGAGAAAGCGAGCACGCTATGAAGATCCTGCTAGTGCCCAACTACCACAAGACCGAGGCCGTCGAGAGCGGCCTTATGCTCGAGCTTTGGCTCTCGCGCCAGGGCTTTGAGGTCGTCTGGGCACCCGACCAGCGCTCCGGTGTGCGCGAGCTCCCCGATATCGAGGAGGCGGACCTTGCCATCTCGCTCGGCGGGGACGGTACGCTCCTGCGCACTGCGCGCATCGTTGGGTGGCGCGAGATTCCCATCCTCGGTCTCTCCTACGGGCATGTCGGCTTTCTCACGGCCGCGAGTCCCGACGACACGGACATCCTCAAGGTGGTGGGCGATGCGCTCGCCGGCGAGCTCCACGTGAGCCGCCGCGCAACGCTCGCCTGCCGACTCTTCACGGCGGACGCGCCGGACGACGAGCCGGTTCAGGAGTCCTTTGCCCTCAACGACGTTGCGCTCACCCGCGGACCACTCTCGGATATGGTCTCGTTTACTATCACGGTCTCCGGTCATCACATCGACCGCCTGCGCGGCGATGGCGTAGTCGTCTCCACCGCCACCGGGTCCACGGGCTACGCGCTCTCGGCCGGTGGGCCCATCGTGAGTCCCGACTATGCGGGAATGGTCTGCGTGCCCATCGCCCCGCATACCATCCAGGCGCGTGCGTTTCTTACCTCTCCCTCCGATGTGATCGACATCTCGATGTCGCATGACCGCCCCTCGGTGCCCGCCGTCGCCATCGACGGGCAGTTCTACCGGGGCGAGGAGCCCATCGAGCGCGTTGAGGTGAGCCGAGGACCCGGAGACGTGCTCTTGCTCGACTATGGCCCCGAGAGCTTCTACAACTCGGTGAGCCGCGTCTTCTACGGGGTGCGCCATGATTGACGAGATGCGCGTGCGCGATCTTGCGCTCATCCACGAGGCCGATCTTTCGCTTGCAAGCGGCCTTACCGTGCTGACGGGCGAGACGGGTGCCGGCAAGACGGCGCTCCTCTCGGCGCTCAAGCTCCTCATGGGCGAGCGTGCAGATGCCGCCATGGTGCGCGAGGGAGAGCAGGCCGCGCAGGTTGATGCGCGGTTCTTTGCCGGTGTGCACGATGCGGAAGGGTTCTGCGTGACGCGCCGTGTGGATGCGCGCGGGCGCAGCCGCGTCAAGATCGATGGCGAGTTGGCGAGCGTGCGTGAACTCGGCACGCGCGTGGCGCCGCTCATGGACCTGTGCGGTCAGCATGAGCACCAGCGGCTACTCAACGCCGCCACGCATGTGGACATGCTCGACGCGTGGGCGGGCGATACCGTGACGCGCGCTCTCGAGGCATATCGTGCGGCGCTCGCCTCGGCGCGTGAGGCGGCTCGCGAGCTTGAGCGCGTGGAGGAAGCGGCCCGGACGGAGGGCTCGCGCCTTGAGGAGGCGCGCTTTACCGCCGACCGCATCGACGAGGTCGATCCCCGCGAGGGTGAGCTCGAGGAGCTCGAGGAGACCCTGCCGCGCGCTGAGCACGCTGAGGCGCTCGCCGCCTGTGCCCACGAGGCGAGCGAGGCCATCTCGGGGGAGGGCGGCGCGCTCGACCCGCTCAACGCCTCTATTGCCGAGCTCTCGCGTATGGGCGGGGTTGATGCCAAGCTCGCGGAGTTTGCCGATACGCTCGCCGGTGCCGCCATCACGCTCGAGGATGTTGCAGCGGACCTCAGGCGATACCGTGACAGCGTGGACTTTGACCCGGAGGAGCTCTCGCGCGCACAGGAGCGCTATGCTGCCCTTAAGGGGCTCCTCAGGCAGTTCGGCCCCCATATGGAGGACGTGTTTCGGCGCCGTGAGGAGGCAGGTGAGCTGCTTTCGCTTGTCTCGGATGGCGAGGCCCGGATCGCCCGCGCACGCAAGGCGCGCGACGAGGCCGAGGCTGCGCTCGCCGAGGCGGCCCGCGAGCTCCGTCGGGTGCGCAACGCCGCCGGCCCGCGTTTCTGCCGTGAGGTCGGCCGCCAGATGGCCCGTCTCGAGATGGGGCGCGCTGAGCTCATCTGGGACGCCAAGAAGCTCCCGCGTGAGCGCTGGAGCGAGGCGGGCCCCGATGCCTGCGAGCTTCTCTATCGGAGTGGTCCGGGGCTCACGCCGCGCCCGCTCAAGCGCATCGCTTCGGGCGGTGAGCTCTCGCGGGTGATGCTCGCCTGCATGGTCGTGCTCGGTGAGGCCGATGGCGTGGACACGCTCGTCTTCGATGAGGTCGACGCGGGCGTGGGTGGTGCCGTGGCGCGCTCCCTCGCCGCGGTGCTCGCCGACCTTGCCCGTACGCACCAGGTGATCGTGGTCACGCACGTTGCTCAGGTTGCGGTCGTTGCCGGGGAGCACTACGTGGTGAGCAAGACCGACGACAATCTGCCCGAGACGCGTATCACCAAAGTTGCGGGGGACGACCGCGTGCGCGAGATCGCGCGCATGCTCTCGGGCGATGCGTCCGAGGCCTCGCTCAACCATGCGCGGCAGATGCTCGTCGACGCCGGCACCCTCTGAGAATATGGGGACGGGTGCGTTTTTCTCACTTTTGAGAAAAACGCACCCGTCCCCATATTCTCAGTCCTGACGTGTGGGTTCTATGCATCGCCCCTGCATGTGGTAGTATATCGAGCTGTTGGTACCCGTACCTAGCGGCGCGCTGCACCGGCGGCCTCCCGGTTCGGGCGAATTCGAACGAAAGGTGAAACCATGACTGTTTCCAAGGAGCGCAAGGCGGAGCTCGTCCGCGAGTTCGGCGAGAACGAGCACGATACGGGCAACCCCCGCGTGCAGGTGGCCATCGCCACCGAGCGCATCCGCGAGCTCACCGAGCACATGAAGTCCCACCCCAAGGACTTCCACACCCGCCGCGGTCTGCTCATGATCGTCGGTCGCCGTCGTCGTCTTCTTTCCTACATCAAGAAGAACGACATCGTTGAGTACCGCGAGCTCATCGCGAAGCTCGGCATCCGCGACAACATCCAGTAACAGCGGTACATGCGGAGCCCCTGCGGGGGCTCCTTTCATGTAGGAGCCGAAAACTCGGCTCCACATCGCCGGGCGACTGCGCCCGGCCCGAGAGGTCCCTGCGGAAGGGCCGCAGGGAGGGATACGAGGAGATATGGAAAAGGTAACCAAGACATTCGAGCTCTACGGTAAGACCTACACGCTCGAGGCCGGCGAGCTCGCCAAGCAGGCCACCGGCGCCGTGCTGGTCAAGCAGGGCGACACCACCATGCTCATGACGGTGGTGGTCTCCAAGGAACGCAAGAACTACGACTTCTTCCCGCTCACGGTCGACTTCAACGAGAAGCTCTACTCGGCCGGCCGCATTCCGGGCGGCTACCTCAAGCGCGAGGGTCGTCCCACCGAGAAGGCTACGCTCACCGCGCGCATGATCGACCGTCCCATCCGTCCGAGCTTCCCGGATGGCTTCCGCAACGAAGTGCAGATCGTCGCGACCTCGCTCGTGACCGACCAGAAGAACCCCTTCGACGTCATTTGCACCATGGGCGCTAGCCTTGCCCTCACGCTCGGCGGCGTGCCCTTTGAGGGGCCGCTCGCGTGCGTGCGCATCGGCCGTAACACCGAGACGGGCGAGTTCATCGTCAACCCCACCTACGAGGAGCGCGAGTCGTCCGACCTCGATCTTGAGCTTGCGGGCACCCGCGACTTTATCTCGATGGTCGAGGCCGGTGCCGACGAGGTGACCGAGGAGGACATGCTCGCCGCGATGCAGTTTGGCCAGGAGGCCATCGGCGCCTTCTGCGACGCGCAGCTCGAGTTTGTGGCGGAGTGGGAGCGCGTCAACGGCGCAATCGAGCCCAAGGAGTACATTCTCGACGAGCCTGTGCCCGAGGTTGAGGAGCGCATCTTCGCCCACTACGACGAGATGTACGCCGCCCTCTCCGACGCCGACAAGCTCAGTCGCATCTCGCACGTGGAGGAGCTCAAGGACCGCATCCGCGCCGAGTTTACCGAGGACGAGCAGCTCGCTTGGGAGCGCGAGATCCCGGTCAACCTCAAAAAGCTCGAGAAGAAGGCCATGCGCTCGATGGTCGTCGAGACCGGTGAGCGCGTCGACGGTCGCGCCGCCGACGAGATCCGCCCGCTCATGATCAAGGGCTATTACCTGCCGCTCGTTCACGGTTCGGGCCTCTTCCAGCGCGGCCAGACTCAGGTGCTCTCGGTCCTTACGCTCGGCATGCTCAACGAGGGCCAGCGCCTCGACACGATCGAGCCCGTCGACAGCAAGCGCTACATGCACCAGTACAACTTCCCGCCCTTCTGCACGGGCGAGACCGGCCGCATCGGCGCGCCCAAGCGTCGCGAGATCGGCCACGGCAACCTTGCCGAGCGCGCCCTTCTGCCGGTGCTGCCCGACGAGAAGGAGTTCCCCTACGCGATCCGCGTGGTCTCCGAGGTCATGGAGTCCAACGGCTCCTCGTCGATGGCGTCCACCTGCGCGAGCTGCCTGGCGCTCATGGACGGTGGCGTGCCGCTCAAGCGCCCGGTCTCCGGCATCGCCATGGGCCTCATCCAGGAGGAGGGCAAGACGGTCGTCCTCTCCGACATCCAGGGCATCGAGGACTTCCTCGGCGACATGGACTTCAAGGTGACGGGCACTGAGCGCGGCATCACGGCGCTTCAGATGGACAACAAGGCCACCGGCCTCACCTTCGAGATCCTCAAGACCGCTCTCGAGCAGGCCAAGCAGGGCCGCGCGTTCATCCTCTCCAAGATGCTCGAGGCCGTACCCGGCCCGGCTGAGGAGACCCGTCCCACCGCGCCGCGCATCTCCACGATCGAGGTCCCCGTTGACAAGATCCGTGAGGTCATCGGCAAGGGTGGCGAGACCATCCGCGGCATCCAGGACGAGACCGGCGCTTCTGTGGACATCCACGAGGACGGTACCGTCTACGTGGGCGGTGTGGGCACCTCGGTTGAGGAGGCCATCGAGCGCATCAACCTCATCGTCAAGGAGCCCGAGGTGGGCGAGGTCTACGATGGTCGCGTGGTGACCATCCAGCCCTTCGGCGCGTTCGTCCGCCTCTTTGGCAACAAGGACGGCCTGCTCCACATCTCGCGCGTGGCCACCGGCCGCGTCGAGCGCGTGGAGGACGTGCTCAACGTCGGCGACGAGGTCAAGGTTAAGATCATCGAGATCGACGAAAAGGGCAAGATCTCGCTCGACCGTCTTGATAAGCCCGAGGCTCCGGCCGGAGCGTCGCACGGCGGTCACGGTGCCTCGCACGACGACGGCCGCGGCTTTGGCGGGCGTCCGCGCCGCGATTCCAAGGATCGCGAGCGCCGTACCCGTCGTCCGGGCGACAACGGGGGCAACGGCCGCGTCCCGCGCCGTCACCACGAGGCGTAAGCGCTGATATAGCCGTTTACGAAAAGGGTCCGCAAGCAGCTACGCTTGCGGACCCTTTTTGACTCATTTGGGGACGGGGCTATTTTGAGTCATCTATCCCTGTAGCCGGTCGCGCAGCAGCTCCAGTGCGTGACGGTAGCCGGCAAGTCCTTCGCCCGTCACGCGGGCAAAGCAGGCCATGCCGGCATAGGAGACCTGGCGGAACGGCTCGCGAGCGTCCACGTCCGAGATGTGAACCTCAACCGCGGGCAGCGTCACGGCCTTGAGGGCGTCGAGGATGCCCACGCTCGTGTGCGTGTAGGCTGCCGGGTTGATGACGATGCCGTCCATACTTCCGTAGGCTTCTTGGATCTTGTCGATGATTGCGCCCTCGTGGTTGGACTGATAGACCTCGACCACTTCAAACCCGAGTTCGCGACCCGAGTCTTTGCAAAGCGCGACGAGAGTCTCGTACGTCTCGGTGCCGTAGATGCCCGGCTCACGGGTGCCGAGCATGTTGAGATTGGGGCCGTTGATCACAAGAGCCTTCATCGCGCATCAGCCTCCTCGAGTTTTTTGAGCGCTGCCGCCACGACCTGAGCGGTCTCTGCGGGTGTGTCGCGCGAGGCAACGATCGCGTCTGCCCACGTGCGGTAGCGCTCCATGCGTTCGGCCGCCAAGCGTTCAACGCCATCGCGCGCTGTGATGGGTCTCCCAGCGCTCGAGAGTTCCTCGAGCGGGCGGTCCAGCATCACGATGCGGCTGTTCTGGTGAAGGAGCGGGTAGTTCTCGTCGCGCGTGACAACACCGCCGCCGCACGAGATCACGAGCTGGCTCTTTGCCGCCACCTCGCGCAACATCGCGGTCTCCTCACGGCGGAAGGCGTCCTCGCCATGTTCGAGAATGTACGCCTCACAGCTCGTGCCAAGGCGCTCTTCGAGCGCGTCGTCGGCGTCCACGTGCGTCCGGCCCAGCATCTCGGCGAGCGCGGCGCCCACGCGGGTCTTGCCCGCTCCCGGCATGCCAATGAGGGCGATGCTCTCCTCCGTCGCATCGAGCGTACGCGTGACCTGGCGTATGCGCTCCATAGAGACATCCTCGCCCGTATAGCGCTTTACGGCACCGGCCGCCTGCGCCACGAGCATGAGGAGCCCACCGACTGTGGGGATGCCGCGCCGCTCGGCCTCCATCATGAGCGCGGTGCGCGCGGGGTTGTAGACGATATCGATCACGGCCTCAAGCGCGGGAAGCGCATCGAGCGTGCAGGGCGCCTTGGGGCAGTGGGGGAACATTCCCACAGGCGTGGCGTTGACCAGAAGCGCCGTGTCGGCGTAATCGGGAAGCTCCGCGTAGGTGATGCCGTCGCCCCCGTCGGGCTCACGCGTCACTGCGATGGCTTTCATGCCAAGGTCGGCAAGAACGGTCATGCACGTTGAGCCTGCACCGCCATGGCCGCCGAGCACAAGCGCCCGCTTGCCGGCAAGCTCGAGGCCGAGAGAGCGTACGAGCGTCTCAAACCCGTAGTAGTCGGTGTTGTCCCCCACGAGGCGCCCGTCGGCGGTGCGCGTTACCGTGTTGACGTTGCCAAGTCGCTCGGCGGCGGGGGTGAGCTCGTCCACGATCTGGGCGGCAACCTTTTTATAGGGGATGGTGACGTTCACGCCTTCCCACTCCTCGCCGCGCAGGAACGCTTCGACCTCATCGGGCTCACGTTCAAAGCGCCGGTAGTCAAGTCCGGCAAGCTCGCGATAGATCACCGGTGTGTAGCTGTGTCCGAGCACCCGCCCGAGCACGCCGTAGGGTCTCCCGCCCGCGCCGGGCGTCAACGTGTTCTCGTTCAGCTCTGCCATCTAGAGCACCTCCGTATAGCTGCCAAAGTACCAGTAGCGCTCACACACGTCGTCAAGTGCGTCGAGAAGCGTGGCCAGGCTCGCGCTCCCCACCGGGCAATCGAGATCGAAGTAGAAGATAAACTCAAAGTCGCGTCCAGGGATGGGCCGGCTCTCGAGTTTGACGATGTTGATGTCGAGCGCAAAGAACCGCTCGAGCACGCGGTAGAGGGCACCCGGCTCGTGCGAGACGGTGAGCATGAGCGAGGTGCGGGTCGCCCCGGGGAAGATCTGCGGCTCGGCGGAGATGACCACGAAGCGCGTGTAGTTGGCGTCGGAATCCTGCACGTCGGAGGCGAGGACGTCGAGCCCGTAGAGGGCGGCGCAGGCGCGCGACGAGAGGGCGGCAACGTCAGTACGCTCGCTCTGGGCCACGGCCGAGGCTGCTTGGGCGGTGTTCTCGCACACGTGCACGCGCACACCAAGGCTGTCAAGGTAATCGGCGCACTGGGCGAGCGCCTGCTCGTGTGACCAGACCTCGCGGATGCTCGCAAGGTCGGTGCCCGGTTTGGCGAGCAGGTTGTGATCGATCTTGACGCGGATGGAGCGCACGATGTGGAAGCGGTAGGCGGCGATGAGGTCGTAGACCGCATTCACCGAGCCCGCGGTGGAGTTCTCGATGGGCAGGACCCCGTACTGGCAGAGGCCGTCGCGCACGGCACGGCAGACCCCCTCAAAGGTGCCAAAGTAGGTGATGCCCGGCGTGCGGAAAAGGCGCGTCGCGGCAATCTGGCTGTAGGCGCCCTCCACACCTTGGCAGGCGACGGTCGCCGTGGCGGGGAAGGGCTCATCGACGGGCTGGAGCGAGGCGCGCGCTTGGGCAGAGATGCTGTCCGGCTTGCCGGCGGCGAGGATGCGCTGCTGCTCGGCCTTGTTCATGCTCATAAGGAGCGAGAATAGAGCCGTAGCCTGAGGTCGGTACTCCTCGGGAGTGCGCTTGGCCACGCCGAAGAGCTTCTCGCGCTCGCGAGCGGGGTCAAAGATCGCCTTGCCCGTCTCCGCCTTGGCGGCGGCGACATCGCCCGCAAGACGCAGGCGCTCGCAAAAGAGGTCGAGGAGCTGCGTGTCGATCTGGTCGAGGCGCGCGCGAACGGCGGTAAGGTCCATCTGTGGATTCTCCCATCATGGGTAGTTGGGTCGAGGGCTAGGGCGTTGGCAAGCGTTGACGGCTAGATGCGCTCGGCTCGAGTTGAGGAGGTTGGGCAAAGGGCACCCGCATCTGCAGGGTCGTCCACGAGGCAAGGCTCCGATCCGCGCGGTGCCGGCTCGGGGAAGCGCCCGTCCTCAATGAGCGCATCCAGAAGAGCGAGGGCGCAGGCCGCCTCGGCCACGGGTACGGCGCGCGGGACGATGCACGGGTCGTGCCGCCCGCGGACGATGAGCTCGGTGTCCTCACCGGTATCGAGGTCGACACTCTGCTGCGTGCGGCCGATGGAGGGTGTGGGCTTTACGGCCATGCGCCAGATGATGGGCATGCCGGTGGAGATGCCGCCGAGGATGCCGCCTGCGCGGTTGAAGATAGGCTGCGGGTGCCCGGCAACCATGCGGTAGGGATCGTTGTTCTCGCTGCCCGTGAGGTTGGCGGCGGAGAAGCCGGCACCAAACTCGACGCCCTTCACCGCGGGGATGCCGAAGGCGATGCGGGCGATGCGGTTCTCGATTCCCTCAAACATCGGGTCTCCGACACCTACGGGCATGCCGTAGGCGGCGCACTCGATAACGCCGCCTACGCTGTCGAGCTCGCGCTTGGCGGTGAGGATCGCCTCCTGCATGCGCGCAGCCGTCGCGGCGGAGATGCAGGGAAGCTCGTTTGCAAGGATGGCCCCAAGTTGCTCCTCATCCAGTTCCAGCGGGTTAAGCGGCTCATCCTCGATGCCCTCCGGTCCCAGGCTCGCGATATGGGCGGCGATGTGCACGCCCATGCCCTCAAGCGCCTGCAGGGCGATTCCGCCTGCGATGCACAGGGGGGCGGTGAGCCGGCCCGAGAAGTGCCCGCCACCGGCAACGTCGTGCCAGTTGCCGTACTTTACGCGGGCGGGATAGTCGGCATGGCCGGGGCGTGGCACGCGGCGGAGCCCCGCGTAGTCCTGGCTGCGCGTGTTGGTGTTGCGGATGATGGCGGCAAAAGGGGCGCCGTTGGTGTGGCCATCGGTGATGCCCGAGAGCACCTCCGGTGCGTCCGCCTCGCGGCGGGAGGTGGCGGTGGCGGAGCGTCCTGGGGCACGTCGATCGAGAAAGCGCTGCAGCTTGGCAAGGTCGACGGGAATGCCCGCGGGCAGACCGTCGAGCGTGCAGCCGATGGCGGGGGAGTGCGACTGGCCAAAGATCGAGAGCCTGAGCACGTTGCCGATACAGGAGCTCATGGTCTATGCCTCCTTGAGCGTCACGTTGCCGCCGAGCAGACGGTAGTGCTCAAAGAATGAGGGGTACGACTTGGCAACGGCCTCCGCCCCCACGATGGTGACGGGCCTCTCGCAGCGGCTCGCGGCGATGGCCGCGGTCATGGCGATGCGATGATCGTTATGCGCCTCGATGGTGCCTCCGTCGAGTGTCTCTCGGCCCTCGATGACGAGGCTGTCACCCTCAATGCGAATGTCCGCACCGAGCGCCTGGAGCGTTTCGGTGGTGGTGAGCAGGCGGTCGGACTCCTTGATGCGCAGGCGAGCGCAGTCGCGGATGACGGTTTTGCCCTCGGCGCAGGCGGCCACCGCAGAGACGATGGGAACAAGGTCGGGGATGTCGCGGGCTGAGAGCTCAAAGCCGTGCAGCCGGTCTGGGCGCACGGTCGCGGCGTCGGTGCCGCGCGTGACCTTGGCCCCAAAGCGTACGAGCGCGGCCATGATGGTGCGGTCACCCTGGACGGAGTTGAGCGAGATGCCGCGCACGGTAACGGCGTAGCGGCTGAGCGCTCCGGCGCAGAGCCAGAAGGCGGCGTTGGACCAGTCACCCTCCACCGAGACGGCGCCCGGGGTACGGTAGCCTTCTCCCTCAACGATGAAGAGGGTCTGGGGCTCCTCGGGGGTGGGGCCGACGAGCCGTTTGGTCTCAACGGCGACACCAAAGGTGTGGAGCGCTTGGATGGTGAGGTTTACATAGGGCTTGCTCTCGATGCGTCCCCGCACGAGGACCTCAACGCGCCCCGGGAGGACGGGAGCTGCAAGGAGCAAGCCCGAGATGTACTGCGAGCTCACATCACCGGGCAGCACAAAGCGCCCCGGGCGCAGACGGCCCGTGGTCTTGAGGGGGAAGGAGCCGAGCCCGGTGAGGTCGCAACCGCCGGCGAGGAGTTCCGAAGCGAGGTCCCCAAGCGGGCGCTCGCCCAGACGCTCCGCCCCGGTAAAGGTCGCGTCGGCCCCAAGCGCGCAGGCAACGGGCAGCATAAAGCGCAGGGTTGAGCCGGACTCTCCGCAGTCGAGCGTTGCTCCCTTGAGTGCTGCGAGGATGCCCATCTCACGGCTCTTGGGAATGGGGGAAACTTCATAGCCTTCGGGCGTGCGGTCGATATGCGCACCGAGCGCGGTGAGGCAGCGGACTGTGGCGTCGATGTCGGCGCAGGTGGTCGAGCACGCGATCTGGGTGTGTCCGTTGGCAAGGGCAGCCGCGATGATAAGGCGGTGCGCCATCGACTTGGACGAGATGGCGGGGACGATACCCGCAAGCGGCTTGGGGGTAATCTGGGCGATCATGCGCGCGCCTCCCCTTCGTGGATGGTTTCTGCGGTCTGCTCGGCAGCGCGAGCGCTCTCAGGGGCAACCTCTGTGGTACGCTCGCTCGCCGATTCACCCGCAAGACCGAGCTCGATGAGCTCAAAGAACTCGGCGATGCTGTGGGTCTCGATGGAGCACGAGCCAATGCCGTGCGGCATCACGAGGTCGATCGTGGACCCGTGGCGCTTTTTGTCGTGCAGGGCTGCGTCGAGGAGGTCGTCGGCGGGATAGGGGCAGGTGGTCGCAAGGCCGTGCGCCTGGCAGAGCGATGCGATGCGCTCGGGGAGTGCCGGGTCGAACTCGATCTGACGATCCGCCTCCACGCGAGCTGCCTGGGCTCGCGAGATAGCGACCATGCCCATAGCCACGCAGGTGCCGTGGCCGAGCGTGTAGTCGGAGTGCGCCTCGATGGCGTGGCCGATGCTGTGGCCAAAGTTGAGCATCTTGCGGAGTCCGAGCTCGCGCTCGTCGGCTGCGACCACGTCGCGCTTAATCTCTACGTTGCGTGCCACGATGGCGGCAACGAGTCCGAGGTTCGAGGTGAGAAGGTCAAAAGTGAGCGGTGCCTCCTCCAGCGCGGCAAAGAGCGCAGGGTCGGCGATGACCGCGTGCTTGATCACCTCGCCGCAGCCGTCGGCGAGCCGCTCGGGCGTGAGGGTGCCGAGGCAGCCCACGTCGGCGATGACGGCGCGCGGCTGCCAAAAGGCGCCGGCGAGGTTCTTTCCCTCCGAGAGGTCGACGGCGCACTTGCCACCCACCGACGAGTCGACCATGGCGAGCAGGCTCGTGGGAACCTGCACGTAGGCGATGCCGCGCAGGTAGGTTGCAGCGGCAAATCCCGCCATGTCGCCCACCACGCCGCCGCCGAGTGCAATGACGGCATCGCCGCGGTCGAGCTCATGCACAGCGAGGAATTCAAGAATCTCTCCGTAGGTCGCAAGCGTCTTGCGCTCCTCGCCGGCCTCAAAGGTAAACGTCGCCACCGAGAAGCCTGCGCCTTCGAGACTCTGCCGCACGATGTGCGCATAGAGCGGACCCACGTTGGAGTCGGTTACGATCGCGCACTTCTTGCCGTTGATGAGCGGCCGTACAATCTGCCCGACCTCCTCGAGGAGCCGTGTTCCGATGTGGACTCGATAGGGGGTGGAAACGTTGACGTCGATCTGGATGGCTGCCATGGGTATCTAGACCTCCCGTTCGTCATCGAGCGAGCGCTTGATGCGGTCGCCCTCGGCAAGGAGCATGCGGAGCCGCTCGGTGTCTCGTGCGTCGAGTGCGTCGCGATAGGCGGTGAGTGCGTCGATTATGGTTGTGACCTCATAGCTTAGGTTGTCGGCGTTCTCAACCATGAGCTCCGACCACATGCGCGGGTTGAGGTGCGCCACGCGCGTGAGGTCACGGTAGCTTCCGGCCGAGAAGCCGTGATGCTCCTGCGCGGTGGGACTCTTGACGTACGCGTTGGAGACCACGTGCGCTAGCTGACTCGTAAAGGCGATGGTGCGGTCGTGCGCTTCGGGTGTGGTGACGCTGAACGAGCCGAACCCCACGGGGCCGAGGAGCGTGTGGACGCGGTCGAGGAGCGTGAGGCGGCTGATGTCGTCGAGCTCGGGCGGCACGAGGACCATCGGGGCGCCCCGGAAGAGGTCGGCGCGGGCATGCGCAAACCCGGAGTGCTCGGTGCCCGCCATGGGATGGGTGCCCACAAACGAGAAGTTGTACTCACACGCCAAGGCAAAGGCACGCTCGCAGACGGCGCTCTTAACACCTGCGGTATCGATCACGATGGGCCCGGCGGATGTCTCGCTGTCTTGGCTCGCGGCTCGCTCGGCGGTGGCTCGCCCGAGAGCTTCGGCGTTTTTCTCGAGCCAGGCGACGCATGCCTCGGGGTAGGCGGCGAGCACGATGAGGTCGCATGCTGTAAGGGAGCCTGCGTTGAGCACGCCGGAGACCGTCTCGACACGGGCGGCGTCCATGGTGTCCTCGTCGGGGTCAAAGGCTATCACGCGTGCCCCGGCACGAGCGTAGGCCTTGGCAAAGCTCCCACCGATGAGCCCGAGACCGAGCACACCCACGGTGAGCGGTTGCGCCTCGCCCGCATTGCCCTTCTCGATGTGCTCCATGTAGCCTCCCTGCTCTCTGCGTCATGCGACCGGCTGAGCTCGGCCGCGCTTGCGCTGCTTGTGTTATGCCTCCGTGCTCCCCGTTACATCGCCCGCGGGTGCAATTGCGGCGCGGATGACGCGAATGCGCTCCATGAGCTCGCTAAATTGCTCAGGGGTGAGCGCTTGGGCTCCATCTGACCAGGCTTTCTCGGGCGCGTCGTGGACCTCGATTTCGAGGCCGTCGGCACCGGCGGCAACCGCCGCGAGCGCCATGGGGGCAACGTAGCGGGTGTAGCCCGTGGCGTGGCTCGGGTCGGCCACGACGGGCAGGTGCGAGAGGTCGTGGAGGACGGGTACGGCGTTGAGGTCAAAGGTGTTGCGCGTGCGGGTCTCAAAGGTGCGGATACCGCGCTCGCAGAGGATCACGTTGTCGTTCCCCTCGCTCATGATGTACTCGGCGGCCATGAGGAGCTCGTCGATGGTGCCGGCGAGTCCGCGCTTGAGAAGCACCGGCGTGCGGGTGCGGCCGACCTCTTTGAGCAGGGGGAAGTTCTGCGCATTGCGCGCGCCGATCTGCATCACGTCGATCTTGCGGTTGAGGAACGCCTCAACGTCGCGCGGGTCCATGATCTCGGTCACGATGGGAAGGCCCGTCTCGGCCCGCGCCTCGCAGAGGAGGTCGAGCCCGCGCTCGCCCATGCCCTGGTAGGCGTAGGGCGAGGTGCGGGGCTTGTAGGCGCCGCCGCGGAGCATCGTGGCACCCGCCGCCTTGACGCTCCGGGCGATGCGGATGAGGTTCTCGCCCTCAACCGAGCAGGGTCCGGCGATCACCTGAAAGTTGCCGCCGCCGATGGAAACGCCGCCGCAGTCCACTACCGTGTCGGCCGGGTGGAACTTGCGGTTGGCTTTCTTAAAGGGTTCCGAGACGCGCTGCACGCGCTGGACGATGTCCATCGATTCGAGCAGGAAGGGGTCGATCTTGGTCGTATCGCCCACAAGGCCGATGATCGTCTCGTTCTCGCCGTGGCTGACGTGCGCCGTGAGGCCCTTCTTCTCGATCCACGAGACAAGGTGGGCAACGGCGTTCTCGTCGGCGTTCTTCTTGAGTATCGCAATCATGCGGTCTCCTTGGGGTTCGTCTGGTGCAATTGTCACATCATACCGCCGCGCGCGGACCCTGCAAAGAATGACCAACCATGTAACGAGCCCGTTGCAGTTGGCTGTGCCGTATACGTCTCGGCCGCCGTGGACGACCGGAGGCTTCGGCGCGTCGGTGGGGTGCCCGCCGTGTGCACGTCGTCAGAAAGAGGCGTGCCCCACGTCCGATTCCTTCTGCTTTGAGAAAGTCGTCCTGTCCACACCCTTCTACTAGAAGGAATCAGTCAAATTACGGCTGCTATTTGATCAATTCCTTCTACTAGAATTAATCCGACAGGGCAGTAGAAAGATTCAGATAAGACGTCGACGTCCCCTGTGTCCGATTTCTTCTACTTTGCGGACTTCAGTCTGTCGCATTCCTTCTACTAGAAAGAATCAGTCAGGTAGTAGCCATTATTCGACTGATTCCTTCTAAGAGAGAAAATCCGACAGTACGAGCTGGCTCGAGCGCCAATACGGAGCTTAGGTGCTCAACATCCCACTTAGGCGGCGCGGCGGGGGATGTCGTAGGCGATGAGCTTGCGAACCACTCGCTCCGGCTGTCTGAGCTCTTCTGCGGATACGCGCATAATCGGCATGCCGAGGAGGGTGAGTTGCGCCTCGCGATGCTGCTCGTCTGCGAGCGTCCTCGCGGTGCTTCTTCCTCCGAGCATCCTTTCGTTGACGTATTTCTCGATGCCGTCAATCTCGGTAATGACCCGTGTCCCGTTGCGTCTCGTGAAGACCATGTCCGCCCGAAACGTACGGTTCGGATCGAGGGGCCGTGGAAACTCGACTTGAAGATCGGGCAGGGCGAATCCCCGCTCGATAACAAGGGCTCGCATGGCCGACTCTGCCCAGCTTTCGCTCCGCCCGTCGGCGTGCGTGAGGACATCGAGGACGCGTTCCGCATGGTGTGGGCGCGGGTTGAGCGCGCGGACGGCGTCTCCGAGCCTCTCGACAGACAGGGAGGTCACCCGTATCGCGCCGTCGGCATAGGCGAGCGCATCTGCAAACGAAGCCGAGGCGATGCAATCGCAAAGCGTTCGAGGAAGCGGGGTTACCCGTAGGCCTTGGACCACCTCTGCGTCGTCTATCGGAACGGCATGATGGTAAGCTCCGCGCCGCGTCCCGCTGGAGTCCCTCCGTCCGCAAGATACCTTGACGGGTAGCATGCGGTGATAAGAGACGGGCAAACCATAGACCAGAGCAGCTGATTCATGACAGAAGACCCAAGAGGGATGAACGACTTGAAGGGCTCGCATCAGATGGAACGCCTGCTCGTCTGGTCGGAGAGAGCTCCAGTAGACGGTGCGGGCGTAGAGCCCGTCAACAACACGCGTGACCTCGCCTTTGATGGCAAGGCGCGCAAGCTGTCGCTGCAGAGCGCTATCGGTGGGGTGAAGGCAGGTGCAGTCTTGTTCGGTTTGGTCGAAATGTTGCATCAGTTCTCTGCCCAGCGCCATCATGGTCTCCTTAGAACAGGGTGCGCCCCGAGGGCGTATGGGAGGCCATGGCGGGGCGCTGCCCAGCTTGGTCGTTGGAGCCTTTGTGCCCCGATGGGCTTGGAATAATCACCACAATCGATGGGGATGGCGTCTAATTTCATCTAGTAGAAGGAATCAGTCAAAATGAGGGTGAAATTCGTCTGAATCTTTCTAATAGAAGGAATCCGACATAAGCGGCTCTGAACGTCGTCTGAAGATATCTAGTAGAAAGAATCGGTCAACAAGAGGGGAGATTTTGACTGATTCTTTCTACTAGAAGGATGTGTACAGCCCCAGCAGAAGGAATCGAACGAAAAGGCTGGGGTGGGACAGAACGTAATAGAAAAAAGCCCGGACCGACGATGCGGTTCGGGCTTATCAGTCTCTGGTGTCCTAAATCCTCGTTTACGCGAATGAGCTTCGTGCCGTCGGGCGGTGTGCCGTCTGGAGAGATCGTGAAGCCTATCCATACGCTACGGTCGGGTGCCACCACGACGCGCGACACGCATCCGCGCACGACGGCGTCCGGTCCCTCGCACTCCGTGACCCTGTGGAGCATGAAGCGCACGAAATCGGGCTCGATCTTGGGAGCACCCTTGCGCACGTCGTCAAGCTCGGAGCGAATCGACTCCTCCTCGCGCCCGAGCTCCGCGATCTTCGATGAGATGAGGTCGGGCGCGGCACCCTTGGCGGCAAGGTCGATGAGCCGGTCCATCTCGCGTCCGATCTCGGATATCCGGGACTCCATGGCCTGTATCTCGGACAGCTCCACGCCCATCTCGCGCTCCTGCTCGGCCATGACGAGCCCGACTATCTCCTCTATGAGGCCGCTGTCGCTCATGAGCGATGCCACGGCCCTGCGCACGCGCCCCTCCACGTCGTCGCGGCGTATGGTGAGCTTGGAGGCGCGGCTGCGGTAGTAGTAGTGGTACTCCCCGCCGTGCGACCTGCCGCAGTTCGGCTCCATGCGGTTGCCGTCTACGTCGTAGATGAGGCCCGACAGCAGGTAGGTGGTAGATGCCGACTTGTGGCGCCTCGGGGTCCGTGCGAGCACGTCGTTAGCCAGGGAGAAGGTGGCGGAGTCAACTATCGCCGGCATGCCGCCCTCGACCCTCACGTCGCCCCACTTGTAGACGCCTACGTACTTCTCGTTCCGTATGAGGCTCACGACCGTATCGGGCTTCCAGAGTTTCCCTCGTATGGTACGGTACCCGCGGGCGTTGAGCTTGTCAGCGACCTCGGCGCGCGTCACCCCGGCGGCGACCATGGCGAAGGCCTTGCGCACGGCGGGTGCCTCGTCCTCGTTGACCGAGTAGGTGCCGTCGTCGTTCCTCCGATAGCCGAAGAGGGCGACCCCGTTGTGCATGCACCGCAGGGCATTCCCCTCCATGCCGCGCAGGACGTTCTGAGACAGGTTGGCGCTGTAGTACTCGGCGAGGCCCTCTAGCATGCTGTCGAGGATGATGCCCTCGGGACCGTCGGGTATCCCCTCCGTGGCGCTCAGCACCTTGGTACCGGCGCGCCTCAGCTTGGCCTTGTACGTCGCCGAGTCGAAGCGGTTGCGCGCGAACCTGTCCATCTTGTAGACGATCACCGCGGACCATCCGGTGCGCTGGGCGTCGCGCACCATTCGCTGGAACCCCTCTCGCTTGTCTGCGCTCGTGCCGCTGCGCGCCTCGTCCGAGTAGACGGCGGCTATCTCGTAGCCCTCGCGCTCGGCGTACTGCCGGCACACGCGGATCTGGTCCTCGATGGACTCCTCGCGCTGCTTCTCGCTGGAGAAGCGGGCGTAGATCGCGGCGCGGGTCATCTGCCGTCGCCTCCCGTCAGGGCCTGCGGCACGCCGCCCAACGCGTCGAGCGCGGCGGTCAGGACCTCGCGCATCGAGTCCCGGTCATCCGACGCCATGTCAACCGCCTGCCACAGGCGGTCGGCGAACTCCTCTAGGTCGCGCGCACCGCACATGAAGGAGATCGCGTCGCGGAGTTCATCCCGTGTCATAATGTAGCCACCGCCTTTCAGGTGGTCATGGGTGCGTACCCCACGGGGTCGCATCCCTTCTGCGCCCTCCCCTCGTTCGCCGCTAAGCAATGAGAGGGGAGGGCTTTTGCTATTCAGACAATCCGTACGATTCCAAAAGCTCTCTCACGTCGGGGTTGTCCAGCCCCATTTCTCTCTCGACAAGGGAGCGGAGCCCGTCGATCTTGTCCAGCGCGCCGAGGTCGCTTTTCACGCTGTTAACGGCGAACTCCATTTCGAAGGGCGCAGATATGACGGAGAGATCAAGCAGCATGTCGCCGAATGACTTATCCTCCCGTCGTCCAGCCCTCTTGCAGAAGAGCCTTCCCCCGTGCGCGCATGTATTCCTGAATTCGGTCAGCGTGGAGTAGACGCCCCCGAGCTTCCTTGCGCTGATGACCTCGGAGCCTATCGACTGACATATCAGATGGCACGTCTCGTTCTGGACTGATATCTTCTGAAGGCTGTAGAAGTGCGACATGTTGCCGAAGGTCAGGGCATTTGCGGCCACCCATAGGGGTACGAATCCGTACTTCTTGCGATAGTGCTCGATGTACGCTCTTCGCTCCCCGCGCCCGTCATGGATTCCCTGCAGTATCGAGAGTAGTCTGATCAGGTTGCCCGTGTAGTTCTTGCCACGGTAGTCTCTCTTTGAGCAGTAGGACGCCGGGTCCAGATAGTCCTCCGGGTCACGGTGCTTCTGGCAGAAGGCGTGGACGGTCGCGGTCTTCAGCGCCTTCTCTGCCACCGTGAGACAGTACATCATCGAGAACCTAAGGATCGCGTCGAAGTTATAGAGCGTCATCAGGTCGATGAACCGCGTGCCGTCCCGAAACACCTCAACGTCCCTGTTCGTCTTGTTCGCATCGAGGAAGAACTCCTTGTAACCGTTGACCAGGGAGTAGTAGTTGTTCCTCGTGAGGAACCGTCGAGCCGTTTCGCGGCTGTCGATGATCAGCCCTCTAGACTCCAGGATCGCGATTTGCTCTTCGATGGTCTTGAACGGCTTGCTATCGGGCATATTTGCCTCCAAAGAAGGAAAAGGGCCGCCAACCCGAAGGCAGCGACCCTTTTCCAGGCCAAGGACTCACTTGAAGACCCAAGGCCGTATCACTGCCATTACTTTACCCATAAGTCTGCGAATACTCAACTTTTTTTGTACTATACGCAAACTTTCTTACACTTTCTGCAAGCCATTTGACCAGTTATGCCAATTGAATGGCGTTGCTCCATCACGTACTCAGATGCCTTGACCGAGTCCGTACTGACGGCCTTCATGACGCCTTAGAACATCTTGATGAATGGTTCGCTCAGCTCGCCGATTATCGGTGACCCGTAATAGGAGTACTCGTATTTCGTGCACCTGACGCCCGCTATACCGTCTGAGGTCGCACAGGTGAGGTTTATATCCATCGTCTGCCCCGGTTCGAGAACGGTCGGCTGGTAGTTCTTGTTGTAAGACATGTACGAGTTGATGATGTTGCCGTCCGCGTCGAGCTCCGCGACATCGACCCCCGTTAGCTCCTTGTCATCATCCGTGTTGTTCTTGACGGTGATGGACATCTCGGCGTATCCGTAGCCATCGTCTTGACCCATGGTCGCGTCAACCACGGTGAACTCGTCGACGCTGGTGTCAGACTCCGCGCGCTCAATCGCATCCTCAAGTCTTTGTGATGCCTCAGTGACCTCATCCTGGGTGGCGTCCTCGTCATCGAGCAGGTCGCTGGCGTCTCCAGCCGCATCCTCAAGCTCCTCGATGCTCTCGGAAGACGAATAAGCTATGTTCATGCTGGCCGCTTCATCGTAGAGGTCCTGTAGCTCGGTCTTGTCGACGGGGGCGGTGGAGCAACCCGACAGAACGATTGCCAACGCGGCTCCCACGGCGATCAAGTTATAGATTCTCATGTGTCTTCCTCCACTAGGTTTTTTCAAGTCAGCTCCTGAATTCGTTTCCCTTGAACGCGTCGAAAAAGCCCATCACTCCTTCTCGTTTCCCGCCTGGTACCACACGACCGCGCCGACCGTCCGCACGGGCGGGTCGTCGGGCGTCACGATGATGTCCTCGTATTCAGAGAAGCTGTCAGCCGTGAGCATGAGGTGACTGCCAGGTTCCTGCACTCCATGTTTATCCCTTTCTTTAGTGGTTTGACGGCTCATCATCAGCTTCGAGGTAAAGCCTTCCCTCTTCCAACAGGTCTGGGTTCTCGTCGAAAAGCTGGCTGGCCTCTTCGGTGAGCGTCCACCTGTTGGATCCGTCGTGCGTCGTTTCGTAGTCGACGAGACCGAGAGAGCGCATAGCCATGAAGGCCGCGTGCCCGTCGTAGATCGACGCCGGATACCAATTGCTTGTGGTTGGCGCACCATACGACATCGACCCCTCTGTGAAAATGAGGTAGAGCGCGGCTTTTTGGGTGATATCAAGGTGCCTCACCTCGCCCTCAAGATATTTTCTGCGGTCCTCCCTTTCCTTAAGTTCCCTAGCCTTTGCGGCCTTCTCCTTCTTCCTCTGTGCCCTTTCCCTGTCCTCCTCTGCGTTCCTACGCTCGCGCTCGTGGCGCCTATCCTCTTCCTCCATGTCGAGGCGGCGCTCGAGCTCTATCTTGCGCAGCTGGACGTTGCCGACCTCGCGGTTGAGGATCCATCCGAGCGTGAAGGAGATAAGGAGCACAGCGCAGAATAGGAGCATGAAGGTAGTCGGATCGGTCGAGAACAATGCTTCGATCTTGGTTGCCCCGGCATGGATGGCGGCCCAGGACCCGAAGACGACTCCCACGGCCTCGAGCCAATGCTCTTTGAACCAGTCGAAAAGCCCCTTTAAGCTCATCGTCGTCCTCCGTCCAGTAGCTCCGTATCCATCTTGCTTCCGATGCTCCCTTTCATCCGCAAGGTAGGCGCCATTCCCTACCTCTCCAAATCACTTTCCGCCTGGTGCCACACGATGACGCCATTGATTAACGGGAATGGTCTGTCCACTCAATAGCGAGACCTGCACGGGTAACGACCTTATCAATGGCTTCTTTGAGTCTGTTAAACGTACCGATTTCGCAGAGCGACGCAAGCTCCATTCCCTCCTGCAGGTACCTCATGTGCGAGAAAACAAATGCCTTGCAATCTTCATTGGGATTGGTTATCACAGCTGATCTATCGTCAAGCTCCAATGTGTATGAGGTCTTTCCAGGAAGCCCCTGGCTCGTCCAGGTGGAAGTTGTGATGAGTCCGATAGCGGCGAGGTCGTCTAAATCGGTGATTGAAAGAAGTTCGCCGTTAAAGGTGTCACCGCCCAACACGTCGTCTGCTAGAACAGCAAACAGCGTCTTTACTCCGCGCGATTTCACATAAATCGATGTGGAGCACAGATTCGCGAACAGCGATGCCTCGTGTGCGCTCATGTCGGCGAGGACTGACATCGTGCGCTTGGAGTACGAGCCGGGCTGGTCCAGCTCACCTGCGAGTAGCTTTCCCCATATCACGCACATCTCGTTATCCGTCTGCTCAGCCGCGCCGTCTGACCATCTGATGAACCAGCCGTGGTCAATCCCGCTCGCATCGTAGTCGCTGCCTACCATCTCTTGTGCAAATGAAAGGCAGCTTGAAAGGTTTTCCGACTTGCTGAACTCGTTTGCGAGCCTCATGCACATGCCGGTTGTCGCGCTCTCTGAAAAGCCCATTTTTCTGCATCGCCTGACTGTCTCCTCCATCGCGTCGAGAAGCACATCGTTCGCGCTCGCGATGCCGCGCGCCTCGCTCGCTATGGCAAGGCCCGGTCGAATCCTGCACAGCGAGTCGATGAACTTGCTCGAACCTGACAGGACATGGCTGCCGGCCTCGACGATCCCCTTGATATCCTCCGGCCCGCACATCAGAAGCTCCAATCGAACGGCACGCAGTACCACACCACGCGGCCGATGACCGTGATGACCTCGGTCCCCTCAACGCCGTAGTCGTACACGACCGGCTTGTAGGTGGGGTCGGTCGAGTCCGGGACGAGCTTGAACCCGTTGGCGAGCGCTCTCACGCGCTTCACCGTGGCGTCGTACCCGTTCACGCACACGGCGTACGGCTCGCCGTCGTACTCGATGGTCTCGCACGGGTCGACGAGCGCCATGCAGCCGTTCGGGAGCACGCGGTTCATCGACTCGCCCTTGATGCGGAGCAGGAAGGCCTTCGGGTACCGGGCGTGCATCTCCGAGGGGATGGGGAAGGTGTCCTCGATCTCTATCATCTCTATCGGGGTGCCTGCTGCGATGGACCCGTAGAGGGGGCAGTCGAAGAACTGGTTGGCTGTCTGGCTCTTGAGCTTTAACTCGCGAAAGTCATCGTCAAGCCTTGCTGTTTCCCAGTCGATATTAAGTTCTCGATATATCTTGTCGGTCAGCTCTGTGCGCGTGTTCGCAAGGCCGCGATCAAGGGCGCTGTAAATAGACGTGGCAGGGATGCCAATTACATCTGAGAACTTAGAGACGCTTCCGTAGCTGGATTTGATTAGGCGTCTAACGGCTTCTTCGAGTGTCTCCACGATGGCCTCCTTCCGAAGCTTCGTACAATCATTCTATCCAATTCTAATTTCTCGTGAATATCGTATTTACAAACTACGAAAGCTCGTATATATTGTTCCCAACAACACGATATTTCGTGATTGGAGGTGAAGATGGCCTATCAAAACATCAAAGCCGAACTCAAGAGGTGCGGCGTTAGCTATGCAAAGGTTTCCGAGTTGCTCGATATGTCCGTGAACAACGTCTCCTTGAAGATGAACGAGCGCATTCCGCTGACGGTCAGCGAAGCGAAGAAGATTCGGGATGCGTTTTTCCCGGACGCGAGCCTCGAATACCTGCTCGAATCCGATGGCGACCTGCCTACTGAGCGCGAGGAACGGCTTTCCAACCTCAATGCGATCGAGGACGTTTTCGACGAGGTCGGCGTTCCTCCGGTGTTCTACAAGACGCTCGCCGAGATGCGAGCGGAGGTGGAGGAGGGCGAGTAGCGCCGCAGCGGGGAGATAGGAGGTAAACGCTTGATAAGCACGCTTTGGATTCTGCTGGGCATCGCGATATTTGTTCTCCACTCGGTTACCGGTGAAGAACAAAGTGTCACCTATTGCGCGATGCTCCTGTGCTTCTGCCTCTCGTACCTGGTTGACGTCAGAAACATGCTGAGGCGCGAGAGTTAGGCACATCCTTTTCAGCACCTTGACAACCGGATACGCGATGGGATGGCACCGGGGCTCCGGCTGTTGCGGCAGCCATCGCCCCGGCACCGGGCCCTTCTCCCTCCACCTGCACTTGCCGGCGGGCGTCCCGTTCGGGTCGCCCCCTTCGGCCGTGCGGCCTCCGATGCGCTCCCGCGCAGCCGGTTCGACGCCGCTCCGCAACGCGGCCTTCGGTGAGTCGCCTTCGAGCTGCCCGGGCTCGCGCGGCGCTACCCGTTACGGAGGGACCGCGTCCTCAAAACTGCCTTCAAAAGAGACCTCCAATCTCCGGCAATCAATCGGACGCCTTGATTCTACGGCACGAAGCCACCCCATCGCGTATCCGGTTGGATGAACGGCACCTTGACAATCCACCGGCACGTGGCGCGGCAGGAACGGCGCGCCGCCGGGCGGAGCAATACGCCGTCGCCGTAGCGCGGAAGCGCGCCGGTTCGGACGGCATGAGCGCCCGAGGAGGGCGCGAGTGGACGGGCGACGCGCCCGCCTGCGGAACGACCGGATACGTCCGGCGGTGAGGCGTGAGAGCCGATACATCCACGTCAGACACGGGCCGGTGGGAGGCCGGCGAAATCACACGGACCGTCGCCCCGGGCGCACACGTAAAGGGCGAAGAAGAGCTAGCCCATGGCTTACCGAGGCATCACCAGGAGCCCATCACCGCCGGGAGGGCCGCGCCCTCTCCTTTCAACGGCCCGCACGCACCGCGCTGAGCGTGCGCGCCCGGAGGGGCGGTCCGTCGCATCTACAAGAGAAAAGCCCTCGCGGATGCCTGCAAGCTGCCCGCGAGAGCCCGACCAGAAGGAGGTCATGGATGATTGTACCAGCAGAGGAATGGAGCTGCCATGGGGTCGCCGAGGGTGCCCTTGACCGTCTCGCACGCGCTGTACGAGGCGTGCCTGGAGGCGATGGCGGACCCCGAGCTCATGAAGGAGTACGTGGAGTGGAGGCGGGCAAGGTCGTGCGCTACGCGGCCCTCGCCCTCCTCGCCGCCGCGCTCTGGCGGGTCGGCATCTGGCTCAGCTGGGGACTCTGGGCGGTGACGAGGTGACGCCGGAGCGCAACCCCTCCACCGGGCGCTGGGAGCTGCCCGTGCCCGTCGAGGGGTGCACGTACGACGCCGCCCACGGCGTGAGGATACGGATACCGGTCCCCGTGGGGCCGGATGCCACCTACCGCGAGGCGGTTGAGGCCGCCCGGCGCATGGTGGCGGGAGAGGAGAGCAGATGAAAAAGGTGTACGTGGTGACCTCGGCAAGCTACCGCCCGGCGGTGGCCTTCGAGGACCCGGAGCGCGCCGAGCTGGTGCGCAAGATGTGCGACGGCTCCGTCGACGAGATCGACGTGCTCGACGCCGGGCCGAGCCTCCGCGAGGTGCTGGGGGTTATGGACTTGTCGCCCGTGGACGAGCCCGACGGCGACGGGGAGGACGGCGACGATGGGCTATAGCGGCTGGCGCTTCTCCTGCGACCGGGGCACCCTCGAGCGGTGCGCCGGGGCGCTGGAGATACGCGCTAAGGAGATAACGGACGGAGACCCGGGCGGCTCCACCTACCTCATGGGCGCCGCCGCGTCGCTGCGCGCCATCGTGGCCGACGGGGATGGCATCGACCCGGCGGAGTTCGTCGGGCAGGTCATGAGCAGGGCGGGGGTGGAGTGATGGGCGTGTGCGTCATCGTCCTCGGCAAATCTGGAAGCGGAAAGAGCACGTCGCTGCGCAACTTCGAGCCGGGCGAGGTCGGCATCCTGAACGTCATGGGCAAGCCGCTGCCATTCCGCAAGAAGCTGGACTCCACCAACACGCAGGACTACCGCACCATCAGGGCGTGCATCACGAGCGGAAAGCGCCGCGCGTGGGTGGTCGACGACGCCGGGTACCTCATGAGCCTCGAGAACTTCGCTCGGGCCCGCGAGACCGGCTACGGAAAATTCACGGACATGGCCGTCAACTTCCAAGAGCTCATCAAGAGCGCCACGGTGCTCGCTCCGGAGGACTGCATCACCTACCTCTTTATGCACCCAGAGCTGGACGCCAACGGCCACGAGAAGATTCGCACCGTTGGGCGCATGCTCGATGAGAAGTTCGGCATCGAGGGCGCCGTGCCCGTCCTCATCGACTGCGAGGTGCGCGACGGAAGGCACGTCTTCGTCACCGAGAACGATGGCGCCAACATGGCGAAGGCCCCGATGGGGATGCTCCCCGGGACCATGGACAACGACCTCAAGGAGGTCGACCGGCTCATTCGCGAGTACTGGGGCATGGCGCCCCTCACCGACGATGCCGCGAAGAAGCGCGGCGGGAAGGAACGCAAGGATGAAGGCAAACGCTAACTGGGACAGCATCACCGCGTCGAACGGTGGCGGCGGCATCCTGCCGGAGGGCGGGTACGCCGTGCGCATCGACGCGGTGGAGGACCACACCGACGAGGCGAAGCCGTATCTCGCGCTCGTCTACAACCCCTACCTCGCAGACGAGGGCCGGTTCTTCTACGGCCCCGACGCGCAGGACTGGCAGCGCACCATCAAGCTCTACCTGACCAGCGACTTCGGCTGGCAGCGCTACAAGATGCTGGTCGAGTGCATCGAGCAGAGCGAGGGCAACGCGGGCTTCCGCTACGACGCGAGCCGCGACGGCGCCGAGCAGACGCTCGCCGGCAAGTGGGTCGGCATGGTCCTCCGCCACCGGCTCTACACCGGGCAGCGCGGGAACGCCAAGGGCAAGGACCGCACCGCCGTCGACTTGCAGCACATCTGCACGGTGCAGGCCATCAAGGAGGGCGACTTTCCCGCCCCACAGACCAAGGACGACCGAGACGCCAAGGCCGCTCCCATCACCGACGCCGAGCTGTCCACCTATTCCGAGGACATCCCCTTCTAGCGGCGCGGTCATCTACGAAGACACGAGGCAGCAGCGCGGGCGGCACGCCGTGAAGCACTCATGGTGGGCCGCCCACGGCGTCGCGGTGGAACGGCGAAAGCTCGATACGGGCGACTACTGGGCCGAGGGCTCGCGCTACCTCGTGGACACCAAGAGGGACGTGCAGGAGCTCGCGGGCAACGTCGGGCGCGACCACGACCGGTTCGTGCGGGAGCTGGACCGGGCCACGGCGGACGGCAAGGTGCTGGTCATCCTCGTGGAGGAGCACCCGGAGTACGAGCGGCCGGAGCTCATCGAGACGTGGGTGAGCGGGGTGTGCCGCCGGTGCCGGCGCTGCAACCCGCTCACCGACGAGTGCCGCGCCAAGCGCCGCAAGCCGATGAACGGCCCGCAGCTCCGCAAGATTCTGGACGCGCTGCACGAGCGGCACGGCGCGCGGTTCATGTTCTGCGACCGGCGCGAGACCGCCCGGATCGTGAGCGACCTGCTGGGGGTGAGATACGAACAGTGAGCAGGCAGACGCGCTTCGCGCGGGCGTTCGAGCCGTGGATAGCCGAGTGGGCCGAGGCCGGTCTCTCCGGCACGCAGGAGCGCGTCATGCTGCTCCTCGCGGCGAACATGGAGCGCAACAGCAAGGGCCAGTTCGAGTCGTGTCGGCCCCGCACAGAGATGGCCGAGATATTGGGCGTGAGCGAGTTTACCGTGCGCGACGCAATCCAAGCGCTACGACGTAAAGGGATGATTGTGAAATCGGGCTACTCTCATCGCGGAAAGGCCCAGAAGTACATCTTGATGCCGCGCGGTAAAGGGTATCCGCCCAGACAACCCATTAATGAGAAAGGGTCGGCTGAGGCACTTAGAAAGGGTAGTGTCTCGCACTCCCAAAGGGTAAGTGCCTCAGCCAACCCCACTAGATTACTAGAGGGCGCTTGTGCCGCCCCCTCTAGCGAGGGGCGGCCCAGCGCCGAGAGATTCGACTACGGCGCGATGAGCGCCGAGATCGCAAGGAGGATAGTGTGAAGGCGCACGAGTCGATGATGCGTCCCGCGCCCGCCTTCTGGAACGTCGGCGAGAAGATGGGCGACTACCTCAGCGCCTACACCAGCTCGAAGCAGCCCGTCCCGTCGACAATCCCCGAGCTGGACCGCATGCTGCACGGGGGCTTCCGCCCCGGCGTGCACTTCATCGGCGGGACCACGGGCGCTGGCAAGAGCGCCTTCTGCCTGTGGCTCGCCGAAAGGATGGCCCAGTCGACGGACCCGGACACGGGGCGGCCAACCGGCGTGACGTACGTATCTCTGGAGCTCGGGATGCCCGAGGTGCGCGCCCGCATGGGCTCGCGGCTCTCCTACGTGCTCGACGGGCTGGAGCCGTGGCACTGGGCGGACTTCGAGGAGCTCGGGCGCAAGCAGGCGGCGGCGATAGCCGACGGGACGTACGAGCCGGCGAACGACCCGGTGTACTCGGCGGACATCGAGCTGATGGTCCGCTGCCCGAACCTGCGCATCGTGGACGCCATCAGCGACGGGAACGCGAGCAACCTCGTGTACATCTGCGAGGAGATACGGAGCACCGGTGCCCACGGCGGTCGCGTGCTCTTCCTCGACTACCTTCAGTGCATCGACGCGCTTCCGGGGCAGGACGAGACCGAGGCGCTGCGCGACTCCGTGCGCGCCGTCAACCTCGCCGCCATCCGGGCGGGCGTGGCGGTGGTGGCCATCAGCGCCATATCGCGCGCGAAGGGTAGCGAGATGCGCAAGGGCAAGTCCGGCGACAACCCGGGCGCCGACATCTTTCGCGGCTCGTCGTGGATCGAGTACACCGGCCTCACGGCCTTCGCGCTGGTCAGGCGCGACGACTCCGTGCAGCGCGGGGAGTTCGCCGACGTGGAGCTGTGGCCGGTCAAGAACCGGCGCGGGACGTGCGACGGGCCGGTGCGGCTCGCGTACAACGGAGCTTACGGCGAGTTCGGGTTCGCCTGATTTTATGCAGAAAAACGTATGAAAACCGAATAGGAGGTCCATATGGACAAGAAGGACTCGCGCCTGGTGGCCTGCGGCTGCCTCGTGCCGGTGGCGGCGGTCTCCGCGTCGCTCGCCGTCGGGATAATCCACGGGGCGGGCTACGGCCTCATGGCGCTCGCCGGGTCGGCGCTGCTCGCGGCGGCCCTGATGCTTAGGGGGAGCCGGTGAGGTGGTACGACTGGGCGCTGCTCATCGCCGTGCTCGCCGGGATGCTGCTCGCGGGCTACGTCGTCGGCTACGCGCACGGGTTCTTCGTCGGATGGATGGGGGTGTGACCCGCGACGGTGGAGGAGAACACGATGGGCAAGTACGGCCCGGAGGCGCTTCTCGGCGTGCCGGCGCGCGAGATGGACGAGTACCGCTACGGCGACGGCCGACCGATGGAGCGGGGGCACATGGTCTACGTGCCGGACGAGGGTACGGGCATGACGTACCTGATCGCCGGGTGGGCCAAGGGCGGACGGGTGCTCCTGCGCCCGCTGCTCGGCGGTCCCGCGCGGGCTGTGGAGGCCGAGCGCGTGTCGAGGTCGTGACACGCCGAATACGGCATTTTACGGCTCGCCACGGTATTGGGACCCCGCACGACTGTTAAAACGGCTTCTAGGGGCATCACGATGCCCGAGAGGGGCAAGAATGATTATCGGACTTTACACAGCAGACGCGATCGGGGAGGTCCCCGATGTATGAGGACCGCACCGGGCGGCGCAACTCCTCCGGGGCGCCCGACCCGACGTACGCCGAGGCCGCGAGGCGCGCCGAGCGCGCGGCGGCGAGGGACCGGCTGCGCAGGTGCCGGGGCGCCATCCTGTCGCTCGCCAAGCTCGACGGCATGCGGGTCTCGGGCGGGTGGCTGCGCGCGCAGGGTCTCCGCAGCGCTCGCGGTCATGACGGGCGCCGTCGATGACGGGGACCTGTCTAAAGTCGCCGCCCGCGCGGCGGTCGCGTGGGACGGGTCGTGCGGCCGGTGGCTGGCGAGGACCGGGGAGGCGCCCCGTGGAGAGGGCTGACGGGGTCCTCTACGCGGTGTACCGGGGCGACGAGCTGCTCGTCCTTGGGACGCTCCGCGAGTGCGCCGAGCGTCTGGGCGTCAGCGAGAAGACGGTCAGGTGGCTGTCGTACCCAGCGGCCCACAGGAGGGCCGAGCGAAAGCCGGGGACGATGGTCGCCGAGAAGGTCGATGCGGAGGAGTTGGACGCGTGACGGAGCGCGAGGACGAGAGGGGGAGCTACAGGTGACGGACTACGACATGGACCTCTACGCGCCGTACGACGACGCTGTGGAGGGGCAGGCCCGGGTGTGCCTGCGATGCCGGTGGTACGAGCCCTGCCCATGCGGGCGGTGCGGGTACGGTATGTGCACCGGGCCGTTCGGCGACAGGGAGTACGCAAACGAGGAAGACCATTGCGATGAGTGGGAGGAAGCATGAGCGACATGCACGACCCCTACGAGGACCAGCTCGCGGCGGCCCGCTACCGGGCGGAGCGCGACCAGGCGCGGCAGGAGCTCGCCAGGCTCAAGGACCGCTCGCGCGACACTACCATGAGCGCCTACGACCTGCTGCCCGAGGAGGAGCGCGAGGCGCTGCGGTGGGTGCGCGGGCACGGCGGGCTCGACGAGGTGCGCAGGGATTTCCAAGACGCCTACAACCGACGATCTGAGCTGTGTGCCGCGCTCGGCATCGACCCCGACACCGGGTGGAGCGACGCGATGGCCGAGCTGGACCGCCGCCTCATGCCCGAGGGCATGGAGTGGCTGGTCGAGTCGTGGCCGAGGTTCGAGGACGGCGAGCCGGTGCGATTCCTAGACGATTTCGAGCGCTACGGTGACGAGAATTGCGTCAGTGTCGTGATCATGTACTCAGACGGCAGCTTCGCGCTTAACTTACGCGCCTACTCGAAGGGCGAGCGCGTCAATCGCCCCGCGCATGAGATGGTTGATGTAAACGCGGATGCGGTTCGTGTTGGTGACAAGGTTTATGACGTTGACACCGGAGAGGGACCTTATGAAGTGTACGAGATTTCTGATGGAGTCGCTTACTTGCGAGGCAACGACACCCCTTGCTATCTGCGGCCTGAGCGGATAACCCACCGCGCCCCCGTCCTCGCGGCGGACGGCAGGCCGCTGCGCGAGGGGGAGACGGTGTGGGACACCAAAGGCAATGGCCCTTACATCATAGATGCAATTGAGGGCGATGGAGTAGCCCGCATCAAAGGCAATGACCTCGACTATTTCGGAGCCGACTTCACCCACGAGCGCCCCGAAAGCTGGGGGCAGCTAGAGGAGGACGCTAGGAGCATCGCCCGTGACATAGCGTGGAACCTGGGCAACTGGTCCCCGAGCGACTTCGAGAACGGTGGCGACGACGTCCAGGCGCGCGTGTTGGACCTCGTGCGCCGCGCCAAGGCGCTGGCGGGGGTGAGCGAGTGATGAGCAAGACGATCGAGCTGCCAGACGGAACGCCACACACCTTCACCGACGCGGAGCTTGAGAGGGGCGAGGCCATGATGGCCCGACTCCGGGAGGTAGAGGCGGCGCTCGTTGACGACACCGGGCAGACGGCCTACTCGGAGCAGCTTCTCCCGTGCCCGTTCTGCGGCGGTCGTGCGTGGATCCAGTACTGGCCGTACCCCGACGACATGGGGTACGAGGCCCGCGTGGTGTGCGGAGGCTGCCACGTCTCCACGTCGAGGGACTACCAGAGCGGACGCACGACCTACCTGCCGACCGGCGAGGACATCACGCGGCTGCTAGCCATCGAGAAGGCGATTCAGACCTGGAACAGGAGGGCTTAGGAATGAGCATGTACCATTTCAGCGACACCGAGGCCGTCGAGCACGACGTGAACACCGTGCCAGACTCCGGCGACTTCGAGCGCGTCGAGATTGACGGCCAGTGGTACGTCCCTGAGCGCACGTGCCGAATCAAGCTCAGCAAGACAAGCGTATGGCATTGCGACGGCTGCGGCCAGACGATTGACGGTAACTGCTTTGCAGACAACGGGGGCAGGCTTACCGAGTATCGCTACTGCCCGAACTGCGGAGCGAGGGTGAGCGAGTGATGGGCCGCCGGTACAACGCGTTCTACGACCCTCGCGCCGACGGCGTTGCGTGGAAGGCTCACGAGCTGTTCATGGCCGGGGAGACGGCGCAGGACGTGGCACGCGCCCTCAACATCTCCGTGCCAGCCGTCTACAAGGCCGTCGCCCTCGTCGCGCGCAACCCTCTACCGTTCCGTGAGAGGTGGGGGCGCGTGCAGGTGACGGAAGAGAGGGGGAAGTGATGTTCGACTGGCTCATGCCCGGCATACCGCGCACCGTCGCCGACGAGCCCGACATGGGGACGGTGCGCCGCATCCGAGAGAGCGTCATGTCTGACACGGGGCAGGCGGTCGAGAGCGACCTGCTGCTCCCGTGCCCGTTCTGTGGCGGAGTCCCATACGTGCAGGTCAACGATCTGAGCGAGACGTGCGTGGGGGCGCGCGTCGTGTGCGGGTCGTGCCACGCGTCCACGGTGCACGAGTACCAGTGCTGGCGCGTCTGGCACGGCGATGACGAGCTGACGCGCACGCTGGCGGTCGGGCGCGCCATATCGAGCTGGAACCGCCGCGAGGGGCGGAACGACGAGAGGGGGCGCTATGGCGACAGATGACGAGAGGCGGCGCGTGGCGGAGAGGCTGAGGGCGACTGCTAAGTGGCTCGGTGGCAACATGGATGCCCATGAGTTCGCGCACTATGGGGCCGACGCCATAGACCCGGACAACGAGATAGCGAGATGGGACGAAATGACGTATCGTCTCGCCGACCTCATAGAGCCGTCTTGCGACCGCGAGGCGCTGCTGGAGCTGGCGGGCGAGCTTGAGGGGGATGCGTGCTGGGAGGTCCAGTCTCCGGGAGTTGACAACTACGCATGGATGCTTAAGGACGTGTGCGAGCGCATCCGCGAGGCACTGGGGGTGGAATCATGAAGTACAGGAAGAAGCCTGTCGTTGTCGAGGCTTTCGTGACAGAGGAGCCCACGGACATCGAGACGCTCGAGGGCGTCATGCACGCGAGTGCCGGCGACTACATCATCACGGGGGTCGAGGGCGAGCGGTACCCGTGCAAGCCGGACATCTTTGCGAGGACGTACGAGCCAGCGGACGCCTGCACCGTGTCGCCCGACCGCGACGCGCTGTTGGCGCTGGCGGACGAGATTGAGGACAACGACCTGACCTACTGCGTTTCCACGCAGTACGTGCTCGACAGCTACGCCCGCCGCATACGCGAGGCGTGCGGCGAAGCCGGGGTGAAGCCCGGAGGCCGATCGTGACGGAGGCCCCGTGCGCCAGGACGGCGTGCGGGGCTTTTTTCACGACCATGCATCATGCGCATAACACAAGTCCGGTATGCGCACATGTTATAATCGCAGCTAGACCATGTGGAGGTGGTGACCATTACGGCACGCGAGTACTTCGAGGCCGCGTCGGCGGCGCAGCGGCACATCGACGGTCGGCTCGCCGCGATCCGGGCCATGCGCGAGCGGGAGGGCGCGAGGGCGCAGTCGTACGAGGCGATCGGGCGCGGCGGCGGAGCGTCGGACCCCATGCGCGCCACGGACGCCCGCATCGACGCCGAGGCGCGCGCCCGCTCTGAGCTCGCCGAGTACGAGCGCGCGGTGGAGGACGCCCGCGCCGTGTGCGCCGGCGTGCGCGCCGCCAACCCCAACCACCCGTCGTGGGGCGACGTGCTGGAGCTGCGCTACCTCGACCTCTACGAGTGGGACCGCATCGGCCGCGCGCTCGGAGTCACGGGCTCTGGGGCACGGCAGGCGCACAGGCAGGCGCTCGAGTGGGTCGACTCGGTGGGGCTCGCCGCCGCGCGCGAGGGCTGCGGTCAGGCCGCGCTGTTCTGATATGATGCGAACCGGATTGCCCTCGGCGATGCGTCGCCGGGGGCTTTTTTCATGTCGCGACCGCGCGCGATAGACAGCGATAGACAGTCATAGACAGTCGCAGACACATTTAGACGCATATAGACGGCCCGTGCGCCCGCATTCCGTGCCACTATATTGTCAGCGAAAGCGGCGCGGAACCGACACCACCTCCCCGGGCCAGCGCCGCAGTCGCCGAACGTGAGGGGCCGCCGATGCGCGGCCCTTTTTTCATTCCCCACCAACCAGTGGAGGGGGCGGCGCATGGCCAAGCCAAAGCCGAACCCGCGCAGATCGTACCGGCGCGACGTCCTGTGGAAGCGCGTGCGCGCGCTCGGTCAGCCGTGTTGGATATGCGGACTCCCCATCCCGCTCGACGCCCCGGCCGGCACCCCGCTCGCCTTCGAGCTCGACGAGCTGCTGCCCGTCAGCAAGGGCGGCGACCCGGCGGACATGGCCAACACCGCGCCCGCCCACCGGTGCTGCAACCAGTGGCGCAGCGACCGCAGCGTGTCCGCCGTCGGGCGCATCCGCGATGAGGTGCGCCGCAGGTTCGGCCCGTGGCCGTCAGCGCTGGCGTTCTGCGAGGGCGCGAGAGCCGTCTCACGGGGCGCGAAGGGCAAGTCGGCGCAAGTACCCGTGCGCCATCCCAAGCGGCGCTCTGGCGCGCTCTGAGAGGCCCAGGGGGGCACCCCCTCCCATGGGGTCGACCCGACGCCCGCGGGCATAGTCAGAAAACAGAGGCACCCCGACTCCACAGGCCGCCACGTGCGGCCTTTTTCGTTTCCACAGGTAGAGAGGCCGGTGATTCACGTGAGCGTTCTTGAGGCCGTGCGCACGAACGACCGCAGGACGGCGCTGGTGGCCCTGCGCGACGCCGTGGCCGAGACCATCGACGCCAAGGACAGCGCGCGCGACATCGCAGCCCTTTCCAAGCGCCTCATGGAGGTCATGGCTGAGATAGACGCGCTGCCCGACCACGAGGCCGAGACCGACCCGGTGGAGGCCGCGCGGAAGCGGCGCTCGTGAGGCGCGGGCGCCAGACGCCCACCTTCGAGGTGGTCGGGGCATACGACCGCACCGACGGCCCGGAGGCGGTCGCGCTCTTCGCCCGCTACGGCGTGAGCTTCATCCCGGCGCAGGCGTACGAGATGGATCTGTACCTCGCGAAGAACGAGCTGGGCGAGGCCGAGGCCATCAACATCGGCCTGTCGCGCCCACGCCAGAACGGCAAGAGCTTCGCGGCGCGCTACTACGCGCTGTGGGCGGCGTTCATCGAGGGCCGTAACGTCCTGTACTCCGCGCACCACGCTGGCACCGTGCGTAAGATGTTCAAGTTCATGTGCGACTTCATCGCGGCCAACCGCGACTTCTCCACCAAGCTCAAGCCGCACGGCGGCGTCTACAAGGCGCAGGGCGCCGAGGGGATATACCTCGCCGACGGCCACCTCATCGAGTTCTCCACGCGCACCAACTCGGGCGCGCGCGGAGGCACCTACGATGTCATCGTCGTGGACGAGGCGCAGGAGCTCACCGCCGAGCAGCGCGACGCCCTCATGCCGACCACCATCGCCGGCGACTCCGGAGACCCGCAGGTCATCTACATCGGAACGCCGCCGAATCAGAAGTGCCCCGGCACCGTCTTCCGCGACATGCACGACCGCGCCCACGCCAGTGAGCTCGGCGAGGACTGGTGGCTGGAGTGGGCGGCTGGCGAGGTTGGAGACCCGCTCGACGCGGAGCGCTGGTACGAGTGCAACCCGATGATGGGCTATCGCATCAAGGAGCGCTCCATGCGCTCGGCGGCGCAGTCGCTCGTGCGCGAGCCGGACAGCTTCGCCCGCGAGTACCTGGGCTGGTGGGACGCCTCCACCGCTGCGGTGGAGCACGTCATTTCGGAGAAGGCGTGGGCGCTCTGCGAGACCGACGAGCCGCCCGAGCCGCGCGTCACGTGCGCGGGCGTGAAGTTCGGCCCCGACCGAGCGACGCTGGCCTACTGCCTGCGCCCCGCCGAGGGCGCGGCCTACGTGGAGTGGGTGGACACCCGCCCGCTCTCCGAGGGCGTCGGCTGGGTGGCCGCGTGGCTGGACGCGCGCCGCGACAAGGTGGCCACGGTGGCCATCGACGGCGGCAGCACGGCGGCGCTCACCACGAGGCTCGCGGACATCGGCTTCCCCAAGCGCGCCGTCGTGGTGGCGGGCCCGCGCGACATGGCCAAGGCCGTGTCCATGCTCACCAACGCCGTTGCCGAGCGCGACCTCGCGCACTACGGTCAGGAGGAGCTGACCGCCTCCGCGACCCTCACCGCCCGCCGCCGCATCGGGCAGGACGGCGTGGGCTTCGAGGACGCTGGCGGCGCGGACGCGACCCTCATAGAGGCCTGCGCGCTCGCGCTGTGGCAGGCGAGGACAACGAAGAGACGACCCGGACGCAAGGCGGTGGTGTACTGATGGGACGTGGCGGAGTGACCTCGCAGCAGCGCGAGCTGTTCGAGGACTACGATGGCTTCGTGGAGAAGTTCAAGCCGAAGAAGACCACGGACGACTGCTACACGCCGGACGAGATATACGAGGTCGTGGCGGAGTGGGTGGCCGAGAGGTACGGAGTGCGGCGCTCCGACATGGTGCGCCCGTTCTGGCCCGGCGGCGACTACGAGTCGTTCGACTACCCAGACGGGTGCTGCGTGGTGGACAACCCGCCGTTCTCTATGCTCGCCAAGATTCAGCGCTTCTACCTCGACGAGGGTATCCCGTTCTTTCTCTTCGCACCCTCGCTCACGTGCCTGAGCGGCGTGTCCGTCTGCATGGACGTCTGCCACGTCGTGTGCGATGCGAACATAACCTACGAGAACGGCGCGGTGGTTCCCACCTCATTCGTCACCAACATGGGCGGGGACGTGGTGGCAGAGAGCGAGCCGGAGCTGTCGGACCGCATCAACGAGGCGAACGACAGGCTGCTCAAGGCCAAGTCGAGGAAGCTGCCGAAGTACGAGTACCCCGACGAGGTGTTGACCGCCGCGAAGCTCCAGTGGATGGCGCGGCACCACACCCGCCTCGTCGTGCGTCGCGGCGACTGCTGCCGCATCTCCAGGCTCGACGCCAATCCGCGCGGAATCTACGGGGGTGGGCTGCTCCTAAGCGAGCGGGCAGCAGCCGAGAGGGCAGCAGCCGAACGGGCCGCAGCCGAACGGGCGCGCGCCCACGTGTGGGAGCTGAGCGACCGCGAGCGGGCCATCGTCTCGATGCTTGGGGGTGACAGCTGATGGAGCAACCGAACACCTGGCATCGCGGCGCGCCGCCGTCGCATCGCCTGAAGCACGACAGCCGCGCGATCGTCTCGGCTCTCGTGCTCGATGGAGACGAGTTCGGCATCGCCGATGAGGTGGACGAGCTGCTCTCCATTTGGGCGAGCCACCTCGCCAAGAACCAGCTTCGCCGCCGCTACTACGACGGCGAGAACGTCCTCAAGGACCTGGGCATCTCAATCCCGCCGTCGCTGCGAAACATCGAGACCGTGGTGGGATGGCCCAAGAAGGCCGTCTCCGCGATGGCGTCGCGCAGCCGCTTCGACGGCTTCACCGTGGGTGACGAGGCGCTGTCCGCGCAGGTCGACCAGCTCGTGCGACGCTGCAACCTGAAGCGCAAGTACAAGCAGGCGTGCGAGAGCGAGCTCATCGCGGGCTGCGACTTTGTGACGCTCTCCAAGGGCGATGTGGGCGAGCCGCCGGTCATTGTCGTGACGCACAGCGCCGAGGACGGCGCGGCCAAGTGGTCGGAGCGGCTGGGCCGCATCTCGTCCGGCCTCGTCATCATGCACTACGACGACTCGGGCGCGCCCGACGAGCTGGCGCTCTACACCGACGAGGCTACCTACCACGTCGACGGGCGCGACGCGATCACGGTGGCGCGCATGGCGCACCGCATGGGCAGACCGCTCATGGAGGCGCTGGCCTACAACCCGACCGAGAGCCAGCCGCTCGGCCAGTCGCGCATTACCCGCGCCGTGCGATTCATCACGGACAGCGGCGTGCGAGAGGCCCTGCGCACGGAGATTTCGGCGGAGTTCTTCACGAGCCCTCAGAAGTACCTTCTCGGCGTGGACTCAGACCCCTTTGAGAACCGCACGCGCTGGGAGGCGTACATCGGCAACATCTTCACCGTCTCCCAGACCGAGGACGGCTCTACGCCGACCTTCGGCCAGCTCTCGCAGGGCTCCATGCAGCCGCACACCGACTACATGCGGGCGTTGGCCGCCCGATTCTCCGGCGAGACGAATGTCCCCGTGTCGCAGCTCGGCGTCATCCACGACAACCCGTCGAGCGCCGAGGCCATTACGCAGGCAAACGAGCCGCTCATCATGGAGGTCACCGACCTCAACGAGGGCAACGGCGAGTCGCTGGTCACCATCGCCAAGATGGCGCTTGCCATCGCCAACGACGCGACGCTCGACACGTATGACGCGCTGCAAATCGCGGCCAACTTCAAGAACCCGCTCATGCCGTCCATCGCGAGCCAGGCCGACGCAATGGTGAAGATCGCCTCCGTCGTGCCCGAGTTCGCCGCCACCGAGGTCTTCTGGGAGCAGCTCGGATTCGGCGAGGACATGCGACAGAAGGTCGTGCAGCAGATGGGCGCGAACGCCAACCAGCGCGCCATCCTGTCGCTCATGGGCGGCGGCACGCAGGCGGTGACTCAGTGATGGACCTTTACACGCAGATGCTCCTCATGATGTTCGCACGCGACTGGTACAGCTACACCGCGAGCACCATCCGCGACGGCAGGAACGCGGACGTGCGCGACATGATGAAAGAACGCTCGCGCATCTGTGGCGACGAGTTCAAGCGGCTGCAACGCGACTTCTATGAGTTGAAGGAGTAGCCAATGGCCGTCACCATCCCGCGCGCGGCGGTGGACTTCCTGACCGAGGAAATCAACGGCATCAGCGCCGACGCGCAGTTCCGCGTGCTGGAGGCCCTGCAGGGCATCAACTGGACGCCCGAGAACATCGCGGAGTGCCGCGACCTCGTGCTGCAAATCCTCGCCACCGTCATGCCGACCTACACGACCATGGCCGCTCAGGCGTCCGCCGACTTATACGACGCCGCCCGCGAGCTGGTTCTGGGGGAGCGCCTTGGGGCCGTGGCCATCAGCGGGTACGACCCGCGCAAAACCGAGCGCGCGGTGCGCGGCTTCGTGCGCTTCGTCCTCGACGGGCGCGTGGAGACCTTCAATGATCAAGTCTTGCAGCGCATCGACTACGAGATGAAGCGAAGCGCGGGAGAGTCGATGTTCGCCAACGGCAGGCGCGACCCGCGCAAACCCAAGTTCGCTCGCGTGCCGACCGGCGACGAGACGTGCGATTTCTGCCTCATGCTGGCGTCACGCGGGTTCGTGTACTCATCCGAGGCCACAGCGGGCGCGGTCAAGCTCGACCATTACCATTCCGGCTGCAATTGCAGAGTGGTCTGCCAGTGGGGCGACGGCGGGGTGGAGGGATACGACACGAAGGCCATCAACGACCGCTGGCAGGATGCCGTCGACGCCCTCGCCGCCGAGCGCGCCGAGAGGCGCGGGACTACGGCTGATGAGGAGCGCGACAAGATTTTTAGAGGATACGCGAACAGCGCGAAGCACGCCAAGAAGGTCGCCCGCATGAGGACGGGCAAGCCCACGGCATAGCCGATCTAGCCCGTGGGCAGGCTGCACGGTCGACGGTCGCCGCATGACCGTAGGGGCGGAAGACACGCGACCCCGCCCGCCAATCTATGCGAAACCAGCCCCGCACGGGGCTCTTTTCATATCTGGCCGGGTGAGACTCCCGGCCTTTTTCATGCCGCGACCCCGCACGGGGTCAAGACGACGCCCGCACGGGCGGAAAGGGGGCCGCATGGCCGAAGGTACCGAGCCCGCCGCTACCGGTGGGGAGCAGCCGACCGTCGAGGAGCTGATGGCGCAGGTCGCATCGCTCACAGACGAGCGCGATAAGGCCATCGAGCAGAGCCGCAAGTGGGAGGGCCGGAGCAAGTCGAACGCCGACAAGGCGAAGCGATACGACGAGCTCGCCGCCCAGTCCATGACCGACGCCGAGAAGCTCGACGCCGCATCAAAGCGCGCCGAGGAGGCCGAGGCGAAGCTCGCCGCCTACGAGGCCGAGGCAAAGCGCGCCAAGGACGCCGCAGAGGTGTCCGAGGCGACGGGTGTCCCGGCATCGCTGCTCACCGAGACGGACCGCAAGGCGATGGAGGCGCAGGCCGCGTCGATCCTCGCCTTCGCGCAGGGGCAGCCGAGCGCTCCCATCTTCAAGGGCGACGGGAAGCGGCCCGGCCCAGCACCGAAGGACAAGAAGGACATCTTCTTCGACTTCATCGAATCCCAGATGTAGAGGAGTATACGAATGGCACTCAACACCACCAAGGTGGACGTAAACCGCACGACCACCGGCATCGTCCTCCCGAGCGAGATCAGCTCGGAGGTCATCGCTAAGACGCAGGAATCCTCCTTCGTCATGGCCAACGCTCGCCGCATGGTAATCCCCGGCCCTGGCATCACGCTCGACGTGATCGAGACCGACCCCAAGCCCGCGTGGGTGGACGAGACCGCCGAGAAGACGGTCAGCACCCCGACCTTCGGCTCGAAGAAGATCGTACCGTACAAGATGGCGGTCATCGTCCCGTTCAGCAACCAGTTCCGCCGCGACAAGGACACCCTTTACAACGCCGTCATCGAGCGCGTTCCCGGGACCCTCGCCGCGCTGTTCGACGCCACGGCCTTCGGCTTTCAGTCCGCGCCCGGCTCCAACTTCGACACGCTCTCCGGAGCGACCGCCGTCGACATCGAGGCCGACACCTACGACAAGCTCGTGACAGCGAAGACGACGGTCTCCACCGCAGGCGGCTCCGCGACCGCGTGGGTCTTCGCCCCGCAGGCCGAGAGCATCCTGCTCATGGCCAAGGACTCCTCGGGCCGTCCCATCTTCATCGACTCCCCGACCGACCAGGGCAGCGTGGGCCGTGTGCTCTCGCTCCCCGCGTACTACCGACAGGCCGCGTACAACGCCGGCTCCAGCGCCGCGAACACCATCGGCTTCGTGGGCGATTGGAACAAGGCCGTGTACGGCATCGTCGAGGACATCACGGTCGAGTACTCCAACCAGGCCACCATCAACGACGGAAACAAGCAGATCAACCTCTGGCAGCGCAACATGTTCGCGCTCCGCTGCGAGATGGAGGTCGGCTTCGCCGTCATGGACGAGGATTGCTTCGTGCGCCTCACCGACACCTATCCGAGGGGCTAGCCATGGCCCGCATGATAGCGCCCTACACGGGCGCTGAGGTCGACGTGCCGAGCGTGAGCGTGGAGCGCTGGCTCGCCCGCGGCTTCATCTCCGTCGATGAGGCGGGGGGAGTGGAGGCCGACGAGGCCGCATGCGAGCGAGCCGACGAGGACTACGCGGGGGCAAGTGGAGGCGAGGCGGGCGCCGAGCGCCCCGATGCAGGATCCACCATCACCGAGATTCGCGCGTACGCGGAGGCGCACGGCGTCTCGCTCCCGAAGAAGGCGAACAAGGCCGCGATGCTCGCGGCACTGGAGGAGGCGATGGCATGACCATCCGCAGCATGAAGTACACCGCGGACGAGCCCTCTAAGGGGCAGCACGTCGAGGAGGTGCACATCGAGGGCCTCCCGAGCGGAGGCTCGACTCCCGGCGCTAACTCAATCACCACGGCCATGCTCCAGGCTAACTCCGTGACGAACGAGAAGATCGCGGACGGGACCATCCAGGCCGCGAAGCTCGCATCCGGCGTAATCCCGACGCTGCCCGGCAATGCTTCCACGGCCGTGGAGGGCGTCGTGAAGATGGCTTCCGCCGTGGCGGACGTGGCGGCTGCTAACGCGACCTCCACGTCAAGCGCGGAGACCGTCAATCCGACCGAGTTCTCCGCCGTCGTGACGCTGGTCAACGAGTGCAAGACGAAGCTGAACGCCCTGCTCGCTGCCGAGCGCACGGCGGGCCAGCTCTCGAACTAGGGCGGATGGCATGGAGCCCTTCGCCACCGTCGAGGAATACGAGGCGCGCTACGGCGAGGTGGAGGACGCCGAGCGGGTGACCACCCTGCTCGGCGACGCCTCGGCCTTCGTCGCGGACTACCCGGGGCTCCGCCTGCTCGCGCCCGAGGACGCGGGATACGAGCTCCAGCGGGCGAACCTCACCCGCACCGCGTGCGCCGTGGTCCACCGCTCGCTCAGCGCGGGCGACCTCGCGGGCCTGTCGAGCTACAGCCAGGGGGGAGTGGGCTACACGGCGAGCGTGTCCGTGGCCAACCCCACGGAGGACTTCTACCTGACCGCCTCGGAGCGCCGCGCGCTCGGCATCCGTGGCGGCGCGGTGTCCTCCATCCGCCCCGCCATTCACGACCGGGCTGGTGAGGCCATATGGTGAGGCTCGACCACCTGCCGCAGCTGCTCACCGGCGAGACGGTGACGGTGCTCACGCCTACGGTCTCCTACGACGCGCACGGCGATCGGTCCGTGGCGTGGGCGGACACCGAGGTGGGTAACGTCCTCGTCGCGCCGAGTTCCACCGCAGACGTGGAGGACACCACGCGGCCCGACGGCACGCGCGCATCCTTCACGCTCGGTTTCCCCAAGACCTTCACCGCGTCGCTGCGCGGGTGCCACGTCATCGTGCGCGGCGTCGAGTGCGCCGTGGTGGGCGACCCGCAGCCGTACACGGCCGCGAACGTCCCCGGCGCGTGGAACTACACGGCGGAGGTGGAGCGCGTCAATGGCTAGCGGAATCAGGGTGAAGATCAACAGCGCCGGCGCGCGGGCGCTCCTGACGGACCCCTCCGTCGCTGCGGACATCATGGCCCGCGCCGAGCGCATCGCGGCGAGCGCGCGTGCCAAGGCATCGCCGGACGATATGGTCAACGAGCCGTTCACCGCCGTGGAGTCGTCCACCAAGGGGAGGGCGATGGCCCGCGTGGTCTCCTCGTCGCCCCACGGCGTCCGGTCGCAGAACAAGCGCAACACGCTCCTGAAGAGCATCGACGCGGGGAGGTGAGCGCATGGACGCCGAGCGCGCATGCGTGGACTACCTGAACGCCTGCTGCGTCGGGGCGCCCGCCTACTACGACGTTCCCGACCCGAGGCCATCGACCCTCGTGGTCGTGGAGCGGACCGGAGGCGGCGCGGGCGAGGGTCCGACTTCGCGGCCCGTCCTCGACATCCAGTGCTGGGCGGGCAGCCGTCGCGATGCGGCGCTTCTCGCGCAGTCGGTCGGTGACGCTTTGGCGGACATGCCCGGGGCGGTCGAGAACGTGGCGCACGCCTCAGTCGCATCGACGTTCCGCGACCGCGACCTTGAATCAGGCTCGCCGCGATACCACCTCGTGTGCGAGCTCTACGCAAACGAATAGGAGGATACGCCGACATGGTTACCACCAAGAACAACAGCAAGAACGCGTCGTACGCGAAGTTCAAGAAGGGGTCGTACTTCTTCATCGCGCCGTACGGCACCACGCTCCCGACCGACAACAAGACCGAGCTCGACACCGCCTTCAAGAACATGGGGTTCATGGGGGACGGCGGTTTCACGTTCTCCAACTCCAGCTCCACCAACACCGGGCGCGACGCCAACGGCGACGCGATCGCCACGTCCGCCGGCGAGGTGGAGAAGACCATGCAGTGCGTCTTCCGCGAGCTCAAGGCCGACGGACTCAAGGTCGTGTACGGACAGGACAACGTCACCGATGCGGAAGGCGTGCTCACCGTCCACGACAAGGGCCCGAACGCCGAGGTCTACTCCGCCGTCATCGAGGCGCTGCTCGCCGACGGCCGCAAGGACCGCAAGGTGATCCCGCAGGTCGTCCCCAACCAGCTCGGCAACGAGACCATGAGCTACACCGAGCTCGTGGGCAAGGACATGACCTTCGCGGTGCTGCTCGACGCCGGGCTCGGCGACTACTACGTCGACTACATCGACAGCACCGAGACCTCCGCTGGCGGTGAATAGCGATGGCGGCTAGGAAGACGGCCC
Organism: Collinsella sp. An7; assembly: GCF_002159335.1. GTDB lineage: Bacteria > Actinomycetota > Coriobacteriia > Coriobacteriales > Coriobacteriaceae > Coprousia. The sequence goes on along the minus strand of NZ_NFHP01000003.1, from coordinate 232,809 downwards.
CCAAGGGCACAACCGTCGAGGTGGACGGCATCTCCGTGGGGGTCGCCGTGGACCCCGCCGACGACTACGAGATCGCCGAGTGCTCCACCGTGATCTACGACCCGGCGTCGACGCCCGCCGAGCGGTCGCGCGCCATCGTGCGCCAGAACCGCCTCGTGCTGGGCGACGCGCACGACCGCGTCATGGCGGAGCTGCGCGGGCGCAACGGCGGCCGCCTGCCCATCTCGGCGGTGACCGCGTTCGTCAACTCCGTCATCGAGGCGGTGGCGGAGCTAAAAAACTAGCGAGGCTCGGCGCTCTCATCGCCCTCCGCGACAGCGAGCTGCGCGCCGACTTCCGACGCTTCTACGGGGTATCGGTGGACGACATAGGCGGGCGCGTCTCGTGGAGGGACGCGTCCGCCATGGCCGCGCACCTTCCCTCGGACAGCGCCGTGGCGCGCGCCGAGGGCGACGGGTGGAGCGAGGCGGAGCGCCTCATCGCCGCGGCGGCCGACGCGTGCGCCGTCGTCTGGTGGCAGCGCACCGACCGCTCGCTGCCCGGCAACGCCGAGCCGCCGCGCGTCATGAGCCCGCGCGAGCGGGAGCGCGAGGCCGAGGGCCGCACCGAGTACACATCCGACGAAATGGACGAGATAGCCGAGCTACTCGGCATCCCCGAGGACAGGAGGTAGCGCATGGCCGGAGGCATCGAGCTCGCGAGCGCCTACGTGACGCTCATCCCCTCGCTCAAGGGGGCGGCGAAGAGCATCGACGCGCAGCTCAAGGGCGTCGATCTGTCCAAGAGCGGCCAGCGCATGGGCAAGTCGCTCTCCGACGCCCTGGGCAAGTCGGTCAAGACCGACGGCCTGAGGAGCCTCGAGTCCGCCGTCAAGAGCGCGGAGAGGTCGTTCGACAAGGCGTACCGCAACATGGCCAACGCCTCGAAAGAGGTGGAGGTGGCGCAAAAGCGCCTGTCGGAGGCCGTCAGGGACCACGGAGAGGACTCGTCGCAGGCGGCGCAGGCCCAGCTCAACCTGCAGCGCGCCCAGCAGAGGCTCGAATCGTCCGGAGAGCGCCTCGCGGACGTCCAGTCGAGGCTGGCCGACGCCCAGGAGGACCTCGCGGCCGAGGCCTCGGGTCTCAACTCGACGCTGTCTCGTCAGTCGACCCTGCTGGGGTCCATCGCCGCCAAGGGCTCGGCGGCGGGCGCGAAGATGCAGGCGGCGGGATCCTCCCTGGCCAACCTCGGCTCGAGCGCGGCCGATCTCGGCGGAAAGCTCACGCAGGGCATCACGCTGCCGCTCGCGACGGCGACCGCCGGCGTGGGGGCGTTCGCGCTCTCCACCGCCAGCGCCGCCGAGACCACCGATATGAGCTTCACCACCATGCTCGACAGCGCAGAGGCCGCGCGCGACATGATGGCGGACCTCGCCGACTTCGCGGCCAAGACCCCCTTCGAGCTGTCGGGCCTGCAGACGGCGACGCGCCAGCTGCTTGCCTACGGCTTCACCGCCGAGGACGTCATCCCCATGCTCACCGCCGTCGGCGACGCCACGGCGGCGCTCGGCACCGGGCAGGCCGGGATCGAGGCCGTCACGCGCGCGCTCGGCCAGATGCAGGCCAAGGGCAAGGTGCAGGCGGAGGAGATGCTCCAGCTCACCGAGCAGGGCATCCCCGCGTGGCAGATGCTCGCCGACGCAATCGGCACCGACGTGGCCGGCGCGCAGGAGAAGGTCACGGCGGGCGCGGTCGACTCCGCGACGGCCATCGACGCGCTCATCTCCGGCATGGAGGCGCGCTACGGCGGCCTCATGGAGAAGCAGTCGCAGACGCTCGCGGGGCTGGCCTCCAACCTCGCGGACTCGCTCACCCAACCGCTCATGGAGCTGCGCGAAAGCGACGCGTACGCCGAGCTCAAGGACTCCTTCTCGGAGGTCGTCGACGCGGCGGGGCCGTTCGTGGAGTCGCTTCTGCCGCACATGGAGCGCGGCCTCGAGTCCGTCTCCGACGTGCTCTCCGCCGCCGCCGACGCCATGGAGGGATTCTCGGACATGTCCGAGTCCGCGCAGGGCGACCTCATCGGGCTCGTGGCGAAAGCGGCGCTCGCCGGCCCCGCGCTCACCGTCGCCGGCAAGGGCATGCAGGTGCTCGGCGGAGGCATAGAGGGCGTGGGCAAGGTGGTCGGCGGGGCCTCCGACCTCATCGGAGGGCTGCAGACCAAGCTGCTCGACTTCGCGACTGCTCCGGGCAAGGCGACGACCCCGCTCACCAAGCTGGTGGGCGTGATGGGCCAGTTTCCGGGCGCGACGGCGCTAGCTGCTGCGGGCATCGCCATCGTCGGCAGCGGCATCGCGTCGTTCGTCTCCTGCGCCACGGAGGGCGAACGCGAGGCACGCGTTCAGGCCGAGGCGCTTGAGGTGCTGGGGCGCGCTGCGGAGACGTCTGCCGATTCTATCGAGGCAGCATCCGATTCGCCGCGCATGCTGGGTGCGGAGATATCTTCGCTCGGCGACGAGATACAGGAGAACTGGCAGTCCATCACCGATCTCGGCTCGCAGTTCGACGAGTTGAACCGAAATACGTCGGCCAACATATCCCAGCTGCAGGACGCCCGACAGGCCGTCGCGGACTACGCCGGTCAGACTGACCTGTCCGCGCAGCGGCTCGGCTCGCTCCGAGCTGCCGTGGAGGTGCTCAACGACCAGTGCGGCACGAGTTACGAGGTCGTGAAGGATTCCGGTGGCGCGTATCAGGTCATGGCGGACGGGGCGACCGTCGCCAAGGAAAGTATCTACGATCTCATAGACGCCCAGATACAGCAGGCTAAGATCGATGCCGCGAGCGACAAGCTGAAGAACATCTACTCCGAGCAGGCGGAGCAGGCGGAGGAGTACGCTCGCGCGCTCGCTCAGGTGAGCGATGCCGAGAAGGCGTACGATGAGGCCCTTTCCAAATACGGCAAGGTCGGCTCCAATTATGCCAAACAGGATCTGGACGAAGCCAAGGCAAACCTCGCCGAGGTGGAGTCTCAGATGGAGGAGACGGGCGCGGCGGCCGAGCGCCTTGAGACACAGATTGGTAATGCCGCCGCAGGAGGCACACAGAGCTTCGCGGACCTCGTTGACGGGTCGGGCGCGCTCGCCGCGTTCTTCGAAGAGACCGGCGGTGACGCTGCGGACTTCGCCGCAGACCTTGAGGCGTCGGGCGTGTCGCTGTCTACGTTCTCCGGGCTAACTGACGTCCAGCTCGCTCAGGTTGCGGCACAATGGGACGGAACGGCTAAGTCGGTCACCGAGGCGCTCTCTGACATGGGTGTGGCGGTTGACGGGTACAACGCCGTGCCACTGCTTGGCAAGGACGCTGCGGTGACCGTCGACAGCATGCAGCTCTCAGACGCTCAGGGCCGCGCCGTCGTGTGGAACGGCACGGATTTGGTGTGGAAGGACACCGGTGTGTCGGTCGGAGACGCCGAGCTCATCGACTCCCAGAACAGGGTATGGGTCTGGAACGGTACCGACTTGATTCCGAAGTCCACAACAGCTCAGGCCACGGGAAACGCCGTGACTGGCGTCGCGCAGCGCGCGGTCGACAACCTCGTCAGGTCGATAGCGGGGATGCACGACAAGTCCGTGACGCTCACCGTCACCAACCGAACCATCAACCAGACCGAAAACCGCGTCTACTCGGGGACCATCCCGAAATACGCAGCTCGCGGAGGCATCCGCCCCCACGCGGACGGCGGCGTGCGCATGCACGCGGGCGGCGCCATCGCCACCAGGGCGGTGCCGCTCGACATCGTGGGCGAGGCCGGGGCCGAGGCCATCGTGCCGCTCACTAACCGCCGGTACAGCCAGCCGTTCGCGGACATCATCGCCGAGGGCGTGGCGAAGCGGTCGGTGGGGGCCTCCGAGGTCGTCGCCGCAATCGCGGCGCTGCGCGACGAGATACGCGGCATGGGGGTCTACCTCGACAGCGGCAGGCTCGTCGGCGGCATCAGCAGGGACATGAACCGCTCGCTCGGGCGGATGCAGCGGAGGGGGGCGCTCAGCCGATGAGGACGGCCTTCGACGTCAACTGGGGCGGAACCGACCTCTGCGCGGAGTTCGGCCTCTACATCGAGTACGGCAGCATATCCTGCGACCCGCCCGCGCCGAAGACCTGCGTTGTCGAGGTCCCCGGCGGGGTGGACATCGACCTCACCGACGCTCTCACCGGCCACGCCGCATACGGGAGGCGCAAGGTCGCCTTCTCCCTCTGCTACGACGGAAGGGGAGGGAGCGCGTGGCAGGACGTGGCGCGCGAGGTCGTGCAGCTGCTCCACGGCATCGAGGCCGATTTCTCCCTCTCGTGGGACCCCGGCTTCACCTACCACGGGCGCGCGACCGTGACCTCCGCCGCCTTCGTGCCGCGCTCGTCGTGCCGCATCGCCGTGGAGATCGACGCGGACCCGTGGAAGGTCCGCGAGGTGCACACCGAGTCGGTGTCGGCGGTCGGCGGGGCCAAGGTGACCTGCCGCTCGGGCAGGAGGCCGGTGCACCCGCTCATATCGTGCGACTACCCCGTGACGGTCGAGTGGGAGGGAAACCGCTTCACCGTGCCGGCCGGGCGGACCTACCGCATGGCCGCGGTCACCTTCACCGAGGGCGACAACGAGATCTGGCTCTCCATCTACAGCTACCGGCCCGCGTCGTGGGCCGACCTCGCGGGGAGCACGTGGGCCGACGTGGGCCGCTACACGTGGGCGGGAATCTCCGTGGCCGACGGCGAGCAGGACCCGGACGACTTCATCGGAGACGGCACGGTCGTCCTGCAGTGGGAGGAGGCGTACATCTAGGTGTACTACGTCTACATCGACGGCGGGCTCGCCTTCGACGGGCTCTCCGACTCCCCGTCCGTCGTATCGGCCTCGATATCCCAGTCGGTCAACGCCGCGGCCTACCTCGACATGGACGTGCTGCCCGGCACGCCGGTCGAGGCGGGCTCCTCGGAGGTCGAGGTGGCGTGGGACGGCGAGACGCTGTTCCGCGGCACCGTGTCGGAGGTGTCACAGGGCATCGAGGGGCTGCTCTCGGTCACGGCGGTCTCGGAGGTCGACCGCCTGAACGACGTGCTCGTGCGACCGCACTCATCTGACGGCTCGGAGGGCGAGAAGTGCCCCTCCACGCTCGCGGGCTACTTCTCCTGGCTCGTGGAGCGCTACAACCTCCGGAACGCCGGGGGCTACCGCATCGAGGTCGGGGAGAACCAGGGCGCCCTCATCGCCGATGGCGACCTCGCCATATCTGACGACTCATGGTCGTCCGTGGCGTCGCGCGTCGAGGACGCGGTGCTCTCCCGCGGCGGCATGCTGGAGTTCACGCCGTACCCCGGAGGCGGCAGGCTCGACCTGTGGGCCGACGTCCACGAGGCGGCCGACCAGATCATCGACCTCGGGGAGAACGTCGTGGACATCGCCGTGACGCGATCGACCGAGGGCAGGTTCAGCGCCGTGGCCCCGTACTCCGGCGACCTCACCCTCGAGGGCGCCCCGGAGGCGGCGCTCGCGCTCGTGCGCAACGCCGGGTTCTCGGTGAGCGGCGACGCCGTGTTCGACCCGGCCTCGGTCGCCGCGTTCGGCTACCGCGAGGAGCGCTACGAGGTGAAGGGGGCCGAGGACGCCGCCTCCCTCGCGCGCGGCGCGGTCGCCGGGCTGAGGACGCTGCTCTCGCCGTCGGTGACGGTCGAGTGCCGCGCCGTGGACATGGCGCTCTACCGCGAGGGCTACCGCCACCTGCGCGTGGGTCAGGCGGCGCGCGTGCGCTCGGCCCTGCACGGCGTCGACGAGTACCTGACCGTGCAGGAGATGTCGCTCGACCTCATGGACCCCTCGCAGACGAGCTACACCCTCGGGGTCACCTACGACAGCCTCACCGGCCAGCAGTCCGCCTTCCTGCGCCGCCTGAACGCGAGCATCGACGGGGCGCTCGACCGCGTGACCGCCGCCGAGGACTCCATCGAGTCCGTGCGCGGCGACCTCGTGATCGTGGGCAAGGACGCCGAGGACGCGAAGCAGCAGGCCCAGCAGGCCATCGAAGACGTGGGCAAGCTCACCGAGGACATGGCCACGATGGACGAGGAGCTGGAGGGCCTCCACGGCGCCATGGAGGGCGTCGACGCCGACGTGGCCGCGATCAAGAAGCAGGCTCAGTCGGCATCGGACAAGGCCGACGAGGCGTGGGACAAGGCAGACCAGCAGGCCCAGCAGGTCGAGCAGGCCGTCCAGGCGTCGAAGGACGCGGCGGCCAAGGCGGACCAGGTGGCCTCCGACCTGAGCTCCACCGCCGCCGACCTCTCCGGCAAGATAGCCGACGTCACAAAGACCGTGACCGACCAGGGGACCAAGATCGAGGGCGCGGTGGAGGACGCCGGGAATGCCTTGAAGCAGGCCACCGAGCTGTCGCAGACCGTCGACGGCGTGAAGGCCACCGCCGAGAGCGCGCTCACCACGGCCCAGGGCACGCAGGAGACCGTGACCAGCCTCTCAGCCACCGTGGAGGGCGTCAAGGCGGACGTGACCCAGGCCACCGACACGGCCACCGACGCACTCTCGAAGGCGACCAGCGTCGAGGCCACGGCGAACGGCATCAAGGCCGACCTCTCCAACAACTACCTGTCAAAGACCGACGCGAGCAAGACCTACGCCACCCAGGCGTCGCTCAGCGCCACGTCCAGCTCGCTCACGACCAAGATCACCGAGGCAGCGACGGCGGCGGAAAACGCGATGGACAAGGCCACCGAGGTGGAGCAGACCGCGAGCGGCATACGCGCCGACCTCACGGAGACGGCCAAGACCGCCGACTCGGCCCTCAGCAAGGCCACCAGCGTCGAGGCCACGGCCAACGGGCTCAAGACGACCATCACGGCGGTCCAGGAGGACGTGGACACCGCCCAGTCGACGGCGGACAGCGCCAAGACCGCCGCGTCAAACGCCAAGTCCGCGGCGGACAAGGCCCAGACCACGGCGAACTCCGCGAGCACGAACGCGAGCACGGCCATAAGCCGGGTCACGTCGCTCTCGGCCACGGTCGACGGCATCAACACCAAGGTGGAGCAGACCGCCACCACGGCTTCGGACGCCCTCACCAAGGCCACGTCGGCCCAGCAGTCGATCGACGGATTCAAGACCACCGTCTCCCAGACCTACCTCAAGAAGACCGACGCCAGCTCCACCTACGCCACCAAGGCGAGCCTCAGCTCCTACGCCACGAAGTCGTCGGTCGACCAGACGGCCAGCCAGATCAAGTCCGAGGTCGCGGCGAAGTACGCCACGCAGGAGGACGTGGACGGCATCTCGGTGGGCGGGACGAACCTGCTGCTGGGAACCAAGGCGTTCACGAACTCCGGCTACGCCTCGACCGAGAACGGCTACCTGCGCTCGGGCTGGACAGTGCAGTCGGAGAAGTACCAGGGGCTCACCGTGCGCGGCGGCACCAAGAGCGGGACGGCGCAGCAGGTGGTCGGCGAGTGGCTCGTCAACGAGTTCGCGCTCGGCGAGGAGTTCACGCTGTCCTTCTGGATCAAGGGCACCGGAGGGAAGGTGCGCGCGTACTTCTACGGCGCGACCGGCTACGCCACGACCATGCGCGTGGCGTCGAGCGACGGCCAGGCGGCGAGCGGCTACGGAGACGGCAACACCGACCTGCCGGTGTCCTCCGGCTGGAAGCGCGTGTGGGTCACTTGGAGGATCAACAGCACCGGCAGCACGACGGTGGCGAAGTACGCGCTCATCCGAACTGACAGCACGGCGTCCGGCAAGACGGTGTACGTGTGCGGCGCGAAGCTCGAGAAGGGTAACAAGCCCACCGACTGGTCGCCCGCCCCCGAGGACATGCTCAGCGCCGCCGACGCCTCGGCCACCTACGCCACGAAGACGGCCCTCACCCAGACCGAGGACAGCATCACCGCCGAGGTCGCCAAGACCTACCAGAGCAAGTCCGGCATGGCGAGCTACGCGACAAAGAGCTACGTCGACCAGCAGGACAGCTCGATTAAGACCACGGTGTCGAGCGTGCAGACCACGGCGAACAACGCGCTTTCCAAGGCCACCACGGTGGAGCAGACCGCCGACGGCCTGGAGGTCAAGATCACCAGCGCGGTGAGCACCGCGAACACGGCGAAGAGCACGGCAGACAGCGCGAAGTCGACGGCCACAACGGCCAACAACACGGCAAACTCGGCCAAAACGACCGCCACAAACGCTCAGAACACCGCTAACACCGCCAACTCCACGGCCAACGCCGCAAAGACCGCAGCGGCGAACGCCCAGACGGCCGCCAACAACGCCGCCAAGACTGCCACGAACTACCTCAAGTTCGACAGTGCCGGCCTGTGCGTCGGAAACCAGACAACGACGCTCACGTACAACACCCTCATCAAGGCAACGGGCGTGGACATACGTAACGGCTCCACGGTGCTCTCCAGCTTCAGCGCGTCGACCATCGAGCTTGGGAAGAACAGCTCCTCGTCTCAGGTGAAGATGTGCGGAGGCAAGGCGTCCGTTTCCTATACCGGAAGCTCGACGGAACTGCGCTCTATCGAGTCGCTGTACCTCAGCGGATCGAACGTGTCCCTGCTCTCCAACAAGGTCTACATGGGGCTCAAGTCCGGGAACGTCTTCATAGAGGACGATCGAACGGGGCAGGGGGTGGGCGCGACCTGCACGGCGGCGAACTTCACGAACATCCTCCGCATGCCCCCGCTCTCCGCCGCGTGCACGAAGGGCTCCGGAAAGGGCGGCTCGGCGACCGCCTACAAGGTCGGCAGGCTCGTGACTGTCGACTCCAAGGTGACCAAGACGAGCCCCTTCACGGAAAACGAGACCATACTCACCGTCCCATCGGGATACCGCCCCCCGAGAGACGTGTGGATTCTCGTCTCTGCCGAGGGGCCGGCTGGCGAGCGCGGGATAGCCGTGTGCTACATCAAGGCGTCCACCGGGGCCCTCATCCTGAACTCGGTCACTTGGACGGGCGCGAAGGTGGATTGCAGGGCGATAGACGGATCGTTCTCCTACGTATGCGCGTAGGGGAGACAGGAGTAGAAGGGATTGGCGCAATGGCAAACGGATATCTGGCTGGCGGCGTAGTCATCCTCAGCGCGGACGGAAGCGGCCTCCCGGTCGTGGAGACCGCGCCCCCCGAGTGCCCGGTCGGCTACCGGCTCAAGAGCGGGTGGGACGGCGCCGGAACGTCCATCACGCAGACGTGGGAGCTCGTGCCGGAGGAGGGGACGGCGCAGGAGGCCGCGCTCGCTCTCAGCCGCATGCAGTTCCAGAGCCTGCCCGACGAGGCGGCCTATCTGGTGCGGGCCCTGGCCGACCAGTACGTGGACGGCATGACGTGCTACGGCCCGGACAACGACGCGGGCATGCCCGTCACGCGCGTCAACTACTACGGCGATCTGTACCGCTTCATCGGGAGCGGCGTGCAGGTCATGCAGCCGGGCTGGAACCCGGTGGCGGCGCCCAGCCTGTGGGCCCGGATCCTGCCGGGCCAGGAGGGCTCGGGCGACGAGGGTCCGCAGCCGTGGGAGCAGCCCGACAGCACCAACGGCTACTCGGAGGGCGACCGCGTGACCCACAACGGGCGCCTCTGGGAGTCGCTCGTGGACGACAACGTCGACGAGCCGGGCACCGACAACGGCTTCCGGTGGAAGGACCTCGGCCCGGCGGAAGGGGTTGATGCCTAGTGGCCACCACTAACCTCGGTCTCGCGGTCATCGGGCAGTCCGACGCGGTGAGCCCGGACCCCATCAACGCCAATATGGAGGCGATCGACAAGCTCGGCGTCGACTACATCACCCAGCAGGGGAAGTCCGGCGACTGGCGCTACCGCCGCTGGAAGTCCGGCACCTTCGAGTGCTGGTGCATCCAGAAGTACCAGACCCCCACGAGCGACACCGACGGCGGGGACTCCAAGCAGTACAAGGTCAACTACCCGGTCACGTTCGTCGAGCCGCCGGTGCTTCTCGTGTCGAGCAGGCAGTCCAACAACAACGCAATCCACACCGCGTACGTCGAGCACGATACCTCCTACGCCGAGTGGTGGGTGAGGGGCTTCCAGCAGACCCGCGACATGGAGTGCTACCTGTACGCTATCGGGCGCGTCTCCTGACGTTGGCGCGCGGTGGGAAGGTGGTGATGCGATGGAGTGGCTTCAGGCCGCCGGGTGGGTGGCGGCGCCGGTCATGACGGCCGTCATAGGCGCGCTGGCCGGCTCGCTCAGGGAGAGCAGGGCTCGCGTGCGCCGGCACGACGAGGCGCGCGACGCCGAGCACGCGGCCCTCATGGCGGGGATGCGCGAGCTCATGCGAGACCAGCTGCAGAAGATGCACAAGCGCTACGTCGTGGAGGGGGCGCCGATGCCGTACGACGAGAAGGAGCGCGCAGACAGCGTTTACCGCGTCTACCACGCGCTCGGCGGCAACGGAACCGGTACGCACATACACGACGAGCTCATGGCCGCCTACGTGGGCGGCAGATAGGAGGAAATATGCTCGATAAGTTCCTGACCAGCGAGAAGACCGAGATGCGTCTCGCACGCTCCATCGTGCAGGGCGTGCTATCGGTGCTCATCGTGGCGGTGCCGCTCTGCGTATCCGGCGTCATCGAGGACGCCACGTGGGCGTCGATAGCCACCGCCGCCATCATGTGCGTGCTGTCTCCGCTCATGGCGATGATGCGCACCGGCAACCCCGAGGACGGCACCGTGGAGGCCGACGTGGGCGATGCCGAGTGACGCACCCTGACCCCACCACGCAGCGCATCTGGGCGCGCGCCGACCGCTACACGGCGGGCGGCAACTCCCGCAAGTACATCGCCGTGCACAACACGGCCAACACGGCCTCCGCGGAGAACGAGGCCAAAAACCTCGCCAACAACCCCGGGAAGTCGAGCTTCCAGTACGCGGTGGACGACGCGGACATCGTACAGTGCGTCCACGACTACGACACGGCGTGGGCGGTAGGCGCGTGGACCGGCGCCCGCCAGCTCATCGGCAACAACCAGAGCATCAGCATCGAGGTGTGCAACCCCGGTACCCGGTTCTCGCAGGCTTCCATCGAGAACCTCCGCAAGCTGGTGCTCCACCTCATGGAGTACTACGGCATCCCGGCGTCCAACGTGGTGCGCCACTGGGACTGCCACACCGGGCGCAAGCGCTGCCCGGCCTACTACTCGGGCGCGGGCAACCGCGACTGGGGGCAGCTGCACGCGTACATCACGTCGGAAGGGGAATCCATGGCACAGGGTCAGGTACCCGGCGCGGCCGTCAACGCCGCCGGGCTCAACTACAGGGCGCACGTCCAGACGCTCGGCTGGCTCGACTCGGTGAGGGACGGCCAGGTGGCCGGAACCACCGGTCAGGGCCTCCAGCTCGAGGCCGTCAAGATCACGCCGCCCGAGGGCGTCGAGCTCACCGTCCTCGCCCACATCGAGGACATCGGGTGGAAGTCCTACGCCGGCATCAGGAAGGGGGCGTCCTCCGGCGAGGGAAGCTCCGCGAACGACCCCATCATCGGGACGGTCGGGCAGGCGCTCCGCATGGAGGCGATCCAGATCATCCCGACGGAGATCCCCGCCGGAAAGCAGCTCAAGTACCAGGTCCACGTCGAGGACTACGGGTGGACCGGCTGGGTCTACGCCCCGTACGCGACCGGCACCGTCGGGCTCGGCAAGGCGATCGAGGCGATCCAGATGGTCTTGGAGTAGGCAAGCTCGATTCACCCCTCTCCGCCTACGGGCGGGGAGGGGATTTTTGCGTTTTATGTGATTTACGCTCTTATAAAAAACCCGCCCCGCACTACAAGCACGTACGGGGTTCGGGTAACCAGTCTCTGGTGTCCCGTGCAGGATTCGAACCTGTGACCTTCTGCTCCGGAGGCAGACGCTCTATCCAGCTGAGCTAACGGGACGGGCAGACGCCATTATACCCAATTGCGCCGTGAGCGTCAGCGGTTTGTTCGCTCATATTTACGCGCCGATTTTGAGGGCTCCGCCTAACGTGCGTGCTTTGGGGCATACTGGCAAAAGTTTATCCACATGCCAGGGAGGGTTCATGGCAGACGATGCAACCGAGAGCCTGCATGGGCTCACCGCCGCCGAGGTGGCCGAGCGCGTAGAGCGCGGCGAGGTCAACCTCAATATGGAGCTCAAGACCAAGTCGGTGCGCGAACTTGTGCTCGAGAACCTCCTTACCCTCTTCAATCTTATCAACGTCATCCTTGCCATCCTCGTTATCATCGCGGGGTCGTGGAAGAACCTTACCTTCCTCGCCATCGTGGTGCTCAACACCGGGATCGGCATCTTCCAGTCGCTCCGCTCTAAGCGCATGGTCGACCGCCTCACTTTGCTTGCCACAAAAAAGGCCAAGGTTATCCGCGACGGCGCGGAATGCGAGCTCGACCTTGAGCAGATCGTGCTCGACGACATCGTAAAGCTTGGCCGCGGCGATCAGATTCCGGCGGACGCCGTGGTGGTCAAGGGTTCGGCGCAGGTGAACGAGAGCCTTCTTACGGGCGAGAGCGACCTCATCAAGAAGGATCCAGGCGCGACCCTTATGAGCGGCAGTTTTGTCGACTCGGGGCTCGTGTACGCGCGCGTCATCCACGTGGGCGCAGACAACTACGTGGCGCGCATCAACAACGAGGCCAAGTACGTTAAGAAGGTCAACTCCGAGATCATGCGCGCGCTCAACGCCATCGTGCGGTTTGCGAGCGTCATCATGTTGCCCCTCGGGTTGGCTCTCTTTTTCTCGAGTCTCTACGAGAGCTACCTTGGCTCAGGTGCCGGGGCCGGCTTTTGGCCGTGGGTCGGTGCGGAGCTGGCGGCGGGCCACGTGCCCTCGACCGAGATCCTCTCCACGGTGGGGGCCCTTCTGGGCATGATTCCGCAGGGGCTCGTGCTCCTCACATCCTCGGTCCTCGCAATCGCCACGGCACGCCTCGCCCGCAAGAAGGTGCTTGCCCAGCAGCTCTACTGCATCGAGACGCTTGCGCGCGTGGACGTGCTCTGCCTCGATAAGACCGGCACGATCACTTCGGGGCGCATGGAGGTTGCGGGCACCTATCCCTTGGCCGTCTCCGGAGGCACGGGCAGGCAGCTGCCAGGGGTGCCCTCCGAGGTGACGGCGCTCGACTTTGCGCTCGCCAACATCGCGCGGGCTACTTCTGAGGACGCCAACGAGACCTGCAAGGCGCTGCTCGACTACTACGCCGCTCCGGACCATGAGGTGCCTGAGGCCGTAATTGAACAGGTTGTTCCGTTCTCGTCTGCCAAGAAGTGGAGCGGTGCCTCGTTTGCCGGGGGGAGTTACGTGATGGGCGCGGCGCAGTTTGTGCTCTCGCCGCATGGCTACGCTGAGGTCGAGGCAGAGGTCTCGCGCCTTGCGGCCACCTGCCGCGTGCTCGTGGTTGCCGCGGTGGACGGCTTTACCGCTGAAGGTGACGCGGTGGGCGAGGCCCGTCCGCTCGGCTTTGTGACCATCCGCGACGAGATCCGCACTTCCGCAGCAGAGACCATAGGCTACTTTATCGAGCAGGGCGTGACGCTCAACGTCATCTCCGGCGACGACCCGCGCACGGTCTCGGGAATCGCCGAGGTCGTGGGCATTCCCGGGGCGGGAGCGTACGTGGACGCCACCACGCTCGACACCCCGGCTAAGATCGATGCGGCGGTGGACCGCTACCACGTGTTTGGCCGCGTGACCCCCATGCAAAAACGCGAGCTCGTGCAGGCGCTCCAGCGGCGCGGGCACACGGTCGCCATGACGGGTGACGGTGTGAATGACGTCCTTGCGCTTAAAGAGGCCGATTGCTCCGTTGCCATGGCGGCCGGTTCTGACGCCGCCCGCAACGTGGCCGAGATCGTCCTGGTGGAGAATGACTTTGCCGCCATGCCCGCGGTGGTGGCCGAGGGCCGTCGCTCCATCAACAACCTCCAGCGTTCCGCGGCACTCTTCCTTACCAAGACGCTCTTTTCGATGGGCCTTGCGGCGATCTGCATCGCGTTTCCACCGTATCCTTTCCAGCCCATCCAGATGACGCTTATCAACTTCTTCTGCATCGGCTATCCCGGCTTTGTGCTCGGGCTCGAGGCTAACCGCGCCCGTGTGAAGGGCAACTTTCTCGCCAACGTGGTCAAGCGGGCGCTGCCCGCTTCGCTCGCGGTGGTCGTTGCCGCCTGCCTCAACATGGCTGTCGCCTCGTTTGCCGGGCTGAGCAGCCTCACGCTCTCCACCATGTGCCTCGTTACCACGAGCGCGGTGGGCTGCTGCCTCATTGCGCGGATCTCGTGGCCGTTCACGCCGCTCCGCACGGTGCTTCTGGCGAGCATCGTCGTGGGACTCGTTGTGGGTATCTTGGGATTCCCGGATCTCTTCAGCATCGCGCGCCTCTCGTGGGCCGAGGCGCTCGCGCTCGCCGCCATCTCGCTACTGGCGTGCGCGCTCTTTTTTGCGACAGCGCGCGTGATGGATGGCCTTAAGCCGCGGCGCACCTATTCCGCCACCGGTTTTGGGCGGGGCGTGCAGGTAACGATGGGGCGTTCCGGTGCGCGGCGTGTGCGCTCGACCCGCTCGGCGCTTCGCCGCTTTGTGTGGCGCTCGCGCGAACGGCTCAACCGCTATGTTGAGGAGCACCGTTATCAGGATGCCGCGGCGGCCAACGATGCCTTCCGCGCTCAGGGAGAGGCGCCCAAGCGGCCTGTTGGCGCGCCTGCTCCCCCTGCCGGTAAGGCGGCTGTTCAATCTGAGGGCGAGAAGCCGGGGCCGGTCATCGATCGCGTGTCGGCGGACTCCGATGCTCAGCCCGCAAAGAAGCAGAAGAAGCGCACGAAGTCGGGCTTCTCGTCTGTTACCCAGTCGGCTCATGGCATTCAGGTAAAGCTCCCCGCACGTCCGGCAAAACGGCGCGAGAAGTAGGGCTGTCAGCGTCGGCTCTGCGCCCGGCGGCTGCCGCACAAAGACGATGTGAGGCCTGGCTGGACGTTCGACGGCTGCCTGTGCTGGATGCGCTTCCGGCGCCACTCCTGTGCGTGACAGCCGTGTTACGAATCTGGCTTCTGGGGACCTCTCCCGTCTCTGTCCGCACGACGGGGTAGGATGGGATAACTGTGACCGCTCGCAAAGACTGGAGTCCTATGGAGCCCACTGCTACCCCTCTGCCATTTGAGCGCGCGCTTGCTGTCGCCGGGCGTACGTATCGTTACACGGCGCTCAGCTCTTTTCCCGAGGCGGCGCGCCTGCCGGTTTGCCTGCGGATACTGTTGGAAAATGTCGTCCGACGCTCTGCAAGCGAGGAGGAGGCACGCGAACGCGCCCATGCCGTTATCGAGGCGGGGCTTGCGGGTGTCGCGGGTGCCGAGATTGAGTTCATGCCGGCGCGCGTGCTCTTTCAGGACTTTACCGGTGTGCCCGTTTTCTGCGATTTTGCTGCCATGCGCGACTCCGCCGCTGCGCGTGGTGAGGACCCCTCGCGGGTAAACCCGCTCATTCCCTGCACGCTCGTCATCGATCACTCGGTGACCGCCGATGTGGTGAGCTGTCCCGAGGCGGCGCGCGAGAACGCCCGGATCGAGGCGGCGCGCAATGCTGAGCGCTTTGCCTTTTTGAAGTGGGCGGCAGAGAGCTTTAACAACGTGTCTATCGTGCCGCCCGGCGTGGGCATCTGCCATCAGCTGAACGTTGAGCGTTTCTGCCGCGTGGCGTGGACGAGCGACGCCGGCTCTGGGGCCAAGTGCGCAGATAAAACAGGTTGCGCTGGGACGCCGACGGTCTACTTCGACACCCTCGTGGGTACCGACTCGCATACACCTACCGCCAATGGACTGGGTGTGCTCGGGTGGGGCGTGGGCGGCATCGAGGCCGAGGCCGCAGCGCTCGGCCAGCCCATCTCCATGACGGTACCGCCGGTGGTTGGCGTGCGCCTTACGGGCCAGCTTGCCCCCGGGGTGAGCGGCATGGACGTTGCCCTCACCTTTGCCGAACGGCTGCGCGCGGCGGGCGTGGTGGGTTCGCTCGTGGAGTGCTTCGGGCCCGGCGTTGCGAGCCTCACGGTAACGCAGCGCACGACCATCGCCAACATGACGCCCGAGTACGGCGCCACCGCAACGTTCTTCCCGGCCGACGAGGCGACGCTTGAGCAGCTGGCGCTTTTTGGGCGGAGTGCGGATGAGGTCGAGCTTACCCGTGCGTACCTTACCGCTCAGGGTATGCTCGGCGCCTCGGGGACCTCTGATGCCGATACCGTGTATAGCCGGGTGATCGAGCTCGACCTGGCTGCGGTTGAGCCATCCCTTGCCGGACCGTCCCGTCCGCATGATCGGGTCCCGATCAGCGGAGTGCGCCATCGCTTTCGTGAGGCCCTGGCACGCTCCGGGTGCATGCCGGGGGAGACCTTCTCCATTGACTGCGCGGGCGCGCCGCGTGAGGTTTCGCACGGCGCCATTGCGATCGCTGCGGTAACGAGCTGCACCACGGCAACCGACCCCGCCATGATGGTGGCGGCGGGCCTAACCGCTCGCCGCGCGCTTGAGCTCGGCTGCGCGGTGCCGCCGTGGGTCAAGCGGATTTTCGCCCCGGGCTCGCACGCCACCACGGAGCTTTTGCGCCGCGCAGGCGTGCTCGAAGCCCTTGAGGGCCTTGGGTTTGCCGTCTGCGGATGGGGGTGCATGAGCTGCATCGGCAACTCCGGACCCATCTTGGACTCACTTGCGCCCATCGCCGGCAGCTGCGAGCTCACGAGTGTGCTTTCGGGCAACCGAAATTTCGAGGGGCGCATCTCGCCCCAGGTTGCGCAGAACTACCTCTGCGCGCCGGCACTCGTGATCGCCTACGCGCTCGCCGGCACCATGGACGTCGACCTCTCCGCTGAGCCCGTTTGCGAGGGCGCTCGTGGGCCTGTCTACCTTGCCGAACTGCTTCCGACCGACGAGGAGGTTGCGGCGGCGCTTGTCCGTGCGGACGTGGCGGGCACCTATGCCGCGGTTGCGTCCGAGCCCATGACCGGCAGCGACAGTTGGGCTGCGCTTGAGGCTACGCCTTCGCGGACCTACCCGTGGGATCCGGCGAGCACCTATGTGCGGCGTCCGACCTTCCTCGACGATGCGGCAGCGGGGGACGCCTGTGCGCTTTCTGGTGCGCGGGCGCTCGTGATGCTTGGCGACTTCGTTACGACCGACCATATCTCGCCGGCGGGCGCCATCGCACCGGATTCTCCGGCGGCCGCCTACCTTCGTGCACACGGCGTGGCCGAGGCTGACTTTAACTCCTACGGCTCGCGTCGCGGTAACCATGAGGTGATGGTGCGAGGCACCTTTGCTAACGTGCGGCTCGAGAACCTCCTCACTCCCGGTCGACGCGGCGGCTGGACCCTCGACCCCGTGACGGGGGAGACCGTTCGCGTCTTTGATGCCGCGGAGTCGGCACGTGCGGCTGGAGTGCCGCTCATCGTGCTCGCGGGCAAGATGTACGGGTCGGGCTCCTCGCGCGATTGGGCGGCCAAGGGACCCTATCTTCTGGGCGTGCGCGCCGTGATCGCTGAGAGCTTCGAGCGGATCCATCGCTCCAACCTCATCGGCATGGGGGTGCTCCCGCTCGAGTTCGCTCCGGGGGAGTGTACCGAGGCGCTTAGCCTCACGGGGCTCGAGGAGTTCTCGTTCGCTCCTGCACCGGATACCCCGATGGGGGCAGACGGCATTCCGACTGAGCTCGAGGTCACGGCCAAGGCGCCTTCGGGCGACCAAACGGTCTTCCGCGTCCGTGTTCGTGTGGATACGCCGACGGAGGCCGCCTACGTCCGTAGCGGTGGTATCCTGCCGTATGTACTCAATCAGGTGATTCGCTGAGCGCGGCCACGGCGAACGCGGCCGCGATGAGATGAGGTGCCCTTGCTCTGCCCGCATTGCCATACCAACGTCCCTGCCGACGCGACCGTCTGCCCGCACTGCAGCGCCTACCTCGGAACCCCCACGTCGCACCCCGCGCATGAGTTTATCTTCTGCGAGGGGTGCGGAGCCCGCCTCTCGCCCAAGGCCCGCACATGCCCCAAGTGTGGGCGTCCCGCCCCGGGGATCCTCTCTGCCGAAGCCTCGGCGTCAGACCTCGCTGCGGGCAAGACGGCAAGCTTCCCCAAGCTCACCGATGAGGTGCTCAAGAACCGCTCCTCCAAGCCGTCGGCGGCCGAGGTGCTCGACGTAAGTCTCGATCCCGAGAAAACCAACGTCCTCAAGATTCCCGTTGAGGAGTCTGCCGGCAGTAAGCGCCACACCGACGAGGACCCCTATCATCGCCGCAAGCGACCGTACGGCAAGGTCGCCGCGGCGCTCGTTACGCTGGCGCTTGTCGGCGGATGCGCGTACATGGTCGTGGCCGACCCGCTTGGTGTTATGCCGCGGTTCTATGCCGAGGTGCAGCGCCAAGCTGCCGAGATGTTCCCCTCGCGCGAGGGCATGACACCCGATACGGGCGACGCCGCGACGGACGGGGCGGATGCCACTGAGGAGACCGTCGAGCTTACCGACGACACCGTCCTCTCGGGTGAGGCGGCCTACGACCGTCTGCTCGAGCTCTACAACCAGATCGGTGACTTCCAAGACCCGCTTTCCGATGTGATCGACGATTATAACGGCGGCTTTCTACTCTCGAATTTGGAGCGCCGCCGTGAGGCCTCCTCAAGCGCCTATGCCCTGCGCGACCAGGTGCAGGCTTTGCGCGATGAGCTCGATGCCGTACGGCTCGAGCAGGATTCGCCCTACGCCGAGGACCTCGAGCATCTCAAGCAGCTTGCCACGTGGATGTACAACCGCGTTGACGTGCTCTGCCAGTCGTGGGACATCTCGCTGTCCTACCCCGACGGTGAGCGCCTCTCCCAATACCAAAGCGAGATCTCAAAGCCGCTGCGCGAGGCGCTTGATGCTTCGGGCCGCAATGAGAACCTGACGCTTTTTGAGGAGAACTACAACTCATGGCGCCCGAGGGAACGGTAGGAGGTCGCTCGATGCGGATTGCGGTGAGCGCCTGCCTGCTGGGCGAGCTGTGCAAATACAACGGCGGTAGTAACCGCAACCATGAGCTTATCGAGGCACTCCGGGTGTGGGGCCATGAGGTCATACCCGTCTGTCCTGAGGTTGCCGGGGGCCTTCATATCCCGCGCCCGCGTGCGGAGATTCGCGCGGGCGAGGTCGTCAACGAGTTTGGCGAGAGCGTCGACGCGGCGTTTCGCGCCGGCGCGAAGGCGGAGTTCAGGCGCATCGAGGAGGCCGGGGGTGTCGACCTGGCCGTCCTTCAGCCACGCAGCCCCTCGTGCGGCGTCGGCACCGTTTATGACGGTACCTTTACGGGCAAGCTTGTCCCCGGCGACGGCGTCTTTGTCCAGCTGCTCCGCAAGCGGGGGATTCCCGTGGTGGCCGCTGACAAGCTGCAGCTAGCCGATCTTGGGTCCGAGGACGAGTGCGAGGGCGTCGACCGTATCGCCTGAGTGCCGATACATGAGCGCAAACGATGCGGGCACGCGCGTTTGGGTGTCTCGCGATTGACAGGTCCTTGTAGGCAAATTGCAACAAAGCGGCTATGCGCCCGTCGGCGTGCTACAATGCCGTGCAATGGCTGTGAAGGGGAGGAGTAGTCGGCCTCCGCGCACCCCAAGAGAGCGGGCGGTAGCTGTAAAGCCCGCGTGCGCGACCGAGCGAAAATCACCCCGGAGCCGCGGCCCGAACGGATGGCTGGGATACTGGGTCAGATTGGACCCGTCCCCAAATGACCCATCTGAGTAGGCGTCGCCGGAATGGTCACCGTGACAGGCCAGCCGAGTAACGGGCGCGCAAGCGCCTAAGCTGGGTGGTATAGCGGAGAGCTTGTGCCGTCGGACGCTTCGGCGGCTGCGTTAAGCGCTTCGTCCCAGCTTGCAGGGACGGGCGCTTTTTTCATGGGCGCCCCGACACGGGGTGCGGCGCCACGCGCCCCGGCCGAGAAGGAGGGGTCATGGCGAAGGAGAAGAACAAGTACCAGGACAGCATGCATCTGCCCAAGACGGGTTTCCCTATGCGTGCGGGGCTTGCCAAGGCGGAGCCCAAGCGACTGGCAGACTGGAACGAGAACCACCTCTACGAGCAGGTTCGCAAGAAGAACGAGGGACACGAGCGCTTTGTCCTGCACGACGGCCCCCCGTATGCCAACGGCCCGATCCACATTGGCCACGCTATGAACAAGATCGCCAAGGACATGATCAACCGCTACCAGATGATGCAGGGCAAGGAGGTCGCCTACGTCCCGGGTTGGGACTGCCACGGCCAGCCCATCGAGCATAAGGTGGAGGAGGCCCTCGGCACCGCCAAGTTCAACGCCACGCCCACGGCCAAGATCCGCGAGATGTGCCACGAGTTTGCGGTCGAGAACATCGAGCTTCAGAAGGCAGGATTCCGCCGGCTCGGCGTGCTGGGCGACTGGGAGCATCCCTACCTCACCCTCTACCACGAGCACGACGCCGCCGACATCGAGGTCTTTAAGGCGATGTTCGATAAGGGCATGATCTACCGCGGCCGCAAGCCGGTCCACTGGTGCAAGCACTGTCACACCGCGCTCGCCGAGGCCGAGATCGAGTACGCCGACGAGGTCAGCCCCTCGGTCTTTGTGCGCTTTGAGCTTATCGACGTACCCGAGGCGCTCGCTTCTACCGGCATGCCCGTCGACGTGGTGATCTGGACCACCACCCCCTGGACCCTCCCGGCAAACTCCGGCGTGGCGCTCTCGCCCGAGGCGGACTATGTGGCGGTTGAGGCCGAGGGTCGCCTGGGCATCATGGCCAAGGCGCTCTGGGAGAAGGTCTTCCACGAGGTGGCCAAGCTCGAGGACGCGAAGCTCTTTGTGCCCGCCGGCGCGACCGAGCCCTGGTGCGTGCGCGGCGAGGACCTCGTGGGCATCACCTACCACCAGCCCATCTTTGAGGGCGTTACGGGCAAGGTCGTCACGGCCGATTACGTCACCCTTGAGGACGGCACGGGCTGCGTCCATACCGCTCCCGGCCACGGCGTGGACGACTATTACACCGGCATGCGCTGCGACCTGCCGATCATCATGCCCGTTGACGACGATGGCCGCTTCTATGTAGGCGATACCTACGGCACGGGCGGTCCCTTCTCGGGGCTCGACACCGACGAGGCCAATCCCAAGATCATCGCTTGGCTCCAGGAGCGCGGTACGCTTCTGGCCGAGAAGAAGATCCGCCACTCCTATCCGCATTGCTGGCGCTGCAAGAACCCCACGATCTTCCGTGCGACGGACCAGTGGTTCGTCTCCATGGACGAGACGAGCCTTCGCGAGCAGGCGCTCGACCAGGTGCGCAACCATGTGCGCTGGTACCCCGAGCGCGCCGCTAACCGCATCGGCGCCATGGTAGAGGGTCGCCCCGACTGGTGCATCTCGCGTCAGCGCAACTGGGGTGTGCCCATCCCGAGCTACACCTGCGCGGACTGCGGCGAGAAGGTCATGAACGACGCCACGCTCGACGCCGTCATCGCGCTCTTTAAGGAGAAGGGCTCCGACGCCTGGTTTACCGACTCTCCCGAGGAGTATCTCGGCGACGCTTGCGTGTGCCCCTCCTGCGGTGGGCACCATCTCAAGGCCGACCGCGACATCCTCGATGTGTGGTGGGACTCCGGCGTCTCCTGGAAGGCCGTCTGCGAGAAGCGCCCCGAGCTCAGCTATCCCACCGACGTCTACCTCGAGGGTTCCGACCAACATCGCGGCTGGTTCCAGAGCTCGCTGCTCACGAGCGTGGGTGCCAACGGCATCGCGCCGTACAAGGCGGTCGTGAGCCAGGGCTTTACGCTTGACGGTCAGGGTCGCAAGATGTCCAAGTCGCTCGGCAACGTCATCGACCCCAACAAGGTCTGCGACGAGATGGGTGCCGACATCATCCGCCTGTGGGTGGCCTCGGTCGATACGTCCTCCGACGTCGCCATCGACCACGAGATTCTCGCCCGCACCTCCGACGCCTACCGTCGCTTCCGAAACACGCTCCGCTTCTTGCTGGGTGAGCTCGAGGATCAGTTTGACACCGCACGCGATCGCGTGCCCTTCTCTGAGCTCACTCCGCTCGACAAGCTCATGGTTGCGCGCCTTACGCAGGTTCAGGCAGAGGTCGACGATGCCTATGCGGCCTATGAGTTCAACCGCGCCTACCGTGCGCTCTACGACTTTGTGGTAACCGAGCTCTCCAACGTGTACCTCGACGCCCTGAAGGACCGCCTCTACTGCGAGAAGGAGGGTTCGCCCGCCCGCCGGAGCGCCCAGACGGTTCTTGCCGAGCTGCTCTCGATGCTCCTGCGCGATCTGCAGCCCATCCTCGCTTTTACCACCGATGAGGTTATGGCCTACACGCCCGAGGGCATCCGCGATGGTCAGACCTACGCGGCGCTCCTCGATTGGTACCAGGCGCCCATCTCGCTCGACGAGGCCAACGCGCTCGCACCCGTGCTTGATGCGGCGCTTGAGCTTCGCGCGTCGGTGACCAAGGCGCTCGAGGAGGCGCGTGAGGCGGGGACCTTTACCAAGAGCCAGGAGGTCCGCGTGCGCGCGACGGTGCCGGCTGAGCTCTATGGCTTGCTTACCGATCCCGATGCTCCCGACCTTGCTGAGTTCTACATCGTCTCTGAGGTGGAGCTTGTCGAGGGCGACGAGCTTGCCGTTGCGGTGGAGCCTGCGCATGGCGAGCGCTGCGACCGATGCTGGAACTATCGCGAGAGCACGGGTGAGCATGGGGAGTATGAGCATATCTGCTCCCGTTGCTTTGAGGCTTTGAGCTAGCGACGGGCTGCTGCGCGCCGCTGAGGCGCGTCATCTTACCGTTCAAGGCGGCGGGCATGGCACGAAGGCCTATGCCCTTGCCTTTCGCGGTAACCTGACACACCTCAGTGGCGCTCGCCGACCTGCTAGGTTGACGTGATGCACCCGACACTGCGGCGCACTGTGGCACGGCACCTCGACCCTCACTCGTCGGGCATGGCACGAAGACCTATTCCCTCCTCCCTCGGGCCGATCTGCCGCACCACGGTTCGCCTCGCTGTTGGCCTTGGACCTACGGGGTTTCAATGCAACGGCATTTTGTTTTGCTTTGCCATTGCCCTTTCAAAGGGTTTGCGCATGTTTTGAACCTACCGCATTCTTATTTGATCAATGTCCTATACCGCTCGGACTAAGAAGGGAGATGCTCGTGGAGCGTGATGAGCTGACGTATCGACCGCCTCAGAGGTGGCGCTTTATTGTCGCTTTGGTACTTGCTGTGGTTTTTCTTGTTGCCGATCAGCTCACCAAGGTGGCGGCGCGGGCAGCGCTTGCGGGTGGTGCCGATGTGACGGTCATTCCCGGGGTGCTCTCGTTTATCTATGTCGAGAACACGGGTGTCTCCTTTGGGCTCGCGGCGGGGTTCGGCCCGCTCTTCTCGCTGCTTGCCCTTGTTGTGGTGATTGGCTGCGCGGCCTATCTGTGGCGTGCGCCCCTGCTCTCGCGCCTTGAGGTTGTGGGGCTCGGCATGCTCGCAGGCGGTGCCCTCGGCAACGCCATCGACCGCGTTGCCTTTGGGTTCGTGACCGACTTCATCGCCACGGATTTTATCGATTTTCCGGTCTTCAACGTGGCGGACATCGGCGTCACGGTGGGGGTGGCGCTCGCGCTTATCGGCTTTGCCCTGTTCTCTCCGGCAAATGCCGATGCCAAGCGGCGCGCTGAGGAGGATCGCTCCGAGCACCTCGCCGCGCGTGACCAGGCGGGCAAGCCGCTCCGCAACAAGGGTTCGCGTGGGAACGGAGGGCGCTAACATGGCCGCCGACCTCCATATGCTTGTCGCCGCGGCCGATGCGGGTGCGCGACTCGACGCCTTTCTGGGGGCACAACCGTCATGTCCCTCACGCTCGGCTTGCGCCCACCTCATTGAGGGGGGCTCGGTTGCGGTCAACGGCGAGACCTGCCTCTCTAAAAAGTATGCCGTCTCGGCGGGCGACCGGGTCTCGGTCGAGCTGCCCGACCCCGTGGAGCCCGGTGTCATCATTCCACAGAACATCCCGCTCGACATCCGCTATGAGGATGACTACCTCATCGTGCTCTCCAAGCAGCGCGGACTTGTCTGCCATCCCGCCCACGGACATGCCGATGGCACGCTTGCCAATGCGCTCGTCTACCACTGCGGGCTCGAGCATCTCGGTACTGTGCAGGGAGAGGACCGCCCGGGCATCGTGCACCGGCTCGACCGTGACACCTCAGGGCTCATGCTTGCGGCCAAGGACGACGATACCCAGCGCGCGCTCCAGGATCTGATTCGTTTGCGCACGCTCGACCGGCGCTACATTACGCTCGTACACGGCTACGTTGCCATGGACGAGGGCCGGATCGACACCGGTATCGCCCGGTCTACGCGCGATCGGCAGAAGATGGCCGTCTCGGACGACCCCTTTGCCCGGCAGGCCATCACCACCTTCCGCGTGCTCGAGCGCTTTGACGCAGGTCGCTTTGACGACGGCTATACGCTGCTCGAATGTCATCTCTATACTGGGCGCACGCATCAGATTCGCGTGCATATGCGCCATATCAACCACCCGTGCGTGGGCGACCCGCTCTATGGGCGGGGCGGCAAATATGCCGAGAAGGCGGACCGTGGACTCACCAGGCAATTCCTTCATTCGTGGCGCGTTGCGTTTACGCACCCGGTGACGGGGGAGACCATCGAGCGCCGCGATGAGCTGCCGTGGGACCTCGCTGCCGTGCTCGATGAGCTTGCGCCTGTCTCGCTCGGTCGCACCGCGGCGGGGGAGGAGATCGTTCCTCAGCTCGGACTCCAGTGAGAATAGGGGGACGGGTGCGTTTTTCTCATTTTTGAGTAAAACGCACCCGTCCCCCTATTCTCACTTCGAGAGCTCGAAGCATCGGCTACACTCTCGCGTATCTGCCAGCTTACCCTCTGCGATTCTGGGAGGCGCTCTCGCGCATGCCGTTCTTCCCTTTCCTTGCCGACTGGACTCCCATCACGGTCTTTAACTACACGCTCATGATGCTTTTGAGCGTGCTCTGCTTCTACCAGCTCATTCTCTTTGTGGTGGGTCTCCTCAAGGGCGAGGTGAGCTATCCTCCGGCCAAGCGTCTCCATCGGTACGCGTTCTTTATCGCGGCGCATAATGAGGAGCCCGTGATCGGCAACCTCGTGAGGTCTATCCTCGACCAGGATTATCCCTCCGAGCTTATCGACGTCTTTGTGGTCGCTGATGCCTGCACCGACAACACGGCCGAGGCGGCGCGGCGCGCCGGTGCCATCGTCTACGAGCGCAACGACCTCGCGCGTAAGGGCAAGAGCTGGGTCATGGACTACGGTTTTCGGCGTATCCTCGAGGAGTACCCCGGACGGCACGAGGGTTTCTTTATCTTTGATGCCGACAACCTCGTCTCGCGCGATTACACCCGCATCATGAACGACGCCTTCGACCAGGGATACCAGGCCGTCACGAGCTACCGTAACTCCAAGAACTTCGGCAGCTCGTGGATCAGCGCGGCCTACGCTACGTCCTTCATCCGCGAGGCGCGCTTCCTCAATAACGCGCGCATGCTTTGCGGCACCTCGTGTGCGGTCTCGGGTTCCGGCTACCTTATCTCGGCCGACATCGTCCGGGGTATGCAAGGGTGGCGGTTCCATACGCTCACCGAGGACATCCAGTTCTCCACCTTCTGCGCTATGCACGGGATTCGGATTGCCTACGCGCCCGCCGAGTTCTTTGACGAGCAGCCGGTGACTTTTAAGGCTTCCTGGAAGCAGCGCATGCGCTGGACCAAGGGGTTCTATCAGGTCTTCTTTACCTACGGGCTCGGGCTGTTCAAGTCGTTTGCGCTCTTCCGACGCTTCGCCGCGTACGACTTCTTTGTAACGGTGGGGCCGGGGACCATCTTTACCATGCTCTCTACTGTGGCTAACCTCGCGTTTCTCGTGGTGGGAAGCCTGAGCCATGGGTTCCTTGCGACCGCAGCCGAGCTCGACAGCTGCCTTGTGTCGCTCATCACCATGCTTGCCACGAGCTACCTCACGTTCTTTATCGGCGGGCTCATCGTGGTCATCGTTGAGAGAAAGCATTTCCATTGCCCCGTGCGCTGGCGCTTTGTTGCGAACCTCTTTACCTATCCGCTGTTCATGCTTACGTACATCCCCATCAACGTGGTCGCGCTCTTCCGTAAGGTCGATTGGGTACCCACCCCGCACAGCGTCGCCATCACGCTCGACGACGTCGTCAAGGAGCCCACGGCGTAGCGCGCTTAACGTGCGAGCAGGGGGTCGGTATCAAAACTTCGCGTCAAGGTAAGGATGGAATCGCACTCTTCTGAGCAGACGATGCAACGGCACTTGCAAAACTGCTGGTAGAGAGCTTGAGTAAAATCGGGCTACGTGAGAAACCCCGATTCCATCCTTACCTTGACGCGAAGTTTTCTGTTAAGTGGTTCCCGAACGGTTTCCAGACCGTAGAGCAAGGTCATGAGCGCAAAAGAATCGCAGTGGGTTCGTGACGCTCGCGGCAATCAAGAGCACGTGGATAACGCCTTGCGGATAACGCACTGCGTCAAATGCTGCTCTTTAAAGAAAAACCCGCCGGAGGCGGGTCAGGAAATCAATGGCTCCCCGGGTAGGACTCGAACCTACAACAGCGCGGTTAACAGCCGCGTGCTCTACCATTGAGCTACCGAGGAATGTTGGCTGCTCTCAAGCAACAGTGATTAGTATACAGAAGTCGTGGCGGATGGCAAGTAGAAATTTCAAAATTTTGGGGTGTGTTAGAATGCAGAGCGACTTATCCCCGGTTTTAGAGGAGCCGTCAGTGGCAGACACGACAGAAGGCACGTTCGTCTCGCACGCGCGGAACGACTTCGAGAAGGACCTGTTCGTTCTCAAGCAGCTCGTCACCAAGGATTTTAAGATCAAGTACCGCAGAAGCTTCTTGGGCGTGGCGTGGAGCGTGCTCAACCCGCTGCTTATGATGGTCGTCATGAGCATCGTCTTCTCGACGCTTCTCGGTTCCAATATCGAGAACTTCCCGCTCTACCTTATCCTCGGCAACATCACCTATTCGCTTATGAGCGACTCCACGAGCAAGGCTGTTACCTCTATCTTGGACGCCGCACCGTTGCTCAAGAAGGTCAAGATCGACCGCTTTGTCTTCCCAGTGCAGAAGATTCTCTTTGCCCTCGTCAACTTTGCCTTCTCGCTCATCGCGGTTGCCATCGTCATGCTTTGGTTCCGCGTGGTCCCCACCTGGCACATCATCTGGTTGCCCGTCTGCCTGGGTCTCCTCATGGTCTTCTGCATCGGTATCGGTCTTGTGCTCTCGGCCGCCACGGTCTTCTTCCGCGACGTCATTCACCTCTGGAGCGTCGTGCTTACCGCATGGAACTACATCACGCCGGTCTTCTGGGACTTCCAGATGCTCCTCGACCGCGGGGCGCCTTCATGGACCCTCGCGATCGTCAAGGCCAACCCCATGTACGGCTTCGTCACCTTCATGCGCGATATCGTGCTCTGGCAGCAGAACCCCTCGCTGGGCATTCTTGCGCTCTGCACGGTGTGGGCCGTGGTGATGCTCGTGTTCGGCATCATCGTCTTCCGCAAGACCGAGCACAAGTTCATCCTCTACATCTAGCCGCGCCCCGCGCGCACCCGACGGCTTCTGCCGCCAACCCCGTTCACCCGGTTTGAGATAAGGACGCACCATGGCCGCTCCCACGGGAATCTATCGTCAGTACAACACGCCTGCCGCCGCCGGCGAGTACGCCATCGAGGTCGACGACGTCACCATGATCTTCAACATGGCCTCCGAGCAGCTCAACAACCTCAAGGAGTACTTCATCAAGCTCATGCGCCGCGAGCTCTTCTTCTCGGAGTTCCGCGCGCTCAAGCACGTCTCGTTTAAGGTCAAGCGGGGCGACGTGGTGGGTCTTGTGGGCACCAACGGCTCCGGCAAGTCCACGATGCTCAAGATCATCGCTGGCGTGCTCGAGCCGAGTGAGGGCTCCTGCACCGTGCGCGGCAACATCGCGCCGCTCATCGAGCTCGGTGCCGGCTTTGACATGGAGCTCACCGCGCGCGAGAACATCTATCTCAACGGCGCGCTTTTGGGCTACACCAAGAAGTTCATCGATTCCAAGTTTGACGAGATCGTTGAGTTTGCCGAGCTCCGCGACTTTGTGGACATGCCCCTCAAGAATTACTCGAGCGGTATGGTCGCGCGCATCGCTTTTGCCATCGCCACCATCACCGAGCCTGACATCCTCATCGTGGATGAGACGCTCTCGGTGGGCGACGTGTTCTTCCAGCAGAAGTGCGAGGAGCGCATTCAGCACTTCATCGAGTCGGGCGATGTGACGGTGCTCTTTGTAAGTCACTCGATCGAGCAGGTCGAGCGCATCTGCCAACGCGCCGTGTGGATCGAGAAGGGCGACCTGCGCATGGACGGTCCCGTCGACGAGGTCTGCCAGGCCTACCGCAACCAGTTTGCGTAGGGGGAGTGCATGGACGTCTCGGTCATCATCCCCGTTTACAACGTCGAGGACTACCTCGATCAGTGCCTCACGAGCGTAGAGCAGAACAACGAGGTCTCCCTCGAGATCATCGCGGTCAACGACGGCTCGACCGATGGATCGCTCGCCATTATGCAGGAGCACGCTGCGCGCGATCCGCGCATCCGGGTGATCGACAAGGAGAATCAGGGCTACGGCGCCTCGGTAAACCGCGGAATCGCCGAGTCGACGGGCGAGTACATCGCTATCGTGGAGCCGGACGACTTTGTTAAACCGCACATGTACGACCGACTCATCGCCTTTGCGCGCACCTTTGCCGAGAAGCCCGACGTGGTTAAGTCCGCCTACTGGCGCATTCAGGACCCGGATACTCCCGACGAGCTCTTCTGCCGCAACACCTACTACAAGCGTATCCACGTGCGCAAGCAACCCTTTACGCTCAAGGACGCACCGCGTCTTATCCAGCATCATCCGAGCATCTGGACGGCGTTGTACCTGAGGAGCTTCCTCGACGAGTTCGGCATCCGGCTGGTCGAGTGCCCGGGTGCCGGGTGGGTGGATAACCCCTTTATGATCGACACGCTCGCACGCGCCCGGCGCATCGTCTACATCGACGAGTGCTTCTACTGCTACCGCGATCGCCGTCCCGGGGCGAGCTCCTGCGGCGATACGGCCGACATCGCCCTCACGCGTTGGAACGACATGCGCGACATTCTCGATGCTCTCGGTGAGCACGACAAGGGCATCGAGGCCGCGCTCGACCGTATGGGCATGCGCCATTGCGGCTTGGCCATCGGGCGTGGACACCTTGAGGAGCCCGAGATGCGCGAGCGCATCGTGGCCACCATGCGCCGGATGGATCCCGATGTGATCGCCCAGATGGACTGCCTGACCAACGCCGCCAAGGAGCGGTACTTCCGCCTGACGGGATATGAACCCCGGCCGTTTTCTAGCTGGCCACACCTATGGTACCTCGTGCGGGAGTTTTTCTATACGTGGCGCGTAAATGGCCTCCGCTACGCCCTCTCGCGCCTGGGGGTGCTCAAGGGTAGGAAAGGGTCTGCCTAACCCTACTGGTGGCTCGCCCCGCATGTCCTCCGGGGCTCAGCTTCGCCGTGCGGCAGGCATGTACTCGATGCGTGCACGAGCTCTGAATTCGCCCCGGAGGACATGCGGGGCGAGCCACCCCACAATTACGCACCTCCGTTCTTCCGGTCCGCCAGCCGCGAGCCGGTCGTGCTTCGCTGGGTCAATATCTTGAAAGGTTGTCAGAGAAGTGATGGCCTCGTGGGTCGTATCATCTTGGCCCCGCCCCTGCGTCGCGGCTTTGTGTATAATCAGGCCAGCCTTTAAGCGTGTACGAGATACCGCAAGGACCTACATAGCCCCTGCCCGGGGTCTTTCTTGCCGATGTCTTGCCATGCTTGGGCTAGGCATCTTTTTTGTGCCCCGCCTGCGGGGACCGGACGGAAGAAAGGAGACCCGTGGCAACCACACCCAAGGCGATCATCATGGACGAGGTCGCCATCAGCCGCGCTATGACGCGCATCGCGCACGAGATTCTCGAGCGCAACGAGGGGTGCGACAACCTTGCGCTCGTGGGTATCGTCACGCGCGGCGATCTGCTCGCCAAGGAGCTCGCCGACCGTATCGAGGAGATCGAGGGCGTTCGCGTGCCGCTCGGCCGCCTCGACATCAGCTTCTATCGCGACGATTACGGCGTGAGCATCGCACCCAAGATTCACGAGACCCACGTGCCCTTCGACGTCGACGGCAAGCGCATCGTGCTCGTCGACGACGTGCTCTACACAGGCCGCACCATTCGCGCCGCGCTCGACGCCCTCATGGACCTCGGCCGTCCGAGCCGCATCGAGCTCGCCGTGCTTGTCGACCGCGGCCACCGCGAGCTGCCCATCTGCCCCGACTTTGTGGGCAAGAACGTGCCCTCCTCGCACGAGGAGAACGTCCGCCTCTACCTCAAGGACGTCGACGGCCGCTCCTCGGTCGAGATCACCGACGTCTCGGAGGGCGACCGCGCCGGATCCGCACCCCTGGGAGGTGACGAGCGATGAGCTTCGGTCACAAGCACCTGATCGACATCACCGAGTATTCCGACTCCGACATCATGACCATCCTCGAGACCGCAAAGGCGTTCTCGGCGGTCAACGAGCGGGCTATCAAGAAGGTTCCCACGCTCAAGGGCAAGACGATCGTCAACATGTTCAACGAGCCCTCGACGCGCACCCGGTCTTCCTTTGAGCTCGCCGAGAAGCGTCTTTCGGCCGACAGCCTCAACTTTGGCGGGTCGGCGACCTCCACGGTGAAGGGCGAGAGCCTCATCGACACAGTCCAGACGCTCAACTCCTACAAGATCGATATGGTCGTTGTGCGCGACAAGCACGCCGGCGCCCCCTACATCGTGACTCAGCACACCCCAGCCGCGGTCATCGACGCCGGCGACGGCAAGCATGGGCATCCCACCCAGGCACTGCTCGATCTCTACACCATCTGGGAGCACAAGGGCAGGTTTGAGGGCCTCAAGGTGGGTATCGTAGGCGATATCTCGCACTCGCGCGTCTGCGGCTCGCTCATCCCCGCGCTCAAGATCATGGGCGCCGAGGCCACGGTCGTGGCCCCGGGCACGCTCATCCCCGCCGAACCCCAGGTGCTCGGCTGCGACCGCGTGAGCTATAGCCTGGACGACGTCCTGCCCGAGCTCGATGTGGTCTACATGCTCCGCATCCAGCGCGAGCGCCTCGAGGGCGCGCCTTTCCCGAGCCTGCGCGAGTATCACATGCTCTACGGCCTCACCGAGGCTCGCGAGCGCCTCATGAAGCCCGATGCGATCGTGTGCCACCCCGGTCCCATCAACCGCGGCGTGGAGTTTGACTCCTACATGGCCGATCATCCCGAGCGCTCCGTCATTCTCGACCAGGTCTACGCGGGCATCTGCGTCCGCATGGCCGCGCTCTATCTCTTGCTGGGAGGTGCCGATAATGGCCTTGCTTCTTAAGGGTGCCCATGTCGTCGACCCTGCGCTGGGGCTCGACGGTGTTGCCGACGTTCTGGTTGAGGGCGAGCGCATCGCCCAGGTGGGGGAGAGCCTTGAGGCGCCTGAGGGCGCCGAGGTCATCGACCTTGCCGGCAAGTACCTGGTGCCCGGTCTGGTGGACATGCACGTGCACCTGCGCGAGCCCGGCTTTGAGCACAAGGCGACCATCGCGTCCGAGACGCGTGCCGCGGCCAAGGGCGGTATGACCGGCGTCTGCTCGATGCCCAACACCAACCCTGTGACCGACAATGGCACCGTGGTGGAGTATGTTCGCTCGGTGGCCGAACGCGAGGGACACTGCCGGGTCTTTCCCTCGGGTGCTATGACCAAGGGCCTCAAGGGCGAGATCATCTCCGAGATGGGCGACATGGTCGCGCACGGTGCGGTGGCCTTCACCGATGACGGCCGCGGTATCCAGGGCGCGGGCATGCTCCGCCGCTGCATGGACTACGGCAAGATGTTCGGCAAGGTCTTTATGAGCCACTGCCAGGACGAGGACCTCGTGGGCGAGGGCCAGATCAACGAGGGCCCCGTTTCCACCAAGCGCGGCCTTCTCGGCTGGCCGGCGGAGGGCGAGGAGATTCAGATCGCTCGCGACATCGCCGTGGCGCGCCTCACCGGGGCTAAGCTCCACATCCAGCACATCTCGACGGCTCGCGGTCTCGAGATGGTTCGCGAGGCCAAGGCTGAGGGTCTTCCCGTTACCTGCGAGGCCACGCCGCATCATCTCTTCCTCACCGACGAGTGCATCGACGAGACGTTCAATACCAATTTCAAGGTCAACCCTCCGCTGCGCACTGCAGAGGACGCCGCCGCGCTCCGCGCTGGTGTGACCGATGGCACGGTCGACGCTATCGTGACCGATCACGCGCCACACGCCGACTGGGAGAAGTCTCGGGAGTTTGAGCTTGCACCCTTTGGCATGACGGGGATCGAGTGCTCGCTCGCACTCATCATCACCAACCTCGTTAAGCCGGGTGTCATCGATTACGGCCGCATGGTCGACCTCATGAGTGTCAACCCGCGTCGTATCCTTGGGCTCGAGCCCGTACGCATCGAGGCCGGCTCGCTCGCCGATATCACGGTCTTTGACCCCGAGGTCACCTGGACCATTGGTGCCGACGGCTATGAGTCCAAGGCGCGCAACTGCGGCTTTGACGGCGTATCGGTTACCGGCCGCGCCACGGACGTCTTTGTGGGCGGTCGCGTGACGCTTCGCAACGGTCAGGTCTGCTAGTCAATCGGGCCGGCGGGCGCGATCGGTGCCCGCCGGCCCTCAGGGACCATGCCGGGTGATGCCGGCGCAAGATGGCTGACAGTTGCGTCCGCACCGTCAGCCGATGAGAGGAGTCCTATGCCAACACCTTCGCCTGCTCGGGTGCACGACTGCACGGTCGTCGCCAACGAGCCCATCGCGCGGGATGTCTTTGCCCTGCGCATCAGCGCCCCCGCCCTTGCCTCGGGGCTTGAGCCCGGCCAGTTTGTCAACATTGCCGTTCCGGGCAACGCCATGAGCCTTCTGCGCATTCCACTTTCGTATGCGGCGGCCGACGCAGAGGCCGGCACCATCGATATCTGGTACGCCGTAGTGGGCGAGGGCACCGAGCGCCTCTCCCGCATGCAGCCCGGCGACTCCACCACGGTTCTTGGCCCGGGTGGCCATGGCTGGACGATTCCCGAGGGCTGCCGCCGCGCCCTTCTTGTGGCGGGCGGTATCGGCGTACCGCCAGTGCTGTGCCTTGCGCGCGAGCTTGCCCAGAAGGGCATTCCCTATACGGTGTGCATCGGCGCTGCCACGGCCGATACGCTGGTGGGTGAGCATGAGTTTGAGGAGGCCGGCTCGCCGGTCATCTCCATCGCAACCGACGATGGCTCCGCCGGCTATCACGGCTTTGTGACCGATGCGGCCGAGCGGGTGCTCGAGCTCGAGGGTGATACCTTCGACTACGTTGCAACCTGCGGTCCCGAGCCCATGATGGCCAAGGTCTCCGCTGCGGCCGCGCACGCGGGCGTTTCCTGCGAGGCATCGGTGGAGCGCATGATGAGCTGCGGTTTTGGCGCGTGCGCCACGTGCGCCGTCGAGACCACGGGTGGCATGAAGGGCGCCTGCATGTGCGGCCCCGTCTTTGATGCAAAGGAGGTCGTCTGGTGAGCCGCGTAGATATGGCTGTCGACTTTGCCGGCATGCACCTTAAGAACCCCATCAACACCGCCTCGGGTACCTTTGGCTTTGGGTGGCAGTTCCAGAACTTCTTCGACGTCTCCACGCTCGGTGCCATCACCACCAAGGGTTGCGCCGCTGAGCCGTGGCCGGGTAACCCCAAGCCCCGCATGACCGAGGTCAAGGGCGGCATGATGAACTCCGTCGGCCTCCAGAACCCGGGCGTTCGCGGCATGGTTGCGGAGTCGGGTGACTTTTTGGCCGATCTCGCTGCCAAGGGCACGCGCGTCATCTGCCAGGTTGCTGGGCACTCCACGGCGGAGTATGTCGCCGCGCTCGAGCTCTTCGAGGAGCTCTGCCCCTGGGCCTCGGCCTTTGAGCTTAACGTGAGCTGCCCTAACATCGATGCGGGTGGTGCCGCTGCCGGCTCCACCCCCGAGGGTGCTGCCGAGGTCATGCGCGCCTGCCGACCCATCACCAAGCGGCCGCTGCTCGTTAAGATGGCTCCCGTCCGCCTGCCCGAGATTGCCCGCGCGCTTGAGGCCGAGGGCGCCGATGGCCTCACGGTCATCAACTCCATCCCCGGTATGGCAATCGATGTGCACACGCGTCGCTCAAAGCTTTCCAAGCCCACGGGCGGACTTTCCGGTCCGCTGCTCCACCCGATCGCGGTTCGCATGGTCTGGGAGGTCGCCAACGCGGTGGACATCCCAGTTTGCGGCGTGGGCGGCGTTACCACGGGCGAGGAGGCCGCTGAGTTTATCCTTGCCGGCGCCTCTGCGGTGTCGGTCGGCATGGCGAGCTTTGCCGAGCCCGATGCTGCGGTGCGCATCCTCGCCGAGCTCGAGGCTTGGGCCGAGAGCCAGGGTGTTGCAAGCATCTCCGAGCTGATTGGAGCCTTCGAATGCTAGATACCGAGGCGCGCGACCGCATCATCGTCGCACTCGATTGCGGCTACGACGAGGCAATGGCGCTCTCCGAGGCGCTCAAGGGCCATGCGACGTGGCTCAAGGTGGGCATGACGCTCTACTACCTCGCGGGCCCCGAGATCGTGCAAGAGTTTAAGAAGCGCGGCTTTAAGGTCTTCCTCGACCTTAAGCTCCACGATATCCCGCATCAGGTTCGCGGTGCCGCCGAGTCGGCGGGCATTGCGGGCGCCGACCTCTTGTCGGTGCACGGTGCGGGTGGCGCTGCCATGCTCGCCGCTTGCCGGGAGGGCGCCGAGGCTGCCGGCGAGGTTCGCACCGAGCGCCCCAAGCTCGTGGCCATCACCGTGCTCACGAGCATGAACCAAGAGACGCTCGCCCAGGTGGGCGTCGAGGCTCCCGTGGCCGAGCAGGTTGACCGGCTGGCTCGCCTTGCTGCTGCCAACGGAATCGACGGCGTGGTGTGCTCGCCACAGGAGGCGGCGCGCATGCGCGAGCTGCTGGGCCCCGATGCCCTCATCGTGACCCCGGGCGTTCGTCCCGCCGGGGCTGCAATCGGCGATCAGTCGCGCGTGGCCACTCCGGTTGCCGCCATCGAGGCTGGCGCGAGCCACCTCGTCATCGGACGGCCCATCACCGAGGCAGACGACCCCGTTGCCGCCTTTGAGGCGATCGTTCAGGAGCTTGTGGAGGGGGTCTAGCCTTTCTTGACGCACCCGCACCCTCGTCGGCACGGCCGCTACCTGCGCCTTTCGCGCAGGTTCTATGGAGCGGGTGCGTCTACCGGGCATTTTTGTCCACCGTGCGCTTGAACTTTGCCCGGGGTTCGTCTAAGGTATGTATCCGGTCATTGGCTGACGTGCGGTTTTATGGCATTCAGCCAGCTAATTCGTTTGTTAACCAAGTCATTTGGAGGTTCACATGGCGCTTCCTCAGCTCACCGATGAGCAGCGCAAGGCCGCTCTCGAGAAGGCAGCAGCCGCCCGTCATGCTCGTGCCGAGCTCCGCGAGAAAATCAAGAAGGGCGAGGTTTCCCTCGACTCCGTGCTTAACTCCGACGATCCGATCGCGTCTCGCATGAAGGTCTCCACCCTCATCGAGTCGCTCCCGGGCTACGGCAAGGCCAAGGCCGCCAAGATCATGGACGAGCTGGGTATCTCCGCCACGCGCCGTGTCCAGGGCCTCGGCGTTCGTCAGCGCGAGCAGCTGCTCGAAGCGCTCACCAAGTAAGTGAGCCGGTTGACGTCTAAACTCTTCGTCATCTCGGGACCGTCAGGTGCAGGCAAGGGTACGCTTGTGGCGCGTGTGCGCAAGGAGCTTCCTGGTCTGGGCCTGACGGTTTCGGCTACCACGCGCTCTCCGCGTCCCGGCGAGGTCGATGGGGTGAATTACCACTTCCTCACGGTCGAGGACTTTGAGCGGCGCGTTGCGGCGGGGGAGTTCGTTGAGTGGGCGAACGTTTTTGGTAACTGCTATGGCACCCTTGTAAGCGAGGTTGAGTCCAAGCTTGCCGCCGGAACGTCGCTTATCTTGGAGATTGACGTGCAGGGTGCGCTCCAGGTTAAGGAGCGGTTCCCCGAAGCCGTGCTCATCTTCATCAAGCCGCCCTCGGATGAAGTTCTCCGCGAGCGCCTGATCGGGCGCGGGACCGAGACGCCCGAGGTGGTCGAGGTGCGCCTTGCAACCGCTCAGCGCGAGCTGGCCTTTGCCGATCGCTACGACGAGGTGCTCATCAACGACGACCTCGACGAGGCGACGACTGAGCTTGTTCGCATCATCAAGAAGCACGAAAGGAACTAAGGCCATGTCTGTTGTAGATCCGGCTATCGACAGCCTGCTCGATAAGACCGATAACAACCGTTTCCTGCTTGCGGCGGTTGCGTCCAAGCGTGCCTGTGACATCAACAGCATGCTCCGCGGTCAGCACAACCGCGTGCTTGCTGTGATGGACGTGGACGACATCACCGTTGCCGTCTCGGGCGAGGACACCATCTCCATGGCAATGGAGGAGATCGTCGACGGCGATATCTCCTACAACCATGAGCGCTATGAGGATGCGCTCGGTCATCGGGCGGCGGAAGCGTAGCCTATGGCGAGTCGAGTCTGCCTGGTCCATTATCACGAGGTGGGGCTCAAGGGTAAGAACCGCGCTCACTTCGAGCGTATGCTCATGGATTCCCTTAAGGCGGCGTGTGCCGCCTTTTCCATCTCGTGCGTAACCCGTATCTCGGGCCATATCCTTATGACCTTCTCGGCCCCCGGCGATGCCGACCGTGCCTTTGATGTGATTCGCAGCGTTCCCGGTGTGGCGCGCGTGTCGCTTGCCTACCACACTAACCGTGAGCCCGATGAGTACTGTCGGGCTGCCGTGCGCGCGCTTGGCGAGGCGGGGGAGTTTGACACGTTTAAGGTGGCGGCCAAACGCTCCAATACCGACTACCCCCTGACCTCGATGGACCTCAACCAGCAGGTGGGGTCGGTCCTTTGCGAGGCGTTTCCGCAAAAGCGGGTCAAGATGCGCGACCCAGACGTCACCGTGCACGTGCTCGTGGTACAGGGGAGCGTCTACGTGTACGCTCGCTCGGTCCGCGGTGTGGGAGGGCTCCCCGTGGGGAGCGCCGGCAAGGTCGTCACGCTGCTCTCGTCCGGCATCGACTCGCCGGTCGCCACCTGGATGCTCGCGCGGCGCGGGGCGGTGTGCGTGCCCGTTCACTTCTCGGGCAGGCCGCAGACGGCCGACACGAGCGAGTACCTGTGCCAGGACATTATCGCGGCACTTGCGCCGGCTATCCAGATCGGCCGCCTCTATGTGGTGCCCTTTGGCGACTGCCAGCGCGAGATCTCCCTCGCCTGTCCGAGCGCGCTGCGGGTGATCATGTACCGCCGTGTGATGTATGCGGTGGCTGAGCGGATCGCCCGTATCGAGGGTGCCAAGGCTATCGTGACGGGCGAGTCGCTTGGACAGGTTGCCTCGCAGACGCTCGAGAACATCATGGCGGTCAACGAGGTCGTGTCCCTGCCGGTGTTTCGGCCGCTCATCGGGTCCGATAAGCAAGAGATCATCGAGCGTGCCGAAAAGATCGGCACCTACGATATCTCATGCGAGACGGCCCCGGATTGCTGCACGCTCTTTATGCCGCGCTCACCCGAGACGCACGCCAAGCTCGACCAGGTGCACGAGGCCTGGGAGCTCTTTGACCACGAGGCCATGATTGAGCGCTTGGTGGATGCGGTGGAGTACGTCGACTTTGAGAGTGGTTCGTACCGGCCGCCGCGCCGGCTGCGTGAGCGCCACGCCGAGCTGGCCCCGCGGGAGCAATAGGGGCGCCGGCTTCTGTCACATTCCTTCTATGAGAAGGAATCCGTCAATATCGTTGCCAAATCGGTCCGATTCTTTCTCGTAGAAGGAATCGGACCGCAGTTTTTCGTGGATAAAACTATGCCGGCATGCAACAGGCTGCTGGTCCGCACGCCTGCGCTCGGCTTGTCCCGCGTCGGACCTCCATTCCTTCTTCAAAATCTCCCGCACTGAGAACAACGTAACCGTCTCTTGTCAAACTCCCTGGTTGATGGCCGTATTATGCCCTACTGGTTAGAAAACGGTTAGAAATTGGTAAGACCGTGACCAGGTTTCTGACATAGTCGCATTGCTCCTGCCCTGCCCGTGTGACCATCGGGTCGAGAGGGGTGATGCCGATGGCACAGCTTCAATCTGGTGGGTGGTCAGATCGGGTCGTGCGAGCCGTGAAGGGCCGACCGTGGCTTATCGCGATCATGGTCTGCTTCTTTGTGGCTGGCGCGGGCGTGGTTGTGGGGGCGGCAGTGCTGGGGATGCAGGCTTCTAACGGGGTGCTTATAGAACGCAACGATGAGGGCGTTGCGCGCGAAGACGCTGATGGGTCCTCTGCTGCGGATGATGCCAATACGTCAACGGAAGGCGATTCAGAAGGCGATGACACGACGCACGGAGAGGCGAAGACGCCCGCTCACGTTGTGGTGGATGTGGATGGAGCCGTCGCTGCGCCCCAGGTGGTTGAGCTTCCAGAGGGGGCTCGGGTAGCAGATGCACTGGCGGCCGCGGGTGGCACCACCGATGATGCGGAACTCTCGTCCATCAACCGTGCGGCCCTCGTCTCGGACGGAGAGAAGATCTATATCCCGCGTGTGGGAGAAGATGCAAGCGGAGGAGTCGCAGCAGGCATAGGGGGTTTTGCAGCTTCAGAATCTGGCGCCGCACCATCTGCCCTCATTAACATCAACCGTGCAACTGAGGCCGAGCTCGATACGCTCCCGGGCGTCGGACCTGCAACCGCTGCGGCCATCGTGGAGGACCGAGAGACCAACGGACCGTTCTCATCACCGGACGACCTGATGCGAGTTAGTGGAATCGGCGAGAAGAAGTACGAGAAGCTTGCGGGGTTGATCTGCGTATGAGCCGCCCGTTGCCAGCCGAGTCCATGGTGCTGCCACCAAGGCCGTACCTTCCACCGCTAGGGGCAGCCGCTATCGGAGTCCTTATGGCGGCCGCGCTCGGCATGGAAGCGGGTTGGCGAAGCGCTGTGAACCGTGAGGACGCACCTGGGCCGCTCGTGGTCTTGATTCTGCTTAGCGCAGCATTACTCTTATTTAGCCTGCTTTCCGGTTGTTTTGCTCGTGTTCGACGCTATGCCCGTTGGGGACTTGCCGGGCTTGCCTTGGGAATGCTTGCCGTGGGAGCAAGTCTACTGGTGAGAGCGGGGCAGACTGAGAAGCTTGTGGCACAGCCGGTCTCCCGACCCACCTTTACGGTGTCGGGAGACCCGTCGCTCTCATCGTACGGAGCATGTATGAATGCTACGGCGGCGTGTGATGGGGAGGCCCTGGGGGAGGTCTCGCTATCGGCTGATGAGG
This sequence comes from Collinsella sp. An7, assembly GCF_002159335.1. Taxonomy (GTDB): domain Bacteria; phylum Actinomycetota; class Coriobacteriia; order Coriobacteriales; family Coriobacteriaceae; genus Coprousia. The sequence goes on along the minus strand of NZ_NFHP01000003.1, from coordinate 193,228 downwards.
CCTTTGAAGAGAGCGTGGTGCTCAATGTCGTGGGGCGCCTCCGGTCCTTTACCAACGACCCGTGGGATCGCAGCTCCTATATGGCGGGGCAGCTTGCCGAGGTGGATGTAGTTCGCGTTCGTAGTCGAGCCGAGGCTGCCCCATCGGCTATCTGGAGCGTGCGGCAGGCGATGTTGAGAACTATCGCGCCCACAGAAAGCGAGTCCCGTGCACTTCTGGCCGGCATCGTGTGCGGAAGGACGACCGAGCTCTCGCAAGCACGGGCAAACGAAGCTTTTGCCCAGACGGGGACCTCGCATCTCGTGGCAGTTTCGGGCGGACATCTGGCGCTCGTGTCGGCTCTCGTGGTCCAGCTTGCCTCGCTCACGCGCGTCCGACCGGCTGCGCGCACGGTCGTGCTGCTTGCCCTCATGAGCTGCTATGTGGTCTTTACCGGAGGCGCTCCGAGCGCAGTCCGATCTCTTGTTATGGTTGCTGCTAGTCTTCTGACCCGTCTGGGTGGGCGGCGGGGCCATGGCCTTTCGGGGCTTGCACTCGCTGTGATCGTTCTTGTACTGCATCAGCCCGGTGTGGTGTACGACCTTGGATTCCAGCTATCTGCCGTAAGCGTTCTCTTCATACATCTCTTTGGTGGGTATGCCGAGGCGTTTATGGGGCAAACTCATCTGCCGGTCAACGTGGCATCGGCGCTTGCGATCACACTGGTGGCACAGCTGGCGACCGTCCCCATCACCGTGCCGGTCTTTGGCGAGCTATCGCTCATCGCCCCCATCGCCAACCTTATCCTCGGTCCCCTCATGACGGGGCTCTTGATCTGCGGGTTAATCGTAGTACCAATTGTTACCTTGGTTCCCGCGGTGGGGGCGCTTCTTGCCGTACCGCTTGGTCTGGCTCAACTCAGTATCTTTGTTGCAGAGGCTTGCGCAGCGGTTCCTTATGCCGCGATCTCGGTTGATCCCGACTCGCTCGGCCATGCGGTGTGGTTACCCTATGTGCTCGCGGTTGCCGTCTACGTTTGCTGGAAGCTGCCCTCAATGCGGACTGTCGCCTTGGTAAGCTCTGCGTGTGCGATAGCGCTCGCGGTGCATGTTATCCGCATTGGGTGGTTTGCCCCTCCCTCGCTCACGGTGCTGGATGTTGGTCAGGCGGATGCTATCCTTGTACGCGACGGCGCGTCTACGCTTCTGGTGGATGCAGGGGTAGATGACGCTGTGGTTGCGGCCCTTGCACGCAATGAGGTGCTCCGCCTCGACGCGGTGCTCATTACTCATTGGGATCGCGACCATTGGGGCGGACTCCCCGCCATACTCAGTGCGTATCCCGTCGGTCGCCTAATCGTTGCCGAGGGCGCCTCCGATGCGATGCCAGGGGAGCTCGCCGAGCTAAACCCGCCACCGATATCTGAGGTCAGTGTTGGGGATACGCTGCGGATCGGCTCATTTGCCGCTGAGATGGTCTGGCCCATGGATGAGGTGGAGGGGACCGAGAACGCCGATTCGCTGGTGCTCGACCTTACGTATCGGGTGGATAGGACTTCCCTTCATGCTCTTCTGACCGGTGATAGCGAGGCCGATCAAGCGGATCGCTATGCCGCCAGTGTTGGCGATATCGACGTACTCAAGCTCGGCCATCACGGCTCTGCCGCTTCGACTGACGCCTCGATGCTCAAGACGCTTGACCCTGAGCTTTGCATAGCGAGCGCTGGAGAGGGAAACGCCTACGGGCATCCGAGCGACGAGGCGGTTGAAGCAGTCCAAAGCGTGGGGAGCGCTTTTCTCTGCACGATAGATGTGGGTGACATTTCCCTAGAGCCGGATGCAGAGGGTGTTCGCGTACGCACGCAGCGACAGCGCGCGGCGTGACGAGTCCTCGTAAGCGGGTAGAATGGGGTCCGATACATGCGATGAGAAGGGAAACCCATGGCCGAGAGCAAGCTGTTGCCGGCCTATCTGGCCGTTGGGCCCGATGAGGTCAAACGCGATACAGCGGTCGAGCGTTTGCGTCGCCGTCTTGAGGCGAGCGGCATGGCAGACTTCAACCTCGACGAACGCGACATGACGCGCGACCAAGACGTGGACGACCTGCTTTCTTCGCTTAACACCTATCCCATGGGTGCAGACTTTCGACTCGTGATCCTCAACGGGTGCGATCGCCTTGCCGAGCCCATCCGCACGGCCCTGACCGATTACCTCGCCGACCCGTCACCCACGACGACGGTCCTCCTCACTGCCGGCACGCTTGCCAAGAACACCAGGCTCTACAAGGCCATCGCCAAGATCGACAAGAAGGCGATCATCGACTGCGGAGCCAAGAAGGGCCGCGAGCTCCCGATTCTCGTGCAGGGCATGGCGCGCCATCACGGCAAGACCATCTCGCTCGATGCCGCCGAGGAACTCATCGCGCGTGCCGGCGAGGCAACGCGTATGCTCGATAACGAGCTCAAAAAGCTCGCCGAGATGGTTGATGCCCCCCAGATCGAGCGCGCAGACGTTGAACGTTTTGTCGTGCGAACCGCCGAGGTAAAACCCTGGGACTTCCTCAACGCCGTTGCCGCTCGAGACGTTACCCGTGCCCTTGAGCTCTACCGGCTGCAGCCTCCCAAAAGCGAAATGAGGCTCTATTCGCTACTTTGCACCCGTTTGCGCGAGCTCATCACGGCAAAGGCGTTGGACGCACGTGGGCAGGGTCGTGAGCTTGCCAGCACCCTCGGCCTCCAGGGCTGGCAGGTACGCAACCACCTCACGTGGGCTCGCCGCTATACCATGGACGAGCTCACGGGAGCACTCCGTGCGGCCGTAGAGGTCGAGCAGGCCCTCAAGGGCTCACGCGACTCCGAGGTTGCCATTACCACGTGGATCGTCCAGATCTGCTCGCGCGGGTGAGATCCACTTGATTCGGTGGGGCGGCGCGGGGCGATGCCGGGCCTCATGCGGGTCGGCTTTGCGCCGCCGGCGCAAAGCCTCACGAAATCGACCCGGCATCGCCCCGCGCCGCCCCGCCGCCATCTACTTGGCATGCGTACAGTCGCACCGTGAGCCGTCGTGGTCAAAATTGGGAGAAATCAACGATTTCGATTGCAAACCGTTGGATGCATAAATCGTATCCTGCGCTTTTGAAAAACGACGGCTGTCATTCCCATGTGCTGTCGTCGAAGAGCTTCAAGGAATCATTGATTTCTCGAGATTTTGAACACTCACGACCCGGTATGACATCTATGTAGATTAGAGTCAGAAAGCGTATTCATATATCCGTATATGTGCTGAGCTATATGCCTCAGATCGTAACGTAGTTTTTATTGCTGCGCCGACGGCTTCGTAGCTCGCCCCGCGCCCCGCCCTCGCGAGGGCGATTTCGTGAGGGCTTGCGTCGAAGGCGCAACCCAGACCCGCATGAGCCCATGCGAGGACGGGGCGCGGGACGGGCGGTCGACCCAGTAGCCTCCGACCTGCATTTCCATAGCTTCTGCACTTCCGAACATGCAGTGCTTGTGCTAAACTCCCTCCTTGTGTGACCTCACCGTGTCTCAGAGGCCCGGATAACGAGCTGATCGGAAGATCGAAAGGAACCAAACAAAGTGGCAAACATCAAGTCTCAGAAGAAGCGTATCCGTACCGCTGAGAAGGCCCGCGTCCGCAACCGCGCGGTCCGCTCCGAGCTCAAGACGCTCGTCAAGCACGTGCAGGCCGCCGTTGCCGAGGGCGACGTCGAGGCTGCCCAGACCGCTGCCAACCGCGCCTACAAGCGTCTCGATCAGGCTGCGTCCAAGGGCATCATTCACAAGAACCAGGCTTCCAACCGTAAGTCCGGCGTGCAGAACCTCGTTAACTCCATCAAGTAGTCGAGCATCTGCATCGTTTTGTGAGGGCCCGTTTTGCGACGGGCCCTTTTCATATAGAATGGCACGCATGAATACCCAAGATACCGCCCACATCAGAAACTTCTCCATCGTGGCCCACATCGACCACGGCAAGTCGACCATCTCGGACCGCATCCTCGAGCTCACGCACACCGTTGAGGAGCGTGATATGGAACAGCAGCTGCTCGATTCCATGGACATCGAGCGCGAGCGCGGCATCACGATCAAGTCCAACGCCGTGCGCGTCATGTATACGGCCGACGATGGCGAGATCTACCAGTTCAACCTCATCGACACGCCGGGCCACGTGGACTTCACCTACGAGGTCTCGCGTTCGCTCGCCGCGTGTGAGGGCGCCGTCCTCGTGGTGGATGCTACGCAGGGCGTTGAGGCGCAGACCGTCTCCAACGCCAACCTTGCCATGAACGCCAATCTCGACATCGTGCCCGCTATCAACAAGATCGATCTTCCCTCGGCGCACCCCGACGAGGTTAAGCTCGAGATCGAGGACGAGCTTGCCATCCCGGCAGACGACGCCGCGTGCGTATCGGGCAAAACGGGCGAGGGCATCCACGACCTGCTTGAGGCAATCGTCTTTCTCATCTCTCCGCCCAAGGGTGACGCCTCGGCTCCGCTCAAGGCCCTCATCCTCGATTCGTACTTTGACGAGTACCGCGGTGTGGTGGCGACGGTGCGCATCTTCGACGGGTCCGTCAAGAAGGGCGATACCCTCCAGATGATGCAGGCAGGGCAGTCGTTCCTCGTGGACGGCGTGGGCGTCAAGCGCCCGGCCGAGGTGCTGGTGGATGAACTCTCAGTGGGCGAGGTCGGCTTTGTGGTCACGGGCCTCAAGGACCCCGCCGCCGTGCGCGTGGGCGATACGCTCACCTATCACGACCGCCCCTGCGATGCCGCCCTGCCGGGCTACCGTGAGGCCAAGCCCATGGTCTACACGGGCATCTTTCCGATCGACAACAAGGACTACGAGAACCTGCGCGACGCGCTCGAGAAGCTCCGCGTCAACGATCCGTCGCTTGTGTGGGATCCCGAGACGAGCGTGGCCCTCGGCTTTGGCTTCCGCGTGGGCTTTTTGGGCCTGCTCCACATGGAAGTCGTCAAGGAGCGTCTCGAGCGCGAGTTCGACCTCGACCTCATCGCCACGAGCCCGAGCGTGGACTACCACGTCTACCAGACCGACGGTACCATGCTCGAGGTGCGCAGCCCCCAGGACCTTCCCGACGTGACGCGCATCGACCACATCGAGGAGCCCTACCTTTCGGCCAAGATCATCGTGCCGCCGGAGTACACGGGTGCCGTGATGCAGCTTGCCATCGACCATCGCGCCACCATGCGCGACATGATCCACCTCTCGCAGAAGTCCGTCGAGATGCACTTCGACATGCCGCTTGCCGAGCTCATCCTCGACTTCTTCGATCAGCTCAAGAGCCGCACCAAGGGTTACGCGTCGCTCGATTACGAGTTTGCCGACTACCGGCCCTCCGACCTCGTCAAGCTCGATATCCTCCTTTCGGGCGACGAGGTGGACGCGCTCAGCTTTATCGTGCATCGCGACAAGGCCTATAACCTTGCACGAGGGCTTTGCGACAAGCTCAAGGAGATCATCCCGCGCCAGCTCTTCGAGGTGCCCATCCAGGGTGCCATCGGCAACAAGATCATCGCCCGCTCCACCGTCAAGGCACGCCGCAAGGACGTGCTCGCCAAATGCTACGGCGGCGACATCTCGCGTAAGCGCAAACTGCTCGAAAAGCAAAAAGAGGGCAAGAAGCGCATGAAGGCCATCGGCTCGGTCGACGTGCCGCAAGAGGCGTTCCTCGCGATCCTTAAGGTCGAGGACTGATGACGTGTTTAGGGACAAGGGCCTGACAGGCCACCTTGCCCCGGTTTGATATGAAGGGAATCCGATGTCGTTTTCGGACGATCTGCGTGTCGCCTATGCCGAGCAGCCGTTTTTGCTTGCGCCGATGGCGGGCGTTACCGATGCGGCGTATCGCATCATGTGCCGCAGACGGGGAGCCCGGCATGCATATTCCGAGATGGTGAGCGTGGCCGGTCTTGCCTACGCAAGCAACAAGACCTGGCGCCTCGTGCTGCCCGAGGACGAGGAACCGCAGATTTGCGTCCAGCTCTTTGGCTCCAAGCCCGAGCAGTTCTCGGGCGCCGTTGCCGCCGTTGAGGAGCGGGTGGGGGAGAAGCTCACGCTCATCGACATCAACATGGCCTGCCCTGCGCGCAAGGTCATCACCAAGGGCGAGGGCTGCGCCCTCATGGAGACGCCGGAGCTTGCGGAGGAGATCGTACGCGCCTGCGTGCGCGAGGCCCACGTTCCCGTAACGGTCAAGATGCGCGCTTCGTTTGCCACCGGTGAGCGCACCGCTCCCGAGCTTGCGCGTCGGCTTGAGGACGCGGGCGTGGCTGCGGTAGCGGTGCATGGGCGCACGGCTAAGCAGCTCTATACGGGTGAGGCCGACTGGTCGGTTATCGACGAGGTGGCGCGCGCGGTGGACGTGCCCGTGGTGGGCTCGGGCGATGTGTTTTCGGCCGAGGCGGCGGCTCGTATGCTGCGCGAGACAGCAGCCACAGCGGTGTTTATCGCCCGCGGCACCTACGGAAATCCCTGGATCTTTGACGACGCGCGGGCGCTTGCGCTCGAGGGTGTCGAGCCGCCGGTGCACGACCTCTTTGAGCGGCTTGACGCCCTGCGCGAGCACCTCGGGCTCGTCCACCGCTACCTGCCCTTTATGGCGCGGGCGCGCACCTTTGCGACGTGGTACCTGAAGGGCATGCCCCATGCCGCGAGCTGGCGCGGGCGGGTGGTGCAGTGCACCACCTACGAGGAGTTTATGGAGCTGGTGGACGAAATCGAGGCCGACCTGCGCGCACACGAGGACGTACTTACCGGGGTGTAGAGGCGTAGTGCAGGGGCGGCAATCGGCTCGACCGGCTGTTGTCGTTCCTGGGAATGGGGTTCACTCACGTTTTGCGCAGAATCTGGCTGCATTTTGCACAATGGCTACATTTTGCACAACACATGAGCGGACGACGTTTCTTGGGCGGATCTGCTGAGAGGTACACAACGAAGCGCGCGGTTGAGAGTGGGGAGGAGCGTTCGTGTCTGTAGGAGCCCTGTATCTGCACATACCCTTCTGCCATGCCAAGTGCGCCTACTGCGACTTCGACTCACGCGGGTTGTGCGGACGCGCGCTCGATGAGGCGGCTGCGACTTACGTGGCGCAGCTCGAGCGTCGTATCAACGCGTTCGGTGAGTGCGGGGCTCTCGCAGACGTCCGAACGGTCTATATCGGGGGTGGCACGCCAACGGTTTTGGGTGAGCGGCTCCCTGCGCTTGTCCGCCGCGTCCGGAGCTGGTGCGAACCGGTTGAGTTCACCTGCGAGGCCAACCCCGAGTCGCTCAGCGAGGACCTTGCGCGCGAGCTCGCCGAGGCGGGCGTCACGCGGATCTCGCTCGGCGTTCAGAGCCTCGATAACGGTGAGCTTGCCCGAATCGGACGCTTGCACGATGCTGCCTGCGCCCTCGCGGTCATCGCGCGGGTGAAGCGCCTGGGGATGAGCGTGTCGTGCGACCTCATGTGCGGGCTCCCGGGTCAGACGGGGGAGAGCTGGCGCAAGACGCTCAAGGGCGCCCTCGCCGCCGGCCCCGATCATATCTCGGTCTATCCTCTGACGGTTGAGGAGGGTACGCCGCTTGCCCGCCAGGTTGCACAAGACCCCTCGCTTGAGCCGGATGAAGACTTCCAGGCTGTCTGCATGGAGGCCGCGCGCGATGCGCTGACGGCCGCCGGCTACCAGCGCTACGAGGTTGCGAGCTACGCACGACCCGGCCATGCTTGCCAGCACAACATCGCGTACTGGACGGGTGTAGGCTATCTGGGTCTCGGCCGGTCCGCGGCGGGCATGCTCACGGGCGCCGAATATCTTGAGCTCGCGAACCTCTTTCCCAGCCAGGGCGATGCTTGCAACCTCGCCTGCATCTCGCCCGATGACCGCATTCGCATCGTCCAGCGCAACGATGGGGCCACGCGCTTTGACGTTGAGCGCCTGAGAGCGCACGAGGCCGTGGCCGAGGACCTTATGCTCGGGATGCGCATGAGCGCGGGTGTGTCTCCAGAGCTGCTCGAGCGTGCGCGCGCACTGTTCGGTCCGGACCATGTGGACCCTACCATAACAACCGCATGCCGTGAGGGACTTGCCGCTTGGCGCGACGGGCGGCTGGTTCCAACCGAGCGTGGCTGGCTCATGGGCAACGAGCTCTACGGCCTTATGTGGGGGCTTGCGTCGCGAGTCTAACAGGGGCCAAAGCCCACTCTGTCCGCAGAAGCCGAACACACCTGCCTTAAAATGCCTCCCTTGCGCGAAATGTGCAGGGCGCCTAAGTCCCGCGCGCGTCTTGCGCGCTTGCGGGGCTGCTTCGCTACAATAGGCCCATATGTTTCGACCTCAGGAGGATGCCCGCTCATATGGCAACCATGAACGAGAAGGATTACTACGCCATCCTCGGTGTGTCCAAAGACGCCGATAAGCGTACGATTCAGAAGGCCTTCCAGCAGAAGGCCCGTAAACTCCACCCCGATGTCAACAAGGCACCCGACGCCGAGGAGAAATTCAAAGAGGTCTCCGAGGCTTATGCCGTGCTCTCCGACGATCAGAAGCGCGCCCGCTACGACGCGATGCGCTCAGGCAACCCTTATGCGGCGGCCGGCGCATCCGCAAGCCCCTATGGGGGCTACGGCGCCTCGCCCTTTGGCGGAGGGTTCCCCTTTGGCGCGGGCTTTGGCGGCTATGCGCAGCGTCGGCCCGGACGTCAGGGGTCTTCTGCCTACAACCCCGAGAACGGCGCAGACGTTGTGGTGGATATCGAGCTCACGGCCGACGAGGCCAAGCACGGCGCTCGTAAGGGCATATCGTTTCGCCGCTACGAGCCCTGCGGCCACTGCCACGGCTCTGGTTCCGTCTCGAGCGAGACAGCGCACACCTGTCCGAGCTGCGGCGGCACCGGAACCATCGGAGTCGACATGTCGTTCCTCTTTGGGGCGGGGATGTTTCAGATGGTCTGCCCGGAATGCGGGGGCTCGGGCAAGGTTGTGGCCGATCCCTGTCCGGATTGCGGCGGTACCGGTCGCACCCAGGTAACGAGCGAGGCTGTGGTGGAGTTCCCGCCCGGCACACACGACGGCGACCGCGTCCGCATCAAGGGGATGGGTAACGCCGGAACCAACGGCGCGGCGGGGGGCGACCTCGTGGGACGCGCCCATGTGGCGGCCGAGCGGCTTGAAGGCAGCGCCTATCGCGGTTTCTATCTCATGGGATTCGCGACGCCGTTCCTCGCGCTATTCGCCTACCTCCAGCTGCTCTCGGTGCTCACCATCATCGTGATCATCGTCTTTGGCGTGGGCGTCTTCCAGGTGCTCTCGGACGACGTGTTCCATCACACGAGCCTGTGGTGGAAGCGCGGCGCTGCACGGTTTGGGGCGGGATTTGTCAACGCGCTCTTCTACGCGCTCATCGCCCTGTGGTTTATGAGCTGCTCGCGCGGGCTCTACTACCGCCCGTATTACTACATGTGGTAGGCCGAGATGGCTGTTGGCCGCAGCGTCCGGCGCCGGACGCTGCGGCCTCAATGCCCGTCCGACGTGGATGTTTACCGTCCGCGCCGGGCGGGTACCATGTGATGTGCCGGCGCGGGAGCGTCGGCGTTACCTTAGATGTGACGTGTGTGGGGGAAGGGTTTGCAGGTGGCAGACAAGAGGGATTACTACGAGGTGCTCGGCGTCGACCGCGATGCCGACCAGCGGACGATTAAGCGTGCGTTCTTAAAGAAGGCGCGCAAGGTTCATCCCGATGTCTCCGACGACCCCAACGCTGAGGAGAAGTTCAAGGAGCTCAACGAGGCGTACTCTGTCCTTTCCGATGAGCAGAAGCGTGCCAACTACGACCGGTTTGGCACGGCGGACGGCCCCATGGGATCGGGCTACGTGGACCTCAACGATATCTTCGGCGGCATGGGCATGGACGACATCTTCTCGTCCTTCTTTGGCGGGGGCGCCGCGGGCGGCGGTCATCGCCGGCAGGTGCGCCGCCAGGGGCGCGATATGGCCGTCTCGCTTTCCGTCACGCTCGAGGAGGCAGCACTCGGCTGTACCAAGACCATCAGCTACGACCGCTTGGCTCCGTGTGAGGACTGCCACGGTACCGGTCTTGCCGAGGGTGCCCAGGAGCAGGAGTGCCCGCGCTGCCACGGTACCGGTTTTGTGACGACCGTCCAGCGCTCGATTTTTGGCCAGGTGCAGTCGTCTGCGCCGTGCCCCGAGTGCGACGGAGAGGGCACCGTGATCGATCACCCCTGCGATATGTGCGACGGCCAGGGCCGTACGCCGAGCCACGAGAAGCTTGACGTGCAGATCCCCGCCGGCATCTCCTCGGGGCGTCAGCTGCGTGTGCGCGGTTACGGCGAGGCCGGCTACCGTGGCGCCGAGGCGGGCGACCTCATCGTTACGGTTGCGGTTGAGGAGCATCCGCGCTTCCATCGCATGGGCGACGACCTCACCTGCGAGGTCTCCATCTCGATGGTCCAGGCGGCACTCGGCTGCACCATCGAGGTCGAGGGCATCATGCCTGACGAGGTCATCACCTTTGAGATTCCCGCAGGGACGCAGTTTGGCGACACCGTGACCGTGGACGAGAAGGGTATGCCGCGCATCGGTGGGGGTGGCTCGCGTGGTCGCGCCGTGGCCCAGGTGCGCGTGACGGTACCGCGCAAGCTCAGCCAAGAGTCGCGCGAGTTGCTCGAGCGGTATGCCGAGGCCAACGGCGAGAGCTTTACCGTGGCTCCGCGCAAGACGGTGGGCGACCGCATCCGCGACGCCATCGATGATATTCTGGACTAAGCCGTGGGTAACCCGTTTGTCTCTGTTATCAATCTCGGGTGCCGCGTCAACCGCGTGGAGTCCGATCGCATCGCATCCGATCTCGCCTCGGCGGGCTTTACCCTCGTTGAGCCCGATGAGGCCGAGCTCATCGTCATAAACACCTGTGCGGTGACGGGAGAGGCCGAGGCCAAGACCAGAAAAGCCGTCCGCCACGCGCTCGGTCGCGCACGCGGCCCCATGGTAATCGCCACGGGTTGCGCGGCAAACCTGCACCCCGACATGCTCGAGGCGCTCTCCGACCGCGTTATTGTGGAGCCTTCAAAAGTCGATGTGGCGGCTCGCGCCTGCACGGCCCTCGGCTATGAGCAGGTCCCCGATCCGAGTGCCGAAGAGGCCGCTGCGCAGCCCGACCCGCACGATCTTGCCGAGCTGCTCGGCCGGTCGCGTTGGGGCATCAAGGTGCAAGACGGCTGCAACAACCGCTGTACGTACTGCATCGTGTGGAAGGCCCGCGGGCCTGAGCGGTCGGTCCCCGTGGAAGCCGTACTCGAGCAGGTGCGCCGCGCAGAGGCGGCGGGTATCCCCGAGGTGGTGCTCACCGGGGTCAACTTGGGCGCCTACGACGGGGCGGGCTCGCACGACGCGCATGTCGAGATCGACGAGCTCGTCGAGACCATCCTTGCTCAAACCGCTATCGGGCGCATTCGCCTCTCCTCGCTTGAGCCCATGGACGTGTCCGACCGCCTCATCGCAACCATGGCTGCGCACCGCGATCGCGTGGCGCCCTTTTTGCACCTCCCGCTTCAGTCGGGCTGTACCGATACGCTCCGCCGCATGGGACGTCCCTATACGGCCGAGGAATTCTCTGAGCTTACCAACTGCATCCGTACGGCGCTCCCCGATGTTGCACTCTCATGCGATGTGATCGTGGGCTTTCCCGGCGAGACCGAGGAGGAGTTTTCGCGTTCGCTTGAGCTTTGCCACTCGGTGGGCTTTGCCCGGATGCACGTCTTTCGGTATAGCGCTCGGCCCGGTACCCCTGCCGCCTCCATGCCAGACCAGGTACCCCCTGAGGTCAAGGAGGACCGGAGCCGCCGGATGCGCGCCCTCGCCCAAGAGCTTGCCCGGGTGGACGCGCGCCGTCGCATCGGCACGACCGAGCTCGCTGTGACCGAGCAGGATCGTCCTGCCACGCTCGGCTCCTTCCATAGGATCCAGATTCTCGACGCGCCCCAGGCTGACTCGCCCGCGCTCGTACGGGTTGGTATCATGGGCATGGATGAGACGGGTGTCCTGTGGGGCCGCTGCAGCGTGGCCGCGGGACCCAACGCGGAGGAGGCACATGGATAGCGCGACGGTTCGCCTGACGATTCCGGAGAGCGTCGACCCGCGGCTCATCACGGGCGGAGCCGATGCGACGCTCCGTGCCATCGAGCACCGAACGACCGCGCAGATCTCCATGCGGGGCGATACCATCCACCTTACCGGCGCGCCGGGCGAGGTGGAGCTCCTCACGCGGCTTTTTACCTACCTCATGCGTGAGGCTGCCTCGGGTCGTGCACCCGAGACCGACGAGGCGCTCCGTGCGCTCGAGACCCTCCGGGAGAGCGGTGCCGATGCCGCGAGCTTTCGCGACGATATCCTCCTCACGTACCGCGGCAAGGCCATTCGCCCTAAGACGCTCGGCCAGAAGCGCTATATCAATGCCATCCGCGCCAACACGGTCACCTTCTGCCTGGGCCCGGCCGGCACGGGCAAGACGTATCTCGCCATGGCGATGGCCGTCGGCGCCCTTAAGCGCCACGAGGTGAGCCGCATCGTTCTCACGCGGCCCGTCGTGGAGGCGGGGGAGAGCCTCGGCTTTCTCCCCGGCACCCTTCAAGAGAAGATCGACCCGTATGTCCGCCCGCTCTTTGACGCGCTCTTTGACATGACCGACATGGAGCGGGCCGGCGAGCTTGTCGAGCAGGGCATCATCGAGATCGCGCCGCTTGCCTACATGCGCGGTCGCACCTTAAACGACGCCTTTGTGGTTCTCGACGAGGCACAGAACACCACGCCCGAGCAGATGAAGATGTTCCTCACGCGGCTTGGCTTTAACTCCAAGTTCATCGTGACGGGCGATATGACCCAGCGCGACCTTGTGGGGCGTCGCGGGGGCCTCACCGATATCGAGGAAATCCTCGACGGTGTGCGCGACGTTGCCATTATCCATCTCGACCGCACCGATGTGGTGCGCCACGCCCTCGTGGGGAGGATCGTCGAGGCTTACGATGCCTTCGAGGCGCGCCGGGATGAAACCGCGCCCCGCAAGAAGCGCGCTGCGAACCACCAGGGAAAGGAGGAGCGCGCATGAGCGTCCTGATCGATTGCGCAGAGGGGGTGAGTCCGCTCCTCACTGAGGAGGAGGTGCGCTCCATCTGTGCGCATGTGCTCGCCGCCGAAGGGGTAGACCGCCCGGTGGAGGTCTCTCTCAACTGGGTGGACGACGAGGAGATGCACTCGCTCAACGCCGAGTGGCGCGGGATCGACAAGGTCACGGACGTCCTCTCGTTTGAGTGCGATGCGCCCACGATCGAGGATCTTCCCGCGGGCGAGCCCGTGGAGCTTGGCGACATCATCCTCGCCCCCGTGCAGATTGCCCGCCAGGCGCCCGGGTTTGGCAACGACCCCGCCGACGAGTGCCGGCTCATGCTCGTGCACGGCCTGCTCCATCTGCTTGGGTACGATCACATCGAGGACGAAGAGGCCGAGGTCATGGAGGCGCGCGAGGACGAGCTGCTGCGCGAGTTGGCCGTGCAGCGCGGGGCAGATCCCGCCGCGGTTGCCGTTGGCCCTACGACCCGCCACGAGCATGACTAGGGGAGAGGAGACGTCATGATTCCCGGATCCGACCGCGAGCATCCCACCTTCGTCCGTTCCTTCCGCTACGCGCTCGAGGGCTTCGTTACCGCCGTCACCACCGAGCGCAACATCAAGGTGCAGCTCGCTGTGGGCGTGGCCGCCATCATCGCCGGCTTTGCGCTGCGCATCGACGGGCTCTCGTGGGTGCTCGTGATACTCTGCATCGGTCTGGTGATCTTTGCGGAGCTCGTCAACACGGCAATCGAGGCTATCGTCGATCTCGCGACCCAGGAGCTCCATCCGCTCGCCAAGCGCGCGAAGGACATCGCCGCCGCGAGCGTGTTCACGCTCTCCATCACCTCCGCCATCGTGGGGGCCATCGTCTTTATCCGCGCCTTTCTCCAGCTCGGTCTGTAGCGACAAGGCGTTCCGATTCGTGCAACACGGGGAGTAGTCATGGCAGACATCGAAGAAACTGAATCGATTGAGGAGCACGACCCCTTCGCCGACCTTACCGACGACGAGCTAGACGCAATGGCAGAGGAGGAAGACGCCGGCAAAGCCTTTGGTATGCTCGCCATGGACGACGTGCCGGCAGGCTTCCGCTCGGGCTTTGTCGCGCTCGTGGGGCGCCCCAACGCCGGCAAGTCGACGCTTCTCAACGCCTGCCTGGGCGAGAAGGTCGCCATTACCTCGCCGGTGGCCCAGACGACCCGGCGGCGCATGCGGGGCGTTGTCAACCGCGAGGATTGCCAGATCGTGTTTGTCGACACCCCCGGTCTCCATAAACCGCAGGATTCGCTCGGCGGCGAGCTCAACAAGAGTGCTCTAGCCGAGCTTGCCGACGTGGACGTGGTGGCCTTTCTCATCGATGCCACCAAGCCCATCGGCCGAGGCGATGCCTGGGTCGCGGAGCGCGTCTCTAAAAGCCCTGCCGTCAAGATCCTCGTGCTCACCAAGCTCGACCGCGCCAAGCCCGAGCAGGTTGCCGCGCAGCTTACCGCGGCGCACGAGCTCATGCACTTTGATAACGAGATCGTGACTTCCTCGGTCGAGGGGTTCAACGTTGATTCGTTCTGCAACCTTGTGGCGAGCTACCTGCCCGAGGGGCCGCGTTGGTTCCCCGCGGGGATGAAGACCGACGAGTCAGACGAGATGCTCGTGGCGGAGTTTATCCGCGAGAAGGTCCTCATGCTCACGCGCGAAGAGGTTCCGCACGCGGTGGGTGTTGTCTGCGACGAGATGACTTACAAGAAGGGCGGGAGCGTCCTTACGCTGCATGCGACTATCTTCGTGGAGCGTGACGGCCAGAAGGGCATCATTATCGGCAAGCGCGGCTCGATGATTAAAAAGATCGGTACCGAGGCGCGCCACGATCTTGAGCGCATCTTTGGGTGCACGGTATTTTTGGAGCTCGAGGTGCGCGTTAAGCCCAATTGGCGGAGCGACGTTCGCGAGATTCGGCGCCTCGGGTACGCCGCAGACGAGTAGGCGCGCCCAATGGCGGGGAGCCGCACGTATCGCTGCCGAGCCATCGTGCTCGATAAGACCAAGCTCGGTGAGAGCGACCTTATCCTAACGCTGCTTGCCGATGACGGCCGTCAGGTCAGGGCGGTCGCCAAGGGCGCGCGCAAACCGGGGAGCAAGCTCGCGGCCCGCTGCGAGCTCTGCTGCGAGGTCGACCTGTTGCTTGCGCACGGCCGGAATCTCGACATCGTCTCGCAGGCGGAGCTGCTCGCCGCTCCACTCGGAGCTTCTCCGAGCTACACGCTGCTCTCTGCGGCAAGTGCCGTGGCCGAGATCGCCCGCTTCTGCTCCTTTGAAGACGCTGAGGATAGCTTTGTCTTTCCCATCACCGAGCGTGCGCTCGCCGTCCTCGGTGGGGCGGCGGGTCCGCTCGACGGTGCCCATCTCGACCTTGTGGTGGCGGCCTATGCCTTTAAGCTGCCGGCGCACCTGGGGTACCGTCCCGATCTTTCGTGCTGCGTGACATGCGGAGACCCTGCGGTGAGCCATTACTCTGCGTCTGCCGGCGGTCTCGTCTGCGCTTCGTGCGCCTCGAGCATTCCCGGTGCCGAGGAGGTCGATGCCCAGACAGTCGCCTGGCTCCGCGCCCTTATGGGCCTTCGCTTTGACGAGCTCGCCACAGCGCCCATCGCGGCTCCGGAGGCGACGTTTTTGCTTGCGCTCGCGCACGCGTGGGTCGCCGTGCACCTTGATGCGCGCCTGCGCGCCTTCGAGTTTCTCCTCGGGTGCTGATTCTGGGCTGTGCTGTGTCTCATGGGGACGGGTGCGATTTGTGCCATGTTTGTCGAATCGTCGTGAATAGGCTGACTAGATTTTGGGCTGTGCCGTCAAGGCTGCACCCCGCGCCGGAAGGCCGTCACCCGGTAGATGGTGCGCACCCCCACTCCGGTGAGTCGTGCAATCTGTCGTACGGACAGTCCTTCTCTGCGCAACCCGGAGAGTGCCTGTTTGCGTAGTTTTCGCTCAAGCGTCTTTATGAGTCCGGGGTCAAAGCCATCAAGCACATCACGGGCGCGTTGAAGTGCCTCGGCATCTGGTATGCGTCCGTGCTGTTCTTCACAGCGTGGCTGCGACGACGATTCAGCGCTCATGCGTAAAAAACCGTCGCGGCCGCCTACCATGTTAAGCACAAGATCGGGCTTTGTGATGCTCGCCTTTCGCGTGCCAGCGTACTCGGCGTAGCTGCTCCATTCCCAAGCGTCAGTCTGCGCGATTCCCGCTTTCTCCGGATTGGCATGAATGTAACGCACCGCCTCGAGCAAATGCGCGTTGCACTCCACCGGTTCGCTGGCAAAGCGTCCCTGAAAGACCGACCCTACATGCCCCGTGCACTGGTTGTAGATGCGAGCATAGCGGCTGCAGAGTTGGTGCATGGCGGCGCTCAGTTCATGCTGACGATCGAGAACGAGCAGGTGAACATGGTTATCCATAAGGCACCATGCAAGTACATCGAGTTGATAGCGCTCTACGCAGTCCGAAAGCATGGTGCAAAACATGCGTCGATCCTCATCGCGCTCAAAGAGTATCTGCTTGCCGTTGCCACGTAAGGTGATATGGTAGACGCCCGATGTCGAACGAACCCGTGGAATCCTTCCCATGTGTAACCTCCCCGCATCCCGTTTCGATGCGGTGGTACTACCCACTTCTCGGGTTCATTTCCATGAGAGCCATCAAAAAGTGGCACAATTTGTACCCGTCCCCAAATTGACATCACTCGGGAGTTCCTGTGGGAGTTGGCCCGCACCCCTCCGCATGCTCAAACACCCCGTTACAATATTCAGAATCTATGCGCGTTCTTCGTACGTTTTCGCAGCAAGGCTGCGAGGTATAGTCAATGGCCTACAGAAAGGAACCTACGTAACCTATGGCAAAGAACCAACCCCTACGCATCATCCCGCTCGGCGGTCTCGACGGCATCGGCAAGAACATGACCGTTATCGAGTGCGGACCCGACATGGTGCTCATCGACGCCGGTCTCATGTTCCCCGACGACTCCCAGCCGGGCATCGACCTCGTCCTGCCCGACTACACCTACGTGCTCGAGCACGAGGATAAGCTCCGCGGTATCGTCGTCACCCACGGTCATGAGGACCATACAGGCGCCCTTCCGTACCTGTTGCAGGACCTCAACAACAAGGTACCGATCTTCTCGAGCAAGCTTACGCTCGGCTTTATCGAGGGCAAGCTCGCCGAGTTCCGCTTCAAGTCGCCCAAGTTCCGCGAGGTCAAGAGCGGCTCGCACATCCAGCTCGGGTGCATCCAGATCGATTTCTTCTCTATGACCCACTCTATCCCCGGCGCGCTCGGCGTCTTTATCCGCACGCCGCAGGGCACGGTCATGCATACGGGCGACTTCAAGCTCGACCAGACCCCCATCGACGGGGTACTGCCCGACTATGCCGCCATCAACCGGTTTGCCAAGCAGGGCATCGACCTTCTTCTCTCCGACTCCACCAACGCCACGCGCCCCGGCTTTACCAAGTCTGAGGCCGAGGTGGGCCCCTCGCTCTACGCCGCCATCAAAAATGCGCCGGGCCGCGTCTTTGTGGCGAGCTTCTCCTCGCACATCCACCGTCTGCAGCAGATCTGCGACGCCGCCAAGCGCTGCGGTCGCAAGGTCGTGGTGACGGGCCGCTCCATGCTCACCAACACCCGCGTGGCACGCGAGCTCGGCTACCTCAAGATCGATGAGCAGGACCTCATCGACGCCTACGAGATCAACAACCTTCCCGAGGACAAGATCGTCGTCATGTGCACCGGCAGCCAGGGCGAGCCGCTCTCGGCGCTCTCGCGCATGGCCAACGGCGAGCACAAGACGCTCTCCATGCACGCTGGCGACACCGTGATCATCTCGGCCACGCCCATCCCTGGAAACGAGAAGGGCGTGCAGCAGGTCATCAACTCCCTCGCCAAGATCGGCTGCGATGTCTACGACAAGAACCGTACCCTCGTGCACGTGTCGGGTCACGGCAGCCAGGAGGAGCTCAAGCTCATGCTCGCCATGGCAAAGCCCGCCTACTTCATGCCGGTCCACGGCGAGGCAGTGCATCTGCGCGCACATGCCAAGCTCGGCCGCAAGATGGGCATCGCTGAGGACCATATCTTCATTCTCGATAACGGCGAGTCGCTCGAGATGCGCGACGGCGTGGTCAAGGTGGGCCCGAGCGTCGAGTCCGGCGTGGTGTACGTCGACGGCCTGCGTATCGGCGATACCGACCCCATCGTGCTGCGCGACCGGCAGAAGCTTGCCAACGACGGTATGGTCACGGCCGTTGCCATCGTTTCGCTCAAGCGCAAGAAGATCGACGCGGTGGAGTTCTCAAGCCGCGGCGTATCCTTCACCATCGACGACGTCTTTGCGCACGATGCCGAGGAGGCCATCTTCAAGATGGTCGAGAAGGGCAAGTTCAACTTCACCTCGAGCGGTACCGATGCGCTGCGCAAGGCCGTGCGCGACTGCATCTCCAACTTCATCTGGAACCGCACCAAGACCCGCCCGATGATCATCCCCGTGGTCATGGAGGTCTAGCGTGGCCGAACGCAAGGGACAGACGGCAAAGGGGCGCAAGGCGACGTCCTCCAAGGGAGGCGCCGCGCGGTTGCGCGCCAACCGGCAGGCGTCCGCCGCGGCGGTTGAGCCCGTCGAGTCGCTCTGGGACCGCGGCGCCGGACGCGATATCGCGGGTGTGGTACTCGCCGTTGTGGCGGTGGCCTCGCTCATTGCGGTCGTAACACCCGCAAGCGCACCGGTGACTCGTGCGGTCGCGGGCTTCTATCACCTGGGCTTTGGGCTCGGGGGATACGTGCTGCCGTTTGTAATCCTCGGGGGTGCCGCACTCGTCTTTGTGCACGGCGAGCATCTCGTTCGTCCCCGCGCCGTCGTGGGAGCTGCGTTCGTCTTCTTGTCAGTGCTCGGGCTGCTCGTGATCGCCATGACGCCCGACCAGCTCGTCTGGGGTGTTACCGTGGGAGAGGCCGACCTCGTCCGCAGCGGCGGTTTTGTGGGCTACGGCATCGCCTCGGTTTTGGTGGGCGCACTCGGTAAACCCATCGCCGCCGTGGTACTCGTGGGAGTGGCCGTTGCGGGCGCCGTGCTCATCGGCTTCTCCGTCTCGTCGGTGGTGCTCGCCTTCCGCGAGAAGGCCGATGAGCTCCGCGAGCGCCGCCGCGTTGCCGTAAACGACCGACCTTGGGGCGATGAGGTCCCTGCCGCACCGGCGTCCAAGCCGTTCTGGCGCAAGCGCACCTCAAATCCGGCGGCAGCCGTTGCCGAGGCGGCTGCAGGTGCCGCACCGACGCGAATCATCGATGACGCGGATGACGATGACGACAATCCCTTTGTTGATGTATCCGCCCAGCTTGCTGCCGAGCGTGCCGCCACGACGCTCATCCCCATCGAGGATACCTACACCGTCTCTGCCGAGGATGACCAGGCGGACGATGAAGCCAAGACGACGCTTATCGAGCGTCCGACAAAGCGCAAGGGTCGCACCCGTTCTGCAGCTGGACGTGCGGAGCAGGCCGAACGGTCTGAGTCTGGCCTCACGGCTCCCGCCGCAATCGACCTCGACCTTTTAAACGACGTCGAGGATGAACCGCCCTTTGAGCCGGGGGAGTCTCACGCGGCCAGTGGCGCGCCGACCACGGTTATTCCTGCAACGGCTGCGGCCCAGCCCATCCCGGACTTTCTGCTACATCCCAAGGGCGCTGTGGACGGCGCAGCCGGCGCCGTGCCTGCGGACTCTGCTGCATCTGCGTCGACCGTGCGCATAAATCCATCCTCTGTCGACATCGAGCCGGATGCAGATGACGAGACCCGTCAGCTGCCACCTGCCTCGATGCTTCGCCATAACCCGCAATCGGCGTCTGCCGCTTCCTCCGAGAAGGAGCTTGCACAGACCGCCGAGTCGCTCCAGGCGACCCTTCAGGAGTTTGGCCTGCACTCGCGCGTAGTGGGCTGGATCAGCGGCCCCACGGTCACGACCTTTAAGGTCCAGCCGGGTGAGGGCGAGCGCGTGAGCCGCATCTCAAACCTCGAGGACGATATCGCGCTCTCACTCGCGGCGCAGTCCGTGCGCATCTTCGCGCCCATCCCGGGCACGTCGCTCGTGGGCATCGAGATTCCCAACCGCAAGCGTCAGAACGTCTTTCTCGGCGATGTTCTGCCCTATGTGCAGGGTGGTCCGCTCGAGCTCGCTATCGGCCGCGACGCCGAGGGTTCACCCATCGTGGCCGATCTCGCCAAGATGCCTCACCTCCTTATCGCCGGTACCACGGGCTCCGGTAAGTCCGTGATGATCAACTCCATCATCACCACGCTCCTCATGCGCACCGTGCCCGAGGACGTGCGCCTCATCATGGTCGACCCTAAACGCGTTGAGCTTGCCGGCTACAACGGCCTTCCGCACCTTTATGTGCCGGTCGTCACCGAGCCCAAGCAGGCCGCGAGCGCCCTGCAATGGGCCGTGTCGGAGATGGAACGGCGCCTCAAGGTCTTTGAGAAGGTCTCGGTCCGCAAGATCTCGACCTTTAACGAGAAGCAGGCAGCCGGCGAGTTTGAGCATTACGACAACCCGCCCGCACGCATGCCCTACCTCGTCATCATCATCGACGAGCTTTCGGACCTCATGATGGTGGCCGGTAAAGATGTCGAGGCGTCGATCGTGCGCATCGCGCAGCTCGGCCGTGCCGCCGGCATCCACCTCATCGTGGCCACGCAGCGCCCGAGCTCCAATGTGGTCACGGGCCTCATCAAGGCCAACATCACCAACCGCATCGCCTTCAACGTGGCGACGGGCATCGATAGCCGCGTCATCATCGATCAGATGGGTGCCGAGAAGCTCACGGGCCTCGGAGACATGCTCTTCTCCAAAGTCGATTGGGGCAAGCCCAAGCGCATTCAGGGCTGCTTTGTTTCCGACGAAGAGATCGCCGAGGTCGTGGACTTTGTGCGCGAGCAGGGTGAGGCAGACTACCACGAGGAGATCCTCTCTGCGGTGGCACCCGCCACGCTCATGGGTGGAGGTAGCGCCGCGCACGAGGCCACAGAGGACGACCCCCTTATGTGGGAGGCCGCTCATATCGTCGTCGAATCCGGCCTTGGGTCCACATCGGGCCTGCAGCGTCGCCTTAAAGTGGGTTATGCGCGCGCCGGGCGTATCATGGACATGCTCGAGGAAAAGGGCATCGTGGGACCGCCCGATGGCTCAAAGCCGCGCGAGGTGCTCCTCGATGAGGAGGCGCTTGCCGAGCTCGAGACGCTTGAGGCTCAGATGGCCGCCGAGGACACGGGGATGGGAGGTTTCTGATGGCACGCTTTGGGGATATGCTCTACCAGCGCAGGCGCCAGCTCGGTCTCTCGATCCAGCAGGTGGCGAACACCATCAAGATTCGTCCGCAGATCATCGAGTACTTTGAGAACGGCGACTTTGCCTCGATCCCGCCGCGCGGCTACGCGCAGGGGATGATCTCGAGCTACGCACGCTATCTTGGCCTCAACCCCCGCGAGGTGGTGGAGTCGTACTTTGAGGAGCTGCGCGCCTACGAGCTTGCCACGAGCAATCATGGCGGCCGCTTTCAAGACCCGGCTGGCATGGTGAGTGCTCGCTCCGATAGCGCAACGGGACGCTTTATGATGGTCGAGTCCGCCCCGCGGTCGCGCTATGCGCAGCGTCCGCCGCAGGCTGGCTACGTCTCGGAGGTCGAGAGCGGCCACGAGCCGCAGCGGGCGCAAAGCCCTTACGGAAGAAGACAGCTCTCGTCGGACGCAACCAGCGCTCTGCCTCGTCAAGGCGCGGCCGCACGGCGCGGCATGAGCGCGCCCCTCGGCGGGCGTCCATACCGCTCTTCTGGTCCGGTTGACGGTTCGCGTCCCAGTAGGGGAGCCGCCTCTCAGGGGTATCGTGCGGGAGGCGGCTCAGGGCGTCCGCCCCGCACGCCGTACGGAGGCCAGCGAACCGGTGG
Source organism: Collinsella sp. An7 (assembly GCF_002159335.1). GTDB lineage: Bacteria > Actinomycetota > Coriobacteriia > Coriobacteriales > Coriobacteriaceae > Coprousia. The sequence goes on along the minus strand of NZ_NFHP01000003.1, from coordinate 171,133 downwards.
CGGACGACCGCCTCAGCGTGGGTCAAATCGTGGTGGCAGGGGCCGTGCGCCACAGAACGGCGTCGACCAGCGACTCATCATCGCGCTCATAGCCGCTGCTGCGATCATCATCGTACTGCTTGCGCTTCTCCTCATTCGCGGGTGCGCCCCCTCCGACACGACAGATACCGGCTCTGCTCCCGTGAGCGCCACCTCGCCTGCAGCAAGCACGACCGAACCCGAGACGAACAATGAGGCCGAGCCCGCGACCGATGGCGCGGATGCAACGTCGCCCGATACTGCCGAGACCGACCCCGCGGCGACCACCGGGCCGCAGCAGACCGTTGTGCGCATCTCGGTTGCCAAGGGCGAATCGTCTTGGCTCGAGGTGCGGCTCGATGGCTCGATTGTCTACGGCGATGAGGTTGTCGGTCCCTTTGAGCAGGAATACACCGTTACCGACTCCATCCGCATCACAGCCAACACGCCCTCTGCCGTAACGGTGACGCAAAACGGCGAGACTGTTCGGTGGGATACCAGCACCTCCGGTGTGGCGCGCATCAACATCACCGCTCCGGAGACTCCTGCCACGACCGATCAGGCTGCGGCAACCGATGGCACCGCATCGACAGACGGGGCGATGGACGATTCTGCCGCCGCCGCTCAATAGCAACCCGAAAGGAGCTACCATGGCAAAGGATTCGAGCTTCGACGTGGTCTCGCAGGTCGATCTCCAGGAGGTCGACAATGCCTACCAGCAGGCCGTCCGCGAGATCTCTCAGCGTTACGACCTCAAGGACTCGGGTGCGACGCTCGAGTTTGCCAAGGCAGAGCGCACGCTCACCATCCAGGCGCCGGCCGATTTTGTCGTTCGTCAGGTGACCGATATCCTTAATAGCAAGCTCGTTAAGCGCGGGCTCGACCTCAAGGCGGTCCACTGGGACGCCCCCGAGGCAGCCTCGGGCGGTAGCGTGCGCGTAAAGGGCCATATCGTCGAGGGCATCGACCAGCCCACTGCCAAGAAGATCAACAAGGACATCAAGGATCAGAAGCTCAAGGTCAAGGTCACCATCGAGGCCGATAAGCTTCGCGTGAGCTCGGCGTCCAAAGACGCGCTCCAGGCTGTGATCCAGTTTCTGCGTGAGCAGGACTACGGCCAGCCCCTGCAGTTTACCAACTATCGATAGGGGAGAGGTCCGCGTACGCGCAGCCCCCTCAGAAAGCGGGAGACATGATCGATACCACCGCCGAGCCGCTCGGCTCGATCTGCTACATAACCCTCGGGTGCGCCAAAAACGAAGTCGACACCGACCGTATGCGCTCCCTGCTGAGCGCTGCGGGCTATGCTGAGACGGACGACGCCTCTGCCGCCGACGTGGCCCTCATCAACACCTGCTCCTTTCTTGCCTCCGCAACGGAGGAAAGCATCGAGGCGACGCTCGAGCTCGCCGATGAGGTGTCCGAGGGCGTGCGCGGGACCAAGATCGTGATGTGCGGCTGCGTCCCCTCGCGCTACGGTGACGAGCTGCCCGCCGAGCTCCCCGAGGTTTCTGCCTTTGTGCGGACCGATGAGGAGGACGCCATCGTAGGCGTGGTCGACAGGGTGCTCGGCCGCGAGCGCGCGGTCCCGGCTTTCGTCCCCGAGGTAAAGCGCACGGTCGAGGGGGCGGTTGCCTATCTCAAGATCTCGGACGGCTGCAACCGCTTCTGCAGCTTCTGCGCCATCCCCTATATCCGGGGCCGCTACCACAGCCGCCCCTATCGCGAGATCGTCGCAGAGGCGCTCGACCTGGTGGACGCCGGGGTGCGGGAGCTTGTGCTCATCGGCCAGGATACGGGCATCTGGGGCGAGGACTTTGCTGAGGATGTGGCGGGGCCGAGGAATCTTGCAGGGCTTTTGCGCGCCCTTGCGGCCGAGCTCCGTGGCAGGGGCGTCTGGATTCGCGTGCTCTATCTCCAGCCTGAGGGCATGACCGACGATCTCGTTTCTGCCATACGCGATACCCCTGAGGTTCTTCCGTATATCGACATCCCCATCCAGCACTGCTCGGCGCGGGTGCTCAAGGCCATGAATCGCACCGGCTCTGAGGAGGAGCTCGAAGCGCTCTTCGCGCGCCTGCGCAACGAGATTCCCGGCATGGTCATCCGCTCCACGGCGCTCGTGGGTTTTCCGACCGAGACCGATGAGGAGTTTGAGCGGCTTCTTGCCTTCATGGACCGCGTGGGCTTTGACTACACGAGCGTCTTCTCCTATTCGCAAGAAGAAGGCACCCGCGCCGCCCGTATGGAGGGGCAGGTCGACGAGGAGACCAAGATCGAGCGCGCCCAGGCGGCTCAAGACCTTGCCGAGGCGCTTGGTTTTGCCGCGACGGCCGCCCACGTGGGCGAGCGGGCCCCGGTGATCGTCGACGGCATCGAGGAGACTGAAGACGGCGTCGAGCTCATCGGCCACGCATGGTTCCAGGCACCGGATTCCGACGGCGCCGTGCACCTCGACGCGACGGAGGCCGCGGTTGGTGATATCGTTGAGGTCGAGTTTACCGACAGCTTCTGCTACGAGCTCGTCGGTCATGTGGTTCGGTAACGAGATAGGCTGACGAGGTAGGGAAGCGATGGCCCGAAACGAACAAGGCGAGCTTACGAGCATCTGGACGCCTGCGAACATCATCACGACCGTTCGCATCGTCTTCATCCCGCTGTTTATGTACTGCGCCACCTTGGCGCGCGACACCTCGGGGGCTCTCGTGAGCCCGGCGTTTGCCATCGGATCGTGCGTTCTCTACATCCTGCTGAGCCTGACCGACAAGCTCGACGGCTCGCTCGCCCGCAAGCGCAACGAGATCACCGACTTTGGTAAGTTCCTCGATCCGATTGCCGATAAGCTGCTGGTGTTCTCGGCGCTGCTTCTGCTCCTCGACGAGGGGTATGTGAGCGTCTGGGCGGTCTTTATCATCCTCTTTCGTGAGTTTCTGGTGAGCGCGCTCCGCATGGTCGCGAGCGCTGCGGGCGAGGTCATCGCTGCCGACCAGCTCGGTAAGGCCAAGACTGCGGTTACCATGGTCTCGCTCTGCGGGTTTTATATCGCCTTCGCGCTTGAGTCGATGGGCGTTGTCAGCGTTGCCAACTGGATTCTCGGCATCTCGGGCGCCCTCATGATTGCCGCCGTGGTTCTCACGGTGCTCTCGGGCCTGCAGTATTTCTGGAACGCCCGTAAGATCGTCTTCCGTGTTTAGGAGGCTGCGATGATGGATGAGCGTAAAGCGCGTGAACGAGCGCTGGAGCTGGTGCAGTGTGCCGCGGCTGCAGGCTTGACGGTGGCTACCGCCGAGTCATGCACAGCCGGTCTTGTGGCCTCTACCATTGCCTCTATCCCGGGTGCCTCTGAGGTTCTTCGTGGTGGAGCCGTAACCTATGTAGACGAGCTTAAGCATCAGGTCCTAGGCGTCCATCGCGAAACACTTGCCATCTGGAGCGCCGTTTCTGAACCCTGCGCGCGTGAGATGGCCGTTGGGGCCCGCCGGGTTTTTGAAAGTTCGATCGCCGTGAGTGTGACTGGTTATGCAGGGCCCGGCGGGGGAACGGATGCAGACCCTGTGGGCACCGTATACCTTGGTTGCGCCGACGAACACGGTACGCGTGTCGAGCGCTGCCAGTTTGAGGGAGAGCGCGATGAGGTACGCTGGCAAGCCGCCGTTCGCGCCCTTGAGCTCCTCATTGCTGCTTGTGGAGATAACGTGTAGTCTTCTTGTAACGATTTGTTGTCACAAACGGGTGGGTCTTAGATTGAGAACCACCCGATGAGGACAATGATTACCATAGCTGAGCAGGGTCTCTCTGCTTATGTCCCCGGTTTGGTTAGAAAACGGTTGGATCTTGGTTAGATTCCCATTAGATTCTTGCCAGAAATGGTCAGAAACCGGTCAGACCTCCTTTCTAGAATCAAGCTAGCAGCTTGACCGCGAACACCCGTTCGTTTACCATGGATGCCATTGAGACAAGGAGGTTGGGGCATGGCTAAGAGTTCAGCTCCCGTAAAGCAGGTTCATGAGCGCACCACGGGCGAGGAGCGCGAGAAGATGATTGAGGCCACCAAGGCCGATATCGTCAAGAAGTTCGGCAAGGGCTCTATCATGCGTTACGGCGACGGCGGTCCCGAGCTTGAGGTCGAGGCCATCCCCACCGGCGCGCTCGCACTCGATGCCGCGCTTGGCATCGGTGGTGTTCCGCGTGGTCGCATCATTGAGATTTACGGCCCCGAGTCCTCGGGTAAGACGACACTTTCGCTTGAGATTCTCGCTGAGGCCCAGGCCATGGGCGGCGTGGTCGCCTTCATCGATGCCGAGCACGCGCTCGACCCCTCGTACGCGGCGCGCATCGGCGTCGATATCGACGAGGTGCTCATCTCCCAGCCCGACACGGGCGAGCAGGCGCTCGAGATCTGCGATATGCTCGTGCGCTCCGGAGCGATCGACGCGGTCGTTATCGACTCGGTTGCCGCACTCGTGCCTCGTGCCGAGATCGAGGGAGAGATCGGCGACACCACGGTCGGCCTCCAGGCCCGTCTTATGAGTCAGGCACTCCGAAAGCTTGCCGGCTCGCTGGCTAAATCAAAGACGACCTGCATCTTCATCAACCAGCTCCGCGAGAAGATCGGCGTGATGTTCGGTAACCCCGAGACCACGACGGGCGGCCGCGCGCTTAAGTTCTTCTCGTCGGTTCGTATCGACATCCGCCGCATCGATAGCATCAAGAACGGAAACGAGGTCGTGGGTAACCGCGTGCGCGCCAAGGTCGTTAAGAACAAGGTGGCCGCGCCGTTCCGGAGTGCTGAGTTTGACATCATGTACGGCACGGGCATCTCCAAGGAGGGCTCGATCCTCGATATGGCCGTCGAGAACGGCATCGTCAACAAGTCCGGCGCCTGGTACACCTACGAGACGGAGCGCTTGGGTCAGGGGCGTGAGGCGGCTAAGGAGTTTCTGCGTCAGAACCCCGATCTTCGTGACGAGATAGAGCACAAGGTGCGCGTTGCCTGCGGACTCGAGCTCTCCGACGAGCCGGTGGGCGACGCCGTGGCCCTTGAGGATGCAGAGCAGATGGCGTAAGTCATGGGGCGTTCCGTCACGGGTTTCTCGTACCGCTACCCAGACAAAGTGGACCGAGCCGCTGCACAGTATCGGAGCAAAAAGCCACAGGCTCACGTGGTCTTTGAACTGGAGCAGGGAGATTCGCTCGATTTCTCCGTGCCCCCTCGAGTAGCGCGGGCATTTGAGAAGGAGGAGCCGATCCTCCCCGTAGCTTACGAGAGCGCCCGTGACGCCCTGTTCGCCGTTGATGCGCGGCTTTGCTTTGCCACGCTTGTCGAGATGCTCTCGCGACGCGACCATGCCGAGCAGGAGGCGCGCGATAAGCTCCGTGCTATCGGGTTCCGCACGGCGTCGATTGATGAGGCCGTGCAGCGTGCCCGCGGGGCTCGCTTTCTCGATACCGATCGCTTCATGCGCTATTTCATCGAGGAGCGTAAGCGCCGGGGCTGGGGCAGGCGCAAGATCGAACTTGAGCTTGCGCGCAAGGGTGCAGACCCAACCACGCTGCTCGGGTACCCGGAGGATTTCTTTCCCGTGGACGATGAGCTTTCCCGGGCCCGCTCACTGCTGGCAAAGAAGCGCATTCCCGAGGCACGTGCCTTTGAAAAGCTCGTTCGGTTTCTCATGGGTAAGGGTTTTCCCTATGGGGTGGCGGCCGATGCCGTTAAGGAGCGCCTCGCCCAAAGCGAGGTGTAGAACGGCTATGATGGTACTCTTGACACCCTGTTTACAATTGACAGCTGGAGTGGGTCCACGTAGACTGAAATGGTCATTTGCCTTGTGATATACGCTCATCGTCGATGAGATGGTTTGCATAGATAAATCTTCATAGCGGGTGCCTATACCACGCAAATGTCCAGCTCGCGCATGCGGGCTGTTATTGTCTGACGAGATTTTGACAAGGAGACGGCATGGAGATTGTGATCGCAATCGTCTGCCTGGCGCTGGGTGCCGGCGGCGCGATGGTCGCCATGCGCAGCGCCAAGCAGGGTAGCCTCCGTGAGGCTGATTCCAAACTGGAGTCGTCACGCGCCCAGGCAGACCAGATGATCGGCGACGCGCAGCGACAGGCTGAGACGCTAAAGAAAGAGGCCCTGCTCGAGGCGAAGGAAGAGATCATCCAGAGCAAGCAGGCTGCCGAGACTGAGGAGAAGCAGCGCAAGAAGGAGCTCCGCGCGCTCGAGAACCGCATCATGCAGCGCGAGGAATCGCTCGACCGCCGCAACGATGCCCTCGATAAGCGCGAGCACCAGCTCTCGAGCCAGGCAGGTCAAGTCGAGAAGCGCAAGGCGCAGCTCGATGAGCTCATGACCAAGCAGACCGCAGAGCTGGAGCGCATCTCCGAACTCACGCGCGAGGATGCCCACCAGGAGCTCCTTGATAAAGTTCGCGGTGAGGTCACCCACGAGGCGGCCACCATCATTCGTGAGTCCGAGCAGCAGGTCAAGGCGGAGTGCCACAAGACGGCGCAAGAGATCATCTCACTCGCTATCCAGCGCTGTGCCGCCGACCACACCGCAGAGGTTACGGTCACCTCGGTTCACATCCCCTCTGACGACCTCAAGGGACGCATCATTGGTCGCGAGGGCCGCAACATCCGCACCTTCGAACAGGTCTCCGGCGTCAATCTCGTGATTGACGACACGCCTGAGACCGTCGTTCTCTCGAGCTTCGACCCCGTCCGTCGCGAGACGGCGCGCGTCGCCCTCGAGAACCTCATCGCCGATGGTCGTATCCACCCGGCACGCATCGAGGAGATGTACCAGAAGGCCGCGAGCCTCGTGCAGCAGCGCGTTCGCGAGGCGGGCGAGCAGGCGGCCTTTGATATCGGTATCCACGACCTCCACCCCGAGATCGTCAAGACCCTCGGTGCCCTTCGGTACCGCACCTCGTTTGGCCAGAACGTGCTCACGCACTCGATCGAGGTGTCTGAGCTCTGTGGCATCATGGCGAGCGAGCTTGGGGTCGATACTGCCCTCGCTAAGCGAGCGGGTCTTCTCCATGATCTTGGCAAGGCTATCGACCACGAGGTTGAGGGTCCGCATGCTGTTATCGGCGCCGACCTTGCCCGCCGCTACGGCGAGAAGCCTGCCGTCGTCCACGCTATCGAGGCGCACCACGGTGATGTTGAGCCCAACTCTGTGGTGGCCGTGCTTGTTATGGCCGCCGACGCCATCTCGGCCTCTCGCCCGGGTGCGCGCCGTGAGTCCGCCGAGAACTACATCAAGCGTCTCGAGAAGCTCGAGGAGATCTCCAACGCGCACGAGGGTGTCGAGCGCACCTACGCCATGCAGGCCGGCCGTGAGGTCCACGTCATGGTGCAGCCCGACAAGGTCTCCGATGCCGAGGCCACCGTGCTCGCTCACGATATCGCCCATCAGATCGAGGAGGAGATGGAGTATCCCGGTCAGGTGCGCGTCGTGGTGATCCGCGAGAGCCGCGCTGTCGACATCGCCAAGTAACGGGCGGTGCATCATGGCTGACTCGCAGGAGCTCATTTCGTTCATTGCCCAGATGACCGGCGAGGCGAATCTTCGCGTCGAGGAGAATCTGGGAGAGGGCTTCGTCCGCCTTAGGGTATCCGAGGCGGAGCGTCGTCAGGCCAAGCACGACATTCAGCATGTCGAGGATATCGTCATCGAGCTGCTTCGCAACGCTCGAGACGCCGGAGCGCAGCGCGTCTACCTTGCCATGGGCAAGACGGACGCGCTGCGTTCGCTTGTGGTGATCGACGATGGCTCGGGCGTGCCCGAGGACATGCAGGATCGTATCTTCGAGGCGCGCGTCACCTCAAAGCTCGAGAGCATGCATATGGACCGTTGGGGCGTGCATGGCCGCGGTATGGCGCTTTTCTCCATCAAGGAGAACTGCGAAGAAGCCCGTGTTGTCGCCTCGGGCGCCGGGAAGGGCACCGTCATATCGGTTGTGGCGGATACCGAACGGCTCCCCGAGCGTGCTGATCAGTCAACCTGGCCCGAGCTCGCTAAAGATGACGCGGGGCATCCCTATTGTGCGCGTGGGCCGCATAACCTCATTCGCGCCGCGGCGGAGTTTGCCCTCGAGGAGCATCACGTCTGTGAGGTCTACCTCGGGTCGGCAACCGAGATCGCCGCAACGCTTTATGCCGAGGCACGGCGCTCGCTCGATGCCTCGCAGCTCCTCTTTATCGACTCCGAGAGAGAGCTTCCCGTGGTTGACCGGCTCGGCTACGCGGCCGATGCTGCCGACTTTATGAGGATCGCCGCCTCGCTCGGTCTTGAGCTCTCCGAGCGCACCGCGCACCGCATCCTTGCCGGGACGATCAAGCCGGTACGAAGCGTTGCCTCCCGTCTGCTCCGAGAGCGCAAAGAGCGCCCCCATGAGGTCGCCGTCGACCTCACCCGCGATCGCCGCGGTCTTAAGATCGCCCGCGAGGATCTTGATGCGTTCTCGCGTACCCTTGAGCGCGACTTCTCTTCCCTCGCCGAGCGGTATTTTCTTACGCTTGCCCATGAGCCCACCGTGCGCGTCTCGCGCGACCGCATCACCGTCACCTTTGACGTCGGCAAGGAGGAGTAGCCTACTTGCCGCACCGTAAACCTTACGGTAAGCTCAATGAGCTGCACTTTTCGCACCGTAAACGCAGGAGAACCGTAGATGGATTATCTGAAAGTCTCGAGCAAGTCCTCGCCCGCGTCCGTTGCGGGCGCCATTGCCGGCATGGTCAAAGACGGAGTTCCCGTCAACCTTCAGTGCGTGGGAGCTGGCGCCGTCAACCAGGCCATCAAGGCCATGGCAATCGCCCGGGGCTTTCTGATCCCCACGGGTATTGATATCTCGTGCGCTCCGGTGTTTTCTGACATCCTCATCAACGGAGAGTCTCGCACGGCTATTCGCCTTTCGGTGTACGTCCACCAGATCTCACTCAACGGTACCGAGCTGGTCGATGTGCATCGAGAGTCCCAGATTGTCGGCTAAACGATGGAGGCGCGTGAGATGAGCTATCCCGTCCTTCGCAATAAGACGTATTTCATTCGCACCTTCGGCTGCCAGATGAACCTCCACGACGCCGAGCGCGTCAGCGGCTTGCTCGATTCGTGCGGCTGCCTTGAGGTCGCCTCACCCGCGGAGGCCGATATCGTCGTCTTTATGACGTGCTGTGTTCGCGAGGCTGCCGATCAGCGGCTCTACGGGCAGTGCTCCTCGTGCAAGAGCCTACCTGCATCCCCCTCGGGCAAGCGCGTGATCGCCGTAGGTGGCTGCATCGCCCAGCGAGACGGCGAGGGGCTCCTCACCAATCTCGATAACGTGCGCGTGATCTTCGGCACCTCCTCGATTGCCCATGTGGCCGACCTTCTTGCGCAGGCGTTTGAAGACGACGAACGCCATGTGCTCACCGCCGAGATCGACGAGCCTGGGGCCACCTCGATGCCCTGGCACCGCGCCACCTCGTATCATGCGTGGGTGCCCATCATGACCGGCTGCAATAATTTCTGCAGCTACTGCATCGTGCCGTATGTACGCGGTCGCGAGAAGAGTCGTCTCTTTGAGGAGATTGTCGACGAGGTATGCGGCCTTGCCCGCGTGGGCGTTCGCGAGGTTACGCTGCTCGGCCAGAACGTCAACTCCTACGGTAGGGACTCTTACGGCTCTCCGCGCTTTGCTGAGCTGCTTCGCGCCGTAGGGGAGACCGGCATAGAGCGGATCCGCTTTACCTCCTCGCACCCCAAGGACCTCCTGCCTGAGACCATCGACGCGCTCGCTGAGGTCCCCCAGGTTATGCCCCACCTGCACTTGGCCGTTCAATCGGGCTCGAGCCGCATCCTCAAGCTCATGAACCGCCGCTACTCGCGCGAGGATTATCTCGATTTGGTGCGTCGCGTGCGCGAGCGCATCCCCGACATCGCTCTTACCACCGACATCATCGTAGGATTCCCCGGCGAGACCGAGGAGGACTTCGAGCAGACGCTGAGCCTTGCCGAAGAGGCGCTCTTTGCGCAAGCGTTCACCTTCATCTATTCAAAGCGCGCCGGCACTCCCGCCGCCGAGATGCCCGATGATACGCCCCACGAGGTCATTCAAGAGCGCTTCGATCGGCTCGTACATGTGATTGAGCAGACCGCCTACGACTTTAACCAGCACGATCTTGGTGCACGTGTTCCCGTCTTGGTGGAAGGGGTCTCCAAAAAAAACGCCCGGCGCATTCAGGGCAAGAGCCCCAAGAACCAAACGGTTCATGCCCCGGTTCCCGAAGGTATCGACCCGGCGGATCTTGTGGGGCGTATCGTTGATGTGGACGTCGACACGGCTCGTACCTGGTACCTTGCGGGTTCCATCGTAGGCGAGGCCCGATGACCTCTGTTATCGCCATCGTCGGGCCCACCGCGGTGGGGAAGAGTGCTGTGGCTGATGCCCTCGCGCACAGGCTCCATTCCGTGGTTATTTCTGCCGATGCCATGCAGGTGTATCGGGGGATGGATATCGGTACCGCCAAGATGCGTCCCGAGGAGTGCCACGCACCTCTTCTTCTTATTGATGTTGCGGAGCCTTCGGTATCCTACTCGGCCGCCTTGTACCAGCGCGCGGCGCGTGCAGAGCTCGATCGCCTCATCGCTGAAGGTACGGTGCCCGTCGTCTGTGGAGGAACGGGCCTCTATGTCCGGGCGGCGCTCGACGAGATGTCGTTTCCCGCAGGTGACGCTAGCTCGCCCTCCCGAAGTAGATATCATGAACTGGCGCGCGAGGAGGGCGAAGGTGCTCTCTACGCTCTCTTGCAAACGCGCGACCCCGAGAGCGCCACGGTCATTCATCCCCACAACGTTCGACGTGTGATTCGAGCGCTCGAGATGGCCGATGAGGGGGTGTCTTACGCCCGTCAAAAGGAGGGTTTCTCCACGCCTCAGGCCCGTTACGACTCCTCCTACTATGGGCTGGCCTGCGACCGCTCGCGGCTCTACGACCGCATCAACCTGCGTGTAGACCAGATGATCGCCGATGGGCTTGTGGACGAAGTCCGCCATCTAGTTGATCAGGGGTTTGGCGAGGACCTTACGGCCCGTCAGGCTATCGGCTATAAAGAGATCATCGATTACCTTGAAGGCCGCTCTTCGCTTGACGACGCCATAGAGCTCATCAAGCGCCGCTCGCGCCGGTATGCCAAGCGTCAGCTCTCATGGTTCAGGCGCGATGCGCGCATCCAATGGCTCGACATGGATGCGCTTGGAATCGAAGGTGCCCTTGAGGCAATCTGCGAACGGGAGGGATGCTAGAGGTGCCTCGTTTTCCGCTCGTCTCTACTGCGCCGGTCCCCGAGCGCGCCGTGCTCGTGGGAATCGAGGGCCGTCACGGGGCATGGCCCGTTGACCGCTCGCTCGATGAGCTCGAGCGTCTCGCCGACACTGCGGGCGCTCAAACTGTCGCTCGTATCTCGCAGCGGCTTGAGCGGCCCAATCCGCGCACCTTCATCGGCTCGGGTAAGGTCGATGAGCTCTGCGGACTCGTCAAGCGCATCGATGCCGACGTCGTGATATTCGATGATGACCTCACCCCCTCACAGCAGTCCAATCTCGAGCGAGCGGTTGGAGAGCCTGTTAAGATCATCGATCGCACGGCGCTTATCCTCGATATCTTTGGTCTCCATGCCACTACGCGAGAAGGGCGTCTACAGGTACAGCTGGCGCAGCTTCAGTACCTGCTGCCGCGGCTGCGCGGCATGTGGAGCCATCTTGCCAAAGAGCAGACACGCGGCGGAATCGGGAGCCGCTTTGGACAAGGCGAGAGTCAGCTCGAGGTCGACCGCCGGCTCATTCGCAACCGGATTTCGACGCTTCGCCGCGAGCTTGCGCAACTTGAACGTCGGCGCGACGTTCAAGCAAAGAGCCGTAAAGCTTCTGCTGCGTTTCGGGTGGCGCTGGCCGGGTACACCAACGCGGGCAAATCGTCGCTGCTTAACCGGCTGACGGGCTCTGAAGTCCTCGCGCAAGATCGGCTGTTTGCCACGCTCGACCCCACCACGCGCGCCTACCGGCTTCCCGGCGGCCGCGAGATGACGATCACCGATACGGTCGGCTTTATCCAGAAGCTGCCGCACGGCCTGGTTGAGGCCTTTAAATCCACACTCGCTGAGGCACGCGATGCCGACCTTATTGTCAAAGTGGTCGATTGTGCCGACGAGGATGCGCTGCGACATATCGATGCCGTTGGTCGTGTACTCGACGAGATCGGTGCCGGCGAGACACCCGCTCTCGTAGTCTTCAATAAGGCTGATCTTTTGGACGATGAGGGGCGGGGCGCCCTTTCGCTCCGGCATCCCGGCGCCGTGCTCTGCTCTGCCGTCACCGGGCTCGGCATCGAAGAGCTGATCGAGCGGCTTGCTCACGAGGCTGCAGCGCAAGATCGACTGATCGACGTAGAACTACCGTATCGCGAGGGAGCACTTGCCAAGCTCGTGCACGAACAGGGCCACATCATGGTCGAGGAATACAACGAGACCGGCGTTCACCTTGTCGCCAAGGTAAGCCCACGCATCGCCGGTCTGCTCGGACGGTACGCAACCGCACCGTAACGACCGACCTGCATCGGACGCCTCGCCCTAGCACTGCGGCGGTTACTGCGACCATTAGAAACGCTATGTGTGAACCCCCACCGTCAGTGCCCGATGAGCTCAGTAAGCAGCAACAAGATCGGCTGGTGCACGAGGTAGATAACGAGGCTCACGTGTCCTACGGCCGTAAGGGGCGGCATCCAATCGCGATACATCCACGCTGGATAGCCGTCCGCCCAATGTTCACCGGCAAGGCGGGCCGCAAAGCGTCCGGCAAGATACATAAAGAAAAACGGTATGAGGGGATAGTAATCTCCTGAGGCAAAGCTCGGACTTGGCAATCCGAGCCAAGCCAACCCCTCAACCGGATACCGCGTTAACGGTACGCTATAGGTCAGCGCAAAGAGCGCAAGGGAAATCACAAGACCCCATGCTGATGGCACTCTATCAAAAAGCGGTGCAAGTGCGCCCACGATGAGCGTGCTCGCGGCCATGCAGAACAGGATCCCAAAACTAACAGAGGTGTCTACACCCGCTAACGACGTGGCAATCCAGACCACGAGTGCCGCCACGCCGTAGATGAGCCCACGACGCACATTGTTGCGCGAAAAGCATGTCATCCAGCCCGCGAGCAGCAGGAACGTCCAGCTGATGGACGCGCGCCACACCGCCTGAAAGAGCGTCCCGGTAAACCAAGGCATCGCAAAGCCCTCAAGATAGGCAAGGTCGTAGCACGCATGGAAGGCGACCATCGAGATGATGGTAAAGCCGCGGAGCGTGTCGAAAAGGGTTACGCGCCGTCGTGTCCGGGCCGTTGCCGCCGCCGTACCGCCATCCATGCTAGAAGCGCCGCAGAAGCGCCACAACCTTGCCGAGGATCGTGGGGTTGGTGACGTAGATGGGCTCCATCGCATCGTTCTCCGGCTGCAGGCGCACACGGCCGCGCTCCTTGTAGAACGTCTTGACCGTTGCCTCGCCATCGATCATCGCAACCACGATCTCGCCGTTCATCGCGCTCTTCTGCTCGCGCACCACAAGATAGTCACCGTTAAAGATGCCGGCATTGATCATGGAGTCGCCATGCACCTCGAGGATGAACGAGCACGAATCGGTCGCGATCTCGGTCGGGAGGGTGAAGGTGTCCTCCACGTTCTGCTCGGCAAGGATGGGCATACCCGCGGCCACGCGCCCCACAAGGGGGAGGTCGACAGTGTTGCGGTTGGGAGATTCTTTAACCTCAGCAAGCTTGACGGACGAACCATCCTCGTTAAAGAGCTCAAGCGCGCGCGGCTTGGTGGCGTCGCGCTTGATAAGCCCTCGGGCCTCAAGGGCCGAAAGGTGGGCGTGCACCGTGGAAGGGGAGGAGAGGCCAACGGCTGCCGCCATCTCGCGCACGCTGGGCGGATAACCCTTCTCCTGCTGATAGGCGCGGATGAAGTCATAGATTTGCTGCTGGCGCTTCGTGATCTTGCGTGCCATCGGACCCTCCTCTATAGAAAGCAAACTGCTGTTCGAATTTTTCTTGACAGGAACAGCTGTTCGCGGATAATGATACACGAACACTCGTTCCAGCGCCAGACTTTTGTCCGCACGAACCGATATAACGTTCCCGACGATACCGCAGAGAGAGGAGTCTCCCATGAGCACACGCGATTTTCAGGTGTACGGCAATCTTGCCCTCGCGGCTGAGCCCGCATACGTTGAGCCCAATCCTCGCTTCACGGTTATCGAGGGACGGGGCGCCCGTGCCGAGCGCCCCGCAGTTTCCGGCCGTCATGTTTCCCGTGCGGCGGTTGCGATTGCCGCTACTGTCGTCGCACTGCTCTTTTTTGCGGTTGCCTTGGTGGGCTGGAGCACGTACGCTGGCCGTGCCGAGGCGCACGCCGATACGCTCTCCCATATTTCCTTTGAGGAGGTTCGAGTGCAGGCCGGCGATTCGCTCTGGTCCCTCGCGTCACAGCATCCTATCAACGATTTCACCACGCAGGAAACCGCAGATGCTATCGCGGAGGCCAATGAACTCGAGGGGGTTGTTCTCCAGGCGGGAGAGACGATTCTCGTCCCCGTCTCTCGGTAGGACCTCTTCTTCCTAAACAACGTTAGGTTGCACCGGCTCACGATCTTCTTTGCGACACAGGAGTGTTACGCCTCATCTACATGTGCCACTTTTTTGCTCGGAGTGACACAACTCGTGGTATGCTAAGGCACGTTTTCTCGCTCTAGGAGGTTTGATGCGCTGTCCCAAATGCGGTGCCGACGATACACGGGTTATTGATTCCCGCATGCAGGATACCTCTAATGCCATCAAGCGTCGTCGAGAGTGCCGTACCTGCGGATACCGTTTTACCACGTTCGAGCGGTGCGAGGATCCCATCGAAGTCATCAAGAGCGATGGCTCCACGCAACCTTTTGACCGCAACAAGCTGCTCGTGGGCCTCATGCGCGCAACGTCCAAGCGCGACATCGACATCGCTACGCTCAATAACCTGATCGACGGCATCGAGCAGGAGCTGCGCAGCCGCCCCTTTAAATCCATCACATCTCACGACATCGGTGACATGGTCCTTAAGCGTCTCGAGGCGCTCGATAAGGTGGCCTACATTCGCTTTGCCTCGGTGTACCGCGACTTTAAGGACATCGATGAGTTTGTGGACGAGCTCGCAAAGTTAAGGTGATTCTCATGGCTTCGATCAACGTTAACATCAAGCGGCTCGACCCTACCGTCGAGCTCCCGAGCTACGCTTACACCGGAGACGCAGGGCTCGACCTTAGGGCGAACGAGACAGTTGATATCCCGCCGCACGGTCGTGTGCTCATCCCTACAGGCCTCGCCATCGCACTGCCCGACGGTTATGCCGGGTTTGTGCAGCCCCGGAGCGGCATGGCACTCAAGCGCGGTCTCTCCATTGCAAACACCCCCGGGCTCATCGACGCACATTATCGCGGCGAGCTCAAGATCATCGTGGTCAACCTCGATGCAGAAGAGCCCATTCATATCGAGCGCGGCGAGCGCATCGCCCAGCTCGTAATCCAAGAGGTCCCCGTTGTGACGCTCGTCGAGGTTGATGAACTCGACGAGACCGACCGTGGGACGGGAGGATTCGGCTCAAGCGGTGCCGCCTAGGCATCTGAGCATATAGGACGGAAGAACACATCGAAGGAAAAGGGGAGTAGATGGATACGTTCTTCAAGCTATCCGAGCGCAGCTCGAACTCTGCGACGGAGGTGCGCGCCGGCCTGACCACGTTCCTGGCCATGGCGTACATCATCGTCGTCAACCCGAGCATTCTCTCGGCTGCCGGCATTCCGGCTGCCGCTGCTGTCACGGCGACCTGCATCGGCGCCGGCATCATGACGATCGCGATGGGCGTCTTCTCCAACCGCCCGCTCGCCTGCGCCTCCGGCATGGGCATCAACTCGATCGTGGCCTACACCCTCTGCAGTTCTATGGGCCTCGGCTGGCAGACCGCCATGGCCGTCATCCTCATCGAGGGCATCGCGATTCTCGTGCTCGTGCTCTGCGGCCTGCGCGAGGCCATTATGGATGCCATCCCGGTGTCGCTGCGTCACGGCATCTCCATCGGCCTTGGCCTCTTCATCGCCATGATCGGCCTTAAAGACGCCGGCATCATCGTCGCAAACGAGTCCACGATGGTCGCTATCGGCGACGTCACCGCGCCGTCCTTCATCGTCGGCATCATCTCGATCGCCCTGTCGGTCATTCTGTACTCCATGAACATCAAGGGCTCGCTCCTTTGGGGCATCATCATCGCCGCCATCGTGGGTATCCCGCTCGGCGTGACCCCCATTCCTTCCGGTATCGTCGCTCCGCTCGACTTCACCACCTTTGGTGCGCCGTTCCAGGAGAGCGGTGTTTCTGGCGTGATGGGTCTCGTTGAGGTATTCTCCACCCCGGCGCTGCTGCTCTTTGCCTTCTCGCTCATGATGAGCGACTTCTTTGACACCATGGGTACCGCCATGGCCGTCGCTAAGCAGGGTAACTTCCTCACCAAGGACGGCAAGGTCGAGGACATCCGCCCGATCCTCATTGTCGACTCCGTTGCTGCTGCGGTTGGCGGTATCCTCGGCGCCTCCTCGATCACCACGTTCGTCGAGTCCGCTTCTGGCGCTGCTGACGGTGGTCGCTCCGGCCTGACCTCGGTCGTCGCGGGCATCCTCTTCATCCTCGCTGCCTTCTTCTCGCCGATCATCAGCTGCGTGCCCTCTGCGGCCACCTGCGGCGCCCTCGTCTTCGTGGGCTTCCTCATGATGTCCGATGTGGTCGACATCGACTGGTCCGACATCCTCGAGGGCTTCCCGACCTTCATGATCATCGCGGGCATCCCGTTCACCTATTCGATCTCCAACGGCATCGGCCTTGGCTTCATCACGTACGTGATCGTTGCCATCGTTCGCGGCAAGATCAAGGAGATCCGTCCGCTCATGTGGGTCGCGGCAATCGCGTTCCTGCTGTACTTCCTGCTGCTCTAGACTCGTCTGTTCAAGGTAGAGCAATTTTCATTGCCTTGCACAACATACCTGAGTTGCAGACTAAGGCCGACCGGTATCGTCCGGTCGGCCTTTTTATATCTCCTGTTGGCATCGTTAATGAGCGAAGGTGGGGTACCCTAACACAGACGCCCTTTTAACCGTTGGGAGATGCACATGTCAAATCGTTACGATACGTTGATTCTTGGTGGCGGCCCCGCTGGCTATACCGCTGCAATTTATGCTGCCCGTGCAGGTCTTTCCTGCGCCGTTGTGGAGCAGGGGATGCCAGGAGGGCAGATCGCCACAACCGATGTCATTGAGAATTATCCTGGGTTTCCCTCCATCAGCGGATCCGAGCTCGGCATGAAGTTCCAAGAGCATGCTGAGGCGGCAGGCGCCGAGACCCTTTATGCCATGGCCACTGGCATCGAGCGACTGGACGATGATTCCTTTGCCATTACGGACGGTGCACAGACCTATACGGCACCCACGCTTATTCTGGCAACGGGAGCCGTGCCGCGCACGGTGGGATTTGAGGGTGAGGACACGTATCGCGGTCGCGGTATCTCGTATTGCGCGACCTGCGACGGGATGTTCTATCGCGGAAAGCAGGTTTTTGTGATCGGTGGCGGCAATGCTGCCGTAGAGGAGGCAATCTACCTTTCCCATATCGCCGGACACGTTACCATGGTCGTTCGTCGCGATGTGTTTCGCGCTCCTCAGGGCGTGGTTGACACGCTGCTGGCGCGAGATAACGTCGACGTGCGGTACGAGACCTCGATCGTGCGCGTTACGGGAGATCAGCTCCTCTCCAAGATTACCTTCCGTAATAACGCCGCGGGGGAAGAGCACGAAGAGTCCTTTGATGAAGGATCGTTTGGCATTTTTGTCTTTGCCGGTACTCAACCAACGGTAGAGCTCGTTGAGGGGCTTGTTGAACTCGGGCGCGATGGGGGAGTCGTAACCGATGACGATATGGCCACCGCGACGCCCGGTCTCTTTGCTGCGGGCGATGTGCGAACCAAAAAGCTTCGCCAGGTTATCACCGCCGCATCGGATGGTGCCATTGCGGCTATGTCAGCCTACCACTACCTGAACGGATAATACTTAGGTAGCTAACTAATAGGAGCGTTTCGAGGGATGCAAGACGAGCAAACATATAGTTCAGCCCGCACCTCGTAACACGCGACAGACAAACTCTCTAAGCCGAATCGAGCTAGGAAGTCCAATACGCATCCCGGCTCGATTCTTTGCGGCACGATACTACGTCGATCACAAATATACAGCGACCCTGATTGCATTGGCGCGTTTAACGTGAACGAGCTTTGATATGTGGTTATGCCTCGGGTTAGATGCGACCGACAGACGCAGCGAGACGAAAATGCACAAAGCATGAGTGGATTGTGTTTATAAGGTGTCATTCACCCTGGCTTTGCGCAAAATACGACAATATAACGCCGTTACAAGAGTAAACGACGTTTTCCATTAAGCGTTCTTGCTCTGGGCGTCTGAGAGTTGCACGGCCTCTGATTTTACAAATGGATTCACGATAATATATCTTATGTAATGTTGTTACGAGAACATAGAAAGCGGCTCTTTGCGCAATGTCCTGTGGCGCAAAGAGCCGCCCGCAATGACATGCTACAGGCCGCTGGCGGTATTCCAGCCATAACCGATGATAAGACCCTTCGCCTCGGCGTAATAGCTGCAAAGTCCACCACAGGACATAATGTGAACCTCAGCATTGGGCCAGCGATTCTCGATAGCTGTCGAAAGCTCGCGAGCCATCGCCTCGTTCTCTACATGGTCGATGCATACCACGCCACCGGCAAAGCCATCACCTTCCATGGCCTGCACAACCTTGAGGATCATCTTCTTCTGGCCGCGCGTAGGCGCCACGATCTTGATGGTTCCCTCGTCTGAAGCCGTGCCCAAAATGCGGATGTTGAGCTTGTTGGCAAGGAGCCCCGCCATCTTGGGCATGCGTCCACTCTTGGTAAGATTTTCGTAGCTGCTCAACGAGAAGAGAACCGTCGAGAAGGCCTCAACGCCATCGATATAGGTACATACCTCGTCAAACGAAGCCTCTGGATGTTTAGTTAGGTACCTATCTAAAAGCAGGCAAATGAGCTCGAGCTTACCGCCGGCTGCACGCGAGTTAACGAGGTGAATCTGATGGCCACCCTCAGCCATCACCATATCGCGAGCCATGACAGCAGCCTCGTAGCTTCCCGAGAGATTCGCCGAAATGGTAACGGCCACAACCTTCTCGGCGGTGCGGAAGAGCTCAGCCCACTCCCCTACACTCGGACAGGAGCTCGAGCTTGCACTCTGCTCCTCAGCGACGAGACGGTTGAGTTCGGCAACGTCGAGGTTGTCATCATCAACGTACTCGGTACCACCGACGTTGATCTTTAGCGGTGCGACGGCATAGGTCGTGTCGGCCGCCGTAGGGGTATAACCCCGTAGGTTGCAGCTTGAGTCCGCGATAATCGCCCAGCTCATAGCAGTCCCCTCTCGTGTGCGGTATTGAGACCACATGGTGTGAATCTCGTTAGACCTAGTGTAGCATACTAGATATTACGGTATCCTAAACACAACGTGTTTCCAACAGGAGTCGAGGCGATTGTCATGCAGCATCCGCACGTAATCCCCATGTCCGACCAAGCGGGCAGCATCACGCGCGTCGACATTATGCCCACGATTTTACCGGATGACTTCACCAACTCAGATCTTGCTCAGCGCGTCCTTGCGTTCAAGGTGCCCCGTTACGCCGAGCTGCCGGGTGTTGAGCTCTATCGCGAGCAAGTCATCGCCTATGTGGAACAGGTCTTGGCACCGCTCGATGGTTGCACGGACGGACCCTGGCTCACCGCATCGATGATCAACAACTACGTCAAGGTCCATCTTGTGGCCGCTCCGCAAAAAAAGCTCTACGGACGTGAGCAGATTGCCCGTCTCATTGTGATCTGCATCTTTAAGCAGGTGCTTTCCATCTCTGCCATCTCGGATCTCTTCCGTATCCAAAAGATGACCTACATCACCGACGTTGCCTACGATTATGTGGCAACCGAGCTGGAGCATGCCATCCATCAGTTCTTTGCGCAAGATCCAGACCCTTGGGAAGATACCGCTTCACGCGTTACGCGCGAATCGCTTTTGGTGCGGAGCGCCGTGCTCGCGTTTGCAGCGAAGGCCCACCTTGTGGGCTATCTATCGTTCCTTGGATACGACGAATAGCAGACGATCTCGTCTGAACAGCCAGCACACCCAATATGAAGGAACCGGTGGAGCGCCAGCGCGCCTCACCGGTTCTTCGTTCACGCTGCAGAACGGGTAATGAGCTGCCACGTCTTAGAGCTGGCCGCCCCCCAAGAAGGTGCCGTACCAGTTGATGTTTCCGTACCCTGCAACCTGGCCAGGACGCGTAGCGCCAAAGACCTGGCCGTTGCCGACGTAGAACGCCACATGACCCGGGAAGAACACAACGTCTCCGTACTGGAGCTCATTCTTGTTGGTGGTAAAGCGCCCCGCGTTGTTCTTAAAGTACGTGTACTGGCTGCCCGAAGAGCGCGGCAGGGTGATACCAATCTGACGATAGGCATAGTACACCAGGCCCGAGCAGTCAAAACCGCCCTCAGCGAGACTCTCACCGGCGGAGACGTAAGGTTGGCCAGCCATGGCAAGCGCATACGAGATGGGACTCGAGACCGTCGCAGAACCACCGGAATTCGTGGGCGGTGCCGGGTCGGGCTCGGGCGTGGGGGAAGGCGCGGGCGTAGAGCCGCCACCCTGCGTGCCACCGCCGGAATTATTGGTATTGTTCGAGTTGTTGGAGCTTCCACCGCCCGTGGAGCCACCTCCGCTCACGGTACCGCCAGCATTATCGGTAGAGCCGTTGCCGGCAACCGGCACGTTAGAAGCGCCATTAGAGGCGTCCTCGGCAGACTGGATGCCCGAGGCAAGATTCTCGTTCTGGGCAGCCTCCGCCTCAAGCTCAGCCTGAAGCTCGGCCGAGAGCGACGCCACAAGCGCGCTTGCCCGAGCTTGGTTGGCAGCCTGCTCGTCAACCTGTGCCTGGGTAGCCTCAAGATTGGCCTGCTGCTGCGCCTGCTGCTCCTCAAGCTGAGTCTGGAGCTCCTTGACCTGGTCGATTGCCTCGGTCTGGGCATCGTTGACCTTGCCCGCATAGAAGACGCGTGAGATAAGGTCGGTAAAGTCAGTTGAGCTCAGCAAGATGTCAATCAGGCTCACATTGCCCTGCTTGTAGTCGTCCGAGACGTTTTGAGAGAGGAGCTTTTGAGCCTGATCGAGCTCCTGCTGAGTGCTCTCGATCTGGCTCGCTGTCTCCTCAAGCTCAGCACCTGCCTGCTGCAGCTTCTCTTGCAGCGCCTGGTACTCAGCGCCAATCTCACTCAACTGCGCACGAGCGGCATCGAGCTCTGACTGCGTATCGGCATAGGCGGCAATGGGAAGGGTCGAGATATAGGGGGCGGCGCCCGAAGCGCCGAGCACGCCGGCAAGGGTAACCGCGGTGAGCGCACGGGCGGCTCGACGGTAACGCGGCAATAAACGCATGTACAACCTCCGGAAAGTACGGATAGTGTGTATCGGAGTCCCTGACAGTATAGAAGCTCTCGCCATGGAGTCCCTGCCGCTTAGCGCGACAATGGAAAACCTTCAAACGGATGTCGTTCACATGGAAAACGCCCGCCGGGCAACGCGCGATGCGACGATACCCTGCGGGCAAGTACTACGGTCAATGTAGCCCTAGAACAGTATTTAGGCGTCTAGTTGGACTGCACCAGCGAGAAGACGTCGTGGTCACCAAGCTTGGCAAGCTCAGCGCGCGGATTCAAAAACGCGAGCTCCAAGATGCAGCCAAAGCCCGCCACCGTGGCACCGGTCTTCTCAACGAGCTTGGCCGCGGCAGCGATGGTACCGCCCGTGGCAATGAGGTCGTCAACCAAAAGCACCTTGTCAGCAGGCGTGAGCGCGTCCTCGTGCACCTCGATGGTGTCGGTGCCGTACTCGAGCTCATAAGACTCCGAGATGGTCGCACGCGGCAGCTTGCCGGGTTTGCGGGCGGGCACAAAACCAGCACCAAGGGCAATCGCCACAGGAACACCCACCATAAAACCGCGCGCCTCGGGCCCCACAACCTTAGTAATGCCCTCGCCGCGGAAGTGGTCGGCAATGGCGTCAATCGCAGCCTTGAGGGCGGTTGCGTCGGCAAAGAGCGGCGTGATATCGCGGAAGATCACCCCAGGCTCCGGATAGTCGGGAATCGAGGGAATATAGGCGTCAAAATCAAACGTGCTCATGGCTCTCCCCTTCTCTGACGCATGGTCTTGCGCGCAGGCGCGGTAATTACTTGGCTCCGCTGCGACGCCGCGTGGGCTCCAGGCCCGGAAGCGGCAGCGGCTCAACCTCAGGTGTGAAGCGCGAGGTCTTTACGGAGCGCTTGCGTGTACCGGAGGTCGCGCCAGCCGCTGCGCCTGAGGCACCGTTGCCACCGGCGGCCTCGTCTCCGCTCCCGCCCTCGTCCTCTGCATCGGCAGCAGCAGTGGCCTCAGCCTCTCGGTCGCGCATTGCCTCCGATTCATCGAGCTCCTCGTCGATCTCGTCCACGTCGGCATCGTTAACCACCACGTTCAGCGACTCATACACGCGGTTCTTAAGAAGCGCGGTCTGGATGCCGTCGGTCAGGTCGTGCAGCTTCTTAAAGGCGCGCTCGATCTTGACGTTACGGTTGTCCTCGGAGGTGTCTGAGCCAAGCATACCGGTCAGCACCTGCTCGAACATCGTGGACTCACGGTTGGCCGCCAGCACGTACTGACGAAGGTTGCGCGGCTCGATGTTAAAGCGCGAGAGCTCCGATGCATAGCGGATGATCGGAAAATCGCGGCCATCGATAAGCTCGCGATTCTTAGGGCTCCGCACGATCTTAATGAGGTCGTTCTCCGCCAGCTGACGCAAGAAGGAAATCTTGACGCCGAGCAGATCGGGGATGTCCTCGATGGGATGAAGCTTCTGCTGCGTCTCGCGCGGCTCGGTCTTGAGCGGCACGTCAGAGAGCAGACCGACCTCGTAGGCAAGGGTCGAAAGATCGGTGGCGTTATCGAGCCGCTGCTTGATGACGTTGAGCGGCATGTAGCGCGTCTTCTGGAGGTGCAGAATGACCTCGAGCCGGTCGACATCCTCCTTGGAGTACTGGCGGTACCCCTTGGGTGTGCGGTGCGGTGTGATGAGGCCCTCGTCCTCTAGAAAGCGGATCTTTGAGTTGGAGAGGTCGGGATAGGAGCTCCGAAGGTAGTTGACGACCTGACCGATGCTCAGATAGCTGCGCTCGGCCAAGCTACTCACCCGTTTCGATACGCTCCGGTTTGCTCTCGTGATAGATCAGCGTAAAGGTACCGATCTGCACCGACGAGCCATCGTGGAGCGGTGCCGAGTTAACGATGGCACCGTCGACCCACGTGCCGTTGAGCGAGCCAAGGTCCTCGATGACCGTTCCCGTGGGACGACGGAGAATCTTGGCGTGGGCGCGCGAGACGGTCATGTCGTTGAGGAAGATCGCGTTAGCCGGATCGCGTCCAACGGTGGTCTCCACATCGTCGAGCTCAAAGGTGTTGCCCGTCTGCGGCCCCTTGATGATGGTGAGCACCGGACGCGAAAGCGAGACGCTCTTCATGAGGTCGGGCGCGGTGGCGTCATCGGCGGGCATACGAAAGACACGGGTCTGCTCGGTGGACGGAACGCCATCTTGCAGGAAGTCCGAAGAAGCAGCCATGAACATCTCCTATCGTTGCGCATGAAGCGCGGTCAATCGACCCACTCATTCTACCCCAGCACGCCCGCTACACAGACTCGCACGCAAAACGAGCCTTACGACTCCACGATGTCGGGGTTGAGGAAGTCGTCCTCCTCATCCTCAGGGTGAAGCTGCGCCGATCGGGCAGCACGGTAGCCCTTGACCGTATAGATCACTGCGGTGAGGAGCGAGAAGATAACGCCAAGGTAGACGAGGTAAATACCAAGCGGCTGAGCCGACCCGTCGAGTCCAGGGAGCCAAGCCCCCCACTGCGGGAAGAGCGCGGGGCCCGAAACAACCGGCAGGCCCAGGAGCATAAATGAGAACCCCGTCATGAGAAGCGCCGTAGCGGCCTTGCCCGTGTAGACGACGTCGATGGGGCGCTTGTGGTACCGGCGCACGAAGGCGTTGCCGCAGGCGAGATAGATATCGCGTGCGATGATCACGACGCAAATCCAAGTGGGGAGCTCACCGCGCCACACAAGGCCGAGAACACCGGTAAAGAGCAGAGCGCGGTCGACCACCGGGTCGAGGAGCTTGCCAAGCCAGCTTACCGTCTTGGTGCGACGCGCAATCTGGCCATCAAGCCAATCGGTGGAAGCGGCAACGGCATAGATGGCGAGGGCGATATAGCGATTGAAGTCGGTGACAAAGAGATAGAAAAAGACAACGGTGAGCACCAGGCGCAGTACCGTGATGAAGTTAGAGATGGTGAATATCTGGTTGGAGGGGTACTCGGAAGTGCCGATGAGCTCTTTCTTGACCTTCTTCCGCAGACCCACAGATATCCCCTACCACACGTTGCGTACACTAGATGGCATGATACCCCATGAGCAATGTCTCATGCGCACCCGATACACGCCGGATACGAAAAGGGCATCGGTTACCCGATGCCCTGAAGCTTCTGGTCGGGACGACTGGATTCGAACCAGCGACCCCTTGACCCCCAGTCAAGTGCGCTACCAAGCTGCGCCACGTCCCGAAGCAAGTGCTGCCTGCGTGCAGCAAGTGATACTTTACTCAAGTCCGTCCCGCGACGCAAGGGGGTATTTTGGATTTCTGCAAAGTCGCGGAGAAGCTTTCTAAGAATGAACGCTATCGTACGGCTCGATGGAGGATCTCATACGCGAGCTCGCGCTTGCTGAGCAACGGAAGCTCCTCGGTCCCCCCAGCCGTGACCCACCATACCTTGTTGGTATCAGAACCAAAGGTCGAATCGGCACGAGAGACGTCATTGGCCACGATTGCGTCGCACCCCTTGGCGGCGAGCTTAGCGCACGCATGCTCAAGCAGCCGGTCGGTCTCCGCCGCAAACCCGATGACGCGTCGCGCGCCCTTCTCGGCAGAAAGCGTGGCTAAGATGTCCTCGGTCTCGGTGAGCTCGATGACATTGAGCGGCTGTTCGCTCTTCTTGAGCTTATGGTCCGATACCATGAGGGGCCGGTAGTCTGCCACGGCGGCGGCGCAAATGGCAATGGTGGCGTCCGCAAAGGCGGAAACAGCCGCATCGCGCATCTCGGCAGCGGTCTCAACGCGCACCACCGTAACCCCAGAGGGGGCAGGCTCCGCAGTCGGTCCCAGGACGAGCGTGACCTCGGCGCCCTCTGCATGGGCTGCAGCGGCGAGCGCGATACCCATCTTGCCGGAGGATCGGTTGCCGATAAAGCGCACCGGGTCGATCGGCTCGTACGTGGGGCCGGCGGTGATCAGCACCCGCTCGCCGGCAAGGGCGCTCGTACGCCCGAGCATCTCGAGCGTGCGGGCCACGATCTCGTCCGGGTCGGCAAGGCGACCCTCGTCTACGTCACCGCAGGCAAGGTACCCCGAGCCCGGTCCCACCACCGCAACACCACGGCGATGGAGCGTCTCCATGTTCTCGCGCGTTGCCGCCGCTCGCCACATGCCGGCGTTCATCGCCGGCGCCACGAGGATGGGCGCCGGTGTGGCCAGAAGCGTTGTGGAAAGCAGGTCATCGGCGATGCCCGTCGCCATCTTGGCGATAACGTTGGCCGTGGCAGGTGCCACGAGCACAAGGTCGGCCTCCTGCGCAAGCGAGATGTGATGGATGGGGTCCTCGGGGTCGTCAAAGAGTCCCACGGCAACCTTCTCATGCGTGAGGGCACGGAAGGTCGTGGGGCCCACAAACTTCGTGGCGTGCTCGCTCATGAGTACCTTGACGCGCACGTCACGCTTTTGAAGGAGGCGCACGATCTCACAGGACTTATAGGCAGCGATGCAACCCGTCACACACAGAAGGACGGTAGGGCGTTCGTCAGATGCCGTGCGCTCACTCACGCCTCGGTCACCTCCCGCTGAATGAGGATGCGGCCGCAGTAGGGGCAGGTCGCTATGGAGCCGGCACGGGTTACATCTTCCATGGAGGCCTCCGTGAGGGCCATGCGGCAGACGCTCGGCACGTTCTTGCGGAGCTCCTCGACACCGATCCCCTTATGGGACTTACGCGACGCCTCGTAGGAGTCGAGCATAGTCGCGTCGAGCGATGCCGCCGTGCGGTTGCGGTCGCGGCGGGTGGCATCGATGCGCTCCTGCACCGCCGTCACAGCCGCACGTGTAGCCTGGGCATCATTCAGAAGCGCCTGCTCGAACTTTGCAAGGTAGGCGTTGACCTTCTCCTCGCGCTCAAGGGCGTCGGCGAGGGCCGACTCCTTCTCCTTAAGGTTGAAAGCGATCTTGTCGAGCTTCTTGGCAAGATCGGAGAGCTCGATCTCGAGCGCCTGAACCTCTCGGTAATCCTTGAGACGCTGCGCATCCTCCTGCGTGAGCGTGACCTCGTGCTCGGTCTCGGCCTGCTCGTGCGTGAGGTCGGCCACCTCGGTCTCGAGGTCCTTCCGCGTACCCATGAGGTGCGCAGCCTCGGCCTTGAGCTTCTGGTAGGCGGCTCGCTTGCGAGCGAGCTCCTTAAGCTCAGGGAGCTCCCTGAGGGAGGCCTCGTCGCGCTCGAGGGCAAGGTCGAGCCTCTGGAGCTCAAGCAGGGTTTCAGCGGTTGTCATGTAACGCTCCTTCATCCAGGGACCACCACTGGCGGCGCTCCCCCATAACGGTTACAGCATCTGTCGGTACACCTGATGCGCACACCGTGCGCGCAAGCACCTCGGCAAAAGGCAACTCTGAGGCATCGTGCCCCAAAAGCACGACCGCGCAGCCACGCGCGGCAAGATCCTGACATACATGGTAGCCGGCCTCCCCGCACACGATCGCCTGCGCGCCGGCCTTCATGGCAAGCTCACCAAGGTCGCCGAGCGACCCACCGAGTACGGCGATGCGCGAGACCATGGCATCTGGCGCGCCCCAGATGCGCGGCACGGTAGAAAAGGCATGCGCCGCACGGCGAGACAGCGCCTCAAGGGCGATCGGTTCGGCGTCCGCCAGGGCCCCGAGCCCACAGCGCTCGGGCGCATCCGGATACTCGAGTGAGCTCAGGGCATGCAGGCCCAATCGTTCACAGAGCGCTTGGCGCGCCTCGAGCGAACGGTCGAGGTTCGTGTGCATGGAGATGATGGCTATACCGCGCCGCACCGCCCCATAGAGGGCAGCTGCGCTCTGAGGATTCTCAGCGCTCGGTCGCGGCCCAAAGGCAGCGGGTGCCCCCAAGAAGACAGGATGATGCGCTACGAGCACATTCGCGCCGGCCTCGGCCGCACGGACGACATTGGCCTCGGTGGCATCGAGCGCACACATCACCCGTTCAACCGGCGCATCCGGGTCGCCCACGGAGCGTCCCACATGGTCCCAGCCCTCGGCATGCTCGCTGGGAAAGGCGGCAAAGAGCGCCGCTTCCAGATCGGCTATGGTCAGGGGTCCTCCCCCATCGTCTATCTGTGCGGTCATCGCAATCCCTCCACAAGCCCCAGCAGGGCATCGGCAAAACGGTCAAGGTCAGCCGGATCCACCCGCTCGTCAAACGAGATGCGGAGCGCCCCGGCGGCGTCGCCTGCCGGGATGCCCATCGCCGTGAGCACATGGCTCGCATCGGTACTGCCGCTCGAGCAGGCAGAGCCCGCGGCGACGGCAAAGCCCGCGGCATCAAGCTTGAGAATGAGGTCCTCAGACTCTGCTCCTGTAACCAAGATCGAGACGATTCCCGGTAGGCGCTCCACCTCACCCCAAGCATCGAGGCTAGCCTGGATACGCGGCGAGGTGCAGAGCCGGGCGTATAGTCCGTCGGCAAGCGCCTGAACCCGTGCACGATCCTCGCTGATGCGGGGCGCAAGGGCGTCTGCCACCGCGGCAAAGGCCATCGCCTGTCGCACGTCCTGCGTGCCGGCGCGGCGCCCAGCCTCCTGCCCACCGCCAAAGACCTGTGGCCTTAGCGGGGTGCGGCTTTTGAGCCAAAGCGCCCCCGTAGAAACGGGACCTCCCACCTTGTGCGCCGCCATCGAGAGCGCGTCCACGCCGAGCGCGCGCACGTCTATGGGGATATGCAGGTACCCTTGGATCGCATCGGTGTGAAAGCGCGCACCGGCATCGTGCGCCACGTGCGCAAGGTCTGCCACGGGCTGCACGGCACCGGTCTCGTTGTTGGCGAGCATGATCGAGACGAGTGCCACGTCGGGCCCCATGAGCGCTGCGAGGGCATGCGGCTCCACATAGCCCGCGCGGCAAGGCGCCACAATGTCTACGTTAAAGCCGGCGGCACGCAACAGAGGCAGATTGTCGAGGATCGCATCGTGCTCGATGGCCGAGACAACCACGCGCGTGCGGATATGCTCGCGCTCGCGGACCCCTTCGGCGATTCCGAGGAGTGCCAGCTGATCCGCCTCGGTACCGCCGCCCGTAAAGATCACCTCATGCGGGCGCGCGCCGGGACCGAGTGAGCGCGCAATCGAGACGCGAGTCCGCTCGAGTGCGCTCGCCGCCGCGCGCCCAAGCGAATGAAGGGCATTGGGATTGGCCCCTGCCCAGGGCGCGGTGTCATAGGCGGCCTCAGCCGAGCGCGCCTCGGCACGCAACGGTGCCGAGGCGGCATAATCGAGGTTGACGACGCTATGCGATTCTTGCTGCATCAGCGTCTCACGCCCTGAGTGAGCCCCGCGAGGCGGCGGCACGCTCGCCCATCGTGCGCAGCTTCTCCACCATGGCCGCGGGGTCGTCGGCCCCAAAGACAGCCGAACCCGCTACCAGAAGGTTAGCGCCGGCATCCACGACGCGCTCGATCGTTGCCGGCGAGATGCCGCCGTCGACCTCGATGAGCGGCGACACGCCGTGCGCACCGCAGAGCTCTCGGAGCGCACGGAGCTTGGGCAGCGTGCCCTCGATAAAGCTCTGACCGCTAAAGCCGGGGTTCACGCTCATGAGCATGACCACGTCGACGTCGTCGATGATGTTCTCGAGCATGCAGACCGGGGTCGAGGGGTTGAGCACCACGCCCGCCTTGACGCCGCACGCCTTGATGTAGTTGACGACGCGGTTGAGGTGCGAGACCGTCTCGTAGTGCACGGTGATGAGGTCGGCTCCGGCCTCGATGTACCACGGCACCGTCTCGTCGGGGTTCGTGATCATAAGGTGCACGTCGAGCGGCAGGTCCGTCATGCCCTTGCAGGCGCGGACCATCTCGGGCCCAAAGGTCAGGTTGGGGGTAAAGTGCCCGTCCATGACATCGATGTGCACGTAGTCGGCACCCTTGATGTCATCGAGGCTATGGGCGAGGTGGCCGAGGTTCACCGAGAGAATCGACGGGGCGATCATGATACGGTCGGTCATGTGTTAATCCCTTCCTGTTGGGGTGAGGCCGTAGAACTCCTCCGTGGGGAAGCGGTCCTGCAAGATGCCGAGGGCCTCCTCGATACCAAGGCCGTGATAGAGCGCGCGCTCGAGCACAAAGGTGAGCGGTGCGTCGACCCCGAGCGTTCTCGCGAGCTCGGCGGTACTCTTGGCTGCCGCAGCGCCCTCGACGATCATGTGGGTGCGCGCCTGATAGTCCTCGAGACTCTCACCCTGGGCAAACGCCACGCCAAAGGAGCGGTTGCGCGAATGAGGCGAGGTACAGGTAACCACAAGGTCGCCCATGCCGGCAAGGCCCATGCAGGTGAGCGGGTTGCCTCCGCGGGCAGAAACAAGACGGCTGATCTCGGCCAGGCCACGCGTCATGATGAGGGCGAGCGTGTTGTCGCCGTAGCCCACACCCGCCGCGATGCCGCAGACGATGGCCATGACGTTCTTTACCGCGGCGCAGGTCTCGATCCCCACCATGTCGTCGGAGAGGTAGATGCGGAAGTTCGGGGAGATAAGGAGGTTCTTGAAGAACTCGGCCACCTCGGGCACCGGCGCGGCGACGACCGCGGCGGAGAGGCTCCCGCGGCAGATCTCCTCGGCGTGGTTGGGGCCCGAGAGGGCGGCCACGCGCTCGGGATTACCGATCTCACTCGCCACGACCTCGCTCATGAGCGCCCCGGTGTGCTCCTCGATACCCTTGGTAAGCGTGAGCACTGGGGTTTCCGGCTTAATGTAGGGAGCAGCCTGGTGGATCGTCGCGCGCAGAAACGGCGAGGGAACGACCACGATGATGCCGTCGGCACCCTCGAGCGCCTCTTCGTAGGAACCCGTGGCCCGTACGTTGTCGGGCAAGGTGTAGTCGGCAAGATAAAGCGGGTTGACGTGCCGGGCGTTGATGCCCTCGACGGACTCGGCGTCAAACGACCAGAGCGTCACCTGCTCTGCGCGCGCCGCGGCAACGCCCGCGATGGCCGTGCCCCACGAGCCGGCCCCGATAACGGTGATGCGCATGGAGCTCACGCCTCCTTCTTACTGCCAAACGAGAGCTTGGACTCGGTACCCGCGCGCAGGCGGGCGATGTTGCCCCGGTGCGCCCAGACGACCGTCCAGCCGAGAAGCGCCCAGATGGCAAGCGCAATCGGGTTGAGCGCAGGGAACATGATGTGCACGGTGAGCGGCACCACGGCGGCCGTGACGATCGACCCCACCGAGACGTAGCGCGTGATGGCCACGAGCACGATAAAGATCGCGAGGTGGATGAGGGCGAGCGGCCAGGCAAAGCCAAAGAGGATGCCCACGCCGGTAGCAATGCCCTTGCCGCCGTGGAACTTGAGATACGGGGTAAAGATATGCCCGTACAGGGCGGCGAGCGCCACGAGGGCGACCATCACATCGGTTGAGACGTCGGGCGCCCAGGAGTTGCCCGCAACCACCACATCGCGGAAGAACATCACGCAGACCATGCCCTTAAGGAGGTCGAAGGCGAGCGTGAGGGCGGCCACCTTGGGACCGGCCACGCGCAGGGCGTTGGTGGTGCCGATGTTGCCCGAGCCCTCGGCCTGAATGTCCTTGTGGGTCATGACCCGGGTGAGGATCTTGCCAAAGGGGATGCCGCAGATGAGGTATGAGACGACCATCATGGCCACGGTGTAGAAGGCGGCTGTAGAGAACCCGTCCGCCATGCTACTCACCCGCCTTATCGGCGCTCTTAGAGCGGAAGCGCAAGCGCACGGGCGTGCCCTTGAGGTCGAACTTCTCGCGCAGACGGTTCTCGAGATAGCGCGCGTACGTGTCGTTTACGAGGTCTGGGTGGTTGACAAAGAACGTAAACGTCGGCGGCTTTACGCCCGTCTGGGTAACGTAGTGCATGCGCAGGCGGCGCTTGCCGTCCACAACGGTATGGCCAAACTCACGGAGCTCGGTGAGGAACTGGTTGAGGCGCGCAGTGGGGATCTTCTGGGCGCGGCGGTCGTCGGCGCCGTCGATATAGGCCCAGATCTTCTCCACCGAACGGCCGGTGAGCGCCGAGATGCGCAGGTACTCCGCCCACGGTGCCATGGTGAGGCGCCGGTCGATGGTCTCGAGCACATGCTCGCGTGCCCGGTCGTCGGGCAGGAGGTCCCACTTGTTGAGGAGCACCACGAGGGCGCAGCCGCGCTCAATGGCGAGGTTGGCGACCTTCTGATCCTGCTCCGTCACACCGACGGACGAGTCGATCACAAGGAGCGCCACGTCGGCGCGATCGATCGCCCTGAGACCACGGACCATCGAGTAGTACTCGACGTTCTCGTAGACCGTGCTCTTCTTGCGAATGCCCGCGGTATCCACCAGGCGGTAAGCGCGCCCGTTGCGCTCGACGATGGTATCGATGGCGTCGCGCGTGGTACCCGCGACATCCGAGACGATCGAGCGCTCGGCCCCAATGATCCGGTTGAAGAGCGACGACTTGCCGGCGTTCGGGCGGCCGATGATGGCCACGCCGAGCGCCTCGGGAAAGGGATCCTCGTCATCGGTCTCTTCGGGGAGCACCTGAATGAGCTCATCGAGCAGGTCACCCGTGCCATGGCCATGGGTAGCCGAGATGGGGATGGGGTCGCCCACGCCGAGCGAGTAGAACTCCCACAGGCGCTCCTGCTCGCGCTCGGGGTTGTCGAGCTTGTTGACAAGGAGGAAGGTCGGCTTCTTAACGCGCTTGAGCAGGCGCGCGACCGTCTCGTCCTCCTCGGTTACGCCCACCGAGCCATCCACGACAAAGAGGATGGCGTCGGCCTCCTCCGCACCGGCGAGGGCTTGGTCGCGGATCGACGCGGCAAAGACGTCGTCGCTCTTGAGCGGCTCGATACCGCCCGTGTCGATGAGCGTGAACTCGCGGCCGTTCCAGTCGGCGTCGTGGTAGCTGCGGTCGCGCGTAACGCCGCGACTCTCGTGCACGATCGCGTCCTGCGACTGCGCGATACGGTTCACCAGCGTCGATTTGCCCACATTGGGTCGGCCGACGACGGCGACGATGGGTTTCATGCAGCACTCCTTATCTTGCAGCCGGATGCTCCGAGTCCACCGCAAGCGCGGCCTCGAGGGCATCCAGCAGATCGGCAGGGAGCGTCGAGGTGGCGTACGCCCGGGCCCCACGCCGCGTGAGGGTATCCAACAGGTCCTCTCGATGATAGCTGTCGAGGGTGAGGCCGTCAGCGTTGAACATGACCTCCGGCAGAAAGAGCATAACCCCCACGAGGTCGTGCGGCAGCTGCTCCAAAAGGTCCTCGGCGCAGATGAGCCCCGTCACGTTGACGTTGCCGCCAAAATAGCGGTTCTCGATGGCTGCAACGTGTCCCCCGAGGGGTGCCCCCTCCACAAAGCCCGCAACCGTCTCGCGCGCGGCCTCACCCGAGACCACCATGAGCGAAAGGTCTTCTGCCGCAAGGGCCGCAGCAACCGCCTCGAGCCGCCCGGCGCCATCACGGCGGAGTGTCGCCGTATCGTCGAGATAGGAGCGGATCATGCCGATTCCGTCGTAGAACTGCGGGTAGCCGTCGTACCACGCCTCCCCCGGCACAGGCACGCCCGCAGCGAGATAGAACTCGTCCGAGAGCTGGTAGACGGAGCGCCCGGTGCGCGCACGAGCGCGCTCCTGAAACGGACGGACCTGCTCCACCACGGCGCGCGCGGCCGCCGGGTCGTCGGAGAACGACCGGTCGAAGCGCTTCTGAAACTTCGTATAGCCGAGCGGCACGATACCCAGGCTTGTGATCTGGGGGTGAGCCTCAACATAGGCGAGCGTGCGGTCAAGTTCCGCGCCATCGTTCACGCCCGGACAGAGCACCACCTGCGCATGGATCTCGATCCCCGCAGCCATGAGCGCCTCGAGCGCCTCCATGCCCCGCGCAGCGTTCTTGCCCATGAGCCGGCGCCGAACATCGGACGAGACGGCATGGATCGAGACGTTCATGGGGCTCAGCTGACAGGAGATGATACGCTCGATATCGTTGTCGCTGAGATTGGTGAGGGTGACGAAGTTCCCCTGCAGAAAGCTCAGGCGGTAATCGTCGTCGCGGATGTAAAGCGAGCCGCGCATGTGCGCTGGGAGCATCGTCATAAAACAGAAGATACAACCGTTTACGCAGGTCCGCATGCCGTCAAAGATCGCCCCGTCAAAGTCGACGCCCCAGTCCTCGCCGGGTAGGCGTTCGAGGGTGCAGGTGGCGGTGGTGCCATCCGTCGGATCGAAGACCTCAAGATCGACCGTGTCGCCATCCGACTCCCAGAGCCAGGCTACCATGTCCGAGAGCGGCTCGTCGCCCACACTCGTGACGATCATCCCGGGCTCGAGCCCCGCATCCCACGCGGGGGAATCCGGGCGGACGGCAGTTACGCGGCCGCCCAAGACCGGCTGTCCGGTGCCATCCGGGCGACCGCCGTAGTCGGCACGGCCCTGCGCGTAGGGTGGGACGGTGGGCGCGGTCATGCGGCCACTACCCGCTCGATCTGAGCGACAGTGCGCTCGATCTGCTCGGCTGGGGTAGATGCCCCGGCGGTGATGCCGATGCGCTCCGCCTCGTCAAACCACGCGGCGTCAAGCTCGGCAGCATCCTCGATATGATGCGTGTTCATGCAGCGTTCGCGGCAGATCTGCGCAAGGCGGCGGGTATTCCCCGACTCGCGCCCGCCGATCACGATCATCACGTCGGACCGCTCGGCAAGCTCGGCGGCCGCAGCCTGACGCTCGCTTGTGGCCTCGCAGATGGTGTTGATAACGCGGAGCTCGCCCACCCGGCCCACGACTGCAGCGACCACATGCGCCAACCGTTCGGCCGTCTGGGTCGTCTGCACAACGACGCCCACCTTGTCGCAAAGCGCAAGGCCGGCAAGGTCGTCCTCGTCCGAGACCACACGTGCTCCTTCGCCCGCGTGACCCAAAATACCCTGCACCTCGGGGTGTCCGCTCTCCCCCACCACGAGCACCTGATAGCCCTCAGCGGCAAGACGGGCCGCAGCGCGGTGAACGCGCTTGACGTAGGGGCACGTGGCATCGACCACAGCCAGGCCGCGCGCCTCGGCGTCGGCGATGACCTGCGGGGTCACCCCGTGCGCGCGGATGACGAGCGTGCCCGATCCCGCCTCAGCCGGATCGGCGGCGGGCCGGACCCCGCGCTCCTCGAGATCAGCGACCACGAGCGGGTTGTGGATGAGCGGCCCCAGGGTATGGACCGGCTGACTGGCCGAGTCAGACGCCTCGAGCGCCATCTTGAGCGCGCGCTCAACACCGTAGCAGGCACCAGCCTGTCGAGCGACTTCGATGACGGGCATCGCTACCGCCTCCCCGGGTGCTCGTGGCGGAGCTCATCGCGAATCTCGTACATGCGTCGGATAGCCTCGTCCTCCACCCACTTGGTGCGAGCGGAGCGCTTGAGGCCCTCGGGCGCATCGGAGAGGGAGACGCGCTCCCCCACGCGGATCCACGTTTTGACGGGACGCATGAGATGTGTGCCCTTAGGCGTGATGTCTCTAAAGCCGCAGACCGCCATGGGTACGATATCGGCCTTGGCCATCTGCGCGATGAGCGCAAACCCGCCGTGCACCTCCACCGGCTGATCATCGGTGCGGATACGCGTGCCCTCGGGGAAGATGAGGATGTCCTCGCCGCGCTTGAGGGCGTGCTGCGCGCGGCGGATGGCCTTCATGTCAGCGGTGCCGCGATCGATCGGGATTCCGCCCACGCGGCCGAAGAACCAGCGCACGATGGGGTTCTTGTTAAACTCCGACTTCATGATGGGGCGCACTCTGCGACCGGTCGTGACGATATGCGGCACGATGGAGACGACCTCTGCCATGGAGGTGTGGTTGCAGATGATGACCGAGCCCGTCTCACCGGTGGGGAGGAGGCCCTCGGGGTTCTCGACCTTCCAGCGCCACATCACCTTAGAGAAGGCAAAGAGCACACCGATCACGATGTAGTAGAAGATGCGGAGCGCCAGGGGGTAATCGCGCATCCCGTTATCGTAGTAGTCGTCCAGGTGGTAGTTCAGGAGCTTCATGCGCCCCTCCTCTCGGCGATGAGCTCGGCGATGCGCGCCACGACCTCGTCGATGGTATAGGCCGTGGAGTCGATCGCCACGGCGTCGGGCGCCGCAACGAGCGGGGCGGCAGCGCGGTGCGAGTCGAGGTCGTCACGGCGCTCGATCGCCGCGAGGGTCTCGGCTATCTCGGCCTCGAGCGCCTCGGCGGCGAACTCCTCGCCCTCATGGCGCTGCAGCACGCGGCGGCGCGCACGCTCGCGGGGGTCGGCCGTGAGAAAAACCTTGATCTCGGCCGCGGGAAAGACCACCGTGCCGATATCGCGACCCTCGGCCACCACGTCGCGCCCCTCGGCAAACGCGCGCTGGGGGGTGAGCATCGCCGCGCGGACTCCCGGATACGCCGCTACCTTGGAAACGTTCGCGTCGATGCGCGGCGTGCGGATGGCCTCGCTCACATCGGCGCCATCCACGGCGATGCGAACGTTCTCGCCCGACCCCGCCGGGAAGGTGATCTGGATCGTGCGCGCAAGCTCGTCGATAGCATCCTCGTTGTCGAGGTCGACGGCGCGCTCCAGGGCAGAAAGCGTCACGGCGCGGTACATGGCGCCCGTATCGAGTTTCGTAAAGCCGAAGCGCTGCGCGACCTCGCGCGCGATGGTGGACTTGCCCGAGCCGGCCGGCCCGTCGATGGCGATGATCATGCATGGTCCTTTCTCAAAGCATCCCGGGCGTACGCCGGGTCCGATGCAACAGATGAGACGCGTTTCAGCGCGTCGACCTCCTCAGGGGTGAGCATACGCCACGACCCACGAGCAAGGTCGCCCAGCTCGAGCGGACCCATGCGATCACGGTGCAAGAGGAGCACCGGGTGCCCGATGGCGCCGAGCATGCGCTTGACCTGATTCTTGCGGCCCTCGTGGAGGATCACCTCAACGCCCGTCGCCGTGCCGGCACGACCGCGAGCCTCGGCAGAGGCCGTATCGGGCCAGAGACATGCCTCCTCCGAGTGATCCAAGATGCGGCAGGGCGCAGGCTGGCACGGCCCGTCATCGAGCGTGATGCCCGCTCTCAGGGGCTCAAGCTCCGCATCGCGCACCGTGCCGTCGACGAGCGCGAGATAGCGCTTGGCAACGTGATGCGAGGGGTGCAGCAGGATGTTTCCCAGGTCGCCGTCGGTGGTAAAGAGCAGAAGGCCCGTCGTGTCCTTGTCGAGTCGCCCCACCGGGAAGAGCCCCGGATACTGCTCACGGGGCACGAGGCTCGCCACACAGGGCCTACCCTGAGGGTCGGCCATGGTGGTGAGGTAGCCTGCAGGCTTGTGGAGCATGAGGTAGACCGCGCCCTGGTCAAGCGCAACGGTTTTGCCGTCAACCGCGACCCGGTCCACGCCAACCGTGACCTTGGTGCCCAGCTCAGTCGCGGGCGCGCCGTTGACCGTCACGCGACCGGCGGTCATAAGATCCTCCGATCCGCGACGACTCGCCACGCCGGCACGTGCTAAAAAGCGCTGAAGGCGCATCGTGTGGGGGTATTCCCCCGTGGCTGCCGGTTTTAAATCCGAGCGCAATTTGTTATGTTGCGCGGTGCAAGACGGATCAGTCATCGAATTCCTCGTCCGTCGCATTGCCCACGAGCATGAGGTCGGCATCGGGATCCTCATCGTAATCCTCGATGAGGTCGCGCTCCTCGGCAAGATCCTCGTCGGCCTCCTCGAGAGTCGACTGGATAGAGCGACCCGAGAGACGCTCGCGAATAAACTGGCGCGCCTGTTCATCGGGGGCAAACTGCTCGAGGTCCGGCAGGTCCTTGAGCGAGCGGAGACCGAACTTCTCAAGAAACGCATTGGTGGTGCCGTAGAGAATCGCCTGACCGTGCTCCGGATCGCGCCCGAGCTCGCGCACAAGGCCCTTGTCCACGAGCGAGGAGATGACGCCATCTGAGTTGACACCGCGGATACCGCGCACCTGCTCGCGCGTGGCGGGCTGATGATAGGCGATGACCGCAAGCGCCTCGAGTGCCGCCTGGCTCAACTTTTGGGTATCCCACGAGAGCACGAACGACTCCACCTGGTCGTGGAAGGCGGGGTGCGTGAAGAGCCGCCAACCGCCAGCGACCTCGCGAAGCTGAAAGCCCCGGTTGGCCTCCTCGTACTCGACCTTGAGCTCAGCAAGAAGCGAGGCCGCCTCGCCGGGGGCAAGGTCGAGCGCCTGAGCGAGCGCGCTCGCACTCACCGGGTCGCTCGAGACCAGCAGAAGCGCCTCGAGCGCCGCCTTGGGCGAGCCGGGCTCCAACCGCTCCAGATCCTCCATAGCTGCCGTTCCTCCCTGGCGCCGAGCGCCTATTCCTCAACAGAGAGCGCCTCGCCCGGACGGTATTCCGGAGCGCCCTCGACACGTTCGATATAAATCTCGCCAAAATTCTCTTCCTGAGAAAGCGTAAGCGAGCCACGCTTGGTGAGCTCGAGAATCGCCAAGAAGGTCGAAACGAGCTGGTCAGTGGTCTCGGCGCCCTCGATGAGCTCCGTGAAAGTGCACGTCCCCTTGGTGCGGGTGAGCCGGTCGACCGAAGCCACGGTGAGCTCGAGCGGCACGCGGTGCGGTGCCACGTGCTCCGCCTCGAGAAGAAACGTCTCTCGGCGGCCATCGAGGTCCGCGCAGATCACCGCGAGCCCGCGCAGGGTGATGCCGGCAAGATAGTCAGGCATGAGGTTCAGAAACTCTGGGTCGGGCCCCGCCACGCGCGGATGCATGCGACGCTCCGCCTCCATGCGAGCACCGAGCGCCGCCGCCGCACCCTTGAACTGCTTGTAGGCGATGAGTCGCTGAATGAGCACCTCGCGCAGCGCCTCACCGTCGAGCCCGGCAAGCTCGTCGTCCTCATCCAGATCGTCGGACTTGGAGCTCCCGCGCTCATCGGGCACGAGCGAGGCGGCCTTGATATCGAGCAACGTGGCAGCCACAAGCAGAAAATCGCTCGCCACATCGAGGTCGACCTCGTCCATGCGGTCAACCTCGGCCAGATACTGCTCTGCGACCTCAGAGATAGAGATAGCGCCGATATCAACCTTCTGGCGCGAGACGAGCTGGAGCAACAGGTCAAAGGGGCCGGAATAGCCCGCCGTGGTAACGCGATATGACACGAGGCCCCTCCCCTCTCTGTTCCGTCCCGCCCGGCGGGGGCATGCCGACTTGTGTATAAAGCGCGGCATGCACGTATTAAAAAGAGAATTCAACCTGAAAGGTCAGCTCGATCGCAGTGCTACCAATTGTGCATCGTTGCGACGAGGTTGCCTTTAAGGAGCGTCTTCTCTTCTCCCTGCTCTTAGACAACCGTTGTCGGCGCGCCAGAGGAGCCCGTCTCCCGTGCGGGCGATTTCGGGAGGGATTCACCGGCACGGTGAATCCCGACCCGCATGAGCCCGCGCGGGAGACGGGGTCCTCCGGCGCGCCGTCGTGGTCTAGCGGCCCTTATTCTAGCCTAAGGCAAGCCCCTGAAGCAGGTCGAACAAGGGATACACGGTTACGTTGAAGTAGAGGCCCACGAGGTCGATGTGCAGAATCTGCGGGAGCAGGTAGAGCACGATGATGAGGATGGGCATCGCATAGCGCTGGATCTGGTAGTAGGTGTTGAGCGCCTCGCCCTTGAGGAAGGGCACGAGGATGGAGCTGCCGTCGAGAGGCGGAAGCGGAATGAGGTTGAAGAAGGAGAGCGACAGGTTGACGAGCATAAGGACCTGGAGGAAGTCGGCCACATAGTAGATAACGCGGAACCACTCGGTTGAGGGAATGGTCATCTGACCGAGGGCGGCCAGGAGGGCCGTGGCGATGCAGGAGAGCGCGATGTTTGAGAGCGGACCCGCAAGCGCCACCAGCACCTCGTCGCGCTTGGGGTGCTTGAGGTTGCCGAGGTAGACCGGGACAGGCTTGGCAAACGCAAAAACCGGGCCGCCGAGCACGATCATGATGAGCGGCAGGAGCACGGTGCCGAAGGGGTCGATGTGCGCAAGCGGGTTCAGCGAGACGCGCCCCCGGGAGCGCGCCGTCTTATCTCCCAAGGCCCAAGCGGCGAGCGCATGGGCGCTCTCGTGCACACAGAGGCCTAAGATGAGCGCCGCCGCCTGGATGAGCAGGTAGATGAGGTACGCAACGTCCATACGGAGCTCCTAACGGCGCAGCGAACGGGCAACTCGCTGGCAGAGATAGTCGAGCAAGAAGAAAAGCACCGCCATGAGGGCAAAGTCGAGACGGAAGACCCCGCCCATCGGCGTCGCGATAAGCCCGTACCCTGCGATGACCGAGGGGATCGCGCGCGAGATATCGATCACGAGGTTCACCAGGCCGAGCCGCGAGGCGACGCCCGAAAACGAAAGCGCCACGACGATAACCGCCAACGCGATACCGCACAGGCGCAGCGCCCAGGCCACGATGGTAAGGGCGAGCGCCCCCGCTTTACGCCCGTTCACGAGCAACCTCCTCCTCGATCTCGGTAGAGAGCTCGAGCCACTCGTCCTCGAGCGCGCCGATCGTCTTCTTGAGCTCGTTGTACTCCCCAAGG
This sequence comes from Collinsella sp. An7, assembly GCF_002159335.1. Classification (GTDB taxonomy): domain Bacteria; phylum Actinomycetota; class Coriobacteriia; order Coriobacteriales; family Coriobacteriaceae; genus Coprousia. The sequence goes on along the minus strand of NZ_NFHP01000003.1, from coordinate 130,939 downwards.
GCTGCAGCGAAGCGCTCCTGGTCGGCGTAGAGCTCATCCGAGGCCATGAGCTCCATGAGCTCCTCGTAGCGCGCACGGTCCCCCTCAAGCTGGCGCTCGATCTTGGCGAGCCGGTCGCGGCGCCCCTTAAGCTTTCGGTTGAGGGCGGCTCGGGCCTCCGCCTCGGCGCGCTTCTGCTCGCGGGTCTTCTTGCCGGCGGGCGCGCTCAGGGCCTCCTGAGCACTGCGATGCGTGCGCGGTACGCGATGCCCCTCGTCGGCCTTGGGCGAAGCGGGCGCGGGTGCAGACGCGGACTCCCCCGCCGCACGGGCCGCAAGGTCCTCGCGCTTGTAGAGATAGTAGTCGTAGTCGCCGTCGATCACCGTCATCTTACCGTCACGGATATCGACCACGCGATTTGCCACGGCGCGCACGAGATGCTCGTCATGGCTGATGAGGACGATCGTGCCGGGGAAATTCCTGAGAGCGTTCTCGAGCATATCCACCGAGTCGATATCGAGGTGGTTGGTGGGCTCGTCAAGGCAGAGGAGCGCCTCAGGGGCAACGAGCATCTTGGCGAGCGCCAGACGCGCCTTCTCGCCGCCTGAGAGCACGCCCACGCGCTTGTCGACGTCCTCACCCGAGAAGAGGAAGGCGCCGAGCAGGCTCCGCTGCTGCGGGACCGTCCACGTGGGGGCCACCGAGTCGATCTCCTGCAGAACCGTATTGGACTCGTTGAGGCCCTCCAGCTGGTGCTGCGCATAATACGCCACGCCCACGTTCACACCAAGCTCACGCGTACCGGCTGAGGGCGCCTCGATGCCGGCGAGCATCTTCATGAGAGTCGACTTGCCCGCGCCATTGGGACCAACGAGCGCCACATGGTCGCCACGATAGAGCGTAAGGTTGATGCCGTCGTAGATGTGGTGATCGCCATATGACTTAGCCACGTCCTCAAGCTTGACCACCATGTCCCCCGAACGCGGCGGATCGGGGAACTTGAAGTCCACGTGCTTGTGACCCTCCGGCAAGATCACGAGCTCGCTCTTAATCTGCTCGATGCGGCGCATGCGCTCCTGGGCCTGTGCGGCCTTGGTGGGCTTGTAGCGAAACTTATCAACAAAGACCTGCATGTGGGCGATCTCGCGCTCCTGCGCGGCGCGCTTAGCGCGCATCTGCTCGAGGTTGTCCTCGCGCTGCTTGAGGTAGGAGCTGTAGTTGCCCGTGTAGGTGGTGATGCGGCGGTTCTCAATGGCGGCGACGTGGTCCACACAGGCGTCCATAAAGGCACGGTCGTGGCTGACGATGAGCACAGCACCCTCATAGGTGGCGATAAAGCCGCGGAGCCACTGCACGCTCTCGAGGTCGAGGTGGTTGGTGGGCTCATCCAAGAGGAGCACGTCAGGATGACGCAGAAAGAGCTTGGCGAGCGCGATGCGCATCTGCCAGCCGCCCGAGAACTCGCGGCACGGCTTGTCAAACTCGCTCACGGGGAATCCCAGGCCCGCGAGAATCTGCCGGGCGTTGCTCTCGAGCTCGTAGCCGCCCAAGCGCTCAAAGCGGTCCTGGACCTGTCCGTACTCAGCGAGCAGGCGATCGAGGTCCTCGCCGCGCTCCCCCGCCTCGGCGATCTGGAGCTGCAGCTCCTCGGCACGCTCGCCCAGCGCGCGGATCTCGTGCGCGGAGGCAACGACCTCATCGATCACCGACATGTCAGAGGCGAGCTTGGTCTCCTGCTCGAGGTAACCCACGTTAACGCCCTTGGCAAAGGTGATGGTTCCCGCATCGGGCGTATCGATACCCATGATGATCTTGAGCAGCGTAGTCTTACCCGCACCGTTGGGGCCGACCAGCGCAAAGCGGTCGCCAGCGTTTACCTGGAACGACGCGCCCGAGAACAGCACGCGTGCACCAAAACTCTTCTCAACCTTCTCGACGTTCAGGATCATGGCACTCACTCCTGAGCGGTCGCCGTCAAGCGGCCGCAACGTTCTTGTCTAGCAAAAGGGCCGAGGATTTCTCCCCGGCCCCGAACATTGCATGGTGGGCGTTACAAGATTTGAACTTGTGACCCCTTCCGTGTGAAGGAAGTGCTCTACCCCTGAGCCAAACGCCCGTGTGCTTTTCAGCGATAGCTACTATAACATGGCCCAAGCGGCGCGCCAACCCCCAATTTCAAAAAGTTGTTTGAGCGATGTCCCGGCCATGAAGACGCTGCATGGTGGACGAAATGCGAAGGCTGCCATAGAAACGAAAAACTCGGGGGACGAATCCCCCGAGTCGGTGTGCAATGGTGGGCCCAGCAGGATTCGAACCTGCAACCCAGGGATTATGAGTCCCCTGCGCTAACCGTTGCGCCATGAGCCCAGATATAAAAACAGCCTCTGAAACCAGAGGCTGTGCATCTGCGATGGTGGAGACGAGGGGGATCGAACCCCTGACCTCTTGACTGCCAGTCAAGCGCTCTCCCAGCTGAGCTACGCCCCCATCTGGTGCGGGAAATACTATACGGGATGCCCCGGGCGATTGCAAGTACCTTTTTTCTCGTATGTGTGGAGCCAGCGTGTAAATGGCTCATCGACGCGGCATTGACCGCAGGTATCGAACAAGGCGCATCATTCCGGGTCATCTGCCAGTACGCCGTGCGCCGTTCCGGCAAGAAAGTCGACCGGCTGGTCCGTGTCCGCGATGGACACGCCGAGCGCGGTCAAGAAGTCCTCGAACTCCTTGTGGACGCCGAAGAAGGGGTCCGTCTCGCCAGCCGATCGCATGCCGCGGGCAAGAAGCTTGCGGCAAAGCTCACGACGCTCCTCCCAGCGATGCCCCCGCCTCCAAATATCGCGCAAGTCCCCCGCATGCTGTGGGAGAATCCACACGGTGCGGTCCTCCTTGTTGCGATACGCCCGCACGCGATCGAGCGGGATGGCATGGATACGAACGATACCCTTGCCGGAGGAGCCATAAGCCTTCCCGTCGTCCATCCACGAGATGGAGAAGAGCACGCCGCCCATCGCAAAGAGATCCCCGCGCATCGGTTCTGCGGCGTGGCGGCGATACACCCCGAGTGACAGGCACGTGAGCCCGACGAACAGGAGCGCGCAGACGGCCGTGACGATCATGAGGGGCATGACCCACCCGCTGCGCACGCCAACATAGGCGCAGATGGCCATGCCGGCAAGTGCCACGACCGCGAACGCAAACGGCGCGAGGGCGCCGCTATCGTGCAGTCATCCTCGGGGGAAACGCCAGCGGTCGTCATGCACGACCGCAAGCCGCTCCAGAAGGCGCTCCGGCTCGACGATCGTATCTCGCGCTCCATCCATACGCCGCACTCCCCCGCATGACTGCATACGAAAAAGAGCACCTACCCGAGTAGATGCTCTAAAAGATCCGATGGTGGAGACGAGGGGGATCGAACCCCTGACCTCTTGACTGCCAGTCAAGCGCTCTCCCAGCTGAGCTACGCCCCCATCCGGTGCGGGAAATACTATACGGGATGCCCCGGGCGAATGCAAGAACTATTTTGGGGAATACCGCCCCGGGGCAACCGGCCGAGCCGGCAGGGTTGCCCCGGTGCCCGTGAAGACACCCTAGGCGCGCTGGGCCTTCACAAGGTCGGCGACGCGAAGGGCGACCTCGTCGAGCGCCACGTCCTCGCGCTCGCCCGTCGCACGGGACTTGAGCTCCACCGTGCCGTTGGCGAGACCGCGCTTGCCCACGATCACCTGGTACGGGAAGCCCATCAGGTCGTTGTCGGCAAACTTGACGCCCGGGCGCTCAGCGCGGTCGTCAAAGATGACGTCGACGCCCGAGGCCTCGAGCTCGTCGGCGATGGCGGCTGCCGCGTCGAGGGCCTCGCCCTTCTTGTCGAGCGAGATGACCGAAACCTCGTAGGGCGCCACCGAGACGGGCCAGATGATGCCCTGCTCGTCGTTGTGCTGTTCGATGATCGCGGCGAGCGTGCGCGATACGCCCACGCCGTAGCATCCCATGAGGAAGGGTTTCTCGCGGCCATCTTCATCGGTAAAAGTGGCGCCCATCGAGGCGGAGTACTTAGTGCCGAGCTGGAAGACCTGGCTGACCTCGATGCCGCGGGCACCCGCGAGCGCCTCACCGCAGTGCGGGCAGGGGTCGCCGGCGTGCACGGTGATGAGGTCGGCCCACTCGTCGACCGTGAAGTCGCGGCCGGGGCACGCGCCCGTGTAGTGGTAGTCGACCTCGTTGGCGCCGCACGTCCAGCTCTTGGAGTCGCGCAGGGTCTCGTCCACCACAAGGCGGATGCCCTCGGGCAGGCCGACCGGCCCGATAAAGCCTTTGTGGAGACCGTACTCGGTAAGCTCATCCTCGGTCATGAGGTGATAGGCACCAAAAAGCTTCTCGGCCTTACAATCGTTAAGCTCGTGATCGCCCGGAACGATCGCCACCACGGGCGTGCCATCCTCGGTGATGAGGGCGAGCGACTTGCGCGTGCCGTTCTCGGGGAAGCCGAAGAACGCCGCCACGGCCTCGATGCTGCCAAGACCGGGGGTGTGCACCTTGGTGAGGGTGCCGTCGCCCGGGCCCTCAGAAACGGGCACCGTGGTCGTTGCGGCCTCCTCGTCGGCCGCAAAGCCGCAGGAGTCGCAGTAGACGAGCGCCGCCTCGCCGGCGTCGGCAAGCGCCATGAACTCGACGGAGGTGTCGCCGCCGATCTGGCCGGAATCGGCCACGACGGGAAGGGCCTTGAGCCCCACGCGCTCGCAGATGTTGGCATAGGCCTGCTTCATGGCATCGTAGGTCTCCTGCAGGCTCTCCTGCGTGGCGTTGAAGGAATAACCGTCCTTCATGATGAACTCGCGACCGCGCATGAGGCCAAAGCGGGGGCGCATCTCGTCACGGAACTTGTCCTGGATCTGATAGAGGTTCACCGGGAGCTGCTTGTAGCTCTTGAGCTCGTTGGTGATGAGGTCGGTGATGGTCTCCTCGTGCGTAGGGCCGAGGGCGAACTCGCGGCCGTGACGGTCGGTCACGCGCATGAGCTCGGGGCCGTAGGCGTTCCAGCGGCCGCTCTCGCGCCAGAGATCGGCGTCGGTGAGGATGGGTAGGAGCATCTCCTGGGCGCCCGCGGCATCCATCTCGTCGCGCACGATGGCCTCGATCTTGCGCAGCGAGCGCCACGCGAGCGGCAGGTAGCTGTAGAGACCGGCGGCCTGCTTGCGGATCATGCCAGCGCGGAGCATGAGCTTATGGCTCGCAAGCTCGGCCTCGGCCGGGTCCTCCTTGAGGGTGGGTGCATAGAGACGGGACATCTTCATCACCATGAGGCGACCTCCTGACAGGCTGGTTTAAAACGCTGCAAGATGATACCACGTGCTCGTTGCGGCTTGGGGTCCCGGGGCGGGCGGGCTGAATTCTTCGCTGGTCCTCGGGCTTCGCCCTGCGGAATCGCTCAGAATACAGCTCGCCCGCCCCGGGATCGTGCACCGTGCCCAAACCTAGGTCAATCTGCAGAGTTATACATGGCAGTAGCCCGGTCGCGACGCATGGTGAAGAAAGATTAAGGGACAAAAGATTGAGACGATGAGGTTGGCCGGAAGGGAGACATTGCAGACGCACCCCGACCCTTAGTTATGTCGTTCACTCACCTAGTGCGCAAAATATACGTTCATTCCGCACAAAAGCTGGGCGAACGGCAAAGGTGTATTGGCCCTAGTGGCCACAAGGGAATCCGTCAACGCATCAACAACGTCACCCATGCGATATTGACTTTCCCCCATGGGCCGGTCGGACCAGACCAGCATTGCAAACGCAGGCGTGGGGCACGGTTGTTCTTTCCGAGCGATTCCGCAGGGCGAAGCCCGAGGACCAGCGAGGAAAGAACAACCGTGCCCCACGCCGGGCGGTTAGACAAGGTGACAGCTGATTTGACCCATTACAGCCGATCGATCTCAGCCATGAGCTCGTCCACGATCCGATCCTCCGGGACCTTGCGCACGACCTCCCCGTGCTTGAAGATGAGCCCGCAGCCGCGTCCGCAGGCCACGCCCACGTCGGCGCCCGACGCCTCACCCGGCCCATTGACCACGCAGCCCATCACGGCCACAGAGATCGGCTTGGTAACACCAGTGAGCTGGCGCTCGACCTCCTCCGCAAGAGCGATCAGGTCGACCTGCGTGCGTCCGCAGGTGGGACAGCTCACAAGCTCGGGGCCCCGGCGGCGAATCCCCAGGCACTCGAGGATGCCCCATGCAACAGGCGGCTCTTCAACCGGGTCTGCAGTGAGCGAGACACGGAGCGTGTCGCCGATACCCTCAGCCAGAAGCACGCCGAGACCCACCGAGCTCTTGATCGTGCCCTGGCGAACGGTACCCGCCTCCGTAACGCCCAGATGGAGCGGCACCTGCGGAAGCTCGCGCGAGAGCGCACGGTACGTGTCGATCGTGGTGCGTACGTCGTGTGCTTTAGCCGAGAGCACGATATCGGTAAATCCGCGCGCCTCGAAGTGCTCCACAAAGCGCTCAGATGACATGACGAGCTTCTCGGGGAGAGTCAGCTCCTCGCGCGAGGCGATGTCATCCTCAAGGGAGCCCGCGTTCACGCCGATGCGGATGGCAGCACCCGCCTCCCCCGCTGCATCGATGACGGCGTCGACCTTCTCCCATGAGCCGATGTTGCCGGGGTTGATGCGGAGTTTGGCCGCCCCCGCCTCGAGGGCGGCGAGCGCAAGACGATAGTCGAAGTGAATGTCGGCTACGATAGGCACGGGAGACGAGGCGCACACCTCTCGGAACCCCTCAACGGCCTCGCGCGTGGGGACAGAAATCCGAACCACGTCGCACCCCGCCGCGGCTAGGGCGCGCACCTGCTCGAGCGTGGCCATAGCATCGGCGGTATCGGTCGAGGTCATCGACTGGACCACCACGGGCGCGCCGCCACCGATCGTAACTGACCCCACCCGTACCGGACGGGTCTTCTCACGCGGCAGCGTATCAGCCATGGCAGCCTCCCAAGGTCGCAAGCCCGCCGATACCTCTGCCGCTTAGACCCGGGACGGGCGCCGAATCCAAGCGGTTGACTACAGCACGAAGCGGATGAGGTCCGCTCGGAGCATGTAGATGAAGAGCAGGATAAAGAGCCCCACGCCCACATAGGAGAGCGCAGCTTGCACCTTTGCCGGCACGGGGCGGCGAATGATGGCCTGAATGATCTCGATAACGAGCTTGCCGCCATCGAGCGGCGGGATGGGCAGCAGGTTCATAAAACCGAGCGAGAAGGAGATGAGGGCCGCGAAGGTAAGGTAGGTGGCAGCTCCGGCGGAAGCGGCCTCAGCAGAGAGCGCCATGATGCCCACCACCGAGGTGGAGTTGTCGAGCACCTCCATCGTGTGCTGCGGGTTGAAGAGCTGTACGATGGAGTCGGCTGTCATCGAGACGTATCCCCATGTGACCGTGGCAGCCTGCACCGGGTTGAGATGCACCGTCTCGACCGGAGCGGAGATGCCGAACATCGAGGCGCCATCGAGGTTGACGCTCAGGTTCTGCTCGCTCCCACCGCGCTCGACCGTCACCGAGATCGGCTCCGCCGGATCGCACCCCGCCAGCGCCGAACTGATGGCCGTAAACGAATCGACTTCGATCCCGTTGACGGCGGTAATGGTGTCGCCCGCCTCGATGCCGGCCACCGCCGCAGGAGAGTCCGCCTGAACGGCACCGACCTGGTTGACATCGATCGAGACGTTGACGCCGACGATCATATAGATGCTCATGAGCAGTAGGAAACCCGAGAGAAGGTTAACCGCCACGCCCGCGACGAGGATGAAAGCACGGGCCCAGAAGCCCTTGCCGGCATACGTGCGCGATCGCTCCTGCGCATAGAACGCCTCGGCGCTCATGGGCGGCTCCCAGACCTCGCCCTCTGAGGTGGCCGCGTCGCGGCGGAAGCGGCGGCCATCGTACATGGTATCGCCGGCGGCATCGCGCGGCATGGCGGCATAGGTGGTGGCGTAGTAGACCCCGGGCTTCTCGCCCTCGGCGTACACCGGCGCGATGGAGCCCCAGTCGGCCAGCTGGACGCAGGCCTCCATGGCCTCGTCCTCGGTGACGCCCAGCTCCTCAGCAAGCTCCTCAACCCCGACCGTGCCGTGCCGGTGGACAGCCGAGAGCACGCGCGTTGCAACGCCGGCGTCACCCTCCGGCTCCATACCGCAGACCATGGCGTAGCCACCGAGGAGAAGGGGCGTCACGCCAAACTTGGTGCCGATGCGCTTGGACACGTGGTGCAGGTTAAAACGGCAGGGCAGGCCGAGGAAGAATTCCGTTACGCGCACACCGACGGCGCGCGAGGCGAGAAAGTGCCCGCCCTCGTGGACAAAGACGAGGACGGAAAGCATGAGTAGGCCCCAGAAGAGAGGCCGAAAGATTCCGAGGATGGCTTCCATGAAGAGGAGCTCCCTTATGCAGGACCGCTAGCTCAGCCCAGCCAAAAAGCAAGAGGCCTCGGCACGAGCCCAGCGGTCGATGTCGTGCAGTTGCTCCAGCGATTCTACCCGCCGAGCATCATGGAGCTCCAGGCAATGGGCCACGCAGGCATCGATTGCCGTGAAAGAACACGACTCCGCCAGGAACGCCGCCACCGCGACCTCGTTGGCCGCATTGAGCACGCAGGGGGCCGTACCGCCCGTGCGGCCGGCCTCCTCAGCGAGCGCAAGGCAGCGAAACACCTCGGGGTCAGGCGCGTCAAAGGTGAGCGATCCGATCGTGCGGAAGTCGATCCGCTCGGCAGGAGTCTCCCACCGCTCAGGATACGACAGGGCGTACTGGATGGGAAGGCGCATGTCCGAGGCGCCAAGATGCGCGATCACGGCACCGTCGACGTACTCCACCATGGAGTGGACGCGGCTCTCACGCTGGATGAGGACCGGGATGCGCTCCATGGGCAGTCCAAAGAGCTGCGCTGCCTCGATGCGCTCAAAACCCTTGTTCATGAGCGTGGCCGAATCGATGGTAATCTTGGCGCCCATATTCCACGTGGGATGAGCCAGCGCCTGTGCGCGCGTAACGCCCTCGAGCTCCTCTCGGTTCCGCCCAAAGAAGGGACCGCCCGAGCAGGTGAGCCAGATGCAGTGAATCTCTGCGGCGCGCTCCCCCAAGAGGCACTGGAAGATGGCGCTGTGCTCAGAATCGACGGGCAGGAGTTGACCCGGTTGCGCGAGCGGCATGAGCAGGTCGCCGCCCACCACGAGCGACTCCTTGTTGGCGAGAGCGAGGCGCTTCCCCGCTTTGAGGACCGCATAGCTCGCACGAAGACCCACAGCCCCCACCACCGAGACGACCACGGTGTCGGCCTCGGGGAGCACCGCAAGCTCTTCAAGGGCGCTCTCCCCCACCAAAAGCTTCGTGCCCTCCGGAAGCTCGGAAAGACAGGAGTCCTCCGCATGTGCCGGGTCTGTAACGGCCACGATGGGCACGGTAAACTCCCGTGCGGCCCGGACCAGCTCCTCGGTGCGGGAGTGGGCCGAAAGCGCGACAACCTGGAGCCTGTCGGCATGCTGCCGGCAGACATCGAGCGCCTGGGCGCCGATGGAGCCGGTGCACCCCAAAATGGTAACGCGTTGACGGGGCGCACCCACAACAGACGAGGAATATGCTTCGCAGGAAGAAGCAGTGGGGTTGGAGATCATAAAATGCCTCCGATCACAAGCATGAGCTGAGCGGTGATGCATCCAAAGATAAGCGAATCGCACCGGTCGAGCATGCCACCGTGGCCGGGGATGAGGTTCCCCGAGTCCTTGACGCCAACACCGCGCTTGATGCGGCTCTCGATGAGGTCGCCGAAAACCCCGAGCACCGACACCACCACGCCTGTGAGGACGGCGTACCAGAGCTCGAGCGGGAAGAAATGTGTGGCCCACACAATGAGCCAGATGATGACTGCCCCCGCGATGCCGCCCGCAAAGCCTTCCCACGACTTTTTGGGAGAGATCTTGGGCGCCATCTTATGCCGGCCGAACTGCCGGCCCACGAGGTAGGCGAGCGAGTCGGACACCCACAGCGATGCACACGACCCGATGGCCAGAAGCGCTCCGGCAAGCCCCGGCTCGGCATCGCGCAGGAGCACGATCGACGAGAGCATAAATCCCGTGTAGAGCGGCCCCATGAGGGTCACGGCAACATCGGCGATGCGCGTGCGCGGCGTGTAGACATACCAGAGCCCGCACGAGAGCACAAAGATAAAGATGAGCGCCGTCATGGCGATGCTCTCGCCAAGCGCGGCAAGGGGAAAGAGTGCCGCGGCGGCGACGCCCAGGAGCATGTTGGGAACCTTACCGTCGAGGCGCATCATCTGGAAGAACTCGTAGCAGCAAAGCGCGCTGATGAGCGCGACGAAGCCAGCCGTTGTAAGAGACCCTGCGATGAGGCACGCGATAAAGAGGACCGCGTACACCACTCCCGAGACTACGCGCGTGGCAAACGCGGAGGTGCTGTCTTTAGGAGCATCCTGCCGGGGCGCAACGCGCTTCAAGCGCTCGGTTCGCGGTCTGGATGAAGATGACGGGGCGGAATCAGGCTGCTCCATCGGTCACGCTTCTTCTTTCTTGGAGAGTCCGCCAAAGCGCCTATCACGCTGCTGGAACGCGATAATGGCCTGGACGAGCTCCCACCGGTTGAAATCGGGCCAGTAGGTATCGGTGATATAGAACTCGGCGTAGGCGACCTGCCACAGAAGGTAGTTGGAAAGCCGCATCTCGCCGGAGGTGCGGATAACGAGTTCTGGGTCGGGCAGGCCCGCGGTGTAGAGCTCACCCGCCACGGCGTCCTCGTCAATCTGCGCAGGATCGAGCTCGCCGGCAACGGCACGCTCGGCAAGCCTGCGGGCGGCTCGCGCCAGTTCGGCACGAGCCCCATAGTTCACCGCGAGGGCGAGAACCATGCCGGTGTGAGCGGCCGTCTCGGCAAGACCGCGCTCAAACACCTCGCGCGTCTCGGCCGGAAGTGCCGAGATATCACCCAGAAAGACCACGCGGACGTTCTCGCGCTTCAGAAGCGGCAACTCCTGGATAAACGTCTGGGCAAAAAGGTGCATCAGCAGGTTGACCTCAGCCTGGGGCCGCGACCAATTCTCGGTCGAGAACGCGTAGGCCGAGAGCACCTCGACCTCAAGGCGCACGCAGGCCGTGATGATCTCGCGAAGCGAGACGATGCCCGCCTTGTGCCCCTCACCGCGCGGCAGGCCCTGGGCGGTTGCCCAGCGGCCATTGCCGTCCATGATGCACGAGATGTGCCGCGGGATACGCGACCGGTCGAGCGCGGAGATGTCCACGCCCGCCGGCGCATGAGAGAAATACGTCTCGAAGGTCGAGTCGTCTACGGTATCGGTCATGGTCTAGATCTCCATAACCTCGGCCTCTTTGGCCTTGAGCATCTCGTCGATCTTCTTGATGTACTCATCGGTGTGCTTCTGGACCTTAGCCTGCTCGCGACGAATCTCGTCCTCGGAGAGCTCCTCGTCGCGCTCGAGCTTGTTGTTGAAGTCGCGACGGATGTTGCGGATCGAGACGCGCGCCTGCTCGGCAAGCTCACGGCACTCCTTGACGAGCTCGCGACGACGCTCCTCGGTGGGCGCCGGGAAGGGCAGGCGCACCACGGTGCCATCGGAGCTCGGCGTGATGCCAAGGTCTGAGGCGTTGATGGCGTGCACGATGGCGTTGAGGATCGATTTATCCCAAGGCTCGACCATGAGCATGTGAGCCTCAGGCACCTTGACGGCGGCAACCTGGGTGATGGGGGTGGCTACACCGTAGTAATCGACCGTGATATCGCCCAAGATGTTGGGGTTCGCACGGCCGGTGCGGACCTTAGAGAAGTTATGACGCAGCGCCTCGAGGGACTTGTCCATATGAGCGGTGATGTCTGCCATTGCTAATCCTCCTGTACGACGACGGTGCCGATGGCCTCGCCCATGAGGGCGCGCTTGATATGGTTCTCGCCCTCGATGTTGAGGACGATGATGGGCATGCGATTGTCCTGACAAAGGGCTGTGGCCGTGGAGTCCATGACCTGAAGCCCGCGAAGCAGGACCTCGTGGTAGGAGATGCGATCGAAGCGCACCGCATCGTCAAACTTGGCAGGATCCTTGTCGTAGATACCGTTAACCTTGGTGGCCTTGATGAGACAGTCGGCGTCGATCTCGCAGGCGCGGAGCGCCGCGGCGGTATCGGTAGTGAAGTAGGGGTTGCCCGAACCGGCGGCAAAGATGACGATATCGCCCTTCTCAAGGTGGTGCATCGCGCGACGGCGAATGTAGGGCTCGCAAACCTCGTTCATCTGGATGGCGCTCATCACGCGGCAGGAGCAGTCGACCCGCTCGAAGGCATCCTGGAGGGCAAGTGCGTTCATGACCGTGGCGAGCATGCCGATATAGTCGGCCTGCGCGCGGTCCATGCCACCCGCAGCGCCGGCGATACCGCGGAAAATGTTTCCGCCGCCGACGACAATGCCGATCTGAAGACCCTCATCGTGCAGGGCCTTGATGTCACGGGCGAGCCGGTCGGTGACGGCAGGGTCGATGCCGTAGTCGCCCTCGCCCATGAGTGCCTCGCCAGAAAGCTTGAGGAGCACGCGCTGGTACTGGTAGTCGGACACAGGGTCCCTCCTTACCCGATGGTATAACTTGTAACATTCTAGCAAAGAACACCGAAGGGGCATGCCGCGAGCGTGAAGGGCCGGATTTTACCGAGCCCCCACCGCATGGCGGTGCACAGCCTGAGGAAGCCACCCCTCAGCGGCATAAAAAAGGAGGGACCCGAAGGCCCCTCCCCTCCTGCGCGATGTGTTAGCGCTTACTCCTCGCCGCGGGCGAGACGATCGAAGCCGCACACCTTGATGGTGTCGCCGAGCTCCTTGCTGACCTTGGCAGCATACTGCGAGATGGTCATGCTGGAATCCTTGATGAACTCCTGCTCGTTGAGCACAACGCCCTTGTAGAACTTCTCGAGGCGGCCGACAGCCATCTTCTCCTGGATGGCCTCGGGCTTACCGGACTCGGCAGCCTGCGCCTTGTAGATCGAGACCTCGTGGTCGATGGTCTCCTGCGGAACGTCCTCGCGAACAGCGCAGATGGGAGCGGTGGCAGCGACCTGCATGGCAACGTCGTGAGCAAAGGTCTTAAAGGCCTCGGCCTCGGCGGTCTCGGGCTTCTCGAAGGAGAACTCAACGAGAACGCCGATCTTGCCGCCCATGTGGACGTAGCTCGAAACGGCACCGGCAGCGGGCTTGCGCACAGCGAAGCGTGAGATCTTCATATTCTCGCCCATGGTGTGAATGAGCTCGGTGAGCTCAGCCTGGACGGTCTCGCCGGCCATGGTGCAGGCGAGAAGGGCGTCGACGTCGGCCGGCTCGTTGGCAGCGGCGATCTCGGCCACGTTGGTGGCAAAGCCGGTGAACTTGGGGTTGGAGCCCACGAAGTCGGTCTCGCAGGCGACCTCGACGAGCGCGCCCTCACGGCCGTCGGCCGAGACGTAGGCACCCACGGCACCCTCGTTGGTCTCGCGACCGGCCTTCTTGGCAGCAGCGGCAAGGCCGTTCTTGCGGAGGATGTCCACGGCGGCGTTCATGTCGCCGTCAGCCTCGACGAGAGCCTTCTTGCACTCCATCATCGGAGAGTCGGTCATCTCGCGGAGCTCTTTGACCATAGCGGCGGTAATCTGAGCCATGTTCTGTCCTTTCAGAGATAGAAGTGAGTCGTTGCGTCTAAGCGTCTTACTCGGCGTCGGCCGCAGCGGCCTCGGCGACAGGCGCGGCCTCCTCGGCCGGAGCGGTGCCGGCCATCTCGGCCTCAGAGATCTGCTCCTTGCCGGCACCGGCGAGGCAGGCATCGGCCATGAGCTCGCACATAAGGGTGACGGCGGAGATGGCATCGTCGTTGCAGGGGATGCCGTAGTCGACCTCGTCGGGGTCGGAGTTGGTGTCGATGAGGGCGACAACCGGGATGTTGAGACGGCGGGCCTCCTTGATGGCGTTCTCCTCGCGCTTAGTGTCGATCACAAAGAGAGCGGCCGGAAGGGTCTTGAGGTCACGAGCGCCACCGAGGTTGGTCTGGAGCTTAGCGAGCTCCTTGCCGAGGACAGCCTGCTCCTTCTTGGGCAGAACCGCCATGCGACCGTCGGCGACCATGGCCTCGAGCTCCTCCATGCGGTTGATGCGGGAGCGGATGGTCACGAAGTTGGTGAGCATGCCACCGAGCCAGCGCTGGTTGATGTAGGGCATGCCGGCACGCTCAGCCGCGGCCTTGACAGGCTCCTGAGCCTGCTTCTTGGTGCCGACGAAGAGCACCTTGCCGCTCTTGGCGGCGTTGCGCAGGAAGGTGTAGGCCTGGTCGGCGTTGATGATGGTCTGCTTGAGGTCGAGGATGTAGATGCCGTTGCGCTCACCGAAGATGTAGGGCTTCATCTTGGGGTTCCAGCGGCGGGTCTGGTGACCGAAGTGGCACCCGGCCTCGAGGAGCGTGCGAATGTTGATCTTGGTAGCCATGTCAAACCTCCTGTGGTTCGCCTCCGTGCGGGGTCAGCCTCCCGTCGCCACCCAGATAGTGCTACCAGCTCTGGGCACCACGGCGCGAAAGTAGCCGCACGTGTGTGATGAATACGCGCTGCCTTGCGGCAACGGTCGAAATGATAGCAGGTTGCGCGGCTCATTCCAAGGTAAGAATTTGGGTCGCGACGGTTTCGTCACGAGAACCGCAACCTCGCGCTGGGCCGTGCCCAGCGCGCCTACAGCGTACGCCCTACCCACGCGGATGAGCCTGGTGAACCGCAGCTTTGAGTCGCTCGGGCGTGAGGTGGGTGTAGAGCTGCGTGGTGGAAAGACTCGCGTGGCCAAGAAGCTCCTGAACGCTCCGCAGGTCTGCGCCGCCTGCGAGGAGATCGGTCGCGAAGGTGTGGCGCATCGCGTGGGGCGTGATGTCCGCGGGGAGCCCCGCCTTTCGGGCGAGCGCCCGAAAGCGATACCGCAGTGCCGCCGCATCCATACGGTTGCCCCGCCGGGAGATGAAGAGCGCGTGCAGCCCGGCCGTGTTCTCGTGACGCCCAGCCCCCGCAAGAAGCTCTCCCCGACCCTCGGTCACATAGCGCCGCATGGCATCGAAAGCGCGCCGGTAGACGGGCACTACGCGCTCCTTGGACCCTTTGCCGAAGAGCCTGACTGTACGGTCAGAGGCGTCGAAGCTCTCAAGGTCGAGCGCGGCAAGCTCCGAGATGCGGGCGCCCGTGGCATAGAAGAGCTCGAGCATGCAGGCATCGCGGAGCCCCTCCGGACAGGTGAGGTCGGGCGCGGCAAGGAGGCGGTCCATCTGGGAGCCCTCGATCGTCTTGGGGAGCGTCTGCGGAATCTTGGGCGTCTGGATGGTGGAGACCACCGACGCGGTGACGATTCCCTCGAGCTCGCACCATTTGAAGAACGACCGGATCGCCGAAAGGTGCGCGGCCACGGTGCGCGGGGCATACCGCGCGGCACGGAAGTCGGCGAGGTAGCGTCTGAGCTCGCGCACGCTCGGCCTGAGCGGGTCTACCCCCGCTCGCGCGACCCAAGCACCGTAGGCCTCGAGATGCCCCTCATAGGCACGGACAGTCTCGGGAGAAAGCCCCGCGACGCGCGAGATGTAGGCGATAAAGCCGTCGAGCGCTTGGAGATACGCCGCATCCCCCGATGCGCCCGATCCGACCGTGGGCGAAGCCCCCCGTGCTCGAGGGACCTCACCATCCGGCGTATCACCAGCCGCCTGAACCTCCGGCAAGCCGCCGCTCAACCCTTGGTCTGCCGGCATCCCTACGCGGGCAGTCTCGCCTACAGAGCCGCTCACGACCGGAACACGTCCCCGCGGGTGGCGAGATAGGCATCGAGGTCTGCCAGCGCACGGGAACTGTAGGCAGCGTAGCGGTCGCGTTTGGAGCGGCGCTTGCCATCCGTAAGCGGCGGCACGAGACCGAAGTTCACATGCATGGGCTGGTAACCCTGCGTGGCGGGGTCGGTCGCATAGGCCACGAGGGAGCCCAGGGCACCCGTAGCGGGAAGCTCCACTGCCGGCGCACCGATAAGCTCGGCATACGTGTTGAGCGCAGCGAGGAGCCCCGAGGCAATCGCCTCCACATACCCCTCCGTTCCGCAGATCTGCCCGGCAAGGCGCACCGTCGTGCCCGGAACCGCAAACGTGCGATCGAGCACGTGCGGCGCATCCACGAAGGTGTTGCGGTGCATCACGCCATAGCGGAAGAACTCCGCCTGCTCGAGCCCGGGAATCAAGCGGAAGACACGCCGCTGCTCGGGCCAGGTGAGGTTGGTCTGAAAACCGACGAGGTTGTACGCGGTGCCCTCGCGGTTCTCCGCGCGCAGCTGAACCGCTGCCCAAGGACGATGCCCGGTCCGCGGATCGGTGAGCCCCACGGGCTTGAGCGCGCCAAAGCGCACCGCGTCGCGCCCCGTGCGCGCCACCTCCTCGATGGGCTGGCACGCCTGGAAGAGGTCCCGCCGCTCGAAGTCCTTCTGCACCACACGCTCGGCGGCGAGAAGCTCGTCGATGAAGCGCTCATACTCCTCCTTGTTGAAGGGGGCGTTGAGGTAGTCGCCGCCCGCGGCATCGTCGTAGCGCGACTGCGTGAAGAGAACCGAGCGGTCGAGCGTCGCAGCGTCCACAATGGGTGCCGCGGCATCGAAGAACGAGAGCGCCTCCCCGCCCACAAGTCCTTGCACCCGAGCGGCAAGCTCGGGAGAGCACAGCGGGCCCGCGGCGATGACAACCCTACCCTCGGGGATGGAGGTCACCTCCTCGTGCACAACCTCGATGAAAGGCTCAGCCGCAACGCGCTCCTCCACCGCGCGCGAGAAGGCTTCGCGGTCGACCGCAAGCGCTCCACCTGCCGGGACGGCAGCCTCCTCCGCGCACGCGATGAGCGTGCTGCCCATGCGCCGGAGCTCCTCCTTAAGGAGTCCCGCGGCAGAATCGAGACGCGTTGCCTTGAGCGAGTTGGAGCAGACGAGCTCCGCAAGATGGCCCGTATGGTGCGCCGGGGACTGCGTGCCGGGACGCATCTCAAAGAGCCGAACGGGCACGCCGCGCGCGGCGAGCGCCAGCGCGCATTCAGAGCCGGCAAGGCCTCCACCCACCACGGTCACGGTCTCAAAAGACATCGCTCCCCCACCTTTCTGCCACGGCGGCGGACCGCCTCGGAATCGTGCACCTCATTGTGCCCCAAACGAGGTCTGTGCGGCGAGCGCGATGCTCGACGCCGCGTAACGTCCATCGACCGTTCGCTCCACGAGGCTCTGCACCGAGAGTGCACTCAAAAGCTCGAGGCACGCACGAGTATCGAGAGAAAGCGCTCGCGCAACCTCGTCTGCCCTGAGCGGCGTTGCCGTGAGAACGCGAATGGCCTCTCGCTCCTCAGCCGTGGCGCCAACGGGCTTGGTATGCCCCAACGCCTGCGTCCGAAGCGTCTCGTAGATACGCGAGATGGCGCATGAGAGGGCCTCCTCATCGGGGATGATCGTCGCCCCGGCCTCGATGAGATAGTTGGTCCCGCGCGATTCCGCCGAGAACACCGAACCCGGAGCCACGAGGAGCTCGCGCCCGATGGCGCCGGCAACCTCCGCCGTGGAGAAAGTACCCGAAGGCATGCCCGCCTCTGCAACGAAGACAGCCTGTGAGAGCGCCGCGATGACCCGGTTGCGTTTGGGAAACGCATACCGCCGCGGCCCCATCCCCCACGGCTCAAGGGAGATGACCGCCCCGCCCCGCGCGAGCGCAAGCTCGATGAGCGGCCCGCTCCGGGCGGGATAGACAACGTCTGCCCCCGTGCCGAGGACAACGATGTGCACCCCGCCCGCATCGAGTGCCGCGCGCCCAGCCACCTGGTCACACCCGATCGCACCGCCAGAGACCACGGTGAGCCCGCTCTCGACCGCGAGTTTCGCCGCGAGTTCACAGAGCGCAGCGCCATAGGGCGTGATGCGCCTCGTCCCTACAATCGCAAAGCAGGGCTCCATCAGGGCAGATAACCGCCCCCGCCCATAGATGCGCGCCGGCGGGTCGGAAAGGTCCTCGAGCATTCTCGGATACCCGTCCTCGCCGCAGTTGATAACCCATCCGTCACCCTGTGCGCCAAGCCCCATCATGCAGCCCTCCTTCCCCGGTAGATTGATGCCTCGAGCAGATGCGAGCGTCCGATGCGCTCCGACTCGTCAATGTCTGCGATCGCGCGCGCGACCTTGCAGAGACGCGCAAGCCCGCGCCCCGTGAGGTGGCTCGCACGCGCAATGGAGAGGGCGAGGTCGGACGCCTCATCATCGAGCCGGTAGTCCGCAAGCGCCGGATCGAGCACGCGCTCCGCCTCGACATCTCCCTCGCGCGCACGGCGCCACGACCGAAACGCCCGTCCGCGCTCGACCATCGCGGCAAGGTCTGAAGAGGTGAGCCCCTCCTCGCCCCGAAGGATAAGGTCGGGGTCTGGGCGTGCGATATCCATGACAATGTCGATGCGGTCGATGAGCGGCCCCGCAAGACGCGCCTGGTACCGCTCGATCGCCGTGGCGCTGCAGGTACAGGACACCTCGGCATCGCCCAGATAACCGCAGGGGCAGGGATTGCTCGCCGCCAACAGCTGGAAGGCGCAGGGGAAGGTGTAGAGCCCGTCGGCGCGGACGATCCGCACATGCCCCTCCTCGATGGGCTGCCGGAGCATCTGGAGCACGTTGGTGGGAAACTCGGCCAGCTCGTCCAGAAAGAGCACCCCGCCGTGTGCCAGGCTCACCTCTCCCGGGCGCACGGGCCTGCCACCGCCAATGAGCCCGGCCGACGAGGTGCTGTGGTGCGGGCTCCGAAACGGTCGTTCTCCGGCAAGCAACCCCTCGATAGGCTCTCCCACCACCGAATAGATGCAGAGCGCTTCCTGCTTAAGCTCCTCATCGAGCGGCGGCAGGATGGTCGTCATCCGGCGGGCGAGCATGGTCTTGCCCGACCCGGGCGCACCCACCATGAGGAGCCCGAGCTCACCGGCTGCAGCGATGGCACAGGCGCGCTTGGCGACCTCCTGCCCCACCACATCAGCAAAGTCGAGTGGCGTCGGGCGCAGCGGCGTCTCATCCCGCTCGGGAAAGGGCGCAACAGCAGCGGCAACCCCCGCGCGAAGACGCGAGATGCTCGAAAGGTATCCCGTCCGCACCCCCTCGAGCGAGACGTGCTCTGAAGACCATGCCCCGACGAGCGTAAGGTCGCTCTCGCGTGCAAGCAGCTGATAGGCAACCTCGCCCCGCACAGGGCTCACCGCACCATCGAGCGCAAGCTCGCCCACAAAGAGCGCGCCGTCGAGCCCGTTAAGGGGAATCTGGCCTGAGGCGGCGAGAATCCCCACCGCCATGGGAAGGTCGAGCCCTGATCCCGATTTACGTACATCGCCGGGGGCGAGATTGACCACGATGCTCTGACGCGGCATCTCATAGCCTGCGGAGCGCAGGGCGTTTCTCACCCTCAGCCGCCCCTCGTTAACGGAAAGGTCCGGCTGCCCGGCAAGGTGAATCGAGGGGATGCCGCCGGCGAGCGAAACCTCCACCGTAACGGGCAGCGCCTCCACACCCCGCAGAAACGCCGCGTGAATCGCCACGAACCCACCGCTCACCGGTCGCACTCCCAATCGAAGGCTTCGTAGCGATGGACGATGTCCACCACATGGGACCCCACAAAGGTGACGCCGATCACGTCAAAGCGTATGGCCGGCACGGGAAAGTTGTCCATAAGGTAGCACGAGGCGATCCGGCGATATCGGCGCTGCTTGCGCGCATCGACCGCCTCCTCGGGGTACGACTCCGAAGGGATTCTTCGCGCGCGCCTCGTCTTAACCTCCACGAGGACGACGCACTCCTCCACCGGGTCGTAGGCGATATAGTCCGCCTCGCCCTCGGGGCATCGGTACCCGTGCTCGATGAGCTCGTATCCCTCATGCGTGAGGAAGATCCCCGCCACAGACTCCCCAAGGCGCCCCAGCTCACCAGGTGTTAGGCTGTGAACGCCCAACTCGTCTGGTCCGGCAGGGTCATCGAGGATACCGTCCTCCGACTCGTCGGTGTCTGGGTCATCGACCGAGAAGACATCCTCAAAGTCGATGTCCTCCAGGTCCCACTGCTCGCGCATCGTGCGTCGACGTTCC
This sequence comes from Collinsella sp. An7, assembly GCF_002159335.1. Classification (GTDB taxonomy): domain Bacteria; phylum Actinomycetota; class Coriobacteriia; order Coriobacteriales; family Coriobacteriaceae; genus Coprousia. The sequence continues at coordinate 110,790 of NZ_NFHP01000003.1, read as the reverse complement.
ATGTCCGCTCCTCTCGTTGAAGGTACGGACATGTTCCACGGGCAATCTGACAGATACCTGACCGTTTCTGGCACAGGTCTGACCAAAATCTAACCAGGATTCTCCCTTTTCTAACCGTGCAGCTAAGAGCTATCAAAATACACGGCAAACCGCGCAAGCATCCACAACGCGTCGCTAAAAGAGCGAGGCTGTCTCCAGAAAGTTTCCACAGAAGCTCACGCGGTGCTGCTCGGTAAGGCCGCGCTCCTTGATGGCGGCGATATGCTCGGGTGAGGCGTAACCCTTGGATTGAGCAAAGTGATAACCGGGGTACTCGGCATCGAGCTCCACCATGAGCTCGTCACGGGTGACCTTTGCCACGATCGAGGCGGCGGCAATGCAGGCCACGGTGGCGTCGCCGTGCACCACGTCGCGCTCCCCGGGGACGGCATGGAGCGGGTTGCCGTCCATAAGCACGCAGTCGGGCGTAAGCCCCGTATCGGCCACGGCGTCGGCCACGGCGCACCGGAGGGCCTGTGCCATGCCCATGCTATCGATATCGGCTGCCGGCACCTGCCCAAAGCCGATGGCGATGGCGTGCTCGGCAATCTCCTCGGCCAAAAGCTCGCGCCGTGCGGCAGATAGCTTTTTGGAATCGTTGAGCCCCCAGATGATCGGCTCATCGGGGAGACAGACCGCGCACACCATGAGCGGTCCCGCCACCGAGCCGCGGCCGACCTCGTCGACTCCCACCACAACGCCCGAACCACCGAGGTCGCGCATGGTGGCGTACATCCCCCGTACCCGCTCGCGCTCGCCCTCCTCCTTAGCATGGCGACGCTCCGCGCGCTCGCACGCCTTGCGCACCTGCGATCGGGGGTCGTCTGCATAGCGGGCCACAAGCGCGGGAATCTCCTCAAAGGAGGCGCTCGCAAGCTCGCCCGCGATCTGCGAAGCGGAAGACGACGTGTGCTGGTTTGCCATGGGACCACTCCCTGAACGTGCGGACGACGCAGAAAAGAAAGGGCCGCCCCTGAGGACGGCCCAGACAGAACAACGCGGTTGGCGCTTAGCGCTTCTCGGGGATGCGCGCAGCCTTGCCCACGCGATCGCGCAGGTAGTAGAGCTTGGCGCGACGCACGCGGCCGTGACGGACGACCTCGAGCTTGCCGATCTTGGGGCTGTGAAGCGGGAAGGTGCGCTCAACGCCCACGCCGAAGGAGATCTTGCGGACGGTGAAGGTCTCGCGGGCACCAGCGCCGCTCATGCGGATAACGTCACCCTGGAAGACCTGGATGCGCTCGCGGTCGCCCTCCTTGATGCGGTAATGCACCTTGACGTTGTCGCCGACGCGGACCTGGGGGATGTCCTCGCGGATCTGCTGACGCTCGATGGCGCGGATGTAGTCCATTTCTCGTTCCTTACTCTTACTCCAGAGGTGCCGCACCCGTGGGCCGACACATGGGTCTGACAAACGAAATAAGTATACGCAAGTGTTCTCAGCACGCAAGTGAGAATATGGGGACGGGTGCGTTTTTCTCAAAAGTGAGAAAAACGCACCCGTCCCCGGATTCTCACTTCTTGGCGAGTGCGCCCATGTCGGCCACGTCGGCAAAGACGGTCTCGAAGCGGTTGAGAAGCTTGAGGCGGTTCGAACGGAGCGCCGGGTCCTCGTCCATGACCATGACGTCCTCAAAGAAGCGGTCGATGGGCTCGCGGAGCGCCGCGAGCGAGGCGATGACCGCAGCGAAATCCTTCTTCTCGAGCGCAAGCGCAACGGCGTCGCGGGCGGCGTCCGTAGCGAGGAGGAGCTCGCGCTCGGCCTCGCCCATAAGCGACTCGTCAACCTCCACACCCAGCGTCGTATCGGCGAGATGGCTTGCGCGGGCGTAGGCAACGGCGAGGTTCTCAAAGGTCTCGGGGTCGCTCTCGCGCGCGTCGCGGAGCGCCTCGGCGAGCGCGAAGAAATCGGCCGGGGCGGAGACGCTGCCCGCCGAGACCGCGGTCACAACGTCGGCCGGCACGTGCGCGTCGCGCGCCATCTGCTCCATGCGGCCCTTCAAAAAACCGCACACGGCCACCGCGACCTCGTCTTTATCAAAAACGATGCCCTGCTCGGCGTACGCGTGGAGTGCGGCCGCCACAAGGGCCTCATAGCCGCAGCCCAGGCGCTCGCGCAGGATGTTGATCACGCCGATGGCCGAGCGACGGAGCGCAAACGGGTCCTTGGAGCCCGTCGGGGGCTCGCCGATGGCAAACATGCCGGCGATGGTGTCGAGCTTATCGGCCACGGCCACGATGCAACCGGCCGTGCCCTCGGGAAGGGCATCGCCGGCAAAACGCGGACGGTAGTGGTCGCGAATGGCTGCGGCCACCGCAGGCGTCTCGCCCGCAGCAAGCGCATAGTAGCCGCCCATGACGCCCTGCTGGCTCGTAAACTCCACCACCGCGCCGGATACGAGGTCGGCCTTGGCGAAGTGGGCGGCGCGCTGCGCGTCGGAGGCGGTGTTGGCGCCCACGCGCGCCTCGTGCGCGATGGCGAGGGCAAGGTCCTCGATGCGCTCAGACTTGGCAAGGACGCTCCCGAGCTTCTCCTGGAAGGCGACCTCAGCCAGACGCGAGCGGAACTCCTCGAGCGAGACCTTGAGGTCCTCGTCGTAGAAGAATTTAGCGTCGTAGAGGCGGGCGCGGACCACGCGCTCGTTGCCGTCGATGATGGTCTCGGCGCACTCGGGGCGCCCGTTGGCGACCACCACGAACTCACGGGTGAGCGCGCCCGAAGCGTCGTAGATGGGGAAATAGCGCTGGTTGGAGAGCATCGACTCGCAGATGATCTCGTGCGGGACGGCGAGGAACTCCTCATCGAAGCGTCCCACGAGCACCGTCGGCCACTCGCAGAGGTTCACGACCTCGTCGAGCACCTTCTTGGGCGTGTCGACGTGCGCGCCCGAACGCTCGGCCTCAACGCGTGCGATACCCTCGGCGATGACGGCGCGGCGGCGCTCCTCGGAGAGCACGCCGGCCTCCTCGAGCACCTGCTCGTAGACGGCGGGCTCGGCCACGACATGCTCGCCCGGCCCCAGCACGCGGTGCCCACGAGTGGTATTCCCCGAGACAACGTCTGCATAACGGACGGGCACGACCTCGCTCCCCAGGAGCACGCAGAGCCAGCGGATCGGTCGAACGAAGGTCTCGTGCGTGGAGCCCCAGCGTTGGCTGCGGTAGTTGGGCCACTCGAGCCCGGCGATCGCGCGCTCGCAGAGCGCGGAAAGGATAGGCTCGGCCGGGGCGGAGGGGATGTTCTTCTCGGCAAAGACGTACTCGCGACCGTCGGTGTCCTCGCGACGGATAAGCTCGGTCGCGGGCACGCCGCACTTGCGCGCAAAGCCTTCGGCCGCCTTGGTGGGGTTGCCGTCCGCGTCGAATGCGATGGACGCCGCGGGGCCGCGCTTGACCTCATGGACCTCGTCGGTCGCGGTGGCAACGTCCGCCACGATCACGGCAAGGCGGCGCGGCGACGAGATGACGCGCGCCTCGCCATGGGCGAGCCCGGCCTCGGAAAGGCCGCGCTCCACAAGCGGACCAAACTGCTTGACGGCGTTCATGAGCGGTGCAGAGGGCATCTCCTCGGTGCCGATCTCAAACAGGAAATCACGGGTCTCGGCCATTTACGCCACCTCCCCTTCCTGGTCGCAATCATCGGTCTTGCCCGCCACCTCGGCGAGATAGGCCTCACAGCAGGCCTTGGCAACGGTACGCACGCGCAGGATGTAGTTGGCGCGCTCGACGGCCGAAAGGGCGCCGCGCGCATCGAGGATGTTGAAGGCGTGGCTGCACTTCATGACGCAGTCGTAGGCAGGGAGCGGCAGCTTGGCTGCAAGGCAGGAGTGGCACTCGCGCTCATAGTCGTCAAACTTCTGGCGCATCATGGCCACGTCGGCAACCTCAAAGTTATAAGCCGAGAACTCACATTCGTTCTCCAGGAAAACGTCGCCGTAGGTCATGGGGGTGCCATCGGGTAGATAGCTCCACACCAGGTCGTAGACGGAATTAACGCCCTGGACGTACATGGCCAGGCGCTCGAGACCATAGGTGATCTCCACCGGCACAGGGTCGACCTCGATACCGCCCACCTGCTGGAAGTAGGTGAACTGCGTGACCTCCATGCCGTTGAGCCAGACCTCCCAGCCAAGGCCCCAGGCACCAAGCGTGGGGCTCTCCCAGTCGTCCTCGACAAAGCGAACATCGTGGTCGGCCGGGTCGATACCGATGGCCTTGAGAGAGTCGAGGTAGAGCTCCTGCGAGTTTGCCGGACTCGGCTTGAGGAGCACCTGGAACTGATAGTACTGCTGTAGGCGGTTAGGGTTCTCGCCGTAGCGACCATCCGCCGGGCGACGGCAGGGCTGCGCATAGCAGGTGCGCCACGCAGCGGGCCCAAGCGAGCGAAGGGTCGTGGCGGTGTGGAAGGTGCCGGCGCCAACCTCGGAGTCGTAGGGCTGCATGATGACGCAGCCCTGGCTGCCCCAGTACTGCTGGAGCTTGAGGATGATGTCTTGGAAGGTGAGTGCAGATGCGTTCATGCGCCTCTTCGGTCCCCTCGACGTGGTGGATAGGAAACGGTTGGTATGGTAGCCCAAGCGCCCGGTGCAAACGGCCATGAGCGGCGAGTTTTATGAGGATGACAAAGTGCCCCGTCCGCGAGCTGCGCTACTCGAGGAAGCCGATTCGATCGAGCGGCCAGTACCGCACAAAGGCGATGGCGATGATGTTGCGCTCGGGCACGGCGCCAAAGTAACGGGAGTCGGCGGAGTTGCCGCGGTTATCGCCCATCACCCACACGTATCCTTCGGGCACCGTATAGGGAAAGCGCACCGAGACGCCAGGCGCCTGCTGCGGAAGCTCGTAGGTAAGACCGGCCGCGTACGGCTCGTCGAGCTCGACGCCATCGACGTAGACCTTGCCGTCGCGCAGGTCGACCGTCTGGCCGCCCACGGCGATCACGCGCTTGACGAGGATGTCATGCTCGGCGTCGACCGTCGGGTTGGCAAAGACCACAATCTGCCCAGGCTCAACCCCCTGGCCGAGCCCGAGCGTGACCTTCTGCCCGAGCACCTGGTCGCCGACCATGATGGTGGGCTCCATCGAGCCGGTGGGAACGTAGTAGTTCTCCACCACGAAGGCCCTAAGAAAGAGCATCACCGCGCACGCGATGATAAAGATGACGATCCACTCTATGAGACCACTGAAAAAGCCCCTGCGCTCATCCATGGCGCACCTCCGACATCTCGGGCGCAGCGGCCCGTGTAGGTGTCCCGGTCTCGGCGTCGTCACACAGGACAACCTGACCGCCGGTATGCAGCTCCTCGATCAGAGCCTCCGCACGTGCCCGCTCCCCGGGTGTGAGGTCGGCCGTGGCGATAAGGTCGGGTCGCCAACGACAGGTGCGCTCGATAGCGTTGGCGCGCCGCCACTGAGCGACCTTGGCGTGGTCGCCCGAAAGCAGCACCGCCGGCGCCTCAACACCACGGAAGTCCGCCGGCCGCGTGTACTGCGCGTACTCAAGCAAGCCTCCACCGGCGCCCGTGGCAAACGACTCGTCCACGTTGCTCATCTCGTCGCCCAGTGCCCCCGGAATGAGCCGTACAACGGCGTCGGCGACGACCATGGCGCCAAGCTCACCGCCCGTGAGCACATAGTCGCCGATAGAAAGACGCTCGTCGGCAAAGGCGTAGGCGCGCTCGTCGATTCCCTCGTAGCGCCCACAGACAAAGAGCAGGCGCTCCTCATGGCTCAGCCGTTCGGCAACCGATTGGGTAAAGGGTGTGCCGCACGGGGTGAAGAAGACAACGTGCGGACGCGGCCCCTCGGCAGAGATGCTCTCGAGCGCCTCGGCGATAGGGGTCACCTTCATGAGCATGCCCTGGCCGCCGCCAAAGGGGGCATCGTCGACCGTGCGGTGCCGGTCGTGCGTCCAGTCCCGGAGGTCGTAGGCGCAAAAGTCAAAGAGACCCGCACGGCGCGCGCGGCCCAAGATGGAGGTCGACATCACGGGCTCAAACATCTCGGGAAAGACCGAGAGGGCCTCGATCAGCATGTCGCCTCCTCCCCCGCCGCGCTCCGAGGCGGCTCTACGTCGATCAGACCGTTCATGATGCGGACGGAAATGGTGCCGTCGGCGGGAAGCTCCTCCACGACCTCATCGATCACGGGGATGAGCACCTCGCCATAGGGACCACCGTCCACGACCCATACGTCGTTGGCGGGATTCTCGAGCACGTCGACCACGGTGCCGAGCGCGCCGTAGCGGGCGTCGACCACGGGCCGACCGCGCAGCTCCTCAACCGACGCCTCGAGCGGACCAAGGTCGAGGTCGGCGTCGCGTGCGAGCACATAGCATCCCGCGATTGCCTCCGCGTCGGTCATGGAGTCGATGCCCGAGAAGCGCACGAGCGCCTCCCGCCCAAGCTCGCTCACGTCCTCCACGGTGCAGAAGCGGTCGCGCTCGAGGGCGGGCGGCGTAAGCGCCACGGTGAGCCCCCGACGCACAACGAGAGGGAGGCCGCGCACCGGAACGACGGCGACCTCCCCCCGCTTGCCGTGCGGGCGTACCACACGGGCGATATTTCGATACCGGATAGGCAAGGTACTCTAACCCAGAACCTCGACCTCAACGGCCGTCCCCAGACGGGCCGCAAGGGCACGCGCGAGCGTGCGGATGGCCTTGATGGTGCGACCGTGCCGTCCGATGACCTTGGCGACATCGGACTCGGCCACGGAAACCTCGATCGTGGAGGCATCCGCGCGGTCGATGACCTCGAGGCTCACGGCGTCCGGATCGTCGACGATGCTCACCACGAGGTACTCCACCAGATCGGCGATGCGATCGGAGAGCAACTCCTCGCCCTCGAGCACGTCGGTGAGCTCCTCAGACACGCCTTACTCCTCGGCGCCCTCGGCCTCGGCGGCCTTAGCAGCCTCGGCCTCCTTGGCGAGCTGCTTCTTGGACTTCTTAACGGCAGTCTCGGCCTTGGGGCCCTCCTCGGCGGCCTTGATGAGCGCAGCCACGGCATCGGTCACCTGGGCGCCCTTGCCGCGCCACTCATTGATCTTCTCGATGTCGAGGTCGATGGTCTTGGGGTTGGTGAGCGGGTTGTAGCGGCCCACCTCCTCGATCAGACGACCATCGCGGGGCGAACGGGAATCGGCGACCACGACACGGTAGTACGGACGCTTCTTAGAGCCGTGACGGGCGAGACGAATCTTGACTGCCAATGAAAACTCCTCCAACCAGGCAGCCCAAGCGGCTGCAACGACAGACAAACAAGATGGAATGATACGCCAACGGATGGGCTTGTGCCCTGCCAACGCGCAGGAACTTCGGGATTTCCGCAGGCGGACCACATATTACGCGATTCTGGAGAAGTTGCAAGGGGCGGGTCGTGGGCAGATGAACCCCCAGCGTGCCAAGGCGGCCGCCACCCCCCCCGCGCACGCTCGCCCTACGATCACGCACGCCGCCAAAACGCGATTTGCTCACCCGTTGCGCATTATGGGACCCGATTCTGCACAAACGGCGCGTGAACGGTAAAACGGAAAGGCACAAACGGTGGGTGAACGGCAAAAGGCGCGTGAGGGGGAAATCGGCAACGCGACTGCGTCAGTCGCGCGGCTTGTTCTGATTGAGGAACTTGTCCGGGCGCACGATGTCGCTCCCAAAGCGCGCCGCACGTCCAAAACTCACCGAGGCGTTGCCAAAGCGCTCGCGCACCCGGTCCATGGCAACAGCGAGGTCGCGCCGATCGCTCGACATGGCTCCGCGCTCGTCCACCTCGCAGAACAGGTCGGTTTGCACGCCGCCCTCCTGCGCAAAGTCGCTCACACCCACCCCGAGGAGGCGCACCGGCATGCCGGGCTGCCAGATGGTATTGAGAAGCTCGCGAGCCACAGGCACAAAGAGGTTCTCGTCATCGGTGGGGTGCGGGAGCTTGCGTTGGGCGGTGTGGCCCGAGCCGTAGGTATACCTCAGCTTGACGGTGACCGTACGGCCCGCAAGGCCCTTCCTCCGCAGACGGCGCCCCACCGACTCCCCCAGCAGGGCGAGCGCAGCCTCCACGTCGGCGCGCTCGGTAAGGTCGTGGGCAAAGGTGCGCTCGTTGCTGACCGACTTGACGTCGTCGGGCGCATCGACCGCGGAGACCGAGCTCACCTCGCGGCCCGCCGCCCTGAGACGCATGGCCTCTGCATTGGTTCCAAACACGGGACGCAGCCGCTCAAGGGGTGCCTGCGCAAGCGCGCCCAAGGTGTGGATACCGGCCCGCTTAAGCGCTGTCTCCGCCGAGCCGCCGATACCGCTCATGGCACGCACGGGAAGCGGGGCCAGAAAGGCCGCCTCGGTACCGGGGAGCACGACCGTAAGGCCACGGGGCTTATCGCGCTCGCTCGCGATTTTGGCCACCGTCTTGTTGCAGCCGAGGCCGATCGAACAGGTGATGCCGAGCTCTGCAACACGCGCCGAGATGCGCTGCGCGATGGAGATGGGGCTCTCGCGCGAGAATCGACCCGGGGTGATGTCAAAGAAGGCCTCGTCAATGGAGACCTGGTCGATATAAGGGGTCTCATCGGCAAGGATCGCCATGACCTTTGCGCTCATCTCGCGATAGCGGTCGAAGTGCCCGTGGGTCCAGATGGCGTTGGGACAGAGCCGCTTTGCCTGCGCCGATGGCATGGCCGAGTGGACGCCATAGGGGCGCGCCTCATAGGAAGCCGTGGAGACCACGCCCCGCTCGTCGGGCGATCCGCCGACGATCACGGGCTTGCCGCGCCATTCGGGATGATCGAGCTGCTCGACGCTCGCAAAGAAGGCATCGAGGTCCATGAGGCCGATAGCCGGCCCCTCCCACCCGGCGAACAGCCCGGACATGCCAAGCTGCGCATCCACAGAACCGTATGTCTGTTCGATAGCATCCATGCATCGAGTATAGCAGCTGAGAGCAACAAAACCAGACCGGCCGCCCCGCCCTCACAAAGCGACGGCACAGCCGGTCAATGGGTCAGTTGGGGACGTGATGGGTCAGTTGGGGACGTGTTCCAAGTGACCCATTTTAACCCCGTCCCAAAATGGTCATATCCCTAATCCGTCACGGAAGCGAGGAGGCCAGAGAGGGTCCAGGTCGGCGCGAAACGGTGGAGGGATAGGCCTTCCGTTAATTCCGAAATATTAGTTCCGTCACGGAAGCGAGGAGACGTGAGGTGCCCCAGGTTGCCACGAAGTGAGGAGGCATAGGCCTAAGGGCCATGCCTCCGAAGCTGAGCGGCAAGATGGGGTGCCTCACGCCTCCGCAGCATCGACCCGCGGAGCGTCGGCCCACAGCTTCTCCAGCCGATAGTACTCGCGCGCCTCGGGCGTAAAGACGTGTACGATCACCGAGCCGTAGTCCATGAGAATCCACGTGCGCTCGTCGCGCCCCTCAATGGAGAACGGGTGCTCGCCGCACTGCTTGGCTACGCGCTCCTCGATCTCGTCCACCACAGCATCGACGAGCCGTGCGTTGGAGCCCGACATGATCACAAAGTAGTCGCACACGTCGGAGAGCTGGCTCAGGTCGAGCACGAGCACGTCGTCGGCCTTCTTATCATCGCCGGCACATGCCGCCACGAGGGCAACCTCGCGTGCGTCCACGCCACGGCTCGAGAGCGAAGCGGCACCGCGGTCGGACGTGGCGGCAAAGCTCGCATCCCGGTCCACGGAAAGCTCAGGGGTTTGGGTCTCGATCATCTCGTCGCTCATGCGTTGCCTTTCTGGTTCAGAACGTAATGGTTGTAGATGGTGATAGCGGTTGGATACAGGTATCGGCCGGTCTCGAGCACGTAAACAAGACCCTGCGTAAACGAGCGGAAGAAGAGCTCGTCAAGGCTCACCTCGCCCACAAGGTCCCGCAGCACCTCGGCATAGTCGCCCCGGCGGTTGGGCTCGATCGCGTCCGCCACAAAGACCACCATGTCGAGTGGGGTCATGTCGCAGGCGGCCGTGGTGTGACGCGCCACCGCCTGAAAGACCCCGGCGGGAAGCTCGGGAAAGAGCTCCGGGAGCTCGCGGGCGGCCACGGGGCCGTGCAGAAGCGGGGTCGCGAGCGCAGGCGAGCCCTCGATGGGTACCTGGTAGCGGATGGCACGCGCCACAAGCTCATCGTCGGCGAGGACCTTGTCCCAGTCGTGCACGAGGCCAGCGGCATAGGCCTCAAAAACATCGACCCCGTACACAGCCGCAAGCGAGGCAGCCGTCTGGGCAACCCCGAGCGAATGCCGGTGCCGCTTTGGAGCGTCCTTCATTCGCACCGCGAGCAAACCGCGAATCCGCTCGCACACGGCTTCCTGCTCCGGCGGGAAAGAGATGCCGTCCTCCCCCATCATCCAATCTCGGCTCATGGCAGCCTCCTAACCCTCGGGCACCGGCATGCGGTAGAGCCCGTTTTTGTGCATGTACCCGATCACCGACTCACTCGTAAGATAGCGCGCGCTCTTGCCCAGCCTCACGCGGTCGCGGATGTTGGTGGAACTGATGGCGAGCGCGGGGATCTGGATATAGCGGACGTCGAAGTGAATGCCCGAGCGCGCGATGCGAGCTTGCGCCTGCTCGATGTCGTACCCCGGGCGGGTCGCGGCGATGAGCGTGGCCAAGCTCGCGATCGAAGCAGCGTCGTGCCAGCTCACGATATCGAGGATGGCATCGGCACCGGTGATGAAGTAGAGACGAACGTTGGCCGGGTAGTGGGCACGAAGCGCCTTTAAGGTGTCCACCGTGTAGGTCACGCCGGGCCGGTCGATCTCAAAGCGGCTCGCGTAAAACGCGGGGTTCGCCGCGGTGGCGAGCACCGTCATCGCATAGCGGTCCTCCGGGCTCGTCACGGTTCGGTCCTGCTTAAATGCGGGGCTCCCCGCTGGCATAAAAAGCACAAGGTCGAGGTTGAGCGCCTCGCGCGCCTGCTCGGCGGTAACGAGATGCCCGTAGTGGATGGGGTCGAACGTACCGCCCATGATCCCGAGGCGGTACTCCCTACCCGGATCCCGCCCGAGCTCGGGCAGCTGCTGCGAACGCGTGCTCACGCCGTCCTCCTTGCGCCTAGGCCGACGCCGGTCCCGCGGCGTCCTCGTGCCCCAGCATACCATCGGCCGCGTCGCCCAAGGCGTCCTCACCGGCAGGCGTCGCGTCGTCCGCGGCGAGCGACTCATCCGGCGCTACCTCGTCGAGGTACTCCTCGGCGCCCTCAAAGGTAAAGGCACGACCCACGATGCGCACCTCGTCGCCGGGGCGGCACCCCGCCTTCTCGAGCGCATCGTCCACGCCCATGCGCGCAAACCGGTGCTGGAGGTAGATCAGCGCCTCCTCGTTATCCCAATCGGTCTGCACCACGAGGCGCTCCACCTGCGTGCCCAGCACGCGATAGACGCCCGGTTCCTCGCAGACCACCTGGAACCGCTTCTCGCGCGCCTGACGGCGACGCTCCCAGCGATCGCTTAGCTCAGGCTCGGGCGCCTCCTCGGCAAGTGCACGACGAAGCTCCGCCACCTGCTCACCGACGGCGAGCATGAGCGTCTGCAGGCCCGCGCCCGTAACGGCAGAGACGGCAAAGAAACGACGCCCGTCGGCCGCGACCGCACGCCTGAGCTCGGCTATGCGCTCCTCCATGCCCGAAACGTCGCACTTGTTGGCCACGACCATCTGCGGACGGTCGGCAAGCTCGGTAGCGTAGCGCCTGAGCTCTTCGTTGATGACGTGGTAGTCCTCAACCGGGTCGCGCCCCTCAAAGCCGCCCGTGATGTCGATGACGTGCATGATGAGGGCGGTGCGCTCGATATGACGCAAGAACTGGTGCCCGAGACCCTTGCCCTCGCTCGCCCCCTCGATAAGACCCGGCACGTCGGCTACAACGTAGCTGTACTCCCCGGCGCGCACAACACCCAGGTTAGGCACGAGCGTGGTGAAGGGGTAATCGGCAATCTTGGGGCGTGCGGCGCTCATGCGGGCAATCAGCGAGCTCTTGCCAACCGAGGGAAAGCCCACAAGGGCGGCGTCGGCCATGAGCTTCATCTCAAGCTCGATCCAATGGTCCTGTGCCGGCTCGCCGAGCTGGGCAAAGGCGGGAGCACGACGCACCGAGGTCACAAAGTGCGTGTTGCCGAGCCCGCCGGCGCCACCCGGGGCAACCACGACGCGCTCGCCATCGTGGGTGAGGTCGGCGATCTCGAAGAGCGGCTCCTGGGTATCGGGGTCGAGTTCGCGCACGACGGTGCCCACGGGGACCTTGAGGATGAGGTCCTCGCCGTCGCGGCCGTCCTTGCGGGCACCGCGGCCGTGCGTGCCGCGCTCGGCCTTGAAGTGGTGCTTGTAGCGGTAGTCAATGAGCGAGGAGAGCTGTGACGACGCCTCGATGATGACGTCGCCTCCGCGCCCGCCGTCCCCTCCGTCGGGGCCGCCCTTGGGCACGTGCGCCTCGCGGCGGAACGACATGCAGCCCGCGCCGCCGTCGCCGCCCTTTACGTTAATGCGTGAGAGATCGGTGAACTGAGACACGGTCCCCTCGCTTTCATATAACAAGAGACCCCCGCTCGCGCAAGGGTCTCTCTGGCCTATGGCAAATTATGAAGGGTAGCTCTTAAGCCTCGACAGCCTCGGCGGCGGGAACCACACTCACGCGGTGCTTGGTGCCCTTGTGATACTGAACGGTACCATCCACGAGGGCAAAGAGCGTATCGTCCTTGCCGCGGCCAACGTTGAGGCCGGGGTGGATGTGAGTGCCGCGCTGACGAACGAGAATCGTGCCCGTGGTCACGGTCTGACCGGCAAAGCGCTTGCAACCAAGACGCTGCGCGCGGGAGTCACGGCCGTTGCGGGAGGAACCGAGTCCTTTTTTGTGTGCCATGTCTGTACCTGCTCTTTCAAATGAACGGCGTGTGCTTACTCAGCTGCCGGGGCCTCGGCCTCAGCGGTCTTCTTCGCAGCGCGCGAGGTGGCCTGGACCTTGGTAATCTTCAGCTTGGTGAGCTGCTGACGATGACCCTTGAGGCGACGATAGCGCTTGCGCTTCTTGAACTTGAAGACGAGCTGCTTCTCACCCTTGAACTGGTCGACGATCTCGGCCGTGACCTTGGCCTTGGCGAGCTTTGCGGCGTCGGTGACGATCTTCTTGCCATCGTTGAGGAAGATGACGGGGAGCTCGACCTTGGTGCCGACCTCGCCCTCGAGCTTCTCGACGGTGATGACGTCGTCGGTGGCGACTTTGTACTGCTTGCCGCCGGTGGAAACGATTGCGTACATTCTCTAGACCCTTCATGCATCTGTTAGTGCAACAGCCGGATATGTTAGCAGCCGGCCGCACGCGCGTCAACGACCATTCTCGGCAAATTCCCTGCATACACACAACTTGCCCGCGAATGCCGCTGCGGGGGTTGGGCGAGGTCGGGGTAGCCGGGCGTTCCCCGGGCGTTCGGCGCCTTCGGCTCGCTTCGCGACTCGCCCCCAAGGGGACACCCGACCCCACGGGAGACCGGCAACGAGGATGTTAGAGCGGGTCGACGCGGTTGCCGGATTCGTCCTCGCCGTACTGATCTATGCGCTCCACCTCGGCGCGCTCAAAGTTGGCGAGGTGCGGAATGCCTGTCGACACGATCGGCTCGTCGGAGTCACCTGCGCCAAAGCGCGCATCCCAGGCCGAGAGGAGAATCTCGGGTCTGAGTGATCCGGCATTGCTCGAGCGCGTCTTGAGCTCAAGGACAAACCCAGCATCGTCGGCACGCGCCTCAAGTTTGGCCTCAGTCAGAAGCGCTGCGAGGTCGAGCGTCTTCTCCTTGTGACCGCGCAGGTAACGGATCGTCCCCTCGGCAATAAGCCCATCGAGTGCGGCGCGCGCGGCGGGAAGCAGCTCTGCGGCTGAGCGAACCCCGGTAAGGGAAAGGTCGATCCGATAGTCTTGGCGCGTGACGAGCAGTCCCAGCGTCTCGGCACGCATGTCGACGTAGCCCGCCTGCCGCGGTGCAAGGTCCGCAGGCGTGGCCGCGACCAGCCCCGCCAGGGCTTCGTCAGCCGGCACATACTCGGTGAGCACCAAGTCGTACCACTCGCAGATGCTCGACGTCCCCACCGGCAAAGCCGCGGTAAAGGCCACGCGCATGTGCGGCGAGAAGCCCTGCGTCACCGCATAGGGCAGACCGGCACGGCGGACGCTTCGCTCAACGGTGCGGGCAACCTCCAAATGACCGAGATAGCGCAGGCGCCCCTGCTTAACGTAGCGGACACGCAGACGAAAGAGCGTCGGTTCGATCGGCATCAGACACGCACCCCCATAAGCTCGTTCTGTGCGTCGAGCGTCGAGCAGACCCCGCAGCCCGTGCAGCTCTCGCGTGTGCAATCGGCCGTCGTCTTACCCTCAAGGGAGCGACGCCACTCGCGTTCCAAAAAGCCCCGCGACACGCCCGGGCTCGTGTGCTCCCACGGCAGGCGCGCCTCGAGCGGGAAGGTCTCGTGGGCAACCTCGCGCAGGTCGATACCGCACGCACGGGCGGCCTCCTCCCACCGGGCAAGGTCAAAGTGCTCGGTCCACGCGTCAAAGCGCTGTCCACGCTGCCATGCGCCCAATATCACCGGGGCGAGATCGCGCCCGCCGCGCGAGAGGACGGCCTCGATGAGCGAAGTAGCTGCGTCGTGGTAGTGCACACGTACCTGCTTATTGCGCACGCTGTGGATAAGGAGCTGCTGGCGGCGGCGCACCTCATCGTCGTCAAGCTGCGCGCACCACTGGAAGGGCGTCCACGCTTTGGGGATAAAGACCGCCACCGATACCGAAACCGAAAGGCCGCCGCGCTGGCCCTTGGGCAGCACCTCGCGACCGATCTCGAGCACCCGGTCGGCAAGCTCGGCGATGGCCACAATGTCCTCGTCCGTCTCGCCAGGGAGCCCCATCATGAAGTAGAGCTTCACGCGGTGCCAGCCGGCCTCAAAGCCCGCCCGCACGGCTCGCTCGAGGTCCTCCTCGGTGACGTTCTTGTTGATGATGTCGCGCAGGCGCTGGCTACCCGCCTCGGGGGCAAAGGTGAGCCCGCCCTTCTTCTCGCCCGCCACGGCGAGCGCCATCTCAACGCCAAAGGCATCGAGGCGCTGCGAGGGCACCGAGACCGAGATGCCCGTGCCTTCGAGCCTTCGGTTCAGGCGCGAGAGAATCTCCTTGCAGGCGGAGTGGTCGGTCGTGGAGAGCGAGGTGAGCGAGACCTCGTCGTAGCCCGTGCGCGCAAGGCCCTGCACCACCGAGGAGACCACCTGGTCGGCCGAGCGTTCGCGAACGGGACGGTAGGTGATGCCCGCCTGGCAGAAGCGGCAGCCACGTGCGCACCCGCGCAGCACCTCGACGGAGAGGCGGTCGTGCACGAGCTCGGTATAGGGCACGATGGACTGCGAAAGCGGATCGGTCTCGCCAAAGTTGGTGGCGACGCGCTTATAAATGACCTCGGGCGCACCGGAGCCCGGCTTGGGCACGGTGTAGCCCCAGCGCGTGCACGGCTCCTCGTGCGAGACCTCGTAGAGCGAGGGCACGTAGGTTCCCGGCACCTCAGCGAGCCCGCGGAGAATCTCGGCGCGCGAGGCCCCCGCATCGCGGAGCTCCCGGTGGCGCTCGCACACCTCAACGATCGACTCCTCGCCCTCGCCGATGAGCAGGGCGTCAAAGAAGGCGGCATAGGGCTCGGGGTTGTAGACCGAGGGACCGCCCGCAACCACAATGGGATCGTCCTCGCCGCGGTCCTCGGCCATAAGCGGAATGCCCGCGAGGTCGAGCCCCTCAAGGAAGTTGGTCACGGCCATCTCGTGCGGGATGTGAAAGCCCACGATATCAAAGGATGCCACGGGGGCCGCGCCCTCGAGCGAAAGCAGCGGCACGTGCGCCGCGCGCATGGCGTCGGCCATGTCAACCCACGGGATGTAGCCGCGCTCGCACGAGATACCCGCGGCCTGGTTGAGCGCCGCGTAGAGAATGGCGATGCCCTGGTTGGGCAGACCGACCTCATAGGTGTCGGGGTAGATGAGGCATGCCCGGTAGTCGGCGTCGGCGTGGGAACGGGTGCCCCACTCGTGGTTGAGATAGCGGCTCGGCTTCTCCACCTTGGCCAGCAACGGCTCGATCTCGGCAAAGCGATTCTCGTAGGCAACGCGCACGATTAGGCCCTCCCCTCGGCCCCGGCGGAGCGGACGGAGGCAACAGCAGAGACCGCCCCCGCGCCTGCGTTCGAGGCGGCGTCGGCCGCTTGCCGCGCCACCGTGGCACCGCGGCGGACGGCCGTGCGCGCCCCCGAGAACGCCTCTCCAAGAATCTCGTTCATCCGCTCGTAGTCGAGCCCGCGCGTATAGAGCGCTGCGAGCGCCATGCCCATCCCGTAGGTGCCAAAGCCACCGATGAGTCCCTTGACCACAAAGGCAAGACGCGGGACCTGACCGCAAACCGCGCGCGAGATGCCACGGAGCACCAGACCCGACACAAGCACGCCGGCGATCTCGTACCCGCGCTCGGGGCGCATGCGGTAACCATAGGTCGAGGCGAGCTTGAGCGCCATCCCCGCCTCGGCAAAGGCCATCACGGGGAAGTTCGAACCCGGCATAAAGACGAGCACGCCCGTGGCCATGTTGGCGAGCGCGGTGGTGGTGACGATGCGGTTGGCAGCGGCCTCGCGCATAAAGGGGAAATTCGCGGCAAAGGCCGAGTCCTTGTCCGTGCGGTCGAGGATCCACCGCGCGAGCGCGTCGCGCAGATGCGCGGGGTCGCTCGCGCAGATCAGCCCGAGGAGCGGCGTGTCAGCCTCGATAAAGGGCGCCTCAACGCTCGACTCGGCCACCACGCAGACGGGTGCGCCACCGATTACGAGGCGCTGAACGGCATCCTCAAGCACATCGGACCCGGAGGTCAGTACGAGCACGACGTCGGTATCGGCCTTGGGCGGCACCGGGTCGGCCGCAAGACGCTCCACGCGCACGAGAGCGGACGTTGTCTGAGGCACAAACGCATCGCGCACCGCGGCCACCATGCCGTGCGGGGCGGTAGCGTCGACGTAGACGGCCACGCGCACCGGCGTATCGGACTCGAGCGTCGCATCCATACCGAGCCTGAGGGCCTTGATAAAGCTGCTCAGGGGAAGCTGTTCCCAGGGGATCTTCATATCGCTCCCTTCGTTGAGGGTTACCCGAATCTAGGCGGCCTTGCTCCTGCAGCGCCAGCACGACTGCACGATGCCTACCGCGATGCACTGGGCGATCATAGAAGATGACCCAAAGCTGATAAACGGCAGTGGGATGCCCGTGATGGGCATGAGGCCGATGCACATGCCGATGTTCTCAAAGATCTGGAACATCCACATGCCGACGATCCCCACGCAGACGAGCCTGAGAAAGAGGTTGTCGCTCTTTACCGCAACGCGGATGGTGGAGAGCATAAGCAGGGCAAAGAGGCCAAGTACGAGCACCGCACCGGCAAAGCCAAAGGTCTCGGAGAGCAGGGCAAAGACAAAGTCGGTATGCGCCTCGGGGAGAAACCCCGAGCCCGACTGCGTGGCGTTGCCGATGCCCTTGCCAAAAAAGCCGCCCGAACCCACCG
Source organism: Collinsella sp. An7 (assembly GCF_002159335.1). Lineage (GTDB taxonomy): Bacteria > Actinomycetota > Coriobacteriia > Coriobacteriales > Coriobacteriaceae > Coprousia. Next base: position 93,181 of record NZ_NFHP01000003.1, on the reverse strand, counting down.
CGATGAGCGACTGCAGGAGGTTATACGCCTCGTCGCTCTGCCCGGACGCGGGGTCGATGAAGACGAGCAGGCGGTTCATCTGATAGTTCTTGATGAGCGAGACCGAGTCGTCAAAGACGCTGTCGATGATCGAATCCGTAGCCAAGATGAGCGAGACGAGGCCGATGATGAGCGCGATGGTCGAGAGCACCCACTCTTTGCGCGCCCCGCTCATCATGATCACAATCGCCCCGGAGAAGAAGACCACGAGCGAGCTGCCCAAGTCGCCCTGAATGATGATGCAGATAAACGGCACGGCGAGCATGGCACAGAGTTTGATGTAATCGCGCACCGTGTCGATCTTGCCGTTGTATTGCGCCCCGAGCGACGCCATGAAGAACACGGTGAGGAGCTTGGCGATCTCGACCGGCTGGAAGGTGAGGCCGATGAGCGGCACGCGAATCCAACCCGTCATGCCCTGCGCGTTATGCGAGAGGCCCGGCACAAAGGGCAGAAAGATGCAGACGATGTCGGCCACAAGGAGCACCGTCGAGATGTTGGCGAGGTTGCGCAGATCGGTACGCCAGACAGCGATGGCGCAGATAATGCCAAGGCCCATGCCCAAGAGATGCCGCGGAAAGGAGGCGTCGGCGATGGTGAGCGAGGCCGACCACACCACGAGCGCGCCGAAGGCCATGAGCCCCACCCAGGCGGCAAGCACCCCCATCTGCACGGTGGAGCGCCAGCTCCCTTTGGCCGAACTCATGGAGCGGTTGACGCGCTTAAGGCTCCCCTGGGCGCGCGTTGTCGAACTTGCAGGCATAGACGCTCCTCCCTACCGCACCGAGCTGTTGCCGGCCGAGGACGAGTCGTCCGGCGCGCTGTAGATGGCGCCGAGCACGTCGCGCACAGCGCGCAAGGCCGTACTGGAGCCGCCTCCGCCCTGCTCGAGCACGCAGGCGACGACGTACTTGGGGTCGTCGGCGGGCGCATAGGCGCAGAACCACGCGTAGTCGTCCTCACCCGTCTTCTGGCCGGTACCCGACTTGGCGGCAACCTCAACGGGCAGGCTGTTAAAGTGCGCCGCCGTGGCGGCGTCGGTGGAGTAGACCATGTCGTGCAGTCCGCCGCGCACGAGCGCAAGATCGGCATCGCTGTTGATGGAGGCGGTGAGCCGCTCCTTGGAGCCCGTACCGTTGTAACGGTAGGCGTCGCCCTCGCCATCGCGCGAGACGGCCGAGTAGAGGATGTGCGGGGTGTACTCCACACCGCCCGTGGCAAGACCCGCATAGACGCAGGCCATCTGCAACGGGGTGACGAGAATGTCGCCCTGGCCGATGACGATGTTGGTCATATCGCCGGCGTTCCAGGCGCGCTGCTCGGCCGGCCAGCTCGAGAAGTACTCCTCCTTCCACGCGGCATCGGGCACACGTCCCGCTGCCTCACTCGGAAGGTCGACCCCCGTCTTGGAGCCGAGGCCCCAGCGCCTAAACATCTCCTGCAGCCCCTCGGGGTTCTTGTCGTTGTAGAAGAAGTCGCGGCCGATGTCGTAGAAGACCGGGTCGCAGGAGTTGGCGATACCCGATTGCAGCGTCATGGTGCCGTGGCCCGTGGTGAGCCAGCAGGCCTTGCCGTTGGCCTCGCCGTTGCCCGTCCACCAGCCGGTGCAGTTGGTGGTGCGGGTGCTCGAGTAGATACCGTACTCCAACCCGGCGAGGGCAGAGAGCGGCTTGATGGTGGAAGCGGACATGTACTGACCGTTGATAGCGCGGTTAAGGAGCGGCGTGCCGCTGTCCTCGCTGTTGAGCTGGCCCCACACCTCTGAGGAAACGCCGCCCACAAAGACGCTCGGGTCAAAGGACGGCGCGCTCGCAAGGCCCAAGATCTCGCCGTTGGTGGGATCGATGCACACGCACGCGCCGGCGCCCGCGTTCTCGTACCCGGCGTTCTGGGCAACCTCGATCGCATGCGCAAGGCCCTGCTCGCAGGCCTGCTGAATCGTCACATCGAGCGTGAGGCGAATATCCGAGCCGGCACGCGCCTCCACCGAGGAGTTCTGGCCGGTCACGTTGCCTGTAGCGTCAACCGTGACCTCCTGCTCGCCCTTGATACCCTGGAGGAGCGACTCGTACTGGTACTCCACACCGGCCTGACCCACCACGTCGCCCGAGCTATAGGTGATGCGGTTGGCGGCCTCGGGATCGTCCGCCTCGTCCTTCTCCTGGGCATCGAGTTGCTCTTGGGTGATGGTGCCCGTATAGCCGAGCACGTGCGCGGCGAGCGTGCCGTAGGGGTACTGCCGCTCGGTGCGCTCGTCGACCTCCACGCCGTCAAAGTCGGCGGCGTGCTCCTGGATAAAGGCAACCGTGGAGCGGCGCACGTCGGTGGCGATGGTATGGCGCGCTTGAGCGCCCTCGGTGTTGTCCTGGATGTTGCGGAGCGCGGCTACGTAGGGAATGCCGAGCACGTTTGCCAAGTGCCGCACGAGCACGGTGTCGTCGGCGAGGTCGCGGTAGGCGGTGACGGCAAGCGAGGGGCGGTTGGTGACGAGCGCGACACCGTTGCGGTCGAGAATGCGGCCGCGGGGCGCCGAGGTGCGCACGGTGCGGGTCTGGTTCTGCTGGGCAAGCGTGTCGTAGTAGTCGGAGCTTACCATCTGCATGCTCCAGAGCTTGACCACGAGCGCCGAGAACATGGCGCCCACGCCGGCCATGAGTAGGCGGAAGCGCCCCTTATAGGTTACGCCGAGGGTGTTGCCCTCCCCCTCCGACGCCCGCGGACGCGTGCCCGTCTTGGTGTCGTAGGTGTACTTACCGGAGTACCCCCGCAAAAAGATAAGCGAGCCAACCACCGCAACCAAGAGGATGAGGCCCGCGATAAGAACGATGAGCTGGGCATTCATGAGCTCGCTCCTAGCGGATCGATTTATAGCGCGTCCCCTTGCCACGCGCCGAGAAGCCGCGGCCCGTGCTCGAGCCGCCTCCAAGTCCTAGTACAAAGAGAGCCCCTACCGCAGACGAGAGCACACCCGTTACCACGCCGTGCACCAGAAGTCCCGTAAGGAGGCTACCCTCGATGCCCATGATCACAAGCGCCAGCCCATAAATCACACATTCCAGAACGACGGTGATCGCAAGAAGTTGGAACGAACGCGCGCTGAGCCCACCGCCCATCCCGGCGGACATGCTCGCCAGCACAAACGAGCCGATGGTGAGCACAAGCGTCATAAGGCCCACGGGCACGGCCGCGGTAAGGTCGTAGCAAAGGCCCGAAATAAACCCTGCGATAACCGCGGGGCCCGCCTCGCCCTGGAGCGCCACGGCGCAGGCGAAGGCCGCCATAAAGTTGATACGCCCGCCAAAAAGGGCGATCTGCGGGCCGAGCGCCACCTGGAGGATGAAGGCGATGAGACCGGCAACAACAACCGAGCGCCGTCCACGGCCGGTGTCGCGATGATCGAGCGGCATGCTACTCCCCCTCTCCAGCGTCTGTGTCTGCGCCCGCGTCGGCATTGCCATCAGAAGCGGCGTTGTCGGTGCGAGCCGTGCCCTGCGGAGCGTCGTTGGCCGAGGCGACCTCGTCATCGGTCGCGGTCTGCTCCTCGGTGAGCGAGGTGATCACGAGGACCTCCTCGTTGTTCTCGGTTCGAGAGGCCGGGTTGACGATGATGGTGTAGTACGTGTCGTTGGACGCCTTGGAAACGGAGGCGACGGTGCCGATCGGCAGGCCCTTGGGGTACACCCCGCCGATGCCGGAGGTGATGATGATGTCGCCCTCCTGCACGTCCGAATCAACCGATACGTATTCCATGCGGAGCGTTCCGTCGGGCTGACCCTGGACCATCCCCTGCGCACGCGTGTCCTGCACCATAGCCGAGATGCCCGAGGCCTCGTCGGTCACCAGACGTACGGTGGCGGCGTTGGGCGCAACCTCGATGATCTGCCCAATCACGCCGGCAGAGTTGGCGACCGGCATGTTGACGGCGAGCCCGTCGGCAGAGCCCTTGTCGATCGTGACGGTCTGGCTCCACGCGTCGGACGACTGGCCGATGATACGGGCAGCCGTGGACTGGAGGTTATAGGTGGACTGCAGGCCCAGAAGGCCCTCGAGGCGCTGGGCAGTGGCCTCGGCCTCAGAAAGCTCGGCCACACGCGCGGTGAGCTCGGCGTTCTCCTTCTCGAGCTCGTCGAGGGTCGCGCGCGACGCGGTGAGGTTGCCAAAGACGTTGCCGAGCGCGTTGAAGGGCGACGCCACGGCGCTGCCCAGAAGGCGCACCGGCGTGGTGACGGTCGTCACGCCCGAGCGCAGTGTATGGATCGGGCCGGCATCCCCCTCACGCAGATAGAACGTGAGCAGGAGGACCGACACGATAGACAGGACAATCAACGGGCGCAAACCCGTCGACTGTCGTTTGGGATGCAAATTTGAGGAGTAGCCCTGATACTTCGGCAAGCGCTACGACCCTCCCTTACGCGTTGCTCTGCACGAAGCCGCCGTCAAAGGCGTTGGCCTCGAGCACGCGAGCGCAGCCGTTGACCACGTTGTCGAGCGCGGTGGGGCTCACGTTGACGGCAACGCCGGTCTCGTCGCGCAGGCGTACATCGAGCCCGCGGAGCAGCGCACCGCCGCCGGTGAGGAGGATACCGTAGTACATGAGGTCGGAGGCGAGGTCGGGCGGCGTGGCGTCGAGCGCGTCCTTGACCGCCTTGGTCATCTCGTCGAGCGGCTTCTGGAGCGCTCGGCGAATCTCCTCGCTCTCGATGCGCACCGTCTTGGGCAGACCGGAGATAACGTCGCGGCCATTGACCTCAACGTCGAGCTCGTCTTTGAGGGGCACGGCGGAGCCGACTTTGATCTTGATGTCCTCGGCCGTGCGCTCGCCGATGGCAAGGTTGTAGGCGTCACGGACGTGCGAGAGAATCGACTGGTCAAACTCATCACCGGCCACGCGGATGGAGCGCGAGACCACGATGCCGCCCATGGCGATAACGGCGACCTCGGTGGTGCCGCCGCCGATATCGATGACCATCGAGCCCGTGGGTTCCTCGACGGGCAGGTCCGCGCCGATGGCCGCCGCCATGGGCTCCTCGATGAGGTAGGCCTGGCGGGCACCGGCAGAGATCGTCGCCTCAAAGACAGCGCGCTTCTCCACCGAGGTCACGCCCGAGGGGACGCAGACCACCACGCGGGGGCGCGGCGTCCAGGGATAGCGCTTCTCGCTCGCCTTATCGATAAAGTAGCGCAGCATCGCCTCGGTGACGTCGAAGTCGGCGATGACGCCGTCTTTGAGGGGGCGCACGGCGACGATGTTGCCGGGGGTGCGGCCGAGCATGCGCTTGGCCTCGATGCCCACGGCAAGGATGCGCTCGTCGTTCTTATCGATGGCAACCACGGAGGGCTCGCGAATGACGATGCCCTTGCCGCGGACCGAGACCAGCGTGTTGGCGGTGCCGAGGTCGATGGCGAGGTCGCCGGCATACTGGCCAAAAAGCATATCCGTCAGAGAAAACAAAGCAGCTCCCCAGAAGCTCGCGAATCAATGTGCGTGGGCACCCCGCGAGGGGCGTCTCTGGGCTAGTGTAGAGCAAAGGCCGCACCCGCTCAGACCGGGCGCGGCCTTACTTCAAAAAGCCCATACTAGGCGGCATCCGCCTCGGTCGAGGCGTCCGTTGCCGCCCCGTCGGTGCCAGCAGCGTCGGCACCGTCAGCCGGGGCGGCATCCGCGTCGGTAGCGGCATCGTCCGTAGCGGCCGCGCTGTCGTCCGTGGTGTCAGAACCGTCGGTCACGTTGTTGGAACCGCTAAAGTCGATCTCGATCGAGGCGACGGCCCAGCCGATGTAGTTGGCGGAGCGGACGAACTCAACCTTATAGGTCTGCGTGCCACCGAGCGAGAGCTGCACCTCAACCTCAGCTGTGGAGGAGGTCATCGACTGATCCATCGCGGTGATGGTGGGCGTGGCGCCCTCAGGGACCGTGGACTCAATGAGTGAGCGGGCGCTGTCGTCGAGGTTGGGGGCGAGGTAGGCGCTCGCATCGGTACCGTCGGTCACAGCGTTAAAGAGCCCGGTGAGGGCGTCCTGCTGCGAGGGGAAGCCCAGGCCGCGCGTATAGGCAAAGCCCAGACCGCCCGCTGCCAGAATAAGCACCACGATCAGCACGAGGAAGACCTTGAGGCCCGTGTGGCGCTTCTTGCGGCGCACCTTGACCTCCTGGCGATCCTGCTGGATAAGCTCAGCCTCGCTCATGTCAAAGAAGCCGGTATCAGAGGGATCGGGCATGAGCGCGCCCGACTTGCCCAGAGGGTCGAGCGGGTCGACGGGAGCCGAGGCCGTCGCACCGGCGGGCGCCATCGCGCGCTGGGCCGAAAGGGCATCGAGTGCATCCTGTGCCTGCTGAAAGGCCGTCTGCTGCTCCGGCGTGAGCTGGTAGATGCCGTCAGAGGTGGCGGTGGTAAACGCGTCGACGGCGTCGGCGGGACGGTTCTGCGCAAAGAGGGCCTCGCCGAGGCCGGCGTTGATCGCACGCGTGTCGTCGCGCGGACCGGCAAAGTCGAGCGCGGTGCGATAGGTCTCGACAGCGTCGCCGGGACGCCCGAGCTTGATGAAGCAGCCGGCGAGCTCGGAGAGGGCCATAGCGGGGGCGGGGTTGGCAGCGTCGATGGCAGCCTGACGGAAGGCAGTACCAGCCTCGACGATGTTGCCCTGCGCAAGGAGCGCGTTGCCAAGACCGAGGTAGGCCTTGTAGGGCGTGGCGTAGGTCGTGTCGCGCACGGCCTCGCGGAAGCTCTCGGCAGCGGCGTCGAGGCTACCGGAGGCGGCATAGGCCTTACCGAGGTTGGTGTACAGGGCGCCGCGCTTGCCGTAAGCGGTGTCGGCGAGAGCCTGGTTGTAGGCCTCGGCGGCCTCGTTCCACAGGCCGAGCTTCATGAGCGCGTTGCCGCGGAGGTGGTCCACCTCGCCCGCAATCTCGGAGGGGTCCTTCGCGGCGGCGAACATCTGCGCCGCGGCGGAGAAATCGCCCGCGCGGTAGGCAGAGCGGGCTTGATCGAGATACTGTGCGTTCATGAGTTACTCCCCTTTGTTGGAATGGACGATCTCGACATGCACGATCTCGTCGCCGGCACGAAGCTCACGCTCGACCTCGATGCCCTCAACCGTGGTGCCAAAAACCGTGTACCCGGAGTCGAGGTTGTGCTGCGGGCCAAGGCAGAAGTAGAACTGCGACCCCGCCGAATCGGGATGCTGCGAGCGTGCCATGGCGAGCGCGCCGTCCACATGACTGTTGCGCGGATTGGTGGCAAACTCAGCCTTGATGCGATAACCCGGGCCACCCGTGCCGGGCATGCCGTCCGGACCGGGACGACCGGCGGCGACCTCTTCGGGCGTCATGTCGCGCGTGTTAGGGCACCCGCCCTGGATAACAAAGCCCGGAACGTAGCGGTGAAACTTCAACCCGTCGTAGAAGCCCATCGTGGCGAGTTCGCAGAAGTTCGCCACATGGATGGGCGCACCCTCGGCGTCGAGGCGCACGCGAATGGTGCCCTTGCTGGTCTCGATGACCGCCTCCTCGTCGCCCGTAAGCTCATAGGTCGGTGTATACAGGTCTGGGGTAAAGCCGAACATGCGAATCCTCCCCGTAACGGTACGTGTACGCTCGCTATTTTAGCAAGAACCAAGGATGTTCACCAAGTGCGCACGCAGGCGCAGGGCCTGCGGGGAACACAACGGCTCCCGCGTCCAGACTCATCGCCGCCACCAGAGGAGGCCGCGATAGCCGGGCGCGGCGCCTTAATCCTCCTCGCGCAGGCGGAGATAGATCTGGCGCTGGCCGGAAGCGGCGTCGGGCTCGTCAAACTCATAGACGCCGAGCGACTTTAAGAACGGCCTGAGCTTCTTAAAGCCGTAGTTGCGCACGTCAAAATCGGGCAGGCGCTTGGAGAGCTCATCGCCCACGCGCCCGAGTGCAACCCATCCCTCGTCGTCTGAGAACTTATCGATGATGGCGTTGACCGTCGTTCGAATGCGCTTCATGTGGTTGCGACGGGCAGCGCGGCTCATCTCGGCAAAGTCGATGACCTCCGCGGTTGCCTGGGTCTCCTCCGTCGCACGCGCCTCTCCGCCCGCATCCCCGGGGCGGCGCCGCGGGCGCTGCTCGGAAACCTCGGGCGCTGATGAATCTTCCGCCTGAGCCAGATCGGAGGCGTCGCTCTCCGGCTCGGGCTCCTCTGCGCTCTCGTCAGCGTTCGCCGCGATCCCCTGCCGTTCGCGTTTTTTGACGGTCTTCTTGCGGCGCTTCTGCTTTTGAGCCGAAGCCTCCGATGCATCGTCGGCATCCGTATCGTCCGCGTCGGCCTCCTCTGCCTTGCGGGCGGCATAGAGCAGGTCGAGGTACTTAAACTGGTTGCACGCAGAGATAAAGGGCTCGGGCGTCTTCTGCTCGCCCATACCGATCACCTGCATGCCGCTCTCGCGCAGACGGGCAGCGAGCCGCGTGAAATCGGAGTCGGAGCTCACGATGGCAAACCCGTCAACGTGGCCCGAATAGAGGATGTCCATCGCGTCGATGATCATGGCCGAATCGGTCGAGCTCTTGCCGTAGGTGTAGCTGTACTGCTGCATAGGGATGATGGAGTTCTCGAGCAGCACGCCCTTCCACGACATCAGGCGCTGGCTCGTCCAGTCGCCGTAGATGCGTTTATACGTGGCGATGCCGAGGTTCGAGACCTCGTCGAGGATGATCTTGATGTACTTCGGCGCAATGTTATCCGCGTCGATGAGAATCGCAAAGCGCAGGTCGCGCTCTAAGGTGGAAGCCATGAAACCTCTTTCTTTGGAATATCTCGGTCATTGTACCCACTCGCCCGAAGCGTTGATCCAAGGCGATACGGCGACGCATGAGGCCGGGACAGAACCGCATCGCACGGGACTTGCGGGGAAGTTGACGGCGCGGCGACAACGGGCTCGCGCGCGGACGAATCGCACCGCGCATGAGGGGTCAGAGATAAAAACTTCGCGCCAAGGTAAGGATGGAAATGGGTGCATGCCGAGTATAGCGAAATATGTTGCGCTCTCTACCTGCGAAAACGTCGAGCCATGGTGCCGGTCTACGTGAGAGGGGCCGATTCCATCCTTACCTTGACGCGAAGTTTTGATACTGACCCCCTGGAACAGGCCATCCGAAGCTCGAGCCAGTGGCCCGAATGCAAAGAGGCGCTAGCACCCCAAGAATTATGCACCGGGATGGTACGAGCAACGCGCAACGGCATAGTACGTCCCCTCATAGGGCCGGTCTACGTAGATCACTTCGTCCACCGTGACCCCGGGGAGCTTTGCGAGCTTGCGCAGCAGGTCCGGCACCACCCGATCCGAATCGCCCGCTGCAACTCTTGCGTTATCCAGCGCACTCGCACCGGTATCGCCCGAATCTGCCGCGGCGGCGAGCTCCTCGGGCTCCGGTTTGCAGACGAAGATAAAGCCATCCTCAAGCTCCGACGCGCCGTCCGTAATGTGCTCGATATTCCTGAGCGGAGGCACATACACCTCGTACGCCTTGCCCCACATGGGCAAAAGCTCGTTGAGGTAGAGCTGGGGCACATCGGGGGCCGAGACCGCGAGCACGCCGCCCACGGTGATGTGCGCGCTGACGACGGGAAGGACCTCGCCCTCCCCTTCCGCCTCAGCGGCATCTCGGACCGTATCGAGGGCGCACCCATTTGCCGGGTCGTAGGCGCTCACCGCATCGTGCGTAAACGTCACGAGCGCGCACATCACGAGCACGGCGACGAGAGCGATTTGGAACCGCCGGGCAGGGGCCTCATGCGCCTTCCCCCAAGTAGCGCAACGCTCTGGGTTCGCCCCAAGCACCACCGCAAGCGAGAGCGCGGGGCAGACAAGCGCAATGGCAAGGTAGCGATAGTAGAGAACCATCGTGCCGAGCGCCGCAGACGCGATAGCCCCGAGCGCGAGAACCGCTAGATAGGCAAAGACACCGAGATAGACTGCCACGCGCGACGGATTGGCGAGAGCGTCCCTCCAAGCTGTGGGGGACGTATTACCCGCAGCCCGATACCGAACGTAGGCCCACGCCGCAGCAAATGCGCCACCCACCGCAAGCGCCACAAGCCCCCACTCCACCGAGCAGCGTGGAAGCGTAGGCAGGGTTCGCAACCATGACAAGATGCTCTCGGGGAGCAGGGGGTACCAGATAAGCTCAAAAATAGTCCGTGGCAGCGAGAAAGAGATCCAGAACCCGCCCGAAACCGAACCCGCCTGGCGCACCAGAACGAGCGCAAGGGGCAGGTAAAGCGCAAGTTCCAAGGCCGAAAGGACGAGAAGTCGCCGGATAGCAAGACGGTCGCGGCGCAACACTAGCACTACAAGCACGCCCACCATGAGTGCCGCCGCGGTAAGGGCACCGTAATAGTGCAGACAGGCGGCAAGATAGCTTGACGCCACAAGCCCCGCCCACGATGCCCGCGAGGCTGATGCGCCAGCGCTCGCCACGCGTACGGCCATGACAAGGCAATAGGCAATGGCGGCGATTGTCCACGAATACATGCGAATCTGCTCTGCGAGGTAAAGCAGATAGGGGCAAAAACCCACCAGCAGGGAAAACCAGAACCCAACCCGCGCCCCAAAATCACGCCGCACGATCGTAGGCCCCAGCATCACCGCCGCAACGAGCCCCGCGCACGAAAAGAGCCGATAGACCACCAGGTTCTCGCCAAAGATCAAATAGAGTCCATGGAGCGCCACGTAATACAGCACCGGATGCACATCGGCCGCCCCGATGCGCCAGATATCCGCAAGCGATTCCCGAGCAAGGGCAACCGAATAGCTCTCATCAAACCAAATCTGCCCATGCAACGCTCCGGCCACCAAGAGCAGTACAACGAGGCAGACAACAACCCAAGAGCCCCGACGATACCAACGCTCATCATGTGCCGATGGGACGGCTAGAGTCTCACCCACTCGAACCTCCCTCACCCGTTGCGAGAAGATCGCGAGAACCAGCCCTCATGGTATCCCACCATACAGGGACGAAGGAAGAAGCATCAAGAACAAGGCGCCCATGTTCCCAAAGTAGCGCGAGCGCCAACGGCGCAAGCAAACAGCTCAGCAACCGTTACAACCGAGAACAGGACGCTACCCCCAAAGAGGCGCGAGCGCCGAAGGCGCAAGCGAAGGAGTTCAGTCACACCATCAACAAGGGAAGGGGCGCCGTCCCACCACCGCGCGAGCGCCGAAGGCGCAAGCGCCCAGGTCGGAAACCCTCACAACCCGGAACACGCGCGAGCTCCACAGTAGCGCAAGCGCCGGAGGCGCGAGCGACGAGCGCCGTCTCCCCCACAACCACGGGCCACGCCCCGCGCACCCCAACGCCCGCCCCAGCCAACTCCCCGGCTGCAAGTGGAGGTCGTCCAGCACTCTGAGAACCCCGATTTCCGCCTCCGCCGGCCCGAGGAATCGTTCAACCAGAAGGGGCCGCTGGGTGCCACCTTCGGAGACGATCGTGTAACGAGCGAAGCGCTCGTCTCCGGAGGTGGCACCCGGCGGCCCCAACCCTACAGGTCAGTCCCCCTACGCCGTCGGCTTAGGCGGCATGAGCGGGTTCTCGCGCTTCAGTAGGGTCATGAACTCCTCGCCGGTGATGGTCTCCTTCTTGTAGAGGTACCGTGCAAGCTCGTGGAGCTTGAACTTGTTCTCCTTGAGCACCTGAAGCGCCCGCGCGTGCGCCTGCTCAATCACCTTAAGCACGGCGTCGTCCACGCGCTCGGCGGTGCCGGGTGCGCAGGTGAGCGAGGTGTCCTGGTTGAGGTAGGCGTTCTGCACCGTGCCGAGCGCCATCATGCCAAACTCCTCGGACATACCAAAGCGCGTGATCATGTTGCGCGCAAGCTTGGTCGCCTGCTCGATATCGTTGGCAGCGCCGGTGGTCATCTCGCCAAAGATGAGCTCCTCTGCCGCGCGGCCACCGCAGTAGACCGCGAGCTTGTCGAGCACCTCCTGCTTGGTGGTGAGGAACTTCTCGTCCTCCTCGACCTGCATCGTGTAGCCGAGCGCGCCCGAGGTGCGCGGCACGATGGTGATCTTGGTGACCGGCGCCCCTTCCTTCATGCTGGCCGCAACGATGGCGTGACCGATCTCGTGGTACGAGACGACCTGCTTCTCGTGATCGGAGAGGATGGTCGACTTACGCTGCTGACCGGCGATGACGACCTCCACCGACTCCTCAAAGTCCTCCTGCGTGGCGCGCGCACGGCCCATGCGCACGGCGCGGAGCGCACCCTCGTTGATGATGTTGGAGAGGTCGGCGCCCGAAGCACCCGGCGTGGCGCGCGCGATGGCGGTGAGGTCAATCGGCGGCTGCGTCTTGACGTCCTTGGCGTGGAGCTCAAGTATGGCCTTGCGCCCGGCAAGGTCGGGCAGCTCGACGGGAATGCGCCGGTCAAAGCGACCGGGACGGAGGAGTGCGGGGTCGAGCGAGTCGGGGCGGTTGGTGGCGGCGAGCACCACGATGCCCTTATGGTTGTCAAAGCCGTCCATTTCGGTGAGGAGCTGGTTCAGGGTCTGCTCGCGCTCGTCGTTGGTGGAGAGCCCGGCGTCGCGGCGCTTGCCCACGGCGTCGATCTCGTCGATGAAGACAATGCAGGGGGCCTTCTCGTTGGCCTGCTTAAAGAGGTCGCGCACCTTGGCGGCACCGCGGCCCACGAACATCTCGACAAACTCCGAGCCCGAGATGGAGAAGAACGGCACGCCGGCCTCGCCGGCAACGGCCTTGGCAAGGAGCGTCTTGCCGGTACCCGGAGGTCCCACCAGAAGGGCGCCGCGAGGCAGGCGCGCACCGATGTCCTCGTAGCGCTTGGGGTTCTCGAGGAAGTCCACGACCTCCTTGAGCGACTCCTTGGCCTCCTCCTGGCCCGCGACATCTTTAAAGGTCACGCCCACATCCTTAGACGCCACGATACGCGCACCGCTCTTGCCGAGGCCCCCGCCCATGCCGCCAAAACCGCCGCCGAAGTTCATCGACGGGCCGTCGTCGCCCATCGACTTCTTCATCTTGCGGTTCAGCCACCAGCCAAAGAGCAGGAAGATGAGGATGGGGCTGAAGTAGATGAGGAAATAGAGCAGCATGTTGGAGTCGTTGCTCGGAACCACGACGTCGAGCGTGGCGCCCGCATCGTTGATGCGGTCGGTGAGCTGCGCGTCGGTCGGCATAGCCGTGGTCTCGTAGGCGATGCCCTCGTCGTCACCCTTGCGCGTGTAGACCACCGAGGCGTCGTCGGTGGTGTACTGCACCGTATCGACCTTCTTGTCCTCGAGGTCCTTGAGCAGCTGGGTGTAGCTCACCTGCGAAATCTGCACGTGCTGCCCGAGGTTGGGGAACAGCAGCGTGCTCAGGACCAGATAGATCGCCATCGCGATGATCACGTAGAGGATCATGTTCCGTCTACGCTTGTGGTCATCCATCTCCATGGTAGATACTCCGTTTCTGCCGATGCAATGACCTCAGGATACCCCAGAGCCCGGGAGCTAGTCACGGCACCTGAGCGCGATAACGACCCCGTAGCCGAGCGGTGCAACCAGCAAAGCCAAGACAAAAGCGCCGGCAGGTGGCTCGCAAGCAAAGCGAACGCTTGCCCCCGGCCTTGTATCAAAGAGCACCCCCTCGTAGAATGTTCGCGGCTGCACGGGTGTGTGGACACGGAACGGGGGGCATATGGCACGGGAGAACGGACAATCGCTCGACGTGACGCACGGGGTTATCTGGCGGCAATTGCTTGTCTTGTGCGTGCCCATCTTCTTCAGTTCGTTCTTTCAGCAGGCGCATGCGCTCATCAACACGTTCATCTTGGGGCAGTTTGGCGGCAAGCTCGCGCTCGGCGGCGTGCAGGCCACCGCATCGCTCTTTGAGCTTGCGGTCGGCTTCTCAGTGGGCGTGGGCGCAGGATGCGCCGTGATCTCGGGGCAGTTCTTTGGCAGCCACGACGACGAGCGCCTCTCGCGCGCCATCCACACCGCCATGACGCTCGCGCTCGCGATGGGGCTCGTCATCTCGGTGGCAGGCGTGGTCTTTATCCCGCACATCCTCACCCTCATGGGCACACCGGGCGAGCTCATGGCCGAGGCCGTACCCTACGCGCGCTACTACGCGGCCGGCATGGTCTTCTCGCTTGTGCTCAATATGGGCTCGGCGCTTCTGCGCTCGGTGGGCGACACCCGCACCCCGGCCCTCATCATCGCGAGCGGCTGCCTCATCAACGCCGTGCTCGACTACCTGCTCGTGGCGATTCTCAGGCTCGAGGCCATGGGCTGCGGCATCGCCACCGCAACCACCCTCTGCATCAACGCTGCGCTCATCACCGCGCGCCTCATGCGGGCACCCGGTGCATGGCGGCTCGAGCTCAGCCGGCTTGGAATTGACGGGCGCATCTGTAAAAGCATGCTCGCCACCGGTCTGCCGCTGGGGATTCAGTCTTCGGTCTACTCGGTCTCCAACATTATCCTGCAGTCGACGGTCAACACCTTTGGTACCGACGCCGTAACGGGGTGGGGCCTCTCGACCAGGCTCGACGCCATCGTGTGGATGGTCACGGAGGCGCTCGGTGTGTCCATGACGACCTTTGCCGCACAGAACTTCGGCGCTCGCGACTACGCGCGCATGCGCCGCGGCTACCACACCTCGCTCGTCATCACCGTGGTGCTTGTGGGCAGCCTCTCGGCCCTCCTCGTGGTCTTTGTGGGACCGCTCTCGCGCATCTTTATCGACGACACCCACGTAACGGCCTACACCACCACGATGATCCACTTTATCGCGCCGTTCTACGTTTTCTACTCCATTGTGGACAACACCTCGGGCGCCATCCGCGGGTCGGGTGAGAGCTTCCGTCCGATGCTCCTTACCATCTTGGGAACGGTTGTCTTTAGGGTGATTTGGCTCCTCGCGGTGGTACCCCTCCATCACACCATCGAGACGATGCTTCTGGTCTACCCCGTAACGTGGATCCTCACCGCCGCGCTCTTTGTGGCCTACCACCACTGGGGTCACTGGCTGCGCCATGCCGAGCAGCGGGCCGCCAAGCTGGAAGCCGACTCGCATCGGGCCCTCAACATCTAGAGGGTGTTGACGTCGCCCGTCCCAGACAGAGAGAAGCACCTCACCTCAGCACATGAGACGAGGGGCTTCTCTCGTGAAGCTCAGACCCTGTTAAAACATCCCGGGGTGGTAGTGGTAGCTGTTGCTCGCATGCGGGCAGAGCTGCCAGAAGGCCACGGCAGATGCCGCCGCCACATTGAGGGAGTCCACCCCATGGGCCATAGGGATTCGGATGGCGAGGTCTGCCCCCGCAACCGTCTTAGCGGTGAGCCCCTTCCCCTCGGTGCCCATAAAGAGTGCGAGACGCTCAATGTGCGCAAGCGAGGGGTCGTCGAGGGAGCGCGAATCGTCCGTCAAGGCCATCGCGGCGCAGGTAAAGCCCGCATCGTGCAGCGTTGCAAAACCGTCTGCCGGCCAATGCCGAGCATCGCTCCCCAGCCGCGTCCACGGCACCTGAAAGACCGTGCCCATAGACACGCGCACGGCGCGGCGGTAGAGCGGGTCACAGCAGGTTGGGCTCACCAAGATGCCGTCAACGTTGAGCGCCGCCGCCGAACGGAAGATGGCCCCCACATTGGTGTGATCGACGATGCCCTCGAGCACGCATACGCGCACGGGGCGCTCCCCCGCCCGTGTGCACAGGTCCGTCAGAAACACCGCGGGATCGGCAAGGGGCGGGCGCCGAAACGCGGCAAGTGCACCGCGCGTAACCGTAAAGCCCGTCAGCTCCTCCATGAGCTCCATGGGGGCAATAAAGGCGGGAACCTCCTCGGGCAAGGTCGCTAAAAGCGGCTCAAGCTGCGCAAGCCAGCGTTCCCCCAAAAGAAAGCTCACCGGCTCGAGCCCAGCATTAAGGGCACGCTCGATAACCTTGGCGCTCTCGGCGATGAAGATGCCCTTCTCGGGCTCGAGCACCGAGCGTAGCTCCCGCTCGGTGAGGCGCGTATACGCATCGAGCCGCGGATCCTCGAGCGTATGGATATGAAGCACTGTCGCCATGAGGGCATCCGTCCTTTCGTAGCGCATGAACGTGGGCCGATCGCGCCCAATTGGGGAGCGCAAGAAAAATTCGACCCAGGAAGTGAGTGTATCTTTTGGACCAACTGGGTTATAGGGGGTTTAACAAAGTTGAATCTTCTCATACGTCCAGGTGCGCACTTTAGCATGATGCAGTATCGTCGACGATTCCAAAAAGAAACACTCACTTCGCGGGTCGGTCGAAATGAGAGCACCTCGATTGCGCCCAAAGCGCCGTCAAGCGCGCCCGCAACGCACCCGGCGCGCACAAAAACCGCTTCGGGGTGCACCCGACCGCAACCCCCTAAGCGGTGCCCGGGCGCGGAACATGCCGATAGGTCACAAAATCGAAGCGCAGCCCCTCATCACCCTCGCCGGGAGCGACAACATGAGGGCCGTCAGTCTGGACGACCTCCCACGCAGGATCCGCATCCAGATTGGGAAAGAACGTGTCCGAAGGGCGAACGCAATGGTTTTTCGTAACCACCGCCTCAGAGCACCACGGCAAGAACTCGCGATAGACCGCTCCCCCACCCACGACCCAGGCGACCTCATCGGGCGCAAGCAACGCGAGCGCCTCGCCAACGGACCGGGCAACCTCAACCTCCTCCAGTGCAAAGACAAGGTCACGCGAGAGCACGATATTACGCCGGTCCTTAAGCGGCCGACCCCCGGGAAAACTCAGAAGGGTTTTGCGCCCCATGATGACGGTATGCCCCTTCGTGCACCGCACAAAGTGCTTCATATCTGCCCGGTTTGCAACAACCATGTCACCGGCAAGCCCAATCCCCCAGTCATCGCAAACAGCCACAATGATCTTCAGGTTCGGCATAATCTCAGCCACAAATCCGCCCTTTCCCAAACACCGTTACAAACTCCGTCAACAGTGCGCGCCACGAACAAAATAGCACGCGCGAGCGAAGCAAGCGCCCGATGACCTCGCAGCCCCGCCTCCCGGGTGGACGCGCCGCGCCGGTTCGCTCGGCGCCTTCGGCTCGCTGCGCGACTCGCGCCCCGGCGCGGCGCGTCCACCCGGGAGGCAACCACCTACTCAGAGGCCCCGGAGAGGGTATATCGTCCCGCGCGCGGTTCGCGAAGCGCTGTTTGAGCACGGGATGATATACCCTCTTCGGGGCCGACGGGCATCAGACGCCGCTTCAACAGGCGCTACACCGCAATGGGAATCCCCTTGATCTGCGGCCCGTGCTGATAGTTCTCCACGATCAGGTCATCGGTCGTAAAGTCGTAGAAGTCAGTGACCTCGGGGTTCAGCCGCACGGTGGGCGCCGGATACTGCGGCCGCTCGATGAGCTCGCGGATGATGGGCACGTGCCGGTCGTAGATGTGCGCGTCCACGATCACGTGCAGGAGCTCGCCCGCAACCATGCCTGTCACCTGCGCGACCATCATGAGCAGAATCGCGTACTGGCACACGTTCCAGTTGTTCGCCGCGAGGATGTCCTGGCTGCGCTGCATGAGGCACATGTTGAGCGTCGGGCGCTCGTCGCCCTCCGCGTGGGTGACGTTGTAGGTCACGCTGTACGCGCACGGGTAGAGGTTCATCTCGTGGAGGTCGGCGAAGGTGTACATGTTGGTCATGATGCGCCGCGAAAACGGGGTGTGCGTAAGGTCGTACAGCACACGGTCCATCTGATCGAAGTCGCCCTCGGGATAGTGCGAGACCTGACCGATCTGGTAGCCGTACGCCTTGCCGATGGAGCCCGTCTCGTCTGCCCACTCGTCCCAAATGTGGCTCTTGAGGTCATGGATGTTATTAGACTTCTTCTGGTAGATCCAGAGGATCTCGTCCATGGCCGACTTGAGCGCCGTGCGTCGAAGCGTGAGCGCGGGAAACTCCTCGCGCAGGTCGTAGCGCGCCGTCACGCCAAAGTTCTTGATGGTGTAGGCCGGCGTGCCGTCCTCCCAATGGGGGCGCA
Source organism: Collinsella sp. An7 (assembly GCF_002159335.1). Classification (GTDB taxonomy): domain Bacteria; phylum Actinomycetota; class Coriobacteriia; order Coriobacteriales; family Coriobacteriaceae; genus Coprousia. Next base: position 75,151 of record NZ_NFHP01000003.1, on the reverse strand, counting down.
CTTTCTCGCCCTCCGTCGTGGTGCCGTGGTCCAAGATGTCGCGGCACATCGTTACAAACTGAACGTCCGCCTTGCTCATGATCGTGCCTCCTCGGCGTTGCAGTTGCAGGTACAAAAAGCGGCGCGCTACACCAGCTGCGCCCAGGCGTCCTCGCGGAGTGGCCCCTCAACCGCAAGCTCGGGCAGGGGGCGCAAGCCCGGGCCCGAGGCATCCTCAACAGGGGCCTCTCGGCGCTTGCGAATTCGGTCCAAAAACCCGCCCCGTTTGTGACAAAGGTCGAGGAGTGCAGTGTCGCAGGCAACGGCGCACCGGGCAAAGTGTTTAACGAGCGGCGCCTTGGCCTCCGTGGCAATCGGCCTGGTGAGGTAGAGGCGCGTGGAGAGCCCCGAGAACACACCGCTTGCCCGCTTGCAGGCGTCGGGCGTCGAGAACGCGGCAAAATGCATGCCCGCGAGCCCCGCCGCACCGTTGCCCGCCTCGCAGATCACACGCTGAAAGGAGCGGGCGAGCGTCGAGGCGGTGGCATCGTCCACCTGGGCTACACCGGTGCCGAGCGCGGAGAGCGCCGCGATGGAGGCATCAAGCGCAGCAGGATAGGCCTCCTCGGCAAGCGCGATATGCGCCTGCGCAAGACAGAGATCTACATCCGGCGCAGGCACGCCCTCCTCGAGCGGCACCCAGCGACCAGCCTGGTCGGCCGCCCCCTCGATATCGCCCGCCTTGAGCGCCGCCCATGCACGTGCGGCTCGCGCTACCGACTCCTCATGCCCCACAACACATCGCCCCCACAACAACGCCCGAGCATCGCAAGCACGGCTCTGCCCGGGCGCAGACACATCTAGAACTTGCGGCCCTTCATCTGCTGCTCCATGGCGCGCAGCATGTCCATGTCGCTCGAGCCCGAACCACCCATACCGCCCATGCCGGCGAGCGGGTTGCCGCCGCCCATGAGCGAGCCGAGGTTGGCCATGCCGGGCATACCGGGCACACGCATCTTCTTGCCCTTCTTGCCCTTTTTGCCCTTCTTGGCGCCGGCCTGCTGGGCCATCGCGCGCATCTTGCCCATCATCTTGTTCATCTCGCCCCACTGCTTGAGCAGGTTGTTCACGTCGGTGGGCGTGGTGCCCGAGCCGCGGGCGATGCGCGCGCGACGCTGGCCGTTGATGCACTTGGGGTTGAGGCGCTCCGCCTTGGTCATCGACTGGATCATGGCCTCGTTCTTGTCGAGGATCGACTCGTCAACGTTGCCGCCCATCTGGTTGAGCGCACGCTGGCCGCCGGGCAGCATCCCCAAGATGCCCTTCATGCCGCCCATCTTGCGCACGGCGCGCATCTGCTCGAGCATGTCGTCCATGGTAAGGCCCTCGCGCAGCATGCGCTCGGCGGCCTCCATCTGCTCGGCGTCGGCGACCTCCTGGGCCTTCTCGATGATGCCCACCACGTCGCCCATGCCAAGGATGCGCTTGGCCATGCGGTCCGGGCTGAACACCTCGAGCGACTCGGGCTTCTCGCCCATCGAGACGAACTTGATGGGCTTGCCCGTCACGGCGCGAACCGACAGGGCACCGCCGCCGCGCGCATCGCCGTCGAGCTTGGAGATGATGACGCCGTCAAAGTCGGTACGCTCGGCAAAGGTCGAGACCACGTTGACGATGTCCTGGCCGGTCATGGCGTCGACGACCATGAGCACCTGGTCGGGCTTGACCGCGCGCTTGATGTCCACGGCCTCCTGCATCATCTGCTCGTCGATCTGCAGGCGGCCGGCGGTATCGACGATCACCACATCGCGCAGGTGGTCGACGGCCTCCTTGATGGCGCCCTGGGCGATCTCGACCGGATGGGCACCGTCGCCGCGAAAGACTGGCACGCCAATCTCACCGCCGAGCGTGGCGAGCTGGTCGGCGGCGGCGGGACGGTAGACGTCGCACGCGGCGAGAAGCGGCGAGCGACCCTGCTTCTTGAGCATGTATGCAAGCTTTACCGCCGCGGTGGTCTTACCGGAGCCCTGCAGGCCCACGAGCATGATGACGTTGGGGATGCGGCTCGACAGCACCAGTTTGCTCTCGGTGGAGCCGAGGAGCTCAACGAGCTCATCGAGCACGATCTTGACGACGTTCTGGGCCGGCGTGAGCGACTCCAGGACGTCGGCGGTCATGCAGCGCTCCTTCGTCTTGGCGACGAAGTCCTTGACGACCTTGAAGTTAACGTCCGCCTCGAGAAGCGCCATGCGGATGTCGCGCATCGCGCTCGTGATATCGGCCTCGGTGAGTTTGCCCTTGCCGCGCAGGCGGTCAAAGGTGTCGTTCAGGCGGTCGGAAAGGTTATTGAACATGGGGCTCCTATCGTATATTGCTCCCGGTCGGGCTGACGTCCGAAGGTTCCCCGCCCGGGCAGTCCTCGCTCGCGCTGCTCGCTGCGGAACTTGTGGTGAACCTTCGGACGCCAGCCCTGGCGCTACCTTACGTGCTCGCTAAAGAAAAAGGGCCAAACGGACTACGGACCAGCGGGGTTGGAGTCATCTTACCTCGACCCCGAACAAACAAGAAAAAGCTAGTCGGAATCGCCCACGAGAGCTCTGCAGAAATCCAGCGGATCAAAGGCTTGCAAGTCGTCGATGGCCTCGCCCACGCCCGCCCGGTAGATGGGAAGATGGAGCTTCTGCGCCACCGCGAGCGCGATGCCTCCCTTGGCCGTGCCGTCGAGCTTGGTCATGATGATGCCGTCGAGGCCGAGCGCCTCGTTGAACTCCTCCGCCTGCGTAAGGCCGTTTTGGCCGGTGGCGGCGTCGATGACGAGCACCACGTAGACGTCCATAGCACCGGCGCGCATCTTGGCGGCGCGCTTGCGCGTGACATTGACGACCTTAGCGAGCTCGCGCATGAGCTCGGGCGAGGTGTGGAGGCGTCCGGCGGTATCGATGAGCACGAGGTCGGCACCGGTACGGTCCGCCTCGTCGAGCACGTCGTAGCACACGCTCGCCGGGTCGGAGCCGCGCTCGCGCTTGACCACGGGTACGCCGGCGCGCTCGCCCCACACATCGAGCTGCTCGATGGCGGCCGCGCGGAAGGTGTCGGCCGAGCCGATCACCACGCGCTTGCCCGCCTCGTGCGCGGCGCTTGCGATCTTGCCCACCGTGGTGGTCTTGCCGGCACCGTTGATGCCCACAAAGAGCACGCACGAGGGCGTGGACTCAAAGGGGTCGCGTTCGGGCGTCACAAAGATCTGGGACAGACGCTCGGCGAGGGCACGGCGCAGCTGCGGAGCGGTCTTGAGGTTCTTGCGTGCCGCAAGGTCGCGCAAGTCGTCGGAGACCGAAAGCGCGATGTCGGCGCCCATGTCGCCCATCACGAGCGTGTCCTCAAGGTCCTCCCAAAACGACTCGTCGACCTCTCCACCAAAGTAGAAGATCTCGTTCAGAGCCTCGCGACTGCGCTCGAGACCCTGCTGCAGCTTCTCAAAGAAACCCATCTATGCGTTCACGACCTTTCCCGTCACACGGTCGAGCCGCTGGCTCACCACGCGACTCACCCCGTCTGCCTGCATGGACACGCCGTAGAGGACGTCGGCGTCCTCCATGGTGCGGCGCTGATGCGAAACCACGAGGAGCTGCGTCTGGTGGCGCAGCACGTCGATGGCGTCGAGGAGCTTGGAGAGGTTGGAGTCGTCGAGTGCGGCCTCAACCTCGTCGAGCACGTAGAAGGGCACCGTGCGCGTCTTGTAGACGGCAAAGAGCAGCGCCAGCGCCGTAAGGGACTTCTCGCCGCCGCTCATGAGCATCATCTTGGTGATGCGCTTGCCCCGCGGTTGCGCCACGACCTCGATGCCCGTCTCGGACGGGTGCTCAGGATCGGTCATCTCGAGGTGCGCCTGGCCACCCGGGAAGAGCATGGCAAAGATCTCGCGGAAGTTGGCGTCGACCTTCTCAAAGGTGGTGAGGAAGGCCCGGCGCATCTTGCGGTCGATAGCTGCCGTGATCTTGGTGAGGGCCTTGCGGGCGCTCTCGAGGTCGGAGAGCTGGGCGTCGATGTAGTCGGCACGCTCGCGCAGGCGCTCGTACTCCTCCATAGCCACCTGGTTGACGGGCCCAAGGTTGTTGATCTTGGTCACTAGGGTGCGGAGCTCGCGCTCGGCGGCGGCGCGGTCCTCGGGCGCGGGGAGGTTGAGCGCCTCCTCAAGCACCGTCGTACCGTCCGCGGTGATGGCCTTGATGGCGTTCTCGACCTGAACCTCGAGCTTGCCGCGCTCGACCTTGACCTCGCCCTGTCCAGCCTGGGCCGCCTCTACCTCCTGCTTGGCGGCGGCAACGTCGGCCTTGGCATCCTCGATGGTCTTCTTGAGCGAAGCGGAGTCCGCCTCCTCGAGCGATGCCTGGTCGCGCAGGCGCGCGGCCCAGTCCATGGCCTTCTCGGAGAGCGCGGTGTAGCGGTCGTGCAGCGGGTCGACACGCAGGCGCAGCACCTCGAGCGAGCGTGAGGCCTGGCGCGTGGCGCGGATGCGCCGGTCGATGCCCTCGAGACGACGCTCAAGCTCGGGCACGCGATTGCCCAGGCTCTTCTGGCGCTCGCGCGCCTGCGCAAGGCGGACGCGGGCATCGCCGAGCGTGCTCGCAGCCTCCGCATCGTCGCGACGCACGCGGTCGAGCTCGTCGGCGATCTCGGCGATCTGCTGTGCGAGCTCGCCCACGCGGGCGCGAGCCTCGTCGCGCGAACGGGTGAGTTCCTCAACACGCGGCCGAGCCTCGGCCACCTGGGCGGCAGCCTTGGTGCGGCGCTGCTCGATCTGCTGGCGCTCGGCCCTCGAGGCGGCAAGCGACTGCTCAAGCCGCCCGATCTCGGAGAGCAGGGAGCGCTGCTCGCCCTCAAGCTCGGCGATCTTGCCCTGGGCAGCTGAGACCTCGCGACGCGCCGCAGCAACGGCAGCGTCCGCCTCGGCAACGAGCTCGCCTGCATGTTCAAAGACCGACGCGAGGTCGGGCTCCAGACCCGAAAGCTCGCGGATGCGACGCTTGCGTTCGAGGGTGCCGGCGGCTGCGTCGGAGGGCGAGCCCACGCGCACCGCGCCACCCACGCTCACGCGGGCGCCCTCGGGCGTAACGTAGGTCACCCCGGCGATTACCGGCGCCGCAAGCGCATCCTCGATCGTATCCACCACATAGAGCCCGCCGAGGAGCGCACCGACCACGCCGGCATAGCCCTCGCGCACGGCGAGCTTATCGACAAGGCGGTAACCCGCCGCACCGGCGACGGGAGCCGGTGCCTCGAGCGTCCGGGCGGCAAGAAGCGCCTCGCCCGAGACATCCTCCTCGGCAAGGGCGCACGCCGCAGCACGCGCAAGCGTGGAAACATCCTCGGTAACGAGCGCGTCGATATCGCCGGCGAGGAGCGTCTCCACGAGCCCCTCGAGCTCCCGGGGCGCCTCGATCACATCGCCGAGCCGTCCCGCCACCGTGTCGGCAGCCTTCTCGGCCACGCGCGCCGCAAGCGGCGAGGCGTCCGCGAGGCGCTCGTCCAAGCGCGTCAGGCTCTGCAGCTCCGAGCGCACGTCAGAAAGACGGGCGCGCGCCTCGGACTCGCGCTCGCGTCGCTCGGCAAGGGCCGCCTCAGCCGTCTCGATCGCAGAGCGGGCGTCGTCGGCCGCCTCGCGCGCCGAGGCAAGCAGCACCTCGAGCTCGTCGGCGCGGTCGCGACGATGCTCGAGCGAGGCCTCGACCTCCTCGGCCCCCTCATCGAGCTGGGAGAGCCGTGAGGCAAACATCTCGTCCTCAAGCTCGGCATTGGCGAGCGTCTCGTTCAGCTTGGCGAGCGAGAGCGCCGCATCGTCTGCCGCACGCTGGCTCTCGCGCTGGGCCCGTCCGAGCTCGGACTGTCGCCCATCGAGCTCCACGCGGCGCGCATGCAGCTCGTCGGCCGCGGGCTCAAGGCGCTTCACGTCTGCCTCAGCGACGGCGAGCGCAGCGCGAACCTCATCGAGCTGGCGGCGCGCATCCTCGAGCTCATCGGCAACGCGGCGGCGCTGATGCTCGGAGCTCGAGAGGGTGCCGCGCATCTCGGAGAGGCGGGCAACCATGTTGTGGCCCTTCTCCTCAAGCAGGCGCATGTCGGACCCGATGCGCCCCACCACGTCCTGCATGTGACGGCGCTGCTCGCCGAGGTCGCCCACAAAGAGGCCCTTCTCCTCGAGCAACACCTGGAGCTTCTCGAGCTCGCGCTCCTTCTCGGAGAGGCGGTAGCGCGCAAGCTCCAGCGCCGCGGCGCTCTCCTTGGCGCGCGTCTCCATGCCCGCCCACTGCTCCTGCAGGCGCCGGAGCTCGTCCACGGCAAGAATCTGCGTGAGCTCGCTCGCGCGGGCCGAAAGCTCCTTGTAGGTGCGAGCGCGGTCTACCTGGCGCTCGAGCGGGCGCAGCTGGCGCGTGATCTCGCGCGAGATGTCGCGGGCACGGGTGAGGTGTTCGTCCATCGAGGCGATCTTCTTGGCGGCGCGCTCCTTGCGGCGCTTGTGCTTGGAGATGCCGGCGGCCTCCTCCACGAGGGCGCGCCGTTCCTCGGGGCGGCTCTGAAGGATGGCGTCGAGCTTGCCCTGGCTGATGATGGAGTGGGTGTCTTTGCCGAGGCCCGAGTCGTGCAGGATGTCTTGAATATCCATGAGGCGGCACGGGCTCTGGTTGATGAGGTATTCGCTCTCGCCCGAGCGGTACATGCGCCGGGTGATGGCCACCTCGTCAAAGTCGACAGGAAGCACGTGGTCGGCGTTATCAAGCACAAGCGTGACCTCGGCCACGCCCACCGGCTGGCGCGCCGATGAGCCCGAGAAGATGACGTCCTCCATGGCCTGGCCGCGGAGCTGCTTGGCGCTCTGCTCGCCGAGGACCCAGAGGATCGCGTCGGAGATATTGGATTTGCCCGAGCCGTTGGGCCCCACGATAACGGTGAGGCCTGGCTCAAAGGTCATATGGGCGCGGTCGGCAAACGACTTGAAGCCCTTGAGGGTGAGCGACTTGAGGTACACGGCACGCCCCTATTCTGCGCCACGGGCGGGGATGGCCCCGTCCTTGGTGTAGCCCATGCGCTCGAGCGCGTCGAGCGCGGCCGCCGCCTCCGCCTCCTTCTTGGAGGTACCGCTCCCCCGGCCACGGCGCACGCCGTCCACGATTGCCACGGCGGTAAAGGTCGGGGCATGGGCCGGGCCCTCGGTACCCACGAGCTTATAGGCGGGCGAGGTAAAGCCGTCGCGCTGCACACACTCCTGGAGGTACGACTTGGGGTTCTCGGGACGCCATGCGAGGTCCGCCGCAAGGTGCGGCTTGAGCGTGGCGGTGATGAACGCCGAGGCGGCCTCCCAACCACCATCGAGAAAGAGCGCGCCCACGAGCGACTCATAGACGTTCTCGAGCGCGGAGTGCATGCCGCGCGCGGCGGCACCCCGCTCCGAGGCGCCAAAGATGATGCAGCGTCCGATACCGAGCTCCTCGCCCACCTCGGAGAGCATGGCGCCCGAGACGAGCGAGACCTTGAGCCGCGTAAGGCGACCCTCGTTGAGGTTGGGGTAGCTGCGGTAGAGCGCATCGGCCACGATGGCACCCAGGATGGAGTCGCCTAAAAACTCAAGGCGCTCATAGGAAGAGCCCACCGGCTCGCCCTCAACGGCAGAGGGATGTGTGAGGGCGCGCCGCAGCAGCAGTTTGTCGTGGAACTCGTGGCCGCAGATCTTCTCGATGCGGGCGAGCTTCTCCGAGACGGCCAACGCGCTTAGGCCTCCTGGGACGCCTCGATGGCGTCGAGCGCATCGGCAACGGAGGCAATCCCCAGCAGACGGTCCTCGGGGATCTCGATATCAAACTCGTCCTCAAACGCGGTGACGAGCTGGAGGCGGTCGAGCGAATTGGCATCGAGGTCATCGAAGGTGGTTTGCTCGGTAATCTGGTCCTCGCTGACTCCGAGCACGTCGGCCGCGACCTCGGCGACCTTGGCAAGCATCTCTGAGCGCTCCATGGCGTCTCCTTCCTGCAGGCCGGCGATGGGGCCGACCGGTGGTTTTGCTGAATCTGATTCTACCCTCTCGCCCGGACGGGCTCAACCGGACGGTCGGGCGGACAGGGCGGGACAAGCGGTGCGCGCGGGACCGGTACCGGCTAGGCGACGATGCCCTCCATGGAACTCGCAACCTCGTCCACCAGGCCGGCGCGCACGGCACGAGCCGTGGCGAGCGTGCCGTTCTTGACGGCCTCGACGGAGGTCGCACCGTGCCCGATAAGCACGACGCCCTTAAGGCCCAAGAGGATGGCACCGCCGTACTCATCGCCCGAGAGCTTCTCCTTGATGGCGTAGAGCGAGTCCTTAACGAGGAGCGCCGCGATCTTGCCCTTGAGCGAGCCGAGGAGCGTGCGCTTGAGCTCGCCCAGGAGGAACTTGGCCGCGCCCTCGGTGGCCTTGAGGGCGATGTTGCCGGCAAAGCCGTCGGACACGATCACGTCGAGACGCCCCGTGAGCAGATCGGTGCCCTCGCAGTTGCCCGCAAAGCCGGGAACTTGCTCGGCCATGAGCGGGAAGCACGCCTGGGTGAAGCGCGAGCCCTTGTGCTCCTCGGTGCCGTTGGAGAGCAGGCCCACGCTCGGGTGGTCGATCCCGCAGACCACGCGCGCGTACGCGGAGGCCATCTGAGCAAAGCGCACGATATCCTCAGGCTCGACGTCGGGGTTGGCTCCCATGTCGGCAAACACGGTGTTGCCGCCCTTGGCGTTGGGGAAGGCCGTGGTGATGCAGGGGCGGATGGGCCGGCGCTCGCCGCCCTCCTCATAGCGGAAGGGCGTTACGTAGGCCGTCGCCGCCGCGGTGACGGCGCCGGTGGAGCCGGCAGAGAAGAAGCCCTGGGCGTTGCCCTTCTTGATGGCGCGACAGGCGAGCACGATACTCGACTTGCGCTTGGTCATGACGGCCTTGATGGGGTCGTCCTCCATGGTGATGACCTGCGGCGCGATAAGCGCCTCGGCGCGGTCGTGGGAGGCGCAGAAGTCCGAGATGACCTCCTCCGGCCCCGCGACAAGCACCTCGAGTTCTTGATCGGCAGCCAGCGCCGCCGCGATGCCCTCGAGAACGACCGACGGCTCCTCGTCACCGCCCATGGCGTCGACGCACACCCTCACCTTGCTCATACTAAACCCCTTTCGATAGCAGAATGGCCGACTCCCAGAGCCGGCCATATCATGAGTCAATCACGCTCGCGCGTCGAGCCATACCCGCATGGAAGGGCTACTCGGTAACGATGACCTCGCGGTCCTTGTAGTAGCCGCAGTTGGGGCACACGTGATGCGGAAGCTTCACCGCGTGACAACGGGGGCAGGTGGAACGCGCGGGGGCGCTGATCTTCATGTTGGCAGAACGACGGCGATGCGTGGCGCCGCGGCCCTTCTTTTGCTTAGGTACTGGCATGTTGACCTTCCTCACATAGGTATGCTAACAGGCACGAATACGCGCAAGTAGCGATATTAGCACAGAACCCCGCACCTGATAAGGGGCATTTTCTCACCACACGAGCTGCAAAACTCGGACAAGGGCCAAACAGCGCGGGATTACACGGCCGCGAGGTCACCCCCATCGCCCATAACCAACAAGGGCGAACGCAAGCGCCCGCCCCGCTCCAAGCTGTTGGCAATCCCGGTGCGTTACTCGTCGAGCTTGAGATTCTTGAGCGCCGCAAAGGGGTTGTCGTCGCCCATGACGCGCTCCTCCTCGGCCCGCTCGGCGCAGTCGCAGGTCTCCTCGTTGAGGTTGCACCCGCAATGGGGGCACAGCCCCTTGCAGTCGGGCTTGCAGATCACCACAAAGGGCGTATCCATCACGATGGCGTCGGCGATGGGCTCGGCAAGGTCAACCTTGCGCTCCTCACCCAAAAGCTCGTAATCGTCGTCCTCGTCGGCGTCCTCGGGCTCATGGAAGAGGTAGTACTCCTGGAGCTCACCGGCCACATCAAAGTGCGCAGGCTCCAGGCACCGGTCGCAGGTACCCGTGACCTCGGCGCGCACGAGCCCCGTGAGCAGAATGCCGTCCCCGGCGTTGGTAAAGACCGCGTCGTAGCTCACACCGTGGTCGAGCATGAACTCCTTCTCCCCCACCGTGTAGCCGGCAACGTCGATCGTCCCGGAGGTCTGCCAGCTCTCTCCGGGGTTCTCAACGCGATCGGCAAGCTCGATAACGAGCGGCTCGATGAACGCCATCTTAGTATCCGCTCGTAAGGCCGGGGTTGTTCGCCTGCTCCGTCAGCTGCTGACGGCAGCGCGCCACGGTGCCGGTCAGGCTCTTGAGATTCTCCTCGAGATGCGTGAACACCTGCTCGGCGTAGTCCTCGGCGGCGTAGCGCGTGTCGCGCTCGTACTGGTCGGCACGGGCGCGGATATCCTCGGCCTGCTGCTGAGCGAGTCGCACGATCTCTTGCTCGCCGGCGATGGTGAGCGCCTGCTGCTGCGCGTCGGCCACGATGGAATCGGCCTGCGCCGTTGCCGAGGAGATGAGCTCGTCGCGCTCGCGGAGAATCCGACGCGACTTTTGCCACTCCTCGGGGTAGCTCATGCGAATCTCGTCAAGAATGTTGAAGAAGACCTCGGTCTCGATGACCTTGAACTGCGCATTCTTACCAAACGGGGGCTTAGCGTCCTCGATGATTCCCTCGAGCTCGTCCACGAGGCTCTCGATGCGCTCGCCAGGAAGGGGTTCGCCGGGCATCCCGTCTCCTTTCATTGGTTGCATATCATCGTTTGATACTACCACATACCGGCGATGATGCTATTTGAAGCGCGTTCGCAGCGCCGCGGCAACACACGGCGGCACGAAGGTCGAGACGTCACCACCAAACGAGGCGATCTGCCGCACCGCGGAGGACGAGAGGTACCCGTACTCCGGGCTGCTCATAACGAAGATGCTCTCGAGCTCCGGGTCGAGCCGGTAGTTGAGGTCGGCCTGCTGGAGCTCGTACTCAAAGTCGGTCATGGCACGCAAACCCTTGACGACCGCCTGCGCCCCCACCTCGTGGGCAAAGTCGACGAGGAGCCCCGAGAACGGCAGCACCTCCACCCCATCGAGGTCGGCGAGCGCCTCGCGGGCAAGCTCCACGCGCTCCTCGAGCGAAAACGTCGTGCCCACGCCGCGCTTGCCGAGCGACGCGGCCACCGCAACAGTCACCCGCGGACAGATGCGCCGCGCGCGGCGGGCCACATCCATGTGTCCATAGGTTATGGGGTCAAAGGTTCCGGGCACGAGAACATGGGTGATGGTGGGTTCCATGTGGGCTCCTTGGTTACTCAAGTCTAACGGGGATGCGTTCGCGAGGTGGGAGCGTACGACTCGGCGGCCTGTAACGACGCGCGGCAACGCGAACACGCTACTCAACCGGCGGTTGCAACCATCCGCAGGAGGTCGACACCTGTGATGCCGTAGCGCTTCTCACGCACGACCTCAAATCCCTCCGGGCGGGCTCCTGCGTCGCGAGCGGCATGCTCATGAAGGGCGAGCGCTCCCGGAGCGAGCGTCCCGGCGGCGGCCAAGGCCTCAAGGAGCCGCTCCACGGGTTCTGGACCGAAGGCATAGGGAGGGTCGAGCAGCACGAGGTCAAAGGGACCCCCGGGGACCCGGCCGCGCTCGGCGGCAGCGAGCACGTCCCCCGCAACCACACGCGCCTGTGGGGCACCAGCGCCCACAAGGTCGAGGTTCTTGCGGATGAGTTGCGCCGCGCGGCGGTCTGCCTCAAAAAACGTGGCCGACGCCGCCCCGCGCGAGAGCACCTCGATCCCGAGCGCACCCGAGCCGCCAAAGGCGTCAAGCACGCGTGCGCCTTCGATACCCTCCGGGAGCGCGGAATCGACCATCGAGGCCATTGCCTCGCGCACACGGTCCGTTGTGGGGCGCGTGACATCGCTCCCCGAGGGCTCAAAGAGCCTCCGGCCGCGCCACATACCGCCGACGATCCTCATCCGCCGCTCACCTCCCGAAAAACGTCTCCATAGCGCAGCACGACCTCCTGCCTCAGCGGCATCGTGGCCACGGTACCCAGGTCGCGCGAATAACGGAGGAGCTCCTCCGCATCGTCGTGCGCCGCCTCAATAATAGGGGTATCGGCGTCGAGGTCAACAAAGCGGAGCGTCACGCCGCCACTCTGCCGAAACCCGAGAATTTCACCCTCGTGGCGCAGGCGCAAATCGAGCTCGGCGAGCGCAAAGCCGTCCGAGGTGCGCTCGAGCGCCTCGAGCCGCTCCTGCGCCGTCGAGCGCCGCCCGTTGCTACGGGCGTGCGTCATCACGAAGCAGCGCCCGGGCACCTCACCGCGGCCCACGCGGCCGCGTAGCTGGTGCAGGGTTGCCAGACCGAAGCGCTCGCCGTTCTCGATGACCATCACGGTTGCCTCCGGCACGTCAACGCCCACCTCGACGACGGTGGTCGAGACGAGAATCTGCACCTCGCCGGCACGGAACGCGGCGATGGCCTCGTCCTTCTCACGCGCGCGCATGCGTCCCGTAAGGGGCTCCACCCATGCTTCGGGAAAAACCTGACGGAGCCGCTCGACCTCGCTCGCTACATTGTGAAGCGGCGGGGCTGCAGGTTTGCCCGAGCCCTTGCCCGCGCCACGGCCGTTCGCCTCCTCCGAGGCGTCATCAGACTCGGCACCCGGCACGTCGTCGAGCCCGTCGCCGGCGTCCCCCTCCTCAACGAGCGGGCAGACCACATAGGCGCGCTGCCCATGCTCGAGCGCCTCGCGGATGGCACCATAGGCAAGGTCGCGGTTGGCCTCGGTGAGCACCCTGGTGGTCACACCCGCTCCGGGAACGGGCCGATGACGGATGATGCTCGTGGAGAGGTCGCCGTAGACCGAGAGCGCGAGCGTACGCGGGATGGGCGTGGCCGTCATGACGAGGAGGTCGGCCCCCGGCCCCTTGGCGCGCAGGGCGTTGCGCTGCCCTACGCCAAAACGGTGCTGCTCATCGATGACCACGAGCGTGAGGCGCTTGAACACCACGTCGTCCGAGAGCAGGGCCTGCGTGCCAAAGATCACGCTGAGCTCCCCCGCGGCCAGGCGCGCGACCGTCTCCTCGCGCTCGGCGACCGGCGTAGCACCTGTTACGAGCGCCCACGACACGCCGGCCGCCTCGAGAAGCGGTCCGCACTTGACGGCATACTGCTGCGCGAGCACGCTCGTGGGGGCCATCACGGCCGCCTGCGAAGACGTGTCGGCAACTGCCGCGAGCGCGCAGCAGGCAACGGCCGTCTTACCGGTGCCCACGTCTCCCAAAAGAAGGCGGTTCATCACGCGCTCGCCGTCCTCCATGTCGGCCAGGATCTGCGCCACCGCAACGTCCTGTTCATCGGAGAGCGCAAAGGGCAGCGCATCGCGGAGAGCCGCCAGGTGAGCGCCCGGCGTATGGGCGACGGGCTCCACATCGAGGAGGTTCGCGTCGTTGCGCAGGCGCAGCGCCAGCTGCAGCAGCAACAGCTCGTCATAGGCGAGCCGCTGACGCGCGCCATCGCGCTCGGTCATGTCGTGGGGGAAGTGAATCGCCCTGAGCGCACGGCCCTCGCTCATGAGGCCGCGCCGCGCACGAAGGCGCGCGGGCAACATGTCGGCCACGCAGCTTACGCGCTCAAGCGCACCGGAGACGATTCGGCGCATCCAGGCGGTGGAGAGTCCCTCGGTGGTGCCATGGACCGGCAGGATCGTCCCCGCGGCAGTCATGTCGTCTAGCTTCTCAAAATGCGGAGACGACATCTGCTTAAAACCGTAGGCAAACTCGACCTTGCCCATCACGGCGAGCCTGCTCCCCCGCTCCAGCTGCTGCGCAAGCCACGGCTGGCGAAAGAACGCCACCTGGAGAACGCCCGTCTCGTCCACGAGGGAAACCTCGACCACCGTCATGCGCGGACGCGGCCGCTTGAGCGTCACGCGGTCGACCGTGGCGACGATCGTCGCCACCTCGCCGAGAGGTGCGGCCTCGATGGTATAGGCATGGGTGAAATCGAGATACCGACGCGGAATATGCAAGAGGAGGTCGCCCACACGCTCGATGCCGAGCCTGCGAAGCGCCTCCTCCCTAGAACCAGAGACATATTTGAGTCGGGCCACGTCCTCCGCGAGCGCCGCCGTGCCGGCAAGGCGCGCCGAGGTAGCGGAAAGCGAGGCCGTCACGCCGAGCGTCCTACTCGATAGAGAAGATGACCGGGTAGAGCGGCTGCTCACCGCGGTGCGCGTCGATCTCGAGGTCGGGCTGGGCCTCCTCGATGGCGGCGATGAGGTCCTCAAAATCCTCGTCGGACATATCGGCGCCCGCGAGGATGGTGAGCGCGTCGCCCTCCTCCTCGTCCTGCATGCGGTTGATGCAGTCGAGCGTGACCTGCTTGACGTCCGAGCCGACGATGTCGATGGAATCGTTGATGATGCCCATGACATCACCCGCGTGGATGGGCGAGCCGTCCGAGGCCTGGCTGTCGCGCACCGCGGTGGTGACCTCGCCGTCGCGCACATCCTCGAGTGCCTCGGTCATCGCGGCCACGGCATCCTCAAGCGAGGAGTCGGGCAGTACGGCAAAGAGCGCAGAGAACGCCTGGGGCACCGTCTTGGTGGGCACCACGGCGACGCGCTTGTCGTCGCAGGCACTCGCGGCAGCCTCAGCGGCCATGCGAATGTTGCCGTTATCGGGCAGGATGATGACGGACTCCGCGTTGACCCGCGAGACCGCATCGAGCAGGTCGGCCGTGCTCGGGTTCATGGTCTGACCACCCGAGACCACCACGTCAACACCGAGCGAGGTGAGAATCTCGGCCTCGCCGGAACCGGCGGCAACCGCCACAAAGCCGAGCGCTTTGGCGGGCTCGCTGGCCGCGGCGTCCTGATCGGCATGGATCTTGGCCGTACGGTCGTGCGCCTCCATATCCATGTTGTGGATAAAGACCTCGTAGATCTGGCCGAGCGCGAGCATGTGCTCGAGCACGAGGTTGGGCGTATTGGAGTGGACGTGAATCTTATAATCGGGGTAGGAGCCCACGAGAAGCTCGCAGTCGCCCATCGAGGCGAGGAAGGCAAGACACTCGTCCTCGTCAAAGGGGGCGTCGGCCTTAAAGAGGAACTCGTTGCAGTAGCGGTACTCCGAGCCCTCCCAGTCGTCGTTGGCCTCGATCTTCACACGGTCGAGCGCGCCCTCGCGGGCCGCCTCGCCGGTCGCCTCAAAGGTGGTCGCAAAGTCCTCGGCCTCGTGCGTCTCGCGACCGAGTGCCGCGTTAACGAACGCCTCGAGGAAGATCGCAAAACCAAAGGCGCCGGAGTCGACGACGCCATTCTCCTTGAGCACGGGCAGAAGGTCGGGCGTGCGGGCGACAGACTGGTACGCCTCGACCACGATCGCGTCGAGCGCGTCCTCCTTGGAGTCGCGCGCCTTGGCGCAAGCGTCGGCGCGCGTCGAGATGTCGCGCAGCACGGTGAGGATTGTGCCCTCGACCGGCTTGCGGACCGCCTTGAAGGCAACCTTGACGGCGTTGCGGAGCGCAGCGGCGATGTCGACCGACCCAACCGGGTCGGAAACGCCTACGAGGCCCTCGGCCACGCCGCGCAAGATCTGCGAGGTGATGACGCCGGAGTTGCCACGGGCGCCCATGAGCGAGCCGTGTGTGATCGCACCGGCGATGGCCTCCACGTCGGCATCGGCCGGAAGCGCGGAGAGCTCCCGCACCACCGACTGCAGCGTAAGCGACATGTTGGTGCCCGTGTCGCCGTCCGGCACGGGGAAGACGTTGAGCTTGTTAATCTCCTCGGAGCAGTCGGCAACCGCCTTCGCGGCGATGGGGAAGCAGGTGCGAATGGTTTTGGCGATCATGAGTGTTTCTCTCCGTAGTCTCGAATCCGAGCCTTAGCCGAGGCGATTCTTGAGGGCTTCGATATGGATCCCGACGGAAAGCTTCGCCGGGTCGATCTGAGCGATCTCTTGCAGGGTGAACGCGACCGCGCTCGAGAGGTTCTCGCAGACCGACTTCATGTTGACGCCGTTCTCGAGCACCACGTGCAAATCGACGCGCAGGCCCGCTTCATCGCTCGTGACGAGAACGCCCTTGCGCAGACGCTGCCCGGGAAGCAGGCGCACGCTCTCGGCGCCCTGAAGCTGCTCGGCCATACCCACGACACCGTAGCAGGAAAGGGCGGCATAGCCCGCGATGTCGGCGATGACGTCGTTGGAGACGCTGAGTGTGCCGGTGATGGTATCAGACACGGGATCTCCTAACTGATGCGAAGGCATCGATAACGTGGGAGTAATCCAGAGTATCTTACTACGATGGCTTGGCTGCTGGCAAAGATACACAAGGGAATCGCGGTTGGTTGCGCCGGCTCGGGATTCTACCTGAATCGGCCGAGGGCGGCGGCATCTTGCGGGGCTCAGCGGCGTAGAGGCCTCGCTTCGCGATTCGCTCCGTAAGATTCCGTCACCCTCGGCCGCCCCCCCCCGGCTCGCCGCATGGCCTGCTCATGAGCGCTCTGCTTCGGTCTTGAAACATAGCTCGCCGTGCGCACTCTGAGATTGAAGAGGAGAAGATGTTGGGCTGTTGACGTTGGCTGGATGGGCTACGTATGCCATCTCGGCTTGCCCGGTGTTGCGCAATGAAAAATAGCCGTCCTTTAGGCTCTTAGCGGGCGTTTACCACCATCATGTCGGGGGTGATGAGGCAGCCTAGGATGAGCGAGAGAATCTTGTCCATGCCCGCAGTGTTGATGGTGCCCACCTTAACGCCGTTGCGGTTGGTGAGGTCGAGTGATTTAAGCTGCTCAATTTGCGCAAAACCCCTCACGGGGCTTTCTCCGTTTTCGGTGGGCACCTTACCTACATCAAGATGAAGCGGGTATCCCGTATCAGCCGAGCTGATGGGGATCGTCATGGTGAGCGAGCACCGCTCGTTGAACGAATCATTGCTCACCACGATCAGCGGTCTCCGCTTGCGCTGCTCGTGCCCGACGGCAGGGTCCAAATCGGCCCAGACCACATCACCGCATCGAAAGGCCACGTTACAGCACCTCCTCGCCAACCGGAGAGGCAAACGCGTCTTCTACCGGACGGTAGACATCCGAACGCTGCTCATACCTTTCAAAGAGCTCCGAAAGGTCGGCGACCGCAACACTTCGATGCTCGGGCATGATGGAGATTCCATCAGCATCTTCGCGCACATCGGAGCGAAGCGGGCGAACCTCCACCCAGGGACGTCCCCCCTTCAGCACCATAAACGGCCGCCCCGTGGCATTAGCCTGCCTCGTGAGCTCGCTAAAGCGGTTCTTAGCCTCCGTAAGCGGATATCGCTCGCTCTCAAGCTCAATCGCAACACCCATACGCCCACCTAGCCAATCAAAACGCAATCTAGTCAGATTCTACCAGAACAGCCTATTTTTACCCCCAAAACAGCCATTCCAGTGAAGCCAGAGAACCCCTCTCAGCAACGGGCAGATGCCGATGGGTCCAACCCCTCCCCTAGCAAAGGACAACCGTGCAGCATCTTGACCATTTCCCCTTGGGGTCCGCGAGAACCGCTCCGGGATAGATCCGACTGAGTAACCGAAGGCCCGGAAGGCCGGGGTTCCCGGGAGCGAGTCGCGAAGCGAGCCCGCAGGGCGCCGAGCGCCCGGGAACCCCGGCCTTCCGAGCCGATGGGGCCATCCGCACAGTCAGCCAGAACGGTCAGCCGCAGACGAGAGCGAGCCTTAGTCCTCCTCCCCGCCCTCAGCAAACTGCGCGTTATAGAGCTCAGCGTAGAAGCCGTTTTTCGCGAGCAGCTCCTCGTGCGTGCCCGACTCCACGATGTCGCCGTCGCGCAGCACCAGAATCTTGTCGGCATTGCGGATCGTGGAGAGCCGGTGCGCAATCACAAAACTCGTCCGTCCCTGCATGAGGGCGTCCATGGCGCGCTGGATGCGCTCCTCGGTGCGCGTGTCCACGTTGGAGGTCGCCTCGTCCAGAATGAGGATCGGCCGGTCGGCGATGAAGGCGCGCGCGATGGTAAGGAGCTGGCGCTGGCCCTGGCTCACGTTAGACGCGTCCTCGTTGAGCTCAAAGTCGTAGCCGCCCGGGAGCGTGCGGATAAAGTGGTCGGCGAGCGCCGCGCGGGCAGCCGCCTCCACCTCCTCGTCCGAGGCCCCGGCACGCCCGTAGCGGATGTTCTCGCGGATCGTCCCGGTAAAGAGCCAGGTGTCCTGGAGCACCATCGCAAAGTTGGCGCGCAGGTCGTCGCGGGCGTAGTCGCGCAGATCCACGCCGTCCACGGTGATCGAGCCGGCGTTGACATCGTAGAAGCGCATGAGGAGCTTCATGAGCGTGGTCTTGCCCGCGCCCGTCGGTCCCACGATGGCCACGGTCTGGCCCGGCTCAACGTGGCAGCTGAAGTCGTGGATGATGGTCTTGTTGGGCGTGTAGCCAAAGCGCACGTGCTCAAAGTCCACCTCGCCGCGGCACGGCGGCAGCTCCGGCGTCGCGGCGTCGGGTGTCTCCTCGGGCTCGCCCAAGAACTCAAAGACGCGCTCCGCGGCGGCCGACAGCATCTGCAGCATGTTGGACACCTGCGAAAGCTGGGTGATGGGCTGCGTAAAGTTGCGAACGTACTGCATGAATGCCTGGATGTCGCCGAGGGTGATGGTCCCCGCGATCGCAAGGAACGCGCCCACGATGACCACCGCCACGTAGGCGAGGTTGGCCACAAAGTTCATGATCGGCTGCATCAGGCCCGAGAAGAACTGCGAGCGCCAACCGGATTCGTAGAGGTTGCGGTTCTGCACGTCAAAGTCGGCAACGGCGCGCTCCTCGCGGTTGAACACCTTGATGACGCTCTGGCCCGAGAAGCTCTCCTCGATGATACCGTCCACCATGCCGAGGATCGACTGCTGGCGGCGGAAGTAGCGCTGCGACGAGCGCACCACCACAACCACGAGCACGAGCGAAACCGGCACGGTGAGGAAGGTCATCCCCGCCATGATGGGCGAGACGGAGAGCATCATGGCAGCGACGCCGATGATCTGCGTGATGGAGGTGATGAGCTGCGTCACGCTCTGGTTGAGCGACTGACCGAGGGTGTCGACGTCGTTGGTGACGCGGCTCATGACGTCACCCACCGAATTGGTCTCGAAGTAGCTGAGCGGCATGCGGTCGACCTTGGCGATGATCTCGCGGCGCATGCGGTAGCACACGCGCTGGGTGAGGCCCGTCATGAGCCAGCCCTGCACGAGGTTCATGAGCGCCGAGGTAACGTAGAGGCACAGAAGCATCGAGAGGATGTAGCCGATTTTAGTGAAGTCGATCGACCCCGTGCCCATGACCTTGGCCGCGAGCCCGTTAAAGAGCTCCGTGGTTGCCTGACCCAAGATGCGCGGGCCCAGCACGTTAAAGATGACCGAGGCGATGGCGCACGCGATTGACACGACGAGCGCCACCCGCTCGTGCGCGATGTAGGCGATGAGCTTCTTGATCGTTCCCTTAAAATCCTTGGCGCGCTCGGAGGCCGCGCCACGTCCCATGGGGCCCGGCATTAGCGCTCACCCCCTTCCTGGGTCGCGGCGGGCACAGGGTCCACCACGCCGTCCTCGGCAAGGCCGAGCTCCTCGGGGCTCAGCTGGCTCTTGGCGATCTCGAGGTACTCGGGACAGCTGCGCAGGAGCTCCTCGTGGGTGCCGCGGCCCACGATACGCCCGTCGTCGAGCACCAGAATCTCCTCGGCGTGCATGATGGTCGCGATGCGCTGGGCCACGATGATGATCGCCGCGTCCGACGCGCGCTCGGCGAGCTCTGCGCGCAGCACCGAGTCGGTCTTGTAGTCGAGCGCCGAGAACGAGTCGTCAAAGACGAGCACCTTGGGCCGGATGGCCAGGGCGCGCGCGATGGAGAGACGCTGATTCTGACCGCCCGAGACGTTGGAGCCGCCCTGTGCGATGGGACTCTGGTAGCCGTCGGGCTTGGCATCGATAAACTCCGTGGCCTGCGCGATCTCGGCCGCACGGACCATGTCGTCGTCAGGCATGGCGGGGTCGCCGTACTTGATATTGCTCTCGATAGTGCCCGAGAAGAGCATGCGCTTCTGCGGCACGTAGCCGATGGTGCGGCGCAGCTCCTCGAGGCCGATGTCGCGGATATCGACCCCGTCGAGCGTGATCGACCCCTCGGACACGTCGTAGAGGCGCGGGATGAGCTGCACGAGCGTCGACTTGCCGCAGCCTGTGGAGCCGATGATGGCGCAGGTCTTGCCGGGCTCAGCGGTAAAACTCACGTGCTCGAGCGTGGGCTCGTCGGCATCCGGATAGGCAAAGGTCACGTCGTTAAACGCAACCGTGCCGTGCCAGCCCTCTCCCCGTTCGCGAGACACGCGGCGCTCGGGCGCGGGGTCCTCGATGCTCGGCTCGGTAGCGAGCACCTCCTGCACGCGCTCGGCGGCCACGTCGGCGCGCGGCAGCATGACCGAGATCATGGTGAGGATCATGAAGCTCATGATGACCTGCATCACGTAGTTGATGTAGGCCATGAGGTCGCCCACCATGAGCGTGCCGGCGTCTACGCCCTGCCCGCCAAACCACACGATGCCCACGGTGGTGGCGTTCATGACGATCATCATGACGGGCATGAGCATGGTCATGCAGCGGTTGGTAAAGATATAGGTGCCGGTGAGCTCGCGGTTAGCCTCGTCGTAGCGCTCCTGCTCGTAGGCCTGGCGCCCAAAGGCGCGTATGGGCATGATGCCCGTCACGATCTCGCGCGCCACGAGGTTGTTGCGGTCGACGAGCTTCTGCATGATGCGGAACTTGGGCATGGTGAGGCCCATGAGGATGCCGATCGTGATGGCGATGGCAACGATGGCGAGCACGAGGATCCACTCAAGGCCCGTAGGCGTTGAGAGCACGCGCACCACCGCGCCGAGCCCCATGCACGGGGCAAAGAGCACGATGCGCAGGCACATCACGAGCACCATCTGAATCTGCTGGATATCGTTGGTGGCGCGGGTGATGAGCGAGGCGGCCGAGAACTTCTCCATCTCGGCCGGGGCAAAGGAGAGCACGCGCGCGTAGAGGTCGTGGCGCAAATCGCGCGCCACGACGGCCGCGGTCTTAGAGGCGTTGTACGCCGCGAGGATCGCGCAGAGCGCCGAGAAGAGGGCGTAGGCGAGCATAGTGAGCCCCTCAGAGAAGAGGTAGCCCGTCTGGACGTCGTTGAGGTCGACACCGGCCTCGCGGTACGCATCCTTTACAAACTCGATGGCACGGCTCTGGATGATGGAGTCGCCCGTGTCGCCGAGCTCGCGCACCAGCTCATGGCGACCCTCGAGGAGCTGATCGCGCGTGATCACGCCCGAGTCTACGAGGCTATTGATGGTCTTCATGGTGACGGTGTCGCCAAGCAGGGCGCTCATCTGCTGGCGGACCGCCTCCTGAGCCTCGCTCGACGTGCCCGCGCTCGAGCCCATGCCGAGCGACTCGGCGAACTGGGACGCCTCGATACCCTGGTTGAGCTGGTAGACGAGCATCTCGGCCTCGCCCATCGGCCCCTCGAGCTCGTCACGCTCGGCGTCGGTGCCGGCAAAGGTGCGCACGCCCGCGGCATCGGCGCCGGTAAAGGTCTTCTCCACGAGGTCCCGCTCGTCCTTGGTGAGGAAGAGCTCAACGTCATCGAGCTGGTCGGCGGGGATCTGCTCGGGCACCGTAGAGGAGATGCCTCCCTGACTGATGCCGATGTCTACGATGTTGCTCATGAGCCCCGGCAGCGTGAGCTCACAGTTGGCCTGGGCAAACAGCAAGACCAACGCGATCAGGAAGTTAATCTTGTGGTTCGCCAGGAACTTGAAGATCTTCAAGCGACCATCCCTTCCCCTGCAAAAACACGGGCAGCCGCGCAGCGCGCAGCCGCCCAGACTCCGACCCCTACGGGCCCTTACGCATTTGTGTCGGTTTTGTACCACCTCGCGCAAACGGCGATTCATCCCAGAGGGGCAATTCAGCCGGCTCTCACAGAGTCCCCATAAATGAGGTACCTAATGTTTGACTGGTCTATCTTTTGCACTTCTAGAAGCGCCTCCCAGCAGGACCTCTTACGACGGCAACGTAGGGCCAACGCGGCAATCTGCCACGGCAAAACTTTGCACCAAGGCTCTTGCGCCCCTTGCCTTAGAGCCCCGGACCTGCAATAATGCCATGCGGCCCAGCGCGGGGCGAGCGCAAGAATCGTCCTGCTCCCATTCGTGAAGATTGCACGTAGCCGCCGTCAGCTGTGCTATAGTTCTAGCTTGTTTGTTCAAGCGGTATTTCGAACCGCCCAAGGAGGGTCCTAACATGTCCAAAGTTTGCGAGATCTGCGGTAAGCACCCCGTTGCTGGTCGCTCTATCAGCCACTCCCACCGCGTCACGAACCGTACGTTCCGTCCGAACATCCAGCGTGTCTACGTTGTGGTGAACGGCCACCGTCGCAAGATGAACGTCTGCACCACCTGCCTCAAGTCTGGCAAGGTCGCGCGTTCGTAGGTGGACCCCTCCTGACAGCGTGTCTGTTGCGCCCCCGCCCCGCGGGGGCTTTTTTGTGCCGATAGGCTGTGCGCCCGCGACCCTAGACGTACGACCCGGTACGGCGTAGGCTGAGGGGACGGCACGGACGGCATGCACCCAACCGAGGGAGACCGCATGGCACGCACAACGGACTGGGGACGAACCCTTGCGATCGTCAACCCCACGGCACATGCGGGGGCGGCAGCGGCAATTGCCGAGCGGCTGCGGAGATTCCTCGCCCTCTACCTGCGCGATACCAACTCGTTTGAGATCGCCCGGACCGAGCGGCCGAAACATGCCACCGAGCTTGCGCGCAACGCTGAAGGCTTTGACACCGTGCTCGCCCTCGGTGGCGACGGTGTCGTGCACGAGGTTGTGAACGGCCTCATGCAGCTCTCCCCCGCCCGGCGTCCGACACTCGGTGTGGTACCCGTGGGCTCGGGGAACGACTTTGCCCGGACGCTTCGCCTCCGCGAGGTCGCAACCGACGCGGACCTCGTGCAGCTGCTCGACTGCAAGCGCGAGCGGTTTGACGTGGGGCGCATCCGCACGACGCTCGACGCCGCCAACGACCCGCGCGCCGACGCGCCCGGCACGGTCACCGAGCATTACATCCAGACGCTCTCATTTGGACTCGATGCGGCCATAGGCCTGGGCACGATGGACCTGCGCCGGAAAGTCAGTCTCACGGGAAGCGCCCTCTATACGCTGAGCGGACTTGAGGTGTTCGGGCGCGGGTACCGAGCCTTCCCCACCCAGGTGCGCTTTGACGGCGGACCCGGGCAAACGCTCGATGCGCTCTTCTTTGCCCTGCAGCTCGGACCGACCTACGGATCGGGCTTTCAGATCACACCCGATGCCGACCCCACCGACGGGCTCCTCGACATCTGCTACGCCTGCGGGCCGGTGAGCCGGGCAACCGCACTCGCGTTCTTTCTCTCCGCTATGAACGGCAAGCATCTCAAGAGTCGCCACGCCCACCTGCTGCAAGCCCGCGAGGTGGAGCTCACCTTTGCCGAGGACGACTATCCCATCCAGGCGGACGGCGAGCGCATCCGAGCCCACCGAGCCGTCGTGGACGTCCTACCCGGCGCCCTCAACGTCCTTGTCCACCACTGAGAATATGGGGACGGGTGCGTTTTTCTCAAAAATGAGAAAAACGCACCCGTCCCCATATTCTCACCTCGGGTAGGTCGGCGCGCTACGAGAGTGCCGCCAGGGCCTGGGCGACGTCGGCGATGAGATCCTCCGTATCCTCCAGCCCGCACGAGAGGCGCACCATGTCCGGGGCGATCCCGGCGGCGACGAGCTCCTCGTCGGTCATCTGGCGGTGCGTGGCGTTAGCCGGATGCAGCACGCAGGTGCGCGCATCGGCAACATGCGTGGCGATCTGGGCCACGTGCAGGTTCTTCATAAACTCCTCGGCCGCCGCGCGCCCACCGGTAAAGCCAAAGCTCACAACGCCACAGCAACCGTTGGGCAGGTACTTCTGGGCGAGCTCGTGCCAGGGGTCATCGGGCAGACCCGGATACTTTACAAAGCGGACCTTGGGATGGTCGTGCAAAAACTCGGCCATGGCCTGACCGTTGGCGCAGTGGCGCGGCATACGGACGTGCAGGCTCTCGAGACCGATGTTGAGCAAAAACGCGTTCTGCGGACTCTGGATGCAGCCGAGGTCGCGCATGAGCTGCGAGGTCGCCTTGGTGATGTAGGCGCCTGCCTGGCCAAAGCGCTCGGTGTAGACAACACCGTGGTAGGTTTCGTCGGGGGTGGTGAGCCCGGGGAACTTGTCGGCATGCGCCTCCCAGTCAAAGTTACCCGAGTCCACGACGGCGCCACCCACCGCTGCGCCATGGCCATCCATATACTTGGTGGTGGAGTGGGTCACGATATCGGCACCCCACTCGATCGGCCGGCAGAGCACGGGCGTGGGGAAGGTGTTGTCCACGATGAGCGGCACGCCGTGCGCGTGCGCCGCCGCGGCAAAGCGCTCGATATCGAGCACGTCGAGCGCGGGGTTGGCGATGGTCTCGCCAAAGACGGCCTTGGTGTTAGGGCGGAAGGCCGCCTCGAGCTCGTCATCAGAGCAATCGGGCGAAACAAAGGTGCAGCTCATGCCCATGCGCTCGAGCGTGTGGGCCAAGAGGTTAAAGGTGCCTCCGTAGATGGCCGAGCTCGCCACGATGTGATCGCCCGCGCCGGCGATGTTAAAGACCGCAAAGAAGTTCGCAGCCTGGCCCGAGCTCGTGAGCATGGCCGCCGTGCCACCCTCGAGCTCGGCGATCTTGGCCGCCACGGCGTCGTTGGTGGGGTTCTGCAGGCGAGTGTAGAAGTAGCCGGACTCCTCGAGGTCGAAGAGCCGCCCCATGTGCTCGGAGGTGTCGTACTTCCAGGTGGTGGACTGGTAGATGGGCACCTGACGGGGCTCGCCGTCGCCGGGGCGGTAGCCGCCCTGCACGCAGGTGGTGCCGATATGCTCTGCCATAAACGCTCCTTGAATCGTTGAAACTGCCAGATTTGCCACCGTACAGAATAGCGCGTTCGGAGCCGAGCGCGCCCGCCGGTCAGCGCACGCTCTGTTTTGTAACGGTAGCCGGCAACCTCCGGGTAGGTTCTTGCTATCCTAGTGAGGTTTTGACCGCCTATTCAGAGGGGACCCCATGACCGACACCGCAGCAAACCTCACCGACCGCGCCGCCCACCTGGCCGAGCTCGCCATCGCCCTCCGCGCCGAGCAGGGCTACAACTGCGCACAAGCCGTTGCTTGCGCCCTCGCGCCCGAGGTGGGCATCGACGCGGACACCATGTACCGGCTCTCCGAGGGTTTTGGCAGCGGCATGGGTGGCACGACCGAGACCTGCGGCGCTATCAGCGGAGCCATCATGGTATTGAGCCAGATGGGGAGCGCGGGCACCGAGGCTCCTGGCACCACCAAAGCTGCCACCTACCGTCTCGTGCGGGAGCTCGTCGAGGGTTTCCGCAAGGCCAACACCTCTACCGTCTGCCGCGAGCTCAAGGGTATCGGCACCGGGCAGGGCATGCTCCGCACGTGCCCGGGGTGCATCGAGGACGCCGTGGTGCTCAGCTGCCGCATCATCGACGCTGCCCGCTAACGTCGAGGCAGTCCACTCCCCCATTCAAAATAACCCCGTCCCAAAATGAGTCACTTAGGAGAAGAGCCAGCAGGCGAGCGTTCCCTCATGGCAGGCGATACGCGCCTGTGCGCGCTCAATCACGTTGGAGATGCCGAGGTCGTCGAGGAGCGGCACCCGGTGATGGTCGAGCTCCCAGCGCATCCCCGCCTCAGAGACCACGGAACTCGGTGAAAGTGGAATGAACGAGAACCGGCTCCCCACCAAGCCCTCGATCCGCCAGCACTCGCCTGCATGGAGGATGCGTCCCGCGTAGGCATCCTCCATGATCTCGACGGTGGGTGTTGCCTCGTCGAAGCCATTCTCATGAGCCTGCCCCGCACTGGGTCGATAGGAGGCGAGCCGCCCCAGAACTCCCAAAAGGTGATCGGGGTTGCCGCCGCCAAGACAGGTCGCACGCACGACGGCTCCCGGCCAGCGACGCGCTACCTCGCCGAGGGCGAGGCCCAGGTCGGTGTCGTCCTTATGGGGGTTGTACCGCACGACCTCAAAGCACCCGTCCTCGCCCGGCGCATTCAAGCGCCCAGCTGCCACGCGTTCCGCCGCCTCGACGGCCGCAGCGCCCCGGATCCCCACCGAATCCCCATCGCCGCAGAAGAGGTCGCAGGCGAGCCCCGCCTCGAGCACGCGCTCAAGACCGCGGTCGATGGCAACCACCGCCACACAGCCCGCAGCCGCGCGCCGGACCGTCTCAACCGAAGCCGGCTCGGGCGACCCGCCTACCAGAAGCACCACAGGCCTCTCCCCTGCCGCCACCTCGCTCATCGCAACCTCCTACGCACCAGAAACCACCTTACTCCACGGGCCATGATACCGACCGGGTCGCATGGATGCCAGCTTGATACGGCCCGTCCCCCCGGCATCTAAAGAAACGCTGACCGATGGTTTTCGCGCCTTACGGCAACGCGATTCGCCCCCTCTTCGGCGCTATCCCCTCCGCCATGCATCCGTCCCGCCGTGTCCGATTCCTTCTAGTAGAACGTATGAGACAGAAATGGGCTCTATCCCGACCGATTCGTTCTACTATAAGGAATCAGACGGAACGGATCGATTGGCGCGGGACCCGTCAGAAGGAATCGGACAGGGCACAGAGCTCTGAAATGCTTTTATCAGCGTCTCCCCGGATACGGACTGCATCCATCGGCGTTTCCCTAGGGCGGACCAGCCTGACCATGGCCCCTGCGCGCAGAAGCGCTACATCGGCGCCGCCCGCGGGATGCAGCCGACCGCTCGCCGTGCAGAACATTCCCTTACGCGACGCTCGCGAACTCATTACGACCGTCCCCTGACCCGCTCAGCAGGCAACGCGTCCACAGTGGTATGCTCACGATGAACTGTGGACCTCGCGCACGCTGTGCCCCAACCGGGCACCAGCCTCCCCAAGGGCGGTCGACCCGCGCGTGACGAGACGCAGCGCATCTATCGGACTGCGGTGCCTGTGCGCCGCGCAGACGAGGGGAAGTGCCCCGTGGAAAAGAAACCAGAAGCACCCGCCACCGCAACCAAGTCGCCGACCAAGGCCACCCGCCGCGCCTCCGCAGCGCGCAGCGAAAAGCCGCTCCTCATCATTACGGACGACGACCTCTACATGTTTGCCAACGGCACCTGGCAGCGCAGCTGGGAAAAGCTCGGTGCGCACCCCGACGTGCAGGACGGTGAGCCCGGCTGGCACTTTGCCGTGTGGGCGCCCGATGTAAAGAGCGTGCACGTCGTGGGCGACTTCAACGGGTGGGACGCGACCGCCAACCCCCTCACCCAGCTCAAGAAGAGCGGTGTGTGGCAGGGCTTTGTTCCGCGCCTGCCCGAGGGAGACCTGTATAAGTATGTGATCGAGACCGCCGACGGCAAGCTCCTCTACAAGGCCGACCCCTACGGCTTCTACGCCGAGGATATCCCCGGCACGGCCTCGCGCCTTATGGATATCACCGGCTACACCTGGCACGACGGCACCTGGATGAACAAGCGCACCCGCCACGACCACATGAAGCAGCCCCTCAACATCTACGAGGTGCACCTGGGTTCGTGGCGCCGCCACGGCAACGACCCGCAGGGCGAACCCGACGAGAACGGCAACTACCCCGGACCGGGTGATCCCTTCCCCGCGCAGCGCGGCACCTACTACTCCTACGACGACCTCTCCGAGGAGCTTGTGGACTACGTGCGCGACATGGGCTACACCCACATCGAGCTCCTGCCCGTGATGGAGCACCCCTTCGACGGCTCCTGGGGCTACCAGCCCACCGGCTACTTTGCCGCCACCGCGCGCTACGGCACGCCCAAGCAGCTCATGCACTTTGTGGAGAGCTGCCACAAGGCGGGCATCGGCGTCATCCTCGACTGGGTGCCCGGCGGCTTCTGCGCCAACGAGGAGGGGCTCGCCACCTTTAACGGCAAGATGCTCTACGAGCGCGAAATCCACCCCAACTGGGGAACGCACAAGTTCGACTTCGGCCGCGGCGAGGTCCGCAGCTTCCTTGTCTCCAACGCGCTCTTCTGGATCGAGATGTTCCACGCTGACGGCATCCGCATGGACGGCGTCTCGAGCATGCTCTACCTCAACTTTGGCGTGGACGACCCGGGGCAAAAGAAGTTCAACAAGTACGGCACCGAGGAGGACCTCGACGCGTCGGCCTTCATCCGCCAGGTCAACTGCGCCGTGGGCCGCGAGTTCCCCGACGTCATGATGATCGCCGAGGAGTCGACCGCCTGGCCGCTCGTGACCTACCCGCCCGAGGAGGGCGGCCTCGGTTTCCACTACAAGTGGGACATGGGCTGGATGAACGACACCCTCCACTACATGCAGACCGACTTCCCCTGGCGCCCCGGTGCGCACCGGCTGCTCACGTTCTCGCTCATGTACGCCTTTAACGAGAACTTTGTGCTGCCACTCAGCCACGACGAGGTCGTCAACGGCAAGTGCTCGCTCATGGGCCGCATGCCCGGCGACCAGTGGCGGCAGTTCGCAGGGCTCCGCACCCTCATCATGTACCAGATGACCCACCCCGGCGCCCAGCTCAACTTTATGGGCAACGAGATCGCGCCCTTTATCGAGTGGCGCTACTACGAGTCGCTCGAGTGGTTCCTGGCCGACGAGTTTGACGCGCACCGCAACCACCGCGAGTTTGTGAAGGCCCTGAACCACCTCTACCTCAATGAGCCCGCCTTCTGGGAGCGCGCCTACACCGAGGACGGCTTTAGCTGGATCGATCCTGACAACGCCCAGCAGTCAATCATCTCGTTTGCGCGCCACGGTGAGAAGGCCAAGGACGACCTCGCCATCATCATCAACTTCGATCCGGCCTCGTACGAGACCTTCCGCATGGGCGTGCCGCGCGAGGGTGACTGGAAGGTCATCTTTGACTCCGACCGGCCCGAGTTTGGCGGAAGCGGCTACAAGCTCGACGAGCTCGACGGCACCGTGTGCTCGAGCGAGCCCTACCCCTGGAACGGCTGCGACAACTCCATCCAGCTTCCGCTCCCGGGCCTTGGCGGCATCGTGCTCAAGCGCATCGGTAAGAGCTCCTATGTGCCGCCCAAGCCCAAGAAGAAGGCTGCGACCAAGCGGACAACCTCCAAGACCGCTAAGAAGACGACCGCCGAGAGCGTGAGCGCCAAAGCAGCGAGCAGCGCGACGGCGACCAAGCCGGCAGCCAAGACGCCCGCCAAGGCCGCGGCCAAGACGACCGCCAAGGCCGCGACCGCATCTAAGCCTGCCGCAACCGCGTCCAAAGCAACGGCAACCAAGACGACAACCGCCAAGAAGGCCGCGGGCGCTGCCGCATCCGCCGCCCCCGCGCCTGTCAAAAAGACGGCCACCCGCGCGCCAAAGAAGAACGCCTAGCGAAACATTCGGCCCATGAACCCGTTTTGCGCGATAATGGAAAAGTTGTGTAAGCCCGCAACCCCCGGCACCGCCGGAAGAAAGGACCGTATGAATACCATCTTCGAGAACAAAGAGGAGTTCATCCGAGACTACGAGGCCTCGGTCATGTCCCTCTCGGGCAAGCCCTTTGAGCGCACGAGCAACCTCGACCGCTTCACCGCGCTCGCCAAGCTCATCGCCGGCAAGGCCCGCGCCATCCAGACCGAGACCGAGAAGCGCGTCATCTCCGAGGGCAAGAAGCGCGTCTACTACTTCTCCATCGAGTTTCTGATCGGCCGCCTACTCGATAACTACCTGCTCAACCTCGGCATCCGCGACCTCGTGGCCGAGGGCATCAAGGAGTTGGGCGGCGACCTCGACGAGCTCTGCTCCTACGAGCCCGACCCCGCGCTCGGCAACGGCGGCCTCGGCCGTCTGGCCGCGTGCTTCCTCGACTCCATGGCCCACGAGGGCATCGCCGGTTACGGCAACGGTATGCGCTACCGCTACGGCCTCTTTAAGCAGGAGATTGTCAACGGTGCCCAGCACGAGACCACCGACGAATGGCTCTCCCACGGCTACCCCTGGGAGGTCCGACGCCCCGACAAGGCCGTGCGCATCCGCTTTGGCGGCCACGTGGTGGGCGAAGAGGTCGATGGGCGCATGGTGTACCGCACCGTGGACACCCAGGACGTGCTCGCCATGCCCTACGACATCCCCGTGGTGGGCTATGGCGGAAAGACTGTCAACAAGCTGCGCGTTTGGGGCGCCGAGCCCGTGGAGGAGCAGTTTGACCTCGATGCCTTCAACCGCGGCGACTACGCGGGCGCCGACGCCCACCGCGCCGAGGCTGAGGCCATCTCGGCCATCCTCTACCCCAACGACGCCGGTGAGCACGGCCGGCTTCTGCGCCTCAAGCAGGAGTACCTCTTTGTCTCGGCCGGCATCTACAGCCTGCTCGACACCTTTGAGAACGACCACGGCCCCAACTGGAAGCTCCTGCCCAAGTACGTGGCCATCCACACTAACGACACCCACCCGGCCATGTGCGGCCCCGAGCTCATGCGCATCCTCATGGACGAGAAGGGTCTTGAGTGGGACGACGCGTGGGAGATCGTGACCAACACCATCTCCTACACCAACCACACCATCCTGCCCGAGGCACTCGAGAAGTGGCCCATCTCTACGTTCTCGTCGCTGCTGCCGCGCGTCTACCAGATCATCGACGAAATCAACCGCCGCTACAGCGCGAGCTTCGACCGCACCTCCGAGGACTGGCAGAACCACCTGCGCGCCACCGCCATCCTCTGGGACGGCGAGGTCCGCATGGCCAACCTCTCGGTGATTTGCAGCCACTCCGTCAACGGCGTGGCCAAGATCCACACCGACATCCTCGAGCGCGAGACGCTCAAGGACTTCTACGCGCTCACGCCCGAGAAGTTCAACAACAAGACGAACGGCATCTCGCACCGCCGCTTCCTCGCCGAGGCCAACCCCACCTACGCCAAGCTCATCACCGAGGCCATCGGCACCGGCTGGCTCGATGACGCCTCCGAGCTCTCCAAGCTCACCGCCTTTGAGGACGACCCGATCTTCCTCGAGCGCGTGGGCGAGTCCAAGCGCGCCAACAAGCTGCGCCTCGCCAAGTACGTCAAGAACGAGTGCGGTCTTGTGATCGACCCCGACACGATCTTTGACGTGCAGGTCAAGCGCTTCCACGCCTACAAGCGCCAGCTGCTCAACATCTTCAAGGTGATGGACATCTACAACCGCCGCCTCGCCGATCCCAACTTCCGCGTGGCGCCCACCACCTTTATCTTCTCGGGGAAGGCCGCCTCGAGCTACACCTTTGCCAAGGAGACGATCCGCCTCATCAACTCGGTGGCCGACGTGGTGAACAACGACCCGCGCGTCAACGAGGTCATGAAGGTCTGCTTTATCCCCAACTTCCGCGTGTCCAACGCCCAGCTCATCTACCCGGCGGCCGAGATCTCGGAGCAGATCTCGACGGCGGGCATGGAGGCCTCCGGCACCTCCAACATGAAGCTCATGATGAACGGCGCGATCACCCTCGGCACGATGGACGGCGCCAACATCGAGATCGTCAACCTTGCCGGCGCCGAAAACGAGAAGATCTTCGGCCTTACCGCACCCGAGGTCGACGAGCTCCGCGTGAGCGGCATGCACTTTGCCTGGGACACCTACAACGCCGACCGCGACCGTTTAGGGCGCGTTATTGACGAACTCACCGATAACACGTTCGCCGCTCTCTCCGGAGACTTTGGGAGCATCCATAATGAGCTCATGAGCGGCAACGACCATGACTTCGTCATGAAGGACTTCCGCTCGTACGTCGACGCCTGGGAGGAGCTCACCGCGAGCTATGCGGACCACGAAAGCTGGAACCGCCGCGCACTCCACAACACGGCGTCGTCGGGCTGGTTCTCGTCCGACCGCACCATTCGCGAGTATCGCGACGAGATCTGGCACGCCTAGGCGCAAACGAGGTGCTGCGGCTTTGTGCGACGTCAGGGCATCTACGGGGCGGGCTCTCTGCCCGCCCCGGTGAGATAGCAGGCAGGTCAGTAGGTAAAGGGATTTGAAGGAGAGACTCGATGGCTAGAAAAGAATGCATCGCGATGCTCCTCGCAGGAGGGCAGGGCTCGCGGCTCATGGACCTGACGTCCAAGATCGCCAAACCGGCCGTGTCGTTCGGAGGCAAGTACCGCATCATCGACTTCACGCTCTCGAACTGTGCCAACTCCGGCATCGAGACCGTGGGTATCCTGACGCAGTATCGCCCCTACCAGCTCCACGAGTACGTGGGCTCCGGGCGTGCGTGGGACCTCAACATCACGGGGAGCGGCGTGTCGATCCTGCCGCCCTACGCCACCCAGGAGGGCGGCGCGTGGTACGAGGGCACGGCTGACGCTGTGACGCACAACCTCGACTACATCAAGTCTCACCATCCCGAGTACGTGCTCATCCTCTCGGGTGACGCGCTCTATCGCATGGACTACCGCGAGATGCTCAAGACCCACAAGGAGCACAACGCCGACCTCACCATCGGCGTCATGCCTGTGCCGTGGGAGGACGCGAGCCGCTTTGGCATCCTCACCGCCGACGAGAACGGTCAGGTGACCAAGTTCAGCGAGAAGCCGGCCCACCCCGACTCCAACCTCGCCTCCATGGGCATCTACATCTTTAGCTACGACTTTCTCGTCAACGCCCTCGAGGAGGACGCGATCAACCAGCGTTCGAGCCACGACTTCGGCAACGACATCATCCCCAAGGCCCTCGCCGACGGCAAGCGCCTCTTTGTCCACGCCCACCATGGCTTCTGGAAGGACGTCGGCACCATCGCCTCCTACCACGAGACCTCGATGGACCTCTTGGGCGAGGACCCGCTCTTCGACCTCTTTGACGAGAAGACGCCCATCATGTCCAACGACTCGAGCCGCCCGCCGCACTACATCGGGCCCGACGGCCGCGTGGACGATTCGCTCGTCGCCAACGGCTGCCGCATCATGGGCACCGTGCGTCACTCCATCATCTCGACCGACGCCTGCGTCGGCGAGCGCGCCATCGTCGAGGACTCCGTGCTGCTGCCCGGCGCCATCGTGAAGAACGGCGCCCACGTGAGCCGCGCCATCCTGGGCGAGAACGCCGTCGTGGAGGAGGGCGTCAAGCTCGGCTCCGTCGACACCACCAAGGACACCGCCGTCGTCGGAAACGACGTCGTGATCGGGAAGGGGGAATGATTCCGATGATGAACACCAAAGCCATCGGATACATCACCGCGAACTACGCGGGCAACGAGCCCAGCAAGCTCCTCGAGAACCGCCCGGTGGCGGCGCTGCCGTTCCTCGGCCGCTATCGCCTCATCGACTTCCCGCTGTCCAACATGACCAACGCCGGCATCCACACCGTCGGCCTCGCCATGCCGGGCAACTGGCGCTCCATCGCCGACCACGTGGGCCACGGCGGGGACTTCCAGCTCGACCGCAAGATCGGCGGCCTCTACACCTTCCCGGGCAACCCCTACGGCACCACCAAGCGCGGCATGCGCTTCCTGCTCCGCGACATCATCTCCAACCGCGAGCTCTTTGAGCGCTCCGACGCACCGTACGTGGTGGTGATGGGCGCCAACATCATCTTCAACATGGACCTCAACGAGGTCATCGACGCGCACGAGCGCTCCGGCGTGGGCATCACCATGCTCTACGTCAAGGCCGAGCGCAAGCACTCCGACGCGAGCCGCCTCATCATCGGCGACGCCGGCCGGGTGCAGAAGGTCGAGCCGGGCTGCGAGTACGGTGACAACAAGTTCATCGACTGCTTCATCATCAACCGCGACCTCCTGCTCGACATCATCAAGCACTACGCCAACGCCGACTACCTCGACTTCTTCGAGGCAATCGCCGGCGACATGGCGCGCGTCGACGTGTGCAGCTACGAGTACAAGGGCCTCGCGATCGGAATCTTTGGCGAGCGCAGCTACTACGAGCGCTCCATGGAGCTTCTGGCCCCCACGGTCTACGACCAGCTCTTCCAGAAGGATCGCCCCATCCGCACGAAGGCCCACGACGCCGCCCCGGCCAAGTACTACGCCGGCAGCAACGTGGCCAACTCCTTCGTCTCGGCAGGCAGCAAGATCCACGGCACGGTGCGTAACTCCATCCTCTCGCGCAACGTGATCGTCGAGAGCGGCGCCAACGTGACCAACTCGATCATCATGTACGGCTGCGTCATCAAGCGCGGCGCGCGCGTTGAGAACGCGATCATCGACAAGAACAACGTCGTGCCCGAGAACACCGAGTATCGCGGCACGCCCGACGCGATCATGGTGATCGGCAAGGGTACGCGCCTCTAGCGTCTCGGATGTTACCCTTTGCGCCCGCGGCGGCTCTGGCCCCGCGGGCGCGTTATCATTATGAGCGTATGAGCGCCGCCCTCCCCTATCCGGTCGGCGACGAGACGCAACCAACGTGTGTTTAGGAGCTATACGATGGCAAAGAACAAGATGCAGGTCGTCTTCGCCTCTGCGGAGGTGGCACCCTTCGTTAAGACGGGCGGCCTCGGCGATGTGGCGGGATCCCTGCCCCAGGAGCTCGTAAAGGACGGTGCCGAGGTCATCGTCATGTGCCCCAAGTACGCCACCATCCCCGACGTCTTTAAATCGCGCATGGAACACTTCTGCGACTTCTACGTCAACCTCGGGTGGCGCAACGAGTACTGCGGCCTCGAGAAGCTCGAGGAGGGCGGAGTCACTTACCTCTTTATCGACAACGAGCACTACTTCAATCGCAGCTACCCCTACGGCTTCTATGACGACGGTGAGCGCTTTGCCTTCTTCTCCAAGGCCATCTGTGAGAGCCTCTTGCACCTGCCTGAGGGCTTTGAGTGCGACGTGCTGCACTGCAACGACTGGCAGACCGCGCTCGTGCCGGTGTTTCTGCACGAGTTCTACCAGGGGGTTCCTCTCTGCCAGCGCGTGAAGTGCGTCTTTACCATCCACAACATCGCCTTCCAGGGGCAGTTCTCCGACAAGATGCTCAACGATGTGCTCGGCATGGCGCACATCCCCAACGCCGCTCGCCAGCTCCACTGTGACGCGACGTCGATCAACTTCATGCAGGGCGGCCTCTCCTACACCGACGCCATCACCACGGTGAGCCCGAGCTATGCACGCGAGATCAAGACCTCCGACTACGGCGAGGGCCTCGACTGGCTGCTGCGTCAGCGCTCGGATATTCTCTCGGGCATCCTGAACGGCATCGATGAGCCGTCGTGGGATCCCTCGACCGATTTCCAGATCACCGAGAACTACGGCGTGGGCCACATGGAGGGCAAGGCGGCCTGCAAGCGTGCGCTCCAGGAGGAGCTCGGGCTCGAGGTGCGCGACGACCGTCCGCTCATGGTCATGGTGAGCCGTCTCACCCGTCAGAAGGGCATGGACCTCGTAACCTACTCGCTCGACCGAATACTCTCCGGCGGCGTGCAGGTGGCCGTGCTCGGCACGGGCGACCGCGCCTACGAGGACGCCATGAACTACTTTGCCGGCAAGTACCCCGGGACCATGGCCGCGCGCATCACCTTTGACTCCGCGCTCTCGCGCCGCATGTACGCGGGCGCCGACCTCTTCCTCATGCCGTCGCTCTTCGAACCGTGCGGCCTCTCGCAGATCATCGCCATGCGCTACGGCACGCTGCCCGTGGTGCGCGAGACCGGTGGCCTGCGTGACACCGTGACGCCCTACAACTACTTCACGGGCGAAGGCACGGGCTTCTCGTTTGCCAACTTTAATGGCGACGAGATGGGCGACGCTGTCTTCCGCGCCGCGCGCCTGTTCTGGGACGATCGCGCCGCATTTAACCACGTGGTTGAACAGGCCATGCAGACCGACTTCTCGTGGACGCGCTCTGCGGCCGCCTACATGGACCTCTACTGCCACCTGCACCCCGATGTGGAGCCCGTCCCCCCTACGCCGCCCGTGGTTGAGGCCGAGCCCGAGCCGGAACCCGAACCGGAGCCGGAGGTGGCAGCCGAGCCCGAGGCCAAGGCCGAAGAGCCCGCTGCTGAGGCAAAGGCCGAGGAGGCGCCTGCTGCCGAGGCCGCCCCGACAGCCGAGGCCGCCCCGGCAGCCGAGCCCGAGCAGGAGCCGGTCAAGGAGACCGCTCCCGCCGCCGAGAAGACCCCCGAGCCTGCGGCCGGGCCGACCGCGAAGGCGAGCTCCCCAAAAGTAGCCAAGAAGGCCGCCGCGCCTAAGGCGACGGCAGCCAAGACCACGGCCAAGAAGACCACGACGCGCAAGACCACTGCCAAGGCAACCGCAAAGCCGGCTGAGGAGGCTGCTGAGACCGCCAAGGCTACCGCCAAGACGACGACCAAGGCTGCTACCAAGGCGACCACTGCCACCATGGCCACGACGGCTGCAAAGGATGCCGAGGCAGCCGCTCCCAAGGCCGCCACGACTACCAAGACCACGACGCGCAAGACTGCCACGGCCGCCAAGAAGCCAGCGGCTAAGGCGACAACTGCCACCAAGGCGACGACAACCACCAAGAAGACCGTGGCGACCAAGGCTACGGCTGCAAAGGCCACGACCAAGGCAACCGCAACCAAGGCGACTGCCGCCAAGACTACCGCTGTCAAGCCTGCAGCGACCACGACGACAACCGCTGCCAAGGCCGCTCCGGCTAAGGCAGCCTCAGCCAAGACTGCTGCGGCCGCGACGGCCCCGGCAAAGGCGGCCACGACTAAGACTGCACCCGCTGCATCGATGACGACCGCTGCCGCCAAGGCAACTACAGCCAAGGCCGCCGTTCCGGCCAAGCCGGCCGAGAAGGCCCCCGCGACTGCCAAGGCCGCGACTTCTACGGCAAAGCCCACGTCCACGGCTGCCGCCAAGCCGGCGCCCAAGGCGACCTCGGTCAGCGCCGCCCGCAAGCGCACGAACAAGCGCTAAGCCTCGCCCTGGCGCCCATCGACGGCCCGCACGGCCCCGGAACACCGCGTTCCGGGGCCATTTTCGTGTTCGGCCCAACATTTAGAAGTGATTCTACGTGCATCATCATCTCTCATGGCCCGCATCGATGAATCCCCCACTCGCACGGGCCTGCATCACCTATAATGGATGAGCGCTCAACATCTTGACAGAGCGTCAATATCCTGATAATGAGCGTCAGCTAGAACGGACACCATATGAAGCTCATCCACAATTCCCGCGAACCGGAGTACCGCACGCCGTTTGGCGCCGTCCGCGCCGGCAGCACGGTCACCATCGCGGTCCGCGTGGAGGAACCGCCGGCCACTCAGCTCGCTGTAATCCTCCGCACCTGGGTCGACGGCGGGGGGGAGCGCCTGCATCCCATGATCCCCGACGGAGAGGGCCGCTACGTCTACCAGCTCAAATGCTCCCGCCCCGCTAACATCTGGTACTCGTTCCACACCGCATGGCACGAGAATGAGAGCGAGGAGAGCGACGTCCACCACCTCCACCTCGGTGCTCCGCAAGGGCACACCGGTGGCGAGGGCGTTATGTACGACTACACCGAGGTCCCCTCGTTCCAGATCAGCGTCTACGAGCATCGCGCCATCCGCCCCAGCTGGTACGAGCGTGGCATGGTCTATCAGATCTTCCCCGACCGGTACCGCCGCGACGAGCACTGGCACGAACGCACCGAGGCCGCCCTCGACAAGCCGCGCCACGGCGCGCGCCGGCGCCTCGTTGAGGACTGGTGGGAGCCGCCCGTCTACGAGCGCAACGAAGACGGCTCCATCGCCTGCTGGGACTTCTACGGCGGCTCGCTCAAGGGCATCGAGGAGGACCTCCCGCGCTTAGCTGAGCTAGGCATCACGGCCATCTACCTCAACCCCATCTTTGAGGCAACGAGCAACCATCGCTACGACACGGCCGACTACCTCAAGATCGACCCCATCCTCGGCACCGAGGACGACTTCCGCGAGCTCTGCCAGGCCGCCGAGAAGCTCGGCATCTCCATCATCCTGGACGGCGTCTTTAACCACACGGGCGACGACTCCCTCTACTTCAACCGATACGGCAACTACCCCGGCGAGGGCGCTTGGCAAAGCGAGGACTCCCCCTGGCGTGGCGCCTACGAGTTTAACGAGGACGGCACCTACAAGTGCTGGTGGGGCGTGGCCAACATGCCCGACTTCAACCTCAACTCGCCGCTCGTGCGCGACTTGCTCCTCGGCGAGGACGGCGTCATTCGCCACTGGACGCGCGCCGGCGCCCGCGGGTGGCGTCTCGACGTGGCCGATGAGCTTACCGAGGAGCTCATCGCCGACATCAAGCGCGTGCTTCTTGACGAGAAGCCGGACGGCCTTCTGCTCGGCGAGGTCTGGGAGGACGCCTCCAACAAGATCAGCTACGGTCAGCCGCGCCACTATCTGCAGGGCGCCGAGCTCGACTCCGCGATGAACTACCCCTTCCGCAGCATGGTGATCGACTTCCTCATGGGCAACATCACCGCCGGTGAGGCTGCCGAGGTCATCTGGAGCCTGGCGGAGAACTACCCGCCCGAAGCCCTCGCCTGCTGCCTCAACCTGCTCGGCAGCCACGACCGCCCGCGCATCGCGAGCGTACTCGGCGGCGGCCCGGATGAGAGCAAGCTCCCCGAGGAGGAGCGCGGCCGTTGGCGCCTCACGCCTGAGGCCATGGGGCTCGCCAAGGCGCGCTTCTGGCTCGCCACCCTCATGCAGATGACCTTCCCGGGTGTTCCCTCCATCTACTACGGCGACGAGTACGGGCTTGAGGGTCTCTCCGACCCGGGCAACCGTCGCGGCTTGCCGCGCCCCGGCGATCCGCACGAGTACGATATGGAGACCATCATCAAGAACGCCTCCGGCGTGCGCCGTGAGCTACCGGTGATGATTGACGGGAGCATCGAGCCCTTTGCCGTGGGCGACGACGTGCTCGGCTACACCCGCAAAAACGCTGCCGGCGAAGCCGCCACAGTACTCATCAACCGCAGCCAGTGCTCTGAGCAGGATGTGCGCATTCCCGCGCTCGGTCCCTGCGCAACCGACGTGGTCTCGGGCGCGGAGCTTCCCGTTGCCGAGGACGGCACCGTTGGCGTGCACCTGTGGCCCTTTGGCTCCGCCGTGATCTCGTTCCACGCCGACGAGCGACTCCAGAAGCCGCTCGAGCCGGGTGCGGGCGTGGTCTGCCACATCACGTCGCTCCCCACCCAGGATGGCCGTCCGGGCACCCTGGGTGCGCCCGTCAAGCGCTTTATCGACCACCTCGCCGCCATGGGCTTCCGCTACTGGCAGGTGCTGCCGGTTAATCCCACCGACCTCTTTAACTCCCCCTACGCCGGCCCCTCGGCCTTTGCGGGCAACATCGACCTTCTGCCCGAGACCGAGGCCGAGCTCCGCGCCGACTATGTGCGCTGGGAGGCCGCCGGCGGTGCGGGCACCGATATCGCCTACCGCGACTACGTAGCCGAGCAGCGCGCCTGGCTCGAACCCTACTGCGCCTTTATGGCCATCAAGAAGCTCACCGGCGGCGTGTCGCGCCACGAGTGGCCCGCTGAGTTCCAAACTTGGAAGCCCGCGCTCCTCACCGACCGCCGACTTGCCAAGGAGGCGCACGTTCAGTCCTACCTCCAGTACCGCTTTGAGCTTGCCTGGCAGGACGTCATGGGCTACGCCAACGCGCAGGGCATTCAGGTGATCGGCGATATCCCCATGTATGTCTCGGACGACTCCGCCGACGCCTGGGCGCACCCTGAGCTCTTCTCGCTCGA
This sequence comes from Collinsella sp. An7, assembly GCF_002159335.1. GTDB lineage: Bacteria > Actinomycetota > Coriobacteriia > Coriobacteriales > Coriobacteriaceae > Coprousia. The sequence goes on along the minus strand of NZ_NFHP01000003.1, from coordinate 35,341 downwards.
CCGCGACGGCCGACCGACCGAGATCGCCGGTGCGCCGCCTGACAACTTTGCCCCCGACGGCCAGGTGTGGGGCAACCCCACCTACCGCTGGCCCGTCAACCGCGCCGAGGGCTATACATGGTGGCTCGCGCGCCTGCGCCGCGCCACCCGCATCTACGACCGGGTGCGCCTCGACCATTTCCTTGGGTTCCACAACTACTTCAGCATCCCCGCCGGCCGGCCCGGTTCGGAGGGGCGCTGGGTTCCCGGCCCCGGCAAAGAGCTCTTTGAGCGCGCTCGGGCGGAGATCGGCCCGCTGCCCTTTATCGCGGAGGACCTCGGCGTGCTCACGCCCGGCGTGCGCGCACTCGTGAGCGACTGCGGCTTCCCGGGGATGGACGTGCTGCTCTTTGAGGACTACGACATCCGCCAGGGTATCTTTGCCAAGCCCGGTAAGATCCTCTACACCTCGACGCACGACACCGCGACCCTAGCCGGCTTCTGCACCTCCTCCTTCTGCGGGGGCGACGAGACGGCTGGCGCAGAACTTGCCGAGAAGCTCGTGCATGACGCGCTCGACACGGACGCCGAGCTTGTGATGATGCCGCTCCAGGACGTGCTGGGTCTTGGCGACGACTGCCGCATGAATGTTCCCGGCGTGGCCGAGGGCAACTGGGCCTGGCAGGCACGCGAGGAGGATATCGTTGCCGCCGAGCGTTCCACGGCGCGGTTGCTGCGCGCGACCGGTCGCTCTTTTGGAGAGGCGGCCCTTGTGGAGGACGATGATGAGGCCGTCGAGGCCGCTGACGCTGCAGAAGCGGCTGCGATCGCCGCGGCCGCCGCAGCCAACTCTCCTGCCGCCGGCACTGCCGAGGCGTAGCGGCCGCGCACATTGCCTGAACCGCGGGGGCTGCGCTTCACAGTCTCCGCGATTTTGGGTAGAGTATCGATTGTTCAAAGCTGGCGGCGCCTTCTGGGCGCCGCTTCTCACGTAGATGAGGGGATATCTATGGCACGTTACGATTATCGCTGCACGGCGTGCGGCAACGTCTTTGAGGTCGAGCACGGCATGACCGAGCACCCCGAGGTCACCTGTCCCGCGTGTGGTGAGCCGGCGAGCAAGGTCTTTAGCGCAAGCGGCATCTCCTTCCAAGGGAGCGGCTTCTACAACACCGATCAGCGCGGCGGCAGCTCCTCCACCGAGGCCACGAGCGGCCCAAGCGAGAGCGCGAGCACCTCGTCCGAGGGCAACTCCACGGGGAGCGGCTCCTCGAACTGCGGTTGCGAGAACTGCCCGCACAAAGACGCGTAAACTCGACGTTCGACGGTTCTGTCGGCAGCGTGACCTGCCGCACAACACGTTTCTTCTAACGGGGACACCGCCCAAGAGCGCGTCCCCGTTTTGCTAGGTGTCAGCTGCGACGAACGAGCCGAGCGGCAAAGTGACCGTCGGGCCTGCCGAGTGCGGGGATGGTCTGGAGCATGCCGCGCTCGTTCTCCGCCTCGTCCAGATACGCACCTGTCTCGTGGAACAGAGCCTCCTGAAAGATGGGAGCCTCCGGGAGCGGCGCAAGCTCAAAGTCGCGCCCTTCCTCGCTCGCGAGGAACGCATCGACGACCCGTTCATTCTCCTCAGCAAGCACCGAACAGGTGGCGTAGACGAGCTGACCGCCCACCGCAACGCGCCGAGACGCCTCGGTGAGGAGCGCAAGCTGGAGTGCCGGAAGCGCGCCACCGGGCGCCACGTCGGCGGGTTCAAGCCGCCAGGGAATCTCGGGGTGCCGGCGCATGGTACCGGTGCCCGAGCAGGGCGCGTCGAGGAGCACGGTGTCATAGCGCACCCGCTCCCCCGCCGCCGCATCGCACGCAGTGAGCACCTGGTCGAGATGGCGGCAGTCGCCGGTCGCAAACGAGACGCCACGTGCCAGTCCAGACTCCTCGAGTCGCTTGCGGTTGAGCTCGACCTTGCGCGGCGAGAGCTCAGCCGCCACATGCGTACGAGCCATGCCCGCCCGCTCAGATTGTGCGGCCATGACGTAGGTCTTGGTGCCGCGACCCGCGCCGATCTCGAGGCAAGAACCGGCAGCAACGCACGTAGTGGCGATGAGCTGCGCCGTCGTATCGGAAGCCACCGCCTCCCCACGCGCGAGCGCCCGCGTGGCGATAAAGGCAGATGCGTTACCGGGTGTGAAGCATCCCGGCAGGGGAACAAGCTCCTCCCCCGCACCGGCGGAAGTATCCGCAGGGGCGTTCCGGGGGTTGAGGTGAAAGGACACCGGCGCAGGCTCGAGCTCGGCGGCCGTAAGCTGCTCTGCCGCCGCCTCCCCCCGAGCGGCGACGATCTGCTCCACAAGCCAGAGCGGGAGCCCGGCACGACGCGCACGGGAGAACGCAGCGCGCGCCTCGGCAAGCGCATCCTCTGCGGCGAGATACCCCACACGAGCCTCGGCCACACGGCGGAGCACGGCGTTAGCCATACCGGCGGCGCTCGCCGCACGGGCGCGCACGAGCTCGACCCCCTGGCTTACAGCCACCTCGGGCATCGCATCAAGATAGACAAGCTCAAAGGCCGCAACGCGGAGAGCCATCCGTACGGGGAGCTTTACGCGGTTTGGTTTTGCAAGAAAGCGGTCGAGGAGCTCGTCAACGCAACCGCGCGTCGCGGTCACCCCCAGCGCAAGCCGCAGGGCGAAGGCGGCATCGCGCGCGTCGGAGGGGCGCGCATCGGCCCGCTCGAGCACATCTCGCACAAAGGAACCGGAGCGCTCCGCCTCAAGAAGCGCATTCAGCGCCGCGCGGCGCGCCGGGGAAAGCCTGCTCACGAGAGCCGCTCCCACGAGCCCGCTTTGCCCTGCAGACCGGCAACCCATGCCGTGGCGGGCATGGCACGCTTGCCATCGGGCTTTACGCTCACAAGCTCAAGCGCACCGTCGGCACAGCCCAGAAGCACGCGCTTGCCAGCGCACGTAATCTGCCCTTCCGCAGGCACGGGCGAGGCATCAGAGACCACAGCGGCGAGCACGCGGGCAGGCTTGCCGGCAAGGACACAGCGAGCAGGCGCCGCATCGCTCGAGGCGAGGACGCGCCGAGCGTTCTCGAGGGCAGATACGGCGGGGTCGAGCCGGAGCTCCTCTTTGGCGATCTTGGCGGCGTGCGTCACCTTGGACTCGTCCTGTACGGCCCACACCGCCGTGCCGTCGGCGATAGCGGGGAGCACCTCTACCAGAAGCTCACCGCCCATCTCGGCAAGCTCGGCGGTGAGCTCGTCGGCCGTCTTGCCGGCGACGGTCGTTGCAGCCTGCGCGCAGTAGTCGCCCGTGTCGACCCCCTGTCCGATACGCATGATCGACACACCCGTCTCGGCATCTCCCGCGAGAATCGAGCGCTGAATGGGAGCCGCGCCGCGCCAACGCGGCAGGAGCGACGCATGCACGTTCACACAACCGAGCGGCGCCATGGTGAGCACCGCCTCAGGCAGGATGCAACCGTAGGCGGCCACGCAAAAGACATCGGCATCTGCGGCGCGGAGGGCGTCCAGCGCCTCGGGGGTCATGCGCGACGTCTCGAGCACAGGTAGGCCCAGCTCCTCGGCCGCGACCTTAACGGGCGAGGGCTCGAGCCGCTTGCCGCGCGAGCGGACGGCATCGGGCCTGGTCACCACGAGCACGACCTCATGCTCCCGGGTAAGCGCCCGGAGCGACGGCACCGAAAAGGCTGGGGTACCCATGAAGACAACGCGCATACGAGCTCCTTTCTGCTGGATTTGCCTAGCAGTGTAGCAGCAACAAGATCAACGGACGCCCCATGACCAGCAACTGGGCTAGGGACGAGATTGCTTGCGAGACGCTGTTACTCGGTGTCGCCCGGCTTGGCGCCGCGCGAGAGGGCGTCCTGATAGCGACGCATCGCGTGCATGCGGTCTTTGGGACTCAGGCGCTCAAACATCGTGATGCCGTGCAGATGGTCGATCTCGTGCTGCAGGCAGACGCACATGAGGTCGCCCGACGCCTCGTAGCGCATAAGATCGCCGTCGAGGTTCTCGGCCTCCACGACCACGTGGTCGGGCCGGCGAATCTCACAGGTAAGTCCGGGGATAGATAGGCATCCCTCGTTAAAGGGCACCAGACGGTCGGACTGCTCGACGATGACCGGGTTGATGAGCACGTAGGGGTCGTAATCGTCCGCCGAGGTGTAGTCGACGTCGATGATGACGAGCTGGATGAGCTCGCCCACCTGGGGCGCGGCAAGACCGCAGCCCTCGCTCTCGAACATGTCGCGCTCCATGCGCTCCACGAGCTCACGCAGCTCGGGCGTGATCTCCTCCACAGGTGCGCACTCCTGGCGCAGGCGGGGATCGGGCGAGATCACGATGTCGTTCATCTCCATGGGGTTCCTCCCAAAGGTCGTGTTGTCCGTGGGATATGGTACCCCACGCATGAGAATTTGGGGACGGGTGCGTTTTTCTCAAAAGTGAGAAAAACGCACCCGTCCCCAAATTCTCACATAAGGTCGTACGCGTCGATATCCACGCTCACGCTCATGCCGGAGGGGGCCGGATGGGCGTCGAGGACAGCAGCAATCGTCTCGGAGATGTGGTAGCCGAGCGGCGACTTGATAACGATATGGAAGCGGTAGCGGTCCTTAGCCCGTGCGATGACACAGGGTGTGGGGCCAAGCACCACGGGCGCCACGGTGGGGTCGCCAGCGAGCGAGAGAGAACGCGCGGTGCCCGCCGAGCCAGAGCCCGCAGCAGCGGCGCCATCGCGGAGCGCCGGGGCATGAGGGACCGTCGTAAGCCGTTCCGGCGCCGTAGCGGCAACGAGCCGGCGCAGATCGCGCGCAAGGTCACCGGCATAGCGCTCGGCCGCCTCCTCCGAAGCGCTCCAGCACGTGATGTTCGAGAGCCGCACAAAGGGCGGGTAGCCGGCATCAGCGCGCTGGCTGCGGTCGTGGCTGGTAAAGATGGAGCGGTCGTGCGAGGCAACGGCACGGATCACCGGGTCGTCGGGCAAATAGGTCTGGATGATAACCTCGCCCGGACGCTCCCCACGGCCCGCTCGGCCAGCGACCTGCTCAAGGAGGTCAAAAGCACGCTCGCCCGCCCGAAAGTCGGGCATCTTGAGCGCATAATCGGCCATGACCACGCCCACGAGCGTCACTTCGGGAAAGTCCAGCCCCTTGGCGATCATCTGCGTGCCGAGGAGCACCGCGCTCTCTGCCGCATCGAACGCCTCGAGGAGCTTGCGGTGGCCGTCCTTGCCGCGGGTGGAGTCGGCATCCATGCGGATGACCTCAACGTGCTCGGGCAGCAGAGCGCGGAGCGCATCCTCCACCTGCTGCGTGCCGAGACCCATCTTGGCAAGATAGCGGCTCCCGCACTTAGGGCAGGCGCTTCCCGGTGCGGGATAGGGGCGCACGTGGTAGACCGCGCCGCAGGTATGACACTCGAGCGTGTGCGTACGCTCGTGATAGGTAAGGGCCGTTGAGCAGTGGCGGCACGTGGGCACGCAGCCGCATTCGCGGCACATGAGGAAGGGGGCAAAGCCGCGGCGGTTGTGCAGGAGCACCGCCTTTTCGTGGCGCTCGGCGACCCCGAGGAGCGCCTCCTCGAGCTGGCGCGAGAAGATCGAGCGGCTCCCATGCGAGAATTCGCGTCTGAGGTCGGCGATAACGATGCTTGGCAGCCGTGAGCCGGCGGGGCGCTCCGGCATCTCGACCCGTTGCCAACGCTGGCCCTCCACGCTCCCCCGCCAGCAACGGTCGAGCGCCTCGGCCGAGGGCGTGGCAGACCCGAGCACCAGCGGCACGTGCAGACGCCGCGCCATCTCGGCGGCAACCTCGCGCGCATGGTAGCGCGGGCTCGAGCCCTGCTTGTAGCTCTGCTCGTGCTCTTCGTCGATAATGATGATCCCCAGGTCGCGAAAGGGGCAGAAGAGCGCCGAGCGGGCACCCACGACCACGCGCGCCGCACCGGTGCGCACCATATCCCACTGGTCGAGGCGTTCACCGGCCGAGAGGCGCGAGTGAAAGACGGCGACCGTCTCGCCAAAGCGCGACCGGAAGCGCCCGACCGTCTGCGCCGTGAGCGAAATCTCGGGCACAAGCACGCAGGCCGAGCGCCCCTCGGCAAGCACCCGCTCGATGGCGGAGAGGTAGACCTCGGTTTTGCCGGAGCCCGTGACGCCGTCGACCACGACCACGTCTCCCCGCTCAGCTTGGCGCGCCTCGTCGATCGCCGCAAGCGCCGCCTCCTGCCCTGCCGTAAGGTGCGCGGGAGCCGCCGCACACGCCGAGGAGAGCGTCGTGGAATCGCCGGTCCCACGCCAGGCGCGCCGCTCCTCCACCTTTACCACGCCGCGCTTAGCGAGCGCGCGCACGGTGGCGGAGAGGTCGCCGTGGAGCGCGGCGAGCTCCCGCGTGGTCACCGGCCCGCACGAGAGCGCCGCGAGAAGCTGCCGCTGGCGCACGGCGCGCTGGGGCGGCTCATAGGCTTCGGCACCCGGGGCGAGCGACACCACGCGCTCATGCACCTCGGGAACGGCCGGCTCCTCCACCCGGTAAGTGCCGTCGGAGGCGCGCACGAGCCGCGGTGTGCCGCCCGGGGGCAAAAAGAGCCTCAGGCACTCGGCAAGAGGCGCCACGTATTCGCAGCTCATCCAAAAGGCGACCTCTCCCGCCCACGGAGCGCACCGCGGACGGGCAAGCACCGACTCCAGAGGTTTAACGCGTGCGGGGTCGAGCCCGTCGGCACCGGGAAGGTCGGCGAGGTCGCGCGCAAGCACGGCCACGTAGCCGAGGGCCTTGCGTCGGCCAAAGGTAACGAGCACGGTCGAGCCGGGTTCAAGCTCGTCTGCAAGCGAGCCGGGCACAGCGTAGGCAAAGGGCTCCGAAAGGGCCCGCGCGGGGATGTCGACGATGACGGAGGCGTAGCAGGCGACCGGCTCGGACGCCACCGGCGTCACGGCCACCGGAACCCCGGGCGCCGCCGGAGCCGCCGCAGCCGACTCTTCACCCGACGGCGCGCTCCCCTGCGCGGGAGCTCCAAACAGACTCAGTTGCTCAGCCATTATCTCACCGCCCCGGTACCAAAAAAGCAGGCCGAACGCATCACGCTACGCCGCGATGATACATTCGGCCTGCCCCGCACTTCCTCTCGAGAGCTAGAGCCCGCACGTGGCGCGGAGCTCCTCCACCCGGTCGCAGCGCTCCCAGGTAAAGTCCGGATCCTCCCGGCCAAAGTGCCCATAGGCCGCCGTCTTCTCGTAGATGGGGCGGCGCAGGTCGAGGTCGCGGATAATCGCGCCCGGGCGCAGATCAAAGACCTCCCCCACGGCGCGCTCGATGGTATCGACCGGCACATGCTCCGTCCCAAACGTCTCGACCATGAGCGAGAGCGGGTGCGCCACGCCGATGGCATAGGCGAGCTCGACCTCGCAGCGATCGGCAAGGCCGGCGGCTACCACGTTCTTGGCAACCCAGCGCGCCGCATAGGCGCCGGAGCGGTCAACCTTGGTGCAGTCTTTACCCGAAAACGCGCCACCGCCATGGCGGCCCATGCCGCCATAGGTGTCGACGATAATCTTGCGGCCGGTAAGGCCCGTGTCGCCCATGGGGCCGCCCACCACAAAACGCCCGGTGGGATTGACGTAGATCTGCGCGTCGCGCCACGCGATACCCGCCCCGTCCATAACGGGTGCGATCACGTGCTCGAGCATGTCGGCACGGATGACGCCCATGTCCTCGATCTCGGGCGAATGCTGGGTAGAGACGACGATGCAGGTCACCTCGACGGGACGGTCGTCCTCGTAGCGCACGGTCACCTGCGTCTTGCCGTCGGGGCGCAGATACGGGAGCGTCCCGTCATGGCGCACCTGCGCAAGGCGCTCGGCCAGCCGGCTCGCAAGGTAGTGCGGCATGGGCATAAGCACGTCGGTCTCGTTGGTGGCATAGCCGAACATCATGCCCTGGTCGCCCGCGCCGATAAGGTCGAGCGGGTCGGTGGTGCGCCCGGCCTGAACGTCGTAGCTCTCGTCCACGCCCTGCGCGATGTCTGCACTCTGGCCGTGGATCATGTTGATGACGCCGCAGGTGGTGCCGTCAAAACCGTACTTGGCGCGGTCGTAGCCGATACGGCAGATCACCCGGCGGGCAATCTCCTGCACGTCAACGTAGGCCTGGGTGCGAATCTCACCCGAAACCACGACCATGCCCGTGGTGAGGAGCGTCTCGGCCGCGCAGCGCACGTTCTCGAGCTTGGCGGGCACACCGTCGGTGTCAACGTAGCCCTGAGCCTCGAGCACGGCCTCCTTGGCGAGGATAGCGTCGAGCACGGCGTCCGAGATCTGGTCGGCGATCTTGTCGGGGTGACCCTCCGTGACCGACTCCGAGGTAAAGAGAAACGAGCGGCCCTGGGAGAGCAGGGTGGAACGATTGTCCGGCATAGAAGCCCCTTTCTGTTGCGGCGCGGCGGCCGTTACCATTCCTCCGCGCCTATGGCGTGAAAAGAGAATAGGAGGACGGGTGCGTTTTTCTCAAAAAGTGAGAAAAACGCACCCGTCCCCTTTTTCTCACTCCGCGCGATGCGGCTCGAGCGCCTTGAGCACAAAGGCGTTGGCCTCGCGGCAGAGCTCGTCGGTCGGCGCCTCGGCAAGCGAGCGCACGAGCGGCTCGGTGCCCGAGGCGCGCACGAGCACGCGGCCGCGGTCGCCCAAAAACTTCCCGGCCTCCTCGGCGGCGGCGATAACGGCGGGGTCGTTCATGGCGGCGTCGCGATCCTTGACGCGCACATTCACGAGCTCCTGCGGATAGAGCTTCACCGGCGCGCAGAGCTGCGAGAGGGTCTCGCGCTCGGCACGGAGCACCTCCATCACGCGCAGGCTCGTCATGATGCCATCGCCCGTGCGCTCCATGTCGCCAAAGATGATGTGGCCAGACTGCTCGCCGCCCAGGCTGTAGCCGTGTTCGCGCATGCAGGCGTAAACAAAGCGGTCGCCCACCGCGGTGGTCTCGTAGGTAAGGTGCGCCTCGTCAAACGCCTTGAAGAGCCCGAAGTTGCTCATGACCGTAGGCACCACGGTACCGGCGGTGAGGCGGCCGTGCTTGTTGAGGTAGACGCCGCAGACGTAGAGGATGAGGTCGCCGTCGACCACGTTACCGCGCTCGTCCACCGCGATGCAGCGGTCGGCGTCGCCGTCGTAAGCAAAGCCCACGTCGAGGCCCTGCTCCACCACGTGGCGGCGCAGACGGTCGATGTGAGTGGAGCCGCAGTCGACGTTGATGTTAAAGCCGTCCGGCGAGTTGTTGATCACGCGGACGTCGGCGCCGAGCGCGTCGAACACGGGCTTGGCCACCGAGGAGGCCGAGCCGTTGGCGCAGTCGAGCCCGACCTTGACGCCCTGGAGCGAGAAGTTGGCGCTCGCGATGAGGTGGGCGATGTAGCGGTTGCGGCCCTGCATGTAGTCGACGGTGCAGCCGATGGCGTCGCCCGTGGCGAGCGGCACATCGCTCTTGCCGTCGATGTAGTCCTCGATGAGCTCGAGCACGTCCTCATCCATCTTATAGCCCTCGCCGTTAACGAGCTTGATGCCGTTATCGGTGTAGGGGTTGTGGCTCGCGCTGATCATGATGCCGCAATCAAAGCGCCCGTCGACGGTCTCGTAGGCCACACCGGGCGTGGGAATGACGTGGAGCATGTAGGCATCGGCGCCCGAGGCCACGAGGCCCGCGATGAGCGCGCTCTCAAACATGTAGCTGGAGCGGCGGGTGTCCTTGCCCACCACGACGCGCGCCTTGGTGTTGCGGCGCGCTCCGTAGTACCAGCCCACATAGCGGCCGATCTTAAAGGCATGCTCCACGTTGAGGCTGACGTTGGCCTCGCCGCGGAACCCGTCGGTGCCGAAGTACTTCATGGATGATCCCTCCAGATGGTTGCTGCGAAAAGCGGCCCCGCGGCCGCGACAACTCGGACAGTGCGTCCTCTATTGTAGCGCGAGCACGAAGTGCCCAGCCGAGGGGAGGGACCTCCACAAACTGCGCTTGAGGCGTGGGGAGCCGGGCGTGCCGCGTTTCGCGGGGCGGGGCCTCGAGGGCAGGCGCTCTCCAGACGCTTATCTCGCTGACCCGTTCCCCCGCTGACCGATTTTTTCTAGTAGAAGGAATCCGACGAATCTCGGCTCGTTCGCGACCAATTCCTTCTACTAGAAAGATTCAGTCGAATTTGGCGCGGATTGTGACTGATTCCTTCTACTAGTCGGGGGTGATTCCTCCTGTTAGATGAAATCGGTCAACCGAGGCTGGCGGCAGAGGGTCGGGAACCGGTCAACCGAAACACCGAGCGGAGAGGCAGATGACGAAACGAGATAACGCCAGGCGGGAGGCCCCGTGCCGCACGAGCGGTGCGGCATGGGGAGAGACGGCCCCTATGGTGCGCGGAACAGCTGCTATGCTGCGCGGGGCGTGCGGCGCAGGATGCGACCGCCCTGCGCCACGGCTGCACTCAACGCGAGCGCTACGAGCGCGAGAACCGCAAGATAGGCCGCCGCACCCACAACACCCGTCGCGTCGCCACCCACAAGAGTGCGGAGCGCACCGGCAAGAACGTTAGCCGGGAGCACCGTTCCGAGCACCGCGAAGGGTCCAGAGGTAAAGAAGCTCGGCACAATCACCCCTGAGCAGACAACCTGCAGGGCCACAAGCGCAAGGAGCACCGGCGCGGCCAGGCGCCCCGTAACCAGACGGATGAGCTGCGCGCACGCGGCGAGGGCGAGCGCCCCCAGCACGAGCACGCCCGCAAACGCCGCAGCAGATGCGCCGGACAGGCCTCCAAAGACGATGCCCGCCACCGTCACGAGCAACGCCTGCACGAGCACCACGAGCGCATAGGCTGCAAACTGCGCAAGCGCCGCCAGGGCACCGCGGCCGGCCAAGACGGCGCGCCCGTCGAGGCCCGGCAGCAGCAGCGCCGCCGCCACGGCACCGGCGGCAAGCGCCAGGGATGCCGCGAGTGGGACGAGTGCCGCAGGGCCCTCTATGCGCGCGCCCACCGTGGCACTGCGGAACCGCACCGGGCTCGAGGCCACGCTCGCCCGCTCGGTATGGTTGGTCGAGACGTCGGCAAGCGTGTCACCCGCGGTCTTGAGCGTGTCGGTGATGCCCTCGCTTGCCGACGAGAGCTGCTCCACGCCGCTCGAGAGCTGCGACTCCGCATCAGCCATCGCGCCGATGCCTGTTCCGAGCGCGCCCACGCCCTGGCCCACGGTATCGAGCGCCTGCCCGAGGGCGATGTTGCCCGTGCCCAGAAGATCCGTCTGGTCGGCCATGAGACCGAGTGCCTCGCCGAGCGACAACGCACCGGTGGAAAGCGCGCTCACGCCCGAGCCGATCGCCCCGTCCGAGCCAAGCTGCCCGCCGATTGCCGACACACCCTGGCCGAGCAGACTCACCGTGTCGGCAAGTCCGGGGACGGAACCCGCCTCCGTCTCGGCGCCGGCAAGAGTGAGCTGCGCGGTTACGACCTGTTTTGAGATGTTCGCGGCGGACGTTACGATGCCCGTCGCGCTCTCGCCGAGACTCTTGGCCGTAGACGCGACCTTGCCTGACGCCTCCCCGGCTGCGGAAAGGTCGCCGGCGAGATCGCCGTTCGCCGCCGTAGCTTCGTTGAGCCCCGCAGAGGCATCGGATGCCCGCCTAGAAAGGTCAGCAGCGATTTGGGCGGCGCCGGTCAGCTTGGCGGAAATGTCCGAGCGTTTTGTCGCAATGTCTGCGAGCTCCGAGCGAACCCCCTGAATCTTGGTCAGAACGACCTGTGGGTCCGATGCGGCATCCTCAGGTGCGCCATCCGTTGCATCTTGATCGGGAGCAGCGTCTCCGGCAGCCGTGTCCTCTTGCTGGCCATCGGGCTCGATTGCTTTCGAAAGCTCCTCAAAAAGCCCATCGAGCTCGGCGCTTTTCTCCTGATAGCTCTTCTCGAGCTCAGCAAGCTGAGCGGAAAGGCCCTTCACCTGATTCCCCGAGGCATCCTTACCACCGGCAAGCTCTACTTGCAGCGCCGCGGCACCATCGCGCACCGCGTCGACGCCCCCCTGCGCGCCCGCAACGCCGTCCACCACGCGTTGCGCATCTGCCTGCACCGCGCTTCCCGCAACGCTCCACGCAGCGAGCTGCTCAGCGAGCGTCTTGCCCTGCTGTGCCAGCACGGGCACCTGAGTACCCATCGAGGCGAGGTCGCCCGTCGCGCTCGAAAGATCATCGGCCACCCCGCCGAGGGCCATGCCGACCTGGGTGATCTGCTTGCCAAGGCCGGTCGTTTGCTCCCCCATCTGGTTGAGGCCCTGACCCAACAGCTCCGCACCCGAGGAGAGCGCACCCACGCCCTGCGTGGCGGTGAGGTCGAGCCCGGCAGCGAGCGCCTGAGCGCCGGTGCCCACGGCCGTCACGCTGTCGGCGATGGTGCCCACGCCCTCGGCGAGCGCGCCCGTGCCGTCGGCCGTCTGCGCAAGGCCTTGGGCAATGGCATCGGTGCCCTGCTCAAGGGCGTCGTAGGCGCTCGTGAGCATCACCGTGCCGTCAGCGGTGAGCGTAAGGCGCGACGCCTGGCCGCGCACGTCGGAAAGCACGGAGAGCAGGTAGTTCTCGCCCAAATCGCCTTTGAGGCGCGCCTGCACCTGCTTGAGGGCGGCGGTGCCGGCCTCGGTGGCAAGCACGTTCTCGCTGCCCGTCGAGACCATCTCGATCGTTGCCTGCTCGGGGCTCGCGGCGGTAAGGCTCGCGATCTTCTCGGAGTAATCCGCGGGGATCTTGAGCGCGAGTGCGTACGTTCCGTCGGCAAGGCCCGCGTCGGCCTCGTCCTCGTCCACCACGCTCCAAGCGAGCTCGTGCGAATCGGCGAGCGAATCCACAAAGTCGTCCCCCGCCGTTACCGTGCGACCGCCGGCGTCGGTGGCACCCTCGTCGAGGTTGACGACGGCAACGGGAATGCGCGAGGCGGCATCGAGCGCAGGCGAGAAGGCCGCGATGAGCGCCACGCAGAGGATGAGGGGCGCGAGCACGCCCGTAATCGCCAGGGCGCGCGCACGGCGGTTGCGGCTAAGCGAGGCGCCAGTCAGGCGAATCGTGTCAAAGAGGCTGTTCACTGAGCATCACCTTCTGCAGGGGAAGGGTCGAGCGAGTCGGCGGGCTCGGCAGCATGCGCTGCAGAGGGAGCCGAGGCACTACTCGCCGCAGAGCACTCCCCCGCCGCAGCCAGCTCCTCGGCGGCCGTCATATCGAGCGCCACGACATCGTCCGCCGCACAGGCAACGGAGGTGTCGGTCGTCCCCACCATGACGGCCACGCCGTCCTCCCGCGCGATGGCCGACATGAGACGCACAAACGCAGCACCCTCAGCGGCGGAAAGGTTTGCAACGAAAGGGTCGGTAAGGTCCACCGTTGCCGCGCGCGGGCGGCAGACGAGCGCGAGCGCCGCCGAGAGACGGGCCCGCGCCGCCGGCGTGAGCGCCGAGACCCGGCGGTCGGCATCGGTTGCGAGCTCAAAGCGCGCGAGGTAGGCGAGCGTGTCGTCTCCGTCCCACTCCGGAGCATCGTCGCTCGGTGCCACGGCACGACGCCACAGGCCGAATTCGTGCGCAAGCGCCTCGTCTACGGTGAGCGAACCGTCGGGTTCCGCCACGCCGGCAAGGACGCCGACGCCCACGGTGCCACGCGGGAGCCGAGGAGCCCGAAGGAGGCGCCGAGCACCGCCCCGCGCCGCAAGCTCGACCCCGTCCACGGAAAGCGAGCCCGCTGCCGGCGCGGCAAGTCCCGCCACCGCCCGCAAGAGCTCGGAGGCAGGCTCCGCAGTGGAGCACGCGAGCGCGAGCACGCGCCCCGGCCGAGCCGCGAACGTGGCATATTCATAGGTGGGGATGCCCGGCCCGCGGCGGCGCCCGCACACATCGCGCGCGCTCACCACCGCACCCGGCTCGTCCTCCCCTGCCGCCCGGGGCTCAACCGCTGCATCGTCTGCCGTGGCGGCAGACGGTAAATCCTCGTCCAGACGCACTGGTCCTCCATCGTCACCCCCGGCTCGGCGGGGACGCGTACAGATTCATCAATCGTACCCAATCTGGACGAACATGACGGGCTCAGCGCCGCCCCCGTTACCGAAATCTTTGATGCGCCCCGGGCCGCAATGAAATCAAATTCGGACCCATCGCGGCTCAGAATGCATCGCGGTTCGGAACAGGCAATCGCGGCCCGCGACGCAGAGCGAACACACCTTGAGGACCGGCCCGCCCGGCGCATGGACTAAACGACGACCCATCCCGTAGCGGTCCGCAACCTGGCTCGCCATCGCCGCTGCCCGCACCAAGCCAAGACCGTATAATAGGTGCGCAACGCACACTGCACTGACCTGATCCAGAAAGCGAGCCTTCACATGACACAGCCCGTCCGCGTACGCTTTGCCCCCTCGCCCACCGGCAAGCTCCACATCGGCGGCGCGCGCACCGCCATCTACAACTGGGCCTTTGCCCGCTCCAACGGCGGGACCTTTATCCTGCGCATCGACGACACCGACCCCACCCGCTCCACCGACGAGAACACCCAGATCATCTTGCGCGCCATGCGCTGGCTCGGTCTCGATTGGGACGAGGGCCCCGAGGTCGGCGGCGACTTTGGCCCCTACGCGCAGACCGAGCGCCTCGACCTCTACCGTGAGGCGGCCGAGCGCCTGCTTGCCGAGGGCAAGGCCTACCCCTGCTTCTGCACGCCCGAGCAGCTCGAGGCCGACCGCGAGGCCGCCCGCGCGCGCAAGGACCCCTTCCAGGGCTATCAGCGCCGCTGCCGCAACATCCCCGCCGACGAGGCCCGCGCGCGCATGGAGGCGGGCGAGCCCTACACCATCCGCATCAAGGTGCCCGAGGACCGCGGCGACGTGGTGGTGGATGACGCAGTGCACGGCAGGGTGACCTTTGCCGCCAAGGAGCTCGACGACTTTGTGATCTTCCGCTCTGACGGCACGCCCACCTACAACTTTGCCACCGTGGTGGACGACGCCGCCATGGGCATCACCCACGTGATCCGCGGTGACGACCACCTCTCCAACACCCCGCGCCAGGTAATCGTGTACGAGGCACTGGGCGCGCCGGTGCCCGTGTTCGCGCACATCTCGATGATCCTCGGCGCCGACGGCAAGAAGCTCTCCAAGCGCCACGGCGCGACCTCCGTGGAGGAGTACCGCGACGCCGGTTACCTCTCCGACGCCTTTGTGAACTACCTGGCGCTCCTCGGCTGGTCGCTCGACGGCGAGACCACCGTCATCCCGCGCGATGTGCTCGCCCGCGAGTTCTCGCTCGAACGCATCTCCAAGAACCCGGCGACTTTTGACCCCAAGAAGCTCGACTGGATGAACGCCGAGTACATCAACCGCATGGACGACGCCACCTTTGCCGACACCATCATGCTGCCCGAGCTCCATAAGGCCGAGCTCATCGACGAGGGTGCGGAGTTTGACGAGGCCTGGGTCGACGCCCTCGCCGCCATCGTAAAGCCCCGCACCAAGATGCCCGCCGACGCCGCCATCGTGTCCGCGCCCATCTTCGCCACGGCAGATACGCTTGTCTACGACGAGAAAGCGGTCGCCAAGGGTCTTGCCAAAGAGGGCATGGGGACTGTGCTCGACGCCGCCCGCGCCGCTCTCGAGGCGCTGCCCGAGGACGGCTGGACCGCCGAGGCCATCGACGCTGCCCTCGAGCCGCTCCCCGAGGCGCTCGACCTCAAGAAGCGCATCGTCTTCCAGGCGGTGCGCGTGGCCGTGTGCGGCAACCTCGTGAGCCCGCCCCTCGGCGAGACCATGGAGCTCATCGGCCGGGACGACTGCCTCGCACGCATCGCCCGCGCCCGCGAGATGGCGCTCTAGCGACAACAGAACCGAGACGCTTTGGCGGGAGACGGCACTTCGGCGCGACTGATGGACACCGTCTTCCGCCCGGCTTGTCCCTGCGCACCTGACGCGCCCACCCTATCCCACGGTGCCACCACCCCACCGCTATCCACCGCTTGAAAGGCCCCTCCATGCAAGCACTCTCCGCCTTTGAGATCCTCGGCCCCGTTATGGTCGGACCGTCCAGCTCGCACACGGCGGGAGCGCTTCGCTGCGCCCGCGTGGCCGCCTCACTCGTGGAGGGCCCCATCCGGCGCGTGACCTTTACGCTCTTTAACAGCTTTGCCCACACTTACCGCGGTCACGGCACCGACCGCGCGCTCGTGGCGGGCATCCTTGGGCTCGAGACCGACGACGAGCGGATCCGCGATGCGTTCTCGCTCGCCGAGGATGCCGGGCTTGCCGTTGAGTTTGTCATCGGCGGCGACGATGCGCGCGTCCACCCCAACACCGTCGATATCGAGATGGAGAGCGCCGCCGGCGAGACGGTGAGCGTGCGTGGCGAGAGCCTGGGCGGCGGGCGCGTGCGGGTAAGCCGCATCAACGGGGTCGCCGTGGACATCTCCGGCGAGTACGACACGCTCTTTGTGGCACACCGCGACACGCCGGGCGTGCTCGCCGCGCTCACCGTGCTCCTCTCGGAGCGGCGCATCAACATCGCCTTTATGCGCACCTATCGCACCGAGCGCGGCGGCAACGCCTACACGGTCTTTGAACTTGACGAGCTGCCGCCCGCGGACCTGCTCACCGAGCTCCGGGCTCGTGAGAACATCTACACGGCGACCTTTGTGCGCGTGCCCGGTGCGGCACCCGCCTGTGCGGCGACCGAGAGCGAGGAGTTCTTTGACACCGGCGCCGAGCTGCTCGAGCGGTGCCAGACGCTCAACTTAGGGCTCGGCGCCATCATGGCCGTGCGCGAGGCCTCGCTCTCGGGCGAAGCCTGCGCGGTGGCACAGATGCACCGCGTGCTCGAGGTCATGCACGCCGAGACCACCGAGCCCCTCACCACACCGCGCCCCTCGCTCGGAGGGCTCATCGGCGGCGAGGCCAAGCGCGTGGCTGATACCACCGGCCAGCTCGCCGCCTCCCTCATGGGGAGCGTGCAGACCGAGGCCGTGGCCCGAGCGCTCGCCGTGCTCGAGCGCTCCGCGTCGATGGGCGTGATCGTGGCGGCGCCCACTGCGGGCTCGGCCGGCGTGGTGCCCGGGTGCCTCCTCGCTGTTGCACAGGCGCGCGGGCTCGGCGACGCCGAGGTCATGGACGCCCTCTACACCGCTGCGGCCGTGGGCCTCCTCCTCACCACCAACGCCTGCGTGGCCGGAGCCGAGGGCGGCTGCCAAGCCGAGGTCGGCAGCGCCGCCGCCATGGCTGCCGCCGCCCTCACCGAGATGCTCGGGGGCACGCCCGCTCAGGCGCTCGACGCCGCGTCGCTCGCCTTGGGGAATCTCCTCGGGCTCGTCTGCGACCCGGTGGGCGGCCTTGTGGAGGTGCCCTGCCAGACCCGTAACGCCATCGGCGTGGCGGCGGCGTTCTCGTCTGCGCAGCTTGCCCTCGCAGGCGTGGGGAGCCTGCTCCCCTTTGACGAGATGGCCCGCACGATGCTCGAGGTGGGGCACGCCCTCCCCGCAAGCCTGCGCGAAACCGCCCGAGGCGGGATCGCAGCGGCGCCGAGCGCCTGCCGTCGCTGCCCGGGCTGCGCCTAGCTGGAGCCGCCGGCCCGGCCGCCCGGCTTGGCAGCTCATTACCGTTTTGCGAAGGATTCGCACGTCGGCGCTGCGTCTGCACATAACGATATAATCGTGCACGGTGTCCCGGAAGCGCCCGGGGCGCCTCCACCCTCACGCAATACGGAAAGGATGGGTCGCACGATGCCCCGTTCTGATACCCCTTCTACCAGACGCATTCCCCAGGTGCCCGAGATCGGTCCCGCTGGGCGCACGCCGTCCGGCGGTCGCGCGGGCGACCCCGGTGCCACGGTTGCCCGCCCGCGGAGCGCCACCGGTGCCGGCCAGGGTGTCCGGCCTGCTATGCCCGCCCATGCAGGCGCAGGTAACAGGCGCGGCAGTTCCGCATCGCACCGCGGCGCTACCTCCGGCGCGCCCCGGGGCGTATCTCGTGCGACGTCCAACGCGCGCGGCATGCGCACGCAGGGGTGCACGTCCGAGCAGGAACCGCGCCGCAAGCGCCGCGCAGGCAAGCGCGTGCTCATCGCCGTCATCGTCCTTATCATCGCCCTCTACGTGGGCGGCATTGCGGCCTTTACCTTCCTCTTCTATCCCAACACGTCCATCGCTGGCGTTGACGTGTCGCTCCTAACGGCGGCTGCGGCAGAGGAAAAGCTCGATGGCGCAGTTGACGGCTACACCCTTACGGTGGACGATGCGGACCTCGGCTTTAGCTGGACCTTTGAGCCCGAAGGCGGCCGGGACATCTTTAACACCGGCGCGGCCGTGCGTGCACGCCTAGCGCAGAACGAGCCCTGGGCATGGCCGGTGCGGCTCTTCAACTCCCTTACCGACCCGTCGGGCGCAGACGCCACGGTCGATGACGAGCTCTCCGCCGACCCGGACCTCTCGCTTCTAGGAGCGTCCTTTAACCGTACCGATTTTGAAACGAGCCTGGGCGGGGCGGTCGACGCCTTTAACGCCGGACGCTCGGGCACCTTTGATGCCGCAAGCGCCTGGGACGCCGAGGCCGGCGCCTTTACCCCCGAGCAGGTCAACGCCGCGCGTCAGCTCAACCGCGACAACGTGCTCGCTGTCGCCCTCAACGCGCTTGCCGACCTCGAGGAGGACGCCGATCTCTCGAAGCTCTCCCCCGACCAGCTCTACCTGCCGCTCGCCGACGACCTCACCGATGAGCAGATTCAATCCATCTGCGACACCGCCAACGGCTTTCTCGGTACCAACGTTACCTTTAAGCTCGGCGACTCCGACGCCGGCACGCTCGACGCAAGCGTAATCGGGCCGTGGATCACCTTTGACGCCACCACCCAGCCCACGCTCAATGTCGATGCCGTGGCCGCTTGGGCAAGCCAGCTCGCGCAGAACATGAACACCGTGGGCACCGAGCGCACCTACACCCGCCCGGACGGCAAGACCATCACCATCGGTGGCGGCACCTACGGCTGGACGGTGGATGAGGCCGCGCTCGTGCAGGCCGTGCAGGACGCCGTAGCCAACCACCAGACGGGCGATATCGCCGTGCCGACCTCCACGCAGGGCGTGACCTACGCAGGTCCCGGCCAGCCCGACTGGGGCGCCTACGCCGACATGGACATCACCGAGCAGCGTGCGCGCTTTTACGATGCGAGCGGCAACCTCGTGTGGGAGACCGGCGTGGTGACGGGCAAGGACAACGGTCAGGACGACACCCCTACCGGCGTCTACAAGGTCAACAACAAGCTCCGCAACATCACGCTCGTAAGTCAGAACAAGGACCCCGTGACGGGCGAGCCCGATTACGAGAGCCCTGTGGATTACTGGATCGCGTTTAAGGGGTCGTCGTGGGGCTTCCACGATGCGAGCTGGCAGCCAGATTGGGTCTACGACGATCCGAGCGCCTACCACACGCGCGGCAGCCATGGCTGCGTAAACACCCCCTATGATAAGGTTGCCCAGCTCTACGACCTCATCCAGGTGGGCGACGCCGTCATCGTGCACTACTAGGCCCGTCCGGGTCTGGGCCGGCCGCTTGCGCCGACAGTTGAGGGAGGCACCGTGAAGACGAGGATCCTGCTCGTAGAGGACGACCCGACGATCGTCGAGGCGCTCTCCGAGCTCTTGGCGAGCGAGGGCTACGCGGTCGATACCGCCGCCACGCAGGCAGACGCTCTCAATCGCGCCCTCGCAGGCGGTGTACACGCGAGTACCGGAGCGTTGGCGGCGACCACGCCCTACCAGCTGGTGCTCCTCGATGTCACCCTTGCCGAGGGTAACGGCCTCGCCGTCTGCGGTGCCCTCAAGCAGGCCGTGCCCGAGCTCCCTGTGATCTTTCTCACCGCGTCGAGCGACGTGTTCTCCACGGTAACGGGCCTTGAACTGGGAGCGGACGACTACATCGCCAAGCCCTTCCGCCCTCGCGAGCTCTTGGCGCGCATCGCCCTCGCCATCCGCCGTGCCCAGCCTACGCGCCACGTGCTCACGCTGGGACCGCTTACCATCGACACCGACCGGGCTCACGTGGAGCGCGCTGGGCGCGAGATCGCGCTCTCGGCCCTTGAGTACCGGCTGCTCCTCCTCTTTGCCGCCAACGCCGGCAAGCTCGTCACGCGCGATCAGATCCGCGATGCGCTATGGGACGACGCCGGCACCTACATCGAGGAGAACACCCTCACCGTCTATATCAAGCGCCTGCGCGACAAGATCGAGGACGACCCCGCGCACCCCGCGCTCATCACCACGGTGCGTGGGCTTGGCTACAAGGCCATCGGGTAGGCCGTCATGCTCGCCCGCAACCGTGAATTCGCCCGCGCCGTCCTTGTCTGGCTCATCCTGACGGGCCTCGCCGCTACCTGCGCCCTCTGGTGCGGGCGGGTCGATATCGCCCTCGGCATTGCCGTGGGGTCTGCAATTACCGCTCTCCCCTTCCTCTGTCTCACCGTCTGGCGCTACCGGGAGCTGCGCCGTCTTGCAAGCCGACTCGACGCCGTGCTCGCCGGAGAGCGCGAGCTCGCGTTCTCGCAGATGGAGGAAGGCGAGCTTGCCGTGCTTGCCAGCGAGCTCGACAAGATGGTCGCGCGCCTCACACGCACGGCGGAGGACCTCGCCCGCGAACGGCAGTCCCTCGCCGATGCCCTCGCCGACATCTCCCACCAACTCAAGACGCCCCTCACCTCGCTTGCGCTCACCACCGAGCTTGTGCGCAAGGAGCTCACCCGTCGCGGTGACGCGCCCGAGCTCGTGGAGCGCCTGCGGCGCATCGAGGCACTTGAGATGCGCGTGGAGGAGCTCGTCTCGGTGCTGCTGCGCCTCGCGCGGCTCGATGCAGGTGCGCTCGACTTTGCCCAAGCGACCGTGAGCGTAGATGAGCTTGTGGAGCGGGCCGCCTCGCCCCTCGCCATTGCCTACGACCTTGCCGATGTGACGCTTGGTACCGAGCTCGAGCCAGGCGCCTCCTTTACCGGCGACCTTGCATGGACAGCCGAGGCGCTCGGCAACGTCCTCAAGAACTGCCTCGAGCACACGCCGGCGGGCGGGCGCGTTACCGTACGCGCGGTGGAGGATATCCTCGCCTGCCGCATTAGCGTGGAGGACACGGGGCCCGGCATTGCCGAGGAGGACCTGCCCCATATCTTTGAGCGGTTCTACCGGGGCGAACGCGGCGCGGGTGAGAACGGAGCCAGCAGCGAGGTCAATCCCGCAGGCGTGGGCATCGGGCTTTCGCTCGCCCGCGCGCTCGTATCGGCCCAGGGCGGCACCCTCACCGCCGAAAACGCCTGCGACAATGCCGGTCGCGTCACCGGGGCGCGCTTTACCTTCACCTTCTTCAAAGACCTCGCCGTATGACAATGAGGACAGGTTATGTTGTCACGCGACAACATAACCTGTCTCCATTGTCACATGTCGAGAGCATCAGCAACCGCGCTCTGACGATGAACGCCTAATTTCCGGTAGATGCGCTTGCGGTGCGTTGCCACGGTCTGCGGTGAAATGACAAGATACTCTGCAATACGCTTTGCGCTCCAACCTCGCGCAAGCAGAAGCGCCACCTGTGCCTCAGCGCGGGTAAGCGGGGTAGTATCAATAATGCGGTCGACGAGCTCCTCATCCGTAGCACCCGATTGGGCCTCCCGCCCAGCCATGCGAAAAATGGCAGCAAGCGTTGCAAACACGCCAACGAGCATGAATCCAAGACAAAGCAGGGCATGCTGCCCCTGCGTAATCCTCAACAATCCATCTGTTCCCAAGCTTCCGCCAAAGATGCAACCGACCACACAAGGCAAGACGAATTCTTGAGCTAGAGCACCGCTCCGCAGATTCAGGCGACGCATCAAGCCCAGCAGAACGATTGCAAAACCGACGACAAACACCGAAAGGATGCAAGCCGCAAAACTCTTGCAGGAAACGAGCTCTCCGCACAGGAAAATAAAATAGGGTCGACTAGACTCCAACGGATAGCTGAGCAGCTCGACCATACCAAACGCACCAAGAGTAAGCCCTGTCTGAAGATGCAACGGCAACCGACGATTTCCATGCTGCCGCGACGACGCAGCGCAATCCGCGCCGTCAACACCTCGTCCATTTGCTTGGGGCAACGTGATTAATGTAAGCACCGCGGCGATTACGCAGCCGATTGTCAACAGGAATGGAGCGGCATCGGGTTGTACAATGATGGCGAAAACCGCAGCTCCAACACCCGCAGCGCGCCAGCAAATCGATCGCTTCGACCTCTCTGCACCACTCAAGATCCCTAAAATCACAAGCGATATGAGGGCTATCGAGGCCAAAGGTGCGGAACCCCAAAGTTTTCCGGTGCTCAAAAGGACCACAAGCGCCGTGCATAGACCGAGCGCGCCCAAGGTAATGTTGTGTGCCACGCGATTGTTGTCGTCCATCCAAGGCAAGTCGTCGCCCGCCGCTGCGAGTGCCAAGCCAACTCCAACGGCAACAACCGCATACACGCAGGTCCCCGATGGATCGCCCTTGCCAAGGGGCGTCTCCGAAAGAACGCCCCATGTACCGAACAGGGCCATGCCCCCTTCAACGACCCCCATGATGACTGCCCGCGCGCGCCACAGTGCCAGCAAACAGGTACGCGTCGCACGCAGAGTTTCTTTTCGCTCGTCTTTCACGGTTTCCCCTGACGCCGGGTACACCGCCACCATCTCCAACATCCCAGCACGGTCGCTCACGCCAAGCTTACGATAGGCGCGCGTCGCATATGTGCCTGCAGTGGCGCGAGCAATCCCCAATTGGGCAGCAATTCCCTGAAGCGAGACGCCTGCAACCACGCCCCGCATCACCTCGTACTCCCGCCGCGTGAGCCCCGAGCGCTCCGAAAGGTCTGCAAGCGTCGCAAGCTCATGCTGCGCAAACACCCCACCACTCCGTAACGCCAAAACGGAAAGGAAGGCCAGTAGAGCAAGGCATCCACCTGCAAGCACAAGATAACTCAAGAGCACATAGGGCGACTGGCCTAGAAGAAGCTGCGGATATAGCAGCGGCCTTCCCATCGATACCAACCCCGCCAACGCGGGAACCCATGAGACGCTATCTGACCGCCCGTCGCGATCATCAGTCTTCTGCCCAGCACCGTTCACTTCGCAAGAAATCAGAAGGGCGGCGAGAATATCGAGAAGGATGAGATAGTCGATGAAGCGAAGGCTCGTAAGGAGCAAGCTGCACGCTGTCGTCAGAACCGCACAGACAAGCCCGAAACTCGGACGCAGCACCTTAACCTGCCTCACGAGCATCAAGATTACCGCGTCGAGCACCCCGGCGGCACTCAATGCCCAAGCCCTGGTAAGGACTCCAATGGCGCCTTGCAACGTTTGAAGATACGAAGCGCTAACCACATCGTCCCGGTACGCGCACATAGCGAGCATAACAACAAGCAACAAAGTAATTGCGAACCCCTTAAGCAAACCGGGTGCGAGGATGTCGGCACGCTTTTCAAAGGCATCCCCCGTACGATCGGGGGGCAATGCCGCGTGTAAGGTTCCCGCAACTATGCCGATCAGCGCTACGAGCACGGGCGCCGCGAGGCAAAGCACAACTGTTACCGCCGCCAGAAGGACAGCGACAGTGCTACCCCGACTGGAAAGCGAAAGAAGATACCGCGCGCACCGGGTCAACGCTGCGCCCGCGGTACAGGAGAGGCCAATGACCCCAAGATTATGCAAAGGATTAGGCACAGGGGTTAAAGCCGCAACGGCGCAGGCGAGATACGCAACTTCTGCCATGCGAAGCTTCGAATCTGTACTCAAAGTATCAGGCGCACGCCGTCCAATGCCGCGCATCACGACCCCAAGTCCAAACGGTAAGAGGAGCAAGGGCGCAGAGGATACCGCAATCCCCCCAACGTACAGAAGACTAAAACCCGCAATGCTTGCCCCCTCATCGTGCACCACCGAGAACAGGGAGAACACGTGAAGGGTAAGGATAGCGAGCGTTGCGCAATGCGCGACAAACGAAATCAGTAGGGCGATGCGGCGCAGAACGATACGCACGAGAACCCCCATTTCCCCAACTAACCTTGCCGCGTAAGCCTCAGATATGCACGTTCAAGGTCTCCCGGAGCATCTCGACGATAGTCCATCTCGGTAAGCTGCCGGTCTTTTACGAGATATACCCTGTCGCAGATCCGCTGCAGTTCATCCAGCATATGACTCGATATCACTACGGTGCCGCCTCGCCTCGCATAAGCGGCGATGAGCTCTCTTAGGGTAACGACGCCGACGGGGTCTACGCCGTTAAGGGGCTCATCGAGCAACAAAAGCGGCGGATCGCCCATTGTGGCAAGCGCGAAGGCGAGCCGCTTGCGCATACCGAGGGAATAGGCGTGCACCGGCTTACGATCTGCTGGGTTAAGCCCCACCTTACGTAGCAGCGGTGACGCAGTTTCTAAACGCAGCCTGCAATACTGTGCAAACATGGTAAGGTTCTCTAGCCCAGAACGCTCCTCAATAAATGCGGGATTATCAAAGAGCACACCACAGCCGCCCGTCGGTCGATTCCGAAGCGGCCTCTCAAGCACGTGTCCTGTCCCCTCATCGGGTTCGAGAAGGCCGGCGAGCACCATGAGGAGGGTCGTCTTTCCCCTGCCGTTTTCTCCGACAAGCCCAACCACCTCGCCCCGCGAGGCTTGAAATGTCGCATCCTCAAAGATCGCACGATGCCCAAAACGAACGGTCACGCCAGTCAAGTCAACGACGGGCTCACGTGATGTCAAGACCTGTTTTTTAGCTAAGGAGCTAAAGTGTGCCCCACGCGGTGTTTTGGGATGCCCGGGACCTAGGGCCCGACGCGGACCACCCTCAACAGATCGCAGCAACGATGCAAATGACCCACGTTGCTCTCCACGGCTCATGCTGAACCTCCTCCGCCCGCTGTCCATTTTTTGACACGACGAACGTACCGCCCCATCGATACGGAGTATTGAAAATACAAACATAACTGCACATAAGATGACAAGAGACCCGAAGCTGTTAACAGCGTATCCTTGCGCAATCGACTCAAGATATCCCTCTGGATATGGACCGGGATTTACCGAGAGCTCTTGAGCCAGCAAAGCGGGTCCCCCTACGGAGGTTTGCCAAAACCCTGCACCCAAAACGTAACTCGCCAAGCAAAATCGGTCGAGCACCATGCCGACATCAGAGACGCCACCCGGCAACGCACCCGGTCCGCCGCGTATAAGGAAGCTCAACTTGACCCAGATACTAGGTAGCGCCGTAAAGCCCAGAACAACCCCAAGGTCAATGAGCAGCGGAAGGTAGCGCAGACGGTTACTCGGGGCAATCGCCATAAAGAAGAGCGCGATGATGCCGGATAGAGCGCCTTCGCATATCACCAGCATCACCAAAAGCGCCCCATAACTCCACGTAGAGGGAATTAGCGCATAGACGAGCGGACCAGCTCGAAGATACGTGTCGGTGTCCCCTGAATAGGAGAGCCAATCAGGAACCGCACGACACGAGAGTGGTGTGTGAAATGCAAGAGCATCAAATACCGCAAGTGAGACACAGGTCACCGCGCTAAACGCGATGCCGCAGATTACGACGGCAGCGATTTTGCCCGCTGCAATACGCCCAACGTGCTCGCCGCGCGAGACAGCAAACGCAGAAACAGCTCCACCTTGATCGCGTGACACCGTATCCCCCGCAACAACAAGGACACCAAGCGGGAACAGAAGGGTACAGCACCATTCATTGTTGAGCGCGAGATAGAACACATCCCAAACGGTAGACCCCTCCAAAACTCCCCCACGAGCAAGCTGCAGGGTTACCAGATCTTGATAGGCAAGAATTCCGATCCAGACGATTATCGCCGCAGCAAACATAAGGCGCACCGGAGTGAGCATGCGCCGTAGCTCAAAGCACGCACATCGTCGACCAGTAGCCCACATCAAAGTCTCCTCCGAACAATGGCACGGTTGAGATGGACGGATGTGCCGATAAGCAGGACGGCCAGCAAAATCGCTCGCGCAACACCAGCAACAAGGGCAGCAGAGAACTCGGACGCACCCCCATATGAGATTTGAAAAGTGTTGAACGAGGCAAGCCATGTAGCGAGGTGCATGACGATGACTCCGAATCGAGACGGGGTTACCTGCGTGATGATCGGCAAAACCATTTTCGCCAGATACAGCATCGGCGAAATAGCACAAGCGACGGCGAAGCTTCCGAATGCCTGGATGACCGCAAGCGCCGCAAGAGACGACAACATGGGCGGAATAGCCGTGACCGCACTGAGGACGGTACACGAGACCGGCAACGGTCCAGGTGGCAATGGAATGCCCGCTTCGGAGAGAAGGTCGATATAAGTGGGGTCAAAACTGCCTCGACACGTTAAGAAGGCAAGCGCGGCTGAGAGGACCGCGCAGATAAGCCAGAAGAGCAGTGCATGCAAGAGTGTCACGCGCACCAAAGCGCACATGAGACCATGCTCGGGCGCCCCTTGGGAGATGAGCTGCTGTTGCATGCGGGGAGGGAGCTCCCGCCGAACGCGAATAAGCAACGACAGAGGAGCTCCCAACCAGCAAACGAATGAGTTAGACAGTATCTGCGAGGCAACCAGGAGCGGCGGTAAATTCCATCCAAAGATATCGCCCGTATCCGGTGTCCAAGTGTAGAACGACGTAACGATATCGAGGGCATCCCGCACGACGAGCACGATGACTGCCACAACCAGCACTACGGGGACGGGACGCACCATATCGCGAAGCGATGGATTACCAAGAACCGAGCAACCGAGTGATCGCCTCATACCGCACCCCGCGCCTTACGGCATCTCGTAATACCGCCACGTACCACCGATATTCGAAATGGTCCCAGAGGATGCCCGCATGCTCGGCGTAAAGGTAATGGTTCCTCCAAAAGTGTTTCGAATATAAGTTACCGTTTGACCGGAAGCAGTGATGCGTGAAGGGTACTGGAGGTCTCCCGAGCTGTTGCGCGCCGATACCTGAAGAGCATTGCTGGCAGAAACACCAGATGCACGAGTAACTGTGGCCTGGCCATAGCTGCTCGAAGTGAGAGACTTCGTTCCATCCCCCGCCCACGATGTCCCAACACGCCCGATGTTGATGGAGCGGGTTGTCCACTGGGGAGTAATGGCAAAGGGTTCGATGCTGTCGGCATAAGCGGTGCCACCTCCCAGCAACAGCGCCACGCCAGCAGCAACTGCAATCAGCTTAGCTCTTCTTGAGGTCCTCATCATCTCACCATTCTCGTTGCGTCCTCATCCATTACGAGGACAATACGAACCCTACAGTGCACTAAGCTGCAGTATTTGTCTGTCATACAGCGAGGGTATCTTTGGATGTGACGGATGTGTCATGCGGCGGTCACCTAGCGGCAAGGCGCCTTGTCCACTATGGTAGGTGACCTGTCCCCCGCAAGCGAAGGGAACGCCATGAACATCCTTACCGTGGAGCACCTCACCCGCGTCTACGGCTCCGGCCCCACTGCCGTCCGAGCGCTCGATGACGTCTCGTTCAGCGTCGAGGCGGGTGAGTTTATCGCCATCATCGGGAGCTCCGGCTCCGGCAAGTCCACCCTCCTGCACCTCATGGGCGGCGTCGACCGACCCACCTCGGGCACCGTACGGCTCCAGGGACAGGACATCTTCGCCCGCACGGACGAGGAGCTTGCCGTCTTTCGCCGCCGAGAGGTCGGCCTCGTCTACCAGTTCTACAACCTCATCCCCGTGCTCGACGTGGTAGAGAACATGACGCTCCCCGTGCGCATGGACGGCCGAGAGGTCAACGCACGGCGCCTTGAGATGCTCCTCCGCGCGCTCAAACTCACGGGCCGCGAGCACGCCCTCCCCAACCAGCTCTCGGGCGGGCAGCAGCAGCGGGTCGCCATCGGCCGCGCCCTCATGAACGCGCCCGCCGTGGTGCTTGCCGACGAGCCCACGGGCAACCTCGACTCCAAGAACTCGACCGAGATCATGCAGCTTCTGCGCGACTCTAACCGCCAGCTCAAGCAGACGCTCATCGTGATCACCCACGACGAGGATATCGCCCTGCAGGCCGACCGCGTCCTTGCCATCGAGGACGGACGCTTGGTGCGCGACGAGCGCCGCCGCACCGCGCCCCCTCTTGCCCGAAGTGCCGCCGCCCCCAGAGGGGATGAACGGAACACGTCCCCAGCCAACCCCCTTGGGCAGGAGGTGCGGTAAATGAGCGTCTTCTCGCGTTTTGCCCTGCGGTCGCTCGCCAAAAACCGCACGCGCACCATCGTATCGGTCATCGGCATCGCGCTCTCCTGCGCGCTCATCACCGCAGTGCTCACGAGCGTGGTGAGCATCCAGACCCTCCTTGCCGAACGCACCGCCGCAGACGAGGGCACCTGGCAGGTGGAAGCCGCCGGGCTCAGCGAGCAGGGGCTCTCGTTTATCGAGGACGACGACCGCATCGCCGACCATCTTGAGGTCGCCGAGCTGGGCACCATCGACCTCGGGAGCGAGAACGCTGCCGACTACGGCAACTGGCTCTTTGCCAAGACGTGGCCCGCCGACGACCCGGACCACCTCGTCGCCCTGCCCAAGATCGAGTCCGGCCGCGCGC
The DNA here is from genome assembly GCF_002159335.1 of Collinsella sp. An7. Classification (GTDB taxonomy): domain Bacteria; phylum Actinomycetota; class Coriobacteriia; order Coriobacteriales; family Coriobacteriaceae; genus Coprousia. The sequence continues at coordinate 6,708 of NZ_NFHP01000003.1, read as the reverse complement.
CCGAGGCGCCCGGCGAGGTCATCCTCCCCCACTACCTCGACGGCGTCGAGCTCGCGCCCTGCGGTCTTACCAGCACGGGCCCCATCAGCGTGGGCAGCACCCTCACCGCGGAGCTCGGCACGCGCACGGTGCGCTTTGTCGATTCCGACACGGGTGAAGAGCAAACCGTCACCGGCACCTCCGACATCGGCTCCTATTATGATGACGAGACCACCGAGAACTCCTTTACGCCCGACCTCGGCACGCGCGCCTATACCGTCGTTGGCTTCTACCGCTCCTACGGCTTCTCCGCCACGCGCGCGCTCGGCGGCAACTGCCTCTACACCTACGACGACGGCACGGCTGCGGCAGCCGCCCTTGTGGACGACGCGCCGGCAACGACCGTCTCCTCGCTCTTCTCGCTCAAGCGCGCCGCCGACGTCGACGCCGTTACCGCCGAGCTCACCGAGACTGACGACCTTGCCCAAGGCGGCGTGGTGACACACAACACGCTCCTGCGCTGGCAGGGCGTCACCGGCTCGGCCGACATCTGGGACACCCTCTACGGCATCGCCGCCATCCTTGCCGCGGTCATCCTCGTCGCGGGCATCTCGCTCGTCTACAACGCTTTTGCCATCTCGGTGGCCGAGCGCACGCGGCAGTTCGGGCTCCTCTCGTCCCTCGGCGCGAGCCGCCGGCAGCTCCGCCGCACTGTCCTCACCGAGTCGCTCGTACTCGGCGCCATCGGCATCCCCCTCGGCATCGCGCTCGGACTCCTCGGCTGCCTCGTTGTCTTTACCTGCACCGGTGAGGGCCTTGCCGCGATGTTTGACGTCAACACCTATGGCGTGGAGGTGCGCGTGGTGGTGGACCCTGTGGCCATCGCCCTCTCGGCGGCCCTCGCCCTGGCGACGCTCCTCGTAAGCGCCTGGCTCCCTGCCCGCCGCGCGAGCCGCGTCTCGGCCGTGGACGCCATCCGCCAAACGCAGGACGTGCGCCTCACCGGGCGTGCTCGCCGCAAGCTCACCCGTACCGCCCGCCGCGCCAAAGTCGAGACACCCGACGAGCTCGCCGCCCGCCCGCGCGGTCTTTCCGCCCGGCTCTTTGGCGTGCCCGGCTTTGTCGCCCACCGCAACCTCTCGCGGAGCACCTCCAAGGGCCGCGTGACGGTCTCCGCCCTTGCCATCTCGGTCGCGCTCCTCATCATCTCGGGGAGCATCGCCAACGTCCTTGGCTACGCAAGCTCCACCGCGCTTAACACGGTGGAGAGCGTCGACCTCTCGGTGCGGATCGACGCTACGGCATCGGCCGGTACAGACGGGGCGCTCCTGCGCGAGGACGGCACCTACGACAACGCGGGCATCGCCCGAGCACTCGAGCGCTTGGCCGGCGACACAGCCGATATCGAGGGCGCGCGCCAGGTTGGCTACGGCATGACCTACATCGCCGACGCCCTTATCCCCGCCAACATGGTCAGCGCGAGCGGCTCGGCGCAATTCTTTGGCACCATGCTCCAAGACGGCGGCTGGTCGGGTCCCGTCTACGTGGAGTACCTCGACGATGCCCTGTGGCGCTCCTACGTGGAGGAGCAGGGTCTCTCGGCCAAGGAGTTCTGTGACCTGGCCGCACCGCGCGCCATCGCCCTCAACCGCTACGACGTCAACGACGCGGGCATCTACTCGAGCTACTCGCCCATCTCGGCCACCGGCCAGATCGAGAGCCTGTCGTTCGCAAACCTGGACGGCTTCTATGCGGGCGGCGTGGTCTCCGACGAGAACGGCGAGCGCGCCGTGTGGTACAACGCACCCGACGGATCGGAGCAGTTTGTCCCGCTCGGTCAAGCGATCGCCACCTCCGACTCCATCGAGGTGGGCGCCCTTGCCGACGCCGCGCCCACAGGCCTCGTCGCGCACGGACGCGCGCTCACGCTCATCCTGCCCCTCTCGGCCATCGACCTCACCCGCACCATGGGCTTTGGCAACGCATGGATGAACTTTGACTGCGCCGGCTCCGGCGACGCGGCGTCACGCGCCGAGGACGCCATCTCCACCATTGCCGAGGGCTACCCCGAGCTCGACTGCGCCTATACCAACTACGCCGCCGCCAAGATGCAGACGCGGATGATGGCCGACACGGTGCAGACTTTTATCTACTGCTTTACCGTCATCTGCGGGCTCATCGCCGTGACGAACGTCTTTAACACCCTCACCAACTCGCTCATCCTGCGCCGCCGCGAGTTTGCGGTGCTCAAGTCCATCGGCATGGGCAACCGCGCCTTTAGGCGGATGATCGCCTACGAGTGTACGAGCTATGCGCTGCGCGGTTTTGCCATCGGCCTTGCGCTGGGGCTTGGGGTCACAGCGCTCCTCGCCAACACCATGAGCCAGTCCTTTGCGACCTACGCGCTCACCGTGCCGTGGCGGGAGATCCTGATCGCCGGCATCGTGGTGGTGGCGATCATCATCGTGAGCTGCATCTATGCGCTCACCAAGAGCAAGAGCGCGAGCATCGTGGAGTCGCTGCGCACCGACGCGCTGTAGGGGCGCAGCAACGTCGCAATCAGCAGGCGCACCGCAAAACCGGGCCCGGCCTGAACAATCAGACCGGGCCCGGCTGTTCTGTAGTGCGGTAATCGCACAGCACGCCCAAGTTGCACTGCGGAATGTCAAACGAGGCGCCCATGCAGCAGCCTCGTTTGACAAGACGCCGTGGAATACAGGTCGACCCAAGCGTTATGTAGCAGAATGTCAAACAAGGCGTTCGGACGACAGCTCCTTTTGACAAGATGCAGCGAAACGCAGACCAACTCAGGCGCTGCACCGCAAAACATCAAACGAGAAACGTAAGCTGCGCTCCCCTTAGACAGACTGCAGCGGAATGCGGGCCAGCGCGAGCGTTACGCTACAGAGTAGCCGGACAGTCCAGCTAAACCCCAAGATACGCCGCTCGCCGCTGCCACTTAAAGGGCCTCGCGCGGCGCTCCGTACCGACCGCGCGTGAGGCGCGCGATGGCAGCGATCAGCGGCAGGTGCAGGTTGTAGAGGTTGCAGAGACGCCCCACGGCGAGCGCCGAGACGATGGTGCCAAGCCCCAGGCCGTTGAGCCGCCCAAAAAAGAGAAACGAAAGCACCACAGCAATGGCAACGAGCGTCACGTCAAAGGCGACCTTGCAGGTGCCAAAGGGCTTCTCCGTCACGCCCGAAATCGTGCGCACCAGCCCTTCACCGGGCACGACGAGAACGTTCGGGGCGACCTCGATAGCAATGCCAAGCGCAAGAATCGCGCAACCCGCAACGAGCGAGACGAGCTGCAAAGGCAGTGTGGTGGGGTTGAGCCAACCGAGGAAGCCCATGCTCACGTCGATGAGCGCGCTGAAGACCACGTTCACCGCAAGCTGCAGTAGCTGGATGGGCTTAAAGTCACGCCGCAGCATCGCCACCTGCATGAGCACGTAGAGGGTGTTGAGAACAAAGGTGAACTCACCGAGCGTGGGCGAAAAGGCGAGGTCGAGCACGTAGGGAACGCTTGAGACCGGAGAGGTTCCGAGCGCCGCCTTGGTGATAAAGGCCACGCCAAACGAGTTGATGGCCACACCCAGGATAAACCAGAGATAGCGCTGCAGCAGGTTGGCATGAGCGTCTTGCACGGCGCGCTCGCGACCGATGCGACTGATGAGGTCAGCCGCCTCCCGCGAACGCAAGGTACCCGGCGCAATGTCCCCAAGATGCTCCGCCAGCGACATGTCTTCTTCTACGGTAAGGTCCACCTGCATCTATCTCCCCTTCTCCTCGGCGCCCTCAAAATGGCGAATCACGCGGGCAAGGAGCGATGAGAGCTCCGCTCGCTCCTCGTGCGTGAGGTTGCCCCAAGCGATGTCATCCACCTCGTCGCGGTACCTGAGCACCTTCTCGGCCGCGTCGCGCCCTGACTGTGTGAGGCGAATCTCCACCTCGCGACGGTCTCCCGGGCGAGCCCGTCGCTCGAGAAGCCCTTCCTCCTCCATGCGGGTTACTACACTCGTGACCGTGGACTTGTCCATGACGCAAGCGCGTGCAATGTCGCGCTGTGAGCACCCTTCATGAAAGACAACGTACTCGAGCACTTTAGGCTGCCCCGGCTTGAGACCGGCGGCTCGGCTGCGCGAGAGCATCGCGCGGTTGGAGTGCGAAAAGGCGACCAAGAGCTGATGATGGATGGGCTGGGGATCCCCCATGGTCATCTCCCCTGATGTGTTAACCGTTGGAATACAAACAGTTGGTATTCAAAGTTGTACGACCGTTTGCCGAGAGTGTCAAGCCTTCGGCCGAATAGTTAGTGCGGGACTGGATTACCTAAAGAACAGCAACCGATCCCGACCTGAAGATTCAGACCGGGCCCAGCCGCCCTGCAAAGTGATGGCCGTGCGCGTACCCGGATTGCATCGCAGGGCGTCAAGCGGGACGCCCGCGCGACACATTCTTTTGCCAGGATGCAGCGGAATTCAGACCTGCTTGAGCGTAATACCGCAGAACGTCAAACCAGGCGCCCAATCAGCGGATTCATGTAACGGGCTGCGGCGGAACAAAGACCGACCAGAACGTTATGCCGCAGAACGTCAAACGGGGAATCCACCCGACGGCTTCTTTTGACGATCCGCAACGGAATGCAGGCTGGGCCGAATGTTGTACTGCAATACGTCAAACGGGGAACCTGGGCGTCATCATATTTTGACAAGCTGTAGCGGAACGCAGAACGGCGACAGCGTTATCCTGCAGAATGTCAAACGAGATGCCCTAGCAGCGACTTCCTTTGACAAGCCGCAAGGGAACGCAGGCCGAACCGAACGTTGTTACGCAGAACGTCAAACCAGATGGAGGAGAGGCCCCTTCGTTTGACCATCTGCGGGGCAACCGGGATGTAGGTGCGCCGCGGCGCCACGTCCCCCTTACTGCTTGGGCTTGCGCGGCGCCCGCGGGATCACGGTGATGCCCTCCGAGGTCCGGCGCACCACGGCGCGCGGCGCCTTCTTGCGCTTGGCCTTGGGCTTGCCCGCGGGCGAGGGCTGAGCCGCCGAGACAGTCTTTGCAGCACGCGGCTCCGGCGCTGCAGCAGTGCCCGCCTGCGACGCAGAGACGGCGTGCTCGGTCGGGGCCTCGGCCTCTTGAGTCAGCGCAGCCGCAGGTGCCTCAACGACTCCGGCATGGAGCTCACGACGCTCGGCCGCATGCCGCGAGCTTCCGGAGCGTCGCTGGGCCGTAATCGGCATAAACCGCCCGGAGAACCGCACCCAGCGCTCGTGGATCGTCGCGCGGTGAGCGCTCTTGAGGCCGAGCATGGGGGCGGCGATGATGGTCGGGGCGATAAAGGTGATGAGGCGCCAGAGCAGATAACCCGCCGTTGCCGCAGAGCCATAGAAGTGCCCCAGGAAGAGCGCAAAGCCGCCCTCGGCGCCGCCCGTGCCACCGGGGAGCGGCACGGCCGAGGAGAGCAGCTGCACAAACGCGGAGGCTGCCATCACCGAGAAGAAGTCGACATCGTGGTGGCCAAACGACAGCATGAGGAAGTACGGCACGAGGTAGAAGAAAGCGAGCTGGATCATCGTGATGACGACCGTGAGTGCCATCGACGAGCGATGCGCGGCTGACACCTTGAACTTCTCGGAGAACGAGTAGACCTCGGTATCGAGGAAGGTCCGCCACTCCTCGATCTTGTGCGTGGCAACGCCCATGCGCGCAAGAACCGAGAGCACCAGCCGCCCGACCTTGATGACCGTCCCGGGCATGAGGCACACGGCAAAGATTGCGAGCAGCAGCAAGAAGTGCCCGCCAAAGCTAAAGACGCACAGCAAGGTGATGTCGCCGTACTTCTCGGCAAAGAACGGCATGCGCGCAAGCAGCAGGATGGCGCCCCAAGCCACGAGGCCAAACTGGTAGACGATAAAACGCGTAAACTGCGTTGCCGCCGCCTCGCCCGCATTCATGCCGCACTTAGTGAGGCGGTAGATCTGCGCAGGCGACGAACCGACCATCATGGGCGTGAGGTTGCCAAAGAAGATACCGCTCATCTCGACCGAGATGAGGTCACGCACGCCCACCGGCGAATTGGGATCGAGCCACACAGCGATGGCGTAGGCCGCCACACCAAACAGCATGTAGAGCCCCATGCAGACGCAGGCCACCACGAGCCAGGGAATCTGTACGTTCTGCATGGCCGACCAAAACTGGGCGACCTGCCCGGTAACCACCAAAAAGATGATGTAGCAGATGAGGACGAAGCCGATAAAGATCGCACCACGGCGCGCGCCCTTGTGGTCATCTCCGCCCGCGGGGGCCGCATCGACCGTTCCCTTGGGCGTAGTGTGCTTGATTGGATCCGACATGGCGCTCCCCTAGCAGCAACCGGGCGTCCCCGGCCATCCGTACAATCCGTATCTTTGTAGTGTACCGTATGGCCCGCGCGCACCCTGAACCATTTGGCCAGCGGCAGAAAACTCCAGAGCGCTGCGCGCGACCCCGTGCCAGAGCGCCTTCACGGGATACCCATAAGTTCTAAAAACTTGGCAATAGGGTCTTGCGCGGTTGAGCGGCTTCCCGTAATATACCTACTCGCACAAGGGCTAAGCCCACGTGTGACATGGCCCGTTCGTCTAGCGGTTTAGGACGCCGCCCTCTCAAGGCGGAGATCACCAGTTCGAATCTGGTACGGGCTACCATCGAGTTTTACGGACCCTTCGGGGTCCGTTTTCGTTTG